>NZ_JASCTH010000099.1 GCF_030009775.1 Actinoplanes sandaracinus | reverse complement strand
GGAACACCGCCGGGTGTAGCTCAGCGACGGTCGAGGCGGCTCGGAGGGTGTCACGCTTGTCGGCCCAGTCGACCGTGCCGGAGTCTTCCAGTACGTGCCGGGCGCGGTGGTGCAGTGGGCCGTGGGTCAGGTCCGGCAGGCGGTCATCCGCCGCGAGACGGCGTACATCGTCGCCGAGCAACGCGGCGAACGTAGCCCCGCCAGTATCTGCTCTGAGGAACCAGCACGTCCGTAGGTCCAACCGCAGACTCTCGAGCGGTTCGGCTACTTCCAGGCGTGTCCGGCAGCCTGCCCAGAAAGCCTCGATGACCGCCGGGTCCTCATGTTTCAGGACGTACGCCTCCAAGTCGGCCACCATCCCGAACGCGTCGGTCAGATCCAGCAGACCCAACGCGGTTCGGACCCGCTGCACCGGGTCCGAACCGTCACCGTCATCGAAAAGCATCCCGTAGGAGCAGGAGAAAGCCACCTCGTCGTTCGTCATCTCCACCACAGGCGGCTCACTATCCAGCCACCGACCGGGACCGAGCGGTGTAATCGCCGCCTCAGCCAGCCACTGCAAGGCCAAGGCCACATCCG
>NZ_JASCTH010000098.1 GCF_030009775.1 Actinoplanes sandaracinus | reverse complement strand
GATCCTGCGTGCTGCGAGCAGCTATTTCGCGTCGGAGCTCGGCCCGACCCGGCGACGGTCATGAGGTTCATCGACGAACACCGTGACCGCTTCGCGGTCGCGCTCCTGCTACGGGTTCTGAACATCGCCGAGTCGACCTACTACCAGTGGATCAAGCAGGCCGAACAACCCAGCGACCGAGACCTGGTCGACCTCGGGCTGCTGTCGAACATTCATGAGATCTGGGAGGCGTCCGGGTTTACCTATGGCGCCGACCGCGTCCACCGGCAGCTGCGCCGCGACGGCATCCGTGTCGGACGCAAACGCATCGAGCGGCTGATGGCCGGCCAGGGCTGGCACGGGGCGTTCCTGCGCCGCGGCTGGCGCGGCGGCTCAACGAAGCAGAATCCCGCGCACACGCCGGCACCGGATCTGGTCAACCGCACCTTCACCGCCGCAGCCCCGAACCGGCTATGGGTCGCCGACGCCACCCGCATCCCCTGCGGCGAGGGTGTGTTCTGGCTGGCCGCCGTCCGCGACGTGTTCTCCCGCCGCATCGTCGGCTGGAAGACCTCTGATCGGTGCGACACCGATCTGATCCTGGCCGCGCTCGAGTACGGCATCTGGTCGCGTGACGTCCGCGACGGCCAGTTGATCCACCACTCGGACAGGGGTTCGAAC
>NZ_JASCTH010000097.1 GCF_030009775.1 Actinoplanes sandaracinus | reverse complement strand
CCGGCCGGTGACCGGGGTCAGGCCGCCGACAGGACATCGACGACGAAACGCAGCGCGCCGGCCGGCTGCCCGCCGCTCGGCTTGTCGCCGTACGCCAGGGCGGCCGGGATGTCGAGCTGGACCCGGCTGCCGACCTTCACCCCGATCAGTCCCTGGTCCCAGCCCGGGATGACGTTGCCGGTCCCGATCGGGAAGCTGAACGGCTGCGACCGGCTCCAGGACGAGTCGAACTCCTTGCCGTCGGTGTAGGTGACGCCGACGTAGTTGACGTCGATCGTCTGACCCGGCTGGACCGCCGCGCCGGTGCCCTGGATGAGGGTGGTGGTCTTGAGCTCGGTGACCGTGCCGGCGCCCGCGGTCGCGGCCGGCTTCTTGCTCAACGCCGGGTCGGCGCCCGGGGGCACCGGCGGAAACGCCGCACTCGACGCGGTCGCGCGCGGGCCGGCGGCGGTGCTGGCGGCGGCCGGGCTCGGCGGCGGTGACGAACGGCCGACCCACACGACCAGCCCGACGAGCAGGGCCAGCACGGCCACCGCCGCGCCGCCGACGGCCAGCGCCCGGCGGCGTCGGCGCATCGCCCGGGCGCGCGCTTTGGCGGCCTTGGCCTCGGCCCGCTTCTCGGCCTTCGTCTTGAACGGCTGACCGCCGGCGCTCTTGCGCGGCGGGCCGGCGGCGGCACGGGTG
>NZ_JASCTH010000096.1 GCF_030009775.1 Actinoplanes sandaracinus | reverse complement strand
CTGAGAGGGCGGTTATAGAGATTACGTCCTTTTAGGGGCAAGGGTGAATATTCCGGTCTCGCTCTCGGTGACGAGGTTGCGGTTGACCAGGCGTTTCAGCTTGGCGCGGGTGCCTTCGACGTTCTTGTGCAGTGGTTCGATGTCGAGGGCGAGGCAGACGTCCTTGGCCCGCATCCCGGTGGTGGACGTGCCCAGAACAGCGAGGATCTGCTGGTAGGCGGAGCTGATCACGGTCGGGTCGTCAGCGGTGAACTCGGTCGCGGCCAGATTCCGCAGCATGCCGCGGGTGGTGGCCAGGTCGGCCAGTTCACGATCGATGCGGGTCAGCTCAGTGGTCAGCAGGCTGATCTGCTCGCGCAGGCGTCCGGCGGTAGCGGTCGCGGTGGTCTCGCGTTCGCTGATCAGGCCGAGAAGGGTGTCGAGGTGCACCGGCCGGCCTTACGGGTTTCGCCAGGTCGCCGTGCTGGTGCCGGTCAACCGGCGAACCATGTTCGCCATCGATGCCTACAACGTGCGCGACACCGACGAGGCCGGCTTGCTCTCGTACTCGCGCACCAGCCGGCGGTGCAACATCAAGGTGCCGTAGACCTGCTCTACGATCCACCGCTTCTTGACCGGCACAAAGCCGGGCTTGGTGTCGGAGCGCTTGACGACCTGGACGTCGATGCCGACCACGGCGCCGTGCACACCGACGTCCTGCTTGAAGCCCGCGTCGACCCAGGCTGCGGTCACCGTCGGGGTGTGTTGCGCGACCTGGTCCAGTAGTTTGATCCCGATCGCGTTGTCGGTCACGCTCGCGGCGGTGACCACGACCGCGATTGATCAGGCCGAGGGCGTCCACGGCCAGGCCCCGCTTGCGGCCCGGCACCTTCTTACCTGCGTCTTTGCCCGTAGTGGCGGCCGGAACGTGGTTCGCCGCCCGGATCGACTGGGTGTCGAGCGCGACCGCCGACGGATCCTCGACCCGGCCGGCCTTCTGGCGGGCCTGGCAGCGCAGCAGATCATG
>NZ_JASCTH010000095.1 GCF_030009775.1 Actinoplanes sandaracinus | reverse complement strand
TCCGAGTACGGCAGGTCGGCAGTGAAGACCGGTACCACCCCGCCGGACGGCGACGGCAACGAGTTGACGTTGTGGCAGGACCGGCAGGTGCTGCGTACCGATCAGTCGTACACGGTCTCGGTGTGGGCGATGCTCGACACCACCGGCGCGACCGGCAGCCGCACGATCATCGCGCAGCGCGGCGCCCACGAGAGCGCCTTCTGGCTGCGATACCACCCGGCCACCGGTAAGTGGGTGTTCACCGTCGGATTACAGGATGCGCCGAACGTCGACAACAAGACGACGATGTTCCAAGCGACGTCGACCTCGGACGCTGTCGCGGGAGTGTGGACCCACTTGACCGCGGTCTACGATGCCGGCGCCAAGAGAACCCGGATCTATGTCAACGGCGTCCGGGAGGCCGTCACGAGCCTGCCCGCCGCCCCGTTCGACGCGACCGGATCGTTGCTGGTGGGGCAGACCTTGTACCACGGGGCACTGACCGACCAGTGGCGCGGCGGCATCGACGACATCGCCGTCTTCCAAGGCGCGATGACGGACGCCGCGGTTGCCCTGATGTACAAGCAGCAGACCTCGGGTGGCAGTGCCGTCAACGTGCTGAACAAGAACGAGACGATGCACGCGGGCGACGTGCTGCGTTCCAGCGACAACCTCTACCAGGTGCGGATGCAGACCGACGGCAACCTGGTGCTCTACCGGCAGGGCACGGCGATCTGGTCGCCCAACACCTGGGGTAACCCGGGCGCGTACACGGTCATGCAGGGCGACGGCAATCTCGTGACCTACCGCGCGAACGGGACCCCCGCGTGGGACAGCGCCACGCATGGCACGGCCGCGGACAGGCTGGTGCTCTTCGATGACGGCCGGCTGGAACTACACGATCCGGCCGGTCGGATGATCTGGAAGCGTCCGTACTGAGCATGTCGATTCAGGGGAAACGGGTAATGCTTACACGCTCGCGCAGCACGTTGTCGCGCCGCTGGAATCGGCTGTTCGTCGGTTCGCTCGCTAATGTCATGGTCATATCAGGTTTGGCTGTTCCCGCCTTCGCGGGGGCCCCGACCACGCCGTCGCGAGAGCCGTCGCCGCCGCCGGTCGAGAA
>NZ_JASCTH010000094.1 GCF_030009775.1 Actinoplanes sandaracinus | reverse complement strand
ACTGACACGGATCCGCTCACCGCACGATTCGCATCCTCGGCACGGCCGGCCCGTTCCGGGCCGGCCCGTCGCCCGCCACACACGCTGGCAGGTCGGCGCCGTCACCGCGTGAGGTCTGCCGGCGTGTCACCCGCGGCGGGGGCCGACAACCGGAAGGCACGGTTCATGACCATCAGGTACGGATTCCTCAGCACTCACCCGCCCACCCGCTGCGGCCTGGCGACCTTCAACGCGGCGCTGGCCGCCCACCTCGGCACGGACGGTGAGCCGGCCGGAGTCGTGCGGGTCGCCGGCAACGGCGACGACCTCAGGCCCGCCCCCGGCGTGGCGCACACCTGGGTGGACACGGACCTGTCCGGCTGGCGTGACGCCGCCGAGGTGCTCAACACCTTCGACGTCGCCGTCGTCCAGCACGAGTACGGCATCTACCCCGGACGCGACGGCGGAGACGTCCTGTCGGTGCTGCGCCGCCTCACGGTGCCGAGCCTCGTCGTCCTGCACACCGTGCCGGCCCATCCCACCGCGAGGCAGAAGTCTCTGCTCGAACAGATCGCGGCCGCCGCCGGGGCGGTCGTGACCATCACCGCGACCGCACACGACCGGCTGCTCGCCGGCTATGCCGTCGACGCGGCGAAGGTCTCGGTGATCCCGCACGGCGCCTCCGACTACACCGGTCCGCCGGCCCGCCGGTACGAGCAGCCACACATGCTCACCTGGGGTCTGCTGGGCCCGGGCAAGGGCATCGAGTGGGCGCTGCGTGGCCTGGCCCGGCTACGGAGCCCCGATCCGGCGCCCGTCTACACCGTGGCCGGCCGGACCCACCCCAAAGTCGCCGAAGTGCACGGCGAGGCGTACCGGGCGAGCCTGCACCAGCTCGGCGCGGCACTCGGCGTCGCGCACCACGTGCGCTACGAGTCGGACTACCTCGACGACGCGGCGCTCGGGGAACTGATCCGATCCGCCGATGTCGTCGTGCTGCCGTACGACTCCACCGAGCAGGTCACCTCGGGCGTCCTCGTCGAGGCGGTGGCGGCCGGGATCCCGGTCGTCGCGACCGCGTTCCCGCACGCGGTGGAACTGCTCACCGACGGGCCCGGCCTGCTCGTTCCCCACAAGAACCCGGCCGCCCTGGCAACCGCGATCCGCAAGATCCTCACCAAGCCCGCTCTGGCCGCCACACTGCGCGAACGCAGCGGCCACGCCGAGCCGGCGCCACGCTGGCCCGCCGTCGCCCAGCGCTACCACGAACTCGCCGTGAC
>NZ_JASCTH010000093.1 GCF_030009775.1 Actinoplanes sandaracinus | reverse complement strand
GGGTCGAGGCGTTGCAGGGTCAGGAAGATGTGGGCTGCGGAGACGAGGGTGACGTGGTGGTGCCAGCCTTGCCAGGTGCGGCCTTCGTAGTGGTCGAGACCGAGACCGGTCTTGACTTCGCGGTAGTCGTGTTCGATGCGCCAGCGTAGTTGCGCCCATCGGATCAGGGTGCGTTTCGCGGTCCGGGCGGGCAGGTCGGAGAGCCAGTACTTGATTGGCTCCGGGCTGCCGGGTGGCCATTCGGCGATCAGCCAGGCCTCGGGCAGGTCCTTGCCGCGGTGGGCGGACAGCAGGGCTCGTCCGGCGGGGCGGACGCGAGTGAACACGAAGTGCGATGACATCAGGACTGGACTGCCGGCGCGCATGCGTGAGCCGGGCCGCCAGGTCACTCGCCGGGCCCGGGCGGGGCCGGTGGTGATCAGTTCGGTGAGGGTGGCTGCCGGCTGCTGGTAACGCGGTGTGGGGTAGGAACCGACGCCGGCGTATTTGCCGATCGTGCGTTCTGTCGAGGCCGGGTAGGCGCTGAGTCTGCCGCTGACCTGCACCAGATAAGGCAGCCCGCGTTCGGTCAAGGCGTGCCGGAACTCCGCGGCGTCGCCGTAGCCGCAGTCGGCGACGATCAGCGGTGGCCGGTGTCCCCAGCTCAGTAGTTCGTCGATCATGTCCAGGGCAAGGCGCCACTTCTCCCGATGGGTCACGTCGTCGCTGATCCCGGCACGGCGGCGACGGTCGTGGACATTCGTGGTGGCCTTGGGCGAGGCGGGATCCCAGGACTCGGGCAGGAACAACCGCCAGTCGACGGGGCAGGACGCGGTGTCGGTGACCATGCTGACGCTGACCGCGATCTGGCAGTTGGTGACCTTGCCCGCGGTGCCGGTGTACTGGCGGGCCACACACGGCGATGCGGTGCCGCATTTGAGTAGGCCGGTGTCGTCGATTGCCCACGCCGTCGGGCCGATCGCCTGATCGGCCAGCGCTGCGATCCGCTGCCGGACCGGCGCGACCTGCCACGGGCTGTTGGTCACGAAGTGGTTCAACGCCTGCTCATGCACGCCCTGCAGCCGGGCGGCCATCGGCTGGATCGACTTCCGCCGCCCGTCGATCATCAATCCCTGCAGATACGCGGCCGCCCGATCCTGCCAGCCCGCCCTGGTCAGCGACGCGAACACATCCGACGCGAACTCGGCCAGGTCATCACGCAACCGGTCAGCCTCAACAACGTCCATACCTCAATGACAGCGACCGTCCATGAACAAGTCACCATCAGCCACTCGAAAGTGACAAAGCACTACTAG
>NZ_JASCTH010000092.1 GCF_030009775.1 Actinoplanes sandaracinus | reverse complement strand
TGTTCCGCCCCGGGTTTGATGGAGACATCGAAACCTGGGAGAAGATTTAGCTATGCCGGCACCGAAGAAGTACAACGATGAGCTGCGTGAGCGTGCGACCCGGTTGGCGGTCGAGGCTCGCCGGGATCCGGTGTCCGCGGTGGGCGCGATCCGGCGGATCGCCGATCAGTGCGGGGTTCATCCGGAGGCGTTGCGGACGTGGGTGAAGAAGGCCGAGACCGATGCCGGACAGCGGCCGGGTACGACCAGCAGCGACGCGGAACGCCTCGCCGCTCCGGAACGGGAGAATCGTGAGTTGCGGCGGGCGAACCAGATCCTGAAGTCCGCGGCGAGTTTCTTCGCGGCGGAGCTGGACCGTCCGTCGCGTTGAAGGTCGACTTCGTCGACTCCCAGAAGGAACAGCACGGTGTCCAGCCGGTCCTGCAGGCACTGCAAGACACGCCCGCAGCGATCGCACCGTCGACCTACTACGCCGTCAAGACCCGGCCCGTGAGCGCCCGCGCCCGCCGCGACGCCGTACTGACCGCGCTGATCAAGCAGATCCACGCCGAGAACTACGGCGTCTACGGCGTCCGTAAGATCTGGCACGACCTGCACCGTCGTGGCGTGCGGGTGGCCCGGTGCACCGTCGAAAGATTGATGCGCGAGGCCGGGCTGCGCGGGCTGCTGCGCGACAAGTCACCGCGCACGACCCGGCCGGCGGCCGAGACCGAACGGCCTCGTGACCTGGTCAAACGCGACTTCACCGCAGAGGCGCCGAACCAGCTGTGGGTCGCTGATCTGACCTACGTGCGCACGGCCGTGGGCTGGGTGTACGCCGCGTTCGTGCTGGACGTGTACTCCCGCATGATCGTCGGCTGGCAGGTGGCCACGAGTCTTTACACCGATCTGGCTCTCGACGCGTTGAAGATGGCGATCTGGCGGCGCGAGAACCACGGCGCTGACCTGCAAGGACTCGTGCACCACTCCGACAGGGGCGTGCAATATCGAGCGATTCGCTACAGTCAGCGGCTCGCTGAATCCGGCGCCGTGGCCTCGGTCGGGTCGAAGGGCGACTCGTTCGACAACGCGATGGCCGAGGCGTTCAACTCCGTGTTCAAGGCCGAACTCGTCCGCAACAAGGGGCCGTGGCGCGGCCTGGACGACCTGGAGATGGCCACCGTCGAGTACATCGACTGGTACAACAACCGGCGCCTGCACGGCGAGCTCGGCCACGTCCCACCCGCCGAATACGAGGACCTACACGCGATGACCCGACCGGTCACCGCACCCCTGGAAACCAGCTAAACAACTCTCCATCAAACCCGGGGCTTGACA
>NZ_JASCTH010000091.1 GCF_030009775.1 Actinoplanes sandaracinus | reverse complement strand
CCGGCCGGTATGACGTGGGCCACCTACATCGAGCGGTGTAGTTGCCCGCCCGGTTGGTTAACGTGGTTGCCATGGCGACGACCCGGCGGCTCAGCATGCTGGCCCGCTCGTTGCCGGCCATGCTGGCCCTGCTCCTGATCAGCGGTATCAACAGTCCCGCAGTCGCGCGTCCCGACCCCGGCCGTAAGGCCGAGATGTCCACGGCCGCTGTCCAGCAGCCGGCACCCCGCGATACCGCGCCCGTTGCCCCTACCCGCTCACGTCAACCCGCCACCGCGGTGACCGCGACGCGGGCTCCCGTGGCGGACCGGACCCGAATCCGGCCGGCGCAGCACGCCGCCGATGCCGCCAGCTCGAGAGCCCCGCCAGCTCACCACGCATGAGCCGCGCCCAGCCGGCGTGACACCGCCGCACGGCGCCGCAGCGTCAATCCGATGCCGAACGCCCCACATAACGGCGGACCGGCTTTCCGCCTCACCGCAGTCACCGCCGGTGAGGCGCCCTCGGTGGCAGACCCGACCCATGGACAGGACCCCTCCCGCATGGACGTGGCACAGATTCTTCTGCAGGAACCCGCCGTACTGGCGATCTGGATCATCCTCATCGCGCTGACCGGTCCGGCGCTGGCAGTACTCGCCAGCCCCGAAGGCGTCCGCAGACCAGGACAAGCACTACGCCACACCGCCGAAACCCTGCGCGGCTACCACACACACCACCACCGCCGGCAGACAGCCGACACCACCCGCTACGCCCAGGAAATCACCGCCGCGGCCCACCACGCCACCGCGACCGCGCAACGCTGGCACCAGCACTGGCAGCAGACACAGCACAACCTCGACAACGCCTGGCAAGCCTGGCAGGACGCCGATGCCCGACTGGCCCGCAGCCGGGCCGCCGCCGCGTTCCCGGTCCCACAGACCGCCGCCACCCCGGCGCAGTACGCCGAACGCGAACGCTTCCTGCACCGCACGCTGCTCGCCGCCGCCCGCAACGGCCAACTCCCCATCAACACCGTCGCCGACGCTCTCACCGGCCGCGGCGACTGGGACCCCCGCCTGCACCCCGCCGAGCAAGAACTGCAGATACACCGCGCCGCCGCCGCATACCTCGCTCAGCGATACCAGCAGGCCGCCGCCGCGGAACGCCTCGCCTGGCACGACACCCAACTCGCCGCCGCCACCCGAGACAGCCTGCGCACCGAAGCCGCCACCACCACCCAGGCCCCCGACACCCGGCACCAACCGGCCGGCACCCTCGCACACCACCCCGCCAAGACCGCCAAGACCCTGCCCGCCCATGTCACACGAGCAGCCTGACGGG
>NZ_JASCTH010000090.1 GCF_030009775.1 Actinoplanes sandaracinus | reverse complement strand
AGAGGGCGGTAGGAAAGATTAGGTCCGTTTCGTGGCGAGAGTGAATATTCCGGGTTCGTTCTCGATCAGGATTCCGCGGCTGACCATGCGTTTGAGTCGTGCCCGGGCACCTTCGACGTGCTTGGGGGCGGGGTCGACACCGACGGCGAGGCAGACGTCCTTGGCGCGCATCCCGGCCGGGTTCGCCGCGAGAGCGGCGAGGATCTGCTGGTACGGGGCACTGGCGATGGTCGGGTCGTCGTCGGTGAACTGCTCGGCGGCAAGGTCTCGCAGGGTCGTGCGGGTAGTCGCCAGATCGGCCAGTTCGCTGTCGAGGCGGGCGAGTTCGGCGGTGAGTGCGGTGATCTTTTTGCGGAGCTGGCCGGCGGCGTGACCAGCGATGGTCTCTCGTTCGGCGATCAGGTCGAGGATCGCGGTCAGGTGCACGGCGGGTTCACCGCCAGGTCGGCGTGACGGCGTTCGTCAGCCGGCGCACGATGTTGGCCGTGGAGGCCCAGAGCGTGCGTGACACGCTCGATTCGGGCCGGCTCTCGTATTCGCGGGTCAGCCGGCGGTGCAGCATCAGGGTGCCGTTGACCTGCTCGACCAGCCATCGCTTCTTCACCGGGACGAACCCGGGCCGGACATCGGAGCGTTTCACGACCTCCACGTCGATGCCCAGCACGGCGCCGTGCAGGGCGAAGTCCTGCTTGAACCCGGCGTCGACGAAGGCACGGGTCACGGTCGGGGTGTGTTCGGCGACCTTGTCCAGCAGCCGGATGCCGATCGCGTTGTCGGTCACGGACGCGGCGGTCACGATCACCGCGATGATCAGGCCGAGCGCGTCCACGGCCAGGCCGCGTTTGCGGCCCGGAACCTTCTTGGCGGCATCCTTGCCGGTGGTCGCGGCGGGAACGTGGTTCGCGGCCCGGATCGACTGGGTGTCCAGGATGACCGCAGTCGGGTCCTCGGTGCGGCCGGCCTTCTCGCGGGCCTGGCAGCGCAGCAGGTCATGGATCGCGGCGTCGGTGCCGTCATCGCGCCACAACCCGAAATAGTAGTAAGTCACCGGCTTCTGGGGCAGGTCGTGCGGCAGGTACGCCCACTGGCAGCCGGTCCGGTTCTGATACAGGATCGCATTCACGATTTCCCGGAGATCCTGGTCGCCCACACGTCCCGCGACCGAGACCCGTCTGGCTCTCCAGGCGTCCAGAAACGGACCGATCAGCGCCCACTGCTCATCGGTGACGTCGCTGGGGTACGGCTTACGCACGCTCATGACCAGCCCAACCGTGCAGACAGCCCGCCTGACGTGACCGATGTTCATCTTTCATTCGATCGAGTGATCACTATCTATCGCGAACCCGCAGAACGATCTCCAAACGGACCCAACGCATAGATCAACCTAAACAGTTCATGACCGGCCTCT
>NZ_JASCTH010000009.1 GCF_030009775.1 Actinoplanes sandaracinus | reverse complement strand
TGGGTGTCGGCGACGTCCGCCAGGTGGTGCTCGGGGTGCTGCGGATCAGCCTGCTGGTGGAAGCCGTCGTGGCGGTGGTGCTGACCTGGCGGTTCGCCGACAAGGTGCCCGGCGCCCGCCCGGAACAAACGTCAGCTGAGCTGTTCGTAGAGGCGCAGGTAGGAGGCGGCCATCACGGCCGGGGTGAAGCGGCGTTCCGCCTCGGCCCGGCACGCGCCCGCGTCGATGGTGACCGCCTTGTGCACCAGGTCGCCCAGAGCGTCCTCGTCGCTGGTGAGCAGGCCGGTGTGGCCTTCCTCGATCAGCTCCGGCAGGCAGCCGCGGGCGATCCCGATCACCGGCGTGCCCAGGGCCAGCGACTCCACCACGGCGGTGCCGCCCGGCTCCTCCCATCGCAACGGGAAGAACGCGGCGCGGGCCCCGGCCACCAGCAGGTCCCGGTCGCGGCCGGTCACCGTCCCGACCCACCGCACCCGCACGCCGTCGACGTGCGGCGCCACCTTCTCGCGCCAGAAACGCACGTCGGGGTTGCTGTCCGCGGCCGGGTCACGGTCCGCGGCGGCGAGTTCAGCGGCGTTGCGGTACGGGCCGACCGGCCCCGCCAGGACGAGATCGAACCCGGCCTCGTGCGCCAGTCGCGCCGCCAGATCCTGTCCCTTACCCGGGTTGATCCTTCCGAGGACCACGGCGTACGACCCGCGGTTGATCTCCGGAACCGGCTGCTCGGCCAGCGGGGTCGCCAGGTGGACGTGCCCGATCGAGTGGCGGCGCAGCGCCTCGGGGGCCCGGGCGAGCTGTGACGCGGAGACGCCGTTGACGCGTACCCGGTCGCCGCCGTCGAAGGTGCCGTAGAGCTCCGGGTGTTTGTGCAGGTCCCAGTGCAGGGTGTGCAACGCCGGCGGCGCGCCCTCGCCGAGGGCCGCCACGCTGACCAGCCCGGCCGCCTCGACGTGGTCGTGGATCAGGTCGAAGCCGCCGTCGGCCGCCGCTCGCAGCACCGCGTGCTGGTGCGCCTGGACCACCCCGACGGCCTGGTTGTACGGCCGCTGGATGGCCCCGAACTGTCCCCGCTCGAACACCGACACGAGCCCGTCCGCCTCGACGGTGCTCTCGCCGACACTGGCGAGCACCACCTCCACGCCGAGCCGCCGCAGCTCCGGGATGAGCGTGCCGACGATGTTCTCGATGCCGCCGTACCCGGCCGGTGGCACCGGCAGCCACGGTCCGGCGTTCATCAGAACGCGCATTACGCGGCCACCGCACTCTTGATCGAGCCCAGCGGCGGCCGCTCGGTGACGACGATGTCGGTCACCGCGATCTGGCGCTCCAGGTTGGGCAGCACGCCCTCGCCGCCCCGCCGGAACTGGGTGAGCATCGTCGACGGCGGCATCGGCTCGGTGGTGAGTCCTCGCCGGTACATCCGGGACCAGGCGGTCACCAGGATCTGCGTGGCCATCCGGCCGAGCGCCTCGGTGCCCTGGTGCCGGTGTTTGCGCTCGCCGAGGTCCACCTGGGCCAGGGCGTCCAGGCCCACCAGGTCGACCAGGTCGATCAGCATGCCGATCTCCACGCCGTACCCGGAGACGAACGGGATGCGTTCCAGGGTGCGGCGGCGCCCGGCGTACTCGCCCGCGAGGGGCTGCACGAAGCCGGCCAGTTCCGGGAAGAAGAGGTTGAGCAGCGGGCGCGCGGCCAGTTCGGTGACCCGGCCGCCGCCGTCGGTCTCGACGCTCACCGGCCCGGCCAGCGGCCGGTGGTAGAAGCCCTTGACGTATTCGACGCCGCCGTCGGTGAGCAGCGGGCCGAGCAGCCCGGTGACGAAGTGCGAGGAGAACTCGTGCAGGTCACCGTCGATGAAGGCGACCACGTCCCCGCTGCTGGCGGCGAGGCCGGCCCACAGTGCGTCGCCCTTGCCCTCCATCCGGGGCAGGCCCCGGGTCATCCGGTCCTGGCTGACCACCCGGGCGCCGGCCCGCCGGGCCAGCATCGCGGTGGCGTCGGTGGACCGGGAGTCGACCACCAGGATCTCGTCGACGAGTGGCACCCGTTCGATCAGGTCGCGGCGGATCGTGGAGACGATCGCGCCGATGGTGGCTTCCTCGTCCCGGGCGGGGATGACCACGCTCACGGTGGTGCGGCCCTTCGCCCGCTGCAGAGCCTCGGGTGTCCATCGACCGGCGCTGCCGGTCCGGTAGGTCGTCCACGCCTCGACGACGGGAGACACGGTCGCATGCGGTTGCCGCATCGGCTTAACCCCCTGGTTCGCGATCTTGTCGGCGCGGCCAGAATTCCCCGAGGTGAGGCTCGTCAATCTCCTTGGAGCGTGACGAAATCCTCATCTGCAAATGTTTGCCATTCGGGGCGCTGGTAACAGAACCGGCCGACGATGCGAGGGCATCGCTGGTGACAGGGGAGCGGATGACCACGACACGTTTCGGTCTGATCGGTGCGGGCGGCGTTGCCACCCGGCACGCCAAGGTGCTTTCGGCTCTGCCGGGAGTGCAGGTCAGCGGCATTACCGACGTCGCGGCCGAGGCCGCGGGACGCCTCGCGGCCGAGCATGGGGCACGGGTGTACGACACGGTCGCCGACCTGATCGACTCGGGCCCGGACGCCATCTACGTCTGCGTCCCGCCGTTCGCCCACGGCGATGCGGAGAGGGCTGTCATCGCGGCGGGACTTCCGATGTTCGTGGAAAAGCCCATCGCTATCAATCACGGCATAGCCGCTGAAATCGCCAGCCTCGTGGAGAGCCGCGGCCTGCTGACCGCGGTGGGTCACCACTGGCGCTACCTGCCGGTGGTGGAGAAGGCCCGGGAGGTGCTGGCCGGCCGCCCGATCCGGCTGGTCACCGGGTCCTGGCTGGACAAGGTTCCGCCGGTGGCGTGGTGGCCGATCGGCGGCCGCTCCGGCGGGCCCGTCGTCGAGCAGGCCGCGCACGTCCTCGACCTGGCCCGGTACCTGGCCGGCGAGGTGGACGAGGTGACCGCCTACGGCAACGGCACACCGCCCGCGGTCGAGGGCGCGGACGTGGACGGCGCCACCACGGCGGTGCTGCGGTTCGCCGGCGGCGCGGTCGGAAACCTGGCCGCCACCTGTGTGCTCGGCTGGAAGCACCGGGCCGGGCTGGAGATCTACGCCGACGGCCTGGCGCTCGCGCTGACCGAGAGCGAGCTGGTGATCCGCGACGGCGACCACACCGAGACGGTCACCTGCGAACCCACCTCGGCGCACGTCGCGGTGGACCGGGCGTTCGTCAGCGCGGTCCGGGGCGAACAGGACGACGTCCGGGTGCCGTACGCGGAGGCTCTGCGTACCCACGAACTCGCCCTTGCCGTCGCCCAGTCCGCGGCCGAGGGCCGCACCGTGCGCCCGGGAGCCGTCCGTGTCTGACCGCAACCTCATCGTCTCCGGCCCCGGCGTCGTGGAGATCGCCGACGTCGGCGACACCGAGGTGCCGGAGGGCGGCTTCCATGCCCGCACGCTGTTCAGCGGCGTGTCGGCCGGCACCGAACTGACCTTCCTCAAGGGCACCAACCCGGCCCTGCACGCGGGCTTCGACCCCACTCTCGGCCTCTTCGGCGCCCCGCCCGACGAGGCCTACCCGGTGACCCGGGTCGGCTACATGGAGGTCGCCCGGGTCGAGCGCAGCCGCACCCCGGCCGTCCCGGACGGCACCGTGGTCGCGATGACCTACGGGCACCGCACCGGCTACCCCGGACACCCGCTGCGCGACCGGGTGGTGCCGCTGCCACCCGGACTCGACGCGGTGCTCGGCATCTACGTCGCGCACATGGGCCCGATCTGCGCCAACGGCCTGCTGCACGCGGCCGCCGACCGGTTCGGCCCGGCGGTCCGCTCGCTGGCCGACGGCGTCGAGGGCCTGCGTGTCGCGGTCGTCGGCGCCGGGGTGGTCGGCCTGCTCACCGCCCTGTTCGCTCGTCTGAACGGCGCGGCCTCGGTGGTCGTGGTGGACCCGACCCCGGCCCGGCGTGAGGTGGCCGAGGCGCTGGGTCTGGCGACCTTGGACAGTTCCGGCGACGACCCGGCGGTGATCCTGAAGACCCGGTGGCGGCACGCCGACGGCGACCGGGGCGCCGATGTGGTCTTCCAGTGCCGGGGACAGGCCGCCGCCCTGCATCTCGGGCTGCGCCTGCTGCGCCCGCAGGGCACCGTGATCGACCTGGCGTTCTACCCCGGCGGCGCGGACGAGGTGCGGCTCGGCGAGGAGTTCCACCACAACGGCCTGGCGGTGCGCTGCGCGCAGATCGGCCGGGTGCCGCGCGGCCTGGCCCACGCCTGGGACCGGGAACGTCTTTCCGCCGCCACCCTCGACCTGCTCCGAGCCGACGGCGACGCCATCCGGAAACACCTGGTCACCGCCCTGGTGCCGTTCGACGAGGCGCCCGCTCTGCTCACCGATCTGGCCGAGCGTCGCCGGAACGAGTTGCAGGCGGTCATCACCTTCTGACGGTCCGCCGGGAGTCCGTCACCGCCACGTGGCCAAAATGAAGTACCGTTGCCCGCCATGGGTGTCTCGCAGCGGCTGAAGAGCCGGTTCCGCAAGTTTCTCCAGCGTCCCGGTACGACGGTGGACCTCGGGCCGTTGTCGAAGCGGCTCGGTGCGATCGAGGCGCGCGAGGATTCGCTGACGGAGTTGGACGACGCGGCGCTGACCGAGGCGGCCCGTGAGGCGGCCGACTACGCCGAGATCTGCGCCATCGGGCGGGAGGCGGCGCGCCGGGCGATCGGCCAGCGGCCGTATGACGTCCAGCTCCTCGGCGCCATGGCCCTGCTCGACAAGCGGGTCGCCGAGATGGCCACCGGTGAGGGCAAGACGCTCACCGCGGCCGTCGCGGCGTACGGGCACACCAGGCTCGGCAACGGCCCGGTGCACGTGCTCACCGTCAACGACTACCTGGCCCGGCGTGACGCGGAGTGGATGGAGCCGATCTACACGCTGCTCGGCCTCAGCGTCTCCTGGGTGACCGAGTCGATGACGCCGGAGGAGCGCCGCGAGGCGTATGCCTCCGACGTCACCTACGTCTCGGTCAGCGAGGCCGGCTTCGACTACCTGCGCGACCAGCTGGTCACCGATGTGGCCGACCGGGTGCAGCGCGAGCTGGCCACCGCGATCGTCGACGAGGCCGACTCGATCCTGATCGACGAGGCCCGGGTGCCGATGGTGCTGGCCGGCAGCGTCGCCCGGGAAGGCGACCCGGCGCACGAGGCCGCCGCCCTGATGAAGGACCTGCGCAAGGGCAAGCACTACGAGGTGGCCGAGGACGGCCGCAGCGTCGCCTTCACCGAGGCCGGCCTCAAGCACCTGGAGGAGAAGCTCGGCGGCATCGACCTCTACGCCGACGACCAGGTCGAGCACCTCTCCGCGGTGAACGTGGCCCTGCACGCGCACGCGCTGCTGCGCCGCGACGTCGACTACATCGTCCGCAACGACGGCGTCGAGCTGATCGACGAGATGCGCGGCCGTGTCGCCCAGCGGCGTCGCTGGCCGGACGGCCTGCAGGCGGCCGTGGAGGCGAAGGAGGGCCTGTCGGCCACGCAGGAGGGCGAGGTCCTCGACACCATCACGGTGCAGGCCTACATCGCCCTCTACCAGACGGTGTGCGGCATGACCGCGACCGCCGTGCACGTCGGCGAGCAGCTGCGGGAGTACTTCAAGCTCGAGGTCGCGGTGATCCCGCCGAACACCCCGAACATCCGCGAGGACGACCCGGACCGGATCTACTCGGTGCACGACATGCGCGACGAGGCCCTGGTCGAAGAGATCAAGATCGCCCACGAGAAGGGCCGTCCGGTCCTGATCGGCACCCTGGACGTGAAGGCGTCCGAGCGGCTGGCTCGCCAGCTCGCCGACGCCGGCGTCCCGTGCAACGTGCTGAACGCGAAGAACGACGCCGAGGAGGCCGAGATCATCGCGGAGGCGGGCGCGCTCGGCGCGGTCACCGTCTCCACCCAGATGGCCGGCCGTGGCGTCGACATCCGTCTCGGCGGCAGCGACGAGAAGGACCGCGAGAAGGTGGTCGACCTCGGCGGCCTCTACGTGATCGGCTCCGGCCGGCACGACAGCCGCCGCGTCGACGACCAGCTCCGTGGCCGGGCCGGCCGGCAGGGCGACCCGGGCGCCTCGGTCTTCTTCGTCAGCCTGGAGGACGAGCTGGTCCACCGGCACGCCGGCGACATCATCCCGGCCTCGCCGCGGATGGACATGGACGGCGTCGTGCACGACCCCCAGGTGGACTACGCGGTGGAGCACGCCCAGCGGGTCGCCGAGGGCGTCAACCACGAGATCCACAAGAACACCTGGCGGTACAGCGTGGTGATCGAGCAGCAGCGCCTGCTGCTGGCCGAGCGCCGGGAGCGCCTGCTCACCTCCGAGGTCGCGGCGATCATGCTGCTGGAGAAGTCGGCGGAGAAGGCCAAGGAGACCGACGAGGACGTGCTGTCCGACGCGGCCCGGGCCATCGCCCTCTACCACCTCGACCGGCTGTGGGCCGAGCACCTGGCGTACCTGTCAGAGGTCCGCGAGGGTGTGCACCTGCGCGCGCTGGGCAAGCTGGACCCGCTCGACGAGTTCCACCGGGCGGCGGTGCCGGCGTTCCAGGAGTTGCTCACCCAGGTCGAGGCGAAGACCATCGAGACCTTCGAGGAGGTCGACCTCAGCGACGGCTGGCAGCCCGACCGGGCCGAGATCGTGCGCCCCAGCGCCACCTGGACCTACCTGGTGCACGACAACCCGTTCGGGTCCGAGTTGGACCGCCTCATCGCGGCCGTCGGCCGCCGCCTCACCTCGGGCGGCTGATCCACCCCGGGCCGCCTCACCCCGGGCCGCCTCACCCCGGCCGATTCACTCTGGGCCGGTCTTCTCATCACGGGGCGCCGCGTCAGCGGCGCCCCGTGCCAGTAACGCCGCCATCTCCGGCAGCTTGAAGAACTCCGCCGTGGCCACCGCGGACGGCGCGCCCGCATGCGGGTCGGCGCCCGCCCGCAGCAGCGTCCCGGCCGCGTCCGGGTTCTGCCGGAAGACCGCCGCGGCCAGCGCGGTCTGGCCACGGTCGTTGGCGCGGTCCGGGTCGGCGCCCCGCTCCAGCAGCGCGGCCACCGTGCCGGTGTGGTTGTGGTAGGCCGCCAGAATCAACAGGGTGTCGCCCCTGTCGTTGGTGAGGTTCGCCGGGAGACCGGCGTCCACCTGCGCGGACAGCTCCTCGGTGGCCCCGGAACGGGCCAGGTCGAACATGCGGTGCGCGTACGCGATCGTCTCTGCGTCCAACTGAGTCACGTCCGGACACTACCCACGTTTGGCAATGCTTAATGAGGCTGACAGAAAGCGTTCCCAGAATGAATTCGCGGTGGGTGCGACAATATGGAACGTCTTTCCCACAGTGTGGTTGGCGACTTGACCCGCGAACCGGAGGGCAGGAAATATTCACCCCGCTTTACGCACAGTGATCAGTCATATTCGCTTGAGGCAGCAAATTCTGGGGGAATAACCAATGCCGGTCAGCGCATTGTCGCCGCGTGCCGATCGTCGATCCGCCGGACCGGGTCGCGGTTCTGCCCGCCGTTCAGCGGAACCCGCGCTGACTGTGACGCTCGCCATTCCACTCACCGGCGACGTGGTCTCACCACAGGCACATCGTTTGCTCGCCGCGGTCCGCGAACTGGTCGAGTTGAGCAAGGGCACGGTCACCGTCGAGCAGGCGCCGGCCGTGATGGAGCCGGAGATGCCCTCTGAGGATGGCGAGGCGCTCCCGGACGGCCCGGAGGTGCGGCTGCTCACCTCGTCGCGCCAGGCCCTCCTGGACGGCGAGGCGCTGCCTCTGACGCGGCTCGAGTTCGACCTGCTGCAATACCTGGCGGAGCGTCCGCGCCGGGTCTTCACGCGGGCCCAGCTGCTGGCCGCCGTGTGGGGTTACGAGCGGGCCGGGGAGCGCACCGTGGACGTCCACGTGCGCCGCCTGCGCCTGAAGCTCGGTGGCCACCTGCCGCTGATCACCACCGTTTACGGGGTGGGTTACCGGCTGGCCGACGACGCGCGCATCGCGATCATGCCGCACGACTGATCTCATCGCCACCGGACTCGAGACGGGCCCGCGAGAAGAGGATCATAGACGCATGCGGGTGCGTCCGGTCTCCTTCTCCGTGCTCGTCGACGAGCTCGCCGATCGACTCGAACGGCTGGCGAGTCGGGAATCCGACAGTTGCCTCCGGGTGGCCGTGGACGGCGCGGACGCCGCCGATCCGGGGCGCCTCGCGGATGCCCTCGTCGACCCGCTGCGCGTCCGTGGCCGGCCCGCCGTGCGTGTCTCCACCAGGGACTTCCTCCGCCCGGCATCGCTGCGCCTGGAGTTCGGCAGGACCAATCCGGACTCGTTCTACACCGGCTGGTTCGACGAGGCCGGTCTGATGCGCGAGGTCTTGGCCCCGGCGGGCCCGGGTGGCTCCGGCCGGATCCTGGAGCGGTTCTGGGACGCGGGGCGGGACCGGTCGGCCCGCGCGCCCTACCGGCAGCTCCCAGCCGGGGCGATCGTGCTGGTCAGCGGTCCGCTGCTGCTCGGGTCCGGGCTGCCGTTCGAGTTCTCCGTCCACCTTGCGGTGTCCGGCGCCGCATTGGCCCGGCAAACCCCTCCAGAGCTCGCCTGGACGCTTCCGGCGTACCGGCGGTACTCCGGGGAGGTGGCGCCGGAAACCTTCGCTGACGTGGTCGTACGCCTCGACGACCCGCGCCGTCCGGCGCTCGTGCTGCCCGGCCCGTGACGCCCGGCACAAGACCCGCCTGCCGAGTCCGTGGCGGATTCGAACACCGACAGTTATGCTCCGGTTACTTTTTTGCGGGGGTCCCGTTTGGGATCTCCGGCGGTGGGTATCGTCCGGCTCCACATGTCGAGCCGGCCCGGGGCGAGGGTGACCCGGCGGATGGCCACCGGCTGGGGCTGAGGGAAGGGCAGGGGGACTGCATGCTCGTCAACGGAGCGGTTGTTGCGGGTAAGGGCGCGAGCACGGCGAAGGTGCGCTCGACCGAGGAGTTCGAGCAGATCCGGGTGATCCTGCAGAGCCGATTCGAGGAGCTCGACGCTGAGTACGAAGAGGCCGTGGCCCAGAACACCCGGCTGAGGCTGGTCGAGATCGGCGATGCCGCCGGTGACGATCAGGCCGACAGCGGGTCGAAGACGGCGGAGCGTGACGCGGCGACGTCACTGCTGCGGACGCTGCTGGACAGGCGGACCCAGGCGGAGCACGCGTTGCAGCGGCTCTCCGACGGGACGTACGGCAACTGTGAGGGCTGCTCGAACCCGATCCCGGTCGAGCGGCTCGAAGTGTTCCCGTCCGCGACCACGTGTGTGAACTGCAAGCAGGTGCGGGAGCGCCGGGCGAGCTGACGGCGCGCATCCGGGCCCGCCGAGGCGGCGGGCCCGGTTATCGCCATTCACCGCGCTGATGAGGCGCACACCACATTCGCCATTCCTGAACAATTGCTTATCGCGGCGATCACCGGGATTCCGGTCGCGGCCGAATCCGCGGGACCGGGATCATGTCGATGTCGCGGCGGGCGGCTTCCGCCGCCATCACGCCCGCATCGATCACCGCCGCGCCGCCCGGATCATTGTTGAAGAACACGAACATTTCCGGTGCGGCGATGCGATCAAGCCACGACCGCAACGCCGCACGTCCATAGCGGGGCCACGGTTTCGCGGCCCCTTCATGCAGGCGCAGATATCCGAATCCGGCCGTCTCCCACAGGGGCGTCACCGGGCGCCCGCACCGGTCCGCCCAGCAGAGGGCGGCCCCGTGCCGTCGCAGCAACTCCTCGCACGCGGGGGTGAACCAGCTCGCGTGCCGGGGTTCGACCACCACACGCACCTCGGCGGGGAAGAGCCGCAGGGTGTCGTCCAGCGCGGCCAGGTCGGCCTTCATCGTCGGCGGCAGCTGCAGCAGCACCGGCCCGAGCTTGTCACCGAGCGCCTCGGCCCGGCTCAGGAAGCGGGCCACCGGCTCGGCCGGCTCCCGTAACCGTCGGATGTGGGTGAGGTAGCGGCTCATCTTCACGGCGAAGAGAAACCCGTCCGGGGTCTGTTCCCGCCATGTGGTGAAAGTGTCCCGTTCCGGCAGCCGGTAGAAGGCGTTGTTGATCTCCACGGTGCCGAACCGGGCCGCGTAGTGGTCCAGCCAGGCCCGCTGGGGGAGCCCCGCCGGATAGAGATAGCCGGTGTCGTCGGCCCCCCGGTCCGGCCGCCAGTCCCGGTATTGCCAACCCGATGTCCCGATCCGCAGCATTCCGTCGTCATACCCGGGTACAACCGAACCTATGACCGACACGACGGACGACGACGCCCGCGACGAGCTCAACGACGCGACCGGCGGCGACTACGAGTACGACGAGGCGCACGGCGGCGGTGACACCGGCCCCGACGTGCCCGCTGCCCTGCAGGAGGAGGCCCGGCGCCGGGTCGACCTCAGCCCGCACTGACCCCATCCCATCCCACCCCACCCCACCCCACCCCACCCCACACCGGGCTGGGTCCCGGGCCGGCGAAGAGACTCAGGCGGACTGGGCCAGCTGGACCGCCGCGAACAGCAGGACGGCCGTGACCAGGCCGGTGCCGAGCACCGTGACGACCGCCGAGGTGTCCAGGCCGACACCCCGGCGGTCGGCGATCAGTTTCGCCGTCACCACCGCCAGGATCGGGCAGCAGAGCAGCACCAGCAGCGCCACCACCGGAGCGGCCTGCCGCCAGTCGCCACCGGCGGCCGTGCCGCTGCCACGGACCAGCAGGTTGCCGACGACCCCGAGCAGCCCGCCGGCGAACCCGAGAACGCCGAAGAGGATCTTCGTGCCGAAGGTGATCGGCCGGGCCGGCGGGGTGTACCGGACCCGGTTCTCCACCTCGTCCAGATAGTCGGCGGCGGCCCGGTCTCCCGCCTCGTCGCCGCGCTGCCGGGGGATGCTGGCCGGCGGCAGGGTCCGGCCGAACCGTTCGGCGGCCGGCCCGATCCGGTGCACGAAGTCCGACCAGAGGCCCGCCGCCCGGGCGTCCACCTGCTCCAGGTCGCGCTGGGCGGCACGGATCGCCTGCTCGGCCGCCTCCATCTCGCCGGCGGCGTCCCGGACGGCGGCGTCGGCCGCGGCGGCCCGGTCGGCGAACCAGCGCCGTGCCTCCTCGCGCAGCCCGGTCGCCTTCTCGTCCAGGCTGGTGAGGCGGCGCAGCACGGTCCGGTAGTCGGCACGGTCGAAGTCAGCCGGTTGCAATTCGCTCATGAGCTTCCGTAAGGGATGATCACCTCGGCGCCGCGGTGCACCGAGCGGTCGAAGTGCAGGGCCCGCCACGGCCGCGGGTACCAGTTCGGCGCCCCCTGCCCGGGGTAGAACGGCGACAACTCGCTGCCGTGCACGTCGAGGGCCACCCAGGCGCCGATCGCGTCGGTCCGCGACGCGTGCCCGCCGAGGGTGTCGCGCAGCAGCCCGGCCCCACGCCACCAGCCGAGCACGTGCAGCCGCCGCTCCGGCCCCTGCCGCAGCACCGTCCGCAACTGGTCGCCGGCCGCCTTGCCGCCGGGCAGCGCGTCGGCCGCGTAGATCAGGATGAAGTGCGGCCGGTCGGCCGGCCAGGCGGCGGTGGCCTCCGCCGCGGCGTCCTCCAGCAGCCAGTCCACGTTCTCCGGGTCGTACCACCCGCAGTCCGGGAGGCGGGCGTGCAGCGCCTCGGCCGCGGTGCGGGCGTCGGTATCGAGGCAGACCACCGAGAACCGGGCGCCCTCCGGGGTGAACTGCGCGGCCAGCGAACGGCCCGCGGTCGCCAGGACGGCACACGCCTCGTCCACCCGGGTGCCGAGCACGGCCAGGTTGCGGCCGGGCGCGCGCCGCAGCACGGTACGCGCGGAGCGTGCCGCCACGTCGATGGTCTCGCCGAGCAGGGCGATCGGGGCGGCCTGGGATCCGGCGGCCCGCAGTGCCCGGTAGTCGGGGCTGTCCGCCAGGCGCGGCACCACGTCGCCGTCGAAGAGACGGGGCGGCCCCAGCTCGGGTGGTCGCCGCCGCCACAGCCGGTGCTGGAGTGAACTCCACTGGTCGCGGTCGCCGGCGGACGGCACCCGGACCACCCGGTTGGCCTCGGGAGCGCCGGAGTCGGCGTTGACGACCGCGTGGTAGCGAGGCAGTGAGTCGGCGGCCCCGTTGGTCTCGGGGAGCACCCGGCGGGCCCGGGGCAGGGCGATCCGCAGGCTGAACTGAGCGACCAGCGCGGGGCGGCCCCACAGCGCCTCGATGCCGGAGACGTCCTGGCTGGCGAGGATCAGGTGGATGCCCTGGGAACGGCCGCGCCGGGCCAGGTCCTCCAGCAGGTCGACGGCCTCGCCGGAGACCGCGTCCCGGCCGGAGAGCAGCACCTGGAACTCGTCGATGACCGCCACGATCCGCGGCCACGCCCCTTCCGGGTCCTCGGCGCGCAGCTCGGCCAGGTTGGTGGCCTCGTGCTGTTTCGCCGCGTCGGCACGCCGTTTCAGCTCACCGCTGAGGAACCGGAGCAGCGCCAGCCCGAACTCACGGTCGGTGTTGACGTTCACCCCGACCAGCCGCACGTGCGGCAGCCAGCTCGGATCCCGCCGCCCGGGCGCGAACCGGGCGAACGACACCCCCTCCTTGAAGTCGAGCAGGTAGAACGCCAGTTCGTCGGGGGAGTAGCGGGCCGCCAGCGCCCCCATCCAGGCGTAGATGAAGTTGGTCTTGCCGGTGCCGGACGGCCCGGCGATCAGCGCGTGCGGCGGATAGTCGCTCAAGGTCACCATCACCCGGGGACCCTGTGGGCTGTCGCCGAGCGGCGCGGTCAGCCCGGCGGCGGAAACCTCCCGCCACTCCGCCCCGGCCTCCGGCAGGAGGCTGTCCAGCGCCACCGGCGCCGGCCCGGCGGCCACCGCCTCAGCGATCTGCCGGCACGTCGCGGTCACCACACTCGGCGTGGGCCCGGGATCCAGCCGTACGGGCAGAGCACCGGCGCTCCCGATCCGGGCGTCGTCGCCGGGCGCCGCCACGATGACGTCGATCCCCGGCCCGGGCGCCACCCTGATGCCCCGGATCACCAGGTGCACCCCGCAGGCCGCGCCGGTCCGCAGCAGCCGGTCCAGCTGGGACCGCTCGTGCCGGCTCGGTTCCCCGCCGCCGCCGAGCAGCACCGCCACCCGCCACGGCTCCGGCCGCCGTTTCGTCACCGCGTGCAGTTCCCGCAGGGAGGTGTACTCGCCGGCGAGAACCGTCTCGTTGATCCGCCGGACGTGCCCGACCAGCTCGTCGAGCAGTTTCTCCAGGCCGCCCGGCCCGACGAAGGCGAGCACTCCCGCGGTCGCGAGCGGCGCGAACCCGGCGAGACCGCCACCGAGGTTCTCCGGGTCGTACCCGATGATCTGGACCTGGCCCGGCACGCTCGTGCCGAGCGCCCGCAGCAGCAGCCCCGCCACCACGTCGTCGCCGGTCCGCCGGTCGCCCTCGACCACCACGTGCCCGTGGTCGAGCAGGCGCACCAGCGCCGGCACCTCCGGCGGCGTGTCGTCCATCACCGGGCCGGCCGTGACGTCGGGCGGCTCGCTGTCCGGCCCGGCCCACGCCTCGGTGACCTCGCCTGGAGCGCCGGCCCAGGCCCCGCCGGTCCAGGGCTCGCCGTCGCCGGGCCGGGCCGGGCGCTCGTTGCGCACCGGGGCCGGCACCGGCGCCTCGGGCAGCATCAGCCGCCCGACGCGCAACTCGGCGGCCTTCTCCAGCGGGGTCGGGTCCCAGCTGTGCCACGGCTCGCCGGCGGCGCCGGGAGCCGCCCGGTCGGCCGCGGCCGCGGCGGCTCCGGCCAGCGCGGCCAGCTCGCCGTCGTGCCAGGTGTCGATCTCGCGGACACGCTCGTCGCGGGCCGCCGCCAGTTTCCGCCGCCGGGCGGTCGCCGCCGCCACGATCCGCCGGTAGCGGGCCTCCGCCGCCTCCCGGGCCTCGTAAGCGCGCTCCAGCGCCATCTGCGCGGCACCGAGAGCGTGCGACAGCCCGGCCCGGATCTCCATGACCCGGTGTTTGGTGGACTCAGACATGACCCGCCGGCATCGTCACAGTTGCTCCCGAAATCTCGCCCCGGTTCACCGCCGGCCCTCCCCGTCGCGGGCCGGTCCCGCGGTCTCGGCCCCGGGCCGCACCGGTTCGGGCGCGGCCGGGTCGAGGGAGCCGGCGTCGCGGCCCAGCCGGGCCAGCAGCACGCCGGTGAGAACGCTCGCGGTGACCGCGCTGTCGGCCGGGTGCGCGGCCGGCTGGTCGCCACGTTGTTGTTGCTGCTGTTGCACCGGCACCCGGCAGACCCGCATCAGCAGGGTCTCCAGCATGTCCGGTGTGGTGCCCGGCAGCAGCGCGTGAACCCGGCCCTCGGCGGCCGTCCGCAGCCGGGGCACGTCCTCCGGGCGGGGCTCGTGGCCGAGCAGGTCGGCGGCGAGCCGGTGCAGCACCTGGGGCGTGACCGCGGACAGGCCCAGCCCGGTGGAGGCGTTGACGGCGTGCAGTTCCCGCCCGAGGCGGGCCCGGTCGTTGGCGCGCACCCCGGCGGCGATCCGGCGCAGCAGCTCGGACGTGTCGGCCGGCTCGCCCTGTTGCGGGCCGTCACGGCCGGTCGGCGGCGCCTCACCGGTCAGCACGGCCACCCGCTGCTGCCACCACGGGCCGAGGCTCGCGACCTCACGCTGCGGCTCCGGCTCGGGAGGGCGGGGTCGCTCCTCCTCGCGGCGCAGCGCGGTGCGCCACTCCTGGCCCGGCGCGGCCCCGGGGGTCCCGGAGAGGCCGAGCGCCGCGAGGTAGGCGTCGATCGCGTCCTGGGTGGCCCGGAGCGCGGCCGCGGTGTTCTCGGCGTGCTCGGTCGCGTGGGCGAGCCGTTGCACGCCGATGTCTCTGCTCGACTCCTCCTGCACCCACCGGAGCAGCTCGGTGGCGCTGCGGAGCTTGTCCATCGCCACGGCGACCAGCCCGGTCGGCAGATCGTCGGCGGTGGCGCGAAGCTGGGCGCCGAGTTCCTGCAGCAGCGACATCGCGTCAGAGGTTCGCCGTGTAGGTGTGTGCCTGCTCGACCGCCGCGAGGGTCGCGCTCATCGAATCCTCCAGCTGCTGATCAGCCTGGGAGAGCGAGGCGTGCGCGGCGCCCACCGCGTCGTTGGCGCTGCCCTCGAGAGCGGCGGCCAGGCTCTGCTGGGCCTCACCGATCTTCTCGCGTGCCGCCTGTATCGCCTGCTGCCCCTCGGTGACCTGCTGAAGCGCGGCCTCCACGGCAGCTCTGAGTTCGGCGACACTGGCCACCCGGGCAGCCTCCTGTGGGGGTTTACGACTTGCGGTGCCAGCCTACCGTCCGGTTCCGGTCCGGCCGTCCTCCGGTTCCCCTTTTTAACAGCTTGTGCCAGCCATGGCACGACGCCGCTTCTCTCCGGGTCGCCGAAGATCGCCCTGGTGAGATCGTATCCGAAAACGATCCACAGTGGATCAAGCGGGCCCTCCGGGGCCATGCGGATCACCGCACCGTGGCGCCGACACGCCCTCGCGCGAGGGTCAGCCCGGCGGGTCGCCGCCAGGTCCCCGCCGGGTCTCCGCTCGGCGATCTCGTCAGCACTCCGGGCCCCGCGACACTGCGCTGGTGGGGTCGGGCATCGGTCAGCGGGGGACCGCGGACGGGCCGCGGCATTGCGCGCCGAGCGCGACGACGCGGAGACGCAGGCCGCGATCGGCGGTGACGACCACGGTGGTGCGGGTCGCGGCGGTTTCCCGTACCAGATCAACGATCTTGTCGTCGCCGGAGCCGGGAGCGCGCTCGACGCGCACCCCGGGCGGACCTTGCGGGATGTCGCGTGCCCGGCCCTCGACCACCAGGACCACCTCGACCGGCGCCGGGAGGCCGGGCAGGCCGGTGGCGGGAACCGCCGCGAGGCTGTCGCGGAGCCGGACCGCCGCGCCCGCCCGGTCACGCCACCAGCCGTCCGGGACCGAGCCGACCACGTTCGCGCCGTCCACGATCACCAGCGGGACGCCCTGTTCGGCCGGTTCCGGCTCATGAAGGACCGGGGTGAGGGAGGGTGGATCCTGTGAGGCCGGCATGAAGTTGAGTGTAGTCGTGTCAACTTTTTCCGTGATCCGGGAATCACGGGGCAGGTTCACGCGCTTCTAACACCCGGGCGGCACGAGTTCGCCGTCCGATGGCCGGGCAGCCCTCGCCGGGCGGACCCGGCCCGAGGTACCAGGTACCAGGAGAAGAGAGACAGATGACCATCGGACCGTTCGGGCCGGCTGCGCCCGGTCAGTGGGACGACCTGTTCGCGCGCTTCTTCGGTGCGGCCGAGCCGCGCCGGTCGGCGCAGCGTTTCGACATCGCGCGTTACATGAGCAACGACGCCCGGCAGGTGCTCGCCGACGCGGCGCGCCGCGCCACCGAGCTGGCCACGGGCGACCGGCCACTCGCCGATCTCGACACCGATCACCTGCTGTGGGCGCTGCTCCAGCAGGACGCGATGAAGCAGACCGTGCGCCGGGCCGGCGCCGACCCGGACCGGCTCCTCACCGAGCTGGGCCGCCCTGAGGTCGCCGCCCATCAGCTCCCGGAGAGCATCTCGCTGACCCCGGCCGCCAAGCGCGCCCTGCTGGACAGCCTGCAGATCTCCCGGGCGGTGGGGGCCTCCTACATCGGGCCGGAGCATATCCTGATGGCGCTCGGGCTCAACACCGACTCCGCGGCGGGCCGCCTGCTCGCCGGCCGCATCGTCGACCCCCGCAACATCCCGCATCACAGTGAGCTGCCCAAGCCGTCCGGCGGCGGGCAGGGCGTGCCGCGGCCCAACCCCACCCCGACGCCCACGCTGGAGCAGTTCGGCGTCGACCTCACCGAGTCGGCGCGGCGCGGCGAGATCGACCCGGTGATCGGGCGCGCCGACGAGATCGAGCAGGCCGTCGAGATCCTCTCCCGGCGCACCAAGAACAACCCGGTGCTGATCGGTGAGGCCGGCGTCGGCAAGACCGCCATCGTCGAGGGCCTGGCCCAGCGGATCGTGGACGGCGACGTGCCGCTGCCCCTGCAGGACAAGCGGGTCGTCCAACTCGACCTGGCCGGCATGGTGGCGGGCACCAAGTACCGCGGCGACTTCGAGGAGCGCCTGAAGAAGGTGATCGAGGAGATCCAGGCCTCCGGCGACGGGCTGATCGTCTTCCTCGATGAGATCCACACCGTGGTGGGCGCGGGTGGCGGCGGCGAGGGCGGCGGCATGGACGCCGGCAACATGCTCAAGCCGGCCCTGGCCCGCGGCCGGCTGCGGGTGATCGGCGCGACCACCCTCGACGAGTACCGGCACATCGAGAAGGACGCGGCGCTCGCCCGCCGCTTCCAGCCGGTCGTGGTGGGCGAGCCGAGCGTGGAGGACACCGTGGCGATCCTGCGCGGGCTCCGCGACAACTACGAGGCACACCATCAGGTACGCATCACCGACGAGGCGCTGGACGCCGCGGCGGTGCTGTCCGACCGCTACGTCACCGACCGGTTCCTGCCGGACAAGGCGATCGACCTGATCGACCAGGCCGGGGCCCGGGTCCGGCTGCGCACCAAGACTCCGGACGCCAACCGCCGCGAACTGGAGCGCCGGCTGGAGCAGCTGTCGCGCGACCGGGACCAGGCGGTGGCCGCCGAGCACTACGAGCAGGCCTCCGAGCTGCGCGACCAGATCCACACCCTGAAAGCCCAGCTCACCTCGCCCGGCGTGCTCGCCGACGAGGTGCCGCAGGTGACCCAGGAGGAGATCGCCGAGGTGGTGTCGCGGGCCACCGGCATCCCGGTCGCCCAGCTCACCGAGGCCGAGCGAGACCGGCTGCTGCGCCTGGAGCAGCACCTGCACGAGCACGTGATCGGGCAGCAGGACGCGGTCGGCGCGGTGGCTGAGGCCGTGCGCCGGTCACGGGCCGGGCTCGGCGACCCGGGCCGGCCGGTCGGCAGCTTCCTCTTCCTCGGCCCGACCGGCGTCGGCAAGACCGAGCTGGCCCGGTCGCTGGCCGAGGCGCTGTTCGGTGAGCCGGACCGGATGATCCGGCTCGACATGAGCGAGTTCCAGGAGCGGCACACGGTGTCCCGGCTGGTCGGGGCCCCGCCCGGATACGTCGGCTACGACGAGGCGGGCCAGCTCACCGAGGCGGTGCGGCGGCGGCCGTACAGCGTGGTGCTCCTCGACGAGATCGAGAAGGCCCACCCGGACGTCTTCAACATGCTGCTCCAGGTGCTCGACGACGGGCGGCTCACCGACAGCCAGGGCCGGACGATCAGCTTCAAGAACACCGTGCTGATCATGACGAGCAACCTCGGCTCCGACCTGATCAGCGGCAGCAGCCGCAGCGTCGGGTTCGGCGGCGCGGACACCGGGCGGTCGGCCGACGCCGAGTTGCGTGAGCGGCTCGACCGGCGGCTCAAGGAACAGCTGCGGCCGGAGTTCATCAACCGGATCGACGAGATCATCATCTTCCGGCAGCTGGAGAGCGACCAACTGCACCGGATCACCGAGATGATGCTGGAGGAGACCCGGGGCCGGCTGCGCGCCCAGGACGTCGAGCTGGAGGTTAGCCCGGCGGCGGTGGACTGGCTGGCCGAGCGGGGCTTCCAGCCCGAGTTCGGGGCCCGGCCGCTGCGCCGGACCATCCAGCGTGAACTCGACAACCGGCTGTCCAGGATGCTGCTCGCCGCCGATCTGGCGCCGGGCCGTACCGTCCGGGTCGATGCCCGTGACGGTGAGCTGGCCTTCGACGTGGAGCTCACCGCCGCGGCCCACTGAGGACTCTCGGTGGTAGGGGGCGCCGTCCGGCGCCCCCTGTTCGCCGGCCGGGCCACGGCCTCGCCGGTCGGGCCGCGACACAACGAGGTGGTCAGGCCGCGACGCGGCGAGGTGGTCAGGCCGCGGCGAGGTGGCTGCTCCCGCCGATCTGGTCGGTGCGCATCCACTGCATGTAGGGCTCGTTGCGGGCCAGGATCTCCTGGTAGACCTCTTGCGCGTGGTCCATCAGCTTGGGCGCGCTGCGGGACGCCTGTGACTCCGGATGCCAGCCCAGCACCAGCCGCCAGCGCAGCGGGGCACCGCGCAGCGGGCGGCTGACGAGCCCGACCGGCGGCCGGAACGTCGGCTGGCACAGGCCGATGGCGAGGCCCAGCTCGACCATGTCGACGCAGTTGCGCACGTCCGTCTCCAGCACCCGGCGCGGGGCGACGCCGGCCGGGGCGCTGGCGGGGGCGAAGCTGTCGCCTAAACCGCCGCCGCCGGCGCCGGCGACCCACTGCTCGTCGGACATCTCGGCCAGGTCGACCGAGACGTTCTTGGCCTGTGGGTGGTCGTCGGGGAGCAGCACACAGACGGCGTCCATCCCGATGGTCTGCCAGACCAGGCCGTACTCCGCCGAGGGCAGGGCGTCACCGCAGACGCCGACCTGGGCGAAGTCCAGCTTGCCGGCCAGCACCATGCCGGCCAGCTCGGAGATGTAGTAGGACGCGTGGGTGGAGATCTGCGCGTCCGGCTGGGCAGCCGACAGGCGGTGCACCATGTGGGCGACGACCGGTCCGCCGACCGCGCCGATCCGGTACCTGGTCAACGTCTCGTGATCGCCGCCGGCGGCCAGCCTGGCCGCCTCGTCCTGGAGGCCCTTCATCGCGGGCAGCAGCACTCTGGCGCGGGACAGCACCAGCTCTCCCAGGGCTGTGGGGCGCGCGCCCCGGCGGTCACGGTCGAACAGCGGGCCACCCAGAGTGCGCTCGATCCGCTGGAGTTGTGCGGTGAGCGCCGGCTGGGCAAGGCCGAGTTGTGACGCGGCCTTGGTCACGCTGCCGGTCTCCGCGATGGCGCAGACCACCTTCAGATGCCGCAGCTCGAGGTTCATAGCGTGACGTTAGGACTAGAAAGGGATCGAACGCTAGTGCGCGAGCCGTGGAATGATCGGTAACCTGTGACAAACGTATGAACGAACAGGACACACGGCGCTTACCGGCCGTAACCTGCATTTAGTTACAGATCGCTCACGTATGTGGTGCGCGAGGAGATCACATCCCGAAACTTGTCGGCCACGCCGACGATCGGATCCACCACCTTGTTCCACGGCGGCGTCGACGGCGTCGCCGGATGTGGCCTGGTCGGCGCCGCCTCTTCGGCGGTCGCGAAGCGGTTGCCCAGCCGCACCAGATCCTCGGCCGGAACCATCTGCTCCAACAGCGGCAGCAACTCCTCGGCGTCCGCCGCGACATGCCGGCGCACGGCCTCGGCGAGGTCGCCCCGGCCGGAGCCGGTGCGTTCAAGATCACGTAGCCGCTCCAGGATCGCCTGATCCTCGGCGAGCTCCCGATCGGCGATCTGCTCGCCGCCGGGCACCGCGGTCCGGATCGCCGGGTAGAGGTACTGCTCCTCGGCGCACAGGTGCCGGGACAGCGTGGCCACCAGGACCGAGGCGACGTCCGGGTCGTCCGGGGCCTCGGCGAGCCGGTCGGTCAGGCCCAGCAACTCCCGGTGCTGCTGGGCGATCAGGTCGACGATGCTGCGGCCGGGCGTCTCGCCGCCGACCGCGGGAAGCGGGGGAAGATTCACATCAGACACGGCCCGCTGGTACCCCTCAGGGCTTTCCGCGCAAACCCCGGGCGCCCCGGCGGCCCCTTCTCCGTCCGCCTGCCCCGGCCGCCACCGGCCGAGCGGCTGACGGCACGTCACGTCTCCCTGATAAGAAGGGCGGATGAAGACGACCGCCGAGGGCGAGGTCGTCGGCCTGTGCCGCGACCTGCTCCGCATCGACACCACCAACACCGGGGACCCGCGGACCACCGTGGGCGAGCGGGCCGCCGCCGAGTACGTCGCGGAGAAACTGGCCGAGGTCGGCGTCGAGTCGAAGCTGCTCGAGTCGGCGCCGAAACGGGCCAACCTGATCGCCCGGATCCCCGGCGCCGACCGCTCCCGGGGCGCGCTGCTCGTGCACGGCCACCTCGACGTGGTGCCGGCCGACGCGAGCGAGTGGTCGGTGCCGCCGTTCGCCGGCGAGGAGAAGGACGGCTACCTGTGGGGCCGCGGCGCGGTCGACATGAAGGACTTCGACGCGATGGTCCTCGCCGTCGTCCGGGAGTGGAAGCGCGTCGGCTACACCCCGCCGCGTGACATCGTCCTGGCGTACACCGCCGACGAGGAAGCCGGCATGGAGTACGGCTCCCAGTGGCTGGTCACCAACCACGCGAGCGAGTTCGAGGGGTGCACCGAGGCGATCGGTGAGGTCGGCGGGTACTCGTACACCGTCAACGACGACCTGCGCCTCTATCTGGTGCAGACCGCCGAGAAGGGCCTCGACTGGCTGCGCCTGCACGCGACCGGGCGGCCCGGGCACGGCTCCTTCATCCACGACGACAACGCGGTCACCGCGCTGGCCGAGGCCGTCGCCCGGGTCGGCCGGCACCGTTTCCCGACCATCGTGACCCCCACCGTGCGCGCCTTCCTGGAGCAGGTCAGCGACGCCCTGGAGATCGAGTTGGACCCGGACCAGCCGGAGCTCGCGGTGGCCAAACTGGGTCCGATCGCCAACGTGATCGGGGCGACCCTGCGCAACACCGCGAACCCGACCCGTCTGGAAGCCGGTTACAAGGACAACGTCATCCCCGGCCGGGCGTCGGCCACCATCGACTGCCGCACCCTGCCCGGACACGCCGACGCGTTCCTGCGGGAACTGCGCGACGTGATCGGGCCGGACATCGAGATCGAGCACATGCACCAGCAGTCCGCCGTGGAGACCGCCTTCGACGGCGACCTCGTCGACGCGATGGGGGCCGCGCTGCGCGCCGAGGATCCGGGAGCGCGTACCGTGCCGTACCTGATGTCCGGTGGCACCGACGCCAAGGCCTTCGCGACGCTCGGCATCCGGTGTTTCGGCTTCGCGCCACTGCGCCTCCCGCCCGACCTCAACTTCAGTGCGCTCTTCCACGGCATCGACGAGAGAGTTCCGGTGGAGGGACTAAAGTTCGGCGTGCGCGTGCTCGATCGTTTGCTCCGAAACAGCTGAAATCGGAAGGACCCCCATCCAATGACCGACCAGAACGCCGATCTCGATGTCGCCCTCGAACGGGTGATCGAGGCGGCGCGGGCGCACCTCGCTGCCGTCAAGACGGCTGCGGGCCGCATCGACGACGACGACGTCTGGCAGGCGTACGTCGATCTCAACAACGCCTCCTTCGCGTACGACGAGAAGCTGCTCGACGCCTTCGGTGAGGTCACACCGTGGGACGTCGAGTCGATCGACGCGGACGAGACGGACCGCCGGTTCGGCCAGCTCACCGAGGGCGCGGCCGGTGCGGGCGCCGACCCGTACCCGCAGGTGGTGTCGGTCCGGCAGCGCCGTGACTACCGCGTGCCGAGCGTGTCCGCGCTGCTGCGGGTCGCCGAGGCCGCCCGGCGCGCCTCCGTGCCGGAGGAGGAGGACGCCGGTCCGGTGGAGTCGGTCGGCGAAGCCGTGCTGGAGCTCCTGCAGGCCGGTGACGGTTCGCTGGCCTCGCTGGACGTGCCCGAGCTGGAGCCGCTCGACGGCCTGCTCACGGTGACCGAGGTCGCCGAGGCGCTCGACCTGGAGGCCTTCGACGACGCCGACGGCTCGGGGCCGTTCGCGCCGGTCGAGACCGACCTGCTGGTCGGCCGTCTCGACGAGCACCCGTTCCTGCCCGACGAGGACGACCACGACCACCACGACCACGCGGGCCACAGCCACTGAGGGCCGTCGAGCACTGAGATCGGAAAGGCCCGTCCGCTGCGAGCGGGCGGGCCTTCTCAGTAACTGAGGCCGGGCTGGGGGGTCGTCTGGCGGCGACGGCGGAGCATGACCTTCCGCGTGCCGTCGGCGAAGAGCTGGACCTTGGCCAGCTCCCACCCGGAGAACTCGGCCGCAATGGCGAGCTGCGCCGCCGCGGTCAGACGATCGACATTCGAAGGCAACCGGAGCGGCGCGTATTCGTAGTCCATGCGATCTAATATGCGCTCGGCCGGTGGCGGTGCACCAGACCCTTCCCGGTGGCGCCGGTCGCATTTCCGCACTGCTCACAGGGTGGGCGGCGGCGCAGGTGGTAACCGTAGGCGGCGGCTCCCAGCGCCACGCTCCACAGCGGCCACAACAGCATCGGCAGCCGGGACAGCAGGTCCGTGCCACGCAACAGCGCCTCCGAGCCGTCCCCGGTGTAGAGCGACACCGACGCCGACCAGACGAACACGGCCACCACCGCCGCCGGGACGGTAGCCAGCCTGATCGGCACCGTGCGGCCGCCCAGCCACGGCATCCAGCGCGGGAACCGCTCGCCCCAGCGCTGCGTGAGGCCCAGCGTCAGGACCGCGCCGGCCAGCGCGAACACGCCGAGCCCGGCGCCCGCCCAGACGAGGCCGGTGCGCCGCATCTCGGCGAGGAACTCCGGTGTGATCCCGAGCGGGTAACCGGCCGCCCAGGCCAGGCGGACCGCCGCGTACAGCGCCGGGATGACCGCGGCGGTCCAGGCGGCGGCCCGCCCCCACCGGGCGGCCGCCGCCGGGGCGGTCCAGCCGGACGGGTCGCCGGTGCGGCCGCAATCCACACACGCGCCGGACGAGTGCCGCTGCCGGCGCAGCACCGCCCGGGCGATCAGCACACCGCCGGCGACGGCCAGCGCCTCGTTCGCGAGCGTCCAGGTGAACACGTCGCCGTAGTCGATCGGCGGCCACCCGAACGGCAGTCCACCGATGATGACCGGCAGGTAGCCGGCCACCGTCAGTAGCCGGACGTCCGGCACCACCAGCAGCAGCGCGGCCGCCACCACCCACAGGTAGCCGGTCAGGATTCTCTCCAGAGGCCGGCGCGGGCCACCCGGGCCGAGGGCGATCAGCGCGACCGCGGCGGTCAGCAGCACCGCCGCGAAGACCGGGGCGCCCACGTCGGCGGGCACCGCCCGGAGCACGCTCGCGTCGTTGTGCGGCGCGGCCGGTCCGTACGGGTAGCCCCGGCCGGTCACCGCCCACACCAGGGCGAGGGTGCCGTAGCCGGCGGCCCATCCGGCCGCCGCTCTCTGTGCTGTCTGGGTCATACATCGACCCTCGCCGAGGCGGCGCGCGGACGGATCCCCATCGCGAGTGGTCCCGCTCCCTCCTCAGAGGGAGACGAATCCGGAGCGGTAGGCCGCCACCACCGCCTGGGTACGGTCGCGTACGCCCAGCTTGCCGAGAATCGCCGCCACGTGCGTCTTGACCGTCTGCACGCCGAGCACCAGCCGCTCGGCGATCTCGGCGTTCGACAGGCCCTCGGCCATCAGGGTCAGCACCTCGCCCTCGCGCGCGGTCAGCCGGGCCGCGCCGACCCGGCCGTCCGGCGGGCCGTACGCCGCGGCCAGTCGCCGCACCGCCTCCGGGAACAGCAGCGAGTCGCCGCGCGCGACCACCCGTACCGCGTCGGCGATCTGCTCCGGGCGGGCCCGTTTGAGCAGGAAGCCGCTCGCACCGGCGCGCAGCGCCTCGTAGACGTACTCGTCGTTGGCGAAGGTCGTCACCACCAGCACCCGGGGCGGTTCGGCGAATCGTTCGAGCAGCAGCCGGGTGGCCTGGATGCCGTCCATCCGGGGCATCCGCACGTCCATCAGCACCACGTCCGGCCGCAGGCGCAGGGCGGCCGGAAGCACCTCGGCGCCGTCGGCGGCCTCACCGGCGACGGTGAGGCCGGGTTCCGCGCCGAGGATCGCCCGCAGCCCGGCCCGCACCAGCGCGTCGTCGTCGGCGATCAGCACCGAGGTCATCGGGGATCCGCCGCCGGCAGCCGGGCGACGACCCGCCAGCGGTCGCCGTCGGGTCCCGCGGTCAGTTCGCCGCCGAGGAGCCGGACCCGTTCCCGCATCCCCTCGATGCCGTGGCCGCCGCCGCGCCTCACGGCGTCGCCCGCTCGCGGGTTCGTCACCTCGATCACCAGGTCGTCCTCCTGACGGATGCGTAACGTGGCCGGCCCGGCGCCGTGCCGGGCCGCGTTGGTCAGTGACTCCTGCACGATGCGGAACGCCTCCCGGGAGACCGGCGGCGGCACGCCGACCGGGCCGACGTCGGCGTCCACCGTCCCGGAGGCGAGCAGCCGGCCCAGGTCGGCGAGTGTGGGCGCGGGCCGCCGGCCGTCCGCGCCGTCGGGGTCGTCGCGCAGCACGCCCAGCACCGTGTCCAGTTCGGCGGCGGCGGCCCGGCCGGTCTCCTCGATCGCGGACAGCGCCTGCCGGGCGAAATCGGGGTCGGCGCCGAACACCGCCCGGGCCGCGCCGGCCTGCAGGGTCATCACGGTCAGCGCATGGCCGACCGAGTCGTGCAGCTCACGGGCCAGCCGGTTGCGTTCGGCCAGCCGGCGTTCGCGCTCGGCGACCGCGGCGAGCCGTTCGGCCGGGGACGGTCCGAGCAGCACCGGCGCCATCGTGGCGGCGAGCCGGCCCAGGCCGGCCGCGGCGTAGAGCGTGCCGGCCAGCAGGGCCAGTCCGATCAGCGCCCACCACCACGGCCCGGCCGACCGTAGCGGGCCCAGCTCCAGGCCGGTGAGGGCGCCCTCGCTCAGGCCCAGCCGTTCGGCGAAGGCGATCGCGGCCACCGGGATCGCGACCGCGCCGAGCACGCCGATCAACCCTCCGCCGACCAGGTGCAGACCGAACCAGATCGCGCTCCGCAGCCGGGTCTCCAGCGCGAGCGGCCCCGCGGGCCCGGGGCCGGGCAGATCGGCGCCGAGCAGCGCCCGGGCCGCGACGATCTCCAGCTCCCGGGTGCCGCCGAGGAACGGTGGAACCGCGGCGATCAGCGCGGCGAACAGGATGACCGCCAGCGCTCCGCCCCGGTTCGGCGCGTCCTCGGCGACCGTCTGCGCCAGCAACCCCGCACCCAGCGTGTATGGCAGCAGCAGCACCCCGCCCAGCAGCAGGAACACCACCCGCCGGTAGGTGGCGGCGGAGAACAGGGGACCCAGCGCCCGCCTCATCCGTAGTAGGAGTGCGGGTGCCCGGTCCCCTCGCGTTCCGGATAGCCGACCTCGATCGCCGACACGTCCTCCAGAGCCATCGCGATCTCCGCGGGCAGGGTGAGCTGCTCGCTGCGCAACGCGCCCTGCAACTGCCCGGACGTGCGGGCGCCCAGGATCGGGGCGGCCACCCCGGGCCGGTCCCGGATCCAGGCCAGCGCCACCTCCAGCGGCGAGACGCCCAGGCCGGCCGCCGCGGTCACCACCGACTCCACGATGCTGGAGCTGCGCGGCTCCAGATAGTCGCGGACGAACGCGCCCATGTGCTCGGTCGCCGCCCGGGAGTCGAGCGGCCGGCCGTTGCGGTACTTGCCGGTGAGCACGCCACGGCCCAGCGGCGACCAGGCCAGCACCCCGAACCCGAGGGCCGCGGCGGCCGGCAGGATCTCCCGCTCGATGCCGCGCTCCAGCAGCGAGTACTCCATCTGGGCGGCCACGATCGGCGCCCGGCCGGGGTACGCCGACTGCCAGGTCGCGGCCCGCGCGGTCTGCCAGGCCGCGAAGTTGGACACCCCGGCGTAACGAACCCGGCCGCTGGCCACCGCGTGGTCGAGGGCGGCCAGAGTCTCCTCGAACGGGGTCTGCGCGTCATAGCCGTGGATCTGCCACAGGTCGACGTAGTCGGTGCCGAGCCGACGCAGCGACGCGTCCAGCGAGCGCAGCAGATTGCCCCGGGAGGCGTCGCGCGGGCGGTACCGGTGCGGGGTGAGGCCCGCCTTGGTGGCGATGACGATCTCGTCGCGCGGGACCAGATGGTCGAGCAGGGAGCCGATCACCGCCTCGGCGTCGCCGTCGCCGTACACGTCGGCGGTGTCGATCAGTGTGCCGCCCGCCTCCAGGAAGATCTTCAGCTGATCCGCCGCGTCGTCGGGGTCGGTGTCCCGGCCCCAGGTCATGGTGCCGAGAGCGAGCCGCGAAACCGCTAGCCCGCTTCGGCCGAGCGGTCGCTGATGCATGAGTGAACCTTATTCAGAGTGCCTGTCCCGCGAAATGCTCAGGCCTCACCCGGCTGGGTCGGTTACCGGACCGAAACGCCGCTGTCGCCGATCAGTAGGCTTGCTGCTGACACCCAAGATCTGAGGGGGACAGGCACGTGCGGCTCGGACTAAACCTCGGCTATCAGACGGCGTGGAGCACACCCGCCGACCATCTGGCGATGGCACGGGAGGCCGATCGCCTCGGTTATTCCGTGGTCTGGGCCGCCGAGGCGTACGGCTCGGACACGGTCAGCATGCTCGCGTGGATCGCCGGCCAGACCGAGAAGATCGACCTCGGAGCCGCGGTCATGCAGATCCCGGCCCGCACCCCGGCGATGACCGCGATGACCGCCGCCACCCTGGACACGCTCTCCGGCGGCCGGTTCCGGCTCGGGCTCGGCGTCTCCGGCCCGCAGGTCTCCGAGGGCTGGCACGGGGTCCGGTTCGCCAAGCCCCTGGCCCGCACCCGGGAGTATGTCGACATCGTCCGGATGGCGCTCGCCCGGCAGCCGGTGTCCTACCAGGGCGAGCACTACGAGCTGCCGCTGCCCGGTGGCGCCGGCAAGGCGATCAAGCTGGGATTCCACCCGCTCCGCACCGACCTCCCGGTCTACCTGGCCGCGGTCGGCCCGAAGAACCTGGAACTGACCGGCGAGATCGCCGACGGCTGGCTCGCCATCTTCTTCGCCCCCGACGCCGCGGCCGACCATCTGCGGCACATCGAGGCCGGCCGGGCCCGGACCGGGCGCGACCTGACCGGGTTCGACGTGGTCGCCTCGGTGCCGGTGGTGCTCGGCGACGACCTCTCGGCCTGCGCCGACGTGGTCCGGCCCTACGCGGCGCTCTACGTCGGCGGCATGGGCAGCCGGGAGCAGAACTTCTACAACGCCCTCGCGGTCCGCATGGGCTACGCCGACGAGGCGAAGGTTGTGCAGGACCTCTACCTGAGCCGGCGGCCGGCCGAGGCGGCCGCGGCGGTGCCGCGGGAGTTCATCGAGCGGACCTCCATCCTCGGTACGAAGGAGAACGTGATCAAGCGCCTGCGGGAGTACGCGGCGGCCGGCGTCGGGACCCTGTCGGTCAGCCCGTATGTCGGCGATCTGAAGAGCGGCCTCGACACGCTCCGGGTCGTCGCCGAGGCGTACGCCGAATCCGGTGTGGCGAACTAGTGGCCACCGTCCTGCTGCTCCGGCACGGCCGCACCACCGCGAACGCGACCGGTGAACTCGCCGGCCGGCTGCCGGTCGAACTCGACGACACCGGCCGCGCCCAGGCCGCCCGGGCCGCCGGCCGGCTGCGGGAGCTCCCGCTCGCCACCGTCGTCAGCAGCCCGCTGATCCGCTGCCGGCAGACCGTCGAGCTGGCCCTGCCGGAGTCCGAGCCGGTCATCGACGACGGCCTGATCGAGTGCGGGTACGGCGACTGGGAGGGCCGGCCGCTCAAGGAGCTCTCCACGGACCCGCTCTGGCCGGTCGTCCAGCACCACCCGAGTGCCGTGGTCTTCCCCAACGGCGAGGCGATGGCCGACATGTCGGCCCGCGCGGTGTCCACCATCCGCGCGTGGGACGCCAAGGTGACCGCCGAGCACGGGCCGGAGTCGATCTGGCTGGCGTGCAGCCACGGTGATGTGATCAAGGCCATCGTGGCCGACGCGCTCGGTCTGCACCTGGACCAGTTCCAGCGGATCGTGGCCGACCCGGCATCGATCACGGTCATCAGGTACACCTCCACGCGGCCGTTCGTGGTCCGTGTCAACGAGACGGGGGAGCTGGGCTCGCTCGTACCCCGCAAAATCGACGGCCGGGAGAAGTCCGAAGAGAGTGACGCGGCCGTCGGCGGAGGCGCTGGAGGGGGCGTCTGACAACGCTCCGTGATCGGTGCATCGCCGCTGGGTGTACCCCTTTGCGCCCTCGGCGAACCCGGTACGGTGGCCCGCGCGGTTGTCGGCGCGGATGGCTAGGGTTGTCTCCATGACCCACCAAGTGCATGCCTTCGAGCCGCCGGAGCGGTTCGTCGCCGGAACGGTGGGCGAGCCGGGGGACCGCACTTTCTTCCTCCAGGCCCGCGGCGGCGGTCGGGTGATCAGCGTCGCGCTGGAGAAGGTCCAGGTGTCGCTGCTCGCCGAGAAGCTTGAAGAGCTCCTGCTCGAGGCGAGCAAGCGGTTCGGTGTCGCGCTGCCGGAGGAGACCCTGCTGCCGGTGCACGACAACGAGCCTCTCGACACTCCGGTCGACGAGGAGTTCCGGGTCGGCACCCTGGGCCTGGCCTTCGACGTGGACACCGGCACGGTCGTCATCGAGGCGATCGAGGCCGGCGAGCCGGAACCCGACCTGATCGGTGACCCGCTCGACGAGGACGACGACGATGACGACGAGCCCGACGACGACGATGATGACGACGAGCCCGACGACGATCTCGACCGGCTGCGGGTGCGGCTGACCCCCGAGGCGACCCGCGCGTTCATCGACCGTGCTCGGCGGGTGGTCGCCGCCGGGCGGCCACCGTGCCCGCTCTGCGGCCAGCCGCTCGACCCGGCCGGCCATCTCTGTCCCCGGCACAACGGTTACCACCGGTGACGGCGGAGCCCACCTCCGTGCTGGCCGAGGCTGACGCGCTCGCACTGCTGGAGCGGGGCCGGATCGAGATCGAGGGGCGTCTCACCGACGCCTCCAACACCACCCTGCGCGCCGAGATCAGTCTGGATGGGCTGACTCGCCGCTGCGTCTACAAACCGGTCCGGGGCGAGCGACCGCTGTGGGACTTCCCGGACGGCACACTGGCCGGGCGTGAGATCTCCGCCTATCTGGTGTCCCAGGCCACCGGGTGGGACGTGGTGCCACCCACCGTCCTGCGGGACGGGCCGCTCGGTCCCGGCGCGCTGCAACTCTGGATCGACGAGCCGGCCGAGGTGCCCGCGCTGATCGGGTTCGTCCCGGCCTACGACGTGCCGGCCGGCTGGTTTCCCGTCGCCGCCGCCCGTGACGACGACGGCGACGCGTTCGCGCTGGCCCACGCCGACGACCCGCGCCTGGCCCGCCTCGCGATCTTCGACGCGGTCATCAACAACGCCGACCGCAAGGGCGCGCACGTGCTCTACCCGTCCACCGGCGGCGTGCACGGCGTCGACCACGGCGTGAGCTTCCACGTGGAGAACAAGCTGCGGACGGTCCTGTGGGGCTGGACCGGCAAGCCGTTGCCGGAGGACGCCGTCGAGGTGCTCGACCGGCTCGGCTCGCTCCTCGGCGGGCCGCTCGGCGCCTCGCTGGAAGAGCACCTGACCGTTTCCGAGGTGCAACACGTCGCGCTCCGGGTCAAACGGCTCCTGCGGGCCGGGCGGTTCCCGCAGCCGCCGACGGACTGGCCGGCTATTCCCTGGCCGCCGATCTAGAGGTTTAGCTCACGCTCCGCCGACTGCTTCCGGGGGCGCTGGTTAGGCTCCGGTGCATGGATGCTTGGACCGGTCACGACGTACCCACTTTGCCGGGCTCGCTCGAGCGATCGCCGCTGCGGCTCTACGACACGGCACGGGAGTCGGCGCAGCCCAGCACCCCTGCCGGCAGCGCCTCTATGTATGTCTGCGGGATCACTCCGTACGACGCGACCCACCTCGGGCACGCCGCCACGATGATCACTTTCGACCTGGTCAACCGGATGTGGCGCGACACCGGGCTGGACGTGCGTTACGTGCAGAACGTGACCGACATCGACGACCCGCTGCTGGAGCGCGCCGCACGCGACGGCGAGGACTGGATCGTCCTGGCGATGCGCGAGACCGCCCTGTTCCGTGAGGACATGGAGGCGCTGCGGATCATCCCGCCGGCCCACTACGTCGGCGCCGTCGAGTCCATCCCGGCGATCGTCACCCACGTTCAGGAACTCGTGTCCCGGGGCGCCGCCTACCGTCTCGAGGACGGCACCGGCGACGTCTACTTCTCCCTGAGCGCCGCGCCGAGGTTCGGCTACGAGTCGCACCTGTCGCGGGAGGAGATGCTCGTCCTGTCCGCCGAGCGCGGCGGCGACCCGGACCGCGAGGGCAAGCGCGACCCGCTGGACCCGCTGCTGTGGCGTGGCGCCCGCGAGGGCGAGCCGGTGTGGGACGGCGGCGACCTCGGCCCCGGCCGTCCCGGCTGGCACATCGAGTGCGCCGCCATCGCGCTCGGCCTGCTCGGCGACACCATCGACGTGCAGGGCGGCGGCAACGATCTGCTCTACCCGCATCACGAGTGCTCGGCCGCGCACGCCGAGGTGCTGACCGGGGCGGAGCCGTTCGCCGCGCACTACGTGCACGCCGGGATGATCGGGCTGAACGGCGCGAAGATGTCGAAGTCCCGGGGCAACCTGGTGTTCGTGTCGCGCCTGCGCGGCGACGGCGTCGACCCGATGGCGCTGCGGCTGGGCCTGCTCTCCGGCCACTACCGCACCGACCGCGACTGGACGGATGAGGTGCTCAAGACCGGTCAGCAGCGGCTGGCCCGCTGGCGCGAGGCGGCGGCCGTCGCGTCCGGCCCGTCCGGTGCGGGTCTGCTCGGCGCGGTGCGTGAGGCGCTCGCCGACGACCTCGACACGCCGGGTGCGCTGGCACTTGTCGACGCGTGGGCCGATGCGGCCCTGATCGGTGCCGGAGACGACACGTCGGCCCCCGAGCTGATGGTGCGGACAGTGGATGCCCTGCTCGGAGTGCGTTTGTAACCCATTTCGCGATGCCCCCGCCCGGTGTTCCGGGCGGGGTTTTTCGCGTTCGAGGGCTCATTCTCGCGTTTCCGGCGGCCCTTTTCGAGGCTAGGCCGCAATGCCCCGCGAGACCTTAGCCCGATTTTCCGTTTTTCGCCTCCTAAACCACGAAATGATGAAAGAGGGCGTTTTATTCGGTCAAATCCCCGCGAAACGGGTGTCGGCAGTCCAGAATTTTCCCCAAGCAATCCAACCGTTTGAAAGGAAACATCATGCGTCGCACGGCTCTGTACCTCGGCGGTCTCTTCCTGGCCACCGGCGCCACGCTCGCCATGGCTGCGCCCGCCCAGGCCGCCGACGGCAAGTGCAAGGGGAACGGCTACGTCGCCGGCTACGGCTACGACCACTACGCGCCCGTCGCGGTTGTCCCGGTCAGTGGCTACGGCTACGGTGGCGGCTACGGCGGCGGCTACGGCTACGGTGGGGACGTCAACTCCTACAAGGCCATCAACCAGAACGGCCTCGTCAACGTCGGTCTGATCGACAGCCCGATCGACATCCTCTGAGCCGGGTTGTAGCCAGGCCCGCAAGGGTCCGCTGTAATCACTGACTGATGCCCGAGGCGCCTGTTGGCGCCCCGGGCCTCAGTCTTTTCTGGGCCGGGTCGCCTTCCGAGCCGGTGTAGCCTTCTGCCCCCGGCCTGGCCTGCCACATCAGCGTCCTTTCCGGACCAACCTGGCGTTCCGGCGTGCGCGGCGGTCCGAGCAGGCGTTCCGCGCGTTGCGTTCCGCGTGTGTGTTGCCCTTCCGAGCGTGTGTCGCGTGCCGTGCTTGCCTTGCGTTCGCGGCGTGCCGTGCGTTCCGGGGGTGCGTTGCCCTCCGGCGTCCCTTGTGTTCTGGGACTTGTCAGGTCGGCGTCGCCTCCAGGTCGGCGTCGCCTCCAGGTCGGCTCGCGAACTTCCGACCCGAGGCTGTAGCCGTCCTCGGCCCGGCAGTGCGGCTTCCGGTTGGTTCCGTCAGACCGGTGGTGCCGTCACGCCGGTTTCGGCAGTGCTGCCCACACCGCACCCATTGTCTGCTCAGGGCATTCGCGTCGCACCCGTGTTCTGAGATTTGAGGCCCGCTCCTCACCGTTCGACTGATCTTGCGGAAGGCTGAGCATTGCTCGGCCGGGTTTGCTGCTCGGGCGCGGTCAGTTCGACCGGAGGGCGGTCACACCAGTTCGGCGTCGTGGACGAGGATGGCGATCTGGACGCGGTTGTTCAGGGCGAGTTTGCTCAACAGCCGCGAGACGTGGCCTTTGACTGTGGGCAGGCCCATCCCGAGTTCAGCGCCGATCTCGGCGTTGGAACTTCCTTGGCCGACGAGGACCGCCACCTCGCGTTCCCGGTCGGTGAGGGCGGTCAGCCGGGTCCGGGCATGGGCTCGCCGGGTGCCGGCCTCCGGGTCGGCGACGTGGTCGATCAGGCGGCGGATGACGGTGGGGGAGAGGGTGGCCGCTCCGGACGCGACCGAACGCACTGCCGCCAGGATCTCCCGTGGCGGTGTGTCCTTGAGCAGGAATCCGCTGGCCCCGCCCCGCAGCGCCTCGAGGACGTATTCGTCGGCGTCGAACGTGGTGAGCACGACCACCTGCGGTGCGCCCGCTCTGCTGCGGATGCGGCGGGTGGCCACGAGCCCGTCGACCCGTGGCATCCGGATGTCCATCAGGATGACGTCCGGCCAGTGCGCGTCGGCGACCGAGATGGCCTCGGCGCCGTCGCCGGCCTCGGCGACCACCTCGATGTCCGGCGAGCCGCCGACCAGGATCCGCAAGCCGGCCCGGACCAGCGGGTCATCGTCCACGATCGCTAGCCGAATCGGCCGTTCACTCCCGGCCGCGCCGAGACACGGACCGCTGCCGGGTGATGGGGTTGTCCTCACTTCGGCCACGGCAGCTCGGCCTCCAGACGAAATTCGCGGTCACCGGCACCGTGGGTGACGCGGCCGCCGGCAAGAGCCACCCTCTCCCGGATGCCGACCAGACCGAGGCCGCCGCCGGGACCGGAGCCACGGTCGAGAACTGCTCCAGGGCCGGAACTGCGATCCGGGCGAACTCCAAGGCCGGGACCGGAAACCGGGCCCGGACGGGAGCCAAGGCCTACGCCGAGGTCAGAGCCAGAGCCAGGGACGGAGCCAGAGCCAGAGCCAGGGACGGAGGCGGAGGCGGGGGACTGGGCTTTGGGCGTACCGGAAAGGGGGTTGATGACGGTGATGCGCAGGACCTGACCGGCCTCGCCCGCCAAGCGCACGGATGCGGCCGCCTCTGATCCGTGCCGGCGGGCGTTCGTCAGCCCTTCCTGGACGATGCGGTACGCGGTCCGGCCGAGTTGGGCGGGTGGCCCGTCCGGTGGCAGGTCGTCGGTGTAGTCGATCGTCATGCCGGCGGCCCGGGCGCTGCCGATCAGTCCGGCCATGTCGGCCAGGCCGGGCTGTGGCGGCTCCGGCCGCCCGCTCGGCACACCGATCACCGAGCGCAGTTCCTCCAGCGCCTCGTGGGCGCTGCTCCGGATGGCCCCGGCGGCGGTCGCGAGTTCTTCCGGCGAGGCGTCGAGGCGCACTTCGAGGGCCCCGGCGTGCAGGCTGATCAGGGACATCCGGTGGGCCAGGACGTCGTGCATCTCGCGGGCGATGCGAGCTCGCTCGGTGAGCCGGGCGCGGTCCTCGCGCAACTCCTGTTCGGCTTCCAGCCGGGTCGCGTGGTCGCGCAGCGACGTGGTGAGCCGCCGGTACGCCTGCACGAACAGGCCCCAGCCCAACGCCGCCGCGGTGACCACCGTGCGCACCAGGAGGTCCATCCAGATGCCGGAGGACGGGTGGTCGTGCAGCAGGTAGTAGACGCCGCCGGTGCCGATGTTGATCGCGCCGAGCACCAGCAGGAGCGCCGGTCGCCGCCGGATCGCCACGGTGAAGAGCGCCACGATGATCGGGCCGGTGGAGGTCACCGAGATCGCCCCGAGCGGCAGCAGCGCGAGGGTGACTTCCAGCGGGTGCCGTCGGCGGGCGAGCAGGGCGAACGCGCCGGCGACCCCCAGTGCCAGGTCGGCCTGCCAGGGGATCGCCGGGCCGGGCCGGGTGGCGTCGCCCAGCAGCATCATCACCGGCCCGTAGGTCAGGGCCAGCCCGATCGCGACGGTGTCGGCGAGCCGGTTCCGGGTCGCGGCCCGGCGGGCGCTGGGGTCGGGCACCAGGAGCGCGAACAGCATGCCCGCAAGACTAGGGGGATCCGTCGACGGTTCGGGACCTACCAAAGTATGGGCCGGAGCCATGCCACCGGCCGCTGTGGACGGGCCGGTTCGCGGTCGATGCTCTCCGGCATGACTGCACTTGCCCGGATTCACCCCGCCGCCCGGATCGGCGGCGCTCTTCTCGTCGCGGCGGCCTGGGGTGTGGCTGCCGGCCTCTGGACGCCGCGCGGCCCGCTCACCGGTGCGGAAGCGCTCTGGTCGATCGCGATCAGTGCTGGCGTCGGCGTTCTGGCGGGCCGGGCGGCCCGCTCCCGGTGGGCGATCGCCGGCGCCCCGCTCGCGTACGCCATTGCCCTCGAACTGACCAGAATGAGCGTTCCCGGCCCGTCCGCCGACCTGCCGCGCCTCAGTGCGATGGGAGTGTTGGTGCTGGTCACCGGCCGTGGCATGCACGGCCTGTTGTCTCTGCTCCCGATGGCGGTCGGCGCCGCCTACGCCCATCGCCGCCCGGGCCGCAGCCGGTGGAAACGGGTCAGCGGCCGGATCGTGACCGACTTCGCGGCCTTCGTGACGGTCGTGATCACGGTGGCTGTCGCGGTGCCGGCCCGGACCGAGCCGATTCCGGGCGGTGTCGCCGAGCTGACACGGGCCGGCGACCTCGCCCTGATGATCCGTGGCCGGGACGCCCGCCTGCCGGTGCTGCTCTACGTACCGGGCCCGCCCGGTGGTTCGGAGACTTCGACGATGCGCCGCCTGCCCGGCTTGGAGGACCGTTTCGTCGTGGCCACCTTGGACCGGCGGGGTGGGGGAGCGTCCTATCCGGCGCTCGGCGGCCACCCGGCCATCAGCCTGGAGACCGAGATCGCCGATGTGCTCGCCGTCACCGACCATCTCCGGGAGCGGTTCGATCAGGACCGGATCGTGCTGGTGGGGCATTCCGGCGGCTCGATTCCGGCGACCCTGGCCGCGCACCGGCATCCGGAGCGTTACCGCGCCTATGTCGGCACCGGGCAGGCGGTGAACCTGCGGGCGAGTGACCGGATCTTCTACACCGACATTCTGGCCTGGGCGCGGGCCGACGGCCGCGGCGACGTGGTGCGGCAGTTGGAGGCGCAGGGGCCGCCGCCGTGGAGTGACGTCTACTCCTATGAGCCGTTCCATCTCTATGCCACGCGGGCGTACGGCCTGCCGGATCCGCCGTTCGACCTGGACGCCGAGGAGCTGACGCTGCTGCAGAAGGCGCACACCATGACGGCGATGCTGGACACCTGGGCCGCCCTGTATCCCCGGATGCAGGACACCGACCTGCACCGGGAGGTCCCGGCCCTGGCGATTCCGGCCTACTTCGTGCAGGGCGGGCGCGAGATGCGCGGCCTGGCCGTGGAGTTCACGACCTGGTATTCCGCCCTGCGGTCGCCGGACAAGCGCCTGGTCACCTTCCCGGAGGCGGGCCACCGGCCGATGGCCGAGGACCCGGACCGGTTCACCGCCACCCTGATCAATCTGCTGGGTAGCTGACAGGCGACGCCAGAGGCGGTGTCAGGCCAGCGCGAGCCCCGGATCCGGGTCGGGTTCCGGGGCGGGCGCCGGGATCCGGTACTCCTCGGTCAGGGTGGTCATCGGCCCCGGCCAGGTCGCCTGCGCCACTTCGATCGGCTTGCGGGTCTCGTCGAAGGCGACGTGCAGCAGATGCAGCACCGGGGTGTCCGGCCGGATCTGCAGGATCTCGGCTTCCTCGCGACTCGGCTGCCGGGCGCTGATGGTGTCGGTGGCCGACGTGTATCGGCGGCCCAGCACCTCCTCGGCCTCCTGGTAGAGCGGCCGGCCGAACGCTTCCATGCGTTCCAGCGGGGTGCCGGTCGCGTCGGTCACCCGGAACCATGAGGCGCCGAGTTCGACGGTGGCCTCGTCGGTGCGCACCACATGCCGCCTGACCAGCATCTCGGTGCCGTCTCGGACGCCGAACGCGTCGGCGACCTCGGGCGGTGCGGCTTCCCGGCCGACGCCGGTGAGCTGCTGCCGGTAGCGGGCGGCCAGGTCGGCGTGGTAGCCGCGGTGCGCGCCGTACCGGCCACGGGAGAGACGGTTCAGGCGGCGGCGGGTGCCGCGGACGTACGTACCGGAACCGGGTTTGGTGATCAGGACGCCCTCGACCCGCAGCTGGTCGACGGTGCGTTGCACGGTCTGTTTGGCCACGCCGAACATCTCCGCCATGGCGGGGATGGACGGCAGCCGCTCGCCCGGCTGCCAGTCGCCGCGCCGGATGCGTTCCCGCAGCTGGGACGCGATCTGCCGATGCGGGAACTCGGCGGCGCCCGGATTGATGCTCATGACCGGCTCCTTCCAGCTAGGTTCCTAGGATGCGGCACGGAGTGACGGGTCAGCCGCTTCGACACGCGGTGAAAGCCATGAGTGAATTCGCCTATCAGCTACAAGGCTTTCTGCAGCCTGGCGGTCATGGGCGGTTAGCCCCATACTGAATCGACGTTAAGGGATGCGAGGCCCCCAAAACGCGGCGAGCAGGAGCTAGCGGCCGCGTCCCCGGCCCTCTCGTCCCGGGAGGAGGAGAGCCGCCTCCTCCGACGTGTCAGGCGAGGGGAGGGGTGGAAGTTGCCAGTCTTCTATCGAGGCCCACGGGCCCTCATCACGCACCACGTCGTCGAGGTTGCGAAGGAGCACCGCCGGCTGTACCTGGTGGCCGAGATGAGCGACGTCCACATCGTCCGCTTCGATGCGGACGCCGCTGACGCCGGCCGGCATGTCGCGGGAGTGTCGGCCCTGGTCGCGGCGGTTATCGCGGTTCCCGTCGTAGGTCCCGCCTCGATGCTGCTGACCGCGGTGACGTCGGCGGCGCTGGGGGTCGGCGCCATGTTCTGCCTGCGGCCGAGGGGTGGTCGCTGGTGGCAGCTGCGGGCCGGCTACCGGGGCGAGATCGTCGAGGTCTTCTCATCCCGCGACGAGCGGGAGTTCGCGGAGTTCTGCCGGGGTCTGGTCCGTTCCTTCGAGTACGGGGAGCCCTGATCGAGTGACCGGCGCGCGGCTTGCGGTATTCTTCGGCAGGCCGTGAGCGTTGCGGCACTCAGCGATGTCGCTGTCAAGGGCGATTGGCGGCATTTAAGCGTTTAGTGAGGCTCGGATGTCGGCTGCGCGCGACGACCTGCCCGCTGTCTCGCGACGGCGGGTGCGACTGGCGTTGCGCGCGGCCCGTGAGCGCACCGGGCTGAGCCAGAGCGAGGTCGCCAAGAAGCTCGGGTGGTCGCTCTCCAAGGTGCAGCGCATCGAGCTGGGCGAGGTCACCATCTCACCGACCGACCTGCGGGTCGTGCTCGTGGACATCTACCAGATCTCCGATGAGGAGCGGATCGCCGCGCTGGTCGAGGACGCCCGTGTCTCCCGCCGCGAACGCTACTGGACGGCTCCCGAACACCGGGATCACCTGCCCTCCGGCCTGCTGCAACTTCTCCAGTTCGAGTTGGCGGCGCGAGCCATCCGCGAGTACCAGCCGACCCTGATCCCCGGGACTTTCCAGACGGCGGCCTTCGCGGACGCCACGCTCGCCAGCGCCGAACTCAATCTGAGCGAGGAACGGCGCACGGTGCGCCGCGAGGTGCGGATGGCCCGGCGCGAGCGGGTGATCGATCGCGCCGGTGCGCCCGATTACTACCTGCTGCTCGACGAGGCGGCGCTGTTGCGGGTCGTCGGTGACATGGCCATCGCCGCCGACCAGTTCGACGACCTGGCCGAGGTGTCCCTCCGGCCGAACGTCCATGTGCACGTGCTCCCCATGGACCAGGGTGCGCTGATCGGCACGTTCGGAGCGTTCATGGTGCTGCACCTGGGGGCCGATCCGGACGACGCGGTGCTGTACAGGGAGTCGTACATCCGGGATGAACTGGTCGAAGACGTCCCGGAGGTGGTGTATCACCACGAGGTTTTCGAGCGGTACTGGCTGCAGTCGCTCGACGAGGAAGCGAGCCGGGCGCTCATCCTGTCGCGGGCCTATGATCTTCGCGCGCGAATCGCCAGGGCGTCGTCCGGCCGAGATCAGGACAAGGGTTCCTGACTGGGTGCGAGAGAGGTTCGAGATGGCAGAGACCACAAAGACGTGGAGACGCAGTTCCTTCTGTGCGGCCGGCGCCTGTGTCGAGGTGGCGCAGATCGACGGCACCATTCAATTGCGTGACAGCAAGAACCTGGAGTGGCCGGCGTTGGTGTTCACACCTGATGAGTGGACCGGTTTCCAGGAAAGCGTTCTGGCGATGGGCAAGTCTTCCTGAGTGGCGCAGGTGGGCGCCCCGCTGAGGGCGCCCACCTCACGCGCGTCTCACCAGGAGCCGGCCGTCGGGCCGGCCGACCCGCCCCGCCGTCGCAGGTACTTCTCGAACTCGCTGGCGATCTCGTCGCCGGTCAGCGGCTGAATCCCCGCGTCGCCGACCCGTTCCTCCAGCTCCCGCACATACTCCCCGAGTTCCGCGTCCTGCTCGGCGGCGGCTCGGACCCGCTTCTCCCAGTCATCGGTCTGCTCGGCCAGGTCAGCCATCGGCACCGGCAGGTCGAGGACGTCCTCGATGCGGCTGAGCAGCGACAACGTCGCCTTCGGGCAGGGCGGGTTGTTGGCGTAGTGCGGCACGTGCACCCAGAACGACAGCGCGTCCAGCTCGGCGCGGCCGGCTGCTTCCTGCAGCACGCCGACGATGCCGGTCGGACCGTCGTAACGGGTCGGCACGACCTTGTACTTCTCGGCGGTCTCGCGGTCGGTGGCGGTGCCGCTGATCGGCAGCGGGCGTGTGTAGGGCACGTCGGCGAGCAGGGCCCCGAGCAGCACGATCCGGTTGACCTCGAGGCTGTGGCAGATCTCCAGCACCGATTCGCAGAAGGTGCGCCACCGCATGCTCGGCTCGATGCCGCGGATCAGCACCACGTCACGGTCGGAGCCGGGCGGGCTGGCCACCATGAACCGCGTGGTCGGCCACTCGATCTTCCGTGTCTCGCCCTCGGCCATGGTGATGGTGGGCCGGCTGACCTGGAAGTCGTAGAAGTCCTCAGGGTCGATGCTGGTGACCTCGCGGGCCTCCCAGACCTGCTCGAGGTGTTCCACGGCCGCGGTCGAAGCGTCCGCAGCATCGTTCCAGCCCTCGAAGGCGGCGATGGCCACGGGGGAGCGGAGCAGCGGAAGGCCGTCGAACTCAGTCATGGCACACAGCCTACGTGCGGGTGCGGGAACGTACCCGGCGGCCGCGCCGGGGGCCCCGGGGCATCAACCGCGCTCACTACCCGTGATGTCCAGATGATCCTGAAATGCCGGGGCATAATCTGCATATGGCCGACCATGTGGACCAGGTGCTCGGACCCACTGACGACACCGTCAGCTTCTTCCAGGCGCGCGGGATGTTCTACGTGACCGCCCTGTGGGTCCTGGCCGCCACCTGGCTGCCGATGCTGCTGCTCACTCTGCTGATCAGGACGGCCGCCGGCTACCGCCCGCGGGCCGCCGACATCGTGATCCACGCCGAGTTCGCGCTGATCGTCCCCGCGGTCCTGGCCGCCCTGGCGCTGCTGACCGTCTGGCGCCGGTTGGGCTGGCTGCACACCTCCGTGCACGGCCTCGACTTCGCCGCCACCGGCCGCCGCCCCGTCCACCTGCCCTGGTCCGGCATCGCCGCGGTCGCCCTGCGTGGCCGCGGACCGTTCACCGAGCTGGTGATCACCCCCGTGGCCGAGGACTACGCCGCCGTCCTCCCCGGACCCGGCGGCCCACCACGGGTCCGCCGCCGCGGCGGCGAGGTCGCGTACATCATCGATGTCGGCCTGATGTCGCCGGGACCGGAAGTCCTCCTCGCCGAATTGCACCGGCGCGTCCCCAGCAAGGTGTGACAGGTGCCCGGGCCGCTCGCCATCAGCCTTCCGGCGAGCTCCCGCCACCTCGAAGTCCTGGAGATCGCCGGGCTGATCTTCGCGGCCGCTCCGACGTCTTCGAGCTCCGACCTCTTCGGCTCTCTTCGAGCTCCGACCTCTTCGGCTCGAGGGTGGCCTGGCCCGCCTGGCCCTGACCCAGAGCCCGTTCCCCGCCGAGAGGGAAGCCGACGCCCACGAGGGCCGCGGCTCCTGCCCGCCGCGGCGTGGAGCTGCGGTCCTTGTGGGCGGCCGCGGCTCCTGATCTCGCCTCTGCGGACCTCTCGCTCCGGCCGGGCTGAACGCCTGGCGTAGGCGTCGGTCCGGGCGGGTGGGGGGCTCCCGGTTTCCGGCCTATTCCAACCCCTGTCTTGTACGAGCCAAGCCGCCCCGCCGAACCACACCTCCCGTGTCATCCGCGCGAGGCCCAGCCGCCTCGAGACCGCGGCGCGACCACCGGGCTGCTGCCCACTTCCCGCCCACCCCGCCCCGCCGCCGAGGACACGCACCGCGACGATCCGACCGCATCCCCAGGATCCCGGCGGGCTTGCCCGGGGCAGCGGTCAGGAATGAATCGACGCGCAGCCGGTGACACGACCGTGATGACACGCCCAAGCGACGACCACCGCCGTCCTCACACGCCGGCCGTAGCCCACACGTGCCTCTCAGACGCGAAACAGGTCCCCGCTACGGCTTGGCCGTGCTCCTGCCAACCGGCCGTATCCGGACGTGCCTTCCAGACGCGAGAACGGGTCCCCGCTACGGCTCGGCCGAAGTCCTGCCGACCGGCCGTAGCCCGGAAGTGCCTCCCGTTTTGACCGCGAACTCGCACGGTCAGCAGATCAACAGCCGGCGATGGCGGCCGCGATCACGGAAGAGGAGTAACGGACTGGGGCGATCTTGGCCGGTTCTGCCGGCCGGCCGTGAGTGCCGCCTCACCCTGCTCGGGACAGCACCGACGACCAGCCAGTCAAGGTCGGCTCGGCCACCGAGCGCTCGTAGACGGACATTCCCCTCGCGGCGGGAACGGCGGGGGAACCGGCCGGTGCCGGATGCGGGCCGGGCGGGATGCGGGCCGGGCGGGATGTGGGCCGGGCGGGATGTGGGCGGTGCTGAAGTCCGGGGGACCGGAAGCGGCGGTGCAGGGCCTGGACGGTGCCGGAAAGCCGGGCCGGGCGGGTTGCGGGCGGTGCTGAAGTACGTGGGACCCGAATGCGGGCGGTGCACGAAGTGGGCTGGGCCGGAAGCGGGTGGTGCCGGAGGTGCGCGCGGCCGGAAGCGGCGGTGCAGGAGATGGGCTGTGCCGGAAGCAAGCCGGGGAAGACCTGGGTGGGCCGTGCCGGCAGCAAGCTCGGCAGGAGGCGGGCAGGGCAGGAGGCGGGCAGGGCCGGAAAGTGGGAGTGGGCGGCATGTGCGTGCGGGCCGACGGAACGGGCGGCCCCGGCCGAAGCCGGAGCCGCCCGTCGGCGGGCCCGCAGTCGCGGGTCGGGAGGGACGCCGTCGTGTGGGGTCAGTCGTGGGCGATGGCGTTCAGGACGTTCAGGCGGGCGGCCCGGATCGCCGGCAGGACGGCCGCCACCACGCCGACCAGGGCGGCCAGCACCAGGTAGGTGGCCATCCGGGACCAGGGCAGGACGATCTGCGTGATGCCGTCGTTCTCCAGAGCGTGGGCCACCGCGCTGCCCATGCCCGCGCCGACCGCGACGCCGAGGAGCGCGCCGAAGACGGCGATCACCACGGCCTCGACGGTGATCATGCGCATGGTCTGGGCCCGGCCCAGGCCCACGGCCCGGAGGAGGCCGAGTTCGCGGGTGCGCTCCAGGACCGACAGGGCGAGAGTGTTGATCACGCCCAGGATGGCGATGAGGATGGCCAGGCCCAGCAGGATCTGGATCATCACGATGAGGTCGTCGAAGACGGCCGCCTGGTCGTCGACGAAGGTCTGCTGGTCGGTGGCGGTGACCTCGGGACTGTCCGCCAGCAGCGCCTTGACCTGCGGAAGCACCGAGGCGACGGTGACACCCTCGTCGAGGCGGATGAAACCGAGGACCGGCTGCGCGATGCCGAAACTCTTGATCGCCTCGGCCGGCAGGATGATGTTTTTGGGAAGGCCGTTCTCCGGGAACACCTGGGCCACGGTGTACGTGTGCGGCTCGCCCCGCGAGGTCTGGATCGTGACCGGCGTGCCGGTCTTCCAGCCGCGCTCGCTCGCCTCCGGCTCGCTGACGGCGATCTGGTCGGCGGTGAGCTTGGCGGCGGTGGTGCCGTAGGCCTCGGCCAGCACGGAGAGGTCCTCGGCCGCGGCCACGTAGTCGCTGTCGGCGCCGATCGCGACCACGTCGTTGTAGAGGCCGGCGGCGGCACGGACGCCGGGGATCGCGGCGGCCTCGTCCAGAACCGCCGGGTCATAGGTCGGCGGCCGGGCGCCGCCCTGATCGCCACTGATCATGATCTGGGCCTTCAGGATGCGGGCCGCCTCGGCCTGCAGGCTGCTCTTCGCCGAGTCCATCACCACGGTGACGCCGGTGACCAGGGCGATGCCGACCATGAGGGCGGCCGCGGTGATGGCTGTCCGGCGCGGGTTGCGGCCGGAGTTGAGCCGGCCCAGACGTCCCGGCACCGACCAGGAGAACAGCCGGCCGAGCAGGGACACCACCGGGCGGCTGATCAGCGGGGTGAGCAGCGCCACCCCGATGAACGTGACGAGCACGCCGCCGAGGATCAGCCACAGTGTGGCGTCGCCCGCGTCGGCGAACAGGCCGAGGCCGAGTGTCGTGGCGCCCACAGCCGTCACCGCCGAACCCGCGACGGTGAGCTTCGTGAGCGGACGGTCCGTGATGGTCACCTCCTGCATGGCGGCGACCGGAGCGATCCGCGAGGCGCGCAGCGCGGGCAGCACCGCGGCGAGCACCGTGACCACGATGCCGACCGTGAACGCGCTGATCACGGCGGGAAGCGGTACCCCGATCGGCGCCAGGTCCATGCCGCCGCCCATCCTGCTGAACAGGGCGCCCAGCCCGGCGCCCGCGCCGACGCCGGCGGCCAGGCCGAGGACCGAGGCGATCAGCCCGACCACGACCGCCTCCACGAGCACCGAGTTGATCACCTGGCGGCGGCTGGCGCCCATCGCGCGGAGCAGGGCCAGTTCCCGGGTGCGCTGGGCGACCACGATCGAGAACGTGTTCAGGATCAGGAAGATGCCGACGAACAGGGCCACCCCGGCGAAGCCGAGCAGGATCTGGTTGAAGAAGCCGATGCCCTCCTTGAGGCCGGCCGCGTTCTCGTCGGCGAGCTGAGTGCCGGTCTTCACCTCGTAGCCGTCGCCGACGACCGGTGCCAGCCGGTCGCGCAGCTGCTCCGGCGTGACGCCGTCAGCGGTGCGGACCGTCACCGAACTGAACACGTCCTTGGCGCCGAGCATCAGCTCCTGGGCCACCGGGGTGGTGAAGGCGACCTCCTGGACACCGCTGACGCTGTCCCTGCCGCCGGTGTAACCCCAGACGCCGACCAGCGTGAACTCGCGTTTCGGCTGGAGGGTGAGTACGGACACTCGGTCACCGACCCGGAAGCCGGCGAGTTCGGCGGTGGTGGCGTTCATGGCGATCTCGCCGGGTGCCTCCGGACCGCGGCCGGACCGCATCTCCATGATCTCGTCGGTGCCGGTCCAGTTCGTGCCGATCCGTGGCGGGCCGAACGACGTCAGGACCTTGCCGTCGGCGGCGATCACGCGGGCCCCGTCGGCGTCGACACGGCCGGTCGCGGAGCGTACCCCCGGCTGGCTCTTGACGGTCTCGACCACGGAGGCCGGAAGCGGCGAGGGAACCTCCTCGCCGTCGAACTCGGCGACCGCGACCTTGGGTTTGGCGGCGATCGAGACGTCGGTCGCCGAATAGGCGTCCGCGAAGATCGAGTCGAAGGTGCGGTTCAGGGTGTCGGTGAGCACCAGCGCGCCGGACACGAACATCACCCCGAGAATGACCGCCAGCCCCGACAGGACCAGCCGCAACTTACGGGCCAGCAGGCTCTTCAGCGTGGCGCGCAGCATCAGAGCATCACCGGGTCGGTACGCGGGTCGAGGCGCTTCATCGTGTCCAGAACGGTGTCGGCGGTCGGGTTCGCCAGTTCGTCGACGATGGAGCCGTCGGCGAGGAACACCACCCGGTCGGCGTAGCTCGCCGCCACCGGATCGTGGGTGACCATCACGATGGTCTGGCCGTGCTCGCGCACGCTGGACCGCAGGAACGACAGGACCTCGGCGCCGGAGCGGGAGTCCAGGTTGCCGGTCGGCTCGTCCGCGAAGATCACGTCGGGGCGGCCCATCAGCGCCCGCGCGCACGCCACCCGCTGCTGCTGGCCGCCGGAGAGCTGGCTGGGCCGGTGACCGAGGCGATCCCGCAGGCCCACCGTGTCGATCACCGTGTCCCACCACTGCGGATCCGCCTTGCGGCCGGCGATGTCCAGCGGCAGTTTGATGTTCTCCGCCGCGCTCAGCGTCGGCAGCAGGTTGAACTGCTGGAAGATGAACCCGACCCGGTCCCGGCGCAGGCGGGTCAGTGCCTTGTCCTTCAGGGTGCTGATCTCGGTGCCGCCGACGTGCACGGCGCCCTCGTCGACCGTGTCCAGGCCGGCGAGGCAGTGCATCAGCGTCGACTTGCCACTGCCGGACGGCCCCATGATGGCGGTGAACCGGCCCCGGCCGAACTCGGCGCTGACCCCCCGTAGCGCCACCACCCGTGCCTCGCCGGAGCCGTAGACCTTCCAGATGCCGTCCGCCCGCGCCGCCACCGGCCCGCCGGTATTCGTCGCTGCCACTGTCCGTCTCCCCCTGTGGTGTTGTCTTCCGTCCGGCTCAGTGTTTCGGTGGATCCGGTGTCCGGCCTCCGTCCGGCGGGGGAGGCCGACGCGGAGATTTCCCTGGGGGTGGCACCCAGGGACCTCTCAGGGAAGTCCCTGACTCCGTTGATCTTGGTCGATCGGGTCTAACGTGGAAGCCCCGTCCTGGAGGCCCGTATGCGCTCTCGACCAGCACCGCTCCCGGCCCTTCTCGCCGCCCTCTCAGCCGTTCTTCTGGCGGGCGCTTGCCTGCCCGTGCGACAGCAGCAACAGGCCGGACCGGGACGCTCCGTGACACCGGCCGCCAGCCGATCCACCGACCAGGGACCGGAGGGCACCGACACGCCCGAGGAGTTCGCCCGGGACATGCGCGCCTCACAGAACGTCGCCGAGCGGTACTGGGCGTCGCGGCTCGGTTCCGGGTTCCAGCCCGTTCAGCAGGTCATACCGTACGAGCGGGACGGCGAGGTGAGCTGCGGCGGACAGCCGTTGCCGCGCAACAACGCCGTCTACTGCTCGGCCGGGGACTTCATCGCCTACGACGTCAACTGGGCTTTCGCCGCGTTCCAGCAGATCGGTGACTCCTTCGTCTACTACCTGCTCGGCCATGAGTACGCGCACGGCATCCAGGCTCGGCTCGGCATCCGCAAGGAGTTCACCATCGAGCAGGAACTGCAAGCCGACTGCATGGCCGGCGCGTTCATCGGTGACCAGGCCCGCGACGGCGCCTTGCGGATGGACGACGGCGACACCCAGGAACTGGCCGACGGCCTGGTGGCGGTCGGTGACGATCCCGGCCAGCCGTGGTTCGCGCCCGGCGCACACGGCTCGCCCGCGCAGCGCTTTCAGGCGTTCGCCGACGGCTATGAACAGTCCTTGACGCCCTGTGGACTCTGAGGAAGCCGTCTCCGGTAACCGGTGGGCGCTGAGGGCACCGTCACATTCGGTGCGGTGAGGGGCTGGGGGCGTCCCAGAATGGCACGGTGAATCCTGCCGCCGTGCTCTTCGACATGGACGGGACGCTGGTCGACAGCGAGCGGGTCTGGGGCATCGCCCTGGCCGAGCTCGCCGTCCACGCCGGTGGCGTCCTCTCCGACACCGCCCGCCTGGCCATGGTGGGCACCAGCATGGCCACCAGCATGCGGCTCTTCCGCGACGACCTCGGCCAGCCCGGCCGGCCCGAGGCGCCGGACGTGGAGTGGCTGACCACGCGGGTGCAGGAGCTGTTCTCCGAGGGCCTGGTGTGGCGGCCCGGAGCGATGGAACTGCTGCTCGCGGTCCGGGCGGCGGGCATTCCGACGGCGCTCGTGACCTCGACCGGGCGGCGGCTGGTCGAGGTGGCGCTCAAGACCCTCGGCGCCGAGAACTTCGACGTGGTGGTCTGCGGCGACGAGGTGGAGCGGCCCAAACCCGACCCCGAGCCGTACCGGACCGCGGCCGCCCTCCTCGGTGTGCCGATCTCGTCCTGTGTGGCGATCGAGGACTCGCCCAGTGGGGTGGCCAGCGCGTTCGCCGCCGGGGCGCGGGTGCTCGCGGTGCCTGCCGAGCTCGCGCTGGAGCCGGTCGACGGGGTGCACCTGCGGTCCACGCTGACCGGGGTGGATCTCGAGTACCTGGCCGGCCTCCTGCGATCCCGGCACGGCTGATCCGGCCGACGCCGCGGGGACGCCGCTGTTCCCAGCGCCCCCGCGGTCCGGCTTCGGCGCCCGTGCCAGATGCCGAAGCCGCAAGGGGCTCAGACGCCGGGGCGGACCAGGCCCGTCTCGTAGGCGAGGACGACCGCCTGGGTCCGGTCGCGCAGGCGCAACTTGGTCAGGACGTGGCCGACGTGGGTCTTCACCGTGGTCTCGCTGACGCCGAGGATCGCGGCGATCTCGCTGTTGGTGCGGCCGCGCGCCACATGCACCAGAACCTCGCGTTCGCGGCCGGTCAGCGGCTTGAGCCGGGAGATCGGTGTGCCGTCGGCGACCGGCGGCAGCACACTGGCGAGACGGGTCAGGACCCGGGCCAGCACCGCGGGGGCGATGACGGCGCCGCCCACCGCGACGGCGCGGACGGCGGCGATCAGATCGTCGTGTGGCGCGTCCTTGCAGAGATAACCGGCGGCTCCGGCGGCGATGGCGGCCACCACCTCGTCGTCGGTGTCGCGCTCGGTCATGACCAGCACCCGGACCGCCAGCCGTGCCTCGGTGACCGCCCGGGTCACGGCCAGGCCGTCCACCCGGGGAAGCGCGACCTCGGTGATCAGCACGTCGGGGAGCAGCCGTCGTGCCAGGTCGACCGCTTCCACCCCGTCACCGGCCTCCCCGGCGACGACGATCTCCGGTGGCGCGGAGCCGAGGACCGCCCGGAGGCCGGCACGCTGAAGCGGAGCGGCGTCCGCGACCAGCACGCGCAGGGGCCTGGTCACCGCGCGGCCCGCCGCCTGCGAGCGAAGCCGGCCCGCTGACGTCCGCCGGAGGCGCCGGTGCGGTGCGGGGCGTCAGCCAAGGGGACCGTCCCGGAGGACGGTGCCGACCCGGTCGGGCTCCTGGTCGGCGGTGACATCGACGGCCGGGGCGCTCTCGGGGAAGGGCGGCGGGGTGCCGCCGAACTCGGGGCACAGGCTCTGGTGGCTGCACCAGCCGCAGAGACGGCTCGGTTTCGGGCGGAAGTCGCGATCGCGTTTGGCGCGCTCGATCGCGTGGGACAGGGCGATCAGGGTGCGCTCGAAGCGCTCCAGCTCGCCCGGGTCGGGGCTGTAGTCGAGGGCCTCGGCGTCCTTCAGATAGAGCAGGCGCAAGGCTCGGGGGACGACGCCCCGGGCACGCCACAGCACCAGGGCGTAGAACTTGAGCTGGAACAGCGCCCGGCCCTCGAACGCCTCGCGGGGCGCGCCGCCGGTCTTGTAGTCGACCACCCGGAGGTCGCCGGCGGGGGAGACGTCGAGCCGGTCGATGTAACCGCGCAGCAACAGCTCGTCGCCGATCGTCGTGGAGATCAGGGTCTCCCGCTCGGCGGGCTGCAGGCGGCGCGGGTCCTCCACCGCGAAGTAGCCAGCCAGCAGGTCGGTGGCTCCGGCGAGGAAAGCGGCGATCCGGGCGGCCTCTTCCTCGCCGGCCGGAACGTCGATGAGGGCGGCCTGCCCGGTCGCGTCGATCTCGGCCTCGACCGCGGCGGGATCACGCATCGCGCCGGAGTCGGCCCGCCGAGGGGCCGGGGCCGGGCGGTCCTGAGCTGGTGGCTCGCCGTTGAACAGAACGGCCAGGGCCGGCTCGGCGGTGATCAGCCGGTCCCACTCGGGGGCGACCAGGGCGGCCGCGGACTCCGGCGTGCGCTCGGCGGCCGGCAGGTCGAACAGGCGCTCCAGGACGGCGTGCACCAGCGTGCCGCGGACCTGGTCGGCCGACGGCGTCTCGGGCAGCTTGTCGACGGTGCGGAAGCGGAACAGCAGCGGGCAGGTCTTGAAGTCGGCGGCCCGTGAGGGCGACAGCGACGGCCCGGCCGGGGTCTCCGGGCGCCGGCTCCGGCCGGGCCCCGGGTCGGGGGCGTCGCCGGGGGCCGGGTCGCCGGGCTGTGGAGGCGGGGAGACCGGCTGGGCCGCCGTGGGAGAGAACGCCGTCATGTCACAGAGGCTAGGCCAGAGGTACGACGAAAAATGCGGGGTGGGTCCGGTGCGGGCGTGTCCGTAGCATCGATCGCGTGGAGCAGAGCCGAGCACCGCGGGGCCCGTCCGGGGGTCCGCAGCCGTCACCGTCGCCGGGGTTCGGGCGGCCGGTGGGGCACGTCGCCGGCATTCCGGTGCATGCGAACGCCTCGATGCTGCTGCTCGCGGTGCTGGTCACGGTGGTCTACGGCAACTATGCCCGCGCCGAGCTCGGGTTGGCGCAGCCCTGGGCGTACGTCGTCGGCCTGGGTTTCGTGGTCTGTCTGGTCGGCTCGGTGCTGTTGCATGAGCTGGGGCACGCGCTGACCGCCCGCCGGTTCGGCATCGGCGTGCGCCGGATCACTCTGGAACTGCTCAGCGGCTGGACCGAGATGGACCGTGACGCTCCGGTCCCGCGGGTGGACGCCCTGGTCTCGCTGGCCGGGCCGGCGGTGTCGCTGCTGCTCGGCGGGATCGCGACGGTGGCCGCCTGGCTGCTGCCGGACCGCACCGTGGCCGGGGAGATCGCCTTCCAGCTGGCGCTGAGCAACGTGCTGGTGGCCCTCTTCAACGTGCTGCCGGGGCTGCCGCTGGACGGTGGCCGGGCGCTGCGGGCGCTGCTCTGGGCGGTGCTGAAGGACCGGAACCGGGCGACGGTGGTGGCCGGCTGGTCCGGCCGGGTGCTGGCGCTGGTCACCACGGCGGTGACCGTGGTGCTCCATCAGGCGGGCCTGATCACCGTGCTGGGGCTGGTCTTCGTGCTGCTGGTGGCGCTGACCCTGTGGCAGGGCGCGGGCCAGTCGATCCGGCTGGGGCGGATGACCGGGCGGTTTCCGATGGTCGACCTGGGCACACTGGTCCGGCCGCTGCTGGCGGTGCCCGCCGGCACGCCGCTGGGTGAGGCGCAGCGGCGCCGCGCCGAGGACCCACGGCCGGACGTGGTGCTGGCGGTCGCGGACTCGGCGGGTAGCCTCACCGCGCTGGTCGATCCGGTCGCCGCCGAGCGCGTTCCGGTCGACCGGCGGCCCTGGGTGAGCGTGGAGAGCGTGGCCCGGTCCCGTGACGCGCTGACCACGCTGCCGCTCGGACTGACCGGTGAGCAGGTGATCCGCGCCCTGCAGGCCCACCCGGGTGCGCAGTACCTGGTGACCGCAGGCGAGGATGTCGTGGGCGTCCTGCGGGTCGCCGACGTGGCCGCCGTGCTGGAACCGCGGCGGGCGAGCCGAAATCAGCACTCCTGAGAGAAGATCAGTGACCACAACCCCAGCCACCGTCGTCGACGACTCGGTGCCCGCGCACCGCGGACCGTTCCGGGCGGGCGACCGCGTTCAGCTCACCGACCCGAAAGGGCGGATGCACACGATCGTGCTGGAACCCGGCAAGGCGTTCCACACGCACCGCGGCGCGATGTCGCACGACGAGCTGATCGGCCTGCCCGACGGCAGCGTCATCACCGCGGCCAGCGGCACCGCGTACCTCGCGTTGCGCCCGCTGCTCAGCGACTACGTGCTGTCGATGCCGCGCGGCGCGCAGGTGATCTACCCGAAGGACGCGGCGCAGATCGTCGCGATGGGCGACGTCTTCCCCGGCGCGAAGGTCCTCGAGGCCGGTGCCGGTTCGGGCGCGCTGACCTGCTCGCTGCTGCGGGCCGTCGGCAGTTCCGGCGAGGTCCACAGCTATGAGCTGCGCGACGACTTCGCGGCGATCGCCCGGAAGAACGTGGAGGCGTTCTTCGGTGGCCCGCACCCGGCCTGGCATCTGCACAACGGTGACGTGGCCGACAACGACATCACCGGCTTCGACCGGATCGTCCTGGACATGCTGACCCCGTGGGAGGCTCTCGACATGGTCGAGAAGTCGCTCATCCCGGGCGGCGTCTTCGTCGGTTATGTGGCGACCACTCCGCAGTTGTCCGAGCTGGTCGAGGCGCTGCGTGAGCGGGGCGGCTGGACCGAGCCGCGGGCCTGGGAGTCGCTGGTGCGCGACTGGCACGCCGACGGGCTGGCGGTCCGGCCGGACCACCGCATGATCGCGCACACCGCGTTCCTGGTGTCGGCGCGCAAGCTCGCCCCCGGCGTCACCGCGCCGCCGCGGCGCCGCAAACCGAGCAAGGGCGCCGAGGCGTACGCGGCCCGCAAGGCGACGCTGGCCGCCCTGGCGGCACAGCGCGAGGAGCAGACCGGTGAGTGACCGTCCCGACCGGGTCCGATAGGTTTCGATGGGTTTCCGATCGGGACGACAGGAGTGGCGCGATGAGTTCTCCACCGTTCGGTGGCAGCAACGAGATGCCGGCGGTCTTTCCGGACTGGTCGCCCTATCCTGACCTGGACTCCGCGGCCCGTGCCTACCTGCGCGACCCCGAGGTGGCCCTGGAGGCCCTCTTCGGCGTGCTGCGCGGCGCGCAGGTGCTGTGCTTCACCCTGGAGCGCTTCGTCAACGAGGTGAACGGGGTGTGGCAGGAGGTCGTGGTCTGTGACGGCAGCCGCCTGGTGCTGTGGCACGGCGAGGACGTGGCGCCCGGCGACGGCCCGGTCGGCGCGATGACGTCGTCGTTGCGGGTGGTGCCGCTGTCCACGGTCACCGAGGTGGGCTGCCGTCGGCGGCTCACCCGCACGTCGAACGGGCAGGCCCGGGTCGACAGTATCGACGTCTATCTGCTGCTCAGTTCGGTCGACGACGCGGTGCCCCCGCCCGGTGTGGGCGAGGACGAGGGCCGGGCCCCGCTGCGGCACGACGCGCTGCGGTTCGGCAAGACGCTGGACGACGGCGGGGCGGGGCAGATCGCCCGGCTGGAGGAGTTCTCCCGGGTGGTGGCGTCGCTGGTCGGGCGCCCCACCCTGTAATTCATTCACCTTCACTCCAGCGCCGGCGGAGGCGCCCCGCATCGCCGCCGGGCGGAGCTCACTCCCGCGGGCGGCGCCCGCCTCGCCGCCGGGCGGAGCTCACTCCAGCGCGTCGGGGCCGGCGACCTCCACGTCGTCGGCCACCCGCACGACGTGGATACAGTCGCCGGGGCACTCCTTGGCCGAATCGATGACCTCCAGCAACAGCCGCGCCGGCACACCGGCCCGGACCCCGGGCGCCTGGAGCAACTCGCCGGTGTCGTCTTTCACGTACGCCAAGCCGTCGATGTCCAGTTCGAACACTTCCGGGGCGTACTGAACGCAGAGTCCGTCACCGGTGCACAGGTCCTGATCGATCCAGACCCGCAGCTCATCAGTGTCAGCGGACACGTCTACCTCCCACAACCGGTGAGGCCCGACGGTACCGGAACTCTGTCCGACCGGCTCAGGTGCGGTCGCACCAATCGATCAAGAGTCGGTGACGAGGGTGTTGCATGGGTCAAAAACGGTTTCTGAACGGCTAGTGTTGAACCAAGACGTTCGAGCCCCCCGGGGAGGTGGGACGTGGCACGTAGCGACGAAGCGGACTCCCGCGCCGCACGATGGGAGAAAGAGGCCAACGATCTCTCGAGTCAGGTCGCGTTCCTGCAAGAGGAACTCGCTCTGGTGCGGAGGAAGTTGACCGAGAGCCCCCGACACGTCCGGCAGCTCGAGGAACGGCTCGCGGCAACGCAGGCGCAGCTCTCCCGAGTGACCGAGAACAACGAGCGGCTCGTGGCGACCCTCAAGGAAGCCCGCGCCCAGATCGTCACTCTCAAGGAAGAGATTGACCGGCTCGCCCAGCCGCCCAGCGGCTACGGCGTTTTCCTGTCAGCGCACGAGGACGGCACGGTGGACGTGTTCACCGGCGGCCGCAAGCTGCGGGTGGCGGTCTCACCGTCGCTCGCGGCCGACGAGCTTCAGCGGGGCCAGGAGGTCCTGCTGAACGACGCGCTCAACGTCGTCGACGCGTTCGGGTTCGAGCGCACCGGCGAGGTGGTCCTGCTCAAGGAGATCCTGGACAACCCGTCCGGCGGTCCCCGCGACCGGGCACTGGTGATGTCGCACTCCGACGAGGAACGCATCGTCTTCCTCGCCGACTCGCTCGATATCACCAAGCTGCGCGCCGGCGACTCGCTGATGATCGAGCCGCGCTCGGCGTACGCCTATGAGCGGATTCCGAAGAGCGAGGTCGAGGAACTCGTCCTCGAGGAGGTCCCCGACGTCGACTACTCCGACATCGGTGGCCTGCACTCGCAGATCGAGCAGATCCGCGACGCGGTCGAGCTGCCGTTCCTGCACGCCGACCTGTTCCGGGAGCACCAGTTGCGGCCGCCGAAGGGCATCCTGCTCTACGGCCCGCCCGGCTGCGGCAAGACCCTGATCGCGAAGGCGGTGGCCAACTCACTGGCCAAGAAGATCGCCGAGCGGCGTGGTGAGGAGAAGCACACCAGCTACTTCCTCAACATCAAGGGTCCGGAGCTGCTGAACAAGTACGTGGGCGAGACCGAGCGGCACATCCGCCTGGTCTTCCAGCGGGCCCGTGAGAAGGCCGGCGAGGGCACCCCGGTGATCGTGTTCTTCGACGAGATGGACTCGATCTTCCGGACCCGTGGTTCCGGCGTCTCCAGCGATGTCGAGAACACCATCGTCCCGCAGCTTCTCAGCGAGATCGACGGTGTCGAGGGCCTGGAGAACGTGATCGTCATCGGCGCCTCCAACCGGGAAGACATGATCGACCCGGCCATCCTGCGCCCCGGCCGTCTCGATGTGAAGATCAAGATCGAGCGCCCGGACGCTGAGGCGGCGAAGGACATCTTCGCCAAGTACATCCTCTCGGAACTGCCGCTCAGTGGGGACGACCTCACCGAGCACGGCGGCAACCGGGACGCCACGGTCGCCGCCATGATCGAGGCGGTCGTCCTGCGGATGTACACGGAGACCGAGGAGAACCGCTTCCTGGAGGTCACCTACGCCAACGGTGACAAGGAGGTCCTGTACTTCAAGGACTTCAACTCCGGCGCGATGATCCAGAACATCGTCGACCGCGGCAAGAAGATGGCGATCAAGGAGTTCCTCACCTCCGGCAAGAAGGGCCTCCGGCTGCAGCATCTGCTCGACAGCTGCGTCGACGAGTTCCGGGAGAACGAGGACCTGCCGAACACCACCAACCCCGACGACTGGGCGCGCATCTCCGGCAAGAAGGGCGAGCGGATCGTCTACATCCGCACGCTCGTCTCCGGTGGCAAGGGCGCCGAGGCCGGCCGGTCCATCGAGACCGCCAGCAACACCGGCCAGTACCTGTAATCGCCACGGGGCGGGGCCGGAGGGGAAACCCTCCGGCCCCGCCCTCGTTCATCGGTTATGACCCGTCTCGCCTGGCTCGACGCACTACGCGGCTGGGCCGCGGTCACCGTCGCCGTGTTCCACCTCAGTCCCGTCGTCCTCGGCTCCGAGCGGCACCTGCGCCTCTTCGAGATCTTCGACCTGGGAAAGTACGGCGTCCTGCTGTTCTTCCTGGTCAGCGGCTACGTCATTCCGATGAGCCTGGAGCGGCACGGTTCGCTGCGCCGGTTCTGGATCGGGCGGATCTTCCGGATCTACCCCGCCTATCTCCTCGCCGTCGTGGCCGGGCTCGCTCTCGGCGCGGCCGGGGTGGTGCGCCTGCCCGGGCAGCTCGGCGCGGAGACGACGGCCACGATCGCCGGGCACCTCACCATGTTGCAGGATCTGACCGGCACCCGCGGGGTTCTCCGGCCCTTCTGGACCCTGTCCTTCGAGATGGTCTTCTACCTGATCGTGGCGGGGCTGTTCGCCTGGCGACGGCACCGTGTCAGCGCCTGGTGGGCGGCCGGGCTCACGGCTGCCGCGCTCGGCGCCGGGGCGGCGCTGCCGGGGGACCTGTTCGGCGCGGGAGCGGGGCAGCGCCGGATCACGGCGGTGGCGGTCCTGGTGCTTCTGGCCGGCGGGCTCTGCGCGTACCTCACTGGCCGGAGGCGTCTGGTGCTGGCGGCCGCGGCCGGCGGGATCTGCGCGACCGCCCTGCCGCTTCTCAACGGCCATGCCAGCGATCAGGTGACCAGCGCGTCATCGGCGCAGGCCGTCCAGATGCTCGCGGTTCTGTTCGCCGGGACCGTGATCTACCGGCTGCAGCACCGGCAGATCGGGCGCCCGGTCGCGGCGATGAGTCTCGCCCTGGTGTGCGCCGGAGTCGCGGTCCATCTCGAACCGGGAGTGGCGGCGGCCGTCGCGGGGACGTTCGCGATCGCGTTCGTGCTCCGGGACCGGCGTGTGCCGGCCGTCCTCGGATGGCTCGGGACAGTCAGCTATTCGCTCTATCTGCTTCACATTCCGGTACTCGCTGTGATGAACCGGCTCTTCGACCAGCCGCTGCTCATCGCGGTCGCCTTCACGGCCGGCGCACTCGGCGCAGCCTGGGCCGGTCACCGCCTCGTCGAACTGCCCGGGCAGGCGCTCGGCCGCCGCCTCACGGTGATCGAAATCGCCACGGAAGGTATGGACGCGCGTACTGCGCGCTTCGGAAAGCGATATGAGAGCGTCTAGGCTCGATGCATGAGCAGGCGTAGCTTCGTGGCGGACAGGGTGGTCGCATGAGCGTTCGACGGATTATGGGGACCGAGGTCGAGTACGGCATTTCGGTGCCCGGCCAGCCCGGCGCCAATCCGATGGTCACGTCCTCCCAGGTGGTCAACGCCTATGGCGCCCGCCCCGAGCTCAACCGCAACGGCCGCGCGCGCTGGGACTACGAAGAGGAGTCCCCCCTGCGCGACGCGCGCGGGTTCACCTATTCCGGCGCGGCCTACGACCCCGCCGAAGCCCTCGCCGACGAGGACCTCGGCCTGGCCAACGTGATACTGACCAACGGCGCCCGGCTCTACGTCGACCACGCCCACCCGGAGTACAGCACTCCCGAGGTCACCAACCCGCTCGACATCGTCAAGTGGGACAAGGCCGGCGAGCGTGTCATGGCCGAGGCGTCACGGCGGGCCGCCACCATTCCCGGCGCGCACCGCATCCAGCTCTACAAGAACAACACCGACAACAAGGGCGCGTCGTACGGCGCACACGAGAACTATCTGATGCGGCGCCAGACCGCGTTCGCCGACATCGTCGCCCACCTGACGCCGTTCTTCGTCACCCGGCAGATCTTCTGCGGCGCCGGCCGTGTCGGCATCGGGCAGGACGGCAGTGGCGCCGGTTTCCAGATCTCCTCGCGTGCCGACTTCTTCGAGGTCGAGGTCGGACTGGAGACGACTCTCAAGCGACCGATCATCAACACCCGCGACGAGCCGCACGCCGACGCCGACAAGTACCGCCGCCTGCACGTCATCATCGGCGACGCGAACCTCTCCGAGATCTCCACCTATCTCAAGGTGGGCACCACCGCCCTGATCCTCAACATGATCGAGGAGAAGGTGTTCACCGGCGAGCTGGGCATCGCCGACCCGGTCTCCGAGCTGCGGGCCGTCAGCCACGACCCGACCCTGGCGCACCTGATGCGGCTGCGTGACGGCCGCCGGCTCACGGCCCTGGATCTGCAGTGGGCGTACTACGAACGGGCCCGCCAGTTCGTCGACGACCGTCTGGGTGTCGACGCCGACGAGCAGACCGTCGACGTCCTGAACCGCTGGGAGGACGTGCTCGACAAGCTCGGCCGCGACCCGATGCTCTGCTCCGACACCCTCGACTGGGTCGCGAAACTGCGGCTGCTGGAGGGCTACCGCGAGCGGGAGAACCTCGGCTGGTCCTCGCCGAAACTCCAGCTCGTCGACCTCCAGTACTCCGATGTGCGCCCCGAGAAGGGCCTCTACCACCGTCTGGTCGCACGCGGGTCGATGAAGACCCTGCTCGACCCCGAGCTGACCCAGCGCGCGATGTACGAGCCTCCGGAGGACACCCGCGCGTACTTCCGTGGCCGCTGCCTGGCGCAGTACGCCTCCGAAGTGGTCGCGGCGAGCTGGGACTCGGTGATCTTCGATATCGGCCGGGAGTCGCTGGTCCGGGTGCCGATGATGGAGCCGGAACGTGGCACCCGCAAGCATGTCGGCGCGCTCTTCGACACCTGCGAGAGCGCGAAGGACCTGCTTGAGGTGATCACCAGTCGATGAGAAAACACCCGTACCGGCGGGGTGTTTTGTCACAGGCGCGAGGTAGGTTTTCCGTACCCGATGTTGCAGGACGTCGGGTGGCTGAGAAGGGGGACATCCATGGCAACCCGAGACACCGGTGGTCAGTCGCAGAGCGAGAAGGGCCGCAGCGACCAGGAAACCGAGGACGTCACCGTCGAGGCCAATCCCGAGGTCGCCGAAAGGCACGCGGAGATCACTGAAGACGTCGACGACCTGCTGGACGAGATCGACTCGGTCCTTGAGGAAAACGCCGAGGAGTTTGTCCGGGGGTACGTCCAAAAAGGCGGCCAGTGAGAGCTTTGTCCGTTTTTGAATGATCGGGCGCCGCCGCGATGGCGGCGTCCGCCGTTTCCTCAACACATGTCGATGGCGTTGATCGCACCCGCAGGGTGTGGCGGGATATTGTGCGTCAACTGCACGTACCTGAAAGGAACCACGTGGCGACGGGCTTCGATCCATCCGGGCGTCTACCGGATTTCTTCACCAGCACGGGGACGTCCTCCTTCACGCAGTTCCTGAGCCAGGCCGCCCCGGAACTGCTTCCGGGCCGCCGGCCGCTTCCGCCCGGGCTCTCCGCGGACATCGCCCCGCACGGCACCACGATCATCGCGATCGCGACGGCCGAGGGCGTGGTGATGGCCGGTGACCGCCGGGCGACCATGGGGAACCTCATCGCCAGCCGGGACATCAAGAAGGTCCACCCCGCCGACGCGTACTCGCTGATCGGCATCGCCGGGACGGCCGGCATCGGCATCGAGCTGATCCGCCTGTTCCAGGTCGAGCTCGAGCACTACGAGAAGATCGAGGGCGCGATGCTCTCGCTGGACGGCAAGGCGAACCGTCTGGCGTCGATGGTGCGCGGCAACCTGGGCGCGGCGATGCAGGGCCTGGCCGTGGTCCCGCTCTTCGCCGGTTTCGACCTGACCCCGGGCGACGTGACCCGCGCCGGCCGGATCTTCAGCTTCGACGTGGCCGGCGGCCTCTACGAGGAGACCGGCTACGAGGCGATCGGCTCCGGCTCGCTGTTCGCCAAGTCGGCGCTGAAGAAGCGGTACCGGCCCGGCGTGAGCACCGAAGACGCGATCACCCTGGCCGTGGAGGCGCTCTACGACGCGGCCGACGACGACACCGCGACCGGCGGGCCGGACGTCATCCGCAAGATCTATCCGGTGGTGATGACCGCGACGGCGGCCGGCACGCACCGGCTGAGCGACGAAGAGATCACCACGGTGGCCGAGCGGGTCGTCGCGGGTCGCACGGAGAACCCGGGCGGTTGATCCGCTTGGTCCGCATCTCTGTTCGATCCGTATCTCTGGAGAAGGAGTAGCCACCGTGGCCATGCAGTTCTACGCATCACCGGAGCAGGTCCAGCGGGACCGCTCCGAGTACGCCCGCAAGGGGATCGCCCGCGGCCGGTCGGCCGTGGTGCTGACGTACGAGGGCGGCATCCTGCTCGTCGCCGAGAACATCACCACCCTTCGCAAGATCAGCGAGATCTACGACAAGATCGCGTTCGCCGCCGTCGGGCGGTACAACGAGTTCGAGGCTCTGCGGCGCGGCGGCGTCCGGATGGCCGACATGGTCGGCCTGAGCTACGACCGTCGCGACGTGACGGCGCGGGCGCTCGCCAACACCTACACACAGACGCTCGGTGCGATCTTCTCGGAGACGCAGAAGCCGTACGAGGTGGAGATCTGCGTGGCGCAGGTCGGCGCCTCGCCCGAGGCCGACGAGCTGTACCGCATCACCTACGACGGCTCGGTGATGGACGAGCCGGGGTTCATGGCGATGGGTGGCCAGGCCGAGGCGATCGCCGGCGTCCTGCGTGACCGGCACGACGCGTCGGCGGAGCTGACCTCGGCGCTCACCCTGGCGGCCGAGGCACTGGGCAGCGTCGGCGGGGAGAACGGGCAGACCCGCACGCTGACCCCGAAGCAGCTCGAGGTGGCCGTGCTCGACCGCCGCCGGCCGGGCCGGGCGTTCCGCCGGCTCGCCGGGCCGGCGTTGACCACTCTGCTGGGCCACGAGTCGGTGCCCGAGGCCGATCTGGGCGACGTCGACGCGGCTCCGCCCGCGCCGGCCGAGGCGAAGCCGACCATCTCGGCCGCGTCGGAGGACACCGAGTAGTGATCGCGGGGCGACCCGGGCCCGGGGTGCGAGCCCGGGTCGCCCGCTATCGCGCGACGACCTTGCTGAAGACGTCCTTGGCGACGATCAGACCGTCCCGGACGAGGTAGACGTCCAGGCCTCGCAGTGTCGTGCCGTCCGCGGCCGGCGGCCACTGCCACTCGCAGCCGACCCGGTCCCCGGCGACGTGGACGGCGCCCAGGGCCGGGCCGTCCCCGGGCCCGAGCTGCCCGGCGAAGACCGCGGCGACCGCCTCGCGCCCGTGCACGGTGACCGCCGGGCCGTCCCATGCGCTGGGGGAGTAGGTCACGTCCGTGGCCAGGCAGGCGGTCACCGCCGCCAGATCGCCCTGTTCCCATGCGGCATTGAAGCGTTCGACCACGTTCCCGGCATCGATCATCCCGGGAGGGTACCGGCCGCCCGGAGGTCGCGGGTGGACGGTGCCCCGAACCGGATCATCCGGCCGGTGGACACAGTGTGCTGAGGAAAGCGCGTGATGTGACTGCCGCTGACCCGGTTCAGGCCGGTAGTGTTTCGTCATGGAACGGCGAATTTTCGGCCTCGAGACCGAGTACGGAGTCACGTGCACCTATCGGGGGCAGCGGCGGCTGTCGCCCGACGAGGTGGCCCGCTACCTGTTCCGCCGAGTGGTGTCCTGGGGGCGCAGCAGCAACGTGTTCCTCCGCAACGGCGCACGCCTCTACCTCGATGTCGGTTCCCACCCTGAGTACGCCACCCCCGAGTGTGACTCCGTCACCGATCTGGTCGCCCACGACCGGGCCGGTGAGCGGATCCTGGAAGGCCTCCTCGTCGACGCGGAGAAGCGTCTGCACGACGAGGGCATCGCCGGCGAGATCTACCTCTTCAAGAACAACACCGACTCGGCCGGCAACTCCTACGGCTGCCACGAGAACTACCTCGTGTCGCGGCACGGCGAGTTCGGCCGGCTCGCCGACGTCCTCATCCCGTTCCTGGTCACCCGGCAGCTGATCTGCGGTGCGGGCAAGGTGCTGCAGACGCCGCGCGGTGCGGTCTTCTGCCTGTCCCAGCGTGCCGAGCACATCTGGGAGGGCGTCTCCAGCGCGACGACCAGGTCCCGGCCGATCATCAACACCCGTGACGAGCCGCATGCCGACGCCGAGCGTTACCGGCGTCTCCACGTGATCGTCGGCGACTCGAACATGAACGAGGTCACCACGCTGCTCAAGGTGGGCAGCGCCGACATCGTGCTCCGCATGATCGAGGCCGGCGTGGTGATGCGTGACCTGACCCTGGAGAACCCGATCCGGGCGATCCGCGAGGTCAGCCACGACGTCACCGGCCGCCGCAAGATCCGCCTGGCGAACAACAAGGAGGTCTCCGCGCTGGAGATCCAGCAGGAGTACCTGTCGAAGGCCACCGAGTTCGTCGAGCGCCGCGGTGGCGACCCCATCGCCAAACGGGTCGTCGAGCTGTGGGGCCGGGTGCTCAACGCGGTCGAGACCGGCAACCTCGACTCGGTCAGCCGTGAGATCGACTGGGTGTCGAAATACAAGCTGATCGAGCGTTACCAGGCCAAGCACGAGATCCCGATGAGCCACCCGCGGATCGCCCAGCTCGACCTGGCCTATCACGACGTGCGCCGGGGCCGTGGCCTCTACGCCCTGATGGAGAAACGCAAGACGGTCGACCGGATCGCCAACGACCTGCAGATCTTCGAGGCGAAGGAGACGCCGCCGCAGACCACCCGGGCCCGGCTGCGCGGCGAGTTCATCAAGCACGCCCAGGAGAAGCGACGCGACTTCACCGTCGACTGGGTGCATCTCAAGCTCAACGACCAGGCGCAGCGCACGGTCCTGTGCAAGGACCCGTTCCGCGCCTACGACGAGCGGGTGGAGCGCCTGATCGCGAGCATGTGATCCACGGATTCCTCACACCGGTCCGGTTCGTGCCGATGGGCGCGACCGGACCGCTGTGTCGAGGAAAGGTGGGACCCCATGTCGCCGCGACTGGCACGACCGCCTGCCTGGCTGGCGTTTCTGTTGTTCAATGCGCTGGCAGTGACCGTCTACCTGCTGCTCGGCACCGACGGCGTCATGCCGCTGCTCTACATGGCGTTGATGATCGTCGCGGTGGTGGTCGCCGCGGTGGCGATTCGGCGCCGGCGGCCGGAGGACCCGGCCGCATGGTGGCTGCTGACCGGTGGACTGGCCGCCTCGATCGCCGGTGACCTGGGTCACGCGGTCCAGGAGGCCATGGGCCGCGATGCCGAGGGTTCCCTGGCCGACGTCTTCTACCTTGTCGGATACCTGATGGAGCTCACCGCCCTGCTGCGGATGGTCCGGCGGCGTGCGCCCGGCCGTGACCTCGGAAGCCTGGTCGACGCCCTGATCGTGGTCGGGGCGTTCGTGCTGCCGGTGTGGGTGTTCCTGATCCGGCCGCTGGCCGAGGACGCCGGCCTGAGCCTGCTCGGGCGGTTGACCGCCGTCGGCATTCCGGCGTTCGACCTGCTGTTGCTCGGATTGCTGGTCTGGCTGCTGACCAGCGGCGTGCGTACCGCGAGTTTCATGCTGCTGGCCGGCAGTCTGGGGACGTTCCTCGCCACGGACTTCCTGTTCGCCTTCGCCGGTGACTACTCGTTGACCGCGAGCCCGGCGCTGATCGTGGTGCTGACCGTCACCTACCTGTTCGCCTATGCGCTGTTCACCGCCGCCGTGCTGCACCCCTCGGCCGGACGGGTCACCGGCCCCGCCCCGGATGTCCGGCCGGTCGGGCACCGTCGCCTCGTGACACAGGCGGTGGCCACGCTGATCGCCCCGGGGCTGCTCGCCTGGGAGTCGCAGCACGGCCGGGTGGAACACGCGTTCGCCATCGCGGCCGGCTGCATGGTGATGTTCCTGCTGGTGGTGCTCCGGATGAGCCTGCTGGTCCGGCAGGTGCAGGCGCAGTCCGCCCAACTGGCCGATCAGGCGCGGGCGCTCAACGAACTGGCCTACCGGGACCCGCTGACCGGGGTGGCGAACCGGCGGGCCTGGACGGCCGTGGCGGAGGCGGTCCTGTCCCGGTCGGAACGCGACGGCAGCCCGGTCAGCGTCGTCATCCTGGACCTCGACCATTTCAAGCGGTACAACGACACCCGTGGCCATCAGGCGGGTGACCTGCTGCTCAAGGAGGCCGGGGCGGCGTGGTCCGGCGGGGTCCGCGCCGGTGATCACCTGGCCCGGTATGGCGGTGAGGAGTTCGTCGTCCTGATGCCCGGCACCGCGACGGCTGAGGCGGTGGCGCTGGCCGACCGGCTGCGGGCACTCACCCCCGGTGGGTGCACCTTCTCGGCGGGCGTCGCCCAGTGTGCGCCGGGCGAGTCGATCGACGCGACACTGGAACGCGCCGACCAGGCCCTCTACCGGGCCAAGGAGAACGGCCGCGACCGGGTGGAGGCGGCGCGTTCCGTACACCCGCTCGTCGTGGGGTAGTCATGGACCGGCGCCCGGCCGGCGGCGGCAGCGGCACGTTAGGCTGGCCGGGCTATGACGATTCCCGGCCAGCCCGATCCTTCTCAGCAGCCCGAGACCTCCGAGCCCGAGGTCCGCATGGGGCGCTATGCGCGCCGCCGTGAGCGGGTCTACCGCCAGATCGAGCGCGATCGTGCCGGCGGCCACAAGATTCCCACCTGGGTCCTGGCGTTGATCCTGGTCCTCTTCCTGGGCGGCTGGCTCTACCTGATCCTCGGCACCTGACCGGAGCGGAGTCATCGGTGGGCCGGGCAGCAGCACACCGGGGTTCTGGGGCAGGCTGTCGGTCATGGTTGACATCATCGATCCCGCAGTCGGCGACTACCTGCTGACCCATTGCACGCCCGCTGACGAGGTGCTGCGCGACCTCGCGCAGGAGACCTGGTCGAAACTGCCGGGCAGCGCCGGCATGCAGATCTCCCACGACGAGGGCGCGCTGCTCACCATGCTGGTCCGGCTCACCGGGGCCGAGTTCGCCGTCGAGGTGGGGACCTTCACCGGCTACTCGTCGATCTGCATCGCGCGGGGATTGCGACCGGGTGGGCGGCTGCTGGCCTGCGACGTCTCCGAGGAGTGGACCCAGGTGGCGTGCGGCTACTGGGAGCGGGCGGGCCTGACCGACCGGATCGATCTGCGGATCGCCCCGGCGATCGAGACGCTGCGCGCGCTGGACCCGGCACCGGTGATCGACTTCGCGTTCGTGGACGCCGACAAGACCGGCTACCCCGCCTACTACGCCGAGCTGGTCCCCCGGCTGCGGCCGGGCGGCCTGCTGGTCCTCGACAACGTGCTGCGCGGCGGGCGGGCCCTCGATCCGGTCGACGAGTCCGACCGGGCGATCGCGGGGCTCAACGACCACATCGTGACCGACGAACGGGTCGACGTGGTGATGCTGCCGGTCCGCGACGGCGTGACGCTGGTCCGCAAGCGCGGCTGACCGGCCCCGCCCGGCCGGACGTTCCCGGCCGGGCCCGGTCGCGGCCGCCGGTCAGGCCAGCAGCGCGGCGGCGTGACGGCCGGCGGCGGCCGCGGCCAGGAAGTACCCGTGGTCCTGGTCCAGCTTGCGGCCCATGGTGGAGAGCGGGACCGGGCACGCTCGCAGCGCGGCGTCCAGCCCGCCGGTCGCGACGCGGACCAGGCGGTGCCGCCCGCTCAGCGGCGCGAGCGCGGCGTCGACCGCCGCGGCCAGGCCGGGCTCCAAACCGTCCGGCACCGGCAGGTCGGCCGGGACGAGAGCGACTCTGCCGTACGCGGTGAGGCTGTGATGGGACACGCCGAGGTGCCGTTCCCGGCCATCGCCGCCGGAGATCCGCAGCGAGCCGACCGGCCGCCCGCCGAGCACCGCGACCGCGTTGACCGCCTCGCCGAGCGCCACTCCGGAGAAGCCCCAGGTGGTGCCCGTCCCCAGGTTGCCCGGCCCCTGGGCGACGATCGTCACGTCGGCGCGCAGCACGTGCCGGGCCGCGAGGAGCCCGGTGTGCACGGTGCTCGCCTCGAGGTCGCCGCCGAACGCCTGGCCGGTGGTGACCGTCCCGGCGAGGTGGCCGTGCAGGCCGTCGAGAGTGCGGGAGAACCAGGCCGGCAGCGCGCCGCCGTCGGTCATCAGATAGGCGACCCGGGCGTCCGGGCGGTCGGCGTGCACGCCGACCAGGATCGCGGGCAGCGCGGAGTGCAGGTCGGCGGTGACCACCGGCATGCCGTCGATCGACTCGGCGGCGGCCATGACCGCGCGGTGCGGGGACGCCTCCTCGTCGACCCCGAGCCGGATCGGCTGCAGCGGCGTGTAGCGCGCCTTCACCAGGTGACCGGCGTCGCGTGTGGTGCCGTCGTCCACCGGGTCCGGCGGCAGCCGGTCGGGAAGGGCGACCACCAGGGCGTACCCGCCGGTGCCGAGCCCCATGACCAGGGCGCCGACGTTGAGCAGCACCCGGTCGCCGGGCTCCGGGGAGCCGACGAGATCGGGGTAGGCGAGGGCGCGCAGCGGGCCGTCGCCGGTCGTCACGTCGAGCTCGACGGCGCCGCGCCAGCTCCGCCGCACCGACCGCACCGTCCCGGACCGCCATCGCACCATGACCGCGACCCTATCGGGCCGCCTTCGCGGCGTACCCCGGACGGGTGTTTGTTCGTGCCAGGCTTGCGGCGGCACCGCCCGGAAACCGTGAGGAGCAGTCACGAACGCGCCCTTCTCCGGCACAGTGACGGATAACCGTGCGCCGAGGCCGCCTGCTAGCGTTGCGGCCGTGTCGCGCACTCGCACCGAGCGCCTGGTAAACCTGGTCATCTGCCTCCTGTCCACGCGACGGTTCCTCACCGCCGCGCAGATCGCCGCGACCGTGCCCGGTTACGAGCACGACCCGGACGACCCACGCGACCACGAGGCGTTCCAGCGCAAGTTCGAGCGCGACAAGGCGGAGCTGCGCGACCTCGGCGTGCCCCTGGAGACCGGCACGGCCAGCATCTTCGACCAGGAGCCCGGCTACCGGATCGCCCAGCGTGAGTACGCGCTGCCCGACATCCTGCTCGAACCCGACGAGGCCGCCGCCGTCGGCATCGCCGCCCGCCTCTGGCAGCATGCCGGGCTCGCCGCCGCCGCCTCGTCCGGCCTGGCCAAGCTGCGTGCCGCCGGTGTCGAGGTCGACCCGCAGGCCACCCTCGGCGTCGAGCCGGTCGTCACTGTCGACCCGTCGTTCGGGCCGCTCACGTCCGCCGCCCGGGAGCGCCGCGCGGTCACCTTCAAGTACCGGGTGCCCGAGGTCGACGAGCCCAGCACCCGCCGTCTCGAGCCGTGGGGCGTGGTCTGCTGGCGCGGCCGCTGGTACGTGGTCGGCCACGACCGCGACCGGGCCGCCACCCGCTGTTTCCGGCTGTCCCGCATCGTCGGTGATGTCCGGGCCACCGGCCGGGGCGGCGTCTTCGAGCCGCCCGCCGGCGCCGATCTGATCAGTCACGTCGCGCGCTCGTCCGGCCCGATCGCACGCACCGGCCGGGCCACCGTCACGGTCCGTCCCGGCCGGGCGGCGGGGCTCCGGCGCCTGGCCGCCGAGGTCGTTCCCGGCCCCGACGGCGACCGGCTGACGATCAGCTTCGGAGACGTGGAGTGGCTGGCGTCGCGGATCGCCGGTTACGGCCCGGACGCCCGCGCCGACGGCCCACCGGAGTTGCGGGAGGCCGTGATCCAGCACCTCAAGGAGCTGGTGGCACGGCACGAGAGCCCGGCGGTGACGGCATGACCGCCCGCGCCGGGCGGCGCCCCCTCGCAGCGGCAGCGGACCCGGGAGATTCGGCATGACCATCCAGCGGACCCCCTCGGGCGACCGGCTCGGGCGGCTGCTCAACCTGGTGCCCTATCTGCTCGCCCGCCCCGGCATTCTGATCTCCGAGGCCGCCGCGGACCTCGGTGTCACCGACAAGCAGCTGCGCGAGGACCTGGAACTGCTCTGGGTGTGCGGCCTGCCCGGGTACGGCCCCGGCGACCTGATCGACATGGCCATCGACGGCGACCACGTGACGATCAGCCACGACGCCGGCATGGACAAGCCGTTGCGCCTCAACCCCGACGAGGCGCTCGCCCTGGTGGTGGCGTTGCGGATGCTCGCCGAGACGCCCGGCATCGGAACCAGGGACGCCATCGAGCGCGCCCTCGCCAAGATCGAGAGCGCCGCCGGTGACCTGGCCGACGCCCCGGTCACCGTGAAGATGCCGGCCAACCAGAAGAAGCTCTCCGCCGTGCGGGCGGCCGTGGAGTCCGGGCACGCGCTGCGGCTCACCTACTACACCCCGGCCCGGGACGAGACGACCGACCGGGTGGTCGACCCGATGCGGCTGCTGATGGTGGGCGGTTTCAACTATCTGGAGGCGTGGTGCCGGCGGGCCGAGGGGACCCGGCTGTTCCGCATCGACCGGATCGACGCGTTCACCGAATTGGACGACCCTTCCGCGCCGCCGGTCGGGGCGGTGCCGCACGACGTCAGCGACGGTGTCTTCCGGCCCGGGCCGGAACTGCCGCTGGTCACCCTGCGGGTGGGCCGGGGCGGCCGGTGGATCACCGAGTACTACCCGGTCGAGCAGGTGGTCAAGGACAGCCTGGAGTGGCTGGTCACGATGCGGGTCACGGACCTCGGCTGGGCGCAGCGCTTCCTGGCCGGGCAGGGCCGCGACGTCACCGTGGTCGGTCCACCGGAGCTGATCGACCGGATCCGGGCACAGGCCACCACCGCCCTTGACCAGTACGCCGCACCGGGCGCCCCGTGACGCCGGCCACGCTCGGCGGCCATGCCGCGCCGCGCCGGACGGCCTCTCCGGCGGACCCGATCGCGGGCGGCTAGGGTTACCGCGTGCTGATGTGGGTCTGGATCGCCGTGGTGGTGATCGCGCTGATCGTCCTGATCTTTGCCGCGTCGAGGCTGCTGGGCCGGCTCCCCGGCCTGCGGCGGGCCGCGCTCAAGCTGCAGCGGCGGCAGGAGGAGGCCCTCGGTCTCCAAGCCGGCGCGGAGCAGTTGCAGGAGACGATGCTGGGTCTGCAGGAGCGGGCCGAGCGGGCGCACGACAAGGTCGCCCAGATCCAGGCGGCCCGCGGCCGATGATCGGGTAGTTACCGCCCCGTTGTCCAGGGCTTACCAAGATCATAAGAAACCTGAAGCATCCACGGGGCAACATCGCCCGGATCCACACGTACGATGGACCCCGCAACCTGATCCGACCGACTGGAGTCATTCCATGGGCATGCTCAAGCCATGGCACATCATCGTTCTCGTTGTTGTGCTCGTGCTGCTCTTCGGCGCGAAGCGACTGCCGGACGCCGCTCGCTCGCTCGGACGTTCGCTGCGGATCATCAAAGCGGAGACCAAGGGTCTCGTCGACGACGACAACAACAACGTCGCTGAGAAAGCGGAGCCGCAGCACAGCCGCACCCCGCTGCAGGGCGAGGTCCAGCAGCCCGGTTACCAGCAGCAGCCGCCGCCCGCTGGTTACCAGCAGCCCCCGGCCGGCTACCAGCAGCCGGCGCCGCAGGGTTACCAGCAGCCGCAGGCTCAGCCGTTCGTCGACCCGGTGCAGCACCGCACCAACGACCGCTGACCCCGGCCGATGGCACTGAGCCTGCGTTTCAAGAAGGGACCCACCAAGTTCCAGCAGGCCGCTGACGGCTCCATGACGCTGATCGAGCACGTCCGTGAGCTGCGGAACCGGCTTTTCTTCGCCTCCGTCGGCATCGTGGTCGGCCTGATCTTCGGATTCATCCTCTCCGAGTGGGCCTTCACCCTCCTCTCCGCGCCCTACTGCGGCCTCGACTCGTCGTGGACCCTGGGCGCGGTCGGTCAGGGCAAGTGCAACTGGCTCATTTTGGCGCCGGCCGACCAGCTGATCCTCAAACTGAAGATCGCGCTCTGGCTCGGCCTGATCCTCGGCGCACCGGTCTGGCTCTACCAGCTCTGGGCGTTCATCGCCCCCGGCCTGCACCGGCACGAGCGCAAATGGGCCTACGTCTTCGTCGTGATCGCGGCCCCGCTGTTCATGGGTGGCGCGACGCTGGCCTACTTCGTGGTCAAGCACAGCCTCGAATTCATCATGACGGCCGGCATCATCGGCACGACCACCCAACTAGAAGTCACGGCGTACATCGGTTTCGTCACCAGCATGATCATGATTTTCGGGGCGGCGTTCGAGTTCCCGCTGGCCCTGCTCATGCTCAACTTCACCGGCGTGGTCAGCGCGGCACGGTTGCTCAGCTGGTGGCGGACGGTGGTGTTCCTGTCGTTCGCGTTCGCCGCGATCGCCACCCCCGACCCCGGCCCGTTCGGCATGACGCTACTGGCCGCCTGCCTGTCGCTGCTGTACTTCATCGCCGTCGGTGTCGCGTTCCTCAACGACAAGCGCAAGGGTCGCGGCAAGGAGATCTACGCCGGGCTCGACGACGACGAGATCTCCGAGTTGCCGGAGGAGCGGGTGCCGGTCGGCGCGTCCGACCCGATCGAGGCTCCGACCGCGATCGACGGCCCGACCCCGGTCGCGCAGCGCGCGCCGATCGAGCGCCGCTACGACGACATGACTTAGGCCTGCCGGCGCCGCTTCGCTGTGCGGCGAAACGGCTGGTGACCGGTGACGATGCGACGGGGTCTCCGCTACCCGCGATCCTGCGGGCGTGGAGAAGCCGGTGGCCTCGTCACCGGCGGCGTTTGCGGGCCCCTTCGCGGCGGGGCCCGCTGACGTTGAAGGCCGCGGAGGGGATCAGCGTGGCGCTGCGGGGCCAGCGCGCCCACCGGTTCTATCTGGCCCGGACCCTGGACGGCGACGGCGAGTGCCTCGGCCCTCTGCCGGTCGAGGTGAGCTGTGTCCCGGGTGCGGTCCGGTTGCTCTGCTGAGCCGGGTGTCAGATTTCCCGGGGCGGGGGCGAACGGTAGGGCATGACGAACTCGATCGGCAGCAACGCTTCGCTGGCCACCCGCGCCAACTCGCTCTTCGGGAACGCCACCTCGATGTTCGACGGCGCGAAGGACGCGCTCAAGGCGATGGCGGATGCCGCCACCCCGGCCGAGTCGCCGGCCGCGATCGCGGAGGCCGCCGCCACGAGGGGCCGCATCGGGACCATCCTGGACCAGTACGCTTGATCCGGCGGGTCAGGCCTGATTCGCCAGTGCGAGCGTGAGCACCGCGGACAGGCCGTTCGGTTTGCCGGGATCGGCGGCCGGCAGCACCAAGGCGGCGCAGCCCGCCTTGACGGCGCCCGCGTCGGCCGGCGTGTCACCGACCATGAGGGCCCGCTCCGGGTCGACGCCGAGCAGCCCGCACGCACGATAGAAGATCATCGGGTCCGGCTTGATCCGGCCGATCTCGAAACTGAGCGCGTACGCGTCGACGAATCCGTCCAGCCCCCAGGCCGCGAACAGCGGGCGCACGTCGAATGCGATGTTGCTCACCACCGCGACCTTCACCCCGGCCTCGTGCAGCTTGCGCAGTGTCGGCTCGGTGTCGGGATAGGGCAGCCAGCCGTCCGGGATCAGCAGGCGCTCGTAGAGGGCGTCGGCGAGACCCTCCACGTCGGTGTTCACCGAGGCGGCCAGTCCGGTGTAGGCGGCGCGATGACTGTGCGCGTAGAGATCGCGGTCGGCCCAGTGCTCGGCGAGATGCGGCGGCACCCGGTGTGGCACCGGCCCGCCGGCCCGGCCCGCGGTCAGCAGGCGGTCGGCGAGGATGGTGGCCTTTCCCCGGTCGAGTTCCGCGCCGCACGCGGCCGCGGCGGCGAGCACCCAGTTCAGCGGGTCCTCCACCTGGGCGAGGGTGCCGTGGAAATCGAACAGGACGGCCTCGACGGGGCGCACGGGATGGGGCGGATGATCCGTCGGTTCCATGGCATGCGGCACGTCGTGCACCTTACCGACCGCATATGACGCACCCGACGGGCCCATACTGTGGTGCGGATTGTCGTACGCACGAACTAGCCTGGGTCCATGACTAGTCCCGCCGAACGTTATGCGGAATCGAAGCGGCGGGCGGCGCGGGTCGCCACCTATCCCGCCCTCGAGGATTTCATGCTCGATGTGGGCTTCGATCTCGACGACTTCCAGCGGGCGTCCTGCGAGGTGCTGGAGCGGGGCAGCGGTGTTCTGGTCTGCGCGCCCACCGGGGCGGGCAAGACCGTGGTCGGTGAGTTCGCGGTGCACCTGGCCCTGCGGGCGGGGGAGCGCAAGTGCTTCTACACCACCCCGATCAAGGCGCTGTCCAACCAGAAATACCACGATCTCGTGGCTCGCTACGGCGCCGACAAGGTCGGCCTGCTGACCGGTGACAACGCGATCAACGGCGACGCCCCGGTGGTGGTGATGACCACCGAGGTGCTGCGCAACATGCTCTACTCGGGCTCCGACCAGTTGCGCGGCCTGGCCTACGTCGTGATGGACGAGGTTCACTACCTGGCCGACCGGTTCCGCGGCGCCGTCTGGGAAGAGGTGATCATTCACCTTCCGTCCTCGGTCAACCTGGTCTCGCTGTCCGCCACGGTCAGTAACTACGAGGAGTTCGCCGACTGGCTCGTGACCGTCCGCGGCCAGACCGAGGTGGTGGTCAGCGAGCACCGGCCGGTCCCGCTCTGGCAGCACATGCTCGTCGGCCGGCGCATGTTCGACCTGTTCCACGACGCCGACGCGGCCCGCAAACACGACGTGCATCCCGAGCTGCTGCGCTACACCCGCGAGATGGACCGGCGGCTCGAACTCGGCGACCGGGCCGCCACCGGTTGGCGCGGCGGGCGCGGGAAACGCTGGCAGCCGCCACCACGGGCCGAGGTCGTCGACCGGCTCGAGCGCGCCGGTCTGCTTCCGGCGATCCTGTTCATCTTCAGCCGGGCCGGGTGTGACGCCGCCGTCCAGCAGTGCCTCAACGCGGGGCTGCGCCTGACCGACCCCGACGAGCGGGCCGAGATCCGGCGCATCGCCACGGCCAAGGTCGCCAGCATCCCCGCCGAGGACCTGTCGGTGCTGGGTTACTGGGAGTGGCTCGACGGCCTGGAGCGCGGTGTCGCCGCCCACCACGCCGGCATGCTTCCCGCCTTCAAGGAGGCGGTCGAGGAGTGCTTCGTCAAGGGCTTGGTCAAGGCGGTCTTCGCCACCGAGACCCTGGCGCTGGGCATCAACATGCCGGCTCGCTGCGTCGTGCTGGAGCGGCTGGTCAAGTTCAACGGTGAGGCCCACGTCGACCTCACCCCGGGGGAGTACACCCAGTTGACCGGTCGGGCCGGCCGCCGCGGCATCGACGTGGAGGGCCATGCCGTGGTGCTCTGGAGTCCCGATGTCGACCCGCGGCACGTGGCCGGCCTCGCCTCCACCCGCACCTATCCGCTGCGCTCGTCGTTCCGGCCGTCCTACAACATGGCGGTCAACCTGGTCGGCTCGGTCGGCGCGGAGAAGTCCCGCGAGCTGCTGGAGTCGTCGTTCGCCCAGTTCCAGGCGGACCGTTCGGTGGTCGGCCTGGCCCGCCAGGTCCAGCGCAACGTCGAGACGATGCAGGCCTACGGCGAGGACGCCACCTGCCACCACGGCGACTTCGCCGAGTATTTCGCGATCCGGGTGGCCATCGCCGACCGGGAGAAATCGCTGTCCCGGCAGGGTGTGCAGCAGCGCCGCTCGGCCGCCGTCGACTCCCTGGAGAAGCTGCGTCTCGGCGACGTGATCCGGGTTCCGCAGGGCCGGCGGGCCGGCCTGGCCGTCGTCCTGGAGCCGGCGACCAGCGGGTTCGGGGAGCCGCGGCCGCTGGTGCTCACTCAGGACAGGTGGGCCGGGCGGGTCAGTCCCGCCGACTTTGGCGGTGAGGTCGAGGTGCTGGCCCGGGTCCGCGTGCCGCGCAACTTCAACCACCGCGCGCCGGGCGCCCGCCGCGACCTCGCCGCCCAGATCAGCGCCACCGGCCTGGACCGCCACCCGGACCGCCGCCGCGGTGGCCGCAGCCGCGCCAACCCCGGCGAGGACGCCCAGGTCGCCCTGCTCAAGGTCGAGTTGCGGCAGCACCCTTGTCACGCCTGCCCGGAGCGTGAGGACCACGCCCGCTGGGCCGAGCGCCGGCACCGGCTGTCGCGCGACACCGACGCGCTGCGCGACAAGGTCGCCGGGCGGACGGGTTCGCTGGCCCGCACCTTCGATCAGGTGTGCGCGGTGCTGACCGCCCGCGGCTACCTGTCCGCCGACGGCGAGGTCACCGAGGCCGGCCGTATGCTGGGGCGCATCTGGTCCGAGGCCGACCTGCTGGTCGCCGAGTGCCTGCGCCAGGGCGTGTGGGACGGCCTGGCCCCGGACGAGTTGGCCGCCGCCGTCTCGATGGTTCTCTACGAGTCGCGCCGCGAGGGGGAAGACCGTGCGTCGGTGCCGAAAGGCCCGGTCAGCGCCGCGGTCGACGCCTGCGCCAAGCTGTGGGGTGAGATCGCCGCCGACGAGAGCGAGCACGGTCTGTCGCTGACCCGCGAGCCGGACCCGGGTTTCGTCTGGCCGATGTACCGGTGGGCCCGCGGTGAGCCGCTGGCCCGGGTGCTGGCCAGCGGGCAGCAGCACGACGCGGACATGCCGGCCGGTGACTTCGTCCGGTGGGCGCGGCAGGTCCTCGATCTGCTGAGCCAGGTCCGGGAGGCGTCGGCCGCGTCGCCGAGCGTCAAGGAGACGGCCCGCAAGGCCATCACCGCCGTCAATCGGGGGGTCCTGGCTCTGCAGAGCGCTCTGTGATCGACTGATCGCTCGTTGCCGCCCTCCTGTCGCCCGCGTGCGACCGGACTTCCGCGTTGCCGGCGGCGATCGTCGCGGATGGTGAATCTCCGTTGACGGTGTCATTGGGGTGAATCAAGAATTGCGGCGGCGGCATCGACGCTGCTGATTGGTTGCCGTGGGGCTCACCGTCACCCGCGACCGCCGGGAACCTAGCTGGTTCGTCGCGGGGCACGTGGAGTCGCGGCGTGGCTCAGGCGGCGAACGGCGTCCACGGAAGGCCGCACCCCACACCGGTGTGTTCTTCCGCAGCCAGTGCCGCCACCACCCGCACCTCGCCTCGCCCCATGCGATCCGCGAGAAGAGACCTAGAGGCCGGGAGGCCGGAAGTAGGGGAGATGGGTCCGGGCTCACCGCATCTGATCGGGTGGTCCGATGACGCGGTGGCCGACTCGGTGCTGGCCGTCATCGACGCGGACACGGCGGTCATCGAGCTCACGGTCTGGGGTGGCTGGGACCGCACGCTGTCCGCGCAGGCCCGGCTGGTGGTCGACAAGTGCCTGGCCGAGCATCCGGCCGGGTTGATCGTCGACCTGCACCATCTGCGGGACCCGCACGCGGTGAGCGCCCCGCTGTGGCTGACCGCGTGCGCGCAGGCGGCGGCGATGACGCCGCCGGTGGCGATCGCGGTCTGTGTTCCCGCCGGAATGCCGCTCGCGCGCCGGCTGCGGCGGCTCGGCGCACGGGACTGGCTGGTCTTCTATCCGACGGTGCCTCAGGCCAGGGAGGTGCTGGCCGGCCGGCATCCGCTTGCGGACCGGATGCATCTGGCTCTGCCGCCGGACCAGGCGGCGGCCGTGCAGGCCCGGTCGCTGGTGACGGACGCCTGTGCGGACTGGGGCCTGGATCACCTGGCCGAGCGATCCCGGCTGGTCATCTCCGAGCTGGTGGTGAACGCGGCCGAGCACGCGGGTACCGATATCGAGGTGGTCGTGTCGTCGCGCGGGCCGGCTTCCGGGGTGGCGCTGCACCTGGCCGTCTACGACGGGGACCCGGTGTTGCCGCGGGTGCGTGATCCGGTCGCGGGACGGTTCGGGCCGTCCCTCTCCGAACGGGGCCTCGGGCTGCGGATCGTGGGTGCGGCGGCGTCGTCCTGGGGGGCGCTTCCAGCACGTGGCGGCAAGCTGGTGTGGGCCATCATCCGAACACGGCCGGAGGTCTCCTGGTGAGAGGGAACGGGACGAGGATGGACGGCTCGCGTGACGGCGACCGTCTGCTGATCAGTCTGTACGGAAGCCTGGACGCGATGTCGGTGGACGCGTTGCAGAGCCAGCTCTACGACCTGACCCGGGTGTACGACCTGATCGGCGTCGACGCCCCAGTCCGGCAGATCCACATCAACGTGGCCGGGGTGGACTTCTGCGACGCGGCCGGCCTGCGCATGCTGGTCGCCGCCCGGCGGGTGGCCGAGGCCCGGCACGCCACCTGTCACCTGCACGACCCGCAACCGCACCTGCGGTGGCTGCTGCGAGCCACCCGCGCCGCGGACCTGTTCGACGGCCTCCAGCCGGGGCCGGAGGGCGCTGTGTAAGAAGGTGGACAGCCGCCCGGAGCCTGAAGGGGAGGACCCTGGGAGCCATGGCGGCCTCACAGGAACACATCACCGCCGGTACGCCGCGCGGTGTGACCATGGTGGACGGTGGCGTCACTTTCCGTTTCTGGGCGCCGGCCGCCCAGCGGGTGTACGTCTCGTTCCACGGCGTCTTCACCTACGACCCGGACCCGGCCGACGAGTTGGTCCGCGACCCGGAGACCGGCGACTGGACCGGCTTCTTCGCCGGGGTCGGCGCCGGGACGAAATACCGCTTCTACGTCGTCGGCGCGGGCGGGGAGGGTTTCAAGCGCGACCCGCGTGCCCGTGAGCTGGAGCTCCACGGCTATCCCGATTGTGACGCCCTCGTCGTCGACGACTCGACCTATCCCTGGCATGACGAGGACTGGTCCTCACCGGCGTTCGCCGACCTGATCGTCTACCAGTTGCACATCGGCGTCTTCTCGGCCACCGACCCGCGCGGACGGGATCGGCGGGCGCACCGCACGGCCAAGCTGCTCGACGCCGTGCAGAAGGTGCCCTACCTGCGGAATCTCGGTGTGACGGCGATCCAGCCGCTGCCGGTGGTGGAGTTCCAGGGGGAGTGGAGCCTCGGCTACAACGGCACCGACCTGTTCAGCCCCGAGATGGACTACTGCGTCGACCCGCACGCGCTCGCGCCGTACCTGGACGCGGTGAACGACCTGCTGGCGGCGAAGGGCGCCGGCCCGCTCAAGCACGAGGAGCTGGCCGGCCAGGTGAACCAGTTGAAGGCGTTCGTCGACATCTGCCACCTGTACGGCATCGCGGTGATCTTCGACGTCGTGTACAACCACGCGGGCGGCGGCCTGGACCCGCAGAGCATCGACTACATCGACCTGCCGGAGCATCCGGGCCCGTTCAACAACGCCTACTTCTCGGCGGAGGGCTGGGCCGGCGGCCGGGTGTTCGCCTTTCAGAAGCCGGAGGTCCGCGAGTTCCTGATCGCCAACGCGCTGATGTTCCTGGAGGATTATCACGCGGACGGGCTGCGCTTCGACGAGGTGTCGGTGATCGACGCCAAAGGCGGCTGGGGGTTCTGTCAGGAGTTGACCGCGGTGCTGGGCGAGCGGGCGCCGTCGGCGGCGCTGATCGCCGAGTACTGGGGTGAGCACCGCTGGCTGGCGGTGCAGCCGCGGCCGCACGGGATGGGCTTCGCCCTGGGGTACAGCGACCGGCTGCGGGAGGCGGTGCGGGGTGTGATCGCGACCGCGGCGGCCGGGGGTCACGGGCCGGTGGGCATCGGCCGGCTCACCGGCGGGCTGCACCGGACCGCGCACGTGGGCGAGGCGTGGCGGGCGTACCACTGCGTGGAGAACCATGATCTGGCGCTGGACGCCGACGACCATCGGGCGCCGCGCATCGCGCGCCTGGCCGACTCCTCCGATCCCCGGTCCTGGTACGCGCGAAGCCGCTCCCGGATCGCCACCGGGCTGCTGATGACCGCCCCCGGCGTACCGATGATCTTCATGGGCCAGGAGTTCCTGGAGGACAAGTTGTGGAGCGACAGCCCGGGCCGCTCCGACCGCCTGATCTGGTGGGACGGCGCCTTCTCCGACGACCGGCACATGGCCGACTTCCTGCGGTTCAGCCGGGACGTGATCGGCCTGCGCCGGAGCCTGCCGGCCCTGCGGTCGGAGGGCCTGAACGTCTTCTCCGCCGACGAGGACAACCGGCTGCTCGCCTTCCACCGCTGGGTGCCGGGCGAGGGCCGCGACGTCGTGGTGGTGCTGACGCTGAGCGAGCGGACCCTGCACGGGTACCGGCTCGGCCTGCCACGCCCGGGCCGTTGGCGGGAGGTGTTCAACAGCGACTACTACGACCACTTCCCGAACCCGCGGGTCGCCGGCAACGCGGGAGCGGTGGTCGCGGCCGGTCCGGCCATGCACGGCCTGGACCAGTCCGCGGTCCTGACCGTCCCCGCGAACGGCCTGCTGGTCCTCAGCGCTTCGTGACGGGAACGATTACCGGCTGCCCGTGGCCGCTGAGCGTCGTGGTCAGCCGGTGCTTCTGGCCATCGGAGTCGGCCTCGATCACGAACGAGGTGATCAGGCCGGCGCCGTCGGTAGTCACGTTCACCCGGATCGCGCCGCCGAGCGGCGAGTACGCCGACACCGTGCCGGGCGCCCCGATGGGCAGGAAGGAGTAGCCCTGCACGACGTTGGAGTCGGTTTTCACGTACACCCAGTAGAGGTTGGGGCCGGCGAGCCGGACGTCTTGGATCGCCTCCGCGAAGGAGTTCAGCCCGGTCGGGTCGGTCAGGTCGAACCCGCGCCGGGACTGCCAGTCCATGGCGCCGATCTTGATCCAGGTCTCCTTGCCGTTGGCCCGCACCTCTTGGTAACCGCTCTGCAGGCTGCCCGGGGTGATCTCCAGTTTCGAGACCAGACGCTTCGCTTTCGCGTCGAAGGCGCCGGAGGCGGCCAGCTTCTTGCCGCCTGGCAGGGTGCCGTCGACGGAGTACGCGTACGACGAGGCCCGGGTCCGTTCCAGTATCGGGGTGAATTCGTCGACGACGATCGGATACGTGGGACGCGGGCTGGGCTCCGGCGCCTCGGGCAGGGGCAGGCTGATGCAGCCGGTGCTGAGCAGGGCCGCAGCGAGCGGCAGGGCGAGACGATAGCTCTTCACGGTGGTCACTTGTCGTAGTAGAAGTCCATGGCCTCGCCGAAGTTGGACGGCTTCTTGATGCCCGACGGCTTGCCGTGCTCACTCAGCTTGGTGACCATCGTCAGGGTCTCCTGCCGGTCCTTGAGCTCGACGCCGATCGTCGTCACCCAGCCGGCGGCGTCGGTGGTCGCGGTGAAGGTGGCGGCGCCGCCGAACAGCACCGAGATGGCCGGGGTGCCGACCGGCAGGAAGCCCTCGTTGAAGCTGTCGCCCTTGATGTCGAGGGTGCCGCGGAAAGCGTTCGCGCCGGTGCTCTCGACGGTGGCCACCGTCGAGACGAACCGTGCGAAGCCGGTGGGGTCGGTCATGTCGAAGTAGTAGAGGGAGTCCTTCTTGACCCTTTTGAGATTGAGGTGGACCCAGGTCTCGCCTTTCTTCTGCCGCGAGTAGAGGTCGGTGCCGACCACGATCTGCTGGGTCTGCTCGGTCTTCGCGCCGCCGCCGCTCACCTTGTAGTCGACGGTGATCCGCTTGGCCTTCGGGTCGAAGGCGCCGGAACCCGCGACCTTCTTCTTGTCGGGCACGTCACCGCTGACCACGAACTTGTAGGTGGTGTTCTTCGACTTCTCCAGAGCCGCCATCAGCTGCTCGCGGGCGTCCGGCCCGGCCGGGGCGGACGCCGGGGCCCCCGATGCCGTCGGCCGGGAGGCGGCGCGCAGCGCGGAGGAGCCGGAACCGCCGGCGGAGCCGTTGGCCGGCGTGGTGCAGCCGCTGATCAGCAGACTGGTGGCGGCGACGAGCAGCGCGGCGCGGTACGGCTTCATGGTCTTCTCCCCCGTGTATCGATGCATCGAAGACCATAGTCGATCGCGTAGCCGTTGTTTACGCAGGCCAGGTGCGGGCGGTGGCGTCGAAGAGGCTCTGCTCGCTCTGCACCGGGACCACGCACAGCAGGTGGCCGCCGGGCGCCCGCAGCGTCTTGTGTCCACCGTGGTCGACCACCACCGAGGCGCCGAGCGCGAGCAGCCGGTCCGTCTCGGCCGGCACGTCGTCGGTCTCGATGTCCAGGTGGTACCGGGGCGCGTCGTCGACCGACTGCACGTCCACGGCCAGGCCCGGAAAGGCGTCGTGGAGTTTGATGAACTCCTCCTCGCCGGGGATCGGCTCGGCGGTCGTGCCGAACACGCCCGCCCAGAACGCGGCGGCGGCGGGAGTGTCGGTGGCCGGGGTGTCGATGAAGAGCCCGAAGAGGCGGCTGCGATGCATGACGAGAACCCTATGTGTAGAGACTGTCCAATTGCGACCGATAACGGTCCTCGGCGACCCGGCGGCGCAGTTTCAGCGACGGGGTCAGGATGCCGCTCTCGATGTCGAGGTGATGGTCGAGGATCAGGAACCTCTTGACCGTCTCCCAGGGATTGAGATCGGCGTTCAGCTTGTCGACACAGCGGGCGACCTCCGCGGTCACCTCCGGCGAGCGGGTGATCTCGGCGTACGAGCCGGTGAGGCCCAGCTTGGCGACCGCGTCCGGGTCCAGGTCGATCAGGGCGGTGACGTACTTGCGGTTCTCGCCGTGGACGAGGATCTGGCCGGCCAGCGGGCACAGCGCCTTGAACCGGGCCTCGACCGCCTGCGGGGCCACGTACTTGCCGTTCGAGGTCTTGATCAGATCCTTCTTGCGGTCGGTGATCCGCAGCGAGCCACGCGCGGTGATCTCGCCGATGTCGCCGGTGTGCAGCCAGCCGTCCACGAGCACCTCGTCCGCGGACAGGCCGTGGTATCCGCTCATCACGCCGGGACCGCGGAGCAACACCTCACCGTCGGGGGCGATCCGGACCGCGGTGCCGGGCAACGGGCGGCCGACGGTGCCGTACTCCGGGTCGTCCGGCCGGTTGAAGATCGTGGTGGCGCAGGACTCGGTCAGGCCGTACCCCTCGGCGATCGGCAGGCCGACGGCGCCGAACCAGGCCGTGATGTCGGGGGACAGGGCGCTGGCGCCGGAGATGAAGTAGCGCATCCGGCCGCCGAAGCGGGCCCGCACCTTCGACAGGATCAGCTTGTCGGCCAGCACGTTGCGGTGACCGGCCTTGACGGCCCACGCGAACAGCCGGCCCTTGAGGCCGCCGCCGACTCCGGCGTTGACCGCTGCGTACACCTTCTCGAAGATCCGCGGCACGGCCGGCATGATGGTCGGCCGGACCTCGGCCAGCCGCTGCACGATCCGGCTCACGTCGCCGTCCACCGCGAACTCGAAACCGACCGACAGCTGGCAGGAGAGCAACGCCTTGCCGAACGCGTGCGACAGCGGCAGCCACAGGTAGCCGACGTCGTCCGGCCGCACGATACCCATCGCCTGGATCGCCAGGCCCTGGTAGACCCATGCGCCGTGGGCGATGCGCACGCCCTTCGGTTTCCCGGTGGTGCCGGAGGTGTAGATCAGTGTGGCCAGGTCGTCCGGCCCGACCGCGGCCGTCGTCCGTTCCACCAACTCCGGGTCGGCCCGCAGAGCCTCGCGGCCCCGGGCGCGCAGCTCGCCGAGGTCGTCGAGCAGGAACACCCGCTCTACGTGCGGGGCCACCTTCTCCCGCTGGGCGGCGTCCTCGGCGAACGCGAACCGGCTGCCCGAGTCGGTGAGGACGTGCCGGACCTCCTCCGGTGACGACGACGGGTAGACCGTCGTGGTCGCGCCGCCGGCGCACATCACCCCGAAATCCGCCTCGATCCACTCGACCCGGGTGCCGGACGCGATCGCGACCCGGTCCTCCGGCCGCAGGCCCAGCGCGATCAGCCCGGCGGCGATCTCACGGACCGCCCGCGCGGTCTCCGCCCAGGTCTGCGCGGCCCACTCGCCGCCGCCGGCTCGCGGCCGCCGATAGGCGACCCCCTCGGGGGTACGGGCGGCGCGCGCCAGGAACATCGCGCCGAACGACGCCGGGGTGTCCCTCCGCAACTCGGTGAGCAGGGCTTCCTCGGCCGCGGGTGCGGTGCAGTCGGTCAACGTGTCTCCTCTTGCGCGGGCTCGTCCACCATGCGGCACAGCCAGGCGGACAGTTCGGGAACGAGGGCGGTCAGGTCCGGTTCGGGTTCGGCGTCGAGGGCGTCCGAGGCGATCTGCCGCAGCGCGTGGATCGCGCCCAGGTAGGCGCTGAGCGGGACCGCTGTGGCCGTACCCGGAAATCGTTTCTCGCGTAGCTCGCGGATGAACCCGGCCAGACGGGTGAGCGCCGTGCGGCGCCGCTCGCGCGCCGTGCGGCCGAGAGCCTCCATCTCCACCCCGAAGGCGCGGGCCGCGACCGGGTCGCTCTCCAGGATGGCGAGGTACGTCGCGACGAAGCCCCGCACGCACCCGGCCCAGTCGGGGCCGTCGCCGGCCGCGAACCGCGCGTCGTCGGCCGCGAGGCGCTCCACGAGGACCGCGATGAACCGGTCGTAGGCGGCGTAGACGCAGGCGTCCTTGTCGGCGAAGCACTCGTAGAACGCGGCCCGGGACACCGCCGCGCGGGAGCAGATCTCGCGCACCCCGAAACCGCGGTAGCCGCTGCCGGCCAGCAACTCGGTGGCGGCGATCAGCATGCGCTCCCGCTGGGCGGCGAGGACCTGCTCGCGGGCCAGTTCGTGCCGGCCGCGGGGCAGGCTGGGCGGCGTCGTGAAGACGACCCCGCTGGCTATCTGAGTACGCATTGTTACTTGGATATTCTCATGAACTTCCGCCGTCACAGGTCAACCCCTGGACCGCCCCGGGCAGGATGGAACCGTGGCTGACGACTTCGACCGTCCCGATGACCTCAAGCTCGCCCAGGAAGCCGCCCTCGCCGGCGCGGCCGAGGGCCTGCGACACTTCGCGGCGCTCGCCGGGCTGCCGCGCGAGCTGAAGAAGGACGGCACGGTGGTGACCGCCGCCGACCGCGCCGTCGAGGACCGGATCCGTGAGGTCCTGACCGGGGCGCGCCCCGGCGACGCGATCCTCGGCGAGGAACACGGCGAGACCTCGGGAGAGGCGGGCCGCCGGTGGATCATCGACCCGATCGACGGCACCCACCTGTTCGTCGAGGGCGACAACCGGTGGCTGGTGCTGATCGCGCTGGAGGACCGGGGCGAGATCACCGTCGGCGTCGCGGCCGTGCCGGCCCAGGGCCGGATCTGGTGGGCCATCCGCGGCGGCGGCGCCTGGGAGGCTCAGATGCTCGACGGCCGCATCCTCGACGAACAGCGGATCCACGTCGCGCCCGGTCCCACGCCCGCGCTCGCCGAGACCCGCCTCGGGGTGGTGCCGCACTGGGGCAGGGAACCCTTCGCCGCCCTGATCGACGCCACCGACGAGCGGCCCTGGCCGGTGCAGCCGTCGCTGATGGTGGCGCGCGGCGACCTCGACCTGGCACTGCAGACCGGCGGCCAGATCTGGGACTTCGCCGCCACCTCGCTGATCGTCACCGAGGCCGGCGGAAGTTACCGCGGCCTGGACGGGCGGACCCGGCCCGGCCCGGGCGCGTCTCTGTACAGCAGGAACGCCGAACTGGCCGGCGTCGCCCTGAAGGCCGTGACGAACCCCTGACGGGTGGCCGCCGCCCGGCTCGGCGGCCGGGCGGGGGTGCCACGCCGGTTTACGGGGCGTGCAGCGTGATCGTCGTCCAGGCGCCGACGTGCACCTGGTCGCCGTCCTTCAGCGTCCGGGACTGGCCGGCGCCGAGCGGCTGCTCCTCGTCGTTGACCCAGGTGCCGTTGGACGAGCCCACGTCCGAGAGCAGCCACGTGCCGTCGATGCTCAGGGTGAGCAGCGCGTGGCTGTGCGAGACGCCGGGGTCCCCGGTCTCGGCGGCCAGGTCGAGTTCCGGTGCGGTGCCCTTGGACGCGCTGCTCCGCCCGATCCGCACCTGCGGCGGCGCCAGCGGCACGGTCTTCGGCGCCGCGTCCGCGGGGAACACCACGCCCTCGATGTCGTTGAGCGCGAAATAGCCGGGGTCGGCGACCACGGTCGCGGTCCACTGCCCGGCCGGCGCGCTGACCGGCGGCGGGTCGATCCGCGGGACCCGGCCGGTGTTGTGGTCGTACCCGCAGTCCTCGCAGAACCGGACCGCCCCGGCGCGCGGCGCGCCGCAGTTCGGGCAGGCACCGCCGGTCGAGGCTGGAGCCGGGGACTCGGTGACCACCGCCGGGGCCCCGGCGGGCGCTGCCCCCTCGATCCGGGTCCCGCACGTGTCGCAGAAGTCGCCCTCCGACGACGTGTGGCCCTTCGGGCAGGTGTAGGTGGTCACTGGCCGCGCCCCACCCGGACGGTCTTGGTCGAGCGGGTGTCCAGAGCCATCTCGTCCTCGGCGGCGACCTTGCGCTTGAGCCGCACCGTGCCGGTCACCGCGTCCTCGATCTCCACCACCTTGGCCAGCAGATCCTCGGTCGCCTTGTTGCCGCTGGCGTGGGCGAGCTGCGCGGCCCGGCCGAACTTGATCGTGGCGGTGCGGTCGTCGCCGGCCTCGCGGGCGGCGAGGCCGGCCTGGATCGCGTCGGCCAGCTCGGCCTGCCCGGTGTAGTGCGCGACCTGCCGGTTGATGCGGGTGGAGAGCGCCGAGTCGTCGGTCCAGACGGCCCGGACCAGGCAGCGGGCGTGCTCGGTGTCGCCCTCCATGATGTGCACCCGGGCGGCCAGCATCTCGTCACCGGCCGAGCCGGCCGGCACGTCGATGCACAGGTGATAGTCGCGGCTCTCCTGGCCCCAGGAGCCGAGCGGATAGCGCCCGGCCCGTGGGCCGTCCTCCACCCGCTTGCCGGTCAGGTCGACGACCTGCGGCTCCACCTGCTTGACGAACCGGACCGTGCTGTTCACCGGCGTCCACACCTTGAGCTGCACGTCCGCGGCGGTCTTGCCCATCGCCGCGGTGATCATCTGCTGGAAGGAGGTGGTCAGCTCCATCGGCTTGGCGACGATGTCCACCGTGCCCAGCATCCGGTCGGCGATCTTGCGCAGCTCGGCGACCTTCCAGCTCGCGCCGACCCCCCGGCAGTCGCAGACGAACTGCTCCTTGATCTGGTCCAGCACGCTGTCCAGATAGCCGTGCCGCTCCCCGTTGTCGCCGTCGGTGAGCAGGATGGCGTGCTTGATGTCGCCCGGCCGGGACGCGAACAGCTGGGCCGCGAGCAGCAGCCACGCGCCCATCGCGGTGCCGCCGTTGGCCTGCAGCCGGTCGATCGCCTGCGCGGCGGCCGCCCGGGTCTGCGGCGACGCCACCGCCAGCTCGCCCGGCGCCGGGAAGAGCTGCTGCGCTGTGCTGACACCGGCGATGATGGCGAACCGGACCCCGTCGTCGATGCACTCCACGGCGGCCTTGGCGGCCTGACGGGCCGCGCCGATGCGTCCCTCGGCCTGCATCGACCCGGACGCGTCGACAATGATGATCTCGGTCGCGCCGCCGGAGCGGCGGCCGCCCTCGCCGCCGCTCGACGTGACCGTCACGATCGCGTTGACTTCGCTCGCACCCAGGGCGAGGTACTCGTTCTGGAATGCCTCGGCGGTGTACGACACGCGGACTCCTTAAGCGTCGGTGGTGTCCAGTGGGATGGTCTTGTCGAAGTCGGTGGCCGGTTTCGCCTCCGCGGCCGGAACCGGGATCAGCGCGACCGTGATGTTGTCCCCGCCGCCTGCCGCGTTCGCGTAGGCGACCAGGGCCCGGGCCGCCCCCAGCAGGCTGTTCGTGGCGCGCAACGACTCCCGCACGACGGCGCCGAACTCGGCCGGATCGGGCAGGTAGTTCCACAGGCCGTCGCTGCACAGCACCAGATGCCCGGCCTCGGACGCGGTGAACGACCGCACCCGCGGCCGGACCGGTCCGGCGTCGGCGCCGAGCCAGGCGGTGATGGCGTGCGCCTTCGGGTCGTTCATCGCGGCCACCGGGTCGGCACCCATCGCGATCACGTGAGTGGCCCACGAGTCATCCTCGGTGAGCTGCTCGGCGGGGCCGTCCGGGCCGAGCCAGTAGATCCGGCTGTCACCCACCCAGCCGTACCCGACGTGCGGCCCGCGCACCGCGGCGGCCACGATCGTGCAGGCCGGGTTCGCGGCCGCGCGGCGCGGATCACCGGTGTGCGCCAGCGAGGCGACCGCGGCGGCGGCGCCGGTGATCGCGTGCGCGGCCGCCGCGGCGAGACCCACGGCGCCCGGCGGGCGTTCCAGGTCCTCCAGCGGGACGGTCTCGTCCGGGTCGCCGGCGACCGGCGGCGGGGCGTCGGGATGGCGGGCGCAGGCCAGCAGCTCACCGGCGGCCCGGACCGCGATGTCCGAGGCGGCGTCCGGGTCGAACGACGCGGAGACGCCGTCGGAGACCACCACGTCGGCGGCGTTCGTGCCGACCGCCAGCCACATGGCGTCCTCGTTACGGCGGTGCCGGCGGCCGCGGTCGCTCACCGCCGCTCCGGCCGCGCCACCGTCGGCCTCCAGATGATCGCGGGACCGGCCGGCCAGCATGCCGCACTCCTCGCAGTATCCGTCATCGCCCACGGAGCTCTCGGCTCCGCACCGTGAGCAGTTCTTCCGCTTCGGGTCCGCGGGTTCGACCGTTTTCTCCTCCGGCGGCGGTTCGGCGAGCCTACGCCCGCACGACTCGCAGAAGGTAGCGCCGGCGGCGAGTTCGTCCGCGCACGAGACGCAGTCGGTCGTCAGGGTCATCGGGGGGATTCCGCCCTTCTCACGTACGCGTCCGCGGGCGTACCGCGTTCGCCAGATCAACCAGGCGGATCTTCTCCGCGCCCTGCGTCGCCCGGGCCATCTCCCGGTACGCCGACTCCAGCGCGAACCGCACGTCTCGTTCCGGCTGCGACCCGGCCGGCGGCCCGCCGATCACCGTGGACAGCACGTCGCCGGTGATCGCAACACCCCCGCCGAGGGTCCGCAGCACCTGTTCCAGCAGCTCGGCGCGGAGGGTGGCGAGCTGAGCCGCCTCCACCTCGAGGCGGGCGATCAGGCCGGCCGCGGTGGCCAGCGAGTCCACGTCCACCGTCGCCGCCCGGTGCGACCGGACCAGCGCCCGGATCGCGCCGATCTGCGAACTGGGATAGGCCGACGACGTGCCCGGCACCCGGCTGTAGGCCTCGACCGCGCCGGCCCGGTCGCCGGACTCCAGGCGGCACCGGGCCAGCCCGGCCGCGGCCGTCGTGTAGGCCGGGTCGGTGCGGCTGACCACGTCGTAGTAGCCGCACGCCTTCGCCGGATCGCCGGCCAGCTCGGCGGTGATCCCGAGAGCGAGCTGGGGCGCGAGTTCACCGGGCAGCGCCGACCAGACGGCGTCGAACCGCTGCCGGGCCCGCGCGTGGTCGCCGGTGGAGAGCGCGAGCAGGCCGTCGTACCAGTCGACCCGCCAGTCGTCCTCCAGCGAGTCGCGGACCTCGGCCGCGGCGTCGGCGTCACCCAGGTCGATGTGGGCCCGCATCTGCCGGAGCCCGACCTCGGCGGAGTCCGGCGGCGCCGACGCCAGCTGGGCCAGCACCGTCCTGGGGTCGGCGGCGGTGATCGAGGCGATGACACCGGCCGCCGGGTCGGTCAGGTCCACCAGCGGGGTCGGCAGGTCCTGCCAGCGGGCCCGGTCGTCGCGCAGGTCGGTGCGCAGCTCACCGGTGAACCAGCGGGAGACCGCCGGCCGAGGCGTCCCGTCGGTGGCGAGCACCTGTCGCAGCACGCCCAGCATCTGCTCGGCCATCTCGGCCGCGTCGGCGAACCGCTCGTCCCGGTCGGTACGGGTGGCCCGCACCAGCAGCCGGTAGAACGACTCGTGCCGCCGGTACACCTCGAACTCGTCGCGGTCCGGCAGGCTGTCGGCGAACGTGGACTGGTAGCCCCGGAAGTCGGTGGTGAGCACCGCCAGCGTGCGGCCGATCGTGTAGAGGTCGGACTGCGGTGACGGCCCGTGGGTCGCCATCTCCGGGGCCTGGTAACCGACGGTGCCGTAGATCGCCGCCTCCTGGTCGTCGACGTGCACGACGCCGCCCAGGTCGATCAGCCGCATCTGGTCACCGGACTGGATCACGTTGTCCGGCTTGAAGTCGCAGAAGATCAGGCCACGGTCGTGCAGATAGCCGAAGGCCGGCATGATCTCCAGCACGTAGGCGAGGGCCTGCTCCACCGGCAGCGGCTCGGCCGTCCCGTTGGCGCGGCGGTCCTTCAGGATGTCCTTCAGCGACTTGCCGCCGACATATTCCATGACGATGTAGCCGGCGCCGTCGAGCTCCACGAAGTTGTAGATCTTGACGATGTTCGGGTGCTCGACCTCGGCCAGGAACCGCCGCTCCGCCACCGCGGCCGCCAGCGCGTCCTCATCGCCGGAGTTCAGCAGGCCCTTGAGCACCACCCAGCGGTCCGAGACGTTCTTGTCGACGGCCAGATAGACCCAGCCCAGGCCGCCGTGGGCGAGCGCGCCGACCACCTCGTACTGGCCGGCGACCAGGTCGCCCTTGCTCAGCTTGGGGGTGAAGTTGAATTCCTCGCCACAGTGCGGGCAGAAGCCGGACGAGCGCGCCGGCCGGTCACCACGGGCCCGGCCGACGGCCTTGCCGCACTTCGCGCAGTACCGCTTGGACTCGGGCACCTCGGCCACGGCCATCACCGCGGTCGCCGGGTCCGCGGTGCGGATCGGCGCGATGTCCACCAGGCCACCGCCGAAGCGGCGGACCGATCCGGTTCGCGAGCTGCCCGCGGTGCGGCCACTTCCCCGGGTACGGCTGGAGAACGCGCTGCTGCCTCGGGTGGAGGCGGCGGTGCCCGAACGCTGCGCCGCGACAGCCGGTGTGCCGGTGGAGGCGGCGGTGCCCGACCGCGGCGCCGCGACGGCCGGTGTGCCGGTGGCGGCCGGGGCGAGCCCGCACTCGTCGCAGTACCCGTCCTCGATCGTGCCCCCGCACCCCGGGCGGACGCACATGCCGGACGCCGCGACCGCGACCGGAACCGGAGCGGGGGCGGCGACCGCGACGGGGGCGGCGACGGGCGCGAGCCCGCACGTGTCGCAGTACCCGTCCTCGATCGCGCCGGGGCAGTTGGTGCGCTGGCAGCTGGTCATCGGGCCTCCCGGGCGGCGATGGTGGCGGAGAGCGCGTCCTGGTACGCGTCGACGGCGGCACGTGCCGCCGCCAGGTCACAGGGCGCCTGGAAGAGGGCGTCCCGGGCGGTCTCGGCGAGCGGGCCGAGCCGGGGATCCTCGCCGAGCCCACGACTGAGCGCCTTGGCCCGGAAGGCGTCGAGCCGGCCACGCAGCTCGTTGCGCTCGGCCAGCAGCCCGGCGTTGCGCGACTGCGCCGCCCGCAGCGTGGCCAGCCGCTCCCGGGCCTGCCGGTTCCAGGCCGACAGGCGCGGGCTGATCAACGCCCAGTGGCCCGCGGCGGCGAGCGCGTCGATCGCCGCGAGCTCCGGGCGCGGATCGCTTCCTCGTACCGTGATGATCTGGTGGTCGGGGAACCGCCCGGCCACGGCGTCGCGGGAGGCGTCGGCGGCGCGCTGCGCGGTGTCCAGCTCGGCGGCGACGGTGCGCGCGGCCCGCAGCCGAGACGCCAGCGAGGCCTGCAGCTCCGCCGCGGAGGTGCGCTCCGCGTCCGCCCGCGCGATCAGCGCCCGCGCCCGGTCCAGGCCGGACAGGTCGGCGCCCAGCGGGTCGGCCGCGAGGGTGCCGGTGAGGTCGCCGAGCAGCCGATCGGCCTCACCGAGCAGGCGGTCCGCCTCCGCGGCCAGCCCACCCGCCCCGGCGTGCCGGGTGAGATCACGCACCCTCAGCAGCGAGTCGGCGACCTCGGCGGCGGCCGGCATGCCCCGGCGCCACGCCTCGGCCGCGCCGGTCACGACGGCGACCGCGGTGTTGAACGACGCCTCCATCGCGGCGAGCAACTCGGCCGGTGTGCAGGTGGTGCTGACCTGGCCGGAGCCGAGCAGCCCGCGCTGGGCGAGCGGCACGGTGGCGGTCGACAGGGTGATCGAGGGGCCCAGCACCTCGTGCGTGTAGGCGGCCCGGTCGGTGTCGCTCATCCGCCGCTGGCCGCGCAGCGCCCGGGCCCGGGCGATCACGTCGCCGAGCAGGCGGTGCCCCTGCCAGAGACGGGTCAGGGCCTCGCTCGCCTCGGCCCAGGCCGCCGCTGTCCGCCCGCTGAGCCGGGCCTGGCCCAGCTCCTGCCGGTCCGGGTTCTGGTCGAGTTCGACCAGGTTGGCGGAGACGGCGGCGACCGCCTTCTCCAGCCGGGCCAGCTCGGTGTCGGCGGCGAGCAGCGTGGCCGTCATCGGTACCGTGCCGCGGGAGGCTGCGGGGCCGGGCCGGAGGCGCCCAGCCAGCGGTCGTGCACGGCCTTCCAGGTGCCGTCGGCGCGCATCCTCTCCAGGACGGCGTTGACGAACTCGGTGAGGTCGCGGTTTTTCTTGTCGATCGCGATGGCGTACGGCTCCTCGGTGAAGGGGACGCCGACCACCTTGGCGTACGGGTCCTGCGCGGCCAGCCCGGCGAGGATGGTGTCGTCGGTGGAGATCGCCTCCACCTCGCCCCGCTGGAACGCGACCAGGCACGCGCCGAAGTCGGCCCGGCCCACCGCGACCGGCTTGGGGTCGACGGCGACCTTGCCGATGTTCCCCAGCGAGGTGGACCCCTCGGCGGCGCACACCGTCCGGCCGCCCAGGTCCTCGATCCTCTCGACGGCCGAGTCCTTGCCGACCAGCACCCGCTGCCCGGCCTCGAAGTAGACGGTGGAGAAGTCGACCTGCTCCCAGCGGGTGCAGTTGGTCGTCATGGTGTTGATGACCAGGTCGACCTGCCCGCTGGTGACCGCCTCGATGCGCTTCGCCCGGGGGACGACCCGCACCTCCAGCCGGTTCTCGTCACCGAAGATCGCCTTCGCGATCTGGCGGCCCATGTCGACGTCGAAGCCCTCGATCCGGCCGGTGAACGGATCGCGGGAGGCGAACAGCAGGGTGTCCTGGCTGGTGCCGAGGATCAGCCGGCCGCGGTCGCTGATCTCTCGCAACCGGCCCGTGGCGGGAATCTCCAGGCCTCTCGACGGGCGCCAGCTGGTACGCGCGTCGCAGGCCGGTGGGGAGGCCGGAGCCGCCGTGGTGGCCGCGGGCGCGGCGACCGACGGCGTGGCGGCCGGCTCGGGGACCGGGTCGCCGGTGCACGCGGTCAGCCCGGCCAGCAGCAGGGCGGCCGTGGCGGCGGTGAGGACGGCACGCATCAGCGGTACTCCTCCAGCCGGGCCCGCAGGCCGATCGTCGCGAACACGCAGATCGCCAGGGCGAGCAGCGGGCCCAGCACGGTGAGCGTGCCCAGGCCGCGGCCGGCCGCCCCGATCTCGGCGTCGAAGACGGCCCGCCGGTCGTTCAGAGCGGCGTCCAGGGTGGCGGTGAGCGCCTCGAACGCCTTCGTCGTCTCGTCGCTGACCGCCAGACGGACCGCGCCCTCGTAGTCGCCGCCGTCGTCGAGGGCGCGGATCCGCTGGTGGGCGGCCACGTACGCCTCGTGCCGGGTCTTCGCCTCGTCCATCAGCGAGCGGACGTCGCCGAGCTCCGCATCGTCGAAGGTGATCTGCCCCGCGAGCTTCGTGAACTCCACCTCGAGCTCGCCGTGCCCGGTCCGGGCGGCCAGCGTGAGCGCCTCGTCGGCCCGCTCCCGCAACACCGTGATCCGCTTGTCGGCGAGCGTCTCCACCGGCCCGGAGCCGTCCCGGTCGGCGCTGTCCAGGCGGGTCTGCTGGTGCGCGAACACCACCGCGCAGCCGAGCATCAGCAGCACGGTGAGGGCGGAGGCGGCCAGCAGCGGCACGTTGAAGGTGCGGCGGGTGCTGCGGCTCAGGTGGATCTGCGTCCAGACCAGCACGACGGACAGCGCCACCGTCAGCACCAGCAGCAGCATCAGCCACCAGGTGCTGCGGGCGCTGTCGTAACCGGCGCCCGCGTCGCGTCGCGCCTCCCGGAACAGGGCCTGCGCCTGCGGCTGCAGGGTCTCCCGGTTGAGCTGCGAGGCGGTGGACAGGTAGGCGGCGCCGACCGGCTTGCCCTGCCGGTTGAGGGCGCGGGCGGTGGCGATCAGCGCGGTGTAGTCGCCGAGACCGGTGGAGATCGCACGGATCGCGTCGGCGGCCCGGCCGTCGTCTCGCGTGCGGCGGGCGGCCCCGGTGAGGGCGGTGGCCGCGGCGGCCATCTTCTCGTCATAGCGCCGGGTCAGCTCGGGCGGCTCCAGACCGCCGGTGATGAAGGCCTGCGCGGCGGTGGTGTCGGCGTCGGCGAGGGCGGCGTGGACGGTCTCCGCCTCGGCCAGCAGCGGCTGGGCGCGGTCGCCCAGATCGGCGGTGCCGGTGGCGGCGGACCGCGCGGCCAGCCCGGTGACCAGCCCGGTGAGGGCGGCGAGCGCGAGGACCGTGACGAGCAGCAGTTGAAGGCGGCCGGGCGAGGTGTGCCGCAGCCCGGCGAGGCGTGCCAACGCCGCGCGGGGTGGCGCCTGAACTGCTGTCACTCTGGTGGCCTCTCGCTGAGGGATCGCACGTCCACTGTGCGTCATGAGCGCAAGTGATCATCGCTCGGGGGGACCGGGATGGAGGCGAGTCTCCGAACCGCGGGGCGCCCGGCGGAATCCGCCGGGCGCCCCGTCTCGGCACAGGTCAGCTCAATTCGCGTTTGAGCAGCTTGCCGGTCGCCGTCATGGGCAGCGACTCGACGATCCTCACGATCCGCGGGTACTTGTAGGAGGCCATCTGCTCCTTGCTCCAGGCGACGATCTCGTCCTCGGTGGCCGAGGCGCCCGGCTTGAGGATCACGAACGCCTTGACCTCCTCGCCGTGGCTCGGGTGCGGCACGCCGATCACCGCGGCCAGGGACACCGCCTCGTGGGTGAGCAGGACCTCCTCGATCTCCCGTGGGTAGACGTTGAAGCCACCCCGGATGATCATGTCCTTGGCCCGGTCGACGATGTAGTAGAAGCCGTCCTTGTCGCGGCGGGCCAGGTCACCGGTGCGGAACCAGCCGTCCCGGATCACCTCGGCCGTCGCCTCCGGGCGCCCGTAGTAGCCGCGCATGATGTTGTGCCCACGGATCGCGATCTCGCCGATCTCGTCGGGGTTGTCGATGCTGTTCCACTCCGCGTCGATCAGTTTGACCTCGACGCCCCAGATCGGGATGCCGATCGAGCCCGGCCGCGGGTCGCTGTCCGGGTCGCTGAAAGTCGCCACCGGAGACGTCTCGGACAGGCCGTACCCCTCCAGGATGGTGACCCCGAAGCGCTCCTTGACCGCCTTGATGATCTCCACCGGAAGGCTGGAACCGCCAGAGACCGCGACCCGCATGTTGCGGGCGATCCGGTCCACGTCGACGCCCTCGCCCAAGGCGTTGAGCAGGCCCCAGTACATCGTCGGCACGCCCGCGAAGAACGTCACGTTCTCCGACTGGAGCAGCTGCACCGCGGCCGCCGCGTCGAAGCGGGGGAGCAGCACCAGCGTGGACGCGGTGGCGAACCCGGCGTTCATGTTGACCGTCGAGCCGAACGAGTGGAACAGCGGCAGCACCAGCAGGTGGGTGTCGGTGGCCGGCTGGCTGCCGAAGAGCCGGTTGCAGGTCAGCGCGTTGAGCACCAGGTTCGAGTGCGACAGCTCGGCGCCCTTCGCCTGGCCGGTGGTGCCGCTGGTGTAGAGGATCACGGCCGGGTCGGTCTCGGCGCGCTGCACGGTCTCGAACAGCGGCGACTGCCCGGCCAGCGCCGAACCCAGCGTCTCGGCGCCCTCGATCGGCGACGCGGCGGCCGGGTCGGCGGTGATCAGGAAGAAGTGCTCGGCGCCGTCCACCTCCTGGAAACCGGCGAAGCCCTCGGTGCCCATGGGCAGCTCGGGAGTGCCCTGGAAACAGAGGTACGCCTTGGCGTCCGAATCCTTCAGGTGGTACGCGATCTCGCGGCCCTTGAGCAGCACGTTCAGCGGGACCACGACCGCGCCGGCCTTGAGGATGCCGTAGTAGACGATCGGGAAGTAGGGCAGGTTCGGGCAGGTGAGCGCGACCTTGTCACCGGGCTGGACGCCACGCGACCGCAGCAGCCCGGCCACCTGGTTGGCCGCGGCGTTCACCTGCGCGTAGGTCAGGCGCTGCGAGCCGAGCACCACAGCGGCGCGCTCCGGGTAGTGGCGGGCACTGTCCTCCAGGAGAACGGAGAGGTTGAGCATGTGGTGGAACCCTTCTTACCCGTGAGTACCTACTCGTGAGTGGTGACTGCCGTCTCATCCCAACACGGGCACCCCGTACGCCGAAACCCTTCGTTTCACCTTTGTTTCGTCCGGCCAATTGGTTAAGTCCGGCCATTTCGTGCCGATGGCCTCGACGTGGGAATCCCGGTGTTGGATGCGGTACACGTGGGCCGTCAGCCGATCTTCGACGCTGACGGCGTCGTCGTGGCTTACGAACTGCTGTTCCGCGGTCGTATGGACGACATCGCGTCGGGGCGGCAGGACACCTACGCCACCAGCGCCGTCATGGTGAACGCGTTCACCGAATTCGGAATCGCCGAGGTGGCCGGCAACCGGCCGTGCTTCATCAACCTCACCCGCGAGTTCGTGACCGGGCAGCTCCCGCTGCCGTTCGGGCCCGAACAGGTGGTGCTGGAGGTGCTGGAGACGGTCGACGTCGACGACGAGGTGATCGCCGGGCTGACCGCCCTCGCCGAGGCCGGTTACAAGATCGCCCTCGACGACTTCGTCTGGGGCTCCGGCCACGAGCGGCTGCTGGGGCTGGCCTCGTACGTCAAGCTCGACCTGCTCGACGGCGACCTGAGCCGGCTCGGCGAGATCGTCGCCGCCTGCCGCGAACATCCGCGCATCGAGCTCGTCGCCGAACGCCTGGAGACCGCCGATCAGGTGGCGATCGCCGACCACTTCGGCATGGAACTGCGCCAGGGGTACGCGCTGAGCCGCCCCCAGGTCCTCAGCACCCCCAGCCTCTCCCCGTCCCGGCTGCGCCGCCTCGAACTCGTCGCCGCCCTGATGTCACCCGACGTCCCGCTCGACAAGGTCACCTCGATCATCGTCAGCGACCCGGCACTGGCCCTGCGCGTGCTGCGGGTCAGCAACTCGGTGGCGGCCGGCGTCGTCAGCCGGATCTCCTCGGTCCGGCAGGCGGTCATGCTGGTCGGCCTCACCCGGATCCGCCGCTGGGCCACCCTCATGGTCGTCGACGACGTGGCCGAGGCGCCCGAGGAGCAGCTGCTCACCGCCCTCACCCAGGCACGCCTCTGCGAGAACCTGGCGCCACGGTTCGGCGCTGACCCGGGGGCCGCCTTCGTCGCGGGCCTGGTCACCGGAATGGCCGGACTGATGGCGTCCACCCCGGCCGCGATGGCCGAGCAACTACCGCTCACCATCGAGGTCTCCGACGCGCTCACCGCCGGGACCGGACGGCTCGGAGCGCTGCTGACAGCGGTCCGCGCCTACGAGGCCGGTGAGTGGGGCAGCGGCGAACTGGCCGGGCTCTCCCTCGACGCGATGCGGTGGTCGACCCGGACGCTCACCGCGGCGCACCGGTTCTCCCCGGGCGCCGCCCGGCGCCGTGGCCCGGTCGGCCGCGCCGGCTAGATCTCCGCCGGCCGTCCGCCCTGTTGGGTCTTGGCCGGGCGGCAGGGCCTGTGGGGTTTCTGCTCGTTGGCTGAGTCCGTTTGATCACTGCTGGTCCGTTGGGTCTGCTGAGTCTCCGGTGCGCGCGGAGGTGACCTCGCCGAGCGGTGTCGTGAGTCGGCGAGGTCACCTCGCCCGGCCGGTGCTGTCGTGGCCGGTGCCCCGGCCAGGCCCCGGGCCGGCGGCAGCCGCCTCGCCGGCCGGCCCGAGCCAGAGGCGGGCCAGCGAGGTACGCACAACGGTCTGGATCGCGACCAATATTCGGGCATGTCGGGGCTTTCGGCTGGTTCTGGGCTCCCCTCTAGTCCTGGGCTTCCGGCCGGTCCCTGGACCTCCGCCTGGCTCGGGGTCCTCGCGGCCGGACTCAGCCCGCCCGGCGTAGCACCGGGACCGCCGTCGACAGGACCGCCAGAACCACACAGACCCCGGTCACCACGGCCGCCGTCCCCCACGGGACGACCAGGGCGATGTCCCGGCCGATCTCGTTCTCCACGGCGGCGCGGACCCCGGCGAGCGAGACGACCGCCACCAGCCCACCGAGGACGGCTCCGGTGGCCACCGCGAGCAGAGCCTCGGCGGAGACGACCCGCAGCACCTGGCCGGTGCCGGCACCGGCCAGGCGGAGCGCACGGAACTCGGTGCGGCGCGCGGCCGTGGCCATCAGCAGAGTGTTGCCGACGGCGATGGCGGTGTAGCCGGCGGTCAGTCCGATCAGCGCGAGCAGGAACAGGTCGACCAGCCGGCCCTCCTCCTCGACCTCCTCCATCACGAAGTCGTGCACCGGCAGGGCACGGGCGCCGATGACGGGCACGGCCGGGTCTTCCAGCACGACAATGCTGGTCAGAGCGTCCGGATCGTGCTGGCGGACCAGTTCCCGGGGCAGGCCGACCTCGTCCCCGATCCGGCTGACCGGAAGCGCCGTCACCGCCCCGTCGACGAACCGGACCGTCACGGTGTCTCCCGCCTCGGCCTGGAGTTGGGCGGCGGTGAGCCGGTCGAGGACGAGACCGTCACCGCCGCCCGTCGCGGATCCGCCGGTCGTCACATCACCGTGGGTGAGCAGCAGCCGGGTGGTGAGCGCCGGTTCGGCGCCCTGAGCCGTCACCGCTGCCGTGGACAGGCCGGGCGTGCCGTCCGGGACCAGCACGTTCGCCTCCGGGTACTTCGCGGTCTCATCGAACCCGGCCGCCACCTCGATGGTCGCCACCATGCCCGCGAGCAGCATCGTCAGTCCTACGGTCGCCAGCACCGGAGCGGCGGTGGACGCCACCCGCCGCACCCCGGTCAGGGTGCCCTCGCGCACCAGCATGCCGGTCGCGGTGCCCCGCCACGGCCCGGCCACCGCCCGAACCAGCGGCCCGATCAGCACCGGTGACAGCAACGCGGCGGCCGTGAGCAGCAGCATCGCCGCGCCGAGACCGACGGTGACCTGCGACTCCAGCGGGAACGACGACATCCCGGCGAGCAGCGCGCCACCCGCGGCCGCGCCGAGCACCCCGGCCACCCAGCGCACCGGAGTCATCGGCCGCGGGTCGACGGCGGCCTCGCGCAACGCGTCCAGCGGCGGGATCCGGCTGGCCCGGCGTGCCGCCGCGGTGACGCCGAAGAGCGCCACGACCAGACCGAGCAGCACCGCACCGGCCAGCGCGACAGGCTGCCGGGTGACGGTGAAACCGGCCGGCTCCAGACCGAAACGGACCATCGGTTCGGCCAGCAGCGGCGCCGCGGCCGCGCCGGCGGGCGCTCCGATCAGCCCGGCGAACACGGCGATCAGAGTGGTCTCGGCATACATCAGGCGCCGTACCTGACCGGGCGTCGCGCCGACCGCACGCAGCAGGCCCAGCTCGCGTCGTCGCTGTGCGGCGCTCAGCGCGCACGTCGACGCGACCACGAAGACGGTGGCGAACGTGCCGAGCATGACCAGCGCGATCAGCAGCTGCGCGCCAAGCCAGCGGATCCGGGTCACGCTCACCGGCTCCAGCGCGTCCCGCTCCGCTCCGGAGCGGACCACCCCCTCGGCGCCGATCACGGTCCGGGCATCACCGGCCACTCGCGGCACGTCGCCGGTCACGGTCATTCCGATCACGTGTACGCCCGAAGCACGCTTCCGAGCCTCCTCGTCGGCGAGGTAGAACCCGGGACCGTCGACCGTGCCCGTGACCGTCCACGTCTCCGGCCCAGCCGACGTCAGAACCTCGATCGTCGTCCCCGCCCCTGTCTTGCCGGCTGTCGCTGTCCCGCCTGCCGTCGCCCCGCCGGGCGCTGCCTTGCCGCTCGTGGCCCCGCTGGAGACCCGATCATCGGCTGTGGTCCTGCTGGGCGTCGTCCTGCTGGGCGTCGTCTTGCCGGGTGCCGTCTTGCCGGGCGTCGTCCCGCCGGCTGTCTGATCATCGGTCGTGGTCATGCTCTGCGTCGTCTTGTCGGGCGATGTCTTGCCGGGGGCTGCCGCGCCGGGTGTCGCCGGGCCGGCGGCCGTGCCGCCGAGTGCCACCTCGCCGGGTGCGGCCGGTGCGCGTCCCGAGGTCAGCCGGTAGCCGCCGAGCACCGCCGACGACCAGGCGTGTCCGTCGACCAGCGCGGCCTGAGGGTCGCCGGCCGGCCGGCCCGCCTCGACCCGCTGCACGTAGAACCAGGGATCGGGGACCGCGGCCGCCACACCCGGCACCGCGCCCAGCCGGGCCGCCAGACCGGCTGCCTCCTCCGCGGTCCACGCCCGCCGGTCCCGGTCGTCGCCGGTGCCCGGGTCGGGCGGGGTCACCAGCACCGGCGCCTGGTCGTAGCGGGCCGGCGCCTGCGGGCGCGAGCTCAGGTAGAGGGTGGCCGACCCGGCGACGACGGCCACTCCCAGGAACACCGCTACGAACGTGCCGGCGAAACTCGCGAACCGGTGCCGGACCATCGCCCACGCCGCGCTCATCGGGTGACCGCTTCCAGGCGGGCCGTGTGCAGGGCGATCCGCTCGGCGCCGACCATGCCGGGCAGCTCGCCGACGACCCGGCCGTCGGCCAGGAACACCACCCGGTCGGCGGTGGCCGCTGCCACCGGATCGTGGGTGACCATCACGATCGTCTGCCGATGCCGGTCCACCGCGGCGCGGAGCAGGCGCAGCACCCCCGCCCCCGACGCGGCGTCCAGCGCCCCGGTCGGCTCGTCGGCGAAGAGGACCGCCGGCCGCGACACCAGCGCGCGGGCGATGGCCACCCGCTGCTGCTGGCCGCCGGACAGCTCCGGTGGCCGATGCCCCTCGCGCCCGTCGAGGCCCACCTCGGCCAGCATCGTGGCCACCTCACCGCGCTGTGGTCGGCGCCCGGCCAGGCGCAGTGGCAACGCCACGTTCTGTGCCGCGGTCAGCGCCGGGACCAGGTTGAACGACTGGAAGACGAAACCCACCCGGGAGCGGCGCAGACGGGTCAGGGCACGCTCGCTCAGCCCGCCCAACGGCACGCCGTCGATGATCACCTCGCCGCTGGTGACCCGGTCGAGACCGGCCGCGCAGTGCAGCAGCGTCGACTTGCCGGAACCGGACGGACCCATGACCGCGGTGAAGGTGCCCGGCTCGAACCGGGCGTCGACCCTGTCCAATGCCGTGACCGAGCGCTCACCTGAACCGAAGGTCCTGGCCGCCGCCCTCAGCTCGACCGCTGGTGTCTCGTGATTCGTCATGCCGCTCAGCCAACCGGCCGGAGGCGCCCGGCACAGTCGTGCGGGATCGACACCTGATGGTATATCCAGCACTACCGACGGCGTCACAGCCGGCCGGTAGCGTGCCTGCCATGCCGCCCCGCACCGCGCTCGAAGCGCTCACCCTGCGGCCGACCGTGCTGTTGCGATCGTCGTGGCCGTGGCGCTCGCTCGCCTATCTGGCGAGTGGAGCGCTCCTCGGTGTCGCCATCATCGCCGCGGTGGTGGCCCTGCTGGCTGTCGGCACCGTCCTGGCCGTGGTGCTCGTCGGTGTCGCGGGCTATGTGGCGTGCCTGCTCGCCGGCATCGTGGTGGCCCGGATCGAGCGGCGGCGTTTGCGCCTGGTCGACGAGGAAGAGCTGCACGACCCGCATCAGCCGCCACCGCGGGCCGGGCTGCGCGCCTGGGTCGCCCTCCGGCTGCGGGAGGAGGCGACGTGGCGCGAGCTGTTCTACGCGGCGCTGTCGGCGGCGATGCTCTGCTGGATGGACCTGCTGGTGCTCGGCGGCGTGGCATACACGCTGATGATCTCGGTCGGCGCGCCGTTGGTCATCGATGACGAAGGACTCGCCACCACTCTGCCTGCCACGTTCGCCGGCCTGCTGCTGGGGCCGATCCTGGTCTATCCGGTGATCGCCTGGGCGGGCGCCCGCGCCGCCATGGCACGGGCCATGCTCGCGCCACGCGACGACGCCCTCCTGATCGAGGTGACCCGCTCCCGGGCCCGGCTCGTCGACGCCTTCGAGGTGGAGCGCCGGCGCATCGAGCGCGACCTGCACGACGGCGCGCAGCAGCGGCTCGTCGCGCTCAGCATGCAGCTCGGGCTCGCCCGCCTGGAACTGCCACCCGGGTCACCCGGCGCCGGGCCGGTCGCCGCCGCGCACGAGCTGGCCAAGCAAGCGCTCACCGATCTGCGGGAGCTGATCCGCGGCGTACACCCGAAGGTTCTGACCGATCGTGGTCTGGCGGCGGCCGTGGGGGAGGCCGCCTCCGTCGCGCCGCTGCCGGTCGATCTCGACCTGCGCCTGCCGGGGCGGTTGCCGGGTCCGGTCGAGGTGACGGCGTACTTCGTGGTGTCCGAGGCGCTCACGAACGTCGCCAAGCACGCCCTCGCCGAGCGCGCTCACATCACCGCCTACGTCGACGGCGGGCGGCTCGTGGTGCGGGTGCGCGACGACGGACGTGGCGGGGCCGACCCGGCGGCAGGGTCGGGCCTGGTGGGGCTCGCCGACCGGGTCGCGGTCCTGGACGGCGCCGTGACTCTCTCCAGTCCGGCCGGTGGTCCTACGCTGCTGCACGTGGAGATTCCGGTGCCGGCATGAGCGGGTTGCGTGTGGTGATCGCCGAGGACGGACTGATCGTCCGGGAGGGCGTGGCCGGAATGCTGCGCCATTTCGGACACGAGGTGGTCGCCGCGGTCGGTGACGCCGTCGCGTTGCGAGATGCGGTGGCGCGAGAAAAACCGGACGTGGTGGTCACCGACGTGCGGATGCCGCCCCGTTTCAGTGACGAGGGTCTGCAGGCGGCGATCGCGATGCGAGCCGAAGACCCCACCCTGCCGGTGCTGGTACTCAGCCAGTACGTCGAGCAGACCTACGCCGCCGAACTCCTCGACTCCGACCATCAGAGTGGGGTGGGCTACCTGCTCAAGGACCGGATCGGTGAGGTCACCGAGTTCGTGGACGCGCTGGTGGCGGTGGCAGCCGGCCGCACCGTGGTGGACCCGGAGGTGGTCCGTCAACTGCTCGGCCGGCGCCGTGACCCGCTGCACCGGCTGACCGCCCGCGAGCGGGAGGTTCTCGCGCTGATGGCCGAGGGCCGTTCGAACACGGCGATCGCCCGGCAGCTCGTGGTCACCGAGGCGATGGTCGCCAAGCACATCGGCAGCCTGCTCGCCAAGCTGGACCTGCCACCGGACTCCGACGACCACCGCCGCGTCCGCGCCGTTCTGGCCTACTTACGCGGCTGACCCTGGCGGTGGGCGGAGGCGGCGGTTGGGGGTGGTGATGGTGCATCGGTCGTTGACGTGGCGGCGGTTAGTCGCCGATCGCGACGGTGATCGTCGCGAGTAGGCCGATGGTCGGGTCGAATCGGTCGCGTGGCACCACGTTCAGGGTTCCCCCGGTCGCCGGCTGCTGTTCCTCGGCGGGGGCGAGTCCCGTGGCGATCTGCCCGGCGATCTGCTCGGGGACGAGCAACGGGCCGCAGTACGTCACCGTCCGCCCGCCGGCGAGGTAGCCACCGACGTGCACGTACGCGGTGATCTGTACCGGCTGTCCCGGCTCGCGGCCGGGATGGACGGTACGGAATTCGGCGTACCCCTCGGGGTCGGTCACCTGTGCGCCGCGCACCTCGTCGTCGCCGGTCGCGTCTCGGTGCCGTAGGTCGACGACGGCCGCGCCTACCGGCGAACCGTGGAGGGCGTCCAGGACCCGGATCCGCAGCATCAGTGGCACCCCGGGACGGTCGCCGGCGATGTTCCGGCGCACGAGTTCGAGCGGCAGCTGCCCGGTCTGACCCGGTTCTGCGAGGGGTAGCCGAGCCGGCTGCGGCCCCCGGTTCACCGGCCGCGGCACCGGCCTGTTGATGACCGGTGTGCTGCCACTCTCCTCATTGCGCACTGCCCACCCCCGTTGTAGATCACGTCAACGGAGTTGATCTTCCAGGAGAAACGGCATTCTCGTGCGTTTTTGACTCTTTTGTCCGCTGTCCAATGTCTTCGTGACGCCTTCTGTAACAACGGGCGGGCATACTTCCTGGAACGTCTGAGCCTGCGAGGCCGGTACCCCACGCGCCCGGGGTGCGGCCGCCAGGACCGCACCAGCCGGAGAGCGGTCCCCGGGTCGCCTCCCCTGGAGGCGCCCGGCGCGGGTGCCGCGGGCGAGCGGGCTCGTTGCCGCGACCGCCCGCCCGTGGCACCTGTCGGTCAGCAATCCGCTGGTTCCCCGTGCTGTCACGCCCGATGAGACGATCGTGCGGTCACGCCCGATGAGACGATCGTGCGGTCACGCCTGCCGAGACGATCGTGCGGTCACGCCCGCTGAAACCGCACTGAGAATCGGTGACGACATGGACGACCAGCCGGGTTCTGGAACTAGCGGCCGAGCCGGCGGTACAGGCGCACCGCCAACGGCCCGAACACCGCGATCAGCGCGACCGGCCAGGCCATCGCCAGCGACAGCGCGTGCTCGGCCGGCCAGGAGTCCGAGCCGAGGCCGGGGTTGCCGAACAGCTCACGGATCGCGTTCGTCGTCGCCGACACCGGATTCCACTCCGAGACGGTGCCCAGCCAGCCCGGCATCAGCTCCGGCGCCACGAAGGCGTTGGAGACCGCGCTCAGCGGGAAGGCCAGCGGGAACACGATCATCGCCACCGTGTCCGGGTTCGGTGTGGCCAGGCCTAGAACCACGCCTACGCAGCTCAGTGCCAGTCGCAGCAGCAGGAGCAGCCCGAGTGCCGCCAGCAGGTTGCCGATGCCGTGGTGCCAGCGCCACCCGACGAGCAGGCCACACACCACCAGCACCGCCGTCTCCAGCATCGCCCGCGCCAGGTCGGCGGTCACCCGGCCGCTGATCAGCGCGGACCGGGCGGTCGGCATGGACCGGAACCGGTCGACCACGCCCCGGCCCACGTCGACCGAGATCGCGGTGGCGGTCGCGCCGATCCCGTAGAGCATCGTCATCGCGAAGACGCCCGGGATCAGGAACTCGCGATAGTTGCCGCCGCCCGGAACCGCCATTCCGCTGCCGAACACGTAACCGAACACCAGCACGAACATGATCGGCAGGGAGAAATAGATGACGATCTCCTCCGGCGCCCGTATCACGTGCCGCAGGTAGCGCCCGGTCATCACCCAGCCGTCAGCCACCGCGGTCCTCATGCCGCCGCCCCCGATCGCTCGCCGGAGAGAGGACGCTCGTCGGGAGCGTCGGGAGCGTCGGGAGCGTCGGGAGCGTCGGGAGCGTCGGGAGCGCCGGGAGCGCCGGGAGCGCCGGGAGCGCCCGGCGGACCGGGCGGACCGGAATGGGCTGGCGGCGTCGAAGGCGCGCGGTCGGCGCGGTCGCCGGTCAGGTGCAGGAACGCCTCGTCCAAGGTGGGGCGGTGCACGCCGACGTCGGCGACGGTGATCCCCGCCTGCTGCAGCGCCGGCACCACCGCGAGCAGCGCACCCACCCGGTCGGCGACCGGCACCCGCAGTCGCCGCCGGTCGGAGTCCACGTCCGGCTGAGCGCCGGTGATCCGTTCCACCAGGGCGGCCGCGTCGCCGAGCCGGTCCGGATCCCGGACCACCACTTCGAGACGGTCCGCCCCGAGCGCCGCTTTCAGTTCGTCGGGGCTGCCCTCGGCCACCACCCGGCCGGCGTCCACCACCGCGATCCGCCCGGCCAGTTGGTCGGCCTCCTCCAGGTACTGGGTGGTGAGCAGCACCGTCGTCCCGTCGGCGACCAGGCCGCGGACCGCCGCCCACACCTGGGTGCGGCTGCGCGGGTCCAGTCCCGTGGTCGGTTCGTCGAGAAACAGAACCCGTGGCCGCCGGATCAGGCTGGCCGCCAAGTCGAGACGCCGTCGCATCCCGCCCGAATAGTCCTTCGCCGACCGTCCGGCGGCCGCGGTCAACCCGAACCGTTCCAGCAGTTCGTCCGCGCGGCGCTGAGCGTCTCGCCGCGCCAGGTGGTGCAGCCGGCCGAAGAGCACCAGGTTCTGCCTGCCGCTGAGCGCATCGTCGACGGCAGCGTACTGGCCGGTCAGCGCGATCCGCTCGCGTACCAGGGCGGGTTGCCGTGTCACGTCCGCGCCGGCCACCTCCGCCCGGCCGGCGTCGAAACGGAGCAGGGTGGAGAGCGCTCGTACGGCGGTGGTCTTGCCGGCCCCGTTCGGCCCCAGCAGCCCGTAGATGATGCCCGGCGGCACCCGCAGATCGAAACCGTCCAGCGCGGTGGCGCCCTGCCCACCGCGATACCGTTTGCGCAGCCCTTCGGCCACGATCGTGGATGTCATGCGGTCAGGCTCGCGTCCCGCGCTGACGGCTCGCGCACCGTTCGCTGACGGTCCGCGCACCGCCGCCTCCGAGCGGGCGGCGAGAGCGACAGGAGAGCGGCTAACTGAGGCGGACGCGTTGGTACGACGTCGCGCACACCCTCGGATCCTCCTCAGCCTCCGGCACGGACCACGCGGACCACGCGGACCACGCGGACCACGCATGGCTTCAGGGCGGGGCGAGCGGTCTGGTCGGTCAGGGGCGGTTCGGCGGCCTTGTCGGCCAGCGGAGCGCAAGCGGTCTGGTAGGTCTGGGGAGGGTGGGTGCCTTTGTCGGCTAGGGGACGGCGAGCGGTCTGGTCGGTCGGGGAAGAGGAGTGGCGTCGTCGCTTACCGGAAGACAGCCGGAGGACAGGCGGAGGGCGGGCGGGGGCAGGCGGAAGGCAGGTGGCGTCGCTGCTCAGGAGGGTGACCGCCTCGTCGTTCAGGGTAGAGCGAGCGCCTCGTCAGCGCTGAGGGCGGCGCCCGCGGCGAGGGCGTCCGCGAAGCGCCGCGGTCCGAGCGTGGCACGGGCAGCGGCGGCCGCCCGGGCAGCCGGCTCCGAACCCTCCGGGTCGGCGCGCAGACCGAGGGCACGGACCGCGCCGAGCAGCCGGGCGGCCCGCACCGGATCACCGGTGGCGGCGGCCAGGCCGGCGAGCCGGTCGAAGGCCTCCGCCATCCCGGGGAAGCCGATCATGCCGCCGCGGATCGTGAAGACCTCGCGGTAGCGGGTCACAGCGGTCGCCGGGTCACCGGACAGTTCGGCGATCCGGCCCAGCACGATCAGGATCGCCATCCGGGTGCCGTCGGCGCTGTACCAGCCCGCCGGGCAGGCGGCCAACGCCGCCGAGCAGTACCGGAACGACTCCGGCAGGTCTCCGCGCGCCAGAGCGAGCGACCCCAGGCCGAGCAGCCCGGCGGCCGCCAGTTCCGGGGCGCCCGCTTCGCGGGCGACTTCGGCGGCGCGGGTGAAGTCGGCGGCCGCGCCGTCGGGGTCGCCGGTGTCCATCCGGGCCTGGCCACGGCCGCGCAGCAGGTCGGCGACGTCGACGGCGGCGCCGAGCTCTCCGGCCAGGCGCAGCGCCTCGTCGGTCGGCGGGATGGAAGCGGCCGGGTCGCCCCGCCAGGCGGCCAGTTCGGCGAGGCCGGAGAGGGCCAGGATGGCGCCCCAGCGGTCGCCGATGGCCCGGAAGCCGGCCAGCGCGGACCGGAACTCGGGTTCGGCCTGGGCCGGGTCGGCGCCCGCGAACAGCAGCATCCAGCCGCTGCCGATGCCGCCCAGTGCCCGGCTCCACGAGTCGTCGGCGATCTGCTCGCGTAGTTTGCGGTTGAGTTCGACGACACCGGCCGGGTCGTCGTCGGGTGGGCCGACCGCCATCGCCGACAGGTAGAGCAGGAACGGCTGGGCCGGCGCCGACGTCAGCGTCCGCATGTAGCCGGCCCAGCGGGCCGCCGCCCCGCCGGCCGCACCGGTGCCGAGGGCGGCGTTGAAGACGCTCAGCACGTACTCCTCGGTGTGGCCGGGAGGGGGTTCCGGCCCGACCGCGCGCAGCGCCAGATCGGCCAGGGCGGCGGCCTCGACCCGCAGCCCGCGCAGCCACCAGTAGAAGGACAGGGCGGAGACCAGGCGCAACGCCGTCGAAGGCGTGTGTTCCGCGGTCCGCCGCAGGGCGGCGTGCAGGTTGTCGCGTTCGGCGTCGAGCCGGTCCAGCCAGGTGAGCTGGTCCGCGGTGCGCAGGCGGGCGTCGGCGCGGGCCGCGAACTCCAGGAAGTGTTCGGCGTGCGCCCGCCACAGCCGGTCACGTTCGCCAGACTCGGCGAGTCGCTCCGCGGAGTACGCCCGGATCGTCTCCAGCATGCGGTAGCGGTCGCCGTCCCGCTCGATCAGAGACTTGCCGACGAGCCCGGCGAGAACCTCCACGGTCACCGACCGAGAGCCGCCCCCGCGACTGGCGGTGTCAGAGACGCTGCCCCCGCGATCAGCGGTGTCAGAGGCGCCGGCCCGGGGAACGGTTTCGCCGGTGTGGAAGGCCCCGAACCCGCGCACCTCTTCGTCGGTGTCGAAGGCGCAGATCCGTTCGACGGCGTCCAGCGTGGCTCCGCCCGCGAAGACGGTGAAACGGCGGGCCAGCACCCGTTCCGGTTCGGTGAGCAGATCCCAGCTCCAGGCGACGACGGCCCGCAGCGTCCGGTGCCGGCTCTCCGCGGTGCGGCTGCCGTGGGAGAGCAGCCGGAAACGGTCGTCGAGCCGGGCGGCGATCTCGGTGACGGGCAGCGCGTGCATGCGGGCCGCGGCGAGCTCGACAGCGAGCGGAAGGCCGTCGAGGGTGCGGCACAGCCGATGGACGACGGCGGCGTTCTCCGTGGTGACGGCGAATCCGCGCACGACGTCGGCGGCCCGGTCGGCGAAGAGCTGGACGGCCGGCGCCTCCGGCAGGCCACCGACCGGGCAGAGCGCCTCCCCGGTGATGGCGAGCGGTTCCCGGCTGGTGGCGAGGATCCGCAGTCCGGGCGCGCCGGCCAGCAGCCGGGCGGCCAGGTCGGCGGCCGCGGCGACGACGTGCTCGCAGTTGTCCAGGACGAGCAGGAGCCGCCGTTCGGCGAGCGCCGTCACCAGCCGGTCCAGGACGCCGGGAGGCGCGAACGCGGTGGCCGGGGCGGCCGGGCTGTTCAGCACCACGTCGCGCAGACCGAGGGCGACCAGGACCGCGCGGGGCACGTCGTCGGGGCCGGCGGCGGCGAGTTCCACGAAATGCACGTCGCCGGAGTGCCGGGCCGCGATCTCGGCGGCGAGCCGCGTCTTGCCCGCGCCACCCGGTCCGTGCAGGGTCACCAGCCTTCTGGTACGCAACGCGGCCGCGACCCGCGGCAGTTCGTCGTCGCGCCCGACGAAGCTGGTCAGCTGGCTCGGCACCCCGTGCCGTACCGGTCCGCGGGCCGCCCTGACCGGGCCCGCTCCGGACTGCACGGGGTCGGGCATGGACTGCGCGGGGCCGGGCACGAACTGCGCGGGGATGGCTGCGGGCCGCCGGAGCAGGGTGGTGTGCAGGGCTGCCAGCTCCGGCGAAGGATCGGCGCCCAGTTCCTCGGCGAGGGTGCGGCGCGCGTCCTCGTACGCCGCCAGTGCCTCGGCCGGACGGCCCGCCGCCGCGAGGGTGCGCATCAGCAGCGCGCGCAGGCGTTCCCGCAGCGGATGCGCGGCGATCAAGTCGCGCAGCCCGGCCACGGCGTGCGGCACGGGAGCACCGGTCGCGGCCTCCGCCTCGTACAGATCTTCGACGGCGCCGAGGTGCAGTTCGGTGAGGCGGCTGACGTGCGCGTGCGCGAACGGCGCGTCGCGGACGTCGGCGAGTGGCTCGCCGCGCCAGAGGGCGACCGCCTCGCGCAGTGGCGGGATCGCGCCGGCCGGATCGGCGGCGGCGAGGGCCCGGCGGCCGGCGGCGGCGAGGTCGGCGAAGCGGTGCGCGTCGACCTCGTCGCGGGGCACGGCCAGCCGGTACCCGGCCGGATCGAGTTCGACGGGCAGTTCCTGCCGGAGCCGGGACACCTGCGACTGGAGGGCGTTGCCGGCCCCGGCCGGTGGCTCGTCGCCGTAGAGGCCGTCGATGAGCCGGTCGATCCCGGCGGGGCGGCCGGCGTCGAGCAGCAGCATCGCGAGCAGCGCCCGTTGCCGGGGCCCGCCGGGCGGGATCGGGGTCCCGTCCGGTCGGTGCGCCCGCAGAGGGCCGAGGATGCCGAACCGCATGGCGACGATTCTGCCGCGTGCGGGCATCGACGTGTCATCAGGCCGCGACCGCCGGTTCTCCAGAGGGCCCGGTCGGCGACGGTGACGGTGCGGATTCGAGGTTCACCCCCGGATGCCGGCGGCCTGCCGTCCGGTGGTGATCCGGGTGCGGGCAGGCCCGCGGCGGAAGACGAAGGCCCGCTGGATCGCGTACCCGGCCAGGAAGAGCAGCACTTCGGCGGCCACCTTGCTCAGCACCAGCGAACCGGTCGCCGCGTTCAGCGCGTGCAGCAGCGCCACGTTGGCGGTGAGCGAGGCGAGAGCGAGGGCGGCGTACCGGGGCGCGGCCCGCCGGTGTGGAATCCGCGCGCACCCGCCGAACACGGCGCCGCGGTTGACCGAGTAGTTGAGGGTCGCGCTGACCAGCCGGGCGGCGATCGCCGAGAGGGCGAGGTGGCCGGTCCAGGTGACGAGCCCGGCCAGCAGGGCGGCGTCGACAGCGAATGCCAGCAGCGACGAGCCGGCGAAGGCGAGCAGCGGCCCGTAGATCCGCGCCGAGTCGATCACCGGCCGGAAGTGCGACGAGCTGTTGCCGTCCAGGTAGACGGTGGCGATCGGAACCTCGTCGATCGGCTTGCGCTCGCGGGCCGCGCGCAGCAGAAGCCGCAGTTCGTACTCGAAGCGGTCGCCCGGCACCCGGCCCAGCCAGGGCAGCATGCGGGCCGGGTAGCCGCGCAGGCCGGTCTGGGTGTCGGTCACCGCGCACCCGGTGACCAGCTTGAAGATCATCCTGGTCGCGGTGTTGCCGAACCGGCTGCGCGCCGGCACCGGCCCGGTGAACCGGCGCACGCCGAGCACCATCGCCGCATCCGAGAGCTCCACCCGCGCGGCGACCGCCTCGATGTCCTCGACCCGGTGCTGGCCGTCGCTGTCCGCACAGACCACATCCTCGCCCGGACAGCGGTTCCGGATGTGGGCGAACCCCGCTTTCAGCGCGAAACCCTTACCCCGGTTCCGGCTCAGGGTGATCACTTCGGCGCCGGCCCGGCGGGCGGCCTCAAACGCTGCGGCGTACGAGGGACCGCTCCCGTCGTCGACCACGAGGACACGGTGCCGGTCCAGTCGTCCGACCAGTTCCGCGAGCCGGTGGTCCGGCTGGTACGCGGGAATCAGCACGATCACGGCGATCAGCCCGCGACGTAGAGGATGTCGCTGGTGCCGCGCTCCCGGCCTTTGCCGAGCGGGTTGTTGACCAGTGCGCCGCCGAAGACCATCGCCGACGAGCCGCCACCGTCCAGGTTGTACGCCGTGCGCGCCCCCCGGTCGGCGAAGATCTGCGCGAACTCCGGCATGGTGACGCCCCGGCTGTATCCGCTGCTGCGCCCGTCCACCACGACGAACAGCAGGTGGTTGTTGTCCACGACGCCGATGCCGGTGCGTGGCTGCCGGCCCTGGATCGAGTGGTTGCCGAAGTTGGTGTCGACCTCCATCCGGTCGATCCCGGAGATCACCGCGCCGTCGTCGACCAGCCCCGGCCCGAAGGACAGCGTGTTCCACACCCCGTCGCTGATCAGCTTGCCGGCGCTGGTGGCGGTCTCGTCGTAGAGCTTCATCGACCCGTCCGCGTAGAGCGCCAGCCCCTGCCGGGCGCCCGCGTCGCGGAACGTCACCCCGTTGCGGATGACGATGCCGGTGTCGCGGAAGCCGTAGTAGTCGCCGTTGATCGCGAGCACCGCGCCCACCCCGGCGGCGATCTCCGACGGGTCGGCGATGATGTTCGCGCCGAACTGGTCGCCGGCGAACGCCGACCGGACGATCGTCGCGTCGGTGACCCGCACGTCCGCCACGAAGTAGGTGACCGTGTCGTCGCCCGACCCGGCCGACACCGTCTCGATGGCGATCGTCGCGGTGTCACTGCGGTAGCTCGTCGCGGTCGCGCTGCCGGTGCTGTCCGGCTCGGCCACGACCACGTTCTGTGCGGCCAGAGTGGAGGCGCCGGTCACCTCGACGTGGTCGAGGACGTAGCGGTCGAGGGCCCAGGCGCCGCCACCGCCGGCGGCCGCCAGCAGGCCGAGTCCGCCGGCGAGAAGGCCCCGGCGGTTGATCCGGCGAGGCTGGTTCGGTACGGGGTTCGTCGTCACGCAACGCAGTCAACCGGCGGATCTTGTGGGCCTCCTGTGCCCCGCCAGTGGGCTCGTTACGAGCGGGACTCCAGCTCGGCGAGGATGGCCCGCAGGATCTCCGGGGTGCGGTTGGGCCGCTCGGCCTCGATGAACAGCCGGCCGATCGCCGCCGCGTACTTGTCGACCTCTTCGCGGCGCTCGAGGTAGAGCCCGTTGGTGAGGTGTTCGATGTAGACGACGTCGGGCAGCTTCTCGTGCGGGAACCGCAGGATGCTGAACGCCCCGCCGGCCGCCGCGTGCCCGCCCGACTCGAACGGCACCACCTGCAACCGCACCTGCGGCGACTCGGAGACTTTCAGGAGGTAGCGGATCTGCTCACGGAGCACGTCCCAGCCGCCGATCGGCCGGCGCAGCACCGCCTCGTCCAGGACCGCCCAGAGGCGGGGCGCGTCGGGCCGCTCCAAAACCTGCTTGCGTGCCATCCGCAGTCTCGCCCGCCGGTCGATCTCGTCCGGACCGTCGCTCTCATGGCCGAGTTTGATCACCGCTCGCGCGTAGGCGTCGGTCTGCAGCAGGCCGGGGACGAACTGGACCTCGTAGGTGCGGATCAGCTCGGCCGCCTGCTCCAGGTCGAGGTAGTTCTGGAACCACGTGTCGAGCACGTCGCCGAAGGCCTGCCACCAGCTCGGGGCGTTGGCCTCCCGCATCATGGTGAGAACCCGGCGGGTCTCGCCGGGGTCGTCGACGCCGTAGAGTTTCAGCAGGTCGGTGACGTCACGTTCCTTGAAACTGACCCGGCCCAGCTCCATCCGGCTGATCTTCGACTCGGACGCCCGGATGGTGTAACCGGCCTGGTCGCGGGTGAGGCCCTTGGCCCGGCGCAGGGCACGCAGATGAGCGCCGAGCTGGAGCCGGCGCACGGTGGCCCCGCTGCTCCCGTTGGTTTCGGCTTCGGCCTCTTCGTCGGACACGTGGACCTCTTAGACAGTCCTGTGTGGATCCGGTGATCCCGGTCGCGATCAGCATACTCACGGCTTCCGGCGCCGAACCCTCGAGGTCAACTCGAAGAGCGACGGTTTCGTCACAGCCGCGAATGATCAGCCGGAACATGAATCCGGGCGAAACCGGAGACAGCGGCGCCCGGAACCGGCGAGAAGCCGGATCCGGGCGTCACCTGGGGGAGTGAGGTCAGCCGGGGAGAGGGATGAGGTCAGCGCCCGCCGCGGTTGCGGCCACCGCCGGCCGGGGCCTGCCCCGCGGTCACCGTGGCGACCTCGGCGGCGGAGCCGAGCGTGCCGGACGCCGCCAGCCCGCCGGTGGTCGCGCCGGTCGCGGTGCCGCCGTTGTGCACTGTGTACTTCTCGCCGCTGCTGATCGCGGATGACGAGTAGGTGATGTTCTGCACGGTCTTGCCGGTCACATAACTGGCGACCACCGTGCCGTCGCCGTCGGTGATCTGAATGGTCGTGCCGGCCCCGATCGCGGCGGTCAGCGTGGCGGAGATCCAGCCCTGTTTCGAGCCGGCGCCCGGGGTGACGACCATGCCCGCGCTGCCGGAGGCCAGCAGGGTGCCGCCGTCGACGGTGAAGGCGCCGTTGACGTCCAGCGCGCCGTTGCCGCTGCGCTGTGGCCCGTTGACCACGACCGTGCCGCCGGTGATGGTCGCGGTGCCGTTGGAGTCGAGACCGTCGCCCTCGGAGTCGATCACCAGGGTGCCGCCGTTGACGGTGACCGAGAAGGCGCCGACGTTCTCGCCGCCACCCGGGGCGCCACCACCCTGCCGGCCGGTGGCCGAGTCGGCGCCGGCGGTCCCGCCCGCGCCGTTGATGCCGTCGTCGCTGGAGACCACGTGCACGGCGCCGTCGTTGAGCACGAACGCGGCCGCCTCCAGGCCTTCGACCGCCGCCGTCACGTCGAGGGACCCGCCGTCGATGATCTGCTGACCCTCGGCGTGCACGCCGTCGTCGCCGCTGGCCACGGTCACCGTCGCGCCGTTGAGGTGCACCGCGCCGTCGCTGTGCACCGCGTCGTCGGAGGAGTCCACGCGGGCCGTGCCGCCCTCGAGGACCGTGATGACACCGGACTTGAGGCCCTTCGCCGACGAGTCGCCGGCGGGCTTGACGGTGTGCCCGCCACCGGCCGCGACCGTCAGCGTCCCGCCGGTGACCACGATGTCGGTGGCCGCGTCCACGCCGTCGCCGGCGCTGGTCACCGCGACCGTGCCGCCGGCCACCGCCACGTACCCGGAGTCGGCGTCCTCGGTGTTGTCGGCCTTGATCCCGTCGCCGCTCGCGGTGACGGTGACCGTGCCGCCGTTCACCACCACGTAGTCCTTGCCGCGCAGGCCGTCGTCCTTCGCCGTCACGGTGATCGTGCCGGACCGCACGAGCAACCCGTCCTTGCTCGCGACGCCGTCGTTGCCGTTGCCGGTGACGGCGAGCTTCCCGGCTCCGGTGAGGGTCAGGTCGCCGGCGCTGAACAGGGCCGCGTTCACGTCGGCGTCGTCGGCGTAGGAGGAGGCGTCGGACAGCGTGTTGGTGCTGCCGTCGGCGAGCTGGACGACCAGTTCCTTCACCGCGGTGGCGGCGATCGCGGCGCCGGCCGTGCTGGTGATCGAGGCGCCGTCGAGGATCAGTGTGACGGTGGCGTCCGGCGCGGTCACCACGATCTGGCCGGTCAGCTCACCGCTGATGGTGTACGTCCCGGCCGCGGTGATGGTGACCGTCGCGCCGTCGACCTTCACACCGTCCGCGGACGAGGTGGCCGAGCCGCCGGTCAGCTCGATGGCGCCGGTGTTTCCGGCGCGGGTGGCGCCGGCCGTGTGTGCCGGCTTGTTCGCGGCGAGGACGGCCTGGGCGGTCTGGGTGCCGTCGGCCGAGGCGTTGGTGGCGGCGACGTTGGTGGCCGCGGTGGTCCCGCCGCTGTCGGCGGAGCAGCCGGCCAGGACGGCCGTGGCCAGGACCAGGGAGCTGACGGCGGCGAGGACCTTCTTGCGGAGTCTCATCAGAACCCTTTCGAGGAGGTGGTCGTGAAGTGCCGGCGCAGAACCGGGCGCCAGCGGTTGGCGGGGAGTTCGGGGCGCAGGGCGGCCAGCCCGGTGGCGTATTTGGAGATCGAGCAGGGGCGGTGCCCGAGTGACCAGAGCAGCCGGTCGACCTCTGAGGCGGCCCGTCCCGACTTGGTCTCGACGATCACCGAGCGCGGCATCCGGACCGCCGAGCCGTCCGGCAGCTGCCAGGCCGGCGCGGTGTCGATGGTGACCCGGCTGCCGGTGGACGGGACGTAGAGCGTGTTGCGGCGGTAGAAGGTGGCCATCACCGGGCGGAACTCGTACCCCTCGGGGTGGAGGCCGGCGCAGGCGAGCACCGATGTCGCGTACTCGCGTCCCTCCGGGCCCAGGTCGGCGCCGTCCCCGGCGTACGGAATCCGCTCCTTGACCGTGACCCCCCGCGAACCGCGGGTCTTGACCTCGACGAAGTCGAGCCCAGTGTCCAGATAGGTCCGCACCCGGACCTTGAAGCGCCGCCGGCGCTGATAGGCGGCGGCGAGGTAGGCGTCGAGCCCGGCGGTGTCGAAGTAGACCGACCGGTACCCGAAGGTGCGCCGGTGGCCGATCTGGAGCGCCCGCACCCCGGCCGGCATCCGGTCCAGCAGAGCCGGCAGGGCGGTGGCCGGAATCAGGTACTTGCGGTCCAGGCGGGTGAGCAGGGCGGCCTCGCCGACCAGTTCGTCCAGCGAGATCGGGTCGAACCGTTCGACGAGCGGAACCTCGGTGGTGATCGTCATCGGGCGCTCACCCGCTCCACCCGCGGGCCGAGCCCGGCGCGGTTCGCGGACGGGGCCGCGGCGACGTAGCGGACCTCGGCCAGGGTGCTGTCGTTGACCATGTCGATCTGCTTGACCACCAGGTTCGTCACCCGTCCGCCGAGCATCGTCTCCAGGTGGGTGCGCAGCGCCTTCTCGTCGGTGTACGCCACGTCGAGGCGGATCAGCTGGTTGCGGTGCCGGCGGAACAGGCTCGGGTGGTCACCGACGAAGAGCGCGGCCACGACCAGCGCCATCAGGCCGATGTGCGGGATGTCCATGACGTCGCCGAGGCCGGCGATCAGGCCCAGCGCGAGAGCCGCGAAGTAGTACGCGATCTCGTGCTGGCTGATCTCGTCCGAGCGGAGCCGGATGATCGACAGGACGCCGAAGAGCCCGAGCCCGAGGCCGGCGCCGACCGTCGAGGAGCCGAGGACGGTCGCGACCGCGAGGACGCCGATGTTCACCCCCAGGAAGGCGGTGAGCAGGTCACGCCGCCGGTGGCGGGGGAAGTAGACACCGAACGTCAGGACGGTGATCGCGACGAGATCCGCGGCGACGGCGAGCAACGTGGTCACTAGGGAACTTCCTTCAGGTGTCGTTCATCAGGTGTTTCCATTCCGCCGGACGTTGCTGTCCGCATCCTGTGAGCTCTCTATGCCGCAGGCCTGAGGTTCTCCGGCCGGGACGCGTCGTGCCAGGTCAGTGACTCGGCGGTGGCCGTGGGCAGGAGACGGTTCTTAGCCAACCCTTAGGAAGGGGCGACGGCGGTCTTAGACCGGCTCGTCAGGGTGGGGATCATGACCGCTACCGCTGCGCCTGAAGTCCGAGAACGGCTACGCGCGACGCCCGCCTGGTGGCCCGGCGCCGGCGCCGCCGCGGCGGCATCGAGCCTGCTCGTCGTCACCGCGCTCTGGGCCGGGAACGGTGGCTTCGGCGACCTCACCGGCGACCCGCTGACCGCGACCGGCCGGCTCGCCGGCCTCTACGCCTCCGACCTGCTGCTGCTCCAGGTGCTGCTGATGGCCCGGATCCCCCTCGTCGAGCGGGCCTTCGGGCAGGACCGGCTGGCCCGCTGGCACCGGTGGACCGGCTTCACCTCGTTCTGGCTGATGGCGCTGCACATCGTCACGATCACGGCGGGGTACGCGGCCGGCGCGAACGTCGTCACCGAACTGTGGGAGCTGGTCTGGACGTACCCCGGCATGCTGCTCGCGGCGGCCGGCACGCTCGCGCTGCTGACGGTCGTGGCGACGTCGATGCGGGCGGCCCGCCGGAAACTGCGCTACGAGTCGTGGCACCTGCTGCACCTCTACGCCTACCTCGGCGCCGGCCTGGCGCTGCCGCACCAGATCTGGACCGGTTCGGACTTCACCGGCACGGCCTGGGCCCGCGCGTACTGGTGGACGTTGTATCTGGCCGCGGCCGGGGCGGTTCTCGCGTACCGCATCGGTCTGCCGGTCTGGCGCAACCGCAAGCACCGGCTGACGGTGAGCCGCGTGGTCGCCGAAGGGCCCGGTCTGACCTCGGTGTACCTGACCGGTGAGCGGCTCGCCGAGCTGCCGGTGCGGGCCGGGCAGTTCTTCCAGTGGCGGTTCCTGGACGGGCCCGGCTGGACCCGGGCGAACCCGTTCTCCCTGTCCGCGACCCCGCGGGGCGACGCGCTGCGGATCACCGTGAAGAACCAGGGCGACGGCAGCTCCCGGATGGCCGCGCTGAAGCCCGGCACCCGCGTCCTGATCGAGGGCCCCTACGGCAAGCTGACCGGCGAGAGCTATGCGGGGGAGCCGGTCGTGATGCTGGCCTGCGGCGTCGGCATCACCCCGCTGCTGTCGCTGCTCGGCGAGCTGCCCTACCGAGACGGCGAGGCGACCCTGGTCCACCGCGCCCGCACCGACGCCGAGGGCGTGTTTCGCGGCGAACTGGAGTGGTTCGCGGCACGGCGCGGGGTCCGCGTCGTGCATCTGACCGGCCCGCGTGCCCGCGCCGCCTCCTGGTTGCCGGGCGGCCTCGCCGCGACCGGCGATGCCGAGGCGCTGCGGCAGGCGGCGCCGCGGATCGCCGCCTCCAGGGTCTACATCTGCGGCCCCGAGGAGTGGGCCCGCGCGGCCCGGGCCGCGGCGATCGCGGCGGGCGTCCGCCCGGACCGTGTCCACACCGAACTCTTCGCCTGGTAGGAGATCACGATGCGACGGATCAGTCTGTGGATGCTCTCCACCGTGGCGGCACTGGTGCTGCTGTTCGGCTACCGGACCAGCACCGGGCAGAGCGCGACGGCCGCCGGGACGGTGGCGGTGACGCCGTCCGGCACGGCCGCCGGAGGGCAGGCCTACACCGGTGACACCGTGCGGACCCAGGAGGGCGACGTCCAGGTGGTGATCACCGTCGTGGCGGGGAGGATCACCCAGGTCAGCGTGCCGGTGTACCCGACCGGCAGCCAGAAGCACGACCAGATCAGCGCCCGGGCCCTGCCCGAGCTCGTCGAGGCGACCCTGGCGGAGCAGAGCGCGGACATCGACGCGGTCTCCGGCGCCACCTACACCAGCGGCGGTTACCGGGAGTCACTCCAGTCGGCGATCGACGCGGCCCGGCTTTAATGGGCACCATGCACATCCTGGTGGTGGAGGACGACGCGGCGGTCCGGGACTCGCTGGCCCGCACCCTGCGTTTCGAGGGTTATCAGGTCGACGTCGCCGGTGACGGCCTGGCCGCCCTCGACGCGGTGCGGGCCGTCGAGCCGGACGCCCTGATCCTCGACGTCAGCATGCCCCGGCTCGACGGCCTGGAGGCGTGCCGGCGGCTGCGCGCCGACGGGGTGGTGGTGCCGGTGCTGATGCTCACCGCCCGCGACAGCGTCGGCGACCGGGTCGCCGGGCTCGACGCCGGCGCCGACGACTACCTGGTCAAACCGTTCGCCCTGCAGGAGCTGCTGGCCCGGATCCGGGCCCTGCTGCGCCGGTCCGCGCTGGGCGCCTTCCCGCCCGGGGCGCACGGCGAGGACCTGCTCACCTTCGCCGACGTGCGGATGAGCCCGGCCACCCGCGAGGTGTGGCGCGGCGACCACGCCCTGCGGCTGACCCGCACCGAGTTCGGCATCCTGGAGGCGTTCCTGCGCCACCCGCGCCAGGTGCTGTCCCGGGCGGCGCTCTTCGAACAGGTCTGGGGCTACGACTTCGGCGAGGCCTCGAACAGCCTGCACGTCTACCTCGGCTACCTGCGGCGCAAGCTGGAGGCCGAGGGCGGGACGCGGCTGCTGCACACCGTCCGCGGTGTCGGGTTCGTGCTGCGCGAGGACCCGCTGTGACCGCCCTGGGGGAGCGGACGCCCGGCACGGTCGCCGGCGGCCCGGCCCGCTGGTGGAGCAACCGCACCCTGCACGACCGGCTCTCGCTGCTGGTCGCCGGTGCGGTGGCGGCCGCCGTGCTGGCCGTGTCGGCCGGCGCCTGGCTCGCGGTGAGCGAGATCCAGAAGGACAAGATCTCCGCCGGGCTGGTGTCCGACGCCCGGACCATCGCCGAGCGCCCGTGGCAGTGGCTGGACGCGCAGGGCGCCCGCCCCGGGCCGGACAGCAAGGAGATCGGGCCCTGCTGGCAGGTCCTCGACGCGACCGGCGCGGTGGTCGGCGGCAGCGCCACCCGGCTGCCGGTCACCGAGACGGCCGTGAAGATCGCCACCGTGGGGCACCCGGAGCGACAGGAGAAGATCATCATCGGCCCCGGGGAGTACCTGATGCTCACCGTGCCGATCGACGGCGGGGGAGCGGTCCAGGTGGGCGTCGACCCGCACCCCGACGAGCGGGTCCTGGCCCTGTTCGCGCTCCTGCTCGCGGTGGGCTGCGCGGCCGGGATCGCCGGCGCGGCGCTGCTCGGGCGTGCCGTCGCCCGGGCCGGGCTGGCCCCGGTGGACCGCCTGACCGAGGCCGTCGAGGACGTCGCGGTGACCATGGACCTGACCCGGCCGGTCGACGTCTCCGGCGACGACGAGATCGCCCGGCTGGGCCGGTCGGTCAACGCCATGCTGGCCGCCATCGACGCCTCCCGCCGCTCCCAGCGGGCCCTCGTCGAGGACGCCGGCCACGAGCTGCGTACCCCGCTGACCAGCATCCGGACCAATGTGGAGCTGTTGATCGCGGTCGAGCGCCGGCCGGAGCTGGCGCACCGGCTGCCGCCGGAGGAACGCGTCAAGCTGCTCGACGACCTGGACGCCCAGGTGCGCGAACTGGCCACGCTCACCACCGAGCTCGTCGAGCTGTCCCGGGAGGAGGGCAGCCGCGAGACGATCGAGCAGATGGAGTACGCCGAGGTGGTGACCGCCGCGATCAACCGGGTCCGGATCCGGGCGCCGGACCTGACCTTCGACACCGAACTGGCCCCGGTGACCGTGCTGGGCCGGCCCGGCGAGCTGGAGCGGATGGTGGTCAACGTGCTCGACAACGCCGCCAAGTGGAGCCCGCCCGGCGGGACGGTCAGCACCCGGCTGACCCCGGCCCGGGTGCTGACCGTCGTCGACAACGGGCCGGGCATCGCGCCCGAGGACCTGCCGCACGTCTTCGACCGCTTCTACCGCGCGCCCGCCGCCCGGGCCATGCCGGGTTCCGGGCTGGGTCTGGCGATCGTCGCGCAGACCGCCGCGCAGCACGGCGGTACGGTGACCGCCGGCCCGAACCATCCGCACGGCACGGTCGTGACGATCACGCTGCCCTGCGGAGGCCTGAGCTGAACTCCGGCGCACGCTCCAGGTTCACGGCGACGAGCTGATCAGGTGTCTCGTCCACGGCTGGACCCGGGCGGTGACGTCGTCGCCGAGCCGGAGGCGGCCCGCGCGGCGGGGAGTCGCCAGCCACGCCTGTGCCACCGCTGACGTTCCGTCGTCCAGGACGACGAAGAATCCGGGTGACAGCCCGGTTCCGTCAGAGGTCACGGTGGGCGCGCCGACTCGCCGCGTCAGCCACGACAGAAGTGGGCTCTGGTAGAGGCTGGTGAGCAGGGGGGTGGTCTCGGCGTCGCCGAAGGTGCCGAACGGCACGATCCGCAGGACCCGGCCGCTGACCGAGGCCGGGCGCAGCAGATCGGTGAGGCCCCGCACGATCCGGTACACCCAGCGCAGCGACAGGAGCACGGCGACCGCGACGGCTGACGTGGCCGCCCAGCCGGGTGGTTCCCGCGTGGCGGCGGCCAGGGCGACGGCGGCGGCCAGGGCGATCCCGATCAGAGCGCCCACGACCCGGGTGCCCGCGGACGTCGCTTTCAGGCCGCCGGTGGCCGGGTAGCGGATCCGGACGAGCCGGTCACCGGGTGACGACCGGACCACGTCGACTCGCCCGACGCGCAGGTCCACGGTCGCCGCGGCCCGGGTCGCCGCGCCGAGGGCGACACCATGGGCGAGATAGGAGTCCCAGACCGTCACCGAGGCGGGTGGCAGATCAGCGAAGGCCTCGTGGCTCCGCAGCCAGCGGCCGACCCCGGCCCAGTGGCGGGCCACCCGGCGGCCCGCGGCGGTCAGCCGGTCGTCGCGGATCTCGCCGCCCAGCTGGACCACGATGAAGATCGCGATCATCATGAGCACGAAGGCGACGCCGAGCACGCCGATCCCGACGCCGGTGCTGCCGAGCCGATCCGTCATGCCGACCAGGTCGATCACGAACACCCCGGGCACGCACGACAAGATCAGCAGCAGCATGAGGCCGACGATGAGGACGACCATCGCGGGCGGTGTGGTGCCCACCCGGATCAGCCCGTGGGCGATCGCCTCCTCGCGGACGGCGATCACGAGACGTTCGTGCCAGCTCTGGCCGTCCCGCGCGTGCCGCCGGGCGAGATCGGCCAGAGTGAGTGGGCGTACGCCGGGCGCCACGTCGACCCGGTCGAGGACCCGCTGCTCGTACGATGTGAGCCCGGCATGCCCGCCGCGGCGCACTCGCACGACGGTGGCTCCCGGGTCGGCGGTCGGCTGGTCGAGTTCCAGGTGTCCGCGGGCGGCCAGGTCGAGCAGTGTGGCCGCGGCCGCCTCCGGGGCCGCACGCAGGCCGTTCATCAGCAGATTCACCACGGCCGGCGGGGTGTCCATGAGGTCCGGTGTGGCCGGTCCCGCCGGCACGCGGGCCGCGGTCGACCACGCCACGAAGCGCACGAGCAGCCCGATCAGGACGACGACGGCCCCGAAACCGATCAGGACGGCGAGCCCCCAGCGATAGTCCATACCGCACATGGTGTATGAGACGCGCCACACGGACTTGACGGACCCGTCACCATGAGGGCGTGACCGTCATATTCATCACGCTCATCGCGTTGATCGTTCTGACACTTCTCTGGGCCGTCGTCGCCTACAACCGGCTGGTCCGCCTGCGGACGCAGGTCGAGGCCTCCTGGGCACAGATCCACGTCCAGCTCAAACGCCGCCACTCGCTCGTACCCAACCTGGTCGAGACGGTTCGCGGCTATGCCACCCACGAACTTCAGACGTTCGCGGCGGTGACGGCGGCCCGCCAGGGCGCCGAGCACCAGGGCGGCGACGTGGCCGCGAGGGCAACCGCGGAGAACGCCCTCACCAGCGCGCTGGGCCGGCTGATCGCCGTCGCGGAGGCGTACCCGCAACTGGCGGCGAGCGCCTCGTTCCGCGATCTGCAGGGGGAGCTCGCCAACACCGAGGACAAGATCGCCTACGCGCGGCAGTTCTACAACCTCGCCGTGCAGAAGTACAACGGCGCCGTGGCGTCCGTGCCGACGAGCCTGATCGCCGCGGTGACCGGGCAGCGGGCGAGGCAGTACTTCGAGGCGACCGGCGAGGAACAGCGGGACGTGCGCGTCCAGTTCTGAAGTGCGGGGACCTGCCGTCGCGATCCGGTCCCCGGTCCGGGGATAAGCTCCCAGGAAGTCGATCACCCTCGCGCGCCGATGACGGTCCGGCGCAACGCCGTGGTGGGGACGGCTGAACCAGAGAGGCGACACACGTGGCGGACGAGACCATCGGGATCATCGGGGCCGGCATCGTCGGCCTGGCCATCGGCCGGGAGATCATGCTCCGGCGGCCGGGCACCCGGGTCGTGGTCGTGGAGAAGGAACCCGACGTCGCTCTGCATCAGACCGGCCACAACTCCGGCGTGGTGCACGCCGGCATCTACTACACGCCGGGCAGCCTGAAAGCCGAACTGTGCACCCGTGGGCGGCTTCTGCTGCGGGAGTACTGCGCGGAACGGGGAATCGCCTACGACGAGTGCGGCAAGCTCGTCGTGGCGGTCCGTGAGGACGAGCTGGGGCGCCTGGACGACCTGGAGAAGCGGGCGCGGGAGAACGGCGTACCCGGCCTGCGAAGGGTCGATCCGAGCGGTATCCGCGACATCGAGCCGCACGCCGCCGGACTCGCCGCGCTGCATTCACCGGAAACGGCGATCACCGATTTCCCGGGCGTCGCGAAGGCGTTCGCCGAGGACATCCGCGCCGCGGGCGGCGAGGTCCACGTCAACTTCCCGGTCACCGGCATCAAGAAGAACGTCGGGTCGATCCGGATCGAGTCCGGTGAACGCAGCGTGACGGTCGACCAGGTGATCGTCTGCGCCGGCATCCAGAGCGACAAGGTCGCCAAGCTGGCCGGCGACGCCGCCGAGCCGCGGATCATCCCGTTCCGCGGCGAGTACATGCGGGTACGCGAGGAGAAGGCCGACCTGGTCCGGGGCATGATCTACCCGGTTCCCGATCCGCGCTACCCGTTCCTCGGCGTGCACTTCACCCGCCGGGTGACCGGCGTCGTCGAGGTCGGCCCGAACGCGGTGCTGGCGACCGCCCGGGAGGGCTACCGGCGTACCACGTTCTCGGTTCCCGACTTGGTCGGCATCGCGACCTGGCCGGGCACCTGGCAGATGGCCCGCCGGCACTGGCGGACCGGTGTCAAGGAGGTCCGCGGCTCGCTCTCCAAGACCCGCTACATGGCCGAGGCCATGCGGTACGTCCCGGAGATCGGGGCGGCCGACGTCTACCGCGCCGGCGCCGGTGTGCGCGCTCAGGCGCTGGACCGGGACGGCAGTCTCGTCGACGACTTCCGCATCCACCGCATGGGGCCGGTCACGGCCGTGCGGAACGCGCCGTCACCCGCGGCCACGTCGTCTCTGGCGATCGCGGAGCACGTGGTGGCCGACGTCTTCGGCGGCTGAACAACCGGCCGCTCTCAGCGCTGTCTCACCGGCGTCGACACAGCGCTGTCTCACCGGCGTCGACACAGCGCTGTCTCACCGGCGTCGACACAGCGCTGTCTCACCGGCGTCGACACAGCGCTGAGAGCCGGCCGGCCCGGTTTCTCAGGGGACGGCGGGGGCGGGGTGCTCCACGCCGGTGCGGCGGCGGGCCGCCGGAACGACCAGCGGCGTGCCGGTCTCCGGGTCGTCGATCACCCGGCAGGGCAGCCCGAACACGTCCTCGACCAGTTCCGCGGTGAGCACCTCGGACGGCGGTCCGGAGCGGGCCACCTTCCCGGACCGCATGGCGATCAGGTGGGTGGCGTAGCGGGCCGCGTGGTTCAGGTCGTGCAGCACCGCGACCAGCGTGCGGCCCTGGGTCTCGTGCAACTCGGCGCACAGGTCGAGCACCTCGATCTGGTGCGCGATGTCCAGATAGGTGGTCGGCTCGTCGAGCAGGAGCAGCGGCGTCTGCTGGGCCAGTGCCATGGCCAGCCACACCCGCTGTCGCTGCCCGCCGGACAGCTCGTCGACCGCGCGGTCGGTGAGGTCGGCGACGCCGGTGGCCTCCATCGACTCGATCACCACCCGCTCGTCCTCGGCCGACCAGCGGCGCAGCAGGCCTTGGTGCGGGTAGCGGCCGCGGGCCACCAACTCGGCGACGGTGATGCCGTCCGGCGCCGTCGACGACTGCGGCAGCAGGCCGAGCGTCTTGGCGACCGCGCGGGTGGGCTGCGAGTGCACGTCCCGCCCGTCCAGCAGCACGGTGCCGGTGGTCGGCTTGAGCAGCCGGGACAGGGCCCGCAGCAGGGTGGACTTACCGCACGCGTTCGGGCCGATGATCACCGTGAAGGAACCGTCCGGGATCTCGACGCTCAGGTTCTCGGCGATGACGCGCTTGTCGTACGCGAGCGTCATCGCGCTGCCGCTGAGCCGGGGCGTGTGACCCGTCATGATGTCTCCTGTTGCTGTGTCGGTCATGTCCGCCTCAGATCCGTCCGGCCCGGCGCTCGGTGGTGAGCAGCCAGACCAGGTAGCCGCCGCCCAGCAGGCCGGTGACCACGCCGACCGGCAGCGTCTGGTCGTCGAGCGCGTGCTGGGCGAGGAAGTCGGCGCCGGTCAGCAGCAGCGCGCCGACCGCGATCGACGGCAGCAGGTTGGGGCCGGGCGCCCGGGACATCCGTTTGGCCAGGTGTGGCGCGATCAGCGCGACGAAGAGCACCGGGCCAGCGCTGGCCGCGGCGAACGAGATCAGCAGGGCCGCGGCCAGCAGCGCGCCGTTGCGCAGCAGGGAGACCGGCACGCCCAGCGCGGACGCCGAGTCGTCACCCATCTCCAGGATCCGCAGTCCGGGGCCGCAGGCCAGCAGCAGGAACGGCAGCACCACGGCCAGCACCAGGGCCATCGGCACCGCCTGGCCCCAGTCCCGGCCGTCGAGGTTGCCGGTCAGCCACAGCAGCGCGCGGGCGTTCTCCATCTGGACGCCCCGGGTCAGCAGGTAACCGCTGATGCCGGTGAGGATCGCGGCCATGCCGATGCCGACCAGGATGAACCGGAATCCGTGCAGGGCCCGGCCGGCGATCAACCGGACGAGCAGGGTGGCCGCCAGACCGCCGGCCACCGCGGCGATCGACAGCTGGGTGCTGGTGCCGCCGAGGATCACCACGGCCAGCGCCGCGGTGCTCGCGCCGTTGGTGACGCCCAGCATGTCCGGGCTGCCCAGCGGGTTGCGCACCAGCGACTGGAAGACCGCGCCGCTGGCCGCCATGGCCGCGCCGACCAGGATCGCCGTGATCAGCCGGGGCAGCCGCAGCTCACCGATGATGAACTCGTGGGCCGGGTTGCCCTCGCCGAACAGGGTCGTCACCACGTCGACCGGGGCGATCTCGAAGTCTCCGGTGCCGAGGCCGAAGACGCTGACCACGAACGTGCCGATCAGCGCCAGCGCCCCGACGGCGACCGCCCGCGGGCGGACACCGACGCGGCTGCCGATGGAACGCGTCTTGTCCAAGGTGGCAAGTGTCATTTCGCGGCTCGCACGAGATAGAGGAACAGGGGACCGCCGAGGACCGCGGTGACCGTGCCGACCTGCAACTCCCCGGGACTGCCCAGGACACGGCCGAGCACGTCGGCGCCGAGCAGCAGCACCGGCGCCAGCACCGCGGTGTAGGGCAGCAGCCAGCGCAGGTCGGGGCCGGTGAACGGGCGGACCATGTGCGGGATCAGCAGTCCGATGAAGACGATCGGGCCGCACGCCGCGGTGGCGCTGCCGCAGAGCAGGGTGACCGCCACGATCACCGCGACGCGGATCAGCGACGGGCGGGCGCCGAGAGCGCGGGCCGCGTCGTCGCCGAGCGACAGCGCGTTGAGCGGGCGGGCCACCAGGAGCCCGGCCAGCAGGCCGGCCGCGAAGAACGGCAGGAGCCGCTCGACGGTGGCGAAGTCGGCGCTGGCCAGCGAGCCGACCGTCCAGAACCTCAGCCTGTCGATGGAGTCGGTGTCGCTGAGCAGCACCGCGCTCACATAGGAGTACAGCGTGGCGTTGAGCGCGGCGCCGGCCAGCGCGAGCCGGGCCGGGGTGGCCGAGCGGCCGCCACCGACCGCGTAGACCATCGCGGTGACGATCGCGGCTCCGGCGAGGGCGAACCACACGTACCCGAAGAAGGTGCTCACGCCGAAGAAGACGGCGGCGGTGGCGACCGCCGCCGAGGCGCCGGCGTTGATGCCAAGCAGGCCGGGGTCGGCGAGCGGGTTGCGGGTCAGCGCCTGCATGATCGCGCCGGCCAGGCCGAGCCCCATGCCGACCATCAGGCCGAGCAGGGTACGCGGCAGCCGCATCTCGTGGACGATCCGGTAGGACGGCGACGCCGGGTCCCACAGGCCGGCCCACACCTCGCCGGGGGAGAGGAAGCGGGCGCCGAAGCCGATGCTCAGGACGGCCACCGCGGCGAGAGCCGCCAGCGCGACCAGCAGACCGAGCAGGCGTACGGACGAGCGCCGGCCGGGACGTGCCGGAGCCGGGCCGGTCGGCGCCGTGGTGCTCAACCCCTGGTCGGTAGGGGTGTCATAGGTGGACAGAGCGGTTCTCCCGTCCCGGTGTTCTAGATCCTGTTGACGCGTGTTCGGTTCGTTAGGTTAGCCTAACCATCTCACGCGGTCGCAGGACCGGTCGTACCCCCAGAAAGACTTGAAGATGAAGTACTCGCAGCTTTCCTTGTCCCGTCGTGGCCTGCTGGCCGCGGGCGGCGCCGCCGGTGCCGGCGCCCTGCTCGCCGCCTGTGGTGGCAACAAGACGGACAGCGGGGCGGCGCCGGCTGCTTCCGCCACCACGTCCGGCCCGTGGTCGTTCACCGACGACCAGCCCAAGCCGCTGACCGCCCCCAAGACGCCGACCAAGGTCGTCGCCTTCACGGGCACCGCCGCCGCGCTCGTCGACCTGGGCCTGCAGAACTCCATCGTGGGCGTCTTCGGCGAGACCAAGAAGGCCGACGGCAGCGCTGAGGAGCAGGCCGGCTCGCTGGACGTCAACAAGGTCCAGATCATCGGCAACAAGTGGGGCGAGTTCTCCGTCGAGAAGTACGCCGCGCTCGCTCCCGAGCTGCTGATCACCCACATGTTCGACCCCGGCGCGTACTGGTACCTCCCGGACGGCAGCAAGGACCAGATCCTCAAGCTGGCGCCGACCGCCACCATCACCGTCGGTCGCGTCCCGATGACCAAGCCGATCGAGCGGTACGCCGAGCTCGCCAAGTCGCTGGGCGCCGACCTCAACGCGCCGAAGGTCGTCGAGGCCAAGGCCCGGTTCGAGAAGGCCGCCGCCGAACTGTCCGCGGCCGCGAAGGCCAGCGGCGGCATCAGGGTGCTGGCCAGCTCGGGCGCCGCCGACATCTTCTACGTGTCGAACCCGAAGGTGTCCAGCGACCTCATGTACTTCAAGGAGCTCGGCGTCGACATCATCGTCCCGGAGAAGACCGACGGCGGCGACTACTACGAGTCGCTGAGCTGGGAGAACGCCAACAAGTACAAGGCGGACATCATCTTCCTCGACTCGCGTCCCGGCACCCTGCAGCCGGCCGACCTGGCGTCGAAGCCGGGCTGGAGCGCCCTGCCCGCCGTCGCGGCGAACCAGGTGTTCCCCTGGCAGGCCGTCCCGATCTACTCCTGGGCCGGTTCCGCTCCGCTGCTGGAGGCACTGACCGCCGCGATCAAGAAGTCCAAGCAGGTCGCCTGACCCGGGTAGCGCAGAGCCCCGTCGCAGGCACGACGCCCGGCGGCGGGGCCGCCGGGCCACCGGTCAGAGGGGTGGCGGTGGGCGGAACGCGGCGTCCGGGTCGAGCCGCACGCCGAAGTGGTCGCGGTAGGCCGCTCGCAGGGCCTCGCCGGTCGCCAATGGCGTCTCGGCGCGGCCGTCGGCGGCGGTGACGATCAGGGTGCGGTCGCTGATCGTGATCCGGCCGCCCGAGGTGAGGCGGGTGCAGACGGTCTTCGCGGTGAAGGGCGACTCCGGGGCGGTCTGCTGGTACCAGCACGTCGCGGCGAAGTCGTCCAGGACGCGGGGGCGCAACTCCAGGCGGTACTGGGGTTTGCCGTCGCGGAGGATGTCCACGTCGCCGTCAGGAGTGTCCACCAGGAGGAACCGGCCGCCCGGGTCGTCCTGACCGGCCCGCGAGGTGAAGTCGAGCGGGCCGATGCTGTGGTCGCCGAAGCCGACGTCCACCAGCCACCGCTGATCGTGGGCGCGGGCCGGGGAGACCAGCAGGGCCAGGTGGTCGTAGGGCGGACCGAGGCGTTCGGCGCCGAACACGCGGGCGGCGAGCCGGGTCACGGTGTAGCCCAGTTCCTCCAGGAGCAGCGCGAACAGGCCGTTGAGTTCGTAGCAGAATCCGCCGCGCGCCCGCCGTACGATCTTGTCGAAAAGGTCTTCGGCGGTGAGGGAGATCCGCGCGCCCAAGTGGATGTCGAGGTTTTCGAAGGGCACGGCGGTGAGGTGCGCGTGGTGGAGCGCGCGCAGCCGGGCCGCGTCAGCGGGCCCGGTGCGCGGCGCCCCGATCCGGTCGAGGTAGGCGTTGACATCCATGCGCCAAGCATCGGACCTGAACCGGCGTTGAGGTCAAGGGCGGTCCTTCCTCGGCAGGGTGGCGACCACCGCGTCATAGGACGCGTCGACGGCTTCCCGTAGTTCGTCGTCCGGGATCGTGCCGCCCACGCGCAGCGTGTTCCAGCCGTGCCGGCCGATGTACGGGCTGGCCGTGGCGTCGTCCGGGTAGCGGGCCAGCCATTCGCCGGCGGTGTCGCGGTCCGTGCCGCACTTCACGCCGACGGTCGTCCCGTCGCCGAGGAACGCGAAGACCTTCTTGCCGACCTTGGCGACGATGTCGCCCTCCCATGGCTCGTCCTGCCAGGCCCCGGGCTTGGCGAGGCAGTACTGGAGCATTTCGTCACCCGTCATCAGGCGTGCCTACCCCATGCGGCGCGGGACGGCAAGTATCGCCGCCTTCTTCGTAAAAGGGGTCCGGCGCCCCGGTGAGGATCAGGCGCCGGTGTACGCCTTGAAGGTGTTCTCCGCCTGCCGCCGGGCCTGCTCCGGCTCGGTGCCGAAGGCGATGTCCGCCTCCGCCCACGCGTCGGCGCTGAGCCGCATGAACGTCTTGCCGTCCGCGGAGGCGGCCCACGCCATGGCGGCCTCCGGGCCGATCGGGGCCTCCGGGGTCGCGAGGTGGTTGGCCAGGCCCCAGAAGGCGCCCTCCCAGCCGAGGCCGACCGCGCCCGGCCCGTACTGCTCCCAGTGCTCGTCGGCGACGTGCGCCACATGCTCCAGCTCGAACCGGGTGCGGCCGTCGCCCTCGGGCGTGAGACGCACCTCGACCCAGCTGACCTGGTCGCCGAACTCCCAGGTCGCGGCGACCGAGCGGGGCCGGTCGCACTTGGTGATCGTGCCGCCGGCATTGCCCTCGAACTGGTATCTTCCGCCCTCGCGCAGGTCGCCGGAGACGGGCAGGAACCAGCGCGGGATGCGCTCCGGGTTGGAGATCACATCCCACAGGTCGTCCACGTCGGTGTCGTAGGCCTGGCTGATCGTCATCACGCGGGCCTCACCCGCCTCCAGCACGCGGCTGCCGATGCTCCGCCGTACCTCACTGATCTGCTCTTTGACGTCGATCATCGTGCGCTCCTCGCATCGTTGGGTCCGGCGCCCTCGGCGAGGCGCCGCAGGCGCTTGCCGCGGGCCACCTCGGTGGCCATCGCGGCGAGGTGCGGCGCCCAGAACCTCCGGAACGGCTCCAGCCACTCGTCCACCTGCCGCAGCGCGGTGTGGTCGACCGCGTAGAGGCGGCGCGCGCCGTCGGGGCGCACGGTGGCGAAGCCGTTGTCGCGCAACACCTTGAGGTGCTGGGACACGGCCGGCTGGGTGATGCCGAACTCACCACGGATCACCATGGTGACGGCGCCGGAGGTCTGCTCGCCCTCGGCGAGCAACTCGAGGATCCGGCGCCGAACCGGATCACCGAGCACATCGAACGCATGCACGAGAGCGACCCTATCAGATACGACTTATATAAGTGGCGACTTTTGATGAGCCGGGCCCGCCCGGTGGAAGGGGGGCGGGCCCGGTGCTGGTGGGTTCGGCCTATCCGGCGCGCAGCCGGTTGCGCAGCATGGCGCCCGACTCGGTCAGCGAGCCGGTGCCGGCGAACGAGCCCGCGTTGCAAGTGCCCGGCCGCAGCGCCGCGCTGCCCTCGTTCGCGTCGGAGAACGTCCAGTTGGCGTAACCGATCCTCAACCGGTCGAGCAGGTCGAACCAGGCGTTGCTGCTGGCCGTGTCGACCGCGCCGCCGCCGGTGTAGGTCACCGTGCCGAACTCGGTCACGAACAGCGGCAGCGAGGCCGCCGCGCGCTCCACCTCGGCGCGGTAGTTGTCCTTGTGGGAGGCCGCGTAGTAGTGGAACGTGTACATGATGTTGGAGGCGTTGACCGGGTTGTTCACGATCTCGGACGAGTTGCCGCCCTCCGAGACGCCCAGCGACGACCAGCCGCGGGTGCCGACGATGATGACCGCGTCCGGGTCGTTCGCCCGGATGACCGGGATGACCTGCTCGGCGTAGTTCTTGATCTGCGCCCAGCTCACGCCGTTCGGCTCGTTGGCGATCTCGTAGATGACGTTCTTCTTGGCCGCGTGACGGGCCGAGACCTGGGCGAAGAAGGTCTTCGCGCGCTCCAGGTTGAACGCCGGGTCACCGGGCGTGAGGATGTGGAAGTCGATCATCGCGTACATGCCGCGCTCGGTCGCTTCCTCGACCAGGTTGTTGACCCGGTTGGTGAACCCGGCCGGGTCGGTCTCGTAACCCTGCTCCTGCACGTACATCGCGATGCGCAGCAGGTCGCTGTTCCACTCGTTGGCGAGCACGTCGAGCGAGGCGTCGGTGTAGCAGTTCGGGAACCACTGGAGGCCGTGCGTGCTCATGCCCTTGAGCTGGACCACCTGGCCGCGCTCGTTGCACAGCTTCGTGCCGCAGACCTTCAGCTGCCCGTTGACCCCCACCGGGGTACCGTCGGCCGGCGGGGTCGAGGTGCTCGCGCTGGGGCCGGGCGGGGTCGTGCCGGTGCACGCCTGGCCGTTGACCAGGCAACTGGTCGGCCGTCCGGTGCCGTTCACGATGAACCCGAAGCTGGTCGAGGCCCCGGCCGCGATCGTCGCGTTCCAGCCCGCGGGCGTGAACGTGTAGGAGTTGCCACTGGCCGCCTGCGTCGTGTTCCACGACTGAGCCACCGTCGTCCCGGCCGGGAAGGTGAGCTCGACCTTCCACGTGTTGATCGCCGACGACGATGTGTTGTTCACCGTCACCTGGCCCTGGTAGCCGTTGCTCCAGGTGTTCTGGACGGTGAACGCCGCGGTCTCCGCGCTCGCCGGGAGCGCGAAGAAGGCGGCGGTCGATGCCGCTGCCACGGCGAACACCGTGGCTAGGATGGTTGCGGTTCGGCGTTTCACGAAGACCACCTCGGGGGGATGGACGCGGGCCGCCGTGGGGGACGACGGTGGGGGAACCCGCGCTGGGAGCGCTCCCAGGGTCTTCGACTGTAGCCCTTGTGTTAAAGCCCGTCTATTCCAGGGCGACCGCCACCGGCTGGATCGTGATCCGGACCGAGGTGCCCGGGGTCAGCTCCGGCAGCCGCCCGCTCGGCACCTGCGCGACCACCAGATGGTCGCCGACGGCCACCGTGACTCGGCTCAGCGGGCCGAGGAAACTACTGGTCAGGACCCGGGCGCCGGCATCCGGGCCGGGGGACACCTCGATCGCCTCGGGGCGGACCAGCGCGGTCGCCGCACCGGCGGCATGCGGCGTGACCAGCGGCAGCCGGTTGCCGAACACCTCGATCGTCGCACCCTCGACGATGCCGGGCAGCCGGTTGCTGAGCCCGACGAAATCGGCCACGAACGCGGTCGCGGGCCGCAGGTAGACCTCGGACGGCGACGCCAGCTGCTCCAGCCTCCCGGCCCGCATCACCCCGACCCGGTCGGCGATCGCGAGAGCCTCCTCCTGGTCGTGCGTCACGAACAGCGTGGTGGTGCCGACCTCGGTCTGGATCCGGCGGATCTCGTCGCGCAGTTGCACCCGAACCTTGGCGTCCAGCGCCGACAGCGGCTCGTCCAGCAGGAGCACCCGCGGCTCGATCGCGAGCGCGCGGGCCAGCGCGACCCGCTGCTGCTGCCCGCCGGAGAGCTGGTTCGGGAACCGGGTCGCGAAGCCGCCCAGGCCGACCAGCTCCAGCATCTCGGCGGCGCGCTCCGGCGCCTTTCGGGAACGACGCAGGCGCAGGCCGAACTCGACGTTCTGCCGGGCGTTCAGGTGCGGGAAGAGACTGTACGCCTGGAACACCATCCCCATGTCCCGGCGGTTCGCCGGCAGCCGCGTGACGTCCTTCCCGCCGACCAGCACCCGGCCCGCGTCCGCCTCCTCCAGGCCGGCGAGGATTCGCAGCGCGGTGGTCTTGCCGCAGCCGGACGGGCCGAGCAGAGCGACCAGCTCACCCGGCTCGATCGACAGGTCCAGGTCGTCGAGGGCGTGCACGCTGCCGAACGCGCGGCTCAGCCCGTCGAGATGAACGGCGACGCCGGTCATGATCTTTCCTTCCTCGGGGAGCCCGCCAGCGACAGCACGAGCAGCAGGACGAACGCGAGCATCAGAGCGGTCAGGGAGACCGCCACCGAGACGCCGGCGCTGCTCTTGCCCAGGGCCTCGATGGCGACCTGCAGGTTGGTGCGGTGCAGCAGGGAGGCGATGGTGAACTCGCCCAGCACCAGGGCGACCGTCAGGAACGCCGCGGAGAGCACCGCCGAGCGGATGTTCGGCAGCACCACCCGCCAGATCACCGTGGCCCAGCCGGCGCCGAGACCGCGGGCCGCCTCGGCCAGGGTCTTCACGTCGATCGCGGACAGGCCGGTGTCGATCGCGCGGTAGGCGTACGGCAGGACCAGGACCGTGTAGGCGAGGACCAGGGTCTGCGAGGAGCCGCCGATCAGGTAGTTGACCCACGCGTACACCGGGGCCAGGCCGACGACCAGGACGATCGCCGGGATGGTCAGCGGCAGCAGGCACAGGAACTCGACCAGGGGCCGCAGCCCGGGCAGCCGCAGGCGCACCCAGATCGCGGTCGGCACCAGCAGCACCAGCATGAGCAGCGCGGTCAGCGCCGCCTGACCGAGCGACGAGAGGATGCCCTCGGCCAGTCCCGGGTACTCGGCGCTCAGTCGCGGCCAGTCCAGCAGCAGCGGCCAGGTCTTCTCGTCGCGGGCGCTGAACTCGGCCATGGCGACCAGCGGCAGCAGGAAGAAGACGCCGAAGACCGCGAGCACGGTCCAGCGGAAAGCTACCCGAGCCACTTCGCCGTCCTCTTCTGGAGCAGGGAGTAGAGGGCCATCACCACGGCCACCACGATCACCATGCCGAGCGCCATCGCCTTGCCCAGGTTGGCCTGGCCGAGGACGACCTCACTGGTCAGTGCGCCACGGATCTGCAGCGGGACGATCGGGCTGCCCTGGCTGACCAGGGCGGCGGCGGTGGCGTACGCGGAGAAGGCGTTGGCGAACAGCAGCAGCGTCGAGCCCAGGAACGCGGGCGCCAGCAGCGGCCCGGCCACCCGGGTCCAGTACTGCCAGGTGGTGCCGCCCAGGCTCGTCGCGGCCTCGCGCCACTGTGGCCGGATGCCGTCCAACGCCGGCAGGAAGACGATCACCATGAGCGGGATCTGGAAGTACGTGTAGACGAGCGTGAGTCCCGGCAGCTCGAACAGCCAGACCCCGTTCGCGTACGGGTCGAGCCCGTGCTCCTGGAGCCAGAGGGTGACGAAGCCGGACAGCCCGATGGTCGCCAGGAACGCGAATGCCAGCGTGACGCCGCCGAACTGCGCCAGCACCCCCGCCGCGGCGGTGACCACCCGCCGGAGCAGGCCGTCCGGTTTTCCGGTGACCAGCGCGTACGCCAGGATCGCGCCGAGCACCGCGCCGATGATCGCGCTGGACGCGGACAGGGTGATGCTGCGGCCGAACGCCGCGGCGATGTGGTCGTCGCCGAGGGCCCGGACGTTCTCCAGCGTGAATCCGCGCCCGCCGTCACCGGTGAACGCCCCGATTACCACGACCAGCGTCGGGATGATCAGGAAGATCGTGACGTACGCGAAGAACGGCACCGTGCCCAGCAGGGCGCCGCCCCGCAGGCGCGGCCGGCGGGCCACGCGCTGCGGAGTGGCCGGTGTGATCTCAGCCAATGGCCTTGGCCCAGTTCGCGGACAGGTACTGCTTGGCCTTGGTGTTCTGCGCCTCGGTCGGGATCACCGGGGTGCCCTCCACCTTGGGCAGTGCGGCGGCCGCGGCCGCGTCGATGGTGCCGGCCTTCGTCATCGCGTCGGCGCGCACCGGGCGGGCGCCGCCCTTGAGCCACAGGTTCTGGCCCTCGTCGGAGTAGAGGAACTCCTGCCACAGCCGGGCCGCGGCCGGGTGCGGGGCGCCGGAGTTGATCGCCTGCACGTAGTACGAGCCCAGCACGCTGCCGGCCGGCACGAACACCTTCCAACTGGGGAGCTTCTTCGACTGCGAGGCGTTCAGGTAGTCCCAGTCGAAGACGACCGGGGTCTGGCCGGACTCGATGGTGGTCGGGCTGGGGTCGACCGGCAGGAAGTTCCCGGCCTTCTTCAGGTCGGCGAAGAAGTCGACGCCGGGCTTGATGTCCTCGACGGTGCCGCCGTTCGCCAGCGAGGCCATCTGCACCCCACCGAACGCCGCGCCGGCCTGGGTGGGGTCGCCGTTGAGCGCGACCTTGCCCTTGTAGTCGGCCTTCAGCAGGTCGGCGACGCTGGTGGGGGCCGGCACCTTCGCGCTGTCGTAGCCGATCGACATGTAGCCGCCGTAGTCGTTGACCCACGCGCCGTTCGGGTCCTTCAGCGTGGCCGGGATCTCGTCGAAGGTGGAGACCTTGTACGGCGCGAACTTCGCCACGTTCGCGGCCGCCACCGAGGCGCCCAGGTCGAACACGTCCGGTGCGATGTCCTGGCCCTTGAGCTGGTCGGCGGCATTGATCTCGTCCTGGCTGGAGCCGTCCGGCTGCGCCGAGTTGACCTTGATGCCGTACTTGGTGCCGAACGTCTTGATGATCTCGCCGTAGTTGGCCCAGTCCGGGGGCAGGGCGATGACGTTGAGCTGACCCTCCTTCTTGGCCGCGGCGATCAGGGCGTCCAGGCCGCCGAGGTCGGCGGCGCTGGTGGCGGTGGCGGCGCCGCCGGCGGCGGACTCCGTCTTCTTCTCCGGCGGCGAGCAGGCACTGGCCAGAGCGACTATGGCGGTGGCGGTCAGGGTGGCGGCCGCGGAGCGGGCAAGGGTGCGCACTGTGTTCCTCCTTCTGCGCTCACCGCAACCGGTGCGCGCTGGGTGGATCATGAAAGTGCCGGGTGGAGGAGAGGCGTACGGCGGGAGGCCTGACGGCGAATTCGGCTCCCGTGGCGTCGCCGGGGTCCCCCAGCACTTTTCCACGGTGCGGCTGTGATCGAAAGCGGTCGTTGGCTGACTGTTACATCCGGACGGTCCGCCGGGTGCGCCCGCTGCGCGCCGGACATGACGAAGGCCCCGCCCGTCCCCCTGGCGGGAGGGACGGGCGGAGCCTTCGCCCGCGACGCCGGGAGCTGGCGGGCCCCCGGCGCCGCTACAGCGGAAACCGCGTCGATCAACTGGTGGCCGACGAGCCGGGGAAGGTTGCCCGAGTGTGACCTGGATCTCTCTCGCGGGCCTCAGGTGCCGCGGCCCGGTGGTCTCAGACGACGGCCGGGCGCCCGCGGTCGGTGGCGAGCTTGACCGCGATGACGCCGAGCACGGTGCCCATCAGGTAACGCTGGACGCGCAGCCAGGTGGGGCGCCGGGCGAGGAACACCGCGATGCCGCCGGCCGCCAGCACGATCGTCAGATTCACCGCCATGCTGACCGCGAGCTGCACCCCGCCGAGCAGGAACCCCTGCACCATCACGTTGCCCTCCGACGGCCGCACGAACTGCGGGATCAGCGACAGGTACATCACCGCCGCCTTGGGGTTGAGCAGGTTGGTGAGCAGCCCCATCATGAACAGCCGCCGCGGCGAGTCGGGGTCCAGGGGGCGCGGATCGAAGACCGAGACGCCGCCGGGCCGGAGCGTCTTCCACGCCAGCCACGCGAGATAGGCCGCGCCGGCCAGTTTGATCGCCTGGTACAGCTCCGGCACGGCCACGAAGATGACCGAGAGCCCCAGGTTGGTGGCGGTCAGATAGACCAGGAAGCCCAGCGCCACCCCGGCCAGCGACACGATGCCGGCCCGGCGCCCCTGCGTGATGCTCCGGGAGACCAGGTACATCATGTTCGGCCCCGGGGTGAGAACCATGCCGAGGGCGACCGCGGAGACGGCGAGGACTGATGACAGCGTGACCACGTGGCCAGTCTTCGTGCGGGCGCCACCGGCCGAAAGAGCCAATCAGGCGCTCGCGGACTCCAGGATCTCCTTCAGGCGGGTCAGGTCGGCCGAGACCAGGTCCTCGTCGCGGTCGAACTCCTCGTCGGTCATGCCGGGCGCCCGCCGCAAAGTGAACACGATCTCCGAGCCGTCGCCGTCCGGGATGACCCGCATCGGTGAGTACACCTCGCCGCCGTCGGTGAGCCGCACCCAGTGGTCGAGCACGCCCAGGTCGTTGTGCGGGGCGAACACGATCTCCGCACCGTCGTCACCGATGAGCCAGCGGTCGCCCTCTTTCGCCACCGTCGTGGCCAGGCCCGACGCCCAGCGGGGCAGGTTGGCCGGGTCGACCGTGAACTCGTACACCGCGCCGGCCGGCCGGGCGATGCGCTCGCTGAGGTAGCGGGATGCGGAAGTCACCCCGGCATCCTCGCAGAAAATCCCGCCGCTCGACGGCGTACCGATTGATCGGCATGGTCCTTGTCCGTCGATGTGGCGTCGGTCCCGTGCTCACCGGGACCTCCACGCCCGCGAACGCCGAGGGTGTCGCATGCCGGAGGATCCGCGCCGGTCGCTCGCCGGTCGCTCGCCGGTCCACGATAGGTTCGGTGCGCCGCCGGACGATCGTGCCCGGGGCCGACTCGAAACGGAGGTGCGATGAGCGACGACGGGTGGCGATCGGCGCCACTGGGACGGGCGGTCCTGGTCGTCCTCGACGCCGGGCCCCGGCCCCTCGAAGCCGTGCTCACCCCCGCCGAACTGGACCGCCTCCGCCCGGTCCTCGACGCGGCCGGCGCCTCGGCGCGCGACGGCGAGTTCAGCCGGATCCGCCTGCGGGACGCCGCCCGTGACGCCATCGGCCGGGACCCGTTCCGCCAGGCGGCCACGGACGACGACGAGGACGGCCGCTGGTGGTGGCCGGCCCTGATGATCGGCGCCGGGCTGATGGGCGTCCTCACCGAGGACCGGCCGCTCTGGCAGCGCGTCATCGGCGGCCTGCTCCTGGCCCTGGGCGCCGTCGAGCTGATCCGGAAGGTCCGCCGCCTCCTGCGCCGCCGGGCCTCCCGCGCCGCCCGCTGACACCGGGCGCTGTGCCGCCGGGCACCCCGCGACGCCCGTTGACGCCGGGCGATCCGCGGCTGCCGCGCCTGCCGCGACCGGGACCCGCCGCCGGGATCCGCCGCCGGGATCCGCCGCCCGGACCCGCCGCCGTCCCGCGCCGGATCCGCCCGGCGGCGGCGCCGCGGCCCCGGCCCCGGGTGACGTCGCGAGGAGTGCCCGTCCGGCCTGTTCGTGGCCGTACCGGAAAGGGTCTCTCAGGTGCGGCCGCGGCGACCGCGCCGGATGCCCCGGGGTGGGGGAGGCGTCGCGATGAGATGAGCCGGCCAGGTGACGCGGACCGTGCCGGCGGCCTCGAAGTCGACGGCCAGCTCGGACAGGGCACGGACCGCCTCGGTGATCCGATCGTCGGCCCACGGCAGCTCGCCCGTCTCCAGCGCGCCCCAGGCCTTGCGGACCAGGGCCGGCGCCTGCTCCGGAACGCCCGTCTCCACCGCGTGGTGGATCATCCCGGCGATCACCTCGGCCCGGTTGAGGCTCAGCTTGTTGGCGTCCAGGACGCGTTTGCTGCGGGCCGCCGCGTCATGGCGGGGCCGGCCGCTGAGCACCCGCATGGTGGCGAACACCGCCCCGGCCGCGATCGACCCGAACACCCCGCCGGACATCTCGAACGCCCGCTCGGTGGCGAAGTGCGCCAGGTCGTGCGGCACCCGGTAGGCCCGGTCGTAACCGGGCAGCTGCAGGACCACCCCGTCCGCTCGGTGCAGCGTGGCGACCGTGGGCCCGGCGGTGCTGTGCGCGAACACGACCAGCATGCCGACATCCTGCCACCGCGGGCACCTCACGTCACCGCCCGGACTTCTCTACCGGCCACTCTGTCCGGTGGTGGCGGTCACCAGCAGATGGGCGCTGGCGGCGACGATCTCCGAGTCGGCGCCGCAGACCCGGGCCAGCTTCAGCGCCCCGTCGAAGACCACCTGCCCGTCCGGGGTGCCGGCGGCGGCCTCGGCGGCCGCCCACGCCGGGCCCTCGACGCCGTGCACCACGATGCCGGTCAGCCCGGCCTCCCGGCACTCGGCGATCAGGTCCGCGACCCGGTGGAAGTACGCGTGCGTGAACCCCAGCCCGGGAAGGTTGATGCCGTCGGTGAGGATCTGCCGGGTCTCCTCGACGATCGCGGGAGTGAGCCGCCCGGTGACGGCGAAGTCGACCGGCCCGGCGAACCGGGAGATCGCCGCGGCCACCACCACCCCGCCCGGCCGCGTCACCCGCACCGCCTCGCGCAGCGCCCGCACCCGGTCGTCGCGGTGCTGCAGGTGATAGAGCGGCCCGAGTAGCAGTGTGGCGTCGTGGGCGTGGTCCGGCGCGGGCAGCTCACGGGCGTCGCCGACCACGGCGTCGATCGGCGGCTGCCCGGCCCGGGCCTGCTCGACGTGCGCGGGCACCAGGTCCACGAGCCGCACCTGATAGCCGGCCGCGAGCAGAGGACGGGCATAGGCCCCCGGGCCGCCGCCCACGTCCAAGATGGACGCCGGCGCCGGCGGCAGATGCTGTTCCAGCAACTCCATGGTGCGGATCCGCTCCAACTGGAACGAGGGCCGTCGGTCCAGCCGGCCGGCCTCGTCGTAACCGGTGTAGAAGCTGACTATCTCCGCGATCTTCTGGTCCACGACGACAGCCTGGCAAAGCCTCCCGCCCGGGATCCAGCGGATTTGCTCAGCGCAGGCCCTCCCGGGCGCGGGCCTCGGTCGGCCCCTGACAACTGGTCAGAGTGCGCGCGGTGTCGATCAGCGGCACGTGGCTGAAAGCCTGCGGGAAGTTCCCGACCAGTCGTCCCGCCTCGGTGTCGTACTCCTCCGACAGCAGCCCGACGTCGTTGCGCAACGCCAGCAGCCGGGCGAACGTCTCCCGCGCCTCGTCGTGCCGGCCCATCAGGGCGTAGTTGTCGGCCAGCCAGAACGTGCACGCCAGGAACGCGCCCTCGCCCGGCGGCAGCCCGTCCACCTCGGCACCGGGCTTCTGCGTGTACCGCTGCACGAAACCGTCCACGAGCAGATGCTCCTCGATCGCGGCGACCGTGCCTTTCACGCGCTCGTCGTCGGCCGGCAGGAAACCCACGAGCGGCACCATCAGCAGAGCGGCGTCCAGTTCCTCCGAGCCGTAGAACTGGGTGAACGTGTGGCGCTGCGGGTCGTACCCCCGGGTGAGGATGTCGTCGCGGATCTCCTCCCGCAGCGCCTCCCACCGCTCACGCGGGCCGGGCAGCCCGAACTCCTCGATCGCCTTGACCGCCCGGTCGGCGGCCACCCATGCCATCAGCTTCGAGTGGGTGAACTGGCGCGGGCCGCCGCGCACCTCCCAGATGCCCTCGTCGGGGTCACGCCAGTGCTCCTCGACGAACTCCATCAGCTTCACCTGCAGGCCCCAGGACGGGTCGTCGGCTTTCAGGCCGGCCCGCCGGCCCTGGTGCAGGGCGTCCATCACCTCGCCGTAGACGTCCAACTGGAACTGGTCGGCGGCGGCGTTGCCGATCCGCACCGGGTTGCCGTCGTAGCCGGTCAGCCAGGTCGCGAGGTACTCGTCGAGGCGGCGCTCGCCGGCCACGCCGTACATGATCTGCAGCTCCGCCGGATTGCCGGCGATGGCCCGCAGCAACCACTTGCGCCAGGCCGTCGCCTCGCTCTGGAAGCCGGAGAACAGCAGCGACTGCAGAGTGATCGTCGCGTCCCGCAGCCAGCAGAAACGGTAGTCCCAGTTGCGCACGCCACCGAGCTTCTCGGGCAGGCTGGTGGTGGCCGCCGCCACGATCCCGCCGGTCGGCGCGTAGGTCAGAGCCTTCAGCGTGAGCAGCGACCGGACCACCGCGTCACGCCACTCACCCTCGTACGTGCACGCCGACACCCAGCCCCGCCAGTACCCCTCGGTGATGCCGAGCTGGTGCACCGGGTCGATCGGCTCGGGTGGTTTCAGGTGCGACGGCCGCCACGTCATCACGAACGGCACCCGGTCACCGGCCCGTACCGTGAACGACGCCCGGGTGGCCATGTTCTCGCCACGGGTCTCCACCGGCGTACGCAGCCAGACCGCGTCCGGCCCGGCGACCGCGACCAGGGCGTCCTGTTCCCGGTAGACCCAGGGCACGACCTTGCCGTAGTCGAACCGCAGCCGCAGCACCATCTCCAGGTCGACCTGCCCCCGGACGCCCTCCACGATCCGCACCACAGACGGCGACTCGGTCCGCGGAGGCATGAAGTCGATCAGCCGCACCACGCCGTCACCGGTCTCGAACTCGGTCTCCAACACCAGGGTCTCGTCCCGGTACCAGCGCCGGACCTGGAAGTCGGAGTCCGGGGCGATGGTCCAGTGGCCGTTCTCCTCGTCACCGAGAAGGGCCGCCAGGATCGCCCCGGAGTCGAACCGGGGCACACACAACCAGTCGATCGACCCGTTGCGCCCGACGAGAGCGGACGTCTGTGTGTCCGCGATGATCGCGTAGTCCTCGATCGGCAGTGCCATGACTTGTTGTTACCCCGCCGAGCGGGTCATGAACGCGGAACGGTGTCGCCCTCCCCGGTGCGCTTCTGCGCCTCGTCCACGCCCCGGTCGACCTGCTCGGAATACTTGTTGCCGGTCCGCTCGTCGATCTGGTCGCCGGCCTTCTCCAAGCCCTGGTCGACCTGCTCGTCGTGCTGGTCCGCGAAACTCTTCGCCTTGTTCAGAAAATCACCCATGACATGCCGATTCCCGCCGGGGCGGCACTCAAACGGCCCAGGCGAGCCGAGAGTCCCTCGTCGCTCTGAGGAGCACCTTCGGCGGCCGTGCCATCGCCCGGTCGTGTCACGCTGGAGGAAACCGTCATCGGTGGAGGGACACCCCATGACCGACGCGAGCTTCGCCCGGCCCCGCAGCGAGACGTTCGAACACGCCGGGGCGACCGTCGAGATCGTCGACGCGACCACGCTGCTCGCCGCGGCCCGGGTCAACCCGGTCGAGTTGCTGCGCCGCGCCGGCTGGCCCGCCCCCGTGCAGCGGATCGACCTGACCATCGACGGCACCGGCGGGACCGAGCACGTCTTCACCGCCCGCATCGTCACCCTGACCACGCCCGCGGCCACGCAGCAGATGATGCGCGGCTTCGTGCTGAACATCGACCCGCTCGGCCCGCTCCTGGCCCGCCGGATCGCCGCCGGGGACCAGGTGGTGACCCGCATCGTCGACGGCGTCGGCACGGCGGCCGCCGCCGCGTACCGCAAACTCGGTCTGGAGAAGCCGGTGGAACGCGAATCGGAACTCCTCGCCGACGCCGCCGCCGGCATCGAGGCGACCGTGACCTACGAGGAGGGCGGCGCCGTCGCCCGCCTGGTGTCGCGGGTGCCGCGCGACGAGGTCGGGCCGGAGCACCTGCGCGCCTTCGTCACCCTCACCCTGCAGGCCGTCACCGAACTCGCCGGGGCCGGCTCGCTGACCGGTCGCCGCTACCTGATCAGCCGGGAGAACCTGCCGAGGACCCCGGTCACCACCGACGCCGTCACCCTCGACATGGTCGGCGGCCTCACCGACGTGGTCGCCGAACTGCGGCAGATCGCCGTCTCGTTCCGCCACCCCGAGGCGATGGCCCGATGGGGCGCCCGCCGCCCGCAGGGCCTGCTCATGTACGGCCCGCCCGGCACCGGCAAGACCATGCTGTCGCGGGCGCTCGCCAACGAGATCGGCGCCGACTTCCGCGAGATCCGCACCCCGGAGATCCTCGACAAATGGCTCGGCGGCTCGGAACGCAACATCAAGGAGATCTTCCGCGACGCCCGCCGGTACCGCACGCCGACGCTGATGCTCTTCGACGAGTTCGACTCGATCGTCAGCTACGCCGGCGCCGGGGGCGACGCGGCCAGCCAGGCCCTCAACGCCGTGGCCGGCATCTTCAAGCAGGAGATGAACGACCTCATCGAGGCCAACCCGAACGTCATCGTGGTGGCCACCACCAACTTCCCGCACCGGGTCGACGAGTCACTGATCCGTTCCGGTCGCTTCGACGTCAAGATCAGTGTCCCCCGGCCGGACGAGGCCTCGCGTGCCGAGATCCTCCGCAAGATGATCCGCGGCCTCATCGCCGCCCACGAGACCCCCGGCTTCCGGATGTTCGCCGACGACCTCGACCTGCCGGCCCTCGCCATCGCCTGCGGCGGCATGACGGGCGCCGACATCAAGGAGGTCCTGCGCCGCGTCCAGCTGACGAAGGCCATGCAGGACGCCCGCGGCGCCGCCGTCACCCCCATCTCCCAGCAGGACCTGCTCACCGCCATCGAAACCCTGAGATCAACTTCTTAGCCTTCGTACGGCTACCAAACCCCGACCCGTGGCTACGGCGCGACGCCCGGCCCACTCACGGCCCCAGCGCGTCTTTCGGGCGGAGTCCGTGCTCCCGGCTCCTCAGCTCCCAGCACCCCAGCGCCCTGGTCCCGGCCTCTCGCGGCGGCGTCCGCTCCGGTCTGTCGCGGTGGCGTCCGCTCCGGTCTGTCGCGGTGGCGTCCGCTCCGGTCTGTCGCGGTGGCGTCCGCTCCGGGTCTTAGGTGGCGGGTCCGTTCCGGGTCTGGCGCGGTGGCGTCCGCTTCAGGTCTCGCGGCGGCGTCCGTTCCGGTTTGGCGCGGCGGCCTCCGCTTCGGATCTTCCGTGGTGGTAACCACACTGGCCTTCCGCGGCGATATCGCCCACGATCCCCCGCAGCGGTATCCGCCCCGGTCGCACGAGGCGGCCTGTGTGTGGGGCGGCCTGTGTGTGGGGCGGCCTGCCGTGAGGCGGGCGTTGCGCGGGCCGCCCTCTTCTAGGGTGGGCATATGGCGATCATCGATTTTCCGGGCCCGCCCGCAGTGAACGGTTACAGCCACGCCGCCGTCGTCGCGCCGGGCAGCCGATTGATCCACACGTCCGGCCAGGTGGCGATCGACGCCCACGGCGACATCCCGGACGGCTGGGAGGAGCAGACCCGGCTGGTCTTCCGAAACCTCGGCGACGTGCTGGCCTCGGCCGGCGCAGGCTGGGCCGACGTGGTCAAGCTGACCTACTTCGTCACCGCCACCACCGACCTGGTGTCCGTCCGCAAGGTCCGGGACGAGTTCGTCGACGTCACCCGCCCACCGGCGAGCTCTCTCGTCCAGGTGGCCGGCCTGTTCCGCCCCGGCCTGCTCATCGAGGTCGAGGCCGTCGCCGCAGTCGCCGCATGACGCCGATGCGCTTCACCAAGTGGGACGGCAATCTCATCGGCGCTACCGGCTGCAACCCCCTCGGCGCGAACGAGCTCGGGCAATGGCCAGATGGCCGAGCCGTCGAGCCGTCGAGCCGTCGAGCCGTCGAGCCGCCGAGCCCCGAACCGCCCGCGGACCAGCCCGAAGAAGCCGATGGATCAGCCCCAAGAATTCGTCACCCTAGCCCCTGAACCCGGCTGTTGGATAGCCGCTGCCAACAAGCCATAGCCGCTGTCAACGAGGCGTCGGCCGCCACCGACATCGCCCTCTAAATCGATGTCACCAGCCGTCCACGGGTCGCTCGCCCTGGTCATTGACCGCCGCCGCCCCGTCTCGCCCGCCCTCGGCCCGCCCTCGGGCCTGCCGTCCCGGGCTCGCCCGGGCTCTCCCCGGCTCTCCCCGGCTCTCCCCGGCTCGCCTTCGGGCCGGCTCGCCTTCGGGTGCGGCCTGCCGTCTCTGAGTCACCGACCGCCGCCACCGACCGCCGACCCCGGCCCGTCGCCCCTGCCGTCTTCGGGCCTGCCGTCCCCGCCCCGTCGCTGCTGCCGGGGTCATCGTCAGTTTGGGGCTGGTCGTGAGTGCTGTCCCGGCAGGCTCGAGGCAGCACTCATGACAGTCGCGAGAGTGACGCTTCGTCTGCCTACGCGTGGACGAGATGTGCCTTCACATGATGTGTGTGCCGTCCTAACTCGACACCCGTTGTGGGTGTAGGCAACACCCACAACGGGTGTCAACATTTCGCGGGTACAAGGCCGTTGGGCAGCCTTGAGTGGGACTCGCCAAGCGTGCTGAATCGACCAAGCGGCGCTTGCGGTGTGTGGCGAACCTGGCTTGACCCAGTCGGTCCAAGGCGAACCCCGCCGTGCCCCGCCATGCTGGCCGCGCAGAGTCCGAGCCCCGCTGCTCCGACCCGTGCCCGTGCCCCGTGTCGCGCTCATGCCCGCGTCGCGTCGATCTGCATCGCGTCGGCCCGCGCCAGGCCAGGCCAGGCCAGGCCGGGCCGGGCCGCGCTGGGCTGGGCCGCGCTGGGCTGGGCCGCGCTGGGCTGGGCCGCGCTGGGCTGGGCCGCGCTGGGCTGGGCCGCGCTGGGCTGGGTTGGGTCGAGTTGGGGCGGGCCGAAGCGAATCCAGCCGGGCCGCGCGGACCCTCGCTGGGGTGGGGCGCGGTGAGGTTGCCGGGGCAGATGGTTGCGAGTCGGACGGACTGTCGGAGCGGTGTAGAGGGCTACCGGCGGGTTGCGCCGCCGACTGGTGGGCTGAGCACGTCCACCTGGCCGCCGTGGGTAGATACCAGGAAGCGGACGATGGACAGGTCGAGACTGGCGCCGCCTTGGCCGGCGCGGGCACCGCGCTCAGGAAAAGGACCGCTTCCAGCAAAGGACGGGTCCGTTTCACCGGCAGGGCGCTGCCGGACCACCTCGAACCCGTCCATGCCAGGGTCGAATGACGTCGAGGCCGGGGCGCATGACGTCGAGCAGGATCATGTCAGCGGCCCGCGCGTGGCCAGGTTCACCGCCTCGGCACCGGTGGCGGCGGACGAGGAAGTGAACTCCGTGAGGTTCAGCGTGTCTGAGAGGAGCGCACGGACTGTCGCCTCGTCGTCCACCATCGGCGAGCGCCGCATGGCCCGAAACCATCGTCCACCCCCGACATTCCCCGGAAGCGCTGGAGAACACTCAGGCTGAACTCCGGGGGACTCGCAGGCCGAACTCGCAGGCCGAACTCGCAGGCCGAACTCGCAGGCCGAACTCGCAGGCCGAACTCACAGGCCCGAACTCACGGGCTGAACTCCCGGAGAACTCACAGGCGGAACTCCGGGGATTCACGGGCTGGATTCACGGGCTGAGCTCCCGCAGGCTCACGGGGTGGATTCCTTGGCTGAAGTGCCGGGGCTCGTGGGCTGAACTCGTGGGGTGAGCGGATCAGGCGCGGCGGTCGAGGAAGTCGTAGACGTCGCGGTTGTCGACACCGGGGAAGGTGCCCGGCGGCAGGGCGGCGAGCAGGTGGGAGTGCACCCGTGCGCTGGGCCAGGCGTTGCCGGCCCAGCGGTCGACCAGCTGGGCCGGCGGGCGGCGGCAGCAGTCGGGGTCTGGGCAGTTCGAGACGGTACGCCCGGACACGTCGCCGCCCCGGAACCAGCGGGCGTGCTCGTACGGCGTGCCGACGGTCACCGAGAACTCGCCGGAGCGGGTCGACTCGACGTGCACGGTGCACCAGTACGTGCCGGCCGTCGTGTCGGTGAACTGGTAGAACGACGAGTACGGGTCCTCGGCCTCGAACACCGTCCGTGACGCCCACTTGCGGCACACCGGCTGGCCCTCGATCGCGCCGGTCACGTCGGCGGGGAAGCGGACGTTGTCGTTCTCGTACGCCTTGTAGACGATGCCGCTCTCGTGCACGCGGGCGAAGTGCACCGGGATGCCGAAGTGGTGGGTGGCCAGGTTGGTGAACCGGTGCGCGGCCGTCTCGTAGGACACCCCGAACGCGTCCCGGAAGTCGTCGATGGCCAGCGCCCGGTCGGCTTTCGCCTCGGCGAGGAAGTCGACGGCGAACTTCTCCGGCATGAGCAGCGCGGCCGCGAAGTAGTTGACCTCGACCCGCTGGCGCAGGAAGTCGCCGTAGTCGGCCGGGTCGTTGTGCCCCAGCACGAAGTGCCCGAGGGTCTGCAGGACGACGGCCCGGGGGTCGTGTCCTTTGCCGCTGGCGACCTGCGGCAGATAAATTCTGCGGTTCTTCAGATCGGTGACCGACCGCGTCGAGGTGGGCAGGTCGTTGACGTAGTGCAGGCTGAACCCGATCTGGGCGGCGATGTCGAGGATGCCGCGCTGTGACAGGGGGCCGGTGGTGTGCCGTACTGATTGCAGGACCTTGGCCGCGGCCTGCTCGATCTCGGCGAAGTAGTTGTCGCGCCGGCGCATGTCGGCGCGGAGCTGCGCGTTGGCGCGGCGTGCCACCTCAGGTGTGGCGGTCTGCTCGGTGAGCACCCGGTTGAGCTCACGGTGCATCCCGATCAGTGACTCCAGGGCGTCGGTGGCGAGGCGGCGGCCGGCGCGCACCACCGGAAGGCCGAGGGCCTGGTAGGCGGGGCTCTGCTGGAAGTGCGCCAGCTCGATCTCCAGGCCGGCGCGCCGGCTCGGCGCCTCCGGGCGGAGCAGATCCTGCATGGGTACGCCCAGCGCGCCCGCGATCGCCTGCAGCACCGAGAGTTTGGGTTCCCTCTTGCCGTTCTCGATCAGTGACAGCTGGGACGGCGCCCGCCCCACGGCTTCGCTGAGCTGGTCGAGGGTCATGCCACGGGTGCGGCGCAGATGACGTAGCCGTTGCCCGAGGGTTACGAGGTCGACCGTGGGCTCGGCTGGGGAGGACGAGGGCGAGGAAGAAGGTGAAGCGGTCACGGGTTTGACGTTAACAGAATTTCTTCACTTCTTTCCTTGCATAGCCCCTTCATTGGGGCTGGTGCGATCCCTGAGAGTGAAGTTCTTCCACACGGAAGAACGCGACAGGGCAGGAAAGGGATCTTTCAGATGACTGAGCTGACCGAAAACCGTGGCGGTACCGCTGAGGACCTCACTCGGGAATGGGCCAGTAACCCCCGCTGGGCCGGCATCAAGCGCGACTACACCGCGCAGGACGTCGTCAGGCTGCGGGGCTCCCTCCAGGAGCGGCACACCCTCGCCGAGCGCGGCGCGGCGAAGCTGTGGGACCTGCTGCACACCGAGGACTACATCAACGCGCTCGGCGCGCTGAGCGGCGGCCAGGCGACCCAGATGGTGCGCGCCGGCCTGAAGGCGATCTACCTGTCCGGATGGCAGGTCGCGGCGGACGCGAACCTCTCCGGCCACACCTACCCGGACCAGTCGCTCTACCCGGCGAACTCGGTTCCCGCGGTGGTCCGGCGGATCAACAACGCGCTGCTGCGCGCCGACCAGATCGACACCTCGAACGGCAAGTACGAGCGCGACTGGTTCGCCCCGATCGTCGCCGACGCGGAGGCCGGCTTCGGTGGCCCGCTCAACGCGTTCGAGCTGATGAAGGGCATGATCGCGGCCGGCGCCGCGGGTGTGCACTGGGAGGACCAGCTCGCCAGCGAGAAGAAGTGCGGTCACCTGGGCGGCAAGGTGCTCATCCCGACCCAGCAGCACGTCCGCACCCTGAACGCGGCCCGCCTCGCGGCCGACGTCGCCGGCGTGCCGACCCTGGTCATCGCTCGTACCGACGCTCTGGCGGCGGACCTGCTCACCACCGACGTGGACGAGCGCGACCAGCCGTTCCTGACCGGCGAGCGCACCTCCGAGGGCTTCTTCCGGGTCACCCCGGGTGACGACGCCGCGATCGCCCGTGGTGTGGCCTACGCCGACTACGCCGACATGCTGTGGGTTGAGACCGGCAAGCCGGACCTCGACTTCGCCCGCAAGTTCGCCGAGGCCGTGCACGCCAAGCACCCGGGCAAGCTGCTCTCCTACAACTGCTCGCCGTCGTTCAACTGGAAGAAGAACCTGGACGACGACACCATCGCCCGCTTCCAGAAGGAGCTCGGCGCGATGGGCTACAAGTTCCAGTTCGTGACGCTGGCCGGCTTCCACGCGCTCAACCACTCGATGTACGAGCTGGCCCGCGGTTACGCGCAGACCGGCATGAGCGCCTACGTGAAGCTGCAGGAGGCCGAGTTCGCGGCCGAGGCCGACGGCTACACCGCGACCAAGCACCAGGCCGAGGTCGGCACCGGCTACTTCGACGCCGTCGCCACCGCGCTCAACCCCACCAGCTCCACCACCGCCCTGTCCGGCTCCACCGAGGCCGAGCAGTTCTAGGCCCTGGTTCGTAAGTAGGAAGGAAAGCCAGACATGGGCGCCGAAGAGATCACCATCACCGGTACGACCGCAGGCCGTTACTCCGAGATCCTGACTCCCGAGGCCGTCGAGTTCATCGTGGCACTTGACCGCGAGTTCGGCGCCCGCCGGGTGCAGCTGCTGGAGCGCCGCCGGCGCCGCCGGGCCACCCGCACCACCGACCTGGACTTCCTCACCTCCACCCAGCACATCCGGGACGACCTGTCGTGGCAGGTCGCCCCGGCGGTGCCGGACCTCACCGACCGGCGGGTCGAGATCACCGGCCCGCCGGAACGGAAGATGACCATCAACGCCCTCAACTCGGGCGCCAAGGTCTGGATGGCCGACTTCGAGGACGCCACGTCGCCCACCTGGGACAACGTCATCCTCGGCCAGCTCAACCTGCGGGACGCGCTGGACGGCGAGCTGGACTACACGGCCCCCGACGGCCGGCGTTACGAGATCGGCGCCCAGATGCCGACGATCATGGTGCGGCCGCGGGGCTGGCACCTGCCGGAGTGTCACCTGCGCATCGGCGGCCGGGCCGTCTCGGCCTCGCTGTTCGACTTCGGCCTGTACCTGTTCCACAGCGGGCAGCGGCAGATCGCCCGGGGCAGCGGCCCGTACTTCTACCTGCCGAAGCTGGAGTCGCACCTGGAGGCCCGCCTCTGGAACGACGTCTTCGTCTTCGCCCAGGAATACCTCGGCATCCCGCGTGGCACGATCCGGGCCACCGTCCTGATCGAGACGATCAACGCGGCGTTCGAGATGGAAGAGATCCTGTACGAGCTGCGCGAGCACTCGGCCGGCCTGAACGCGGGCCGCTGGGACTACCTGTTCAGCATGATCAAGAACCGTCCGGACGTGGTCCTGCCCGAGCGGTCCCAGGTCACCATGACCGCGCCGTTCATGCGGGCCTACACCGAACTGCTGGTCAAGACGTGCCACAAGCGCGGCGCCCACGCGATCGGCGGGATGGCCGCGGTCGTCCCGAGCCGTGACCCGGTCGCCGCGAAGCGGGCCCTCAACCAGGTCCGCCAGGACAAGCGGCGTGAGGTCGGCGACGGCTTCGACGGCTCCTGGGTCGCGCACCCGGGCCTGGTCGAGACCTGCCGTGAGGTGTTCGACCAGTGGCTCGGCGACGAGCCGCACCAGATCGTGCGCAGGCGCGACGACGTGCGGGTCACCGCCGCCGACCTGCTGGACGTGAAGGCCAGTGCGGTCACGGTCAGCGAGGTCGCGCTGCGCACCAACGTCAGCGTGGCGCTGCGCTACATCGCCGCTTGGCTGGGTGGCCGGGGCGCGGTGGCGCTCGGCGGGCTGATGGAGGACGCGGCGACCGCCGAGATCTGCCGGGCCCAGCTCTGGCAGTGGATCTCGACGGGCACGCCGACCGACTACGGCGTGCCGGTCACGGCGGGTCTGGTCACCCGGATGCTGCGGGAGGAACTCGACGTGCTCAGCGAGACCGGCGCCCTGGACGAGGAAGGGGCCCGCTGCTTCGGCCAGGCGCGAACGCTGTTGACGGTTCTGCTTTCCGAGCGGACCTGCCCGGAGTTCCTGACCCTGCCGGCCTACCTTCGGCACCTGTCCGGTGGGGTGGCGGCTCCGGTCACCGCTCAGGCTACTGTCGCGGCCTGATCGGTACGAGGCGGGGCGGGGTGGTCTCGGTCCACCCCGCCCCGCTTTTCGGTGTCCGCTCGCCGTTCGGCGCCTACTGACGTTCCTGCGAGGTGCAGAGGCACATTCTGTTGCCCTCGGGATCGGCCAGCACCCAGAAGGCGGGCGCCTCCGCGTCGCTGACCAGCGTGCCACCGGCGGCCAGGGCGGCCTCGATCCGGGGCTGAACCTGTGACGGGTCGAGCCAGACGTCCGGGTGCCACCGCTGGCGCGGTTCCTCGCTGCCGGACTTCTGGAACCAGACGGGCGGCACCGCGCGGTCGTCGCGGCGCACCTCGTCCGCGAAATCCTCCTCCGCGCGCTGGTCCGCGCCGAGCACCGCCGCCCAGAACGGCAGCACCTTCCGGTGGTCGGGAGTGTCCAGGGCCATTTCGATGCGGACCGGCCCGGCCGGATCGACGGTCACGCCGGCCTGTTCTGCGAGCTTCGAGATCGTCGCCGCGAGCCGCAGGTCCCGCCCGGTCACCGCGCCCACGTCATGACTGGCCAGCCACACGTCGACGTACGTGTAGCGCAGGTCGAGGTCCGGATGGTGATCGGCCGCCTCGGCCGCCGCTCCGATCGCGGCCACGAGCGCCAGCCCGGTCGGGAAGTCCCCGGTCCGCAGCCGCGCGTGCAACGCGCCCAGCATGTACACCCAGCCGGCCGGCGCGCCGTCGGCGATCTCCCGTCCACTCAGCTTCGTCATGCCCCCCATGGTCGCACCGCGGGCGCCGGCGGCCGTACCGGCGGCGGGTGTCAGCCGGGCGCCGCGGGGCGCAGGCGCACAGGCGCGCGGGGGACCGCCGGTGGCGTGGGCGGGCGGGGGTTCGGTGGAGCCGAGGGCGCGGGGGAGTTGAGCCGGCCGGTGAGCCAGGCGCGCAGGTGAGCGGTCTCGGCCCGGGACATGCGCTCGCCGAACGCGACGAGAACCGCCCACGCGGCTCCGAAAGCGGTGATGAGCAGGATGCTGGCCAGGGGTTCGCCGGCCGGGACTCCCAGGAGGACCGCCCGCACGGCGGCTCCGGTGAGGAAGGCCCAGAGGGCGATCAGGATGAGGGTCGTGGCCACGGTGAGGACGGCGACCGCCGGGCGCCACCCGAGACGGCCTTCCAGGCGGCTGCCGGAGCCGTCCGGGACGAGGCGGGCGCGCAGCAGCGTACGCCAGCTGTTCTCGATGAAAGGCCGGGCGGCGCAGATCCGGATGCCGCGTTCGTCGGCGGCGCCCAGGATCACGAAGTCGGCCGGCGACCGGGAGACGTGCCGCCGGTAGCGGGCGTCGATGCCGTCGCGGATGAGGCGCAGCGCGATCTCCGGCGGATGCGGCGACGCGGCGGCGATCTCCTCGGCCCGCCAGGTGGTGATCCATTGAGGCACATGGGTATTGTCGCGCCTGGCGGCAACTCAGTCATCCACCGCGGGCGTCCTCTCGGGACAGTTCGATCAAGCGATCCTCTTCTATGATTTTCCCCTCGTGGACCAAGGGGGGTTCCCATGCCGGAGCAGTCTCTGAGCCGCCGCAACTTCCTGTGGGCGGTCGGCGCGACCGGCGGAGCCGGCACGATGTTCGCCGCCATGGGCGCCCTGGGTCTGGCGCCCACCGCCGTCGCCGCATCCCGGTTCCAGCCCCCCTCGGCGTCCGACTTCCACCTGCAGGGCCGCGCCGCCGGCTCCGTCGTGATCCTCGGCGGTGGCGTCGCCGGCCTGATCAGCGCCTATGAGCTGGGCAAGGCCGGTTACCGGGTCACCGTCCTGGAGCCGCGGGACCGCACCGGCGGGCGGGTCCTGACCGTTCGCGGCGGCGACGAGCTGACCGACCTGCGGGGCTTCCACCAGCGGGCGGCGTTCCGCAGAGGGCAGTACATGAACGCCGGGGCCGCACGGCTCGCCCAGTGGATGGTCACCCTCGACTACTGCCGCGAGCTGCGCGTGCCGATCGAGGTGTTCACCAACGCCAACGCCGACGCGTACATGCATCTGCGCCCGATGCCGGCCGGACAGCCGGTGCGTTACCGCACCGCCAAGGCCGACACCTACGGCTACATGAGCGAACTGCTGGCGAAGGCGACCGACCAGGGCGCCCTGGACGCCGAGTTGACGGCGGACGACAAGGAGATCCTGACCGGGTTCCTCACCGACTTCGGCGACCTCGGCGACCGCTACGAGTACAACGGCTCCACCCGGCGCGGCTTCACCACCTGGCCGGGCGAGGTCGGCGTTCCCGGCGTGGCGCGCGCTGACGTGCCGTCGGTCTCCGACGTGATCGCCTCCGGGGTGGGGTGGTACTTCTCCTTCGAGAACGGGTTCGACCAGGCGATGCCGATGTTCCAGCCGGTCGGTGGCATGGACATGCTGCCGAGAGCCCTGACCCGGGCGATCGGCGCGGAGCGGGTCAAACTGGGCTGTCGGGTCACGGCGCTGACCCAGGCCGCGACCGGAGTCACCGTCACCTACTCCGACGCGGCCGGCCGCAGCCGAAGCCTGACCGCCGATTACGCGATCGCCACGATGCCCCCGCAACTGCTGGTCAAGCTCACCCACAATCTCGGCGCCGACGTGGTCGCCGCGCTCTCCGCCGCGCAGCCCGTGTCGGCCGGCAAGCTCGGCCTGGAGTACCGGTCCCGCTGGTGGGAGACCGACCACCGGATCTACGGCGGCATCACCTGGACCGACACCGAGATCACGCAGATCTGGCACCCGTCGTACGACTATCTCGGCGAGCGCGGCGTCCTGATCGGGTACTACCAGTTCGGGGAGACCGCCGACCGCTATGCGGCGATGCCCCCGAAGGAGCGCGAGACCACCGCGGTGGGGCTGGGCGAGCGTATCTACGGCGCCAAGTACCGCACCGAGCTCGCCTCGTCGTTCTCGGTCCCGTGGAGCCAGGTGCCGCACGTGGAGGGCGCCTGGCACCACCTCTCCGGCCACTCGCCGCAGTCGCCGGTCTTCACGCCGCTCGCCGAGCCGGCGGGCCGGGTGTTCTTCGCGGGGGACTGGCTCAGCAACATGCCGTCGTGGCAGCACGGCGCGATCCTGTCCGCGCGCAAGGCGGTCACGCTGCTGCACGGCCGGGCTCTCGCCGCCCGGTGACCCACCGCCTCAGCCCGGGACGGCGCGAGCCCGCGAGGCGCCAGACCGCGAAGCGCGCCCCGGGCCGTCCGCTCACTGCCGGAGACCGGCGCGCCGCGGCCGTGTCAGAGCTGAGCCGCCTCCCGTTGTGGCATCCGTTCACCGGCCGGGCTCCGCACGAAGGCCCGGGTGGTGAGCACCACGACCGCCACCCCCAGCAGCAGGCCGGCGACGACGTCGCTGGTCCAGTGCACGCCCAGGACGACCCGGCTGATCGCGGTCATCACCGGGATCACCACCGCCGCCACCCACAGGGCCTTCACCCGCGGGAAGATCACCACGAAGACCGCGAGGCCGAGGGCGCTGTTGAGCGCGTGGCCGGACGGGAAGGCATAACCGACGGCGGAGGCCACCGGGTCCAGGAACTCCGGCCGCTCCCGCCCGATCAGAAGTTTGAGCAGGCCGCCGAGCAGGCCGCCGGCGACCATCGTCACCGCCACCCAGAGGGCCGTGCGGCGCTCCCCCCGGCGGACCAGCCAGATCACCAGGCCCAGCGCGGCCGCCCGGAAGACGTTGGGCTGGAAGATGTTCGTCCACCAGGTCATCGCCGTGGTCAGGGCGGAACCGGCGTGGGCCTGCTCGTGCAGACCGTCGGTCACCGACTGGTCGAACGCGTGCAGCGGCCCCCAGCCGCCGACGACGAGCGCCGCGAGCAAGGCGCACGGAACCAGCAGCAGCACGGCCAGGCCGGCGCGCAGGACAGGGAATTCAGGCCGCATGACGATCCATTACCCCACATCCCACCTGCGAAGCCCCTGTGAACCGGCTCAGAGCGGGTCCGCCCCGCTGCCCTGACCGTCCGGCCCGCCGGTGAGCCGGGTCCGGTCGGCGGAGAAGTCGTTGATCTGCCCGATCGCGCCCCGCACCTGGTCGACCAGGCCGTTGATGCTGTGCTGCTGCTCGTCGGCGACCGCGCGGACCTGACCGATCGCCGTCCGTACGCTCGTGATCGTGTCCGTCATCGTGGCCACCGCCCCGGACACGTCGGTGGCCGTGGTGGTGAGCGTGCCGAGCGTCGCGGTGATCCGTTCGGTGGACTCGGCGGTGTCGTCGGCCAGCTTGCGGACCTCGTCGGCGACCACCGCGAACCCCAGCCCGGCCGGCCCGGCACGGGCCGCCTCGATCGTCGCGTTCAGCGCCAGCATCCGGGTCTGCCCGGCGATCGACGCGATCATCGCCACCATCTCCCGGGTCGCGGGCAGGCTCACCGTCAGCGCCTCGGCGGCCTGATCGGCCTGTGCCGCGTGCCCGGCCATCTGCTCGGTGGCGGCGTGCGCGGCGGCCGCACCGGTGTTGATCTCGTGCACCGAGGCCCGGACCGCGTCCACCCCGCGGACCGCGTCGCCCAGCCGATCGCTGACACCCCCGATGATCTGTTCCGACTCGATCTCCACCCGGCGCAGCATCTCCTCCCGCTGCTGTTCGCGTTCCCGCTGTTCCCGCTCCCGCTCGTGCTCCTCACGGGCCCGCATCCCGGCGAGTTCGGCGGCGTGCCGGTCGATCGCGGCGAGCATGTCGTTGATGGCGTTCCCGACCACGTTGATGTCCGCGTCGTCGGACGGCGGCACCCGCAGCGCCAGATCCCGCGAACTCATGATCTTCTCGGTGGTACGGCGCAGCGGCTTCACCTGGTGCCGGACCGCCCGCCGCATCGCGATGCCGACCGCCAGTCCCGCGATCGCCACCGCCACCAGCACCACCACCGCGAGCTGCGCCAGCGTGACCTGGGCCCGGGCGTGGATCGGCCGGTCGTTGAGACCTTCGAAGGTGACCGGCACCCCGTCCACCCCGGTGATCGTGCAGGACACCGCGATCTCGTCGCCGGCCACCGCGGTGGTGACGGTGATCGGGCCGAACATGCTGTCCAGCTCGCGCTGCACCTCGGCGCCCTCGCGGGGCGACACGGGCATCGTGATGTCTTCGTCGATCTGCCCGGCCAGCGACGCCAGTCCGGCGCGGTCCAGGACCCGCAACAGCAGCAGGTGGCCGTTGGACGACCCGGTCCCCCCATCGCGATAGACCGGGAACGAGCAGAACTCGGTCGGCGTGCCGGTCACGCTGGTCAGCCCGCACAGGGAGGCGCCGGCCGGGCCGTCGCGCAGATAGCCGCGCAGGGTCTCCGGGTCGTCCAGCGGGGCCGGCATGGCCTGGTAGGCGGCGCTCGTGATGCGGCCGCCGGCCCGGATCCGGCCCAGCGGGTCGACGATCATGGCCGCGGAGATCTCGTACTGCCGGGTGAGCACGTCCGGCGGGATGTCGATCGCGAACTGCTCCGCGTCGCCGGTCGCCACGTCGTCGTACAGGGCGGTCCAGATCGAGTTGGTCACCCCGAAGTCGCGCAGCCGCTGCCCGTGGGCGCTGATCGCCACCCGCAACTCCTCGCCCTCACGCGCCAGCAGGGTGTGCTCCAGGCGATCGAAGGCGGACACGGTCACCAGATAGACGGGCACCCCGAGCAGCGCCAGCATGATCGCGACCAGCCCCAACACCGGTAACAGCTCGCCCCGGCGCAGTGCCGCGGCCGGCCGGAATCGCCCCACACGGCTCTGTTCGGCCCGCCGGAGGGCTTGCTGAGCCGGACCACTCAACCACCGGCCCCGGCCGCCGATAGCGGATTCGTGCGGATGAGGGTCCCGATGTGGGCGGGGTGGCTGACGGTGGCGATCATCGCCGCCCTCTGCTACCCCCTGCTTCCCGACGACACTCTCACCGCCAGGATCTATGTCAACGCGGTGGGGCTGTCGTCGGTCGCCGCGATGGTCGTCGGCATCCTGCGCAACCGGCCCCGGCACCGGGGGGCCTGGGCGCTGTTCGCCGCCGGGGCGCTGACCTCCGTCTGCGCGGACATCGTCTACGACGTGACCGAGCTACGGCTCGGCGAGTATCCGTACCCGTCCTGGGCCGACGCGTTGTACCTGGGCGCGTACCCGCTCCTCTGGGCCTCGCTGTCGAGGCTCGGCCGTGGCCAGGGCGACCGGGAGCGGGGCGGCCTGATCGACGCCGCGATCATCTCCACCGGCATCGGGCTGATCTTCTGGGTCTCGGTGGTCGGCCCCACCCTGGAGGACGCCGGCTCCCCGCTGCTGGAACGGCTCGTCACCATCGGCTACCCGCTGGCCGACATCCTGCTGACCACCGCGGTCGCCCGGATGCTCACCCGGCCCGAGAACCGCACCCCCAGCCTGCGCCTGCTCGCGATCGGGTCGGCCATCCTGCTGACCGGCGACCTCGTCTACACGACCATGTCCAGCACCGCGGAGTACACCGGCGGGATCATCGACTCCGGATTCCTGGTGGCGTACGCGTGCTGGGGCGCCGCCGCCCTGCACCCGTCCATGCGGCGGCGCCCGGACACCCACATCGACGTTCAGCGGATCGGCCGTACCCGGCTCGCCGTCCTGGCCGCGTTCACGCTGATCGCCCCCGGACTGCTCTTCCTCCAGGGCGCCACTGACCCCGGTGGCATCGCCTGGATGTCGCTGGGCGTCGGCGCGGTCGTGCTGTTCCTGCTGGTCGTGCTCCGCATGTGGGGCCTGGTCCAGCAGGTCAAGGCGCAGGCGTCCCGCCTCGGCGACCTGGCCATGCACGACGAGCTGACCGGCCTGGCCAACCGCCGTGCCTTCGAGCAGCGACTCGTCGAGGCGGCCGGAGCCGGTTCACCGACCGTGCTGCTGCTCGACCTGAACGGGTTCAAGGCGGTCAACGACCGGTTCGGGCACGCCGTCGGCGACGATCTGCTGGCCGTGGTCGCGCGGCGGATCGCCGCGGAGCTGCCGCCCGAGGCGGTCGCCGCGCGGATGGGCGGCGACGAGTTCGCCGTCATGCTGCCCGCGGACGGCGGCGACGAACTCGCCGCCCGGCTGCGGTCGGCGATCCACCGCCCGGCCCACGTCGGCGGTCACGACCTGCTCGTCGGCGCCAGCGTCGGCATCGCCGACGGCACCGAACCGGTCGAGGTGCTGCGGCGCGCCGACGTCGCCATGTACGCCGCGAAAGCCGACGGTGGCCGGCAACGCCGCTACTCCGCCGACCTCGACGACCGCACCGACGAGGAGGCCCGCCTCGGCGCCGAACTGCGTACCGCCCTGGACCGTGGCGAGTTCCACCTCGTCTACCAGCCCATCGTCGAACTGCCGCACGGCAACGTCGTCGCTGTGGAGAGCCTGGTCCGCTGGTGGCACCCCGAGCGCGGTTACGTCAGGCCCGACGTGTTCATCCCGGTCGCCGAACGCACCGGGCTCATCGTCGAGCTCGGCGAGTGGATTCTGCGGACCGCCTGTCTCCAGTTCGCCGACTGGTGGCGGCGCGGCGTGGCCCCGTACCGCTTCGGTGTCAACGTCTCCGCCCGCCAGCTCGCCGAACCCGGATTCGTCGACATGGTCGCCGCGATCCTCGCCGAAACCGGTGTCCACCCCGCCCGCCTCATCGTCGAGGTCACCGAGACCGCCGTCTTCGGTGGCGGCGCCGCCGTCCGGGCCGTTCACGAACTCAACGGCCTCGGCATCGAGATCGCCCTCGACGACTTCGGCACCGGGCACTCGTCGCTCGGCCTGCTGCAGACCCTCCCGGTCAGCATCCTCAAGGTCGACAAGTCGTTCATCGAGAACGTCACGATGGCCGGGCGCCACGCCGTCATCGCCACCTCCCTGATCCAGGTGGCCAACGGCCTCGGGCTGGTGGCCGTCGCCGAAGGCGTCGAAACGCCGGAACAGGCGGCCGAGCTGTACCGCCTCGGATACCGGCGCGCGCAGGGCTATCACTTCGGCCGGCCGGCGATGGCTCTGCCGGCCCGCACCGAGTCCCACGCCGCCTGACCCCACCGCCCGGCCGGGTCAGGCGTTTGAGGCGGCGCGGAGAGTGGCGGCATAAGGAGAGCGGCAGCGCTGAGGGCCGGCCCGGTTTACACCAGCAGGGGAGCGACCTGGTCGGCCAGCAGGCTGCCCCACACCTGATAGGCGGCCGGGGCCGGATGGAACCCGTCCGGGGCGAACAGGCCCGGCTGGTCGAGCGGCAGGTCGCCGACCGGCAGGTGGTGGAGGGCAGGCGACTCACCGGCGAGGCCGGCGGTGGCCGCGGAGGCGGCGAGGGCGGCCAGCCGGCGGTCGAGACGGCGGGCGTGGGCGCCGAGAAGCAGACGGGCCGGTGCGGGCAGGCCGGGGAAGCGGTGCATCGGCGGGAGGCCGGCGAGCAGCACCGGGACCGGGGATCGGAGGTGGTCGCGGACCGCGACGACCAGCCGGGCGACGTCTCGCTGGAAGGCCGCCGGACGGCGCAGCCGGGTGGTGTCGTTGACGCCGACGACGATCAGGACCACTTCCGGGCGCCAGCCGGCCGCCGGGTCGGTGAGGCCGGGCAGCAGGCCGGCGGCGGTGCGGGCGGTGGCGCCACCGCGCGCGGACACCCGCCAGGAGACGGCACGCCCGAGGCGGGTGGCGAGGGCCTCGGCGAGCCGGCCGGCGAGAGCGCCGGCGTGGTCGGGCGCGCCGAAGCCGGCGGCCGAGGAGTCGCCCAGGATCGCCAGGCGCAGGGCCGGGCCGGGGCCGGAGGTCTGCCCGTGGCAGGGGCCGCTCGCCGGTTTCACGCGGATCATGGCGCCTCCATAACAGGTGTTATTCAATAACACTCGTTATGGTAGGCGGGTGGTGAAGCGTGGTCGAGACCCGCGGGCGGAACTCGTCGAGGCCGGTGCCCGGGTGCTGGCGAGCGAGGGGCCCGGCGCCCTGTCCGCGCGGTCGCTCGCCCGGGCCGCGGGCACGTCGACGATGGCGGTGTACACGCACTTCGGCGGGATGCCGGCGGTGGTCCGGGCGATCATCCACGAGGGCTTCACCCGGCTGGCGGCCGAACTGGCGCTGGTGCCGGCGACCGAGGACCCGGTGACCGACTGTGTGGCCCTCGCGCTCGCCTACCGTCGGGCCGCGCACCGGGCCCCACACATGTACCGGGTGATGTTCGGCGCGACCGGCTTCGCGTTGACGCCGCAGGACCGGGGGGCGGGCCTTCACACGCTGCGGGTGGCGCGGGACGTGATCCCGCGATGCGTCGAGGCGGGACGGTTCCGCCCGGTCGAGCCGTGGGTGCTCACCCGGCAGGGCTGGTGTCAGGTGCACGGGCTGGTCAGCCTCGAACTGGCAGGTTTCTACGCCGGCCCGCCGGGCGGCGACGGCGAGTTCCGCCGTTACCTGGTCAACTTCGCGGTCGGCGCCGGGGACCGGCCCGGCGCGGCCGAAGCCTCGGTGGCGCGGGCCTTCGCGGCCCCGGTCGCCTAGGCCGGGCGGCGCGGTCTCGCGGCCGAGCGGTTACGTCGCGCGGCACGGTCTCACAGGTCGAGCAACACGACGGAGACGGCGGCGACATCGCCGGCCGCCAGGGACTCGGCCGTGCGGACCGCCCGTTTCACCGGCAGCACATAGGAATCGCGGGCGCTGTCCGGGAAGACCGAGGTGGTCCACGACGTGCGGCCCACCGTGGCGCGGACCCGCAGGGACCCGAAGCCACGCCGCAGGCCGCCGGCCCGGTCGCGGATCTCCTCGGCGGCGGCCACCGGCAGGCTCACGAAGGTCCAGCTGTCGCTGCGGCGCGCGTCCCAGATCCACAGTTCACTCTCGAAATCCACCCTCACCCGCGCAGCATGCCACCCGGGTGCGACATTCCCGGCGCGATCGCGTGCGGCATGCCTCCGGGGCTACGGCAGACATGCCACCAGCCTAGGTGGAGCGTGAAGCGGATCAACCCTAAAAAATCCTTAACAATGTTTACTGTTAGGACTCTTTAATTTACGTTGATGAACACGCCGTCCCTCGCTTGAACACCAAGGAGCAAGTGCATGAGACGCAGGTTCGTCCTTCCCGCCCTGACCGTCGCGGCGGTCGGTGGTTCCCTCTTCGTGGCCGTCTCCCCGGCGTCCGCGCACGGTTACATCTCCTCCCCGCCCAGTCGGCAGGCCAACTGCGCCAGCGGCGCGGTCTCCGGGTGCGGTGACATCGTCTACGAGCCGCAGAGCGTCGAGCAGCCCAAGGGCTCGATGCAGTGCAACGGCGGCGGCAGCCGGTTCACCGTCCTCAACGACGACTCCAAGAACTGGCCGGCCGCGACCGTCGGCGCCAGCGTCACCTTCAACTGGGTGCTCACCGCCCGGCACCGGACGTCGACCTGGGAGTACTTCATCGGCGCCAAACGGGTCGCGTCGTTCGACGACAACGGCGCCCAGCCGGGGGCCACCAAGTCGCACACGGTCGACCTGTCCGGCTATCGCGGACGGCAGACCGTGCTGGCCCGGTGGAACGTCGCGGACACGATCAACGCGTTCTACTCGTGCGTGGACGTGAACATCGGCGGCGGCCCGACGACCCCGGCTCCGACCCCGACGGTGACCGTGAGCCCGACGCCGACGCCGACGCCGACGCCGACCCCGACGAACGACCCCGGCGCCACCACCTGGGCTGCCGGGACGGCGTACCCGGTGGGCACCCGGGTGACCTTCGACGGCGCCGCCTACCAGTGCCGGCAGGCGCACACCGCGCTGACCGGCTGGGAGCCCCCGCACGCCGCGGCGCTGTGGGCCGCCGTCTAGCGGGAACGGGCGGCCCGGCGTGCCGGGCCGCCCTCGCCCTCCTGCTGCTGTGCCTGCTGGCCGCGTGCGGTGGCCCCGCTGCGGAGGAGGCGTTCAACGACACCGACGTGATGTTCGCGCAGATGGGCCTGGCCCAGATCACCGAGGGGGACCGGGTCGCGGAGATCGCCGGGAGCGGGGCGGTCAACCCCGAGATCAAGGCGGTCGCCACCGAACTGCGCGGCCAGTGGCGCACCGAGAGCGCCACCCTGCGCGGCTGGCTGGAGCGGTGGAAGCGGCCGGTCGAGGCCGATCCGTCGGCCGGTGCGCACGCCGGGCACGGCGATCTGCACTCGCTGCGCGAGGAGGACTTCGCCGGGCTGCGCGCGCTCGAGGGCGCCGACTTCGACCGGGCCGCGGTGGCCCTGCTGCTCGGCAACCTGCACAACGCGATGGAGACGATCCGGATGGAGGCGACCGCGGGGTCGTACCCCGAAGCCGTCGGCCTGGCCACACGCATGTCGGAGGCGCGGCAGGGCCAGATTGGGAGGCTGCTCGCGCTCGCCGCGGGTTGAAAACCGGGCGAGGAGCACATGCTTGTTTGGGTACGGTCGGCGCATGCCGCGACTGACGTCACCGACCGCCCTCCTGCACGCCTCCTGGATCGAGTCGCGTGACGAGTGGGGCCGTGGCGTCCACCAGGACGGCGCGGGCGTGCGCGAAGCCGACGAGGTCGACTCGCCCGAGGGTTTCGCGGAGTGGGTCGACCGCCTGAACGCCGCGGAGAAGGAGGCGGCCGACGGCTGGGTGCCGTGTTCGTTCCGCTGGATCGTCGAGGGCGACCGCTACCTCGGCGCGATCGCGCTGCGTCACGAGCTGAACGACTTCCTGCTCCGGGCGGGCGGGCACATCGGTTACGGGGTGCGCCCCTCGGAGCGGCACCGCGGCCTCGCCTCCTGGGCGCTCGCCGAGATCCTGCCGGAGGCGCGGGCGCGGGGTCTGAGCCGGGCGCTGGTCACCTGCAACGTCGACAATCTCTGGTCGGCCCGGGTGATCGAGCGCAACGGCGGCGTGCTGGAGGACATCCGCGACACCGAGCTGGGCCCGCTCAGGCGTTACTGGATCGCTCTCTAACCCGCGAGAAAGAGCCGGTCAGCCGCGAGGAACGGCCAGCACGGTGGCCGGCAGCGCCCGCACGGTCTCCCGCAGCGTCCGCAGCAGTCCCGCCACCAGTGGGTCGGTGCGGCGCCGCCGGGCGGTGGCGGCGCCCACGTGCCGGCACGGGCCGGGTGGGATGAGCCGGGCCGCGGTCAGCCCGGCCGAGTCGGCGGTGAGCGCCACCTCGGGGATCATCGCGATCCCCACCCCGGCCCGGACCAGGGACTGCGCGAACTGGTAGTCGGTGCCCCGGCACGCGGTCTCCACCTCGAAACCGGCCATGGCCGCGTAGTGCTCCAGCATCTCGCCGACCGACAGGCAGCCGTGCACCCAGCGCTCCCCGGCGAGTTCGGCGATCGCGAGGGAGGTGCGCCCGGCGTGCCGGTGCCCGGCCGGCAGCACGATCCACATCGGGTCGTCGAGCAGTGGTGTCCAGTCGAGGCCGGCGGGGACCGGCGGCGGCCCGTCGAAGTGGTAGACCAGTGCCAGGTCGGCCGCGCCGGAGCGGACCAGGGTCAGGCTCTCCTCCGGCTCACTCTCGATCACGGTGAGCTCGACACCGGGGCGCTCGACGGTGAATCGGGTGAGCGCGTGCGGCAGGATCCGTTGCCCACCGCTGGTGAACGTGGCCACGGTCAGCGGCTCGGCGCGGGTGGCGGCGAGGCGGGCGATCTCCCGCTCGGCGGTGAGCAACTCGGCGGCGATGGTCGCGGCGGTCTCGGTGAGCACGCGGCCGGCCTCGGTCAGCTCGACGCCGCGGGTGCTGCGCCGGACCACGGGGGTGCCGACGGCCCGCTCCAGCGCGCTGATCTGCTGGGACACCGCGGACGGGGTGAGGCGCAGCTCGGCGGCGGCACGGTTGAAGCTGCCCTGCCGGGCGACCTCGATGAGGACCTGGAGGCGACGCGGATCGATCATCAGTTTTCCTTAACACGGCATCAGCAGGTGACCGCTTCCGCTTATTACCGTACGGGTCCAGTCTGATCTTGTGAATCGTCTCGCCTGGCTCCTGTTCGCGGTGGTCTCGTTCCTCTGGGGCATCCCGTACTTCCTCATCAAGATCGCGATCGAGGATCTGTCGCCGGTCCTCGTGGTCGCCGGCCGCACCGCGATCGCGGCCGCCGTGCTGATCCCGTTCGCGCTGATGCGCGGCACGCTCGGGGCGCTGCGCGGCCGGATGCGGGTGGTCGCGCTGATCGCCGCGGTGCACATCATCGGCCCGTTCCTGTTGATCACCTACGGTGAGCAGCACATCACGTCGTCATTGACCGGCATCCTGATCGCCGTCGAGCCGGTCGTCATCGCGCTGCTGCTGTCGCGGGCCGAGCCGCTCACCCCGGTCCGGATCCTCGGTCTGTTCCTCGGTTTCGCGGGAGTGGTGATCCTGGTGGGCGTGGATCTGTCCGGCGACCGGTACGGCCTGCTCGGCGCGGCCATGGTGCTGGCCGCCGCGGTCAGCTACGCCGTCGCGACGATGCTGGTGCAGCGGCACGCCGCGGACCTCCCGCCGGAGTCGCTGACCGTCGGCACCACGGTGATCACCACGCTGGTGCTGCTGCCGGCGAGCCTCTTCGCCTTGCCGGACGCGCCGGTCGGCGCCGACGCCTGGGGCGCGCTGGCGGTGCTCGGGGTCTTCTGCACGGCGGTGGCGCTGCTGGCGTTCTACAAACTGATCGGCCTCGCCGGGTCGAACCGTGCCGGCCTGGTCACCTACGTCAACCCGGTGGTGGCCGTCCTGCTCGGTGTGGCGCTGTTGAACGAGCCTGTCGGGCCGGGAACCGTGGCAGGTTTCGCCGTGGTCGTCGCGGGGTGCTGGTTCTGCACCCGGCCGGTGCCGGCGCGCGCGGAAGAGAAGATCCTGGAGCCGTCACGCTGAGTGAGGCTAGGTGGAGAGGCCGGCCCGCTATGCGAGCCGGCCTCGCCATCTGATCGGCTCTGACCAGGACTTTTATATAACGCCACGGAGGGCGATGTGTGCTTTTTAGGAATATTTCTAGTTGACGCACAGCGAGACAAAAGGTTGGGCACCCTCCTCTCACAGGTTCGCTGCGAAATCTCTGCCCAATCTTCAAGATCGAAAGTAGGGCCCCGAGAGGAGCGAGATGACAGTGCTGGGGAACGGTGGTCGCGATGCCTGCTGACCGCCCGATCTTCATCGTCGGCTGCCCCCGGTCCGGCACGACGATGCTGCAACTCATGGTGCACGCCCACCCGCGGATCGCGGTCCCGCCGGAGACCCGGTTCCTCCTCGCCGCCTACCAGAGGCGCGCCGTGTTCGGTGACCTCACCGAGCCCGCGCGGCGGCACGGGCTGGCCCGCTACATCGTGGAGTCGGCGCAGTTCGAGGACCTCGGCCTGAACGGCGACGAGGTGACCGCCGCGATCGTCGCCGGCCCGCCGACACTCGGCTCCGCGTGCGGCATCGTCTACCGGATGTACTCGCAGCGCTTCGGCAAGCCCCGCTGGGGCGACAAGCGGCCGCTCTACCTGCGGCACCTGCCGACCATCCTGCGGCTGTTCCCGGACGCGCAGATCATCAACATCATGCGGGACGGGCGGGACTGCGTGGCGTCGCTCAAGGAGACGCCGTGGAAGCCGTCGGAGTTCGACAAGCTGATCGACTACTGGACGAAGTCGGCGGACGCGTCGCTGCTGGCCGAGCGCCGCTACCCGAAAGACGTCTACCACCAGGTCCGCTACGAGGACCTGGTCGCCGACCCGGAACCGCACCTGCGCCGGGTGTGCGAGTTCCTGCGGGAGGACTACGACCCGGCGATGAGCACGCCGAACAAGCTGGCGCCGGTCGCCGTGCCGGAGTACAAGACCTGGCACACGCTGACCCACCGGGCGCCCACCACCGAGCGCGTCCAGAGCTGGCGGACCCGCCTGTCGGCCGAGGAGCTGCGCCGGTGCGAGGAGATGTTCGGTGACCGGCTGGCCCGGTTCGGGTACCAGCCGTCGGCGCCGGTTCCGCGCCTCACCCGGATGCGCTCGGACGCCCGGCTGATCGCCCGGCACCGGCTCGGCCCGGCCAAGCGCGCAGCCCGCGAACTGTGGAGGCGGATCCGGTCGGCCGAGCCGGCCGAGCCGCCGGTCGCCGCCCTGCTCACCGCCGGGCAGCTCGGCGCCCGCCCGGTCAGCTGACCAGCCGGCGCTCCCAGGCCCAGGCGGCGATCTCCACCCGGTTCCGGGTGCCCAACTTGCCGTGGATGCTGCCGAGGTGCGTCTTCACCGTGCCGACCGAGATGAACAGCTCACCGGCGATCTCCGCGTTGGTCTGGCCACGGGCGGTCAGGCGGACCACGTCCAGTTCCCGAGGGGACAGCCCGCCGTCGCCGCCGGCCGGCGCCGGGGCGGCCAGGTGACGCAGCAGCCGGACCGTGATCGACGGGCTGACCAGCGCGTCCCCGGAGGCGGCCGCCCGCACCGCCTCGATCAGCAACGCCGGCCCGGAGTCCTTGAGCAGAAACCCGGCGGCGCCGCCGAGCAGCGCCTGGTGCACGTACTCGTCGAGGTCGAAGGTGGTCACCACGACCACCTTCACCGGCTCGGTGACCTCGGGCCCGGCGAGCAGCCGCAAAGCCTGGAGACCGTCCATCCGCGGCATCCGGATGTCCATCAGCGCGACGTCCGGCTTCAGCCGCCGCGCCTCCGCGACCGCCTCCACCCCGTCGGCCGCCTCGCCGACCACCTCCATGTCCGGCTGGGCTCCGATGATCATGCCGAAGCCGGTCCGGACCATGGCCTGGTCATCGGCGATCAGTACGCGAATCAAGAGACACTCCACTCCAGCGGTAACGCCGCGTCGACGGCCCAACCGCCGTCGACGCCGGGCCCCGCCGTGATCCGCCCGCCCACGGCGCGGACCCGCTCGGCGAGGCCGACGAGACCGTACCCCGGGCGATCACGCGGCGTTGGCGGCCTCGGCGCCGGTCCGTCGTTGGCCACCCTCACCAGCAACTGCGACGGGGTACGGGACAGCCAGACGTCCACCGCGGTCGCCTCCCGCGCGTGCTGGCGGGTGTTGGTGAGCGCCTCCATCACCACCCGGTAGGCCGAGGTCGACACCTCCACCGGCACGGACGCCACATCGCCGTCGACGTGCAGCCTGGCGGGCGGCCCACCGGCGGCGGTGAACTGGTCGATCAGGGCCGCCAGGTCCGGCACCCCCGCGACCGGGGCCAGCGGCGCGTCCGGCCGGGACTCGGGGTCGCGCAGCACGCCGACCATCCTGCGCATCGACGCCATCGTCTCGGCGCCGGCGTGCTCGATCTGCTCCAGGGCCAGCAGCACCCGTTTCGGGTCCTGCTCGGCGATGAACTTCGCGCCCTGCGCCTGCACGACGATGCCGGTCACGTGGTGGGCGATGAAGTCGTGCAGGTCACGGGCGAACTCGGCGCGCTGCTCGGCGCGGACCGCGTCGACCGCCCGCTGCCGGTTGCCCTCCAGCATGCGCAGGTAGACCCCGATGCCGATGGCGGCGGCCCCACCCAGGGCCTGGATCAGGCAGAACACGACGGCTTCGGTGAACAGCCCGGTCCGCAGCGGCAGGACGGCGACCGCCAGGAACACCACCGCCACCGCCGGGGCCGCCCACCTGGCCCGTCCCCGGCGCGCCACCACCATCAGCACGCCCAGCAACGCCAGCGACTCGGCCAGCCCCCACAGCGACCCGCCGGAGCTGTACGGGTAGAGGAGCACGGTCAGGGCCACGGAGTGCAGGCCGAGCAGGATCGCGACCCGGGGCAGCGACACCGAGCCCGGCCGGTGCGCGGGCAGCCACACCGCCGCCGTGGCGACCGCGGTGGCCACCCGCCACAACCCGCCGGCCGCGCCCTCGGACATGAGACCGCCCTGCACGTCGAGGATGCCGAGCAGCGCCAGCACACCGAGGGCCGAGAGCTGGCCCATCCGGAACAGGGTGTGGTTCATCATCGTGACCCAGCGTAGGCGGCCGGCTCCCCGGCCCCATCGGCCGAAAGTAAGAGCCGGCCCCTGACGCCGGGTGGATGCGGTGGGTTGCATAGATCAGCCAGTATCCGTCACGTCCGATTCACAGCGAACTTGGAGCATTCATGCAAAGGCAGCCCACACCCGTCGCCAGTCGTGACAGCCTGGCGGCGGTCGCGGCCGTTGACCTGGTGAAGGTGTACGGCACCGGTGACACCGCGGTCCGTGCGCTCGACGGCGTCACCGTGGGCTTCGAGCGGGGCCGGTTCACCGCGATCATGGGCCCGTCGGGCTCCGGCAAGTCCACCCTGATGCACTGCCTCGCCGGCCTGGACACGGCCACCTCCGGCCAGGTGCTGCTCGGCGGCACCGATCTGACCACCCAGCCGGACAAGGTGCTCACCAAGGCCCGCCGCGAGCGGATCGGCTTCGTCTTCCAGTCGTTCAACCTGCTGCCGCAGCTCACCGCGGCCGCCAACATCACCCTTCCGCTCGACCTGGCCGGCCGCAAGCCGGACACCGAGTTCCAGGACCGGCTGATCGCCACACTGGGCCTGGCCGGACGGCTCGGGCACCTGCCCAGCGAGCTCTCCGGCGGCCAGCAGCAGCGCGTCGCCCTGGCCCGGGCGCTGGTCTCCCGCCCCGAGGTGGTCTTCGCCGACGAACCGACCGGCAACCTCGACTCACGCGCAGGTGCCGAGGTCCTCGCCCTGCTCCGGGACTCGGCCCGTGACCTCGGCCAGACCATCGTCATGGTCACCCACGACCCGGGCGCGGCGGCGTACGCCGACCGCGTCGTCATGCTCGCCGACGGACGGCTGGCCGGGGAGATCCACGCCCCGACCATCGCCGCCGTCACCGACGCCCTGCAGAGCCTGGCGGCCGGCCGATGAGCGTGGTCCTGCGCACCCAGCTCGCCGGGGTGAGCAAGCGGCCGGCCCGGCTGCTGCTCACCGGCCTGGCCGTGCTGGTCGCCTCGTTCGTCGTCTACGCCACCGTGCTCGCCCAGCAGATCACCGAGCGCAGCGTCCTCAACGGCCTCAGCGGCACCCCGGAGGCCGCCGCCCTGGTCGTCCGCAACGGTGAGATCACCACGGGGGATCTCACCGCGATCAGCAAGCTGCCCGGCGTCGCCGAGGCGGTCGCCCGCAGCGAGAGCGGCGTCGAGCTCGGCGCCGGCTACCTCGTCATCAGCGCCGACCCGGGCACCGGGCCGCTGAGCACCGTCACACTGACCGAGGGCCGCTATCCCACGGCGACCGGCGAGATCGCGGTCACCCCGCGGACCGTGGAACGGATGGGGCTGTCCCTCGGCACGACCACGACCGTCGACGTGAACGAGGGCAAGAAGACCACACTCACCGTGGTCGGCGTGGTGGAGCCGCGCGACGACCTCGGCTTCCTGTCGTACGGCTCGGTGGCGACCGTGGCCGCGGTGAACGGCGGCGAGTTCATCGAGCGCGCCGAGCTCCGTCTCGAGCCCGGCACCGATCCGGAATCGGTGCGGGCCGCCATCACGCCCCTGGTCGCGGGGGAGAGCGCGCCGGAGATCGCCACGGGGGCGGACGTCCGGCTCCAGGAGGCCCGCTCGGCCGCCGCGGAGGTCGACCAGCTCTTCATCGTGGTGCGGGTGTTCGTCGCGGTCGCCGTCGTCGCGGCCGGCCTGATCGCCGCCTCCACGTTCCGGATCGTCTTCGCGCAGCGGATGCGGCAGCTCGCCCTGCTCCGCGCGGTCGGCGCCGGCCGTGGCTCGCTGGCCCGCGCGCTCGCCGCCGAAGGCGCCCTCACCGGCCTGATCGCCGGGCTCACCGGGGTGCTCGCCGCGCTGGCCGTCGGCCACCTGGTCCCGCTCGTGGCCGGAGTCTTCGGTGTCGAGCTGTCCCAGCCCGGCCTCCCGCTGGTCCAGGCCGCCGGGACCATCCTGCTGGCCGTGCTGATCACGGTCGTGGCCGTCCTCGCCCCGGCGCTCTCCGCCGCCCGGGTCGCACCCCTGGAGGCGCTGCGCTCGGCCGCGAGCACCGGCGCCAGGCAGGGCATCGGCTGGCTGCGGGCGGCCATCGGCCTGATCCTCGCCCTGGGCGCCGCCGGCCTGGCGGGCATGGTGTGGATGAACCTGCCCGGCCCCGCCGAGAAGGACTACCCGGCCGAGGCGATGCTGCTCAGCGTCGTCGGGTCCGGTGGGCTGGCGTTCATCGCGCTGATCGCGCTCGGACCGGCGCTGGTCCGGCCGGTCCTCGCGATCGCCGGCTGGCCGCTGCGCCGGCTCGGCCCGGTCGGCGAGCTGGCCATCGGCGGCGTCGGCGGCAGCGCCCGGCGCGCGGCGGCGGTGTCGGTGGTGGTCGCGCTCGGCGTCACCCTGGTCACCGGGGTGCTGGTCGGCGGCGACTCGATCCGGATCCTCGCCGAGCGCGAGTCGGTGGCCGCGGCGCCGACCGACTTCGAGCTGAAGGGCGAGGCGGGGACCACGCTGGCGGCCGGGATCGCCGACCGGGCCGCGAAGGCGGCGGAACTCACCCAGGTCACCACGTACCGGCGGGTCGAGGACGTCACGGTGGCCGGCATGGAGAACGCCCGCGCCACCGACCTGTCCACGACGGCGCTGCCCCGGCTGTCCGGCCTCGACGTCAAGGCCGGATCGGTCACCGACCTGGCCGCCGGCAAGGCGGTGATCGCCGGATGGCTCGACGGGCTGGCGGTGGGCGACCCGGTCACGGTCACCCGTGAGGGCAAGTCGGCACGTCTGACGGTCGTGGCCGTCCTCGGCGGTGACGCCCCGCTGCACAGCGAGGTCCTGCTCGACCCCGCCGACCTGACGGCGCTCGGCGTCCCGGCCGCACCGAACGGGCTGCTCGCCGACGCCGCGAAGTCCGGCGAGGACGGCCGCACCGAGGGCCTGCGGGCCCTGCGCTCGATCGCCGCCGCCCAGCCGGGACTCGGCGTCGCGGTGCTCGCCGACCAGCGTGACCAGGTCAACGACGCGCTGGCCGTACTGATGATGATCGCTCTTGCCCTGATCGGCCTGACGGTGCTGATCGCGATCGTCGGCGTCGGCGCCACCACCGCGCTGTCGGTCGTCGAACGGGTCCGGGAGTCCGGCCTGCTGCGCGCGGTCGGGATGTCCCGCGGCGGGCTGCAGACGATGCTCACCACCGAGTCGGCGATGTACGGCGTGATCGGCGCGGTGCTCGGGGTGCTGCTCGGTGTCCCGTACGCCTGGCTCGCCGTCTCGGCCATCGGCCTGAACGCGCCGCTCACCCTGCCGGTGTGGCAGCTCGCCGCGGTCTTCGTGGTGCTCGTGGCGCTGACCGCGCTGGCCGGGGTGCTGCCGGCCCGCCGGGCGGCGCGGGTCAGCCCGGTGACCGCGCTCGGCACCGAGTGACCCGGTGAGCGTGTGGAGTCCGGGTGCGGAGCGCACTCGGACTCCACACGCTCGGTGATCGGTCGGTGCGGGACAGAACGCGTCCGGATCGTTCGGTATGGTTCCGCCGCAACGTACGTCGATCACCGCGGGGGACACGGGGAATGCAGCGCAAGCTCGCGATCGGAATCGGCACGGCGGTCGCCGTGCTCGCAGCGGGCGGCGGAGTCGCCGCCCTGACCTGGCCGTCCGGCTCGGAAGCCGAGGCCGCCGCCCCGGTCGCGACCACCGGATTCCTCGCACCGGACCCGAGTCCGGAACCACCGCGGATCAAGACCGAGCTGAACGCCCTCGGCCTCACCGCCGTCGGCGCCAAGGCGGACCTGCCGGAGCAGAACACGAAGCGGTTCAGCCTGCTCGGCGTCAGCTGGGACGACGGGCGGTCCGCTCCGGACGGCACCATCGAGGTGAAGACCCGCAGCGTCTCCACCGGCAAGTGGTCGGCCTGGCAGTCCCTCGAAGAACGTGACAGCGGCCCGGACGGCACCGAGGCGGCCGACCTCGGCCGCGGCGCCACCGAGCCGCTGTGGGTCGGCCCGTCCGACGGGGTGGCCGCCCGCGTCGCGGGCAAGGGCTCCGGCTTGCCCGCCGGCCTGCGCCTGGACCTGGTCGACCCGGGCAGCGAGCCCGGCGGCCGTGGCGCCGGCGAGCCGTCCACCAGCGCCTCGCCGAGCCCGTCCCCGACGGATACGGAGAACGGCGAGCCCCCGGCCGAGGAGGAGCTCCCGGTCGTGGAGGATCCGCCGGTCGAGGGCGACGGCCCGGTCGAGGACATCCAGGAGGTTCCCTCCGCCGAGCCGGCCCTGGTCGAGGAGAGCCCGGCTCCGGTGCGGGCGGACCCGAAGGCGGTGATCAACTCGGCGGTCGAGGAGGTCACCACCCCGCCGGCCGCGTCGTCCGTGCCGACCGTCGCGCCCACCTCCACGGTTCCGGTGAAGGCGCAGTTCCCGCCGTACTACTCGCGCAGGGCGTGGAGCGCCGACGAGACCATCGTGTCGAAGGGCGCCATCGCCCTCGCCTCCGACGTGCGGGTGGTGTTCCTGCACCACACCGCGCACGGCGAGAAGGCGAACGAGTACGAGTGCGCGGACGCCCCGGCGATCATCCGGGCCATCCAGAGCTACGACGTCAAGATCGACGGCTTCTCCGACCTCGGCTACAACTTCCTGGTCGACAAGTGCGGGCGGCTCTACGAGGGACGTACCGGCGGGGTCGAGAACGCCGTCGTGCCGGCCGCGACCAAGGGCTACAACACCGGCTCGGTGGCGATCGCGGTGATCGGCAACTACGAGACCGCGCAGTCGACGGCGGCCATCGAGACGATCGTCGCGCAGGTGGCGGCCGCCCGCCTCGGCAAGTACGGCTACAACCCGACCAGCAGCGGCGACCTGAACGGCAAGACGTTCGTCCGGCTCTCCGGCCACCGCGACGCGACCGCCACCGCCTGCCCGGGCAAGAACCTCTACGCGCGGCTGCCGGAGATCCGGAGCAGGTCGCAGGCGATGGTCACCGGCATGGAGCTGAAGTCGGTCACCGGCGGCGGTTACTCCGGCGGAGACTACTACGTGCGCGACTCGGCCACCCTGACCTGGGCCGTCGCCAACGCGTCCACCGAGGTGGAGAAGTTCGAGGTCCTGCTCGACGGGCAGGTCGTGAGGACGCTGCCCGGCGGCGACCGCAGCGTGACCGTGGCCATCCCGGCCGGCGCCCACGGCGTCACGATCCGTGCCGTGCACACCTCCGGCAGCACGGCCCGGGTCGGCGTGACCGTCTACGGCGACACCACCGCGCCCGTCTACCGCGGCCCCCTGCCGCTGAACCTGGTCGGCGGCACCTACAGCACCACCTCGATCCCGGTCCGGCTCGGCCTCACCGGCGCCGACAACCTGAAGTTCGCCGGTTACACGGTGAGCCGCCCGCGGTCGGCCAACCTCGGCCCGGTCGGTAGCTGGACCACCACGGTCCGCCCCGGCAACACGGTCTGGACCGTCACCGCCCGCGACATGTCCGGCAACACCCGGGCCGCGTCGATGACCCGCGGCGTCGTCCTCGCCCCGGAGACCGGCGCCAAGAAGACCGGCTCGTGGACGAAGCGGAGCAGCAAGAAGTACCTGAGCGGCAAGGCGCTGGCCGCGACGCGCAAGAACGCGAAGCTGACCTACACCTTCACCGGACGGTCCGCCGCGCTGCTGTTCTCCCGCGGCGCCAAGACCGGCAAAGCGTACATCTACCTGGACGGCAAGAAGGTCGCCACGATCGACACCCGCGCCGGGTCCACGAAGTACCGCCAGGCGCTGTGGGTGTCGTCGACGAAAGCGAAGAAGCACACCGTCCAGATCGTGGTCGCCGGCACGTCCGGCCGGCCCGCCGTGGTGTCGGACGGCCTCGCCTACATCAAGTGACGCCTCACCCGGAGCGGCGCGAGCCGTCGCGCCGCTCCGGGCCGGTGTACCCGTCGGAGGCCGGGAGCGTGAACCAGAAGGTCGCGCCCCGGCCCTCCCCACCCTCCGCCCAGATCTCGCCGCCGTGGCGTTCCACCGCGCGGTGCACGGTGGTCAGGCCGATGCCGGTGCCCGGGAAGTCGCGGGCGTCGTGCAGCCGGGCGAACGGCCGGAAAAGCTGGCCGGCCTGGTCGGCCGGGAAACCGGCGCCGTTGTCGCGGATGTAGTACCGGCCGTCGTCGGCGCCGACCTCGACGACCGGGTTCGCCACCTTGCGGCTGAACTTCACCGCGTTGTTGATCAGGTTCTCCAGGATCACCCGGACCAGGCCCTCGTCCGCGTCGGCGGTCATGTTCTCCCGTACCGTGAAGGTCACCTGCCGGTCGGGCTCGCGGGCCGCGACCTCGGAGATCACCTGGCGTGCCGTCGCCGTCATGTCGAACCGCTCCCGGCGGAGTTCGCCGCGGCTGGCCCGAGCCAGGATGAGCAGCGACTCCACCAGGTCCGCCATCCGCATCGCGGCCGCGTGGATCCGGGTCAGCCGGTGTCGGGTCAGCTCGCCGATCGGCTCCTCTTCCTCCTCCAGCAGGTGCTCGGCGAAACTGCTGATCACCTGGAGCGGGCCGCGCAGGTCGTGCGAGACCGAGCCGGAGAACGCCTCCAACTCGCGGTTGCGCCACTCCAGCTCCTCGACCAGCGCCGCCCGGGTCTCGGCGAGCTGCCGGGCCGCCCGTTCCTCGGCCGCGTCCAGTTCGCGGCGCATCAGCTCCTCCCGGATCCGGCGCGCCTCGTCGTGCGACTGCTTGCGGCGGATCTGGGCGCGTACGTGCACCCGCAGCCCCTCCGGCACGTCGACGTCTCGCACGTAGTCGTCGGCGCCGGCGGCCAGGCAGTCCAGCATCTGCTCCTCGTCCCCGGTCATCACCAACGGCAGGTCCCCGACGTGCGGGGACTCGCGCAGCCGGCGGCAGGCGTCGCGGGCCTGTTCGGCGGCGTCGTCGAGGCCGACCACGATGCAGTCGACCGGCTGGGCGGCGAGCAGGTCGAGGGTGTCGTCGATGCTGTTGGCGTGCACGACGTCGTACCCGTCGGCGCGTAGCGGCTCGGCCCACCGTTCCAGCTCGCGGCGGTCCTGGCCGACGATCAGCACCTTGCCGGGCCCGTGCACCCCGCCGGTCGTCCCGATCGGCAGCTGCTCGGCGCTCTGCCGCAGCACCGCGGCCAGCTTCGCCAGCACCACCGCCAGATCCTGCTGTTTGCGGACGAACGCGTCGGCGCCGGCGTCCAGCATCTGCATCTCGGTGGCGTAGTCGTCGGCGGCCGTCATCAGCAGGCACGGCGTGTCGCGCAGCGCCGGGTCGAGGCGGATGCGGCGGATCACGGTGGCGCCGTCGATGCCGGGCATCACGCCGTCGACGATCACGGCGTGCGGCCGGCGGTCGGAGGCCATCCGCAGGCCCTCCTCGCCGCCGGACGCGGTCAGCACCGTGTACCCCTCGGGTTCCAGCAGCTCCCGCAGCTGTTCCCGGAACGTCATGCTGTCGTCGATGACCAGGACGGTGGTGCGGTCGGCGGTCCGGTCCGGGGACTCCCCGAGCAGTTGACGGGTACGGGCCACCACGTACCCGGCGTCGTAGGGTTTGCCCACGTACTCGTCGGCGCCGATGCGCAGCCCGGCCAGCCGGTCGGTGACCTCGCTCTCGCTGGACAGCAGCATCGTCACCACCTGGTCGTGGCCGGGCGTGTGCCGCAGTTCGGTGAGCAGTTCGAGGCCGTCGGCGTCCGGCAGGAGCACGTCGAGCACGGCCGCGTCGAACTCCTTGCCGGTGAACGCGATCCGCGCCTCGGCGCCGGTGGCGCACAGGATGGTGGCGAACCCGTCGTCGGAGAACGCCTCGTGCAGGTCCATCCGTACGGTCAGGCTGTCGTCCACGATCAGCACCGTCGGTGTCATCGGCGCACCCCCGGGGGATGCAGCTCGGCCAGGCGGGCGGCGATCCTGACCGGCGGCAGCACGTGGGTGGCGGCCCCGAGAAGCGCCGCCTCCCGCGGCATGCCGTAGACGGTGCAACTGGCCTCGTCCTGGGCGAAGGTGACCGCGCCCCGGTCGCGCATCCGCAGCAGCCCCGCCGCCCCGTCCCGGCCCATCCCGGTGAGCAGGCAGCCGGCCGCGCTCGGCCCGAACTCGTCGGCCACCGACTCGAACAGCACGTCCACCGACGGCCGGCAGGAGTGCCGGGGCGGGTCGGTGCTGAGCCGCAACATCCGGTCGCGGACGAACAGGTGCCGGTCCGGGGGAGCGAGCACGATCTGCCCGGCCACCCGGCTGACCAGGGTGCCGTCGACGGCGTACCGGACGTCGCGGCCGGTCTGCCCGCCCAGCCAGTCGGAGAAGGCGACCGCGAACTGCTCGCTCGCGGCGATGTGCTGCACGATCAGCACCGGGGCCGGGAAGTTGGGCGGCAGCGACCGCAGCAGTTCGGTGAGCACGCCCGGTCCGCCGGTGGAGGCGCCGACCGCCACCACGGCCAGCGCGCCGGGCGTGATCGGCACCGGCACCGGCGCCGTGGCCGGCCGGGGCGGAGGCGTGGCCACCCGGCCGTCCAGCCGGGCCCGTGGGTGGGTGATCACCCGGATCCGGGCGACCAGCCGCAGCGAGGTGCGCAACCGCACCGCCCAGTCCGCGTCCGAGTCGTCCCCGCGCGGCTTCTCCATCACGTCCACCGCGCCCGCGGCCAGGGCGTTGTACGTGCTGAACAGCTCCTCCCGGTCAGCCGACGACACCACCAGGATGGGGGTCGGATGCTCCGCCATGATCTGCTCGGTGGCGGCCAGCCCACTGATCCCGGGCAACATCATGTCCATCGTGATCACGTCGGGCCGCAGCCGGGCGGTCATCTGCACCGCCCGTTCCCCGTCCGGGGCCTCGCCGACCACCTCCAGCTGCGGATCCGGGGCGAGCGCCTCCCGCAGGTGGTGGCGCATGGTCGCGGAGTCCTCGACGATCAGCACCCGGGTCATGACCATGCTTCCCGCGTCATGACCGGACCACCAGCCGCCGGATGTGTGCCAGCAGCTGCTCCTGGTCGAATTCGCCCTTCACCACGTACGCGCTGGCCCCGGCCTCGCGGCCGCGGTCCCGGTCGGCGGCGCTCGCCCGGGAGCTGACCATGATCGCCGGAACGCCGGCCAGTCGCGGGTCGGCGCGGGTCCGCGCGACGAAGGTGAACCCGTCGATGCCGGGCATGTCGATGTCGGTGAGGAACAGGCCGTAGTCACGGGCCCGGGCCTTGTCCAGGCCCTCCTCGCCGGAGGCGGCCAGGTCCACCTCGTAGCCGGCCGACTCCAGGATGCTGCGTTCCAGCATCCGGGTGGTCAGCGAGTCGTCGACCACCAGGATCGGCAGCGGGGCCGCAGGCGCGGCGGCGGCCCCGCGGACCCCGCCGGTGTCGCTGCGGAACACCTCGTCGGCCAGGCCCTGCGGGTCCAGCACCAGCCGGGGATTGCCGTCGGCGTCGACCGCGACGCTGCCGATCACCGCTGAGGCCGGGGCGAGGTCCGGCAGCGGCCGGGCGACCAGTGCGCACGTGCCGGCCAGCCGGTCCACGCCGACGGCGAAGACGCCGCCGTCGCTGTTCACCACGACCGCGGCGCCGATGGCCGGCGCGTCGGGGACGACCGAGCCGGCGTACAGGACCTCGGCCAGCGGCAGGAACGGGGCGGCGCTGTCCTCGTGGATCAGCCGGCCGCCGGCAGCCGCGGCCGCCGCCTCCTCGGCGCTGAGCCGCACGCAGGCCCGCACCGCGTCCAGCGGCAGGGTGGCCACCGTGCCGGCCGCCTCCACGATCAGCCCGGTCATGGCGAGCAGGGCGAGCGGGATGACCAGTTCGACGGTGGTGCCCTGGCCGGGCGTGGTGCGGACCGAGACCTCGCCCTGGAGCTGTGCGGCCACCTCACGGACCGCGTCCATGCCGATGCCGCGCCCGGACACCTCGGTCACCGACGGCGACGTGCTGATCCCGCCCTGCAGCACCAGCCCCAGCAGCTCGTCGATGTCCGGCGGCGGCCCGCCGGGCGGCAGCAGGCCCCGGGCCTCGGCGGTACGCCGCAGCGCGTCCAGGTCGAAGCCGCGCCCGTCGTCGACGCACCGGAACACCGCGTACCGCCCCCGCCGTTCCACCTCGACGGTGATGGTGCCCTCGGCCGGTTTGCCGGCGGTCAGCCGCACGTCCTCCGGTTCGATCCCGTGCACCACCGCGTTGCGCACCACGTGCAGGAACGCGCCGCTGACCGGTCCCAGCAGGTGCGCGCCCATCCGGATGCCGGCGCCCCGGGCGGCGAACCGGACCCGTCGGCCCTCGCCGTCGGCGGCGTCCCGCACCGCCCGGCGCATGGCCGTGAACATCGAGCCGACCGGCACCAGGCGCAACCCCTCGGCCTTGGCCCGGACGTCGTCGAGTTCCCGTTCGATCTGGTCCACCGCGTCGGTGAAACGGCGGCCCGCCGATCCGAGCTGCCCGGCCAGCCGCTCCGCCGCGGCGCGGGCCGGGCCGGTGGCCGTGCCCCTGCCGAGGCGCAGCTGTTCGGCGACCTGTTCGGCGGACCGTTGCAGGCGGTCGAATGTGGCGCAGCCGGCACGCAGCGGCGCCATCCGGGCGTTGGTCTCGCCGATCGCGTCCAGCAGGTCGTCCAGATCCTGTGTCGCCGCCCGGTGGGTGGGCGTGTCGACCGGCTCCGGCACGGATCCCGGTGACGCGGATCCTGGTGACGCGGGGACCGGCGGCGGCGCCTCCGGTGGCCTCTCCAGCGCCGCGACGTACGCCGCGATCTCGTCGTTGAGGCGCAGCAGCTCCCGCATCTCCTCCGCGGGCAGCGGCGTCTCGCCGGTGCGGTGCGGGACCAGAACGTCCTCGAAGGAGTGCGCCCGGTCGGCGATCTCCTTCTGCTTCACCACCCGGGCCGCACCCTTGAGCGTGTGCGCGGCCCGCAGCAGCCGTGCCACCGGTTCCGGCCCGGCCCGCTGGTCCAGGTCGAGCACCCCGGCGCTGATCTGGTCGATCAGCTCCCGCGCCTCGATCCGGAAATAGCGCAGCGGGTCCTTGCCCTCGGCCATCAGTGACGCCCGGTGCCGACCAGTTCCAGCAGGTCACTGGAGAGGGTGGAGAGATGCGCCGCCGTCTGCTTGGTCTGCACCGCGCTGGACTCGGTCTCGCGCGACACCCGGGCGGTGTCCGAGGCGGCCACGTTGACCTGCTCCACCGCGGTGGTCTGCTGCTTGGTGGACAGCTCGATCTCCCGGGTGGCGTCGTTGGTGGTGGAGACCAGTTGCACGATCTCGCGGAACGAGTTGGTGGCGTCGTCGAACTGGCGGGCTCCGGTGTCCACCGCCTTCGCCCCGATCTCGGTGGCCATCACCGTGGTGTTGACGGCGCCCCGGACGTCGTCGATGAGCGTCCGGATCTCCTTGGCCGACGCGGCGGTCCGGTCGGCCAGCTTCCGGATCTCCTCGGCCACCACGGCGAACCGGCGGCCCCACTCGCCGGCGCCGCTGGCCTCGATGGTCGCGTTGATGGCCAGGATGTTGGTCTGCTCGGCCAGCTCCGACACCAGGTCCACGACCTGGCCGATCTGCTGTGACTTCTCGCCGAGCGCCAGCATGTGCTGGACGATCTGGTCGACCTGGGAGCGGATCGCGCTGATCGAGGCCCGGGTCTGGTCGATGTTCGAGTCGCCGGCCCGGGCCGCGGCCTCGGTCTCCTCGGCGATCCGCGAGACCCGTTGCGCGGCGTCCGCGATCTGCCGCGAGGTGATCAGCAGCTCGCTGATCGTCGTGGTGATCTCGCTCATCGCGCTGGCCTGGTCGCGACCGCCGCTGACCTGCTGCGCGGCGGCCGCCTCCAGTTGTGCCGACGAGCTCTGGATGTGCCCGACCGCGGCGCCCACCTCGCGCCGCAGGTCGCGGCTGAGCCGCCAGGCCACCAGGACCGCGCTGATCGTGGTCAGCGTGCCGAGCCCGATGATCATGGCGATGGCCTGGGTGGCGCGTCGCGAGGACGCCTGCCGGTCGGCGTGCACCTGTTCCCGGATCCGGGTGGTCAGGTCGGTGATCGCCGCCTGCAGCTTCCTGCGGGGCGGCACTACGTCGACGTTGTTGATGCGGGTGATGGCGGGGATGTCGGCGCTCTCGGCCCGTACGGCCATCATCTTCCGGACCGCGGCCGCGTGCTCGTCGTCGTAGCCGGCGATCGCCGCCAGCAGCTCCCTGATGCTCGCATTGGTGGCGCCGCGGTTCAGGTCGTCGAGCTGCTGGCGGAACAGCCGGTGATTCTCCTCGGTCAGCCGGGAGCTCTCGGCCGTCCCCTCCAGCAGGTACGCCCGGTATTCGGCGATCCGCATCTCGATGGTCCGGCTCAGGTTCTCCGCGCCGGTGAGATCCTCGGTCGCCGAACGGATGGCGGCGTCCTTGGCGTTGACCACGAAGATCATGCCGACCACCGAGGTGATGATGGTGAACAGGGTGAACAGGACGGTGACGCCGACGCCGACCGCCAGCTTCCCGCCGAAGGTACGTCCGGCCATCATCGGTTCTCCTCGGTTACGGGCCGGTGTCCGGCCAGCTGGTGGACGAGCACGCGGATGGCCGGCACGTCGACGATCGGCCGGTTGCCGTCCGGCAGCCGGACCACACCGCGCAGGCTGCCGCGCCGTACGCCGTCGTCGTCGGTGACACCGTCGAGCACGTCGGCGACCGGAACACGCAGGTGCCGGTCCAGTTCGTGGAAGGCGAGCGCGAGCGGCGGGGCCCCGGTGGTCAGCAGCAGCCAGCGGGGCCGCTGCGGGATCGGATGGCCGAGCAGGGCGGCCAGGTCGTAGACCGGAACCACGGTCCCGGCGAAACCGGCCACCCCGAGCAGGGCGCCCACCGTGGTCGGCAGCGCGGTCACCGGGCGGTCGGGGTGCACACCGGAGGACTGGGCCAGGCGGACGGCGTAGGGCCGTTCGCCCGCCCGGATCGCGAGCAGCTCGACGCTGTCGGAGTCGAAGACCCGGGCCGGTTCGGCGAACGACCGGTCGAAGTCGTCACGCAACTGGGCGACCCGTTCCGCGACCGACACCCGGATCATCGCCGGGCTCCGCACGCGTCCAGTTCGGTACGGCACAGCGTGCTCAGCGCCAGCCGCCCGAACCCACCGCCGAACAGCACGAGCCGGTCGTCGTCCTCGGTGATCAGCAGTTGCAGCGCCGCCTCCAGATGGTCGGCGGCGCCGCGGTCGTCGCCGCGCCGCCGCGCCAGCAGCCCCATCCGCAGCCGTGGCATGGCGAACTCCGGGTCCAGGTACGCCGCCAGCCGGTACTGCCCGACGGCCTGGTCCGCGCAGTCCAGCTCGTGGCAGACGCCGAGCAGGTGGTGCGCGTCGGCCTGCGGCCCGCCGGTGTCGAGCAGCCGCAGCGCGGTGTCGCGGGCCTCGGCGAGCCGGCCGAGCTGGGCCAGCAGCACCCCGCGCGCGAGCACGTCGCCGGGGCCGACCGCGGCGAGCGCCTCGGCGAACCGGTCGTCGCGCATCAGCCCGAGCACCTGCCGGTGGGTGTCCTCGACCGTGGCGGGGCGGGGTGCGACGGGGACCGTCCGCCGCGGCGCCGGGGTGGCCGCCGGCGGGGGCGTGCTGTGCCGCCGGTAGTAGACCGTTCCGTCGGCGTGACACAGCTCCAGCCCGTCCGGCCGGCTGCCCAGCGAGTCGGTGTGCCCGAGGAACAGGAAACCGCCGTCGGTCAGCGCCCGGGTCATCCGGCGGACCAGGTCGGCCCGGACCTCTTCGGTCAGGTACATCAGCAGGTTCCGGCAGAAGATCACGTCGTAGCGGGCCGGGTGCCACAGCTGCGGATCGTCGGTGGCCACGTTGTGCTCGACGAACCGCACCGTGGAGACCACCTCGCCGATCACCCGGAAGTCGTCGCCGGCCGGCTCGAACCAGCGGTGCCGGACGTCCTCGTGGGTGTCCCGCAGCGACCACGGGGAGTAGGTCGCGCCGCGGGCCCGGCGCAGCACCTCACGATTGGCGTCGACCCCGGTGACCGTGACGATCCAGTCCGGCCCCGGGCAGGCCTGCACCGCGGTGATCGCCAGCGAGTAGGCCTCCTCGCCGGACGAGCATCCGACCGAGAACAGCCGCAGCACCCGCTGCCCGGCCCGCGCCTCGATCAGCTCCGGCAGCGCGCGTTCACGCAGCACCCGGAACTGTTCCGGGTGCCGGAAGAAGTAGGTCTCGGTGATGCTCAGGGCGCCGGCCAGTTCGGTGACCTCGGTGTGCCACCGGCGCCCGGCGAGCCGGTCCAGGTACTCCCGGACGCTGATGCCGTGCGCCTTCGCCCGGGCGCCCAGCACCTCGGCGGTCTGCCCGAGGTCGGTGTCGGCGAACGTCCAGCCGAGGCGCTTCTGCAGTAGCTCCCGGAACCGGGTCAACGACGCCGCGCTGATCATGAGGGCGCCTCCGGAGGCGCCCCGCCGGCCGCCTCCCACACCTCGTCCGGCACCGCGGTGAGGCTGTGCAGCAGCAGTAGCGGTTCGGTGCCGACCGTGCCGACGGCCGCGATCAAGGCCTTGGAGACCCCGGTGAACAGTGCTGCCGGCCCCTCGGGCGGCTCCACGTCGATCTCCCGGACCCCGAGCACCGGGCCGGTGGCGCAGGCGATCGGGCCGCGGCCGGCACGAACCGCCACGTACCGGTCGATCTCCCCGTCGATGCCGGTCAGCAGCCTGGTCATGTCGATCACCGGCGCTGGAGCGCCGCGCAGGATGGCCAGGCCGCGGACGTAGAGTGGAGTGCCGGCGAGCGGTCGCGTCGCCAGCGGGCGCATGATCTCCACGACCTCGCCGAGCGCCAGCGCGCAGTAGAGCGGGCCGGCCCGGAAGACCAGCGCGGTGACTCCGGCGTCCAGCGCCGGAGCCAGAACACCGCCCTGCTGCCCTCCCACGGCCTCAGGTTAGTCACCGTTTTGCGAGCTTCGCTCGCTTATCAAGCTTTCCGATGGTACGTCCCGCGCTGTCCCAGTCGATGGGATTCGGCGGGTCGGCCGGTCCCGGCGCGGGGCCGCCCTCCTCACGCCGGGACCAGCCTGTTCAGGGGACGCCGTCGCGCCCGGTGAAACGCAGTGGCAGCGGGTGACCGAGGTTCGGCCGCGGGTTGCGCACCGCGAAACCGTAGCGACGGCCCGGCCGCGCCAGGGCCCTCCGCGCGGTCGGTAGATAAGCCTGAGCGGTCTACCCCGATAGGGGGAAGAACGCCGGATCCCTGTGCGACTGTGCGACACCCGTGATCGCCCCTCCGTTGCGTTTTCGCTGGCGGCGCCGTTGGTCAACCGGTGAGCGCCCCGGAACGGCCGGAGCGCACGGAGCAAAGGGGATCGACGGGGCATGCGGAAACCTCTGGCAGTGTTCGGCCTGGCCGCCGTGACGTTGGTGACGGGCGGCCTGACCGCTCAGGCCCTGGCGCACGAGCCGTCGCGGGCACCGGACACCACGGACACACGACCGTGGCAGGGAGATCCGGCGCCGTCGACCCCCCCGGACGAGATCTCGCCCCCGGTGACGGCGGACGGCTGGGGCGCCGCACCCGTGCGGATGGTCCCGTCGGCGGCCCTCCGGACGTCGTCGCGCCCACCGTCCTCCATCGGGACGCCGGTGGAGGAACCGGCGCGCGGCGCGACCGGCGACCGCCTCGTGCGCCGCGCGGTCGCCGAGGCCGGCCCCGCCGAGGACGTCATCGAGGCCTCCCGGAAGGAGATCAGCGCGGCCTCCGTGGCGCCCGGGCTGCAGGCTCCGGTGCAGCAGCAGGTGCTGGCCCTGGTCAACCAGCACCGCCGCCGAGCCGGCTGCGAACCGCTCACTCTGGACCGCCGGCTGGTCGCCGCGGCCAACCGGCACGCCGCGGACATGGCCCGGCGCGGCTACTTCGACCACGAGTCGCCGGGCGGGGACCGGGCCGGCAGCCGGGTCACCGACGCCGGTTACGTGTGGAGCCGCTACGGCGAGAACATCGCCAAGGGACAGGAGAGCCCGTACCGGGTGATGACCGACTGGATGGAGAGCCCCGGCCACAGGGAGAACATCCTGGACTGCCGCCTCGACCAGATGGGGGTCGGACTGGCTCTGGACTCCGGTGACACACCGTACTGGGTTCAGGACTTCGCGACTCCCCGTTGACCGTCTGCTGACTCCCCGGAGCCGAATCGCCTCGAGCCGTGACCGCGGACACCGATGGCATACCGGTTTCGTGTCACGGCCCTTCCCCGGTCACCACGGATGGAACGGCTGTGCTTCGATGTGCGCACACCATTCTGGGGAGGATGTTTTGGCAAGTGGACGGGTTTCCGCCCGCTTCACCGGCGTCGCGCTGTCGGCGCTGGTGGGGGGGGGCTGGGGTGCGGGCGCGCTCCCGCGGGCGGCCGGGGGGGCCCCCCCCCCGCCCCCCGCGACCGTGACCACCGCGGTGGTCACCAAGGCGGCTGCCGCGTCGTGCGCGACCGGCAAGTACCAGAAGCAGGTCGAGGGCTACCTCAAGCAACTCGGCGGGTACGGGGCGGTCACGGTCGACGGCAAGCAGTCCGCCGCCGACTGTGCCGCGATCGTGAAGTTCCAGAAGCGGTTCGGCATCCAGCCGGCCAAGGGCCTGGCCGGACCGAGCACCTTCGACGTCGCCAAGCGACTCGCGGCGACGAAGACGGCGGCCTGCAAGGCCAAGAAGTCGGGCATCACCTTCTGTGTCGACCTGACCAACCAGACCACCTGGGTCATGAAGAACGGCAAGGTGCACTACAAGCCGACCGTGGTGCGCACCGGCATGAAGGGCTACCGGACGCCGGCCGGCACCTTCAAGATCAACAAGCGGACGAAGAAGGAATGGTCCAACCCGTACGAGGTGTGGCTGCCCTACTGGCAGCGCTTCCACGGCGGGATGGGCTTCCACCAGACCACGACCTACATCCACGACAAGTGGCGCGGGTCGCACGGCTGCGTGAACCTTCTTCCGGCCGACGCCAAGGCGTACTACAACATCGGCAAGTACGGCATGACGGTGAAGACGATCGGGCGCCGTCCCGGCACCTGATCCGTCCAGCTCTCGCTGACGAACGGGCCGTCCCTCACCGGGGGCGGCCCGTTTCGCGTCGCCACGTCCCAGCCCGGCGGCCGGGTGGATGCCACGGCGCTTTCGCGTAGCCGTACGAGAAGAAGAATCTCCAGCGGGAGCCGGCCGCCCACCCGGCCATCGGCGGGGTTTGATGGGAGATCGCGGGGACCGCGGCATAGAGTGGCCTCTGTGTATCGCGCCCGCTCACGTGCAGTGATCATCGCCGCCGGTGTTCTTCTCCTGGCGCTGACCGGGGCATCGTGCGATGACGAGACGAGCCCGGTGCGGCTCGGGAACGCCGAGATCGGCACGGTCGGCGAGATCGTCGAGGCACCGGGCACGGTGACCGCCCGGACCGCCGCCACGCTCACCGCGCCCGCCGCCGGCACCCTGCGTGACCTGCGGGTGGAGCCGGGGCAACGGGTGCGCGAGGGCGACGTGCTCGCCGTCATCGACGCGCCGGAACTCACCCGCCGCCGGGACGCCGCGCAGGAGGCCCTCGACAAGTCGCCGTCCGGCGGCGGCGTCAGCGCCGGCGGGACGGCCGAGTTCACCGCGGTCCGCAAACGCACCGACCGGCAGGCGGCGGACGCGTTCGAGCAGGCCCGGGCCGCCGCCGGAGAGATCGCCGACCCGCAGGTCAGAAAAGCGCTGACGGATCAGGTCGACGCCGCCGAGGCGAGCTACGAGACGGCGTCGGCGGCCTCCGCGGCGGCGCTGCGGTCGGTGCAGCGCGGCGTCGCCTCGCTCGGGCGCGCGATGGGCGCCCTCTCCGCCGCCCAGCGGCTTCAGGCCAAGCAGGCGTACGAGCTGGCCGACGCGGCCGTGGACGCCCTGACCCTGCGGGCCCCGGTGGCGGGCGTGGTGCAGCTCGGCGGCCCGGCGCAGGCCGGTGGCGGTTCCCTCGCCGGCCTGCTTCCGCCCGCTTCCGGCGGTGGAGCCGGGGCCTCCGGCTCGTCCGGTGTGGACGCCGCCGTCCCGGAAGGCGGCTATGTCGCGCCCGGAACCCCGGTGGTGACCGTCGTGGACACCGCCCGCCTCGGCCTCGTCGCCGAGGTCGACGAGACGGACGTGCTGCTCATCAAGGAGGGCGTCGCCGCCGACGTCGAGCTGGACGCGGCGCCGGGCGCGGTCTACCCGGCCACGGTGACGGCCATCGACCTGCTGCCCACCACGTCGGCGCGTGGCGGCGTCTCCTACAAGGTGCGGCTGGAACTGGCCGCCGGCAACTATCCGGACAGCGGCGAGGACGCGCCCACCCCACGCCCCGGCATGAGCGCGGTGACCCGGCTGAAGGTGCGGCAGGCGTCCGGCGCGGTGACCGTCCCGGCGTCGGCCGTGGTCAGCACCGACGGCAAGGACGCCGTCTGGACGGTCCGTGACGGCCGGTTCGCCGCGGTGCCGGTGCGGCTCGGCGTCCAGGGCGAGGACACCGTGCAGATCGTCTCCGGCGTCCGCGCGGGCGAACGCGTCGTGGTCGCCGGCGCCGACCAGGTCACCGCCGGCGGTGAAGCCCCATGACCGCCGCGATAGTCGCCGACAACGTCAGCCGCACCTACCAGCTCGACGGCGTCTCGGTCGACGCTCTGCGCGGCGTCTCGCTGACCGTCGAGACCGGCGACTACGTGGCGATCGTCGGCACCTCCGGCTCCGGCAAGTCCACCCTCATGCACCTGCTGGGCGGCCTGGACCGGCCGACCGGCGGCACCCTCCTGATCGGAGGCCGCGACGTCGCCCGCCTCACCCCCGACGAGATGGCCGAGTTGCGCAACACCACGATCGGCTTCGTCTTCCAGTCGTTCCACCTGCTCGCCCGCACGACCGCCCAGGACAACGTCGGCCTGCCCCTGGTCTACCGCGGCGTCGGCCGCCGGGAACGGCGCGAGCGAGCCGCCGCCATGCTCGACCGCGTCGGCCTCGGCCACCGCGTCACCCACCGCCCCAACCAGATGTCCGGCGGCGAACAGCAGCGGGTGGCGATCGCCCGCGCCCTGGTCACCGGCCCGTCCGTGCTACTCGCCGACGAACCCACCGGCAACCTCGACTCGGCCACCGGCCAGTCCGTCCTCGCCCTGCTGGAGACGCTGAACGCCGACGGCGTGGCCGTCGTGCTGGTCACCCACGACCGTGAGGTGGCGGCCCGGGCCCACCGGCAGATCAGAATGAAGGACGGGCTGATCGCATGAGGGTCGCCGAGGCCTGGCGGGTCGCGCTCGAGGCGCTACGCGCCAACCGGCTGCGCAGCATGCTCACCATGCTCGGTGTGGTGATCGGCGTGGCCGCCGTCGTCGCCCTCGTCGCGATCGGCACCGGCACCAAGAACCAGATCGAGAACCAGGTCGAAGGTCTCGGCTCCAACCTGCTCATCGTGGTGCCCGGCCGCCTCGAGGCCGGCGCGGCGCCCACCTCGTCGCCCCTCACCCTCGACGACGTCGAAGCGGTCAACCGGATCGTCGGTGACCGGTCCCGGGTCGCGGTCACCATCAGCTCCGGCGAGGCCGTGCGCGCCGGCTCCCGCACCGGATTCGCCAGCATGCAGGGCGTCCTGGAGACCACACCGACCGTCTTCGTCCGCCGCCTCGACCGGGGCGCCTACCTCACCCGGACCGACGTGAGCACCGGCCGGCGGGTGGTGGTCCTCGGCGCCGGCGTGGCCCGCGACCTGTTCGGCGACCGCGACCCGATCGGGCGGCAGATCACCATCGGCGGGGTGCGGTTCCGGGTGGTCGGCACGTTCGAGCAACTCGGGCAGAGCCTCGGCGTCGACCGGGACGGCGAGGTGCACGTGCCGGTCACCGCCGCCCAGCGGCTCCTCGGCACCGAGCGCATCGACGGCCTCGCCATCCGCGCCCCCGACCGGGAACGCATCGGCGAACTCTCCGCCGCCGTCGTAGCCGCGCTCACCGACCGGCACCCGGACACCGACTTCTCCGCCGTCACCCAGGAACAGATCCTCGGTGTGCTCGGCGACATCCTCGGCGTGCTCACCGGCGTGCTCGCCGCGATCGCCGGGATCAGCCTGCTCGTCGGCGGCGTCGGCGTCTCCAACATCATGCTCGTGTCGGTTCGCGAACGCACCAAGGAGATCGGCCTGCGCAAGGCGGTCGGCGCCCGGCCCCGCGATATCGGCGTCCAGTTCCTCCTCGAAGCGGTGCTGCTCACCACCACCGGCGGCATCCTCGGCATGCTGCTCGGCGGCACCACCGCGCTGCTCGTCGACCGGTTCACCCCGGTCCCCGCCGCGCTCACCTGGTGGTCGATGGCGCTGGCCTTCGGAGTGTCCGCGGCCGTCGGCATCGTCTTCGGCGTGGTGCCGGCACAGCGGGCCGGCCGCCTCGACCCGGTGGTCGCCCTGCGCACCGAGTGACCCCCGCTCCGCCGAGGAAACCGGGCCGGCGGCGTGCTCCCCGGCGAAACGGCGCCCGGCGCTCAGGTCACGCCCGGCCCAACCGAATGAGAGGGCGGAGCGGAGGAGACCGTCATGCCCCATCAGCTGCGTGACCTGCACGGCGCCGCCCGTGCCGTCGCCTACCTGATGCTGGCGGCGGGGCCGTACAACCTCATCACCGGCGTGCTGATGAAACTCGGCGAGCCCGCCTTCGAGGTGATCGCCATCGGCGTCATCTCGTGCGCTCTCTTCGTCCTCGGCCTGATCTGTCTGCGCCGCCCCGAAGCCCTGCCGCGCCTGTTCTGGACGCTCCTCCCGCTCGTGTCGGCCGGCGTGATCACCGGGCTCAACATCGCCACCGCCGACGCCAGCATGGGCGCGCAGCTGTTCTACCTCTGGCCGCTGCTCTACGCCGCGTCGTTCGTCAGCCGCCGCATCGTGGCCCTCACGGTCGCCCAGATCTCCGCCGGGCAGGGCCTGGTCGCCTACCAGCTCCAGACCGGTGACCAGGCCCTCAACGACTGGATCGCGCTCACCGTGGCGATGACGATGACCGCGCTCGTGGTGACCGGCCTGCGGGAACGCAACGACAAGCTCCGTGACGTCCTGCAGACCCAGGCGACCTCGGACTCGCTGACCGGGTCGGCGAACCGACGGGCCTTCGACGCGGAACTCGGCCGGGCCGTCGCCCGCGCGGGCCTCCACGATCCCCTCGCGCTCGTCATGATCGACGTCGACCACTTCAAAACGATCAACGACACGTGGGGCCACGCGGCCGGGGACCGCGCGCTGCGCGCCGTCGCCGACGCCCTCCGTGAGGCCACCGAAGGACGCGAGCACCTGGTCGCCCGGCTCGGCGGCGACGAGTTCGCCGTCCTGCTGCGGGCCGGGCCCTACGCGGCGCTCCAGTTCGCCGAACTGGCCCGCACCCGCATCGGCGCCGCCGGCCACCTGCCCGGCGGGCCGCCCAGCCTGAGCATCGGCATCGCCGTCGCCCCCGACCACGCCACCAGCGCCGAAGAACTGCAACGGGTCGCCGACGCGGCCCTCTACCAGGCCAAGGAAGGCGGCCGCGGGCGCAGCATGATGGCCCGGCCGGCAACCGCCCGCCGCAACGTCGACCAGGTCCCCGAAATCACCTGTGGGGCGGCGCCGTCGGATGCCCGGCCGTCTCCCCGGTGAGAGCGCCACCCGGCTCACCCGGCTCACCGTCCTCCGCCGGCCGCCCACCCAGCGGCGCCAGAATCACCGGAGACTTCCGCGGGTACGGGCCCCAACCGTCCCGCAGCACGTGAATGTAGACGGCCTCCAGGCACACCCCGACCCGCTCCACCAGATCGGTGTCGTCCGGAGCGCCCAGCCGGATCGCCCGCGCGAAATGGTCCAGCGCCTCCATGTGCCGGCCCTGATCGAAACAGCTTCGCCCGGCGTTCTCGTGCACCACACTGCGCACCGCCGGCGACACGTCCGCGTCGACCGCCCGCTGGAACAGCCGGTCCGCCTCCATGTAGTCGCCCCGCAGCCGCAGCACATGCGCCAACTCCGCCTGGGCGATCACCATCGACTGCAGATCGTGCGCCGACTCGGCGTGCGCCAGCGCCAGCCGGCTCGCCGCCGCGGCCATGCCCAGCTCACCGAGCAGGCGGTAGACCTCCGCGCGTACGCTCAGCAGCCCCGCCTTGACGATGTTGTCCGCCTCGTCGGCGAGCGGCCCGTCCAGCCGCTCACCGAGCGCCCGCAGCGCGTTCCGGTCGTCGACGACCTCGCGCAGGGTGCCGCCGTCCAGCCGCCACCGGATCGCCGACAGGTCCGCGGCGGTCAGCGGCAGATGCGGCGCCAGATCCGGGCCCTGCGGCCTCTCCGTGGCGAGGCCGGCCGTGGCCGGTCGTTCCGCGCCCGTTCCACCGTCGCGAGCGCCCGCGGCCGGCACCTGGCCGGCCGCCGTTCCGCGGCTGCCGGCTTCCGTCTGGCCGGTTCCCGCGTCACCAGCCGTATCCGTTCCGGCTGCTCCGGCGCTGCCGATCGCGTCCGTTCCGGCCGCGTGCGCGCCGGAACCCGCCGGATCTCCCGTACCAACGACTCCAGGACCCGCGCCGGCACCACCGGCGTCGCCCGTGCCTGACGGTGTTCCGGCCGTGCCCACGGGCGCGGCCGTGCCGGCACCGCCCGGACCGCTCGGCGTCGTCCCGGCGTCACCGTCTTCCGTTCCGGCGCCGCCATGATCATCCGCGCCGACGGTGGGAAGCTCGCCGCTCGGGTTCGCGCTGCCGGCGCTGTCCGGATCCGCGCCGGAGGTGTCCGTGTCCACCGCTTCCACGGCGTCTCCGCTGCCGGTGGCGGCCGCCTTGCTGACGAACCACCCGCTGCCCATCGCGGTATCCGCGTACCGCCGAGGCTCGGTATCCGGACCCGCCACCTCAAGCCGTCCGATCGGCCGCAGGTTGTGCAGGGTTCCGTCCGCATCCATGTACGGCCGCTGCTGCTCCTCCGCGCCCTCCAGCGTGGGCCGCGCGAGCGGGAACCCGATCTTCTCCCGCCCGGCTCCGCCGGATTCAGCCGCACCGGAGACGGTCCGGGCATCCCGCGCAGCGTCGGGCTTGGGCAGCGCCAACGTCGGCCGGTCAGCCGTCGGACTCTCAGCCGCCGGCCCGGCCGGCCGTTCCCCGCGGACATCCGCCGCCCGTGCGGCGTGCTGGCCGTGCTCGGCCACCGCACCCGTGGGGATGTTCCCGTCCCGCGCGGCGTGCTGACCTCCCTCATCGGCCGCATCCAGCCGGGATGCTCCGTGCCGTGCGGTGTGCTGACCCTGTTCAGGGGCTCCGTCGGCAGGGGCGAGCCGGCTCCCCGCGGCCTGCTGCGGCTGACCGCTCGCGCCGTGCGCGGGGGCGCCACCGCGGCCCGCCGGTTGCGGCCGGCCACCGGACACGCCGGCAGACGCGGGCGGAGCCGATCGCGGGGCGGAGGCGTTCCCTACCTGGTCGCCGGCTACCGGCGGCACCGAGATCGGAGTAGCGGCGTTCCATCCACCGTCCGTCGCCTGCCGGCCTTCGCCGGGCCACGCCGCGGCGGGCGGAGCGGACGCGGGCGCATTCCGGCCCGCCATCGGCGAACCCGGAGGCGCGGACTGCGGCGCGACACCGTTCCACTCCGGCCGCGAGGCGTCGCCGGTTCCCGCCGATGCCTGCTGCACGGCACCGCCACCGCCGGGACCAGCGGCTCCGGCGTGCGGCTCGACCGCGGCGTGGGCGGGTGGCGCCGATCGCGGTGTGGTGGCGGCGGGTGTCTGTGCCGGTGTGGTGCTGTTCCAGCCCGCGTTCGTGGTTTGTGGTTCGGTCGCGGCGTGGGCGGGTGGCGCCGATCGCGGTGTGGTGGCGGCGGGCGTCTGCCCTGAAGTGGCGTGGTTCCAGCCCGCGCCTGACTGAGGTGCCGTTCCGGGAGCCGCCGGTGGCTGCTGGCCGAAACCGTTCCACGCGGCGGCGGACGGGGGGATCTGCTCCTGTGCCGGGGGAGCGGAGCGCGGACCAGCGGTGGCGGGCTGCGCCGGGCCGTTCCAGCCCGCGGTGCCCTGCGGGACACTCTGCGGCCGGCCATCCGACCCTATTGGGCCGGCGGCACCCTGTCGTTGGTCGCCACTGAGATCGGCGGCACGGGACGTCCGCTGCTCGCCGGACCATGCCGGACCCGAACCCTGGGACGGGATCGACGGCCATCCACCGGTAGGGGCGCCGGCGCCGCCGACGCCCTGGGGCGCGGCGTGACCGCCCGCACGGCCGGCGTCGTCCGCGTGCGGACCCTCGGCACGAGCGGCGTCGGCCGGCGGACCCGGCCAAGCCGGGTTCGGGGCCATCCTGGCGGGCGCGGCCGGACCCTGCCGCGGGACGGGCGGCCAGGCATCCTCCGGAGTGCCCGGTGCGTTCTGCGGCAGCGCGGGAACCGCTCGGCCGGGGACCGGCGCGGGCCTGGCAGGAGGCGGCCAGGCTGTCGCCGCGGTCGGCTGCACGGCGCCGTCCGGAGCTCCGGCACGAAGCGCGCTCGCCGCCTGATCCGGGCCTGCCTGAAGCGAGCCTGCTTGAGTCGGGCCTGCTTGAGTCGGGCCTGCTTGAGTCGGGCCTGCCTGAGCCGGGCCTCCGGCCCGGAGCGGATCTCCGGCCGGAGGAGCCCCCTCGCCGTGGACGGGCGGCCGCGTAGCGGGCGGCCATGCCGCGGCCGGCGATGGCTGCCCGGCAGGACCAGCGACCGTGCCGGGAATGACGACAGGCCGACCGGTCGCGGGCTGCCCGGGAACCCACTCGTCAGGAACGGACGGCCGCGCCGGCGACACCGGCCGAGCCTCAGCGGAAGGTTGCGCCGCATCCGGCACCATCGCCCACGGTCCGTCGCCTTCGGGCAGGAACACATGCGCGGTCCGCGGCGTGCGCCGCGACCGCTGCTGCGGAACGTCCGTCCGCCCGCCGTCACCGGGGTAGCCGAGGTCATCGCGCAGGATTTCGCCGGTGGAGGCCGGGCCCCGAGCCCACCCGGACTCTCCGGCCGGGTTGCTCTCGGCCGCCCGCCGGTTGTCCGAACCGGAGTATGCCGGCCGGCCGTCACCGGGGTTGGCCGGACCTGTGCCGGGGTGACCAACTGGCGTGCCGGCCCCGGTCTCGCCGTGGTGAGCCGGCGTTCCCGCCCCGGTCTGGCCGTGACCTGCCGGCGTTCCCGCCCCCATCGGGGCGTGACCCGCCGGACTGCCCGCGTCCGGCCCGCGGTGAGTAGCCGGTCCCGGTGAAACGGGGCCGGAGGAGACACCCGGCCGATGACCATGCGCGGTGGCCGCGTGTGTGTCGCGATGACCTGGGGCAGCGCCCGCGCCCGCATCGCCGGAGCGGGCCGCCGGGGCGGCGTTCGCGTCCGGGCGTACCGGTTCGGCAGGCGGCTGTGTCCCGTTCGGGCCGATGATCCGCGCCGGCGGAACCGGCGCCGACGCGCCCACCACACGCGGCGTCACCGGCGGTTCGGCCTTGATGACGCGCGGCACGGGTGGCGGCGCGGCTTTGCTGACAACCCTCGGGGGTACGGGAGCCTCAGCGCGCCGTAGCACCCGAGGACCGGTGTCCCCGTTGCCGGAGCCAGTGTCCGTGGACCGGTCCTCGGTCCGCTGTGCCGGGCCGATGCTCTGGCCCTGAACAGCGTCCGAACCCGGCCGCTCCCGGCCGTCGCGGTCGGTCGCCGGTTCGGCGGGCGCACCGTTGGCCGCTCCCCGCTGCCCCGGCACGAGCCGGGCCACAGCCGACCGCCAGCCTCCGCCCCGCTTGTCGGCGCCCTTGTGTTCCGTGCTGTCCGAGCCTTCCGGCTCGAAAGCGTCTCGTTCCCGGGAGTCCTGCGCCGGAGCCCCTCGTTCTGACGCACCACGATCGACCGCACCCTGGCCCAGGACGTCGCGTCCGTCCCCACTCGGCGAAGGCGCCGCGTGTCCGGCCGTGCTCGCCGCGGACATCCGGGGATTCGTCGAGCGCGGCGACAGGGTGCCGAAATCCGTCACACCGGGCGCGAGCGTTCCACGATCCGTCCCATCGTGGGGACGCGTTCCGTGCTCTGCCGCATCGTGGGGACGTGTTCCGTGCTCTGCCGCTCCCGGCGACATCGCTCCGCGATCCGCCCCGCTCAGGGTAGGCGTCCCGCGATCCGCCCCGCTCGAGGGAAGCGTCCCGCGGTCCGTGACTCCTGGTGAGGCCGCCGCATCGCTCTGCGGCACGACTCCACGGGCGGCGGCATCCGCGTGCTCGGTACCGCTGCGAGGGCCCGGTCCGAAGGCGGCGTCGCGGTCGGCGGCGGGGCCATCGGTGGCGGCGCGCGACGAGGCCGCGAGTTCCCCATCCGGGCGTTCGGTGAGGTCGCGGTCGTGGCCGGCGCCGCCGGTGCGGCCGGCCGGGCCGTCGCCGGTCGTGGCGGGCTCGCTGCGGCCCACGGTGAGGTCGCCGGCCCAGGCGCCGCCCGCGGTGGCACGGCGTTCGCCCTGGTCGCGGCCATCCGGCCGGATGCCGGGTTCGAAGACCGGACGGGGGTCCCCGTCGGCGGGGAAGGCGGTCCCGAGGTCGGGCCGGTCGATGTCGTAGGGCCGGCCACCCGTACCCGAAATCTGGTCGAAGCCGTCGGCGCGTTCGGCGGGTTGCGCCGGGACCTGCGCGCGCCCGGTGGCCGCCAGGTCGTCGCGGCGGACCGGGGCCGGCCGGGCGGCGTCCACCTCGTCGCGGCGGGCCGCAGCGGGCCGGGCGGCGTCCACGTCGTCGCGCCGCGTGCGGCGTCCGCCGTGCGGGCGGATCGGCCCGAACTCGTCGTTCGCCCAGCCGTCGTCGGAGCGGGCACGCTCACCGCCGGGGCGGCCCGGCTGGTCACGGCGGCCGTTGTTCGGCCCGGAGCGGTCGGCTTCCTCCCAGTATTCGTCCGCGCCCAGCTCGATGGTGCGCCCGGAGCGCTGCCGCTCGTCGTCGTGGAGGGGCTCGGCGCTCTCCCACCGGTCGTCGTCGCGGAGGGGCTCCGCGGTCTCCCAGCGGTCGCCGTTGCGCCCCCGGCCCTGGTCGGCGTCGGGCCACAGCTCGTCGGACCGGATCTCGCCGACGCGCCGCCCGCGGCCCGGACGGTCGTCCGGAATCGGCTCGCGACGATCGTCCCGGCGGCCGTCGTACGACGAAGGACCACGGCTGTCGTCACGTGCGGAGAGCGGCGCGGCACGGTCGGCGTCGCGGGCGGGAGGCGGCGTGGCACGGCCGATGTCGCGGGCGGGAGGCGGGGCGGCACGGCCGACGTCGCGGGACGGCTCACGGGGTTCGGCGCGCGGACCGTCACGGCGGTCGTCGCGTGCGGGCTCGCGGCGCTCGTCGCGGAACGGGGCTCGGGGGTCGTCGCGCGGGTCGAGGCCGGCGGGCCGGCGATCGCGCCCGTCCCGTCCGGCGAGCGCGTCGCCCTGGCGCGGTGGGGCGTCGTCCCACCGGTTGTCCTGGCGGGCGGGCATGTCCTCCCGGCGACGGCGGCCACCGGTCTCGTCGCGCCGCCTGTCCCGCGAGCCCGAACCGTCGTCGAAGCGGGGAGCGCTGTCGGGAGCGGGGGTGTCGCCCCGGTAGCGGGGGGCCGGGTGACGGCCGTCGGGGCGGGCGGCGTCACGGCGCTCGCCGACCGTACGCTCATAGCGGTTGTCGCCGCCGCGGCGCTGCGGCGCGGCGCCGCGCCGCAGGTCGGGGCGCGCCGCGGGGTCGATGATGGGGAAGTCGGGCTTGTCGAAGTCGATGCCGAGCTCGGGCCGGTTGAAGTCGATGTCGTCGAACTCGTCGCCGGCCAGGTTCTCGACGGACGTGTCGATCGGTTCGAAGTCGGGGTCGTCCAGCCAGCTCGGCCGCTCCGAGTCGAACGCGGCCTTCTTCTGACGGCGGGCGGCGACCTCGTCGGGGCTACCTCCGGCGGGCCGGCGGCGGGTCGGCATGACCGGGTCGGGCGCTGTCCGTTTGGTGTAGTGCCTCTCCTGTTTGACCGCGGAGCTCGGCATGAACGAGTAGTCGTCGTACTCGTCCGCCCAGTACTCGTCGTCCTCGAAGCTCATGAGGGGGCCCCGAATCGGCAGGGCAAAGGCCTACAGCCCCGTCGCCGCATCCGTGCCACCGTCCTCACCCTGGACCACCTCCGCACCCCCCGGTGCCCGCCCCCGCGCGCCTCTGCGATCAACGCCTGCCACGTGGTGGATGTGGAAGGTTAACCACGGATTTGCGTAGTGCGCCACCGCCCTGCGGAACTCTGTCACCGGCGTCGCGGCCGGCCCGCGAGCGTCGATCGGATCGGCGCCGCAGTCCGCCGATGGTGCCCGACCAACGGGGTATACGTCTTGCGGGGGCTGCCGGTTCAACAGGTTGAGCAGTGACTATGACGATGTTTCGGCAGAGGTCCCGGAGGGGTCCCGGTGGCTGTCCCGATCAACGAGGATCGTTGCGGCGCGGTGACGGGCCGGGCCTCGACTTAAGGACTTCTTAAGCTTCCCTTCATCGCAACCACGGACTGGCGGGCGACCCTGAACAGGTGATGACGCCGGCCCCGTCGGGGTGGCGAAGGACACCCCGCGCGCCCGCGGATCATGGACACCCGGTCTGTCACGGTGGATGTACGCCCGGTCCGCGGACCGGGCGTCCCGCTGCGGCCAACGACGTCCCGGCGGGAGCACACCCGGCCGGGCACCATGCGGCCTGTACTACCCCGGCCGGCAATGTGCGGCCGGTAACACCCCGGCCGGCGTCATGCGGCCGGTAACCGCCCGGTCCGCACCGCATGGCCGGCGACAGCCCGGCCGGCGCCACGTGGCCCCCACCACGGAGCAGGCACGGCTGAAGGACTTCCCGGCCCACGGCCGCCGCCCCCCAGTCATTCGGCGGCCGCACCGCGCCCGAGACGATCCGTGGAGGCGATCCCCCCTCGCCCTCCCGCGGTTGATGGATCTTGGCGTGCGGGTCGGGACGGGAGGCGGCGGCGGGAGCCCATCTCCCGCCGCTGTCTCTCCCGCTCCTCCCGGCGGGTGGCCCGCGATGACGAGACCCCCCTCGAAGTCGTCGCGTGCCGCCCGCCGGGCAGGCGAGGCGGTGGCGACCCTGCTCCCGGCCCTTCCGGCCGGTGGGCGCCGGTCTCAGAGGCGGCCGTCGGTGGTGAAGCCGCCGACCCGGGTGGGCAGCACCAGCCCGGCCGCCGCCAGCGCGCTCAGCAGCGCCGACAGTTCGGTCCGGGTCAGTGCGGTGGCCCGGTCGGGGTGCGGGTGCGGCACCGCCAGCGCGGTCGCGGTCTCGATCGCCCGGGTGCCGATCGCCGCCTCGACCGCCCACAGCCGGTGGGCGCAGAGGGCCGAGTGCGCGGACGCGGCGAGTTCGCCGTGCAGGCGCAGCAGGCGGCGCAGGTCGGCGGCGAGCTGCTGGATCGGCGGCCCGTACGGCGCCGGCTCGGGTCTGCGGCGTTGCCGGCGGAGCTCGGCGAGGGCCGCGCACCACCGCGGGACGTAACGGATTCCGGCCATCACGACGCCCGGGGCGGCGAAGATCAGGGCGAGTCGGCTGGCATCGAGGAGGGTCACGGGATTCCTCCGCCGGGAGGTTCGGTCGGTCTACCCTCGACCTTCCGCCGCCGTCCGCCACCCGTCAACGGACTTTGTGCGACTCGGCGAATAGCGGAGCAGCGCCTCCTCGAACGCCGGATCCACGACCCCGGCACGGTGGCCGGAGAACTCCGGATCGGCGGGGCCGGAGGCGGGCGGTCCGGTGGCGACGCTGTCGGCCAGGCCCGCGACGGCGGCGACGGCCCGGGCCACCGCGCGCGGCGCGGCGATCACCGGGACCTCCAGGGCCCGCACGGTACGGACGTCGCGCCCCGCCGGATCGTCGACGGTGAGCAGATACCAGCCGCGCTCCTCGGACCATCCGGCGCCGGCCGCGTCGTGGTCCCACACCACCCGCCCGTGCAGGCGCGTCTGCCGGGCGAGATCGAACGGTATCCAGCCGTCCCGTGGCGGGCCGGGGTCGGCGCGCCAGTCCGCCACCGGCACGCCGGCCGCCTCCAGCGCCCCGGCCACGGCCCGGATGTATCCCGCGTGCGCGAGTCCGCTCTCGGCCACCGTGAACCTCAGACGACGGCCCGGCGGGCGATCTCGAAGAGCCCGGCCCGGCCGCCGAAGGCACGCCGTGCCGCTTCGCCGATCTGGGTGAACAGGGTGTCCCCGCCGAAGTCGAACTCGCTGATCTCCCCGGCCAGCAGGTGTGCCGCGAGCTCCGCGGAGTGGTCGCCGGGCCGCAGTCCTTCGCCGGGCAGGTCGGTCGCGAAGGCGCGCCGGGCCAGCAGCCGGTCACCGGCCGGGTCGTCGGGTTCGGTGCCGTGCAGCCAGAGCAGGGCGGCCGTCTCCGGGCGCAGGACCCGCTGGAACAGGCAGGGTTCCCGGTCGCGGACGTCGACCAGTCCACCGGCCCAGAACGGGTCGGTCACCTCGAATCCGGCGGCGGTCAACGCGGCCGCGGCGGTCGCTCCGGAGGGGCCGTCGTCCCAGGTGAAGATCGACGGAACCCGCTGTCCGGCGCGGGGATGAAGGCCCGGAACGCCGGCCAGCGCCGTGAGGAGTCGCTCGGGCGTCATCGGATGATCATGGCAATCACCGGCCGGAAAGACAAAAGGTCACCACGTCCGGCCGTGCCGGTCACGCGCTTTCAGCCGCACCGTCGGCAGCTCGGGCGCCGGGAGGGGGTCGGCCTCGCACCCGCCGACGACCCCGAATCGCTCGGCGCCGGCCATCCACTCTTCCCGCGCCCGGATGATGTCGTCGTGCGACCGGCCCACGAAGTTCCACCACATGACCAGAGGCTCGTCGAACGGCTCGCCGCCGATCAGGAACAACCGCGCCGTTCCGGCGACTTCCAGATCCAGCGTGGTACGCCCACCGCTCACGAAGAGCAGCGATCCCGGCTGGAGCTCCGTTCCCGCGACCGTGGCCGCCCCCGACATCACCAGCACCGCGTGCTCGAACGCCGGATCGACGCCGAGGCGGTGCCGGCCCGCCGCGGTGTAGATCAGCTCGGCTCCGACCAGCGGCGAGTGCACGCGGGCGGGGGAGCGGCGCCCGCCGAGTTCGCCGGCCACGACGGTGACCGTGACCGGCCCCTCCTGGTAGGAGGGCAGTTCCGCGTGGTGCTCGAACCGGGCCGGCCCGTGCCGGGCGTCCTCCGGCAGCGCGATCCACAGTTGCAGCCCGTGTGCGCTGTCGGGGTGCTCCGGCGGGGTGTGCTCGGAGTGCGCGATGCCGTGCCCCGACGTCATCAGGTTGAGCTGGCCGGGCGCGATGAACTGGTGGCTGCCGAGACTGTCCCGGTGTTCGACCAGCCCGTCGACGAGCCAGGTGACGGTCTGCAGCCCGGTGTGCGGGTGTGGCGGCACCCGCATGCCGGGCCGCCCGGCGACGTCGTCGGGCCCGAAGTGGTCGACGAAGCACCAGGCGCCGACCATGCGCCGGTCCCGGTGCGGCAGCAGCCGGCGCACCGTCGTGTACCGCCCCAGCGGCACGTCGTGCCCGGGCAGCAGCACGTGATCGGCGGTGCCCGGCGGGTTGCTCATGTCCCCGAGGGTAGTAGCGACGCGGAGCCGAGGATGCGGGTGATCTTGACCTCGATGACGACGCGTTCCGGGTTCGGGCGGGGGGTGCGGTAACGGGCGGCGTACCGCTGCTCGGCCTCGGTGACCGACGACGGGTCGTCGCGGATCACGGCGAGACCTTCGACGGTGCTCCAGCGGGGGCCGTCGACCTGGCAGATCGCCACCCGCTGCTGCCCGCGCAGGACGTGCCGGACCTTGGCGGAGCCACCGGACGAGATGATCCGGGCGAGCCCGGCGACCGGGTCCAGGGTGGCGCCGACCGCGACCACGTGCGGCGATCCGTCGGCGCGCAGCGTGGTGAGCGTGCACAGGTGGCGCTCGGTCCAGAACTCGGCGAGCAGGGGTGAGTCGATCGGGATCGCGCCGCTCACGGACGTACCTCCGGGGGGGGTGGGAAGAGGGTTTCACGCCGGCTCGGCCGGCAGTTCGCCGCGGTTGACCGCGGCCAGCAGCGCCTGATGGTCGCTCTCGACCTGATCGGCGTACGCCCGCGCGAAGCGCGCGAGGGACTCGTCGAGTTTGTCGCCGCTGCCGACGTAGCCCGCGATCATCGACGCCCCGCTGGTGCGGGCGTGCGACTTGGCGAGCAGGTAGCCGCAGATCCGGGCGTAGTCGGCGAGCGCTCCGGCGTCGATGTCCTCGACGACGATCGCGCCCTTCATGTCCCGGAACTGGCGCACGTAGTACTGGTGGTCACCGACCGTGGTCCAGCCGAGCAGCGGGTCGCTGACCGTCTGGAGGGCCTGCTGGTATTCGACGACCCGCTGGCCCTGATGCCGGTGCCAGGCGAGCGCGCCGTGCTGGTGTTTCGCGACCACCGACCGGCGGGCCTGCTTGAGCTGGAGGAAGAGCACGTCGTCGGGGCTGCTGCCCTCGCACAGCGCGACGTACGCCCGCAGCCCGACCGATCCCACGCCGACGACCTTGTGCGCGATGTCGACGATCCGGTACCCGCCGAGGATCCGCGCCCAGTGCGGCCGGACGGTGCTGAGGTATCCGTCCAGGCCCTCGGCCAGCTGGTCGCGTTCCTCCGCGGGCAGCCGGGTGATCAGCGGCGGCTCCTCGACGAGCCGCATGGCGCCGTCGTTGCGCTCGGTGAACCGGGGCAGCGCCCGGTCGCTGGTGCGGCGTCGGGCCCGGCGGGCGGCGCGCTCGATCTCGTCGCGGAAGCTGTCCCGGCTGGCGGCCGAGCGCATCGCGTCGACGTTGAGCTGGTCGAAGGAGCGGCGCAGCAGCGGCTGTTCGGCGAGGTGGCCGATCTGCACGCGGTACTCCTCGACGCAGTGCTGGACCGCTTCGGAGCAGGCGCTCTCCCGGAAGCCGTTGACCCGGCCGGCGACGTGCACGCTGACCGCGAGGCGGCGCAGGTCCCACTCCCACGGGCCGGGGTGCGCCTCGTCGAAGTCGTTGAGGTCGAAGACCAGCTCACGCTCGGGAGAGGCGTAGAACCCGAAGTTGCCGAGGTGGGCGTCGCCGCAGATCACCGGGGTGATGCCGGTGCTGGGCAGTCCGGCGAAGTCGTCGGCCATCAGGCCGGCGGTGCCGCGCAGGAAGGTGTAGGGCGACTGGATCATCCGGCCGATGCGGACCGGGATGAGCCGCTCCAGCCGCCCCTCGTGGGTGGCGACGACCTGGGCGACCGGGTCGGGGCGGCGGTCACGGGCCCGCCAGTGCGCCATCTCGGAGCGGGGAGACCGGTCACGCAGCGAGCGGCCGGCCTCGTACCGCTCGGCGCGCGGTGCGGCGGCCCGGCGCAACGAGGTGAACCCCTCGTCGGCTAGGCTGCCCAGCACACTCGGGCTGTTGAACGTCACTGACGGTTCCATCGCTGCCGAGGGTACGTGCCGCCGAAGATCGCCCGCGCGGGGCTCGTAAAAAGCGGATGTTATCGATAACATTTCTGGTTGCGCGGGCAGGTGTGGGATTCCGCTACGCTCCATGAGAACTGAACTTTTTTCAACATGACGAGGCCGGAACCGCGTGTCGCCGCCCGATCGTCTCGCACCGTCAGGCTCAATGCCAGGGTTGAAAAGGTTCACAGGATCAGACGAGGTGCGCAAGTGGACAAGATCTCCCGTAGCCCGGCGATGACGGATGTGGCCCGGCTGGCGGGTGTGTCCCATCAGACCGTCTCGCGCGTTCTCAACGATCATCCCAATGTCAAGGAACAGACCCGCATGCGGGTCCGGGCCGCCATCGCCGAGCTGGGCTACCGTCCCAACCGCGCCGCCCGCGCACTCGTCACCGGGCGCTCCCAGCTGATCGGCGTGGTCGCCCGCAACAGCACGCTGTTCGGCCCGGCCACCATGCTGAGCGAGTTCGAGCAGGCCGCCGCGGACGCCGGTTTCGCCGTCAGCGTCGGCAGCGTCCGCGAGCTGGACCGCTCCTCGATCTCCGCGGTGGTGGACCGGCATCTGGACCAGCGGGTGGCCGGCCTGGTGGTCATCGCCAACACCGCCTCCGCGACCGAGGCCCTCGCCGAGATCCCCGGTGACGTGCCGGTGGTCTTCATCGACGGCGACCCGTCGAGCGGGCGGCCGCTGGTCACGGTGGACCAGGTGGCCGGCGCCCGTGCGGCGACGCAGCACCTGCTGGACGCCGGTCATGAAACGGTCTGGCACGTCTCCGGGCCAACCGACTGGTTCGACTCGGCCGGCCGCATCCAGGGCTGGAAGCAGACCCTGCTGGAGGCCGGCGCCGAGGTGCCGCCGCTGCTGTCGGCCGACTGGTCCGCCTCCGAGGGTTACCGGACCGGTCAGATGCTGGCCCGGATGCCCGAGGTGACGGCCATCTTCACGGCGAACGATCACTTGGCCCTGGGCATCCTGCGGGCGCTGCACGAGCGCGGCCGCCGGGTGCCGCACGACGTGGCCGTGGTCGGTTTCGACGACGTGCCCGAGGCGGCCTATTTCATTCCGCCGCTGACCACCGTCCGGCAGGCCTTCGGCGACGTGGCCCGGGCCGCGTTGACCCTGCTCCTGGGCCAGATGAGGGACATCTCCAGCGCCGCGAACCAGATCGTCGTCCCGCCTCAGCTGGTGATCCGCGAAAGCGCTCCGCGTCGCCTCTGACCGGTTCGGCCCGCCTTCGTTAATATGCCGTTACCTCGTTGTTGCCGACATGCGTTGACACCTCATTTGTTAGCGATAACACTGGGGTTCGCTCCCGCTGGGGTGTGGCCCCGGCCACCTCCCGGGCCACCCACCGGAGGTACGCCCCATGTCCGTTGATCCGTCCGCGACGTACGTCATCGGTGTCGACTACGGCACCCTGTCGGGCCGGGCCGTGGTCGTCCGGGTCTCCGACGGCGCGGAACTCGGCTCCGCGGTGCACGAGTACAGCCATGCGGTGCTCACCGAGGCCCTGCCCGACGGCACCCCGCTGGGTCACGACTGGGCGCTGCAGGTGCCCGGTGACTACACCGACGTACTGAAGATCGCCGTGCCCCAGGCGGTCGCCGCGGCCGGCATCGACCCCGCCCAGGTGATCGGCATCGGCACCGACTTCACGGCGTGCACGATGGTGCCCACCCTCAGTGACGGTACCCCGCTGAGCGATCTGCCGGAGTTCGTTTCCCGGTCGCACGCCTATGTCAAGCTGTGGAAGCACCACGCCGCCCAGGGGCAGGCCGACCGGATCAACCGGCTCGCCGCCGCGCGCGGCGAGGCCTGGCTGCCCCGGTACGGCGGCCTGATCTCCTCGGAGTGGGAGTTCGCCAAGGCCCTGCAACTGCTGGAGGAGGACCCGGAGGTCTACGCGGCGACGGCACGCTGGGTGGAGGCCGCCGACTGGATCGTCTGGCAGCTCACCGGTGAGTACGTGCGCAACGCCTGCACCGCCGGCTACAAGGGCATCCTCCAGAACGGCGCCTACCCGTCGCGGGACTTCCTCGCCCAGCTCAACCCGGCCTTCGCCGACTTCGTCGCCGACAAGCTGGACCAGCCGATCGGCCGGCTCGGTTCGGCCGCCGGCACGCTGAGCAAGCAGGCCGCCGAGTGGACCGGCCTGCCCGAGGGCGTCGTCGTCGCGGTCGGCAACGTGGACGCGCACGTGACCTCGGCCGCCGCCCAGGCCCTGGAGCCCGGCCAGATGGTCGCCATCATGGGCACCTCGACCTGCCACGTCATGAACGGCGCCGACATCCGCGAGGTCCCCGGCATGTGCGGCGTCGTCGACGGCGGCATCGTGGACGGCCTGTACGGCTACGAGGCGGGCCAGAGCGGCGTCGGCGACATCTTCGGCCACTACGTCGCGACGCTCAAGGACGAGCACACCCACCAGCGCCTGACCGAGCTGGCCGCCGCCCAGAAGCCCGGCGAGCACGGCCTGCTGGCTCTCGACTGGCACAGCGGCAACCGCTCGGTGCTGGTCGATCACGAGCTGTCCGGGCTGCTGGTCGGCGAGACGCTGACGACCAAGCCGGAGGACGTGTACCGGGCGTTGATCGAGGCAACGGCCTTCGGTGCACGTAAGATCGTTGAGACGTTCAACGCGAACGGCGTACCGGTCCACGAGTTCGTCGTCGCCGGTGGCCTGATGAAGAATCGCCTGCTCATGCAGATCTACGCGGATGTGCTGAACATGCCGCTCTCGCTGCTCGAATCCGAGCAGGGCCCGGCTCTCGGCTCGGCGATCCACGCCGCTGCCGCCGCCGGCGCGTACCCGGATGTCCGCGCCGCGGCCGCCGTCATGGGCCGCTGCACGCGTGGCGTCTACCAGCCGGACCCGGCGGCCGCCGCGGTCTACGACGAGCTCTACGCCGAGTATTCGGAGCTGCACGACTACTTCGGCCGGGGTGGCAACCGGGTGATGCGGAAACTGCGCGCGATCCAGCGCCGGGTCTCCGGGTCCGCTTGATACCACGAGCAAAGGAACAGCGATGAACCCGCAGATCTGGTTTCTGACCGGAAGCCAGCATCTCTACGGCCCGGAGACTCTGCGGCAGGTCGCCGACCAGTCCGCCGAGATCCAGCGGACCCTGGCCGCCGGCGGTCTGCCGGTCGAGGTCGTCGGCAAGCCGGTGCTCACCGACTCGGGCGCGATCAAGCAGGTCATGCTGGACGCCAACGCCGACCGGAACTGCATCGGCATCATCGCCTGGATGCACACGTTCTCCCCGGCCAAGATGTGGATCGGCGGCCTGGACGCGCTGCGCAAGCCGCTGCTGCACCTGCACACCCAGCACAACGCGTCGCTGCCGTGGTCGACCATCGACATGGACTTCATGAACCTCAACCAGGCCGCCCACGGCGACCGGGAGTTCGGGTACATCCAGGCGCGGCTCGGCGTGCCGCGCAAGGTGGTCGCCGGGCACGCCGCCGACCCGGTGGTCGTCGCGCGGGTCGGCGCCTGGGCCCGGGCCGCGACCGGCCTTCAGCACCTGCGCACCCTGCGGCTGGCGCGCTTCGGCGACAACATGCGCGACGTCGCGGTCACCGAGGGCGACAAGGTCGAGGCCGAGCTGCGATTCGGCGTCTCGGTCAACACGTACGGCGTGAACGATCTCGTCGCCGTCGTGGACCAGGTGCCGGACGTCGAGATCGACAAGCTCGTCGCGGAGTACCGCGACGTCTTCGACGTCGACGCGGCGCTGCTGGACGAGCGGCTCGACTCGCTGCGTTACGCGGCGCGGCTCGAGGCCGGCATGCGGCAGTTCCTTACCGACGGCGGCTTCGGCGCGTTCACCACCAACTTCGAGGATCTGGGCGGGCTGCGCCAGCTGCCCGGCCTGGCGGTGCAGCGCCTGATGGCCGACGGTTACGGCTTCGGCGGCGAAGGCGACTGGAAGACCTCGGTCCTGGTCGCCACCGTGAAGGCGATGGATTCCGGAACCGGACGCGGCACCTCATTCATGGAGGATTACACCTACCACTTCGGCCCGGGCGAGCCTAAGATCCTCGGCGCGCACATGCTCGAGGTCTGCCCGTCCATCGCGTCGGCGAAGCCGCGCGCCGAGATCCATCCCCTGGGGATCGGCGGCCGGGAGGACCCCGTGCGCCTGGTCTTCGACGCGGCCCCCGGCCCGGCGGTGGTCATGGGCATGGCCGACATGGGCGACCGGTTCCGGCTGGTCGCGAACGAGATCGAGGTGATCCCCCCGGACGAGCCGCTGCCGAGACTGCCCGTGGCCCGAGCCGTGTGGAAGCCCGCACCTTCGCTCTCCACCTCCGCCGAATGTTGGATCATGGCTGGTGGACCGCATCACACCGTGCTGACCCAGGCGGTCGACGCGGAGACTCTGCGTGATTTCGCGGAGATGGCGCAGACCGAGCTTCTGATGATCGACGAGCGCACCACCCCGGCCGGCTTCTCCGACCGGGTGCGCTGGAACCAGGCGTACCACCGCCTGGCTCGCCCCCTGTAACACCGTTCTCAAAGGAGAGATCCACCGTGAAATTGACCCGGCTCGCGGCCGTTTTCACCGCCGCCACGATGGTCGCCACCATGGCGGCCTGTGGTAACGCTGAGAAGTCCGTCGACAAGGAAGCCGCCAGCGGTGTCACCGCAGGCGCGCTGGTCGGCATCACCATGCCGACCCGCTCCTCGGAGCGCTGGATCCACGACGGCGACAACCTGAAGAAGCAGCTCGAGACCCTGGGCTACAAGGTCGACCTCCAGTACGCGGAGGACGACATCCCGACCCAGACCCAGCAGTTGGACAGCCAGATCACCAAGGGCGCCAAGCTGCTGATCATCGCGTCGATCGACGGCGAGGCGATCACCAGCCAGCTCGACAACGCGAAGGCCGCCGGCATCAAGGTCATCGCGTACGACCGGCTCATCCGCAAGAGCCCGAACGTGGACTACTACGCCACCTTCGACAACTTCAAGGTCGGCGTGCAGCAGGCCACCTCGCTGCTGATCGGTCTCAAGGTCCTCAACGCCGACGGCACCGACGCCGGCGCCAAGGGCCCGCTGAACGTCGAGCTGTTCGCCGGTTCGCCGGACGACAACAACGCGACCTTCTTCTTCAAGGGCGCCATGAGCGTCCTGCAGCCGCACATCGACAAGGGCACCGTCGTCGTTAAGAGCGGCCAGAAGGACTTCGACACCGTCTCCACGCTGCGCTGGGACCCGGCCACCGCGCAGAAGCGCATGGAGAACCTGCTGACCTCGACCTACAAGGACGGCGCCAAGGTCAACGGTGTTCTCTCGCCCTACGACGGCATCTCGATCGGCATCCTCTCCGCGCTGAAGTCCGGCGGTTACGGCACCGGTTCGCAGGCGTACCCGATCGTCACCGGCCAGGACGCCGAGCTCGCCTCGGTCAAGTCGATCATCGCGGGTGAGCAGTACTCCACCATCTACAAGGACACCCGTCAGCTCGCCAAGGTCACCGGCGAGATGGCCGACGCGGTGCTCAAGGGCCAGACCCCGAAGACGAACAACGCCACCGACTACGACAACGGTGTGAAGGTCGTCCCGGCCCAGCTGCTGGAGTCGGTCATCGTCACCAAGGACAACTACGAGAAGGAACTGGTCACCGGCGGCTACTACACGGCTGACCAGCTGAAGTGATGTAGGTTTCCGCGCCCCGCCCACCTTTCGAGGCGGGCGGGGCGCGGGCCTCATCGGCCCACTAGGAGGGTCTGCATGACCGACACGATTCTGCGGATGAGCGGCATCACCAAGACGTTCCCGGGCGTCAAGGCGCTGCAGGACGTCAATCTTGACGTACGCAGAGGAGAGATCCACTCCATCTGCGGTGAGAACGGGGCCGGCAAGTCGACCCTGATGAAGGTGCTGTCGGGTGTCTACCCGCACGGGACCTACGAGGGCGACATCGAGTTCGAGGGCGAGCCCTGCAAGTTCTCCGGCATCCGCGACAGCGAGCACCGGGGCATCGTCATCATCCACCAGGAGCTCGCGCTCGCGTCGAACCTTTCCATCGCCGAGAACATCTTTCTCGGCAACGAGCAGGCCAAGCGCGGCTGGATCGACTGGAACCGGACCAACGCCGCGGCCGACGAGCTACTGCGCCGCGTCGGCCTGTCCGAGCGCGCGGTCACCCCGGTCATCGAGCTCGGTGTCGGCAAGCAGCAGCTCGTCGAGATCGCCAAGGCCCTCTCCAAGCAGGTCAAGTTGCTGATCCTCGATGAGCCGACCGCGGCGCTCAACGACGAGGACTCGGCGCATCTGCTCGACCTGTTGCGCGGGCTGCGCGACGAGGGCATCACCTGCGTGATCATCTCGCACAAGCTCAACGAGGTCATGGGAATCTCGGACCGGGTCACCATCCTGCGGGACGGCAAGACGATCTGGACCGCGAACACCCCGGAACTCACCGAGGAGAAGATCATCTCGGGGATGGTCGGCCGGGACATGGAACACCGTTACCCGGACCACACCCCGAAGATCGGCGCGGAGGCGCTGCGGATCGAGGACTGGACGGTCTTCAGTCCCAGCCAGCCCGACCGGCCGCTGGTCAACCGGGTCAACATGACGCTGCGCCGCGGCGAGATCGTCGGGTTGGCCGGCCTGATGGGCGCCGGCCGCACCGAACTGGCGATGAGCGTCTTCGGTCGTTCGTACGGCGTCAACATCTCCGGCCGTCTGGTCAAGGACGGCCAGGAGATCCAGGCGCGCACCGTCCGCGAGGCGATCGACCACGGCATGGCGTACGCCACCGAGGACCGCAAGCGGTACGGCCTGAACCTGATCGAGGACATCAAGCGCAACATCTCGGCGGCGGCGCTGGACAAGCTGGCCAAGGCCGGCTGGGTCGACGGCAACGAGGAGTTCCGGGTCGCCGACGGGTTCCGCGCCAGCATGAACATCAAGGCGCCGAGCGTCGAGGCGGTCGTCGGCAAGCTGTCCGGCGGCAACCAGCAGAAGGTCGTGCTGTCCAAGTGGATCCTCACCGATCCGGACATCCTGATCCTCGACGAGCCGACCCGGGGCATCGACGTCGGTGCCAAGTACGAGATCTACACGATCATCAACCGGCTCGCCGACGAGGGGAAGGCCATCCTGGTCATCTCGTCCGAGCTCCCCGAGCTTCTCGGGATCTGTGACCGCATCTACACCCTCTCGGCTGGCCGGATCACCGGCGAGGTGCCGCGCGCCGAGGCCACGCAAGAGAGCCTGATGACCCTCATGACGAAGGAAGCACAGGAGGTAGCGCCGTGACGGCCGCACCCACCAGCACCGGTGTGCAGGCCGGCAAGGGCCCGGCCGCGCCGCACGGCGACACCGCCCCCCGCAGAGTCAATTTCGACATCAAGCAGAGCGGCATCTACATCGCGCTCGCCCTGGTCGTCGTGCTGTTCACCGCGCTGACCGGCGGCGACCTGCTGGGCCCGCAGAACCTCAGCAACATCATCGTGCAGTTCTCGTACATCCTGGTGCTCGCGATCGGCATGGTGCTGATCATCATCGCCGGGCACATCGACCTGTCGGTCGGTTCGGTGGTGGCCGCGACCGGCGCCTTCGCCGCCGTCATGATGGTCGACTGGGATCTGCCCTGGCCGGTCGCGGTGATCGCGACGCTGGTCTTCGGCGCGATGATCGGCGCCTGGCAGGGCTACTGGGTGGCGTACTTCAACATTCCGGCCTTCATCGTCACGCTGGCCGGCATGCTGCTGTTCCGTGCGGTGACCATGTGGATCCTCGGCAACGAGGGCAAGGGCCCGTTCCCCGACGAGATCCGGACGCTGGGCAACGGCTTCATCCCCGGGTTCCTCGGCAACATCGGCCTCGGTGAGGCGCTGGGCGGGGCCGACCTGTTCAGCATCATCCTCGGCGTCGCCGTGGTCGTGGGCATGGCCCTGGTGCAGGTCCGGGCCCGGGCCGCCCGGATCCGCTACAGCCAGGCCGTCGACCCGATGTGGCTGTTCGCGCTCAAGGTGGCCGTCCCGGCGATCCTGGTGATGTTCTTCGTCGTGCAGCTGGCGCGTTTCCGGAACCTGCCCTGGGTGCTCGTCCTGCTCGCCGTGCTGGTGGTCGGCTACACCCTGGTCACCAACCGGGCCGTGTTCGGCCGGCAGATCTACGCCGTCGGCGGCAACCTGCAGGCCGCGACGCTCTCCGGCGTCAAGGTCAAGTCGGTGGTGTTCTGGCTGTTCGTCAACATGGGCGTGCTCTCGGCGGTGGCCGGCATCATCTTCGCCGGCCGGCTCAACCTGGCCGGCCCGACCGCCGGCAACAGCTTCGAGCTGGACGCCATCGCGGCCGCGTTCATCGGCGGCGCCGCCGTCCAGGGCGGCGTCGGCAAGGTGGTCGGCGCGATCACCGGCGGCATGATCATGGCCGTCATCAACAACGGCATGAGCCTGCTCGGCGCGGAGCCCAAGGAGGTCATGCTGGTCAAGGGCGGCGTGCTCCTGGCCGCGGTGGCCTTCGACGTCTGGTCGAAGCGCCGCACGGCCGGCGCCAAGTGACGAGCTGACCAGTGGTGAAGAGAACACGCCGTCCCGGCACAGGGCCTTGAGCCGGGGCGGCTGACAAGGGCCGGCGCCTCCTGGGAGAGGCGCCGGCCCTGAACTCTTTCTCCGCCCGGGGTCGGTCAGCGGGCGGCGGCCGGGCCGGGGTCGGTCAGCGGGCGGCGGCCAGGCCGAACGAGGAGGGCTTCACGCCCGGGAACACATCGTTCAGCGCGCCGACGCCGCACCGTTTCTGCAGCACCTCGCCGATCACCGACCGGTAGTCGGTGGTCACCGCCAGATCTCCCGCGACCAGCGACGCCGGGTCCAGGCCGGGCCACGCGCCGTAGACTCTGCCGCCGCGTATCCCGCCGCCGAGCAGCATCATCGCGTTGCCGTGGCCGTGATCCACGCCGCGCGAGCTGTTCTCCTTGACCCGGCGGCCGAACTCGCTGATCGTCAGGACGGTCACGTTCTTCATCGCGGTCTCGCCGAGGTCGGTGACGAAGGCGGCCAACGCGGCGGAGAAGTCGGCCAGGTTGTCGTACATCCGTTGGCCCTTGACCGCCGGGCCGAGCCCCTGGTGCATGTCCCAGTCGCCGCAGTCGACCGCGGCCGTGACCAGGCCGGAGTCCGCCTTGATCAGCCGGGCCACGTCGCGCAGCGCGCCGCCCAGGTCGCTGTCGGGGTACTCGGCGCCGTTCGCCGGCCGGTAGGCGCCCTTCGCCGAGGCGGTGGCGGCCAGGGCCCGGTCGGCGGCCATGGCCGGGCCGGCGAGCAGGGGCGGGGCGTCGGCGTACATCGCCCGCAGCGCGGCGGCCATCGGCTTCTTGCCATCGGCGGCGAGGGTGAACTCGTCGAGACCCTTCATCGACACGTCGGCCGACGGGCCGGCCAGCAGCCGGGCCGGCATCGCGTCGCCCATCGACACCGCGGAGAGCGGTCCGGAGGCGCCGGTCAGGCCGAGCATCCGGTCCAGCCATCCGCTGCGGATCGAGGTGCCGGGCGCGGCGTTCTCCATCGCCTCCATCGCGGCGAAGTGCGACCGGGTCGGATTCGACTGCCCGACCGCGTGCACCGCGGCGAGTCTTCCGGCCTTCCACTGCGGCAGCAGCGGGGCCATCGCCGGGTGCAGCCCGAACATGCCGTCGCCGGCAATCACCTTGGCGGTGGGGACGGCGATGCCGGGGCGGGCCTGGAAGTACGCGGTGTCGCCGATCGGCGCGAACGCCGACAGTCCGTCGAAACCGCCGTGCATCGACACCACCACCAGGACGTCCCCGGTGTACTTCCCGGCGGCGAACGCGAGGCTCGTGCTGAGCGCCTCGCCGGCCAGTCCGGTGAGCGCGGCCCCGGCGCCGACGGCGAGACCACGGCGGATCAGGCCGCGCCGGGTGAGCTGTGCCTTCTCGTTCTCGTCACAACACAGCACCGTTGTCATAGTGCCTCCCTTGTCATGCCCTCCGGCCCTGCCGCGCCTCCGGCGAGCCACGGTGGTCAAGTCGTGACGATCACCGAAGCTGGAAGGACGGCGAGTCAAGGACGAGAGCGATCAGGTACGGCGCGGAGCCGGCCAGCGACTTGTCCTTGACGGTCAGGGGACTGGTCGGCACCTTTCCCGCGACACTGAGCACGGCGGCGGTGTGCGCGGCCGGCAGTTTCGCGCCGACCAGGCGCGTGGCGAGCGCGTCGACCAGCGCGCCGTACGTGCCCGGCAGCACCGGCACCAGCGACTTCAGCAGGTCGGCCGGCCGGGTGAGCTGCTTCGGGTACCACCCGGTGGCGAGGTTCAGGTGCAGGTTGCAGCGCAGCAGGAACGCCGACGGCGACGCCCAGGCGGCGGCCACGTCCGGGTATCCGTTCGGGGCGCTCCACCGCAACGGCGCGTTGCCGGCCGACACCAGGTGGTTGTAGAGCGCGTCCAGCGACTTCACGCCGGAGGCGTCCGGACCGAGCCCGAGCGCGCGGATCGCGGCGATGGTGTCCTCGAACGGCGTGCGGATCTTCTGCCCCACCGACGCGGCGAACTCCGGCGACGTGAACAGGGCGCGCAGCACCGGCGCGATCGCGGTGTCGTTGTCCAGGTAGACCTTCGCCAGCTTGGTGACCAGCGAGGCCGGCGCCTCGTCGGCGACGAACCGGACGCACAGCTTGCGGGCGATCCGCTCAGCGGTCGCGGTGTGCCGGGCCAGGTGGTCGATGAAGGCGAACGCGGCGGACTCACCGTCGGCGGCGGCGTTGGCGTGCTGGAAGCCGAGGATGGCGACCGCGCCGGTGGCGTGCGCCGACGCGTCGTAGACGTAACCGCCGGACTTGCCGACCGTCATGCCGGTGAGCAGCCGGGCCGCGGCCAGCACGTCGGCCTCGGTGTAGACCAGGCCGACGGTGTGCAGCTCCATCAGCTCGCGGGCGTAGTTCTCGTTCGGGTGCGCCTTCGTCGACGAGCGCTGGTCCAGGTAGGTCAGCATCGACGGGTGCCGCGCGCTGGCCTTCAGCATGTCGGCGAACTTGCCGAGGGCGTGCTTGCGGATCACGGTCCGGTCGTAGTCGGCGCGGGTGTCCCAGACGCCGGACGACGGGGCGGTGACGTGCAGGTGGTTCGACCAGAAGGAGACGGCCTGCTCGAAGAGCTGCCGCTCGCTCCACGCCGCGCGGGCGATCACGGCCCGGCCGAGCTGCTTGAACGAGTCGTAGGAGTTCTTCGACGACTTCGCCCGCACGGTCGCCGCGTCGGCCCCGGCCAGCGGCAGCCGCTTCAGCACCGCGTCGCACGTCGCGTCGCTGATCCGCGCCGGGTCGAGCTGCCGGTCCAGCCAGCCCGCCACACCCAGATTCGCGGCCTCCGCGTACGACTCCGGCGTCGCGCCGAAGGTGGCCCGGCGCAGCAGGTGCGCGATCGGGTCGTTGCCCAGGCCCGCGGCGAGGCTGCCGGCGGCGGGCGCGGCCGCCGCGGCGGGCGCCTCGACGGCGAGGCCGGTCGCGGCGAGGGCGGCGGTGGCGACGGAACCGGCGAGCACGGTACGGCGGGTCGGCTTTGTCATGCCAGACGGTTCGGCCCGATCCGCGGGTCGAGTCACGGCTGCAACCATGACTAACGGGTTCGCAATCCGGACGCACCCGTTACCGGATTCCCCGTCCTGACCTAGTCTCAAGACCGTGGATCAGCCTGAAACGGTACGCACCCCGTCCTCCTGGGTGGTCGTCGGACTCGACAACGGCGGCACCTGCAACAACGCGACCGTCCTCGATGCGACGGGTCAGTTCCTCGTCAACAACCTCGTGGAGAACCCGAGCCGGGTCCTCGACGGCCCGGAGTCGGCCGTCGAGGCGCTGGCCGAGGCGTTCTCCAACATCCTGGAGTTGACCAGCACCCCGTTGTCTCTGGTCCGTGCGGTCGGGCTGGACACGCCCGGCCCGGCCAGCGCGCACGGGGTGATCTCCTCCAAGGGCGCGACCAACTTCAATCAGGTCTCCTGGCACGGCTTCGACATCCGCGGCGCGCTCGAAGCCCGGCTCGGCCTGCCGGTGGTGTACAACAACGACGGCAACGCGGCCGCCCTCTACGCGCACCACCAGCACTTCGGCGCCGCCGCCCCGCTGAACTCGTCGGTCGCGGCGATCGTCGGCACCGGCCTGGGCGGCGGCGTGGTCGAGTCCGGCGCCGTGGTTCGCGGCGTCGCCGGGATGGCCGGTGAGCTGGGCCACGTGCAGATCCCGCTGCACGGCGTGATCGAGGACGACCAGCCCGTCCCGATGTGCAACTGCGGGTTCGCCGGGGACGTGGAGAGCATCGCCTCGCTCACCGGCATCAAGAACAACCTGCTGCCGTACTGGCTGACCCGGTTCCCGGACCACCCGCTCGCGAACGAGCCGCTCGCCACGGCGGCCAAGGCACTGCGCGGTTACGGCGAGAAGGAGGACGCGATGGCCCTCGCCGTCTTCGGTCAGCAGGCCAAGGCGATCGGCAAGTTGTTCACCATCGCCGCCAACTTCACCGACCCGGCCGCCTACTTCCTGGGCGGCGGGGTGGTCGAGGCGGCGCCGCACTTCCGGCAGTGGTTCCTCAACAGCGTGCGGGAGAGCACCGACCTGCGTGACGAGCAGAAGGCGGTGGCCACCTTCGCCCTGGTCCCCGACCGGGACATGGCCGGCGCCCGCGGCGCCGCGGTGGCCGCCCTCAACACGGTGACGGCCGCTTAGGACTCCTCCTTCAGCGCTGCCGCCACGTCCGGGAACATCGGCAGGTAATCGCTGAGGCCGAGAGTGTCGAAGAGCCTGCGCAGGAAGCCCGACGGGGCGGCGAGACGCACCCAGCCGCCCCGTTCCCCGGCCCGCCCGTGCGCGGTGACCAGCACGCCCACGCCCATCGAATCACAGAAGTCGAGGCCGGAGACGTCGACGACCACGCGTGGAGAGGGACGCTCGACGAGCCGGCTCAGGTTGGCCTTGAGGGCCGGAGCGGTGTCGATGTCCAGGGATCCGCGTAGGACCAGGACGGCCGTGTTCGGTGGATGGTGCGCGACCGATACCTGCATGTGTGTCTGTCTCTCCGTCGGGTCTGGGGCGGGCTCGTATAAATCGAGGATGATGACCACCCTATGCGAGCCCGCCGACCCGTGCAGGTGCCGCCGCGATAAGTCGGCGCCAGTGTTGAGCGACAGGTTGACGGCGGACCATCTCAGCGCGCACGGCCCGGTCCTGATGGTCGGTCTCACGTAGAGTCGGGGGTCGATATCGGTTTCGGATGCCGGCCTGCGGGTGCTGGCCGAGGACCGGCGGGCATTGGCCGAGTTGGCGCGGGAGGTGCTCGGCGACCCGGCGCCTGAGGCGGGCGATGCCGTGCCGTCGAAGCTATTCGCGGTGGCGGGTGCGGCTGAGCCACTGCACGCCGGCGCCGATCGCCAGGGCCAGGCCGACGGCGGCCGCGGCGCCGGCGAGGGGGTTGTCGGGGAAGACGGCATTGCCGACGATCCCGACGGCGACGCCGTAGCCGGTCCACAGGGCCGCCCCGATGCTGGAGAACAGCAGGTAGCGGCGCGGCGGAAAGCGCAGCAGGCCGGCGCTGATCCCGACAGCGGTGGTGCCGCCCGGGACGAACCGGCCGGTGACGATCATCCCGGGGCCCCAGGTGTGCTCCCGGGCGTGCAGCCAGGCCAGTGCGGTGCGCAGCCGCGCAGACCCCGCCGCACGGGCGTGGCCGGGTCGGCTCAGGGCGCGCCCGAGGGTGTAGGCGGCCAGGTCACCGAGCACGGCGCCGGCGGTGGTGCTGACGCACACCCAGGCCAGGGGCAGCCTGCCGGCGGCGGCCAGGCTCATCGCGGTGGCGAGCATCCCTTCGCTGGGCAGCGGCGGGAACACCGCCGACCCGGCGATCGAGGCGGCGATCACGACGAACGCCCACGGTGAGGTGGCGTCCAGTTGCAGCGGCACGGCGTCGTCCTTTCCCGGACCTGTCCAGGGAAGGCCGTGTACCCACCCGCCCCGGGCCGGATGTCAGCGCCGGGTCAACCGGTGGCGGATGCCGTAGGCGGCGGCGCCGACGGCCAGCACCGCGGCGCCGGCGATCACCGAGCGCAGCGGCAGGGCGAAGGCCAGTGTCAGGCAGCCGGCCAGGCCGATGACCGGGATGGCCCGCGGCGGGCGGCCTTCGGTGGCGGACAACGTCCAGGCGCTGGCGTTGGCGATCGCGTAGTAGGCCAGCACCGCGAAGGAGGAGAACCCGATCGCGGTGCGGACATCGGCGGTGGCCGCGACCGTGGCCACCACCGCACCGACGGCCAGTTCCGCCCGGTGCGGCACCTGGAACCGCGGATGCACGGTAGCCAGAGCATGGGGCAGGTGCCGGTCCCGGGCCATCGCCAGGGTGGTGCGCGACACCCCGAGAATCAGCGCGAGCAGCGAACCCAACGCCGCGACGGCCGCACCGACCCGTACCACCGGGGCCAGCTCGGGCCAGCCGGCGGCGCGTACCGCGTCCGCCAGTGGCGCGGCCGCACCGGCGAGCCGATCGCCGAGCACCGCCAGCACCGCGACCGCCACGATCGTGTACACGACCAGGGTGATCCCCAGAGCCAGCGGCACCGCCCGGGGAATGGTGCGGGCCGGGTCGCGGACCTCCTCGCCGAGTGTGGCGATACGCGCGAACCCGGCGAAGGCGAAGAACAGCAGCCCGGCCGCCTGCAACACGCCGAGGACGGTGGCGTCACCGCCGCCCGACAGCCGGCCCGGGTCGGCAGGCGGCGCGCTCAGGCAGGCCACCACGACACCGGCCAGCACCGCCAGGACGACCGCGACGATCGCCCGGGTCAGCCACGCCGACTTCTGCACGCCCACGTAGTTGACCGCGGTCAGCACCACCACTGCCACCACCGCTACCGCGTGTGCCTGCTGCGGCCAGGCATACATCCCGACAGTGAGAGCCATCGCCGCGCAGGAGGCGGTCTTACCCACCACGAAACCCCAGCCGGCCAGGTATCCCCAGAACGCACCGAGCCGCTCCCGGCCGTAGACGTAGGTGCCGCCGGACGCCGGATAGCGGGCGGCCAGCCGCGCCGATGACGTGGCGTTGCAGTAGGCCACCACCGCCGCTACGGCCAGACCCAGCAGCAACCCCGAACCGGCAGCCGCGGCCGCGGGCGCGAGGGCTGCGAAGATGCCCGCACCGACCATCGACCCCAGGCCGATGACCACGGCGTCGAACACCCCCAGCCGCCTCGCCAGTTGGCCCCCGGCCGCCGTGGATGTCGCGCTCACAACCAACCTTCCGATGAGCCCGGCGCTGTTACGCCGGCCGATATCGGCCGACGATACGGCAGCCGATGGGCTTTCGGCTCCGCCGGTGCAGTGAACATCCAGCGACCGGCGGGATTCCTGCCTCGGTGCGGACCGATCAATCTGTTTTGATGTATCTTCATGGTCATGGGGCCACCGGGTCACCCCGCGCCGCCGTTCGTCCGGCTGGCCGCACACCCGCTGCGCTGGCAGCTCCTGACCGCACTCGCCCACAGTGACCTGCGGGTCCGGGAACTGGTCAGCCTCCTGGGCCAGCCGCAAAACCTGGTCTCCTACCACCTGCGGCTGCTGCGCGACGGCGGCCTGGTCACCGCCACCCGCAGCAGCTTCGACGGCCGCGACAGCTACTACCATCTCGACCTCGACAGGTGCGCCCACGCGCTGGCGGGCACCGGCACCGCTCTGCATCCCGCCCTGCGGTGGGACAGCACTCCACCGGCCTCGCCGGTACACCAGCCGCGAACCGTGCTGTTCGTGTGCACGGGCAACAGCGCACGCTCACCCATCGCTGAAGCCCAGCTCCGCCGCTACACGGCCGGCCACGTGCAGGTGACAAGCGCGGGAAGCCGCCCCCGGCCGCAACTACATCGCCATGCCGTGCGGGCGCTGCACGATCACTTCGGCGTCGACGTCGCGGGCCGGCACCCGCGACATCTGGACACGCTCACCGGCCGCCGCTTCGACTACGTGATCACCCTGTGCGACAAGGCCCGAGAAGTCTGCCCCGACTTCGGTAACCCGGCCGGCCGGCGGCACTGGAGCATCCCCGACCCCGCCGCACTCGGCACCCGAGACGACTACCCCGCCTTCCTCCGGATTGCCGCCGACATCGACACCCGCGTGCGGCATCTGCTGCCCGTCCTCGCCACCGAACCCCAGGAGACCAAACCGTGAGCACACCCGAGCAGTACGTCAGCGTCCGCTACCTCGTCGACGATGTTCACGCCGCCGTCGGCTTCTACACCACCCACCTCGGTTTCCACCTTCACAGCAGCGCCGCCCCCGCCTTCGCCGACGTGGTCCGCGGCCGCCTACGGCTGCTGCTGTCCGGACCCGCCAGCTCCGGTGCCCGCGCCACCCCGGACGACGCCACCAGCCCCGGCCGCAACCGCATCCACCTCATCGTCGACGACCTGGACACCGAGATCGGCCGGCTCCGCGGCGCCGGCCTGACGTTCCGCAGCGAGCTGGTCTCCGGGCCCGGCGGCCGTCAGATCCTGCTCGCCGACCCTGCCGGCAACCTCGTCGAACTGTTCCAACCGGCCCGCGAGGCCGTCCCCGCCAGCAGTTGACGCGGACTGCGGAGCCAAGCCGGTCCGCGGTCCGGCTCCGCGGCCATTCTGAGAATTCGGCCACGGCACGGCCCGCCGGGCTACCGGGGCGTCGGTGGTCTCCCCGTTCAGGTTCGACTCCACCCACCGGCGCTGTCTCGGCGTGTACCCGCGACAGCACCACGCCTGCGGCGGAACCTCCCACGAGCCGAACAGTTGGGCGGGGCTCACGAGATTCGTGCGCCCCGCCAACGGTTTCGACAGTCAGGCGGCGTTGCGCCACTTACGGCCGTTGCGGCCGATCAACCGGTCGGCGTCGGTGGGACCCCACGAGGCGGCCTCGTAGGTCGGGATCGGCGACGGGTCCTTGTTCCAGTTCTCGATGATCGGGTCGACGATCCGCCAGCTGTGCTGCACCTCGTCGCTGCGGATGAACAGCGACGCGTCACCGATCAGCGCGTCCAGGAGCAGACGTTCGTAAGCCTCCGGGGACTCCTCGACGAACGTCTGGTCGTACGAGAACTCCATGGTGGCCGTGCGCACCCGGAAGGAGTGGCCGGGCACCTTGGCGCCGAAGCGCAGCGAGATGCCCTCGTTGGGCTGGATCCGCAGGATCAGCGCGTCGGCTTCGAGGCCGGTGAGCTGGTCGGTCGGGATCGGCAGGTGCGGCGGGCGCTGGAACTGCAGCGCCACCTCGGTGAGCCGGGCCGGCAAGCGCTTGCCGGTGCGCACGTAGAACGGCACTCCGGCCCAGCGCCAGTTGTCCACGTTGAGCCGCATGGCGGCGTAGGTCTCGGTGCGCGACAGCGGGTCGACGCCGACCTCCTCGCGGTAGCCGGCCATCAGTTCCTCACGGGTGCCGCCGCGGGTGTACTGACCGCGGACCGCGGCGTCGGCGATGTCCCGGTCGGTGGGGAGCCGGATCGCCTGGAGGAGTTTCACCTTCTCGTTGCGCAGGCCCTCGGACTCGAACGAGGCCGGCGGCTCCATCAGCGCGAGCGCGAGGACCTGGAGCACGTGGTTCTGCACGATGTCACGCATCGCGCCGGCGTTCTCGTAGAAGCCGCCGCGGGTGCCGACGCCGAGCGTCTCGGCCACGGTGATCTGCACGTGGTCGACCCATGAGCGGTCCCAGATGGGCTGGAAGATCGAGTTGGCGAAGCGCAGCGCCAGCACGTTCTGGACGGTGTCCTTGCCCAGGTAGTGGTCGATCCGGAAGACCTGGTGCTCCTCGAACGCGCCGTGCACGATGCCGTCGAGCTCGCGGGCGGTGGCGAGATCGCGCCCGTACGGCTTCTCGATCACCAGCCGGGAGAAGGAGCCCTCGCGCGGCTGGTTGAGGCCGGCGCCGGCCAGCCCGTTGATCACCGGCTCGAACGCGCCGGCGGGGGTGGAGAGGTAGAACAGCCGGTTGCCCGAGGTGCCGCGGGCGGCGTCCAGCTCGTCGAGGGTCTCGGCGAGGCGCTTGAAGGTGTCCGGGTCGTCGTAGCCGCCGGCCACATAGCGCACGCCGCCCGCCAGCTGGCGTTTCTCGGAGAGGCTGCGGCCGCCCAGGGCGCTCTCGGCGAACTGGTCGTCGGTCATCGGCGTCCGGGCGACACCCACCAGCGCGAACTGGTCGGGCAGGCGGCCGTGGCGGGCCAGGTTCTCGACCGCCGGCAGCAGTTTCCGGCGGGTCAGGTCACCGGAGGCGCCGAAGATCACCAGCGTGGCCGGTGGAGCGCTGCGCTCCTGGATGAGCTGAGGTGCGTGGTCCATCTTCTGCGAGTCCTCCGAGCGGGTTGTGACCGTCGTCTGAACCTTACGGCCGAGGGCCCTCGCAGAGTTCATCCGCTTCCTGGAAAGCGGGACGAAGTGGCGGTGGACACGTCCATCCGCCGATGCGGGCCGGACCATTACGAAAAAAGTGGCAAACTGGGTTCAAAGGTCTGGCAACCGAGGGGGACCCCGTGAAGTACCGGCTCGTGACCCGAAGCGACTTCGACGGTCTCGTGTGTGCCGTGCTCCTGCGCCATCTCGACATGATCGACGACATCCTCTTCGTGCACCCGAAAGACGTGCAGGACGGCGTCGTCGACGTCACCGACCGGGACATCCTCACCAATCTGCCGTACGACGGCCGCGCCAACATGGTGTTCGACCACCACCACTCGGAGACGCTGCGCAACGACGGCGACCGCAGCAACCACGTCATCGACCCCGACGCGCCGTCGGCCGCCCGGGTGATCTACGAGCACTTCGGCGGGCGGGACCGCTTTCCGAAGGTCTCCGACGAGCTGATGGAGGCCGTCGACCAGGCCGACTCGGCCGACTACTCGCTCACCGACATCCTCAGCCCGACCGGCTGGACACTGCTCAACTTCCTGATGGACAGCCGCACCGGCCTGGGCCGGTTCCGCAACTTCCGGATCTCCAACTACCAGCTGATGATGCAGCTCATCGACGCGTGCATCGAGCACAACGACGTACACGAGATCCTCGCCCTGCCCGACGTCATCGAGCGCTCCCAGCTGTTCCACGACTGCTCGGCCCGGTTCGTCGACCAGTTGCACCGGGTCTGCCGGCTCGACGGCGACGTGGTGATCGTCGACCTCCGCGACGAGGAGGTGATCGAGGCCGGCAACCGGTTCATGGTCTACGCGCTGTTTCCCGAGGCCCGGGTGTCGGTGCACATCATCTGGGGCCGGCAGAAGCTCAACACGGTCTTCGCCTGCGGCAAGTCGATCCTGGACCGCACCTCGCCGGTGGACATCGGCGAGGTGATGCTGCGCTACGGCGGCGGCGGCCACCTCGCGGCCGGCACCTGCCAGGTTCCGCACGACGAGTCGGACCGGGTGGAACGCGAGATCATCGACGCGCTGCGCACCGAGCGGGTGGTTCCGGTCTGAGCGCCGCTCCGGCGCTGCCGCGTCGACCACTGCTTCGACTGCTCTTCCGGCCGCTGCTTTGACCGTGCGGGCGGGGCTGATCTGCCCCCCCCCCACGGCACGCGGATCACGGGCCTTGCCCGGGCCCCACCCGCCGGTCGTGGCTGTGCGCCCCACGCGCTTGCCACGACGTCCTCACGCCCACCCGCGTGAGGTGAGGGCCGTTCACGGCCTGCCTCGCATCGCGCGGCCCCGCGAGGGCGCCGCACAACCTCCGCTGTCGTGAACGATCCTCATCTTCCCAATCGCAGGACCCGGCCTGCAGTGGGAGTCTCAGCCCTTGTAGGCCCATTTGCTGCTGCCCGCGGCCACGGGTTCCTTGTCGCCGCCGTCGTCCCCGGTGGGCGACTCGTCGGGCTCGGGCTCCTCCGTCGCGCGGTGCCGGCCACGCAGCACCACCCAGCCGGCGGCGAGCATGGCCAGCGCGGCCACCAGCCAGCCGGACATCGAGGCCCACGTCGGGCCGTCGTCGACAGACCCCACGAGATTGGCGAACACGACGTTCTCGGCGGCCGCGGCGGCGCCGGTGGCGGAGCCACCGTGATGGGTGGCGGGCGCCGCGCCGTTCGACGGGGTCAGCGTCACCGTCGCCGGCATCGCCGGCCCGGCCCGGCCGTCGGCGTACTTCGTGTCCACGGTGAACCGCATCGAACTCAGTGTCGGCAGCGGTCCCAGCGCGACGGTCAGATCGGCCGACTGTCCGGGCTGGATCGCCGCGCCGTTCACCGCGAGCCAGATGATCGAGTCGGCGGCCTCGGTCGCCGGAGTGCCACCGTGAATGGTGCCCAGCGGTACCGTCAGCTTCCGATAAGTGATCCTCGGAGCCCAGGAGTCCACGGACAACGGGTACGCCTCGGCCACCGGGGTGTCCGCCGGAATTCGCAGCGTCACCTCGGTGATCGGCGCGGTGCCCTCGTTGGTCACGTGGAAGCTCAGGTTCGCTCCACTGCCCTGCGGCGCGCTCGCCGGGCTCACCGTCACGTCCGCCGCGGCAGGGCCGGCGGCGAAGAAAACGCCGGCAGCGGTCACCGCGGTCATCACGCCCGCACGGCGGGCCATCCCCAGATGCCTCACGACATGTAGTTCGGATCACCGGCCCCGATGGTTCAAACCAGCCCGGAAGATTTCCGCCGGATCTCGTGCCGGATGATGAACCCATGCGTGACGTGCCCATCGACGGCGACATGATCCGGCTCGGCCAGTTCCTCAAACTCGCCGATCTCATCGACACCGGCGGAGAGGGCAAGATTCTGATCGCCTCCGGCGACGTCGCCGTCAACGGCGAGGTCGACCTGCGGCGGGGCCGGCAACTCCATCCGGGTGACGTCGTCGAGGTTCTCGGGCGCCGGGCGCGGGTGGTCGCCGAATAAAGTCCGCGAAACGGCCGGAACCTGGGCGGGACCTGTCTCGTCGTACCCATCATGACCAGAAACCGCGGCCTGATGACCGCCGCCGCCGTTCCCCTTCTGCTGCTGGGCGCCTGCGCCCAGCCCGGCGCCGCGGGCGACCCGGGTGCTCCGGGTTCCGCCGCGCCGGTCACCGAGAGAGCCACCACCGCTCCGGCCGCGGCGGACTCCAGCACCCTCGCGTTGCGCGTGGAGTACCGCGGCGGCTTCGTCCCCGCCGAGAGCATCCCCTCGCGCATCCCGCTGGTCAGCGTCTACGCCGACGGGCGGGCGTTGAGCGAGGGCCCGGTGCCCACCATCTATCCCGGCCCGGCGCTGCCGAACCTGCAGGAGATCAGGATCAGCCAGGAGCGGGTCCGGGAGCTGGCCGCCTCCGCGGTCACGGCGGGCGTCAAGCCCGGTGGCGACTTCGGCGTCCCCGGGGTCGCCGACACCCCCAGCACCAGGATCAGCGTCCGCACCGACCAGGGCGAACAGGTCGTGGACGTGATGGCGCTCAACGAGGCCAGCCCCGACGACACCGCGCTCACCCCGGCGCAGCACGCCGCCCGTAAGCGGCTCAGCGCCTGGCTCGCCTCGCTGACCAAGATGTTCGCCGACGCGGCCAGCCCGCCCGCGGTCGCCTACCAGCCGGCGAAGATCGCGGTGCTCGCTCAGCCCTACCAGGAGACCGGCGACGGTTTCGGCGGTGACCCGGTCAAGTGGCCCGCCGCCGATCTGCCCGGGGGCCACCTCAACGAGCAACTGAAGATCAACTGCTTGATCGTCGAGGGCGCCGCGAAGGACGCCGTCTGGTCGGCCGCGGCCAAGGCCAACCAGCGGACGCCGTGGGAGTCCGCCGGGAAGAAGTGGCAGGTGGTGTTCCGCCCGCTGCTCCCCGAGGAGACCGGCTGCGACTCGCTCAAGAGGCAGGCGTGAGGCCCATCGGCGAGGCCCTCTTCGAGGGTGTACCAGTGGTACACACTGGCAGTACACTTCCCGGTCATGAAGCCGGGCCCGACACCGTCCCTGAAACCCCCTTCACCGAAGCCGGTCAGCCGGCCACGTCTCCCGGCGCTGCGCGACCCGAGGACGGCGGTGCGGATCGTGGGGACGGCCGGCGTGGTGGTCCTGCTGAGCCATCCGGTCTGGGCGCCGCGGTGGGGGAGCGGTCTGCTGGGGGAGATAGCCGGGCGGCCCCTCTGGGCTAGCGCCGCGATCGTCACCGGGTTCCTCGGGCTGGTCGCGCTCTACTGCCGTGCCCTCCAACGGACCCTGACCCTGGTCCGGCCCGGGGCACGGCGGGCCGGCCCACGGTCGGTGTGGTGGATGTTCGCGATCCCGCACAACTTCATCGAGGACTTCTTCATCGTCCGGGCGGTCGCCGCCTCCCTCACGGCCGACGGCGCCGGGGCCCGGACGGTGCGGCGCTGGACGGTGCTCGGCTACGGCTGGTGCGTGCTGCAGATCGTGTCGCTGGTCCCCGGGCCGGCCGGGCTGGCCGGGGGAGCCGCCGCGTTGCCGGTGTGGGCCGCCCACTGGTGGCTGACCGTCCGTGTCAACCGCGCCCTGGCCGCCGGCCCGTTCCCGGGCGTGCGGGCGGACCGGCGAGAGGTGAGCTGACCATGCCGCTGCCCCGATTCGACCGGCTGGCGCCCGAGGCCCGGGCCGCCATCCTCGCCGTGGCCCGCGAGCACTTCGCGCGCGACGGCCGGGACGGCGCCTCCTTCAACCGGATCATCGCCGACGCCGGGATCTCGAAGACCAGCGCCTATCACTACTTCGACGGCAAGGAGGACCTGTTCGGCGCGGTGGCCGGGGACGTCGCCGCCCGTACCGTCGCGGTGCTGGGAGCCTGGCCGGAGGCCGCGACCGCGGACGAACTGTGGAAACGGCTCACCGAGGGCAGCGCGCGCCTGCGGGCGCACCTGCGGAACCACCCCGGCGACCGGGCCGTCCTCGCCGCCGCCGACCGGCCCGCCGGAGCGGAGGATCCGTGGATCACGGCGATGGTGGCCAACGGGGTACGGATCGGGTTGATCGACCCGGCGCCCGGCATCGCGTTCGTCACCGCGGCGACCGCCGCGGTGATCGGGGTGGCCGACGGCCTGGCGCTGGACCGTCCCGGCGACGACGTCACCCCCGCGCTCAGACTCCTGCTGGAGCGACTGTGGAACGCCGGCCGCTGATCACCGGACGTCGCTCTCGCGCCAGTCGCACGTCAGGGTTCCTCGCGCCCACCGTGAGGCGGCCCGTCCGGCAGGCCGCCCCACCGGCGACGATCAGTGGACCTGAAGCAGGTCCACCACGAAGACCAGGGTCTCGTTCGGCTTGATCGCGCCGGCCGCGCCGCGCGAGCCGTAGCCCAGGTGCGGCGGGATGACCAGCTTGCGGCGGCCGCCCACCTTCATCCCGGCGACGCCCTGGTCCCAGCCGGCGATGACCTGCTCGCCGGCGACCCGGAAGCCGAACGGCTCGCCACGGTTGTAGGAGGCGTCGAACTCCTTGCCCGTGGACTGGGCGACACCCACGTAGTGGACACTCACGAAGTCACCGGCCTTCGCCTCCTGGCCTTCGCCCTCGAGGATGTCCTCGATCACCAGTTCGGTGGCGGGGGCGTCGGGAATGGGGCCGACATCGGGCTTGCTCATGAATCCTCCTGGTTTCTTACCTGACTCGGCCATGCAACCACAGGCCGATGGCGGGTGAACGAGCGGTGCCTGAACTCCGTACCTCCGGGTGGTCCGCAGTACGCGCCAAACCTCGCCGCACCGGGAGATCCCATGCTCGTCCGCCGTCTCGCCGCCGCCGGTCTGCTGGCCGCCGCCGCTGTGCCCGCCGTTCCCGCACCCGCGTCGGCGCACGGGTCACCGACGACACCGATCAGCCGCAACACGGCCTGCGCGGGCAACGGCACGCGCCGGGCCACGGCGGCCTGCGAGGCCGCGCTCAAGGCCACCGGCGGATTCCTGGGGGCGTACGACAACCTGCGGCTCGCGAACGTGAACGGCGACGACCGGGCCCGCGTGCCGGACGGGAAACTCTGCAGCGGTGGCCTCGACGCCTACCGGGGCCTCGACCTGCCGCGCGACGACTTCCCGTCGACGACGGTACGGTCCGGGCAGAACCTGAAGATCTCCTACCGGGGGACGATCCCGCATCAGGGGTCGTTCCGGCTCTACCTCACCAAGGAGGGCTTCTCGCCCACCGGTGAACTGGCCTGGGGCGACCTCGGGCGACTCGACGAGATCAAGGATCCGCCGCTGACCGGTGGGGCGTACAAGATGGCGGTGCGACTGCCGCAGCGGACCGGGCGGCACATCCTCTACGTCGTGTGGCAGACGTCCAGCACCCCGGACACCTACTACTCGTGCTCGGACCTGGTCTTCGCCGCGGTGGAGGCGACGACGGCGCCCACAGCGCCTTCCGCGCTCCCCACGCCCACGACGCCCGCGGCCACCGCCTCCCCGGCCGCGCCCTCGCCCGCCGCCGCCTCCGCGCTCGCGGCGATTTCCCCGTCCGCTTCCGCGCCGGACGAACCCGAGCCGGCGCGCAGTGTCACTGCGCAACTCGCCGCGGCCGACGGTGGGACGGTTACTCTCGGACATTGGCTGGTCGGCGGGGCCGTGGTGGTCGCCGCGCTGACCGCGATCGCCGCCGGCGCCGCCCGACTGCGCCGCCGCCGGGATACCCCGTAGCCGCCGCGTCCGAAACTCATCAGGCGGCTTTCAGAAATTTGTTGAACCGCCGGACTGTGGATCTCGTACTGACGGGCGTCGACGATGAATTGCCTGTCAGGCCCCTCCCCTCAACGACGAAAGGCCAAGCATGAGTCGTGTTCGTTATCGCGCACAGGGTCGCTCCTCGTGGCTGTCCCGCCGCCGCGTGCTGGCCCTCGCCGCGACCGGTGTCGGTGTCTCCGCTGCCTCGGTGGCCGGGCTGAGCCTCGCCGGTGAGCAGGAAAGCGACGACGACGGTGCGCCGCTGGTGATCTCGCTGCGCGACGTCAAGAAGGGCACGATCGATGTCTTCTCCGGTGAGAAGGTCAAGACGATCACCGACAAGAAGCTCGTAGCCAGCCTGCTCAAAGCCGCCGGCCGCTGACCTTCGCCCACGTCTCGACCTTCCGCCGTTCTCGACAGGAGATCCCCCGAACATGTCTTCCCACCGCGAAGCGCCGGAAATCAGCAAGGACCCCGTTGCTGACAGTTCCGACCTGTACGCCTTCGTCAGCCCGGACGATCCGGAAACCGTAACGATCATCGCCAACTACGTGCCGCTGCAGATTCCCGCCAGCGGCCCGAACTTCTTCGAGTTCGGCGACGACGTGCTGTACGAGATCCACATCGACGCCAACGGGGACGCCCGTCCGGACATCACGTACCAGTTCCGGTTCCGGACCGAACTGCGCAACGACCGGACCTTCCTCTACAACACCGGCCCGATCGAGTCGCTGGACAGCGAGAACTGGAACCGCCGCCAGTTCTACTCGGTCACCAAGGTGGACAGCCACGGCAAGAGCACCGTGCTCGCCTCGAAGCTGCCGTGCCCGCCGTGCAATGTCGGCAAGATCAGCATCCCGGACTACGACAAGCTCGCCGCGGACGCCGTGAAGCACCTGAAGTCCGGCGAGAAGGTCTTCGCCGGCCAGCGGGCCGACGCGTTCTTCGTCGACCTGGGCGCCATCTTCGACCTCGGCACGCTGCGCCCGTTCCAGGACAAGCACCTGGTCGGCAAGAACCTGTTCAACTACGCCGGCAAGGCGGTCAACGCCACCGACAAGACCAACGTGCACAGCATCGCGATCCAGATCCCGCTGCACATGGTCCGCCGGGACGGCAAGAAGCGGGTCCGCGCCAAGGACGCCGGCGCCGTCATCGGTGTCTGGACCTCCGCGAGCCGCCGCCAGGTCGAGGTCCGCGGCAACAAGGGCGACGGCGACGTGGTCGTCGGCCCCGCCGTGCAGGTCTCCCGGCTCGGCAACCCGCTGTTCAACGAGGTCATCGTCCCGATGGCGCAGAAGGACAAGTGGAACAGCCTGCCGCCGAGCGAGGACAAGCGGTTCGCCGAGTTCGTCGCCACGCCCGAGCTGGGTGCGCTGCTCCCGGTGCTCTACCCGGGGCTGTTCGACAACCTGGCCGCTCTCAACAAGACCAAGGAGCCCCGCGCCGACCTGCTGGCGATCCTGCTCACCGGCATCCCGGACGGTCTGATCGACGGCTTCCAGAACAACACCGGCGCGCTGCAGGCCGACATGCTGCGGCTCAACACGGCCATTCCCCCGGCCGACAAGGAGAACAAGTTCGGCGTGGTCGGCGGTGACATCGCCGGTTTCCCGAACGGGCGGCGCATCGCCGACGACGTGGTCTCCATCTCGCTGCGGGCCATCGCCGGCGCCACCGTCCCGCTGGTCAACAAGGACTTCAAGGCGGACGCCGCGGCCGGCCTGGTCGAGCAGGGCCTCAGCATCAACGACGCCAGTGCCAAGCTCCTGAAGAAGTTCCCGTTCCTCGGCACCCCGTTCGACGGATTCGGAAACCCCTCATGAGGTTCGGCGTCACCAACCATGACAGTGCGGAGCGAAGCGGAGGGGTGGCATGAGCCACGGGCATCTTGATCACGGTCACCACCACCACACGTTCGCCCCGTCGGGGCAGGGCACGGTGATGCTGAACATCGGTGGCTCGATCGGCGCGATCATCATCACCACGCCGTCCCAGCTGCTCGGCCACGAGATCGAGGTGTCCCCGGTGGAGGACACCGGACGGCGTACGCACGCGGCGGTCCGCGCCCGTTACGTCCGTTCCGGTGTCACCTTCTGCGTGGTCATCGACAGCCTTCCCGAAGGCCGCTACGTGGTCTGGCAGGACGAGGACACCCCGATCGCCCAGGTCGACGTGCGTGGCGGCGCCGTCGCGGAGGTCACCTGGCCGGCGAATGTGGTTCCCGGACGGGCGCCGGTCTCGGTCTAGTCTGGACGCCATGGCAGGCGGTCGGCTCCCGGGCCCGGCAGCGCCGGGCGCGGACGTCCCGGTCCATGTCGGTCTGCGCACCACCGACATGGACGAGGCCCGGGAGTTCTGTCGCAAGCTGTACTACGGACCGCTCCAGATCGAACCCGTCGGCGACCCCGGCGGGTTCCGTTTCAGCGCCGACGTGGTGCTGCTCGGCCCGATCACCCTCGGCGAGGTGATGTACGGGACCGACATCCGCATCACGATCGGCGCGCTGGAGACGGCGTACCACGTGTTGGTCCCGCTCAACGGCATGGTCCGCTCCCAGCATCGGGGCGCGGTGGTCCTCGCCGATCCCACCCGCGCCGTGGTCTACCGGCCCACCGGCGCCATCGAGCTGGAGTGGCCCGGCTCCTGCCGCCTGCTCAGCGTCAAGGTGGAACGCGCCGCCCTGGAACGCGAACTCGACGCCGCCCTCGACCACCGCCTGGTGTCGCCGCTGCCGCTCGGCGCCACGTTCGACCTGGTCGACGGCCCCGGCCGCACCTGGGCCGCCCTGGTCCGCCTGCTGCTGCACGAGCTGTGCGGCCCCGACGGCCTGGCCAGCCAGCCCCGCATGGCGGCCCGCTGGCGCGACATGGTGGTCAGCGGCCTGGCACTGACCGTCGAGCATCCCTACGGCGAGGAACCGGCCGGCCTGCAGGGCCCGCACCGCCCGCGCACCGTCAAACGCGCCCTCGACGCCATGCACACCGAGCCGTGGCGCCCCTACACGATCCACGACCTGGCGGCCGTGGCCGGCGTCGGCGTCCGCGTCCTGCAGGAGTCGTTCCGCCAGCACGTCGGCATGCCGCCGCTGACCTATCTGCGCCGGCTGCGCCTCGACGGCGTCCACGCCGAACTGTCCCGCTCGGATCCCGGCCAGGCGAGCGTCAGCGAGATCGCCTACCGCTGGGGCTTCACCCATCTGGGCCGCTTCGCGGGCGCCTACCGCGTCCGCTTCGGCGTCACCCCGTCCCAGACCCTCCGCGACCGCGCCTGACCTTTTCACCCATTCCCTGGTACGCCCAGCCCGCCCCCGACCGCACCATCGCCGTCCCCGTCCTACCCCTCCGCCGGCCCGCCTCCACCCGCAACGCCGGCCGCTTCACCAGTCGCGCGCCTACGAAAGCGCCGCGGCGCACCCGCCAACCCACGGCGGCCGTCGTTCGGGCGTGTCACGGCGGCTGGGTGGGGTGTGTGGGCTACGGCTGGCGGGGCTGGGACCGGGGCCGGCCGTCGTTCGGGCGTGTCACGGCGGCTGGGTGGCGTGTCCGGGCTACGGCCGGGGCTGGGGTGGCCGTGAGGTGGGCAACAGCCCGGTGGTCGCGGGGCGGCCCGGTGGTGGCGCCTTCGTCGCGTCGTGGTCCGGGACGGGACCGGTGCGGTTGGGGGCGGCCGGTCCCGTACCCGAAGGGGGGAAAGGGGTTCAGAGCTCCACCCGCTGGCCCTTGCCGATGACGACCACGCCGTTGTCGCTGACGGTGTAGAGCTTGCGGTCGCGGTCGAGGTCGACGCCGATCTGGGCGCCCTCGGGGATGATGACGTTCTTGTCGATGATGGCGTTGCGGATGACCGCGCGCCGCCCGACCGAGACGCCCTCCATGATCACCGCGCCGTCGACGTGGGCCCAGGAGTTCACCCGGACGTTCGGGGAGATCACCGAGCGCTCGACCAGCGCGCCGGAGACCACGACGCCGGGGGAGATCATCGAGTCGATGGCGCGGCCCTGGCGGTCGTCGTAGCCGTGCACGAACTTCGCCGGCGGCCACGAGCCGTAGTTGGTGAAGATCGGCCAGTCGTGGTTGTAGAGGTTGAAGATCGGCAGGGTGGCGATGAGGTCCATGTGGGCCTCGTAGAACGAGTCGAGCGTGCCCACGTCGCGCCAGTAGCCGCGGTCGCGCTCGGTGGCGCCGGGCAGCTCGTTGTCGCGGAAGTCGTAGACGTTCGCCTCGCCCTTCTCCACCAGCATCGGGATGATGTTGCCGCCCATGTCGTGCTTGCTGTCGGGGTTCTGCGCGTCGGCGCTGACCGCCTCGCACAGCGCCCGGGTGGTGAAGACGTAGTTGCCCATCGACGCGTAGACCTCGCCGGGCGAGTCGGGCAGGCCGACCGCGTCCTTCGGCTTCTCGCGGAACGCCTTGATCTTCTTGCCGTCGGGGCCGACGTCGATGACGCCGAACTGGTCGGCGAGCGACAGCGGCTGGCGGATGCCGGCGACGGTGACCGCGGCGCCCGACGCGATGTGGTCGTTGACCATCTGCTTCGGGTCCATGCGGTAGATGTGGTCGGCGCCGAACACGATCACGTAGTCCGGAGACTCGTCGTTGATCAGGTTAAGGCTCTGGTAGATCGCGTCGGCGGAACCGGCGAACCAGCGCGGCCCGAGCCGCTGCTGCGCGGGGACCGGGGTGACGTAGTTGCCGAGCAGCGTCGACATGCGCCACGTCTTGGAGATGTGCCGGTCGAGGGAGTGCGACTTGTACTGCGTCAGGACGACGATCTTCAGGAAGCCCGCGTTCGCCAGGTTCGACAGCACGAAATCGATCATGCGATAGATGCCGCCGAACGGAACACCGGGTTTGGCCCGGTCAGCCGTCAACGGCATCAGGCGCTTGCCTTCCCCACCAGCCAGAACGATCGCAAGCACCTTGACAGCCATGGGGAGGACGCTAATATTCCGGCCGCCCCCGCGCCACCCGAAAGGGCGGTTCGAAATATCTTGCTGCCCCTGCCGTCCTCTTACCGGCATGGTGACGCTCAGGCGGCGGCGCGAAGGGCCGCCTCGCGCAACAGCGCCCCGATCGCCTCCGCGGGCGCCGGCCGGCCGAAGTGATAGCCCTGCACGAGCGGGCAGTTCAGCTCCCGGAGCAGGTCCGCCTGCCCGGCCGTCTCCACCCCCTCGGCCACCGCGAGCAGATCCTGGCTGCGGGCCAGCTCCAGGATCGCCCTGGTCAGACTCACGTCCTGAGGCCGCGGCGGGTCCTGGTGGCGGCGGATGAACGACTGGTCGATCTTCAGGATGTCGACCGGCAGGGTGTGCAGGTACGCCAGTGACGAGTACCCGGTGCCGAAGTCGTCGATGGCGATCCGGACGCCGTGTGCTCGCAGGGTTCCGAGCACCGGGGTGTCCGCTGCGTCGATGAGCACCGATTCGGTGATCTCCAGCACCAGGGCGCCGGCGGGCAGCCCGGTCTGCGCCAGGACCTCCAGCACCGAGTCGCCGAAGCCGGGATCGCGCAGCTGGTGGGTGGAGACGTTGACGGTCAGGTAGAGGCCGTGCTCGCGGTGCCAGGCGGCGGCCTGTTCGCACGCCAGCCGCAGCGCCCGGTGGCCGAGCAGCCCGATCAGCCCGGTCTGCTCGGCCACCGGGATGAACACGGCCGGCGGCACGAGCTCGCCGTCGCGGCGCCAGCGCATCAGCGCCTCGACCCCGGTGATCCGGCCGGTCGCGGTGTCCACCACCGGCTGGTAGTGCATGAACAGGGTGCCGTCGGCGAGCGCCTCCCGCAGCCCGGCGGCGATCCGGGCGCGCTCGGACTGGTCGGCGCGCAGCGACTCGTCGAACCGGGCGACCCGGGCGCCGCCGGCCTGCTTCGCGGCCCGCAGGGCCAGGTCGGCGTCACCGAGCACGGCGTCGTTGCCGGGCACGCCGTCCGCGAGCCCGGCCCGTGCGGTCAGCGGGATCCGCCGCTCGTCCACCGCGAACGGCGCCGCCGCGACCGCCGCCACCACGCGCTCGGCCAGCTCCGCGGCGTCACCGCCGGTGATGTCGCCGGCGGTGATCAGAATGCCGAACTCGTCGCCGCCGAGCCGGGCCACCAGTTCCACCTCGGGCGCGAACAGCAGCAGACGGCCGGCCAGCTGGCGCAGCACGGTGTCGCCGACGGTGTGCCCGTAGGTGTCGTTGACCTCCTTGAATCCGTCCAGCGCGCAGAGGACCAGCGCGTACGGCCGGTCCCCGGCGACGGCCCGCCCCAGATGCTCCAGCAGCAGGTCGCGGTTGGCCAGCCCGGTGAGCCCGTCGTGCCCGGCCCGGTACGCCAGCCGCCGTTGCAGCGTCCGCTGCTCGTCCAGGGCCTGGCGGGCCTGCCCGGCCCGGTGCCCGGCGAGCCGGGCGAGCAGGACGATGCGCAGGAGCAGCAGCCCGCAGAGCGCGGACGTGAGCAGCGCCGGGACGATCACGGCCGGGATGGGGTGGGCGATCGCCGGCAGTAGCGGGCTGGCGACCGCGGCGGTGTACATGGCGATCAGCGCGGTCCGGCCGGTCTGGGCGTCGCCGGTGCGGTACCGGCCGGAACCGGGGTGCAGCGCGGCGGCCGCCACCAGCACCCACCAGAACTGGACCATGAGGTGGGACAGGCCCCCGGGCAGGAACGGCGTGCCGCCCACGCCGCCGGCGACGACGTGGACCAGATGCGCGGCCAGCAGGACCGCGCCGGCGGTGGCCAGCAGCCGGGCCGGGCCGTGTCGGGAGTCGGCCAGGTTGCGCAGCACGGTCGCCAGCAGCGCCAGGTCCAGCACGGCGTAGAGGGCGGCCAGCGCGATGTCGGCCTGCTGGTGGCCGGGTTCGCCCAGGTACGGCAGGACGACGAACGACCAGGCCAGCATCGCCACGCAGAGCACCACCGCGCCCGCCTCGGCCGCCGAGCCCGGCTGCTTGAGCCGGCCGAACTGGAAGGCCGCCGCCGCGGCGAGGGCGTACTGGACGGCCAGGGACAGCCCGGCCGGGGTGTTCGACGGCACGCCCGTGCGAGTGCTCCACCAGACGGCGGCGATCAGCCCGGCGAGGGCCGCCGCGAAGTGCAGCCACCAGCTGCACCGGTGGCGGACGGCGGTCCGCAGCAGGATCGCGGTCCCGGCCGCCGGGAGGGCCAGCCAGAGGACCGTGCTGTCCAGCGCGTAGGCGCCGAGCACCGCCACAGTGCCACCCGCGAGGGTGGCCTGCCAGGCCGGTAACCGATGGATGTGCACGGGGTCATGTCACCGCGTCCCGGTTGCGTTACGGGTGCCGTGCCGGTCGCTTCGGGTAGCGTGCCGTGCCGCATCCGCGGTCACCGTGCGGACCGGTCCGGCGGCCGGCGGCTAAGCTCCCATCGTGATGGACTCTCGACTGCGCGCCGACCTGATCTCCCGTGAGTACCCGCCGGAGGTCTACGGCGGCGCCGGAGTCCACCTCGAATACCTGGCCCGTGACCTGCGCGGTCTCGCCGACGTGCGGGTGCACTGCTTCGGCGCGCCGCGGGACGAGCCCGGTGTCACGGCGTACCCGGAACCCGCCGAGCTGGCCGGCGCCAACCCCGCGCTGCGCACCATGGGGGTGAACCTGGCGATCGCCCAGGGCTGCGCGGGCGCCGACGTGGTGCACAGCCACACCTGGTACGCGAACTTCGCCGGCCACACCGCGAAACTGCTGCACGGGGTGCCGCACGTGCTGACCACGCACAGCCTGGAGCCGCTGCGCCCGTGGAAGGCCGAGCAGCTCGGCGGCGGTTACGCGCTCTCCTCGTTCTGCGAGCGCACCGCGATCGAGAGCGCCGACGCGATCATCGCCGTCTCCGGCGGGATGCGGCGGGACGTGCTCAAGGCGTACCCGTCGGTGAACCCGGACCGGATCCAGGTCGTCTACAACGGCATCGACACCGCGTTGTACTCGCCCGATCACGGCACCGACGTGGTGGACCGGCTCGGCATCGACCGCAACCGGCCCAGCGTCGTGTTCGTCGGCCGGATCACCCGGCAGAAGGGCCTGCCCTACCTGATGCGCGCCTGCCAGGGCCTGCCCGCCGAGGCGCAGATCGTCCTGCTGGCCGGCGCCCCGGACACGCCCGAGATCGCCGCCGAGGTCGCCGAGCTGGCGGTCGAGCTGCGTGAGACGCGTGACCCACGGGGCGTGATCTGGGTGCAGGAGATGCTGCCCAAGCAGGAGGTCATCCAGGTCCTCACGCACGCCACGGTGTTCGTCTGCCCGTCGGTCTACGAGCCGATGGGCATCGTCAACCTCGAGGCGATGGCGTGCGAGACCGCGGTGGTCGCGACCGCGACCGGCGGCATCCCCGAGGTCGTCGCCGACGGCGAGACCGGCCTGCTGGTCCCGATCGAGCAGATCCAGGACGGTACGGGCACGCCCGTCGACCCGGAGAAGTTCGTCGCCGACCTGACCGCCACCCTGACGCGTGTGCTCTCCGACCCGCAGCTCGCCGAGCGGATGGGTAAGGCCGGCCGCCGCCGCGCCGTGGAGAAGTTCAGCTGGTCGAGGATCGCCGAGGACACCCTCGAGATCTACCGGTCGGTGCTGTGACGGTGCTGCGCCGGCCGCCGGTCTGGGTCGCCCTGCTGCTCGCCGTGGTGTTGTTCACCGGGGCGGTGCTGGGGGTCGGCCTGATGCGGGCCGCGTTCTACAAGCCGCCGGCGCCGACCGCCGCCGAGTTGACGGAGCCCTTCGGGCCGGCGCAGACCGTGTCGCAGGGGATGTGCGGAGTCCAGCCGATCAAGGCGACCCGTGAGTTGCGCGGCATGTGGCTGACCACGGTCTACAACATCGACTGGCCGAGCAAGCCGGGACTGCCGCAGGAGCAGGTGCGAGCGGAGTACCTGAAGTGGCTGGACGTGGCGGTCGCCCAGCGGCACAACGCGATCTTCGTGCACGTGCGGCCGAGCGGTGACGCGTTCTGGAAATCCGACTACGCGCCGTGGTCGAACTGGCTGACCGGGAAACTGGACGGCACCGACCCGGGCTGGGACCCGATGGCGTTCATGGTCGACGAGGCCCACAAACGCAACCTCGAGTTCCACGCGTGGTTCAACCCGTACCGGGGCACCCAGCCGGCGCCGTCCGGCGCCGGAACCGACCTGACCAAGCTGGCGCCCGGCCATCCGCTGCTCGCCCACCCGGACTGGCGGATCGCCTATCCGACCGGCACGACCGGCCGCCTGTACTTCGACCCGGGCAACCCGGAGGCCCGCCGGTTCGTTGAGGACGCCATGCTGGAGGCGGTGCGCAAGTACGACGTCGACGGCGTCCACTTCGACGACTTCTTCTACCCGTACCCGGAGAAGGGCGAGGACTTCCCCGACGGGGCGTCGTTCGCGAAGTACGGCGCCGGCAAGTCACGGGCCGACTGGCGCCGCGACAACGTGGACACCCTGGTCCGCGAGATGAAGGAGCGGATCGCCGAGATCAAGCCGTGGGTGAAGTACGGCATCAGCCCGTTCGGCATCTGGCGCAACGGCGGCGAGGGCTCCGACACCAGCGGGCTGGAGAGCTACAGCGCCATCTACGCCGACACCCGCAAATGGGTCCGCGAGGGCTGGCTCGACTACATCGTCCCGCAGCTCTACTGGACCATCGGGTTCGACAAGGCCGACTACGCCAAGGTGCTGCCCTGGTGGATCACGATGATGAAGGGCAGCCCGGTGCAGCTCTACATCGGCATGGCCGACTACCGGGTCGGCGAGAAGGGCGACTGGAGCGACCCGGCCCAGCTCGACCGGCAGATGGCGCTGAACGACAAGTACGGCGTCCAGGGCCAGGTCCACTTCTCCGCCAAGCAGGTCCGCGAGGACCGGCTCGGCTCGGTCACCCGCTACGCCGGGAAGCACTACGCCTCACCGGCGCTGCCACCGCGGATGGCACGCCTGCCAGCCTCGCCGCCGGCGGCGCCGCGGATCACCGCGGGAACCAGGTCCGCCTCCGGCGCGGTCACCCTGACGGTCGCCGACGGCGGGGGCACGAGCTGGGCCCTCTACCGTGTGGGGGAGCGCGAGGCGACCCTGGTGGCGACCGGTCGTGCCGGCTCCGCCGTGACCGACCCGAGCCCGCCGCCCGGCCCCGCCACGTATTGTCTGGCCGGCCTGGACCGCTCCGCCAACGAGGGGCCGCCGAGCAGCCCGTTCACCACCGCTGGGTGACTATCCCGTTTCATCACGACTGAGGCGTTTGCGGCGCTAGCGTGAGGTGTGTCCCGAATCTTCTCCTTCGCCGCGGCCTTGACCCTGCCCGCCGTGTTCGCGCTGCCCTCCGCGGGGCTGGCCGCGCCGTCCGGTGGCGCCGCGCTGCCGCCGTCCGGGCCGGCCGCGCCGTCCGGTGGCGTCGCGACGGCGCTGCGGGCCGGGCCGGACGGCGTTCCCGTGCCCCCGGCCGGCGGCCCCGACGCGCAACGGCTCACCGCGGCGCTGCTGGCCGCACCCGAGCTGCCGGCCGGCTTCGCCCCGCAGCCGGACGCCGTCGACGACCTGTTCGCCCGGATCCCCGCCGAGATCGCCGCCTGCGGGAAAGCCACCGGCGTCGCCCCGGGCGCCGTCTACCGCGAGTACCTCCGCGGCACCAACGACGAGGAACTGCTGATCGAGACCCTGGCCGCGCCGGGGGACGAGGCCGCCCGCGCGGCGGTCGCCGCCCTCGCCGGAACCCTGCCGGCCTGCAAGTCCTTCACCCGGGCGCCGGGCGAGCTGCCGGCCGAGATGCGGTTCGCGATCTCGGCCCACCCCGACCCCGGGATCGGTGACGTCTCGGCCGGTCTCGCCTTCGTGATGACCGTCCCCGACATGAACCTGACCGTGAACGGCCGCCTGCTGACCGCCGCCACCCACGGCCTGCACGTCACCGTCCTGCTGATGACCGAGGACGCCCCGAAGACCGCCGACCTGGAAGCCGCCACCCGCGCCGCCGTCGCGAAACTGAAGGACCTGCGGTAAGGCGCCGGGCGGCGACCACGCAGCAGCCCGGTGGCCGCGCCGCGGCCCGGGCTCGGGGACGACGCCGCGGTGGGAGCCACGGCGCCTTCGGTGGCCGTACCGGAGATCAGCCCTTGACCTTGCCGTCCCCGACCTCGATGTGCCGGTTGGTGGCGACCGCCTCCAGCATCCGGCGGTCGTGGGTGACCAGCAGCAACGTGCCCGTGTAGGACGTCAGCGCGGACTCCAGCTGCTCGATCGCCGGCAGGTCGAGGTGGTTGGTGGGCTCGTCGAGGACCAGCAGGTTCACGCCGCGGGCCTGGAGCAGGGCGAGCGCCGCGCGGGTGCGCTCGCCGGGCGACAGGGTGGCGGCGGGGCGCACGACGTGGGCCGACTTGAGGCCGAACTTGGCGAGCAGGGTGCGCACGTCGGCGTCGGGCCAGTCGGGAACGGCCGTGCCGAACGCGCGGACCAGCGGCTCGTCGCCGAGGAACAGGCCGCGGGCCTGGTCGACCTCGCCGATCACCACGCCGGGGCCCAGATGGCGGTCGCCGGAGTCGAGGGGGAGCCGGCCCAGCATGGCCGCCAGCAGGGTGGACTTGCCGGAGCCGTTGGCGCCGGTGATGGCCACCCGGTCGGCCCAGTCGATCTGCAGGGTGACCGGGCCGAGAACGAATGACCCCCGGTGCACGACGGCGTCGCGGAGGGTGGCCACGACGGCGCCGGACCGTGGCGCGGCGGCGATCTCCATCCGCAGTTCCCACTCCTTGCGGGGCTCCTCGACGACCTCCATGCGCTCGATGAGCCGTTCGGTCTGGCGAGCTTTCGCGGCCTGTTTCTCGCTGGTCTCGCCGCGGTTGTTCTTGACGTGCTTGTCACCGTCGGTGGCTTTGCGGCGGGCGTTGCGGACCCCCTTGTCCATCCAGGCGCGCTGCATGCGGCCGCGCTCGAGCAGGTCTTCCTTCTTGTCGGAGTACTCCTCGAACTCCTCGCGGGCGTGCCGCCGGGCCCGGTCGCGCTCCTCCAGATAGGACCCGTAGCCGCCGCCGTAGAGGTTGACCTGACTCTGCGCCAGGTCGAGCTCGAGCACCTTGGTGACGGTGCGGGTGAGGAACTCGCGGTCGTGGCTGACCACCACGACCCCGGCGCGCAACCCGGCCACGAACGCCTCCAGGCGGGCCAGGCCGTCCAGGTCGAGGTCGTTGGTGGGCTCGTCCAACAGGTACAGGTCGTAGCGGCTGAGCAGCAGCGACGCCATGCCGGCGCGGGCCGCCTGGCCGCCGGAGAGGGCGGCCATCGGCAGGTCCAGGTCGAACCCGAGGTCGGTCTCGGCGATCCGCTCGTCGAGGTCGGCGCCGCCCAGGTCGAGCCAGCGCTCGAGAGCCGCCGAGTACCGGTCGTCGGCGCCGGGCTCCTCCGACGCGAGATCCTCGGCCGCCGCGTCCATCGCCGCCTGCGCGGCGGCGACGCCGGTGCGCCGCGCCAGGAAGTCCCGCACGCTCTCGTCCGCCCGGCGCTCCCGCTCCTGCGGGAGATATCCCACGTTCGCCGCGGGCGGGCTCAGCGAGACGCCTCCGCTCTCCGTGGGGATCAACCCCGCGAGGGTACGCAGAAGCGTCGTCTTGCCGGCCCCGTTCACCCCGACCAGGCCGATCACGTCGCCCGGTGCGACGACCAGGTCGAGGGCGGTGAAGAGGGTGCGGTCCCCGTGTCCCGCCGCGAGTTGCCGGGCGATCAGTGTTGCGCTCATCGGCTCTCATTTTAGGGGCATCCCCTAACATCGATGTTTGGCGATACGGTGTGCCGATGCGACTGCTAGCCAGGAGCCTCGCCGTGCTCCTCGTCCTCACCGGCCCGGTGGTGATGGCCGCCGATCCGGCCCACGCCGCGACCCCGACCCAGCCGATCCACGACTACGCCTCAGCGATCCGGGAACAGGTCTGGGTGCAGACCCCGGCCGACAGCGACGCCGACGGGCGGCCCGACCGGGTCTCCGTGCGGATCATCCGGCCCGCCACCGCGCGCAAGGTGCCGGTGATCTTCCAGCCGAGCCCGTACTACGCGGGCCTCAACGACATCCCCAACCACGACGATGTCGACCGTGGCTCCTCGTCCCTGGCGGCGCCTCCGGCGGTGAACCGCGCGGAGAACATCACCTTCGCCGGCTACCTCGACAACTACTTCGTGCCGCGCGGCTACGCGGTGGTCTTCGCCGACAGCCTCGGCAGCGGCGGCTCGGACGGCTGCCCCACCTCCGGCGGGCGCAACGAGACCCTGGGCATGAAAGCCGTGATCGACTGGCTCAACGGCCGGGCACGAGCCTTCGACGCGGCCGGCGCGCCGGTGCGAGCCGGCTGGTCCACCGGGCGGACCGGCATGATCGGCGTCTCCTACAACGGCACCCTGCCGAACGCGGTCGCCGCCACCGGCGTGCGCGGCCTGGAGACGATCGTGCCGATCGCCGCGATCAGCAGCTGGTACGACTACTACCGCAGTAACGGCGGCGTGGTCGCCCCGGGCGGCTTCCAGGGCGAGGACACCGACATCCTGGCCAAGGCGGTCCTGACCCGGTCCTCGCCGGACGTGTGCGCCGGTGTGACGGAACACCTGGAGCGGGCGCAGGACCGCGAGACCGGCGACTACAGCGCGTTCTGGGCCGAGCGCGACTACGTGCGTGACGCCCACAAGGTCCGTGCCAGCGTGCTGCTGGTGCACGGGCTGCACGACTTCAACGTGCGGACCGGGCAGGCCGGGCAGTGGTGGGACGCGCTCGGCAGGAACGGCGTGCCCCGCAAGATCTGGCTGCACCAGGCCGGGCACACCGACCCGTTCAACGTCCGCCGCGCGGAGTGGCTCACCACCTTGCACCGGTGGTTCGACCACCACCTATACAAGATCGACACGGGGATCATGCGGGAACCGGCGGCCGACGTCGAAGTGGCCCCGAACCGGTGGGTGACCTCGCGCTCCTGGCCGCTGCCCGGGAACTCCACCACGATCCGGCTGGGCAGCGGGCCGAGGCAGACGTTCACCGACGACACCTCCCGGACCGCCGAGTCGCTGGCCGCCGCGCCCGGCGCCGCCGACCCCCACCGGTTCGCCCACCTGACCGCGCCGCTCACCAGGGACACGCGGCTCTCCGGGACGCCGTCCGTCACGGTCCGGGCCGACGTGGCCGGGGAGTCTCCGTTCCTGACGGCGCTGCTCGTCGACTACGGGACCGCTGACCGGTTCGTGCGGCTCCGTGCGCTGCCCGAACAGGACTGCGTCGGCCCCGGCATCGACGGCGACCCCGGATGCTTCGCCAAGCGGGAGCACGTGACGGCCCCGTCCGACTACGAGATCGTCGCCCGCGGCTGGATCGACGTGCGGAACCGGTTCTCACCGGCGGTGACCACGCCGGTCACGGCCGGGAAGCCGTACACCTTCCGCTGGGATCTGCAGACCACCGACCACGTGTTCGCGGCCGGCCACCGGATCGGCCTGGTGCTGATCTCGACCGACCGTGATCACACCCTGCGTTACCCGGCGGGCACCGTCGTCGGGATCGAGCCCGGCGCCTCCTCGGTGGAGCTGCGCCTCAACTGATCTCCACCGCTGATCCGCTCACCTGGACCCCGGTCACGCCGGGGTCCAGGCGGACGGTGATCCGGCTCGGCCGCCCCATGTCATCGCCCTGCCGCAGCGCGATCGTGGCATCCGCCGCGACCAGGCCCAGCTCCCGCAGGTAACCACCGAGGGCCGCCGCGGCCGCACCGGTGGCCGGGTCCTCGTAGACGCCACCGACCGGGAACGGGTCGCGCACGTCGAACGCGGCCGGCCCCTCCCGGAACACCAGCTGCACCGTGGTCCAGCCACGCTCCGTCATCAGCGCCTTCAGCGCGGGCACGTCGTAGTCCAGGTCCGCGAGGCGGTCACGGCTGCCCACGGCGATGATCGGGTGGTACGCCCCGGCGAACGCGACCTTCGGCGGAAGAAGCGGATCGAGGTCGCCCACCTGCCAGCGCAGCGCCGCCAGCAGGGCCTCCAGGTCGGCCGGTGAGAGGTCGCCGACGTGCGGGTCCACACTGGTCAGGGTCGCCGTCGCGGACTCGTCCACCCGCACCGGGACCACGCCCGCGTTGGTCGTGAAGACGTGCTCGCCCGCGCCCAGCGCGACCGCCGTCGCCACTGTGGCGTGACCGCAGAACGGCACCTCGGCGAGCGGGCTGAAATAGCGGACCCGGTACCCGTTCGCGCCGGTCCGGCCGGTGACGAAGGCCGTCTCCGAGTACCCCACCTCGGCGGCGATCTTCTGCATCGTGGCGTCGTCGAGGGTGCTCGCGTCCAGGACCACACCGGCCGGGTTGCCGCCCGCCGGATCGAGCGTGAAGGCCGCGTACCGCTGAATCTGCGTCATGCAGCCGAGCGTGCCGCGAGGCACGCACGGCGACCAGAGCCAATCCCACGAGGTTGGATGTGTCCGGCGGCACAACACATGCTCCTCCACCCGGCATCGGGCCCGGTCGTGCGGGTTCGCGGCAGGTGACCGGCGGTTGCGGACGCGGCGCGGGGCAAAGTCCGGTCGTGGTTTGTCACACGGCCGGAGTAGCGTTCTTGCGGTGACAGAGGCGACCAGCGCGATCACGCCCACCCCACCCGCCGACCTGCCCCGCACCGTGGGCGAGCTGCGTGCCTCCGGGCACGAGTTCCGCACGGTGAAAGAGGAGCTGCGCGACAACCTGCTCGTCAAGCTCCGCTCCGGCGAGCCGCGGTTCCCCGGCATCGTGGGTTATGACGACACCGTCCTGCCCGAGGTCGAGCGGGCGCTGCTCGCCGGCCATGACATGGTGCTGCTCGGCGAGCGGGGCCAGGGCAAGACCCGGCTCCTCCGGGCTCTCGTCGGCCTGCTCGACGAGTGGACCCCGTTCATCGCCGGGTCCGAGCTGCGGGAACACCCGTACCATCCGCTCACCCCGGCGGCCCGCCGCCTCGCCGCCGACGCCGGCGACCTGCTGCCGATCGCCTGGCTGCACCGCTCCGAGCGCTACGGCGAGAAACTCGCCACCCCCGACACCAGTGTCGGCGACCTGATCGGCGACGTCGACCCGATTAAGGTGGCCGAGGGCCGGGCCCTGGGCGACCCGGAGACCATCCACTTCGGCCTGGTGCCCCGCACCAACCGCGGCGTCTTCGCCGTCAACGAGCTGCCCGACCTGGCCGAGCGCATCCAGGTGTCGCTGCTCAACGTGCTGGAGGAGCGCGACATCCAGGTCCGGGGATATCAGCTGCGGCTCCCGCTCGACCTGCTGCTGGTGGCGTCGGCCAACCCGGAGGACTACACCAACCGCGGCCGCATCATCAGCCCGCTCAAGGACCGGTTCGGCGCCGAGATCCGCACCCACTACCCGATCGACCTCGACCTGGAGACGGCCCTGATCCGTCAGGAGGCGTCGCTCGTCGCGTCGCTCCCGGAACACCTGGTCGAGGTCCTGGCCCGATACACCCGTGGCGTCCGTGAGTCGCCGTCGGTGGATTCCCGGTCCGGTGTGTCGGCCCGGTTCGCGATCGCGGCCGCCGAGACCGTCGCCGCGTCGGCGCTGCGGCGGGCCGGGCTGCGCGGCGAGCGCGAGGCGGTGGCACGGGTCTGCGACGCCGTGTCGGTCACCTCCACGCTGCGCGGCAAGGTCGAGTTCGAGAGCGGCGAGGAGGGCCGGGAGACCGAGGTCCTCGGCCACCTGCTGCGAGTCGCGACGGCCGAGACCTTCCGGGCCCGGCTGGCCGGCCTCGACCTGTCCGGCTTCACCGACCTGGTCGCCGAGGGCGCCATCATCGAGACCGGCGACCTGGTCAGCGCCGAGGAGCTGCTCGGCCAGATCGGGACGGTGCCGGGCCTGGCCAAAGTGCTCGACCGGCTCGGGCTGGGCGACGCGCCGAGCCCCGGTCAGGCCGCCTCCGGAATCGAGTTCGTGCTGGAGGGTCTGCATCTGACCCGGCGGCTCGCCAAGGAACTGACCGACGACGGCCGAGCCCTCTACGGGAGCTGATCGCGATGACTGACCTCTCGGCCCGCCCGCCGGGCCCGCTTCCGCCGGTTCTGGTCGCATCGGCTCGGGTTGCGCCGGCTCCGCTTCCGTCGGCTCCGCTTCCGTCGGCTCCGCTTCCGTCGGCCCCGCTTCCGTCGGTTCTGCTTCCGTCGGCTCTGCCTCCGCCGGTTCTGCTTTCGGACGCTGGGGCCGCCCGGTGAGCGGGAACGTCTTCCGTTACGGCGCCTGGCGTGACGGCCCCGACCCGCTCGCCCCGCCCTACGACGTGCGCGCCGCCGTCGACGAGATGGGGGAGCGGGTCCTCGCCGGCGACAGCCTGCGCGACGCGCTGCGCGACCTGATCCGGCAGGGCCCCCGGGACGGGCAGGGCGGCCTCGAGGCACTGCGGGAACGGGCCCGGCGGCTGCGGCGGGAGGCGCTGCGGCGGGGCAACCTGGACGGGGCCGTCACCCGGGCCCGGCAGATGCTCGACCAGGCCCTCGCCACCGAGCGTGACGCCCTCGCCGCCCGCGACGACGACGCCGCCCGCTTCAACGAGGCCGTCCTCGACAACCTGCCACGGTCGGTGTCCCAGGCGGTGTCGGATCTGTCCGACTACGACTGGGCGTCCACCGAGGCACGCGACATCTACCAGCAGATCCTCGCCGGGCTCCGGGAAGAGGTCGTCGCGCAGCGCTTCGCCGGCATGAGGCAGGCGCTGCGACAGGGCGACTTCGCCGACGTCTCCGCGATGCTGGGCGACCTCAACGACCTGCTCGGCAAACACGCCCGCGGCGAGGAGACCGACGACGCTTTCCGTGACTTCATGGCCAAGCACGGGCAGTTCTTCCCCGACAACCCCCGTAACGTCGACGAGCTGATCGACTCGCTGGCCCGGCAGGCCGCCGCCGCCGAGCGGCTGCTCCGCTCCCTGAGCCCGCAGCAGCGTGAGGAACTCGAACAGCTGATGGCGCAGGCCCTCGGCGACGGCCCGCTCCGGGGCCGGCTCGCCGAGCTGACCGACAACCTCCGCGCGCTGCGGCCCGGCCTCAACTGGGGGCGCGGCGAACGGATGCGCGGTCCCGCCGAACTCGGTTACGGCGACGCCGCCTCCGCCCTCGGAGAGATCGCCGACCTCGACGAACTGATCGACCAACTCGGCCAGGAACACCCCGGTGCCACCCTCGACGACGTCGACGTCGAGGCCGTCGAACGCCAACTCGGCCGGAGCGCCGCCGACGACGTGCGCCGCCTGCGTGAACTCGAACGCGAACTCCGCCGCCAAGGCTGGGTGCAGCGCGACGCCGACGGGCTCACCCTCTCCCCGAAAGCGCTGCGCCGGCTCGGCCAGTCCGCCCTGTCCGCCATCTTCCGCGACATCGCCGGCAAACGCGGCGACCACGACATGCGCGACGCCGGTGCCGCCGGCGACCTGATCGGCTCCTCCCGCCGCTGGGAATTCGGCGACGACCAGCCCCTCGACGTGGTCCGCACCATCGGCAACGCGGTCCGGCGCCGCGCCGCCTCCGACCGTTCTCTCCCGGTGCGGCTGACCGCCGACGACTTCGAGGTCGCGGAAACCGAACGACGGTCCTCCGCGGCCGTCGCCCTCTGCGTCGACCTGTCCTACTCGATGTACGCCGACGGCCGCTGGGGCCCGATGAAACAGACCGCCCTCGCCCTGTCCCACCTGGTCGCCACCAAGTTCCAGCAGGACGCGCTGCAGATCATCGGGTTCGGCCGCTACGCGCAGACCCTCTCGCAGGGTGAGCTCGCCGCCATCGAGCCCACCATCGAGAAAGGCACCAATCTGCAGCACGCCCTCAAACTCGCCGGCCGCCACCTGCGCCGCCACCCCGGATCGGAGCCGGTGGTCCTCGTCGTCACCGACGGCGAACCCACCTCCCACCTGGAAGACGACGGCGAGGCCCTCTTCTGGTGGCCGCCGCTGCCCGAGACCATTCAGGCGACCGTCCGCGAGGTGGACCTGCTGACCCGTTACGGCGCCACCCTCAACGTCTTCATGCTCGGCGAGGACCCGGGCTTGCGCCGCTTCGTCGGCGCCGTCGCCAACCGCAACGGCGGCCGCGTCTTCAGCCCGGACGCGGCCGACCTGGGCCGCTACGTGATCGACGACTACGTCCGCGCCCGCCGCGGTCGCCACCCCCGCTGAGCCGCGCTCATCCGCCACCTTTCAAGCCCGTCCCCGCCTGCGCCCGGCCCCGCCCGCGGTGCGTTCGGCCGGCGGTGCGTTCGGCGGTGCGATCGGCCCGCGGTGCGCTCCGCCGACGTCCCAACCCTCAGGTCCAGCCGCAGCTGGGCCGCTCAAACCCATCCTCCAGGCGGTGCTGTGGGCGACGGCTGGTGGTCTTGGCTCGGCCACGGCTGGCGGGTCGTTCGGTGCCCTGGTGGAGTGTGCGGGTCGGGGCGAACGGAGGGGGAGGCTAGCCTCCTAGGATGACCTGGCGGGTGTGGCCGGTGTGACTGCGCGTCAGGCGGGAGGACGCGGCTGGTTATAGTTGCTCGGCGAGCGATCGGGACATACGTGCACAGCCGCCCGGAAGCGGGCGGCGACGGGACCCGGGCTTGCGTACGCGCCGGGCGGGGGCCTCGGCCGAGGGGGAGAGGAAGTCGCGATGTCGCAGCAGCCTGCGCCGTCCATCGAGTCCTCCAACCGGATCTGGACCCTGCCTAACGTCATCAGTTTCGTGCGGCTGCTCGGGGTGCCGCTCTTCCTCTACCTGCTGCTCGGGGTGGAGAACGACATCGCCGCGGTGATCGTGCTGGCGGTGGGCGGGTCCACCGACTGGGTCGACGGCTATGTCGCCCGCCGGATGAACTCGGTGAGCCGCCTCGGGGAGTTGCTGGATCCGTTCGCGGACCGGCTCTACATCGTGGCGACGCTGGTCGGGTTCACCATCCGTGAGGTGCTACCGCTGTGGTTCACGTGCGCGTTGTTGCTGCGTGAAGCGGTGCTCGGGGTGGCGCTGATCATCCTGCGCCGCCACGGTTACGGTCCTCCGCCCGTTCATTACGTCGGCAAGACGGGGACGTTCCTGCTGCTCGGCTCGTTCCCGATCATCCTGCTCGCCGAGGCGGTGCCGTCGGTCGACTGGTGGGCGGGCCCGGTGGGCTGGGGTCTGGCCTGGTGGGCGCTGGGTCTGTACTGGTGTGCGGCGGTGCTCTACCTGGTCCAGGCGGTGCGGCTGTTGCGCGCCGACCGCGAGGAGTCCTCGTGAATCAGCCGCCGTCCGGTCGGCCCGACGACACTCCCGTCACGCCGGCCAGAAACGACGCGGTTGACCCGGCAACGAACGATGATGCGGCCGACCCGGCCGCGAACGACGCGGTCGACCCGGCGACCCCTGCCCCGGTAGGCGCTGACACGGAGGGCGTCGGGCAGCATGCGGCCGGCCGGCCCAGTTCCGGACAGGCTGAGAGCCCGGCGGGCGGTGCAAGCCCGGCGGATGGTGCAGGCCCCGAGGGCAGTAGAAGCCCGGCGCATGGTGCGAGTGCCGAGGGCGGTGCAAGCCCGGCGGTGATCCGGCCGGCGGCCAGTGGGACCGCCGATGACGGGGACGGTGTGGTCAAGCCACCGGATCCGGACGGCGGTGCGGCGGGCAAGCGGACCTACGCGCCCGACTTCCTGACGGAGTTGTTCCAGAATCCCCTCGACCCGGGTTACGCGGACGCCGCGGCCCGGCGTGCGAAGGAGGGACCGCGGACCGGGGCGAGGCGGGGCCTGGCGACCGGTTCGGCGGCGCTCACCCTGGTGGTGATCGGGTTTTTGCTGGTGTTCGCCTACCGGCAGACGGTGGACGAGGAGCCGGCCCGCACGCAGGCACGGGACGCGCTGATCGCCCAGGTGCAGACGCGGCGGGACGGGACCGAGAGGTTGCGGCAGCAGGCGGACAGGCTCGCCGATGAGGTCGCGACGCTGCGTGACAACGAGTTGGGCGGCGCGGCGGTGGCCCGGCTGCGCGACCTGGAGGCGGTCACCGGTGTGGCGAAGGTGCGGGGCTCCGGCGCCCGGATCACCCTGGTGGACGGGCCGACCTCGGTGAACGCGGTGACCGGTGAGCGGCGGACCGAGGCGCAGGTGAAGGACACCGATCTGCAGCTTGCGGCGAACGCGCTGTGGGAGGCCGGCGCCGAGGCCATCATGATCAATGGGCAGCGGCTGACCGCGACATCCCGGATCCGGCAGGCCGGCGAGGCGATCCTGGTGGACATCCGACCGGTCGGGTCGCCCTACGAGGTCGTGGCGATCGGGCCCGACGATCTGGCCGACGACTTCCGTGACGGCTATGCCGGCGAGTTCTTCGAGACGTTGTCGGACCGGTTCGGTATCTCCTTCGAGACCGCCGAGGCCGAGGACGTGACCTTGGAGGCGGCGGCCGACTTCAAGCTGCGGTCGGCTGAGCCCAGCGTCGCGCCCTCACCCTCCGGCTCGTCGAAAGTGTCGTCGGGTGCGGGGTCGCCCGCCCCCGATTCGTCAGTGACGGAAGGCGGCCGATGATCGCCGTACTCGCCCTGTTGGCCGGTGTCCTGCTGGGCATTCTGTTCGAACCGTCGGTGCCTCCGGAACTGGTGCCGTACCTGCCGATCGCGGTGGTGGCGGCGTTGGACGCGGTGTTCGGCGGGGTGCGCGCCAAGCTGGACGGCATCTTCGACGACAAGCAGTTCGTCGTGTCGTTCATCTCGAACGTGCTGGTGTCGGCGCTGATCGTCTATGTGGGCGACCAACTCGGCGTCGGCGGCCAGTTGTCGACGGGTGTCGTGGTCGTGCTCGGCGTCCGGATCTTCGGTAATGTCGCGGCAATCCGACGGCACCTGTTCAGGGCATAGGAATCCGATGACCGATCCTGACGACTCCGTCCGGCCCGCGAACGAGGCGGTGCCCGGTCCGGGCCTGCCCATGGCCGGCCGCAGACCGGCCGAGACGCCTCCGTCGCCCACGAGCGGACCGACTTCCGGGGGTTCGCCTTCCGGCGCCCCGGCCGACACGGAAGAGGAGCCGACGACCGCGTTCTTCAGGGAGAAGGCGCCCTCCGCGCGGCAGCCCACCGAGGAGGAGCCGACGAGCGCGTTCTTCGGAAGGCCCGCCTCCCACGCCGCGCCGCTCCCGGAAGGCGAGCCGACGGCGGCGTTCTTCGGAGGTGGCGCTGACCCCGTGCCGCAGACGGCGCGAGATGAGCCGACGGCGGCGTTCTTCGGAGGTGGCACTGACCCCGTGCCGCAGACGGCGCGAGATGAGCCGACGGCGGCGTTCTTCGGAAGTGGCACTGACCTCGTGCCGGACTCCGCCGCGGGCCGGGAAGGCCCCGCGTGGCAGGACTCCGTCGCGAGGCAGGAGGACGAGGAGCCGACGGTGTCTCTGGCGGGGCGGAACCTCGACCTCAGGCCGCCGGCCGCCGGGTCACCCGCGGTGGAGGACGCCCCCGTGGGAGGCGCTGGACGGGACGGTGCTCAGGCCGTACCGCATGATCGTGATCTTGATCGCCGGCGGCACGGATCGGAGGCCGCGGGGGAGACTGGGACCACCGCCGGCGTCGCGGCTCCCCGGACGGGTGAGGGGGCCCCCGCTGCGGGGGAGACGTCCGCCACGTCACCCGATCCGTCGATTTCCGGAACGCCCGCCCGAGAAAGTGATCTTGATCGCCCGAGCCCGAGCCCGACCGGGAGCACGAGCACGACCGCAAGCGTGGACCAAGGCCAGGGCCAGGGCCCTCGGCTGCGGCGGCCCGCGCCGGCCGGCACGCTGATCTGGGTGTTGCTGGCGCTGCTCGGGTTCACGCTGGTGGTGCAGTTGCGCAGCAACGACTCCGACGACGGTCTGGCGGGCGCGCGACAGGAGGACCTGGTCCGGATCCTGAGCGATCTAGAGGCGCAGGACAGTCGCCTGCTCGCCGAGATCCAGGGGCTGGAGCAGAGCAAGCAGCAGCTCACCTCGGGTGTCGCCGGTAAGGAGGCGGCCCGTGAGGAGGCCGAGCGGCGCAGTCAGGAGCTGGGTCTGCTGGCGGGCACGGTGCCGGGCCGTGGCCCGGGCCTGGACATCACGCTGCGCGACGTCGGCGCCTCTCACGTGCTGAACTCGGTGCAGGAGCTGCGCGGTGCTGGCGGTGAGGTGATGCAGCTCAACGGTGCCAACGGGGTGTCGGTGCGGGTGGTCGCGTCGAGCTTTTTCGTGGACGCGGCGGGTGGTGGCATCATCGCCGACGGTGAGCAGCTCGCCGGTCCGTTCCATCTGCTGGTGGTCGGCCCGCCGGGCACGATGAGCACGGCGCTGCAGATCCCGGGCGGGGTGGTGGCGCAGGCGAAGAGCGCCGGCGGTAGCGTGACCATGGACTCGCGTTCCCTGGTCGAAGTGACCGCGGTGCGTAAGGCGGCAGCCTTGCGATACGCACGTCCGGTTTCGTGAATTACGGAGGAAGCGTTGATTCCTGAGGATCTGCGGTACACCGCGGAGCACGAGTGGATCGCCGGTGACGGCAGCGGGCCCGTGCGGGTGGGCATCACCCATTTCGCACAGGACGCCCTGGGCGACATCGTCTACGTGCAGTTGCCCGAGGAGGGCACGGTGGTGCAGGCGGGTGACTCACTCGGCGAGATCGAGTCGACCAAGAGCGTCTCGGAGATCTACGCCCCGATTTCCGGCACGGTCGTGGCGAAGAACGCCACTCTGGCCGACGAGCCGGAAATCATCAACGGCGAGCCGTACGCGGCGGGCTGGCTGGTCGAGATCGCGCCGGACGACCCGGCGTCGGTTTCCGCGCTGCTGGACGCCGCGGCGTACAGGGCTCTGACCGAGAGCTGAGCTTTCCCCAGTCGTCGGCGTGCCGGGTTTCATACCCGGAGGCGAATGGAAGCCATTCGTTTTCCGCGAGTCCGGTTGCCCAGCGATATTGGCGCTGACTAGGCTCGCGGAGCACGCGCAGAACTGTTATTCCTTTGAAACCGATAGTCGAGCGTCCGGGCCAATAGGCCTCGGCGGGGCAGCAACGCTGCATGCCCTGGCCGGGAGGCGACGACCAACTGATCCGTGAGGTGGTCCATGACGCGCCCAGACGACGAGTTCCCCCCGCTCGACGTCACGTCCACGCTGAACCTTGGCGCCCTTGACGAGGTGCTGGAGGGACCTGAGACGGACGTGGTTCCGAGCCGGATGGCCGGTTCGCTCCCGCCGGGGATGGCTCTGCTGGTGGTCCGGCGTGGCCCGAACGCCGGCGCCCGCTTCCTCCTCGATCACGACGTGACGACCAGCGGCCGGCACCCGGACAGTGACATCTTCCTCGACGACGTGACGGTGTCGCGCCGCCACGCCGAGTTCCACCGTGACGGTGGCGTCTTCACCGTCCGCGACGTCGGCTCCCTCAACGGTACGTACGTGAACCGGGAAAGGGTTGAAGCCGCGACGCTCAGCAATGGCGACGAGGTCCAGATCGGCAAGTTCCGTCTGGTGTTCATCGCCGGTCCGCGGCCGGAGGGCGAGGGCCGGGCGTGACTTCGCCGGGGGCGGCCGCGCGTGACCCGGGGGCTTCGCGTCCCCAGGACGGGCGTGAGGGTGCGCTGATGAGCATCGGGGAGGTGCTGGCCCATCTGCGCACCGAGTTCCCCGACACCACGATCTCGAAATTGCGGTTCCTGGAGGCGGAGGGTCTGGTCGACCCGCAACGCACCGCCTCCGGGTACCGCAAGTACTCGTGGAACGACGTGGCCCGGCTGCGGTTCGTGCTGACCGCCCAGCGGGATCAGTACCTCCCCTTGCGGGTGATCCGCGAGCAGCTGGACCGGATGGAGAAGGAGCCGGTGGTCCCGCAGCGGCCCACGCTGGTGGCGGTGGGCGCTTCTCAGGCCAAGGATCCGGCCGACGCCCGCATTCCGAAAGCGGACCTGCTGGAGCGGACCGGGGTGGACGAGGCGGTGCTGGCCGATCTGGAGCAGATCGGTCTGGTCACCGCGCGTCCGCCGGGCTGGTACGACGCCGACCAGGTGATCATCGTGGAGGCCGTGGTGGGTCTTGCCCGTTACGGGTTGGAGGCCCGTCACCTGCGGGCTTTCAAGAACTCCGCGGATCGTGAGGTGGGCTTGTTCACACAGTTGCTGGCCCCGATGGCCCGGCAGCACGACCCGGCGGCGCGGGCCCGTGCCGTCGAGACCGCGCGTGAGCTGCAGGCGCTTTCGCAGCGGTTGCACGCCGCACTGGTCCGTTCCGGCCTGCGCGGCGAACTGGGCCGCTGACCCCGTTGCGCCTACCCTGTTTCGGGGTGTGCCGCACGGATCGGGCGACTGTGGTGTGCGTGTACCGTGCAGGTTAGGGGCGGCTGCGGAGCAGCCGAGACATCAACGACACGGAGGCGGCGGTGCGCGAGCTGAGCGTGGTCGGGGTCCGGGTGGAGCTGCCCAGCAACCAGCCGATCGTGTTGCTGCGGGAGGTCGACGGCGACCGGTACCTTCCGATCTGGATCGGTGCGGTGGAGGCGACCGCGATCGCCTATGAGCAGCAGGGGGTCAAGCCGGCCCGGCCGTTGACCCACGACCTGTTGCGCGACATCCTGGCGGCGCTGAAGGCGCCGTTGAAGGCGGTCGAGATCACCGAACTGAAGGACAACGTCTTCTACGCCGATCTGCTGATCGGTGACAATCTGCGGGTGTCGGCCCGGCCGAGCGACTCGATCGCTCTGGCTCTGCGGGTGGGCGCGCCGATTCGTTGTGCCGACCAGGTGCTCACCGAGGCGGGTATCGTCATCCCCGACGAGCAGGAGGACGAGGTCGAGAAGTTCCGCGAGTTCCTCGACCAGGTGCGTCCCGAAGACTTCGCCGGCTGACGGCAGGACAGGCTTGAGGCTCGGGCCGCGCGTCGCTGGAGCGCGGCCTGAGCGCGGCCCCATCGACGTGCGCCGTTCGTCCGTTGGCGGCGTGTCGAGCGGTTACCTCCATGTTTCGGCCGTCATTGAGATATACGCTCGTGAAGTCCAGGTGAACCGGCACACCGCCTAGATTTCGATCATGGGCGCGGGGAGGTAGTCGCGTGCACGAGCAACCTCTTGAAGGCCCTTTCGTCGGCGAGGACGGCGAGGTCGGATACCGCGGCGTCACCGCCTGTCAGGCGGTCGGGATCAGCTATCGCCAGCTCGATTACTGGGCACGGACCACCCTGGTGGTCCCGAGCGTCCGGGACGCTTCCGGCTCTGGCACGTCTCGGCTCTACTCCTTCCGTGACCTGGTGGTTCTCAAGGTCGTCAAGCGTCTGCTGGACGCGGGCGTGTCGTTGCAGAACATCCGCCGGGCGATCGACACGCTGCGGTCGCGCGGGGTCGACGATCTGGCCGAGATCACGCTGATCTCGGACGGCACGACGGTGTACGAGTGCCGGTCGCCGGAGGAGGTCGTCGATCTGCTCCAGGGTGGACAGGGCGTGTTCGGCATCGCGATCGGCGGGGCGTTCAAGGAGATCCAGGGTTCGTTGTCGCATCTGCCGTCCGAGCCTGCCGGTGGTCCGCAGCCGGTCGGTGTCGACGTTCCGGCAGCGACCAGTGAGGGTGACGAGCTGGCGGCCCGCCGGGCCCGCCGTCGCGCGGGATAACGGCCGGAAACCGACCGCAATGGGGGCTACCTTCGTCAGGTGACCCAGCACAAGGCAGACAGCCACGATGTCATCCAGGTTCGCGGCGCCCGCGAGAACAACCTCCGCGACGTGTCGCTCGACGTACCGAAACGCCGTTTGACGGTTTTCACCGGTGTCTCCGGTTCGGGTAAGTCCTCGCTGGTCTTCGGCACCATCGCGGCCGAGTCCCAGCGGATGATCAATGAGACGTACTCGGCGTTCCTCCAGTCGTTCATGGGCAGTCCGGCCCGGCCGGACGTGGACGCCCTGCACAATCTGAGCGCCGCGATCGTGGTGGATCAGGAGCGGATGGGCGCCAACGCGCGGTCGACGCTCGGGACGGCCACCGACGCGTACACGATGTTGCGGATCATCTTCAGCCGGCTGGGTTCGCCGAGCGCGGGCAGCGCGCTGGCCTACTCGTTCAACGCCGAGGGCATGTGCCCGGGCTGCGAAGGCCTCGGCAAGGTCTCCACTCTCGACCTGGACCAGCTCGTCGACCGGTCGAAGTCGATCAACGAGGGTGCGATCACGGTCCCGAACTTCAGCGTCGACGGCTGGTACGTGCGCGGTTTCGCCGAGTCGGGGCTGTTCGACCCGGACAAGCCGATCAAGGAGTTCACCGAGCGGGAGCTGGACGACTTCCTCCACAAACCGGCGACCAAGGTCAAGGTCAACGGCATCAACACGACGTACGAGGGCTTGGTCGTCAAGGTGCAGCGGATGTATCTGACGAAGGACCGCGAGTCGGCGCAGCCGCACATCCGGGCGTTCATCGACCGGGCCGCCACGTTCGCCGCCTGCCCGGACTGTGGCGGCGCCCGGCTGAAGCCGGCCGTGCTGGAGTCGCGCATCGACGGGCGGAACATCGCCGAGTGCTCGGCCATGCAGGTCAGTGACCTGGCCGCGTTCCTGGCCGGGGTCACCGCGCCGTCGGTCGGGCCGGTCGTGGCGAACCTGCGGCAGACCCTGGACTCGCTGGTGGAGATCGGACTCGGCTATCTGTCTCTGGACCGGGAGTCGGCGACGCTGTCCGGCGGGGAGGCGCAGCGGGTCAAGATGGTGCGGCACCTGGGGTCCAGCCTGACCGACATCACCTACGTGTTCGACGAGCCGACCGTGGGCCTGCACCCGCACGACATCCAGCGGATGAACGGGCTGCTGCTGCGCCTGCGGGACAAGGGGAACACGGTCCTGGTGGTCGAGCACAAGCCGGAGACGATCGCGATCGCCGATCATGTGGTGGACATCGGGCCGGGGGCGGGGCCGGCCGGTGGGCGCATCCAGTTCGAGGGCACGGTGGCCGGGCTGCGCGCCTCGGACACGCTGACCGGGCGCTATCTCGGTCATCGCGTCGCACTGAAGCCCATCGTCAGGCAGCATGCCGGAAATATCCCCATTCGGGATGCTTCTACGCATAATCTGCGGAACGTTTCCGTGGACGTCCCCACCGGGGTACTGACCGTCGTGACGGGAGTGGCCGGCTCCGGGAAGAGCTCGCTGATCTACGGCTCCCTGCCGCAGCGCGACGGGGTCATCGTCGTCGACCAGTCCGCGATCCGTGGTTCCCGGCGCAGCAACCCGGCCACCTACACCGGCCTGCTCGACGCCGTCCGGGCCGCCTTCGCCAAAGCCAACGGCGTCAAGGCCGCGCTGTTCAGCGCCAACTCCGAGGGCGCCTGCCCGAACTGCAAGGGCATCGGCCTGGTCTACGTCGACCTGGCGATGATGGCCGGCGTCGCGGGCGTCTGCGAGGAGTGCGAGGGCAAGCGCTTCACCGCCGAGGTCCTCGAATACAAATTGCGCGGCCGCGACATCAGCGAGGTCCTGGCCATGCCGGTGAGCGAGGCCGCCGGCTTCTTCACCGAGAAGGCGGCCAAGGCGATCCTGGAACGCCTGGCCGCCGTCGGTCTCGGATACATCACCCTCGGCCAGCCGCTCAACACGTTGTCCGGCGGTGAGCGCCAGCGCCTCAAACTGGCCGTCCACATGGGCGCCGGCACCGCCACCTATCTGCTCGACGAACCCACCAGCGGCCTGCACCTGGCCGACGTCGACCAGTTGCTGGCCCTGCTGGACCGGCTCGTCGACGCCGGCAACACCGTCGTCGTCATCGAACATCACCTGGCGGTGATGGCCCACGCCGACTGGATCATCGACCTCGGCCCGGGCGCCGGCCACGACGGCGGTCAGGTCGTCTTCACCGGCACGCCGTCCGAGCTCATCACCGAGGCCGACACCGTGACCGCCCAGCACCTGCGCGAATACGTCGCCTGACCGGTGGGGCCGGGCCGTGGCGGCGGTCAGGCCCCCTGGTCGAGGAACGCCAGGGCGACGATGGGGAACAGCGGCGAGTCGACCAGGTTGTAGTGGGTGGTGCCGGGCAGGATCGCCAGCGCGTGACCACCCTTCGGCCGGCCGTCGCCCGTCCATCCGCCGTCGCGCAGGCCGCCGTCGAGCAGGTTGAAGATCTCCACGAAGTGGCTCGGCGGCACCATGTCGGCGTCGGCGCCCATGACCAGGGTGGGCACCCGCAGGCCGCGGACCTCGTCGGTCAGGTCGTAATCCTTCTGCATCGCCGCGCCGATCTTGTCGAGCAGGCGGGGGAAGTCCTCCGGGCGGGGCGCGATCTTCTGGTAGGACTGGTACATCGGGGTCTCCTTCATGAATTCGACCGCCGCGCCGGTCACCTGCCCCTGCTGTTCGAGGATCTCCGGATAGGTGGCGTCGCGCCGGATGCCGGCCGACGCCGACACCACCCTGCCGAGCTTCTCCGGGGCGATGATCGCCAGGTGCAGGGCGACCCCGCCGCCCATCGAGAAACCGACCACGTCCGGCTTGTCGAGGCCCAGGTGGTCGATGAGCGCGGCCACGTCCTGCGCCATCACCCGGAAGTCGAACGGGCGGTCCACATCGGCGGTGCGCCCGTGTCCCTGCAGGTCGACCAGGACGACCTGGCGGTGGGCGGTGAAGGCGGGCAGGACCGGGCCGAACATCTCGCCCGAGCCGAGGCCGCCGTGCAGCAGGATCAGCGGTTCGCCCTCGCCCTGGAGCTCGTAGTAGAGGTTGATGCCGTTGACGTCCGCGTAGCTCATGATCGCTCCTCTGTGTCGGTCTCTACGGGGTAGACCAGACCCGCGCCCGGAACTCATCGCTGCCGTCGGAGAAATTTCCGCGATAGGTTTCGGCGCGTGAGTGAAGTCGTCACCAATCCACCGATCGAGGCCGAGCTGGAGCGCTTCCGCCCCGAGCTGATCGGCTACTGCTACCGGATGATGGGCTCGGCCTTCGAGGCCGAGGACGCCGTCCAGGAGACCATGATCCGGGCGTGGCGCGGCCACGACTCGTTCGAGGGCCGCTCGTCGCTGCGGTCCTGGCTCTACCGGATCGCCACCAACGTGTGCCTCAACATGGCCGACAGCGCCCAGCGGCGGGTCCGGCCGATGGACCTCGGGCCGGCCGGCTCGGGGCACGCCACCAACCCGGGCGAGCCACGCCCCGAGCAGATCTGGCTCGGCCCGATCCCGGACGAGCGGGTCCTGCCGGAAGGCTCCGACCCGGCCCACCTGATCGCCGAACGCGAATCGATCCGCCTCGCGTTCGTGGCCGCGCTGCAGCACCTGCCGGCCCGGCAGCGGGCCGTGCTGATCCTGCGGGAGGTGCTGGCCTGGTCGGCGCAGGAGACCGCCGATCTGCTCGACACCTCGGTGCCCAGCGTCAACAGCGCCCTCCAGCGCGCCCGGGCCACCCTGTCGGCCGCCACGCCTTCGGCGGGCGACACCTACCGGCCTCTCGACCCCGGGCAACGCGAGCTCCTCGCCCGCTACGTCAAGGCCTTCGAGGCGTACGACCTGCGCGCCCTCACCACCCTGCTGCACTCCGACGCCACCCTGTCGATGCCGCCGGTGCCGCTGTGGCTGCGTGGCCACGACGACATCACCGCGTGGATGGCCGGCACCGGCAACGGCTGCCTGGGCTCCCGCCTGGTCCCCACGGTCGCCAACGGCCTGCCCGCGTTCGGTCAGTACCGGGCCAGCGCGACCGGGTCCGGGCACGACCCGTGGGCCCTGATCGTCCTGGAGATCTCAGACGGACGGATCGCGGGCGTCAACAACTTCCTCGACACCGCCCGCCTGTTCCCGCTCTTCGGTCTCCCGCCCCACCTGGGGCAGAACGGGCTCGAATAGCACATCGGTCAGCCCGAGCAGGCCGGTCAGCGTCAGCAGTTCGGGGCCGGCGCCCGCCACGTGCAGGCGCCGGCCGTGCCGCCGGGCGGTCAGCCGCAGCCGGGCCAGGGCCTCCACCAGCGCCACGTCCGCGGCCGGTGTCCCGGTCACCTCGCACACCACGATGCCGCCGGGGGTCCCGTGCAGCAGTTCGGCCAGGTCGGCGCAGAGGGCGGGAATGTCCGCCCGCGTCACCGCCCCCACCGCGAACCGGACCTCAGACCTCGTCATGGGGGGTAAGACCGTGCCGGGCCGCCGAACTCATCGGCGTGATCTTTCCTATTCCGTCGGATTCCGTACACGGGCGCCTGCCCGTGGCCCGTGCGGCGTCGGTCTAGGTTGGACACATGACGGTCGAATACATCCGGTATCGCATCACCGATGACACGGAGGCCTTCGAGCAGGCGTACGCCCGGGCCGCCCGGTTCCTGGCGCAGGCGCCGCAGTGCGCCGACTTCGAACTGAGCCGCTGCACCGACGAGCCGGCCGCCTACATCCTGCGGATCACCTGGACGTCGGCGGACGACCACCTCAAGGGGTTCCGCGGCGGCGACCTGTTCCCCGGATTCCTCGCCGAGATCCGCCCCTGGGTCTCCTCGATCGAGGAGATGCGCCATTACGAGCCCACCGCCGTGCGGGGCTCCGGCCACGCCACCCCGACCCTGTTCGAGTGGGCCGGTGGCGCCGAGGCGTTCGAGCGGCTGACCGGCCTGTTCTACCAGAAGGTCACGGCCGACGACGTGGTCGGCCCGCTCTTCGCCCACATGGACCCGGCCCACCCGCACTACGTCGCGATGTGGCTGGCCGAGGTGTTCGGCGGCCCGGCCCGCTACACCGAGCAGCGCGGCGGCTATGCGCACATGCTCGGCCACCATCTCGGCAAGTCGATCACCGAGGTGCAGCGCCGCCGCTGGGTGAGCCTGCTGGCCGACGCCGCCGACGAGGCCGGGCTGCCCGACGATCCGGAGTTCCGGGCCGCGTTCATGGGCTACATCGAGTGGGGCACCCGGCTGGCCCTGGGCAATTCCCAGCCCGGCGCTCTTCCGCCCGGCCGGGCCCCGGTGCCCCACTGGGGCTGGGGCGTCGCCCCGCCCTACCTGGGCTGACGCCCGGTCACCGCATGGTGAGGGCGGAGTAGTCGGCGGGAGCCTGCCGCGGCGCCGGGAGCGGCGCGGGGAACGGGTTCTCGACGACGATCGAGCGCTCCACGTTGATGGCGTGCCACAGGCAGAACATCGCGACCGTCCACACCTTGCGGGAGCGGTCGGCGCCGCCGGCCCGGTGCTCGGCGAGCAGGCCCCGCGCGTACTCCATGTCGAGGTACTCCCGGGCGCCGGAGGTGGCGAACAGGTTGTCCACCCAGTCGCCGATCGGGCCACGCAGCCACAACCGGGTCGGGGTCGGGAAGCCCAGCTTGCGGGCCTCCCGCACCGACTCGGGGACGATGCCCTTCATGGCCTGGCGCAGCGCGTGCTTGGTGGTCGTGGTGCCGGGCGGCAGTTTCAGGTCGGTGGGCAGGCCGGCCGCGGCCGCGTACACCTGCTGGTCGAGGAACGGCACCCGCAGCTCCAGGCTGTGCGCCATCGACATCCGGTCGGCCTTGGCCAGGATGTCGCCGGGCAGCCAGGTGTGCAGGTCGACGTACTGCATCGAGGCGACGTCGTCGACGTCGGCGGTCTCCGCGTACAGGTGCGCGGTGATCGCCGTGTGCGGCTGCGCGGTGAAACGCATCAGGTTGCCCTTCTCCTCGGGGGAGAAGATCCGGGCGTTGCCGTAATAGCGCTGCTCGATCGGAGTGGTGCCGCGCTCCAGGAACGAGCGGCCCCGCACCCCTTCGGGCAGCACGTCGGCCAGGTGCCGCAGGCCTCGCTTGACGCCGGGCGGCAGCTTGTCGACCCCGGCCAGCGACAGCGGCTCACGATAGATGGTGTAGCCGCCGAACAGCTCGTCGGAACCCTCACCGGACAGCACCACGGTCACGAACTGCGACGCGGTGCGGGCCAGGAAGTACAGCGGGATCAGCGACGGGTCGGCCACCGGGTCGTCGAGCAGCTGGATGATCCGCGGCAGGTGGGTGAGCACGTCCTCGTCGGTGACGACCGTCGGAGTCAGCCGGATGCCGAGCTGGTCGGCGGTGTCCTGGGCGATCTCGATCTCCGAGTAGCCCTGGGCCGCGAACCCGGCGGTGAAGGCGTGCAGGTCCGGCTTCTCCCGGGCGGCCAGTGCGGCGATGGCGGACGAGTCGACGCCGCTGGACAGGAACGTCCCGACCGGCACGTCGGCGTGCAGATGCTTGCGGACGCTGCCGGTCAGCGCGTCCTGGATCGCCTGGTACGCGGCCTCCGGCTGCATCCGCAGCGGCCGCAGCGACGGCCGGAACCAGCGGTGCATCCGCACTCCGCCACCCGGCGTCCAGACCAGACGGTGGCCCGGCGGCAGCCGCCGGATGTGCCGGTGCAGCGACATCGGGTCGGGGACGAACTGGAACGTCAGGTAGTGGGCCAGCGCCTCGGTGTCCAGCGCCGCGCCGGCCGGCGCCGCGAACGGGTCCAGGGCCTTGCGCTCACTGGCCAGGAACAGCCCGTCGGCGGTCTCCAGCACGTACATCGGCTTGATCCCGAAGGCGTCGCGGGCCGCGTGCAGGGTGCCGGTCGAGTGGTCGTACGCCACGAACGCGAACATGCCCCGCAGCCGCGGCAGCGCGGCCTCGCCCCAGTAGTGGAACGCCGCCGCCAGCACCTCGCTGTCGCCCTCGGTGGCGAACGTCGCATGGTGCTCGCGCATCAGCTCGGCCCGCAGCTCCTTGTAGTTGTAGATCTCGCCGTTGAACACCACCGTCCACCGGCCGCCGTAGCGCAGCGGCTGCACCGAGTGCTCCCGGTCGATGATCGCGAGACGGTTGAAGCCGAACGCGTACCCGTCGCCCTGCTCGATCTGCGTGTCGTCGGGTCCGCGGTGGTGCATGCTCGCCAGCGCGGCGGCGAAAGCCGCCGAGAAGTCGGCGTCCAACGGTCCGGCGTCAGGCCGGCTGCTGACGAAAGCGCTCAGGCCACACATCGAAGGTTCCTCCCTGGAATTGCAAGGAGCCGACCGTAGGCCGCGACCTGTGAAGAACCTGTGCGGAAGATGCTGCGATCGTGCGCGGCACGAATCCGGGATCCGATCTTCATCGGAATCTCACATTTCTTGGGTCCCTGGACAGGCTGAGCCAGAATGCGAACCGTGACCGCCCGCATTCTCGTAGCCGACGACGACCCCAAGCACGCCCAGCTGATCCGCTTGTACCTGGAGCGCGAAGGCCATCAGGTGCTCACTGTGGGTGATGGCCGCGCGGCTCTCGAACACACCCGGGCCCGTCGCCCTCACCTGGTCGTCCTGGACTGGATGATGCCCGAGGTCGACGGCCTCGACGTGTGCCGCATCCTGCGCGCCGACCCCGACGAGTCCCTGGCGAACGTGGGGATCCTGCTGGTCACCGCCCGCGCCGCGGAGAACGACATGCTCCTCGGCCTGGACATCGGCGCCGACGACTATCTGAGCAAACCGGTCAGCCCGCGCGAACTCACCGCGCGCATCCGCGCGCTGCTGCGCCGCACCCGCGGCAACGAGGCCTCCGACGTGCTGCGGGTCGGCGAGATCGAGGTCGACGCACCCCGCTTCGAGGTACGGGTGAACGGCAGCCCCGTCCGCCTCACCGCCAAGGAGTTCGGCATCCTGGAACTGCTCGCCCGGGAGCCCGGCCGGGTCTTCACCCGCGGCCAGATCCTGGACAAGACGTTCGGGTTCGAGAACGAGGTCTCCGAGCGCACCATCGACGCCCACGTCGTCAACCTGCGCCGCAAGATCGAGGTGAACCCGGCCGAGCCCCGGTACGTGCAGACCGTCTACGGCCGTGGCTACCGGATGGCCGAACAGTGAGTTTCCGCCTGCGGCTCTTCCTGCTCGTCCTGATCGTCGCCGGCACCGCGATCGGCGCGACCGCCTGGCTGACCATGAGCCTCACCTCCCGCGAGGTGACCCGTGTCGACCATGCCCGCGATCGGCACCAGGCCGAGATCGTCACGGCCGTCCGCAAGTTCGGTGTGCTCAACGGCCAGTGGAACGGCGTCGACGGGGTGGTCGGCGACCTGGCCGCCAGCACCGGCCTGCACATCCGGGTGGAGACCCGCGACGGCGTGGTGCTGACCGACTCCGACCACATCGACAAGCGGGCGGCCGGGCCGGTGCAGATGCTGCCAGCCGAGGTCGACCCGATGCCGCAGTTGGAGCCGGGCATCATCGAGGCCGCCCGGAAACTGAGCACCCTGGGGCAGTCGAAGGCGCCCAGCATCCTCTTCAACGAGCTGTCGGAGCGCCCTCCGGTCCGGCCCCGGCCGGACCTGCCGGAGGACCTGTTCGGGGTCGTGCCGTCCCCCTACGACCTGGATCTGCGGGGGCTGTTCCAGGTCGCGCAGTACCGGGCCGCGCTGTCCGCGGTCCGCTGCATGGCCGCCCACGGCGCCGGGCCGCCGGAGCTGGCCACGGCCTTCCCGCCCTACATCGACCGGGAGCGGCGCGAGGCGCAGCCGGAGTGCGTGCGAGGCGGCGTCGCCGAGGTCCTGAAAGACACCTTCTGGCTGGACATGGCGTGGACCCAGCTCGCCGAGTGCGACGCCGCCGCCGAGGCCTACAGCCAGTGCCTCACGATCGGGTTCTCACAGGCGGCGGCGAGCACGTCGGCCGTACCCGTGCAGATCTTCTTCGGCGCTCGGGAGGGCGGCGACCTGGCCAACCTCCAGCGGCCCGCGATGCTCGGCGCCGCCGCCCTGCTGCTGGCCGCCGCCGTCGGGACCGCGCTCATCGCCCGGCGGGTGAGCCGGCCGGTGCGGCTGCTCACCGGCGCCTCCCTGCAACTGGCGGCCGGCCGCCTGGACGTGCGGGTGCCGACCCACGGCCAGGACGAGCTGGCCCGGCTGTCCGGGGCGTTCAACGCCATGGCCGAGGCCCTGCAACGCAGCGAGGAACGCCAGCGGCGGCTGGTCGCCGACGTCGCCCACGAGCTGCGGACGCCGCTGTCGAACCTGCGCGGATATCTGGAGGGCCTGGCCGACGGGGTGGTCGAACCGTCCCCCGAGCTGTTCGCGTCCCTGCACGAGGAGACCCTGCTGCAGCGGCGCATCCTCGACGACCTGCAGGTTCTGGCGCTCGCCGAGGCCGGTGAACTCGGCTACGACCCGATAGCGCTCGACCTGTCCGAACTGACCGAGGCGGCCGCCACCGCGCACCGGGTGGTCGCCACCAACGCCGGGATCGACGTGGTCGTGGACGCCCCCGCCCCGGTCGAGGTGTGCGCCGACCCGGACCGGATGCGGCAGGTGCTGGGCAACCTGATGAGCAACGCCATCCGCTACACCGACGCCGGCGGACGGGTCGAGCTCAAGGTCGGCCGCGAGGGACCCGACGCGATCCTCACCGTCCACGACACCGGCGTCGGCATGAACTCCGAGGAGGTGGCCCGGGTCTTCGACCGGTTCTGGCGCGCCGACCCGGCCCGGCAGCGCGCCACCGGCGGCTCCGGGCTGGGGCTGACCATCGTCCGGCGGATCGTCGCCGACCTGGGCGGTGACGTCTCCGCCACCAGCGAGCCGGGCCTCGGCACCACGTTCACCGTCCGGCTGCCCGCGGTCACCGACATCCGCAGCATCCTGAACCGCTGAACCGCGCGACCCGGCCGGCCGGGTCTAGACCGCCGCCGGCCCGCCGGCCCGGGCGGCTATCTCCAGGGCGGCGCGGCGTGGGTCGCCACCCCACCGGCGCGGGAACGCGTCGACCAGCCGCCAGCCGGCCCGGTGCAGCGCCGACTGCCGGGCGAGATGCGCCTGGGGGCCGTCCGGGTGCACCCCGCACAGCACGCCGACCGCCGACTCCGGCGGCCCCGCGCACAGATCCAGCCGCCACGAGCCGACGGCGTAGTCCGGCCGCGACTCGACGCCGAGCCGGCCCAGCTCGGCGTGTAGGCGAGCCGCCCACCCGGAGGGCTCCGGGCGTTGTTCCCGCGGCTTTCCCGGCGCCGCCGCGTAGGCCAGGTAGTCGCCGAGCAGCCCGTCCGGGGCGCTGAGGGAACTGAGCACCACCATCCGCCGCCGCGCCCGCGTGATCATCACGTTGAACAACTGCGCGTCGGCGACGAAACGGCGCCGCCCGGCCGCGTCGCCGTCCACCAGACCGAGCGACACCACCACCGCGTCGGCCTCGCTGCCCTGGAAAGCGTGCACCGTGCCGACCCGCAGGCCCAGCTCCTCGATCCGCTCCGGCGGGAACGCCGCCACCAGCGCCGACTCGAGGGCGTCGGCCTGCGCCCGGAACGGCGTGATCACCCCGATGCCGCGGAGGCCGGCCGCCGCGAGGTCCTCCACCGCGGCCACCGCGGCGGCGACCTCGGCCGCGTTCACCCCGTCGGCGAGCGAGGCGCCGGAAACCCGCACCACATCGATCGCGTCCACCGCGTCGGCGGCCGGGGTACGGGTCACCACCGCGATCCGGCCGTCGTAGAACCGGCGAGCCGAGAACCCGATCAGATGCGGCACGCTGCGGTGGTGCTCGGTCAGCCAGGTCACCGGCGCCGCCGAGGCGGCCAGGTCGAACGCGCTCACCCGGCGCACGTCCAGCCGGTCGTCGGCGCCGTGCCGGGCCAGCACCTCACCCACCCCGGCGTCACTGACGAACGACACGAACCGCAGCTGCCGCGGATCACCGACCATCAGCGCCCGCCGCGCCCGGGCCAGCACCGGCGCCGCCCGGATCTGGTCCACATGCGACGCCTCGTCGATCACCACCAGATCGAACAGGCCCGGCGCGGCCGGCAGCAGATCCTCCACCTCCGCAACCGTGCCGATCCACAGCGGCAACGCCCGCACCAGCGGCGGCGCGTCCAGCCTGGCCAGCAACTCCCGGCGCCGGTTACGGCCCGCACGCAACGCTGTGGCCAGCGCGGACGCGGCCCGGCGGGCGTCGGCGTCCCATCGCTGCGCGCTCCGGGCGGCATGGCGCATCGCGGTCCCGGCGGCCTCACCCAACGCGGCCTCGGCATCGTGCAGAGCCGTCCAGCGCGGCGTCAGGTCACCGCCGCCGGTCACCGCCAGCCGGGCCGCGGCACGCCGCGCGGTCGCCGCCGCGATCGCTTCGACAACCCTTTCCCTCGGTACGCCCGGCCGCGCCCCCAGCTCACGCAAGAGGCGCCTGCGCGCTGACGCCGCACGCCACCGGGACCACCAGCCCTGCTGTGCGGCCGGGTCGCCGAGCCCGTCCAGCGGCGAACCCGTCCCGGCCGCCGGATCACCGGGCCGGGTCGAGGGCGACGGGTCACCGAGGAGGCGGGCGGCCCGCTCCAAGTCCACCCCGTCGCCGAAAGCGCCCGGCACGTCCGCGGCCAGGCCGGCCAGCAGCGGCTCCCAGGCGGGCAGCCCCGCCGCCAGTTGTTCGGCCCGCAGGACGCCCGCCAGTTCGGCACGCGTGGCCCGTACCAGCTGATGAAGGTGATCGACAGCCTGCCGGTCGGCGCGCAGCTGCCGTGAGCCGACACCTCGCGCCGCGCCCGCCGCGAGGTCCGCCGCCAGGCCGGCGCGGCTGTCCGCGTTGCCGAACAGGACCGGCTCCGGCCCCGGATAGCGGGCCAGCAGCCCGGCCAGCACCTCGGCGGCGTGCGGCGACTGGGTCGCGATCAGCACCGAACCGTCCCGGTGCACCACCTCGAGCGCCGCCGCGACGACGGTGTGGCTCTTGCCGTTGCCCGGCGGGCCGGAGACCACGGTGACCGGCGCGGTCCGGGCCTGCGCCACCACGGCCGCCTGCGCCTCGCTCAACGGCAGCGGCGAGATGACCGGTTCGCTCCGCTGTTCGGCCGGCTCCGCCGCGGGGCCGTAGATCGCGGCCAGCGCCGTCGCCGACAGGTCCCGGCTCGCCCAGCTCCGCAGACTGTCGCCGAGGCCACCGCCGAAGACGTCGCGGGTGACGAACAGCGCCGCACCCGCCACCAGCACCAGACGGTCGGCGGGAAACCGGCCGCCCGGCTCGGTCATCGCGTCGAAGGTCAGGCCGGTGGCCTCGGCCGCCGACGCCAGCCACGCCCGGCTGCCGGTCGCCCGCAACCAGCCCGGCGTGGCAAGCCCGGGTGCGTTCTCCAGCGCCGCCGCCAGGTCGCGGTCGGCGATCAGCGGGGTCACCTCGACATCCCCGGCCGGGACCACCCGGTAACCGGTCAGCGTGCGGTCCAGGTGCACCGGCTGGCTCAGCAGCGGCACCCGGACCTTGCGCGGCCGGCCGTCGATCTCGGCACGGCCGGCCAGGAAACCCCAGCCCCGGTGCAGGATCCGTTCCTCCCGGTGCAGCGCGTCCAGCGCGGCCAGCCGGTCGGCGTCCTTCCGCGGCGCCCGGTCGGCGTCGGCGAGCCAGACCAGCGGCTGCGAACCCTGGGTGACGTCCAGGACCCGGTCCCCGCCGGCCGGCGCCAGCTCGGCGAGGACCGCGAGCACGGCCGGCGGCAGCATCGCGCCGCCCACTCCGGAAGTCATCGCGCTGCTCAGTGCGGGCCCACCGCCGTCACCGTGATCGCCGCGCTGCCGATCTCGTCCGACTCGGCCAGGTCGACGGTCGCCTCGATGCCCCAGTCGTGGTCGCCGGCCGGGTCCTCGAAGACCTGCCGCACCGTCCACACCTCCGCGCCCTGGTCGATGTGCAGGAACGACGGGCCGCGCGCCGACGAGCCGGTGCCCAGTTCGTCGTACTCCTCGTAGTACTCTCCGATCGCCTTCTGCCAGCGCTCCGAGGTCCACCCGTGCTCGGCGTCCATCTCGCCCAGCAGGTCCCAGCGGCGCAACGCGGCCAGCTCCACCCGCCGGAACATGGCGTTGCGCACCAGCACCCGGAACGCGCGGGCGTTACGGGTGACCGCCGGCGGCTTGTCGTCCAGCCGCGCCTCGGTGATCTCGGCGCCCGGGTTCTGCAGCCGCGCCCACTCGTCGAGCAGGCTGGAGTCGACCTGCCGCACCAGCTCGCCGAGCCACTCGATCAGGTCGGTCAGCTCCTCGGTGCGGGCGTCCTCCGGGACCGTCTGCCGCAACGCCCGGTAGGCGTCGGCCAGATAGCGCAGCACGAGGCCCTCGGACCGGGACAGGCCGTAGAACGAGACGTACTCGGTGAACGTCATGGCCCGCTCGTACATGTCGCGGACCACCGACTTCGGCTTCAGCTCGTAGTCGGCGACCCACGGGTGGCCGCGCCGGTACGTCTCGTACGCCGCGTCCAGCAGCTCCTTCAACGGCTGCGGCCAGGTCACATCCTCCAGGAGCTGCATGCGCTCCTCATACTCGATGCCCTCGGCCTTCATCGCGTTGATCGCCTCGCCGCGCGCCTTCTTCCGCTGCTCCGACACGATCTGCCGGGGGTCCTCCAGCGTCGACTCGATCACCGACACCACATCGAGCGGGTACTCCGGCGCCTCCCGGTCCAGCAGCTCCAGGCTGGCCAGGGCGAACGGCGACAGCGCCTGGTTCAGCGCGAAGTCCAGCTGAAGATCCTCGACGAGCCGGTACGTGCCGGTGTCGCTTCGCTCGATGACGCCGCCGGCGATCAGGGCGCGGGCGATACCGACCGCCCGGCGGATGTGCTTGCGCTGCGCCGGGCGCTCCTCGTGGTTCTCGGTGAGCAGATGCTTCATCGCCGGGTACGGGTCACCGGGCCGGTTCATCACGTTCAGCAGCATCGCGTGACTGACCTGGAACGACGACGTCAGCGGCTCCGGCTCGGCCTCGACCAGGCGGTCGAACGTGGGCCGGCCCCAGCCGATCTGCCCCTCCGGCGGCTTCTTCCGGACCACCTTGCGGCGCTTCTTCGGGTCGTCGCCGGCCTTCGTCAGCATCCGCTCGTTGTCGATCACATGCTCCGGCGCCTGCACGATCACGGTGCCGATGGTGTCGTAACCGGCCCGGCCCGCGCGGCCCGCGATCTGGTGGAACTCACGGGCCTTCAGCAGGCGCGTCTTCACACCGTCATACTTCGACAGGCCGGTGAACAGGACCGTGCGGATCGGCACGTTGATACCGACGCCCAGAGTGTCCGTGCCGCAGATGACCTTCAGCAGGCCGGCCTGCGCCAGCGTCTCCACCAGGCGGCGGTACTTCGGCAGCATGCCCGCGTGGTGCACCCCGATGCCGTGCCGGACCAGCCGCGACAGCGTCCGCCCGAAGCCCGCCGTGAACCGGAAGTTGCCGATCGCCGCGGCGATCGCGTCCTTCTCCGCCCGCGTGCTCATGTTGATGCTCATCAGCGCCTGGGCCCGCTCCAGCGCCGCCATCTGCGTGAAGTGCACGATGTAGACCGGCGCCTGCTTGGTGTTCAGCAGTTCCTCGATCGTCTCGTGCAGCGGCGTCATCGCGTACTCGAAGATCAGCGGAACGGGCCGGTCCACGCTGCTGACCACCGCGGTGTCCCGCCCGGTCCGCTTCGACAGATCGTCCACGAACCGGGTCGTGTCACCCAGTGTCGCCGACATCAGGATGAACTGCGCCTGCGGCAGCTCGATCAGCGGCACCTGCCACGCCCAGCCCCGGTCCGGCTCGGCATAGAAGTGGAACTCGTCCATCACGACCTGGCCGACGTCGGCGTCCGCGCCCTCACGCAACGCCAGGTTCGCCAGGATCTCCGCGGTGCAGCAGATGATCGGGGCGTCGGCGTTCACGCTCGCGTCACCGGTCAGCATGCCCACGTTCTGCGCGCCGAAGGTCGCGCACAGGGCGAAGAACTTCTCACTCACCAGCGCCTTGATCGGCGCCGTGTAGAAGGTGGTCCGGTTGCTCGCCAGCGCGGCGAAGTGCGCGCCGGTCGCGACCAGGCTCTTACCGGAGCCGGTCGGCGTGTTCAGGATGACGTTGGCGCCGGTCGCGACCTCGATCAGCGCCTCCTCCTGATGCGGGTACAGGGTCAGGCCCTGCTCCGTCACCCACGATTGAAAGGCGTCGAAGACAGCGTCAGGTTCGGGGGAGCCCGGGATGCGATCGGTCAGCGTCATGATCGGTCAAGTGTGTCAGCTCGACCCGAACGCGGCGTACAGGGGACCGGCGATACCGCCGGCCAGAGTCACGAAGGCGGCGACCACGGCGATGATCGCTACGATTCTGCGCATGGGCCGCACTCTGCCCGCCCACGGTTGCGGCGACGGTTGCGATCGGGTTGTAGCACGACCGGACCCGCGGCGGGATCGCCGACAACCCGGCCTCTGACCCGCCGGCCGACGTGGGACATCACCGGCCTCCGCTGACGTCGCGGACTCTGCTGAGATCCTCATCGGCATAGGTCTGACCGCCCTGCACCACCCGCGCCGCCGCCGCGCCGAGCCCAGCGGCGAGGCCGGTGGCGTCGAGCGTGTGACGGGCGAGAAGCTCGTTGAAGATGGGGGTGTCGGCGCCGGACGCCGCGGGCGCGCCGGCACCGGCGATCCCTTCGAGCGACGCCGGGTCGACGGGCAGTCGATCAGTCATGGTTCTAGCCTTTCCGAGACGGACTCCCGGATGTACCCGCCACCGCTCGCACCGGTTCAACCACACACCGAGAATTCTTCACAACCCACCGTCACGCTCCGTCCAGGCACGTGCAGCTGCCGGGTGCGGTCTAAGGCGGCTCACGCACCGCGCTCGGTCCGGTGGCGGAATTGACCAGGTAGTGCCGTTACCGGCATCGCGTCAGCGGAGAAGGAAGCGGCGCTGGCGGACGCGATCGATAGCGGCCCCGGTCGACAACTCCACTCGGTGCTCCGGGTTGACGTGATAGTGGCACAGCGTGTGGTAGACGACCGCCGGGTCGTCGGCGAGCCACATCCCTCTGATCGCCATCGACGGCAGAAGCAGATCCTTGCGAGCCTTGACCCGAGTGGGCAGGGCGAAGGTCACGTCCACCGTGTCCGACGCCGTCGGCAGGACGAGGATGAGCGGTGATTCTCCGGCCTTCGCGGCCGCGACGTCGGTGACCGAGCTCCAGGGAAGGCGGTGGGTGAATCCCGGGCCGTGGTGCTCGAGCCCGTCCGGGGTGAGCCGGAGCCAGCCGAGCCCGCCGTAGAACAGCCGTACCAGTGCCCAGCTGAACAGTAAGGCGGCGGCCGACGCGAGGACCGCCACGACGATGCTCACCGGCCCATCGCCGGCGGACCAGAAGCTCAGGCCGCCGAGCAGCAGTGCCAGCACCATCAGCACCAGGAAGCTCGCCGCCCAGTAGTAGGTCCATCCGGAATAGCGGAACAGCACGCCACCAGCGGCCGGTTCGGGCGAGGCGTTCCGCCGACGCGGTCGCCACCACATGCGCACACACAGACCAATGAGATGGCCGAGGAAGACGGCCCCGGCCCCGAGCCCGAGCGCGCCGATGAGGTCGCCGTCCACCGCGGCGAGAACCGCGTAGATCGTGGCCGCCGCAGTCAGAAGCGTCATCGACACGACCGCGAACTTGAGCCCGCCTCCCGGGCCCGCCCCTTTCCAGGGGGATTCCTCGGACATCGTGATCCCCCTAAAAGATCTTGTTCCAGAGTTTCTGAGCGTCGTCCCCGACCTCACCGACGGCCCGGCCGACAACGGCCTGCCCGTCGTTGAAGGCGTCTTTCACTCCTTCCGGCAGCCGGTCGTACACGGCGTCCGTGATACCGCTCCCGACCAGGCCGCCGACGACACCTCCGACCGCCACGCCGACCACGGTGCCGACCGGGCCGGCACCCATCGTCCCGGCGAGGCCACCGGCGGCCATGCCGCCGAGGATCGATCCGCCAATGCTGGCCACGCCGGACGCGATCGCTTTCACCGCCGGCTTGCCGTGCTGGATGTCGTACCCGACGCCGGCTGCCGTGATCGCGTATCCGATGAGGGGCACCTTCTTGGCGAAGCGCATGCTGAGCGAGGTGGCTCTGGCCTCGGCGGCCTTAGCTTCAAGGGTCTGCTCGGAGAGCAGCTTGACGAGTGACTTGGAGTGGGGAGACCCACCCTGTGATTTCAGGTAGTGCCCCTCTAGCTTCTTGACCTGCTCCAGGGTCGCCGCGGCGTTCTTGTTGAGGATGTCGATGTGCTGCTTGAGGAAGCCGCCGTAGACCCCGTTGGTCATGTCGCCGCTGGCGAAGAACCATTTCTGTGTCACATCGTCGTAGATGTTCTTGCCGACGTCGGCGAGGAACCGGACCCCGGCGTTTCCTTTGCGGGCCTCGCCTTCGGCCAGGATGTAGGCGTCCACCTGCCGCTGGTGGGCGGCGACCGCATCGGTGTGCGCGGTGAGTATCGCCGGGGTCGCCGCAGCGTCCGGAGCGGTCGGCACGGTGCCCGGCTCGCCGATCATGAAGCCGTCGACAGCCAGGCCGCCGTTCGCCGCGATCTCCCTGGCGTTGGCCATGTGCTGCTGCGCGACGGCGAGCTGGTTCGCGTACTCGGTGAGGTTGTTCGCGGTCCGTTCGATGCCGGCGCGCAATTCGCCGGCAGCGGTCGCGTTCGTGGCCATCCGGTCCTGAAAGGCGGTGCCGGCGGCGCCCAGCCAGCCGCCGGCGGCGCTGGAGCGGGCGGAGTTCATGGCGGCGACCCCGGCGCCGACCTCGAACGCCAGCTGGTCGCGCAGCCAGCGGGCGGTGGCGTGCACCTGCTCCGGCCGGCCGTCGAGTCGGGTGTCGATCGGCATCAGGACGCCCCGCGAATGCTCTGTCCCGATGCGGCGTCCTCGCGGGCGTACATCTGGTTGGCCTCGGTGACCCGGGATCCGGCCGTGCGAAGGTCGCCGGCGAGTTGCGCGGCGTTGCCGCACAGTCGGGCGAGCACGCCGGTGATGAGCCCGGTGGCGAGTCCCGCGTCCGGTGGCGGGGGAGCGGATTTGCCGGTCGCGTCGACGTTGGCTCCCGCTCGTGTCAGCTGATCGGCGATGGCGTCGAGCATGGCCGGGTCGACGTCCAGACGATCGCTCATGACGGCTCTCCCTCCGCGTTCCGCCGCAGATGCTCGGGTATACGCACATCGAGCAAGATCAGTTCGAAGCCGGTCGCTTCCTGGATTCTCTCCAGTTCGGTGGAGGGCTGAGCGGTCCACGGCTGGCCCTCGCCGCAGCAGTCGACGAGACGATCCAGGGCCGAGTAGACCAGCAGCGCCACCTGCCCGGCCTGGGTGCGGCGCAGGTCCACGGTCAGGTCGGTGTCGCCCGGCTGGACCGGCGAGCACGGCACGTAGACGTACGGCGGCAGGCTGGCCTCGGCGGTCATCGCGGTCTCCGATCATCCGGCTGCGACCCCGGACGCTACTGTCCGTCACCCTCAAAGATCCCGATGAGTCCTTGATCTGACCACCGGACGTGCGAAGCCCGGCCGAGGGGCTCCCGGCCGGGCTGAGGGGGTGGGGTGTCAGATGAGCCAGCGGTTCGCGCGGACGATCGGCAGCCTCGCCCACCGGCGGCCCAGGCCCCAGGTGTGGCCGGCGTAGGTCACCGCCAGCACCGCCGCCGCGAGACCGTAGATCACGTGGTAGTCGACGAGCGGGTTGCTGGACCGCGTCGCCTCGCCGCCGCTGGTCTGCCGCGCGGGCGGCCACTCGGCGATCCACATGAACGCCATCATCAGGCCGGCGGCGACCGCGGCGGCCCGCAGACCGATGCCGAGGATCAGCGCGACGCCGACCCCGAGCGGGCCCAGCATGAACAGCCGGTCCGCCCAGGCGGCGCCGGCGATGGCGCGGAAGGCGTCCTGGAACGGCCCGACCTCGACCCCCGAGAGGAACCCCCTGGTCGGCGATCCTCCGTTGATCCAGGCCCGCTCGCCCGGAGTCGAGTAGCCGAGGCCGAAAGCCTCGTCCAGAAAGGCCCAGAGAAAGATGAGACCGGTGCTGATCCGCAGCACCGCCAGCACCCGGGCGGCAGTGCGGCCGAGCGGCGAGCCGGGCGCCTCGACGTGCTCCGACGGGGCGATGTTCGTGCGGCCGACGGTGGCCATCAGATCCTCTCTCAGGCGTTTCCCTCACCGCTGACTCTCCGCCTGCGCCGCCGTGAGCGACCGTGCCGAAAACCCCCTCCTTCGCTCGCGGAGGACCCGCCCGGATCGGGACCTAAGACCTTCGATCGCGTACGGCTGCCCGACCGGCGATCCGTGGCCGCCGCGCGAGGTGGACGCCACCGCGGAGCCTGGAGCGTCTTCCCGGGCGGAGGTCCGTCCCGCACCTCGGGCCACCGGCGGTCGACAGCGGCGACCCAGGCCGGCAGTCATCGGCGAAGGGCTGCCCGCCGGTGTGTCGAAAAGGATCTTTTGGACTTCGCCTGTCGATCATTGCTGTGGGTGACGAAGATGTCACACGGGAGTGCTGAGGAGGAGGTGTTGCCGATGGTGGTTCTGCTGGTGGCGACCCTGGGCCTGATCGTCGCCGCGGCGCTGGCCTTCTGGCCCGCCCGGGAGGATCGCGGCGGAACCGGGGAGAGCGGCCTTCCGGGGACCGGCGGCCACGCCCCGCCGTCGTTGCCCACCAGTCTCGAGGGTGTCCTCGCCGGCCAGTTGGTCGGCGGTGAGATCTCCCGGTCGCAGTACCTGCGGGCTCTGGAGCAGATCGCCGCCCGCGACGAGCAACGGCACCCTCTCGACGTCCCCTGGGACGCCCGTCCTTGATCCCGCGTCCCCCGGTGGAGAATGCCGCTACGGGGTAGACATCGGGGCGACGAGGAGGCCACATGGCGGAGATCGTGCTGATCCGGCACGGGCAGACGGAGTGGAGTGCCAATGGCAGGCACACGTCGTACACCGATCTGCCGTTGACCGTGGAGGGTGAGCGGCAGGCGCGTGCCGCCGGTGAGCGGATCGCCGGTCGCGTGTTCGCGGCCGTTCTCGCCAGCCCCCGCAGGCGGGCCCTGCACACCGCGGAGCTGGCCGGGCTCGCGGTCACCGAGGTGACCGAGGATCTGGCCGAGTGGAACTACGGCGACTACGAGGGCATCACCACGCCCGAGATCCGTTCCGGGCGGCCCGGCTGGTCGCTGTGGACCGACGGCTGCCCCGGCGGCGAGTCGCCCGAGCAGACGGGTGAACGCCTGGACCGGGTGCTCGACCGGGCCCGTGGGTTCCTCGCCGACGGCGACGTGGCCCTGGTCGGGCACGGGCACTGCCTGCGGGTGGCCGGCGCCCGCTGGATCGGGTTGCCCCCGGCCGCTGGTGGCCTGCTCAAGCTCGACACCGCGACCTATTCGGCGCTGGGCTTCGAGCACGGCGACGACCCGGTGCTGACCACCTGGAACGCGCCCGCCTGAGGGCCGCCGCTGCCAACGAACGCACAGGATACGCACATGGTGACGCACAGCCCCGGGGCGAATCGTGGAGGTCACACGAGGGATCAGTGAAGGGACACCACCATGCTTGTGCAGATCGAACCGGACACGGACCACCGGAACGCGCCCGCCGCCCACCCCGTGGTGGCCGTTCTGGGCGCGCGGAGCCGGGTCGCCGGCCTGCCGCAGCACCTGCCGTCCGGCTGGGAGACGCGGCTGGTGCCCGGCCTCGACGCCGTCCGGCCGGGCGAGCTGGTGGTGCTCAGCGGCGCGACCGTGCCCGACGTGCGGCTGGCCCGGTCGGTGCTGCCCGCGGTCACCCGGATCATCGCTCTGATCGACGACTGGGCCGCGGCCGAACTGGTCTCGGGCGTCCTCACGGCGGGCGCCGACGTGTGCGTGCGCGGTGGCCACCCGGGCATCCTCGCCGGCCACCTGGTCGCCTGCCGCCGCCGTCAACTCGCCGAGCGCTGGGCGGACCTCGACCTTCCCCGGGAATGATCAGGCGGCCGGACGCTCACGGGGTTCGTCAGCGGGCGGTGAGCAGACGCGCCATCTCGGTGCGGGAGCGCACGCCCAGGCGGGCGAAGACGTTGCGCAGGTGATGGTCCACGGTGCGCGGGCTCAGGTGCATCTCCTGAGCCACCTCCCGATTGGTGGCGCCGCCGGCCACCAGCGAGGCGATGCGTTCCTGCTGGGCGGTGAGCGCCGGCCCGGCCGGCGCCGGCGCCTCGACGCGCTCGCCGGCGGCCCGCAGCTCCCGGACGCTCTGGGCCGCCCACGGGCCGGCGTCCAGTGACTGGAACGTCTCGGCGGCCCGCCGCAGGTGGGTGCGCGCCTCCACGTTGCGCCGCCGACGCCGCAGCAGCCGCCCGTAAAGCAACTCGGTGTGCGCCCGTGGGAACCCGGCTTCCCCGTCGTGGCCGAGCGCCGCGTCGAAATGCCCGGCCGCCGCCTCGCCGTCGTCGGCGCGCAGCGCCCGGCAGCGGTCCCGCAGCGCGAGCCAACCGGGCTGCCCGGTGTGGCCGGCCCACCGGTCGAACGCGATCGCCACCGGCTCCACCGCCGCCCGTGCCCCGGTCTGCGCGGCGGCTTCCAGCAGGTGCGGCACCACCGCGACCCGCAGCAGCGCCGTACCGGGGCCCGGCGGCCCGGCGACCACGGCCAGCAGACGTTCGGCGGCGGCCGGGCGGCGGCCGTCGACCAGGTCGAGCAGCGCCAGAGCCCATTCGCACAGCGGCCGGGACGGGCCGTCGCCGGCGGACGCGATCCGGTGCAGCGCGGTGTCCCGGTCGCCGACCAGGGCGGCCAGCACGGCGAGGACCGCCAGGTGGGCACCGGCCAGCACGGGCTGGCCGGTGCCGCGGGCGACGGCCGCGCCGTCCAGGGCGGCCTCCCCGGCCGCGGTGTAGTCGCCGGACGCCATCGCGGCCAGGGCGGCGAGTTCCAGGGCTTGCGGCACGAGCACGGACGCGCCGGACTCGCGGGCCAGCACCGCGGCGCGGCCGGCCAGGGCGGCGGCGCGGCGGGCGTCGCCGGTCAGGATGCCGGCGGTCGCCGCCCGCAGCAGGGGTCCCGGTTCGGCGACCCGGTCGGCCAGCGCGACGGCCTGCCGCAACGGGGCGAACGAGCCCGGCTCGTCGTGGGCGGCGATGCGGGCCAGTCCGGCGACGTGGTGGAAGGTGAGCGCCACGGCCGGCGGCTCGTCCCCGCGCTGTTCGGCGGCCACCCGGCGGGCCAGGGCCGCGTACCGGTCCTGCTCATCGGGCCGGCAGGCGGCCTCCCCGGCCAGAGCCAGGGCTTCCAGGGCGGTGCCGGGGTCGCTCTCGGCGAGTTCGGCGGCCACGTCCAGCAGCATGTCGCGGGCGCCGGGACGGCCCTCGGACAGGCTCATCTCGGCGGTCAGGCCTCGGGCGCGGACCCGGGCCGTGCCCCCGGCCGCCGGGATCCTCCGGATCAGCATGCCGGCCTGGTGCGGGCGTCCGGCCAGCCACGCCGACCGGGCCGCGTCCAGGAACAGTCCGGCCTGCTCGGCGGGGGTGGGGCAGAGGCCGGCCGCGTACCGTCGCGCCTGTGTCGCCACCGCCGGATCGGCGGTCCGCGCGGCCCGCGCCAGGTCCCGGGCGAGCGCCGCGTCCGGGCCGGCGGTCGCGGCGGCGCGATGCAGCAGCGCGGGCAGGCGTGCGCCGCGCGCCTCCAGGACGGCGGCGAGCGCGGCGTGCGCCGACCGGCGGCGGGCGACCGGCATGGCGGTGTACGCGACCGCGCGCATCAGCGGCCCCCGGAACCGGACGCCCGCCGGTGTGACGGTGACCAGTCCCGTCCGTTCGGCCGCCGCGAAGTCATCGAGCCCCCACGATCCGGCCCCGGCGTCGGTGTCGCGGGAGGCTTCGGGCGTCCATGGTTCCGGCACGCCGTGTTCGGCGGCGGCCAGCAGTGTGCCCGGGGCGGTGTCCGGGGCCGCGGCCGCGAGCAGCAGCACTTCGCGGGTTCGCGCGGGCAGAGCCTCCAGGTCGGCGGCGAGGCGGCGGCGCAGAGGGCTGGCCGGCGGCAGCGACTCCGGCGGGGGCGCGTAACCGCGGCGCTGTTCCGGCGTGAGCGCCGCGGCCAGGTCGATCAGGGCGGCGGGGTTCCCGGCGGCGATCTCGGCGAGCGTGCCGGCGACGTCCTCGGCCAGGTCCGGGGCGTGGGCGGCGAGGAGTAGCCGGGCGGCCGCCGGGTCGAGCGGGGCGAGCCGGTGGACGGGCAGGCCGGGCGGTTCGGCGCCGGCCGGGAACGCGGCGACGATCGCGAACCGTTCACCGCCGAGGCGCCGGACGGCGAACACGATCGCCCGCCACGAGACCGGGTCGAGCAGGTGGGCGTCGTCGAGCAGGCACAGCACCGGGCGGGTGCGGGTGGCCGTACGCAGAAGGGACAGGGCGGCGAGACCGGCCGCGAGCGGATCTCCGGGGTCGCCGTCGCCGGCCCGTGAGAGCGCCTCGCGTGTCGCGGGCGCGAGCTCGGCGAGCCGGTCGCCGAGAGGTGCGAGCAGGGCTTGCAGGCCCGCGTACGGAAGATCGCGCTCGTCGGCGTAGCCGGAGGCGGTCAGGACCGTCCAGCCGGTTCGTCCGGTGAGGGCACGCAGCAGGGCGGTGCGGCCCTCGCCGGGACCGGCCGAGAGGACCAGGGCGCCGCCACGACCGGATGCGGCCGCCGAGGTCAGGCGGTCGATCTCGGCCAGGGCGGCGTCACGCCCGGCGAGCCCAAGTTTCTGCACTGCCGGTGCATCAATCATGCGGCGAGTGTTCCCCGCCCCGGACTCGGGCGGAAGACCATTTCGGTAAATGAAATTTCCAAGATGTTGCGAGCAGATGAAATGACGCAGGTGATTTCACCGATGCGCGCACCTCACGACCCTGTCGAAACTGGCGCTCGTCGATCCGATTCCCCCAAGGTTAGGAGAATCGACGTGCACCGGACATCCGTCCCGTCCCGGGCCCGCCGCCTGCTGATCACCGCCGCCGCGGTGGCCCTCGTCGCAGGACCGGGCGCGGTCGCCGCGCAGGCCGCCAACCCCTACGAGCGGGGCCCGGCCCCGACGCTCTCCGCACTGCAGGCCGCCCGCGGGCCCTACGCCGTCAGCCAGACCTCCGTCTCCCGGCTGTCGGCCACCGGCTTCGGCGGCGGCGAGATCTACTACCCGACCACGACCGCCGACGGCACCTTCGGAGCGATCGCGATCTCGCCGGGCTTCACCGCCTACTGGTCCAGCATCTCCTGGCTCGGACCGCGGCTGGCCTCACACGGATTCGTGGTCATCGGCATCGAGACCAACACCACCTCCGACCAGCCCGGTTCCCGTGGCGCCCAGCTCCTCGCCGCGCTCGATCACCTGACCCAGCGCAGTTCCGTGCGGTCGCGCATCGACCCCAGCCGCCTCGCGGTCGCCGGGCACTCGATGGGCGGCGGCGGCAGCCTGGAAGCGGCCAGCTCCCGGCCGTCGCTGCAGGCCGCGGTGCCGCTGGCCCCGTGGAACACCGACAAGACCTGGAGCGAGCTGCGGGTGCCGACCCTGATCATCGGTGGGGAGAGCGACAGCATCGCGTCCGTCTCGTCGCACTCGATCCCGTTCTACAACAGCATCCCGGCGTCGGCGGAGAAGGCGTACCTGGAGCTCAACAACGCCAGTCACTTCTTCCCGCAGTCGACGAACACGCCGACCGCGGTGCAGGCGGTGGCCTGGCTGAAGCGGTTCGTCGACGACGACACCCGCTACACCCCGTTCATCTGCCCCGGCCCGAGCGGCACCGCGATCTCGGACTACCGCAGCTCCTGCCCGATCGGCTAGCAGCCGCCGGCCGAGGCCGGGCCGGTGCTCACCCACCGGCCCGGCGTCGTCGTTCGGCTGGGCGGTGTGCTGCTCGCCCACCGGCCGGGCGTCGCCGTTTGGTTCGGCGGTGTGCTGCTCGCCCACCGGCCGGGCGTCGTCTTTTGGCTCGGCGGTGTGCGGCTCCGTAAGGTCGATCCTCGCGCCGGCACAACCTCGTGCCGGCCCGTCACGTCGGCCTTCGAGGAGGAACGCTGTCCGCCGACATCACCCGGGCACGGCTGCGCGGTCTGGCCCGCAATCCCGCCCTTCCGGCCGAGTCGCTGCTGCGGCTCGCCGGCGACGAACGGATCGACCGATGGGACCTCACCGCGCGTGCGGAGTGGACCGACGAGACGTTCGACGCGCTGGCCGCCCACCCCGGCCCGGAGATCCGCGAGGCCCTGGCCCAGAGCGCCGGCGCCACCGGCCGACAACGCGCCCGCCTCGTCGGTGACCTGAGCATCCGGGTGCTGCACGCCGTCGTCGAGGGACCGCCGTCGCGCTGGGCCGATCCGCTGCCGGAGTGGGCGTACCGCCGCCTCGCCGAACACCCGGAACCCGTCGTCCGCGACATGCTCACCTTCGTCCCCGGCGTACCCCGCGAGGTGGTGGCGCTCCTCGCCCGCGACCCGCACCGCGGCATCGCCTCGGCCGCCCAGGCCCTCCTCGACCGCAAACCGTTCGAGCCCACGTCGATGGGGCGCGACGAGGCCGTCCACTTCGCGTCCGCTCTCTCCCCGTGGAACCGGGCCCAGGCCGCCGCCGATCCGGAACTCCCCGCCGAACAGGTGGCGGCGCTCGCCCGCGACCCGTCACCGCAGGTGCGGCTGGCCGTCTCGATGCGGCCCGAACTCACCGAACGTCAGCGGACCGCCATCGACTACCACATCGGTCCCGAAGACGAGGTTCCCGTGCTGGACTGGGTGCTCGCCGCCGGGCCGGCCGAACTGGAGGCCTGCGCCCGGTCCGCTCACGCCGGCCTGCGCCGCAGCGCCGCCCGCCACCCCGGCCTGCCCGCTCGCCTGATCGCCGTGCTCGCCGCCGACCCCGACCCCGCGGTCCGGCTGCTGCTCTGCGAGAACCAGGCCGCCGTCCCGGTGGACCTGCTGGTCCGGACCTATCGGGAGGCCGGGCCGGTCACCGCCGGCGACCTGCCGCGGCATCCGGCCTTTCCGCGTACGGACCTCGCGCGCCACGCATCCGACCCGGACTGGCGGGCCCGGGTCCTGGTCCGGTTCGACCCCACCGCGCCGGCCGGCCTGATCGACCGGCTCAGCCGGGACGAGCATCCGTCGGTACGCGCCGGCATGGCCGACGACCCACGTCTCACCACGGCCCGCGTCCTGGAGTTGCTCGCCGACCCGGCGACCACCGGATCCGCCGCCGCCAACCCGGGACTGCCGCGCCCCTTGATGGACCGGATCCTGGCCGGTGAACCGGTGTAGCGCCGACGCCGTCGTCTTGCGAGCCGATTGAGCGGGTGCGGCCACCTCATGCCGTGGGGCGTCGTTTTGTGAGCCGGTTGAGGCGGGTGCGGGCGCCTCGTACCGCGGGACGTCGTTTTGTGAGCCGGTTCAAGCGGGTGCGGGCGCCTCGAACCGTGAAGCGTCGACCAGGGTCGCGGCGCGGGCGTCGATGCGGAAACTGAGCAACGCCAGCAGCAGGCCGGCGATCGAGAGAGCCACGCCGAGCCACGCGGAGGCCAGGTATCCCCAGCCCGCGGCGATGACCGCGCCGCCGAGAGCGGCCCCGATGCTGTTGGCGACGTTCAGGGAGGACTGGTTCACCGCCGCCCCCATGAGCTGGGCGCCCGGAGCCACCGCGATCAAGCGGGACTGCAGGGCCGGAATGATGAAGAGACTGGCCGCGCCGACCAGGAACGCGCCGACGATGAGGCCCGCCGGCCCGTCGGCCGCCACCGCGAAGAACGCCACGGTGGTGATCAGCCCGGCGAAGCCGAACAGCACGCTGCGGCGCAGATCGCGGTCCGCGGCGATGCCGCCCAGGGCGATGCCGCCGGTCATGCCGAGGCCCATCGAGGCCAGTACCCACGGGACCGTGTTCTCGGACAGGCCGGCCACATGCGTGGTGATCGGCGCGACATAGCTGTTCACGGCGAAGAAGCCGCTGGTGCCGACACCGACGGCGAGGGCGACCAGCCAGACCTGCGGCGAACGGAACGCCCGCAGTTCGGCGCGCGGTGACCCGCCGGGCGCGGCCGACATCTCGGGTACGGTCGTGAGCACCGCCAACAGGCTGAACGCGAAGACGGCGGCGACGGCCAGGTAAGCGGCCCGCCAGCCGTGCGACTGCCCGAGCACCGTGATCAGCGGAACGCCGAGCAGGTTCGCCGCGGTCAGGCCGCCGATCACGATCGACACGCCCCGGCCCTGGTTGCCCGGGCCCAGGATGTGCGCGGCGAGCTGGCCGGCCGCTCCGAAGTAGGCGCCGTGTGCCAGCGCCGCGATGAACCGGGCCGCCAGGACCAGCTCGAAGGTGGGCGCGAGCGCGGAGGCGGCGGTGCCCACCACGAAGACGGTGAGCAGGCCGAGAACCAGGCGGCGGCGCGGCGTCCGGGCGGTCAGCGCCGCGATGGTGGGCGCGCCCGTGACCACGCCCAGCGCGTAGATCGTGATCATCCAGCCGGTCTTGGCGAGGGCGTCGGGGACGGAAGCCGCGTGGGCCTCGGGGACCAGGTCCCGGGCGATCTCGGGGAGCAGTCCCATGGCCACGAACTCGGTCAGGCCCAGCCCGAAGCCGCCGAGTGAGAGGGCGAGCAGGGCCGCCCAGCGGCGGCCGGCGTTAAGCGTGTCCACAGCTCCGGACTTTAGAACGTTCTAGTCCGTCAACAAATAGAACGTTCTAGCAATCACAGCCCGCCGCCCACGCCGGAGGGCCCCCATTCCACCGACACCCGCGCCCCCGAAACCGCAGCGCCCGAACCGCAGTGCCTGAACCGCCGAAGCCCAGCGCCCGAACCGCCACCCGGCCGTAGCCCGGGCGTGTTGTGGGGGCGGCCGTGACGCGCGTGGGCGACGGCTGGGCCGGCGGCGTCGGCGGGGCCGTAGCGCGGGCGTGTTGTGCGGCGGCTGGGTCTGGACGGCTGGGTCGGGACGGCCTGGGGGTGGAGGAGCGGGTGTGCCGGCGGACGGGATGCGGGCGTCGGGAGCGGGGTGGTCACGCGGCGACGGCTTCGCGCGCGGCGCGCTCCGGCTGTGAGGTTCTGCCGGTGCGGAAGCTGAGCACGGCGAGGCCGAGCCCGGCGGCGGCGAGGGCGGCGCCGATCCAGACGGACGACAGGTAGCCCCAGCCGGCGGCGATGGCCGCGCCGCCGAGAGCCGCGCCCAGGCTGTTGGCCACGTTGGCTGCGGACTGGTTGACGGCGGCGCCCATCAGCTGGGTGCCGGGAGCGGCTTCGATCAGGTGGGCCTGCAGCGCCGGGCCGATGAAGGCACTGGCCGCGCCGACGCCGAAGGCGGCCGGGAACAGGGCGACCGGATGCCCGGCGGCCAGGCCGAACAGCACGACGGCGGCGACGACCGCGGTGAAGCCGTAGAGGACGGTGCGCCGGATGTCACGGTCGGCGGCGGCGCCTCCGGCCGCGATGCCCAGTGTCATCCCCAGCCCCATCAGGGCCATCACCCACGGGACGGAACTGTCGGGGAGGCCGGCGACGTTCGTGGTCAGCGGGGCGATATAGCTGTTGACGGCGAAGAACCCGGCGGTGCCGACGGCCACGATCGCGGCGGCCAGCCACACCCGGGGCGAGCGGAAGGCGCGGAGTTCGGCGCGGGGCGAGCCGCCGGGAGCGGCGGCCACGGCGGGGACGGTGGCGAGCACGGCGAGGAGGCTGAGGGCGAAGACGGCGGCGACGATGAGGTACGCCACACGCCAGCCGTGGGACTGGCCGAGCCCGGTGATCAGCGGGACGCCGAGAAGGTTGGACGCGGTCAGCCCGCCGAGCACGATCGCGAAACCCTTGCCCAGATTGCCGGGGCCGAGGATGCGGCCGGCCAGGATGGCGGCGGCGCCGAAGTAGGCGCCGTGTGCCAGCGCCCCGATGAAACGGCCGGCCAGCACCAGTTCGAAGGTGGGCGCGGCGACCGAGGCCAGTGTGCCGATCAGGAACAGTCCGAGCAGGCCGAGGACGAGGTTCTTGCGGGGCAGCCGGGCGGTTAGCGCGGCGATGGTGGGCGCGCCGACGACGACACCCAGGGCGTAGCTGGTGATCATCCAGCCGGCCTTGGCCACGGCGTCGGGCGCGGAGCCGGCGTAGTCGGCGGGGAGCAGGTCGCGGGCCATCTCGGGCAGCAGGCCCATGGCGGAGAACTCGGTCAGGCCGAGGCCGAAGCCGCCGAGTGAGAGGGCGAGCAGGGCGGCCCAGCGGCGGCCTGCGGTCAGGGTGTCCACCGGCGAAACTCTAGAACGTTCTAGTAGCGCGCGCCGATAGAACGTTCTAGTTGTCACACCCCGTACCATCGCGGGATGCGGTCAGGGGAGCGGCGGATCACTCTCGCCGATGTCGCGTCCGAGGCCGGGGTGTCGGTCGCGCTGGTGTCGATCGTCATGCGCGGCGCGCCCGGCGCCGGGGCGGCGACGCGCGAGCGGGTCCTCGAGGTGGCGCGACGGCTCGGCTATCAGCCGGACAGCCGGGCCCGGCTGCTGCGCAGCGGGCGCAGCCGCCTGATCGGCGTCGTCTTCGACGTGCGGCACCCGTTCCACCACGACCTGCTCACCGGGCTCTACGACGCGGCGGGCAAGGCCGGCTATCAGCTCACCCTCAGCGCGGTGACACCACGGCGCGGCGAGCGTACGGCCGTCGGCGACCTCCTGCAGGACCGGTGCGAGGCGATCGTGCTGTTCGGGGGCCAGATGCGCGGCTCCGAACTGGCATCGATCGCGGCCCGCCTGCCGGTGATCGCGATGATGCGCAGCGCCCGGCGGCGCGACATCGACGTGGTCCACAACGATGACGCGCTCGGGTCGCACCAGGCCGTCGACCACCTGGTCGCGCTCGGGCACCAGCGGATCGCGCACGTCGACGGCGGCGCCCTGCACGGATCGGCCGAGCGCCGGGCCGGCTATCACGAGGCGATGCGACGGCACGGCCTGGACGGGCACATCCGGGTGGTGGCCGGCGGCCCGGGGGAGGAGCATGGCGCCGCCGCGGCGGAGAGACTGCTGGCCGACCCGCCGACCGCGGTGACGGTCTTCAACGACCTGAGCGCGACCGGGCTGCTCGACGTGCTGCGCCGTAACGGGCTGAGCGTGCCCGGCGACCTCAGCGTCGTCGGCTACGACGACACCACCCTCAGCCGGCTCGCGCACATCGATCTCACCACCGTCGGGCAGGACATCGACGCTCTCGCGGCCCGCGCCGTCGAGCGGGCGGTCGAGCGCATCGAGGGTACGGCCACCGGCCCCCGCGCCGTGATCATCCCGCCACGGCTGGTGGTGCGGGGCACGACCGGGCCGGCCGCCGCCGGAGCCCTGCCGCCACGGTGACCGCCCGTCCCGCCCACGCGCCACGGGCGGCACGGACGACCGGCCGGGACTGTGCGATCGGCCGGGACTCGTGCGAGGGGCCGGGACTCGCGCGATCGCCCCGCGACTTGGGCGATCGGCCGGGACTTGTGCGATCGGCCGGGACTTGGGCGATCGGCCGGACTCGCGCGGCCCTCACCGAGGGCTGGGGTGTGGACTCCGGCGGGCCGGCCGGTGAGGGCGGATTTCGCCCGAGAGGCGCGCTGGGGCGGTGCGGGAGCCCTCGCCGCGTGGTGGCCGCGGGAGGTGTGGTTCGGCGGGGCGGCCCACGGCGTACGACATGGAGGTTCTCCTTGGCGGCCTTGCCGCGTCCGTGACCCGCGGGCGGGTCGATCCCATGCCGCTGCGCCCGGCTCAGGAGGCGCTGCGCCGGGCGCGGTAGGCGGAGGCTTTGGCGCGGTTCTGGCACGACAGGTCACAGAAGCGACGGGAAGCGTTGCGTGTCGTGTCGAAGAACACCAGGGAGCACCGGTCGGCCTGGCATGCGCCGAGCCGCGCCGCCTGGCCCACGCCGATCACCATGGCGAGGGCGGTGCCCATGTCCGCGGCCCACGCGTCGACGAGGCTGGCGTCGGGGCGGTGAAAGGCCAGCACCGGAGCGCGGCCGGGGTGGCCGTGCAGGTTGGGCACCGCCTGGTGGCGGATCAGCAGGTGGTTGAGCCGGGCGGCGGCGTCGGCGATGTGATCACCCGCGCCGAACACGGGACGCATCTCGACCGCGACCGTTGCCAGGGCGTCGGCGTCGGTGGCGGTGAGACGCGTCGGGGCGGCGAGCTGGGCGGTGACGGCGGCGAGCCGTTGCTCGGCCGCGTCGGGCGGGGAGACGAGGCGGCCGTGCGCGGTTGTGACGGCCAAGCTGTTGATCAGGAGGACCGCTCGCTCGACTCCTCGACCGACATAACTGTCTACTTCAGATTGACCAGTGATGCGCCAGGGTTCTATCGTCACTGTCGTAGCTTACATAGACAGTGAGGAGGATGAGGTATGTCCGGGTCACTCGCACGGCACATGTGGCACCAGATCGAGCCGGTCCACGCGGCGCTGTACTTCAGCGCGGAGGCCTCGGAGGAGGCGGCGGCGCTCGGCTACGACATCACGTCACGCTGGCCGAGCTACTTCGCCTGGCGGACGGCCCCGCTGGGCGCCGCCGGCCCGGCGCTGGTGGCCGCCACCTACTACAGCTTCAGCCCGGCGATGATCGCCGAGCACGTGCCCGGCATCTGGGCCGTCACCGCCCCGCCGCGGGTGCTCGACGCCCGCCTGCGGGCGGTCGACCGCACGCTGCGCACCCTGCTGCCGTCCGTGACGCAGCTCGAGGAGGCGGCCGATCTCGCGATCCGGGCCGCGCAGAGCATCGACCTGGCGCATCGGCCTCTCGCCGCGGCCAACCTCGACCTGCCGTGGCCGGACGAACCGCACCTGGCGCTGTGGCAGGCGTTCACGGTGCTGCGCGAACACCGCGGCGACGGGCACCTGACCGCCCTGCACGCCGCCGGGCTAGACCCCTGCGAGGCTCTAGTCTCCTTCGCCGCCATCGGCGCCGCGCCCGCCGCCAACTTCGCCGGGCGCGGATGGACCGGCGAGCAGTGGGCGGCCGCGCAGCAGCGGCTCGCCGACCGCGGCCTGGTCTACGCCGACGGGACCGCCACCGAAGCCGGGCACGCCCTGCGCGAGCGGGTCGAGCGGCACACCGACGAACTCGCGGCCGGGCCGTGGCGGGCCCTCGGCGAAGCGAACGCCGAACGGCTGGCCGACCTCACCCGGCCGCTGCTGGGTGAGGTGTTCACGTCCGGGATGCTGCCGAGGAGCAGCACCCTGGGTATCGGCACCGTGCGGGCGCCGGCCTGAGACACTGCCCGCCCGGCGAGCCGTGCCGTTCAGGACGGGTATCTGTTGCCCGGCGTCGTCGCGATCAGCACGTCGGCCACCGGCTGCCAGCCGAGCGTCGTGTACAGGCGCTGCCCCTCCTCGCTGGCGATGAGGATGCCGTGTTCGGCGCCCTCGTCCCTCGCGGAACGGGTCAGCGCCGACATGACAGCGCTGGCCAGACCGTTGCGGCGGTGGGCTGACACGGTTTCGATCCGGTCGGCGACCGCATCCGGGCCGGCCAGTCCCATCGACCCGTGCGCGCTGACCTCGCCGTCCTCGTGCCGGACGGTGGCCGTGACCACGCGGCCGCCGCGATGCGCGTCGATCTGGGTCAGAAGCCGGTACGGCGCGGCCGGCGTACTCTGCGGGTGGCCGTCGAGATCGGCGGTCATCAGCAGTTCCGAGCGTTTGAGCAGCACCAGCCCGGCGGCCGTCAGGGCCGAGGCCGTCCCCGCCGGGTCGGTGGTGGGCACGGTCAGCCAGGTGACGCTGTCCTCGCCGGCGACGAGTTCGGCCAACTTGGTGAGCGACGCCCGGTCCGCACCGGCATCGGTCGCGATGTACTCGACGTCGCGACCGGGCTGCATGCACCGTAACCGCAACCCGCCGTCGACGTCTTCGGCGGCGGGCAACGCGCGGGCCACGCCCCAGCCGCGCTGCCAGCGAACGATGAGATCTCGTAGGTCCCTCATCGGCTCAGTAGATCACTAGCGCCCCAGTGGCCCCGGGGACCGGGGCTCGGCGTTGCGGTTACGGGGCAGTGGGGGCTTGAGGACGGCGCAGGTCTCCAAGGCCCGCGGCGCCGAAGCGCCGGCGGAACAAGGCACCGGGGTGACCACCACGAAGTGGCCGGGGTGTGACATACCCGCGAACTTATTGATGACGGTGTGTCCGAGTTTCTAGGCTGACTCCCTCAGATCTAGGGGGTGAGCCCAGGTGCTTACTCTGCACGGCCGGGAGGCCCTGCTCACGGCCATCGACGCACGGCTGGCGGCGGGCGGCGGGGTGGCCCTGTCCGGTCCGCCCGGCATCGGCCGGACCGCGCTGCTCGACACCGTCGCCGACCAGGCCACGGCACGGGGCGAACTGGTCCTCCGGCTACGCCCGGCCCGCGGCGAGCAGGTCCTCGCCTACGCCGGGGTCGCCGACCTCCTCCGTCAGGTCCCGGCGCAGGCGGTCGCCGCGCTGGCTCCCGCGCCACGGCATTCGCTGGCCACGCTGCGCCGGGGCGGGCCGTCGCGCACCGGCGTGCCGGCCCTCGCCCGGCGCCTGGCCCTGCACGAGTTGCTCGCCCACTGCGCCCGCGCCGCCCCGGTGTTGCTGGTCCTCGACGACGCCCAGTGGCTCGACCCGGAGTCGGCCGAACTGATCGGCTTCGCGATGCGGCGGCGCCCCGGCCCGCGCGTGCGGATGCTCGCCGCCGAGCGCCGCCCCGGCCGGTCCCGCGCGGTCCGGCTGTGCCCCGCCCCGGCGGTCGAGATGGCCGTGCCGCCGCTCTCCCCGGACGATCTCACCGCTCTCCTCGAAGCCCGTGGCCTGCCCTGTCGCACGGCCAGCCAGCTGCACCAGGCCAGCGAAGGCAATCCGTTCCTGGCCCTCGCCCTCGGCGGCGCCGTCACGCGCGGGCCCGCCTGGCGGCCCGCACCGCTGCCCGAGCCGGTCCGCGAGATGGCCCGCGAACGGCTGGCCGCCCTGCCCGCCGAGGCACGCGACACCCTGCTGGTGGCGGCGCTCGCCACCGAGCCCACGCTCACCCTGATGCTGCGGGCCGGGCGCGACGACGCGGCCCGCGAACTGCGCGTCGCCGCCGCGGCCGGGGTGATCGAGCTGTCCGGTGAGCGGATCCGGTTCACGCCGCCGCTGCTCGCCCAGGTGATCAGCGACGAGGCGCCGGCCGCGACCCGTGGCCGGGTGCACGCGGAACTCGCGGCGGCCGCGTACGACCCGGTCGAAGCCCTGCGCCAGCAGGCGCTGCGGACCGCACGCCCGGACGACGCCGTCGCCGGAGCCCTGGCCGCCGAGGCCGGCCGCTGCGCGATGCTCGGCGCCGACCGCACCGCCGCCGAGCTGTACCTGCTGGCCGCCGACCGCTGCCCGCCGGAGCGCTCCGCCGACCGCCTCGACTGGCTGGTGACCGCCGCCCGTACCGCCCTCACCGGGGGAGCGCCGGCGCTGGCCGGCCGGGCCGCCGAGGCGGTCCTCGCCGCCGACGCGCCGGCCGGGCACCGGGTCCGCGCCCGGGTGGTCCTGATCGACCTGGCCGGGCAGGCGCTGGCCGAGATGGGCGAGATGTTCGCGGCCGCGCTCGCCGAGGCCGGCGACGATCCGGCGCTCGCCGCCCCCGTCCGGTTGCGGCTGACCTGGGCGGCGTTCCTCACCGGCGACCTCGGCACCGGCGCGGCCGAAGCCCGGCGCGCGGAGGAGGCGGCCCGGCGGGCCGGTGACCCGACCACCGAGGCGATGGCGCTGACCATGCTCGCCCAGATCGAACGGGTCCGGGGCGAGGCACGCTGGCGCGCGACTCTGGACCGGGCCCGTGCGCTGCCCGCCGCGCCCGCCCCGGACTGGCTGCACTACGGCCCGCACTACATGGCGGCGCGCATGGCGCTCTTCGACGACCGGCTCGACGAGGCCCGCGCCGAACTGCTCACCCTGCTCGCGGTCGCCGAGCACGACCGGATCGGCGAGGCCCGGGTCGAGGTGCTCCGCACCCTCTCCGAGGTGGCGACGAGGGCGGGCCGGTGCCAGGAGGCCCTGCGGTACGCCCACCGCGCCGTCCGGGCAGCGCAGCAGGCGGGTCTCAGTCCCGGCCCGACCTGGTACACCGCCGCGGTGGCCGAACTGGCCGGCGGCACCTGTGAAGCGGCGGCCGGATTCGCCCGCCGGGGCATCCGCTCCTCCCGCCAGGAGGGCGACGGCCTCTACCTGCGCCGCCTGCTGCACGCCCTGGGCCAGGCCGAGGTTCGCGCCGGTGACACCCGCGCCGGCGTCGCCACGCTGCGCCAGTTGCGCGACCTGGAGGCCGAGGCCGGCAGCGCCGACCCGATGATCGTCCGCTGGCGGGCCGATCTGGCCGCCGCCCTGGCCGCTCTCGGCGAGCACGGCGAGGCCGCCGACACGCTGGCGCTGGCCCGGTCGGCGGCGGAGAAGCTGGGCAGCACGCCGGCGCTCAGCGGCTATCTGGACCGGGCCGCCGCCATCGTCAACTCCGAGTCCGGCCAGGCCGACGCCGCCGCCGACCTGGCGAACGCCGCGGCCCGGCACTTCGAGCGGCTGGGGCAGCCGGTCGAGCAGGCGCACGCCCTGCTGGTGGCAGCCGGCGCGGAACGCCGCCGGCGCCGCTACGCCGCCGCGCGGCAGGCGATCGCCGAGGCGCTGTCGCTGTTTCGTACGGCCGAGGCCCACCCGTGGGCACTGGAGGCGAAGCGGGCGCTCGCCCGCACCGAAGGCACGCCCGACCAGGGCCTGACCTCGACCGAACTGCGGATCGCCGGCATGGTCCGCGACGGCGCCAGCAACCGCGAGATCGCGACCCGGCTCTATCTGAGTGTGAAGACGGTGGAGGCGACGCTGACCCGCGTCTACCGCAAGCTCGGTGTCCGTTCCCGGACCCAGCTGCTCTCGGCCCTGCCGGTGGGGGAGATCACCAACCCTTCGTGACCAGCCCATACACAACGCAGAGTGACCCGGATAACGGTAATCCGGTGGCGGCGGTCACTTTCGTCGCGTGAGTTTTACCTGGTGGATTTGGGGATGTCGCATGTCTGGAGGATGGTTGTACCCGGAAGCGACGAGGCTTTCTCCGTCACTATCCGTCAAGGAGTTCGTCATGCAGTTCATTCGCAACGCCCGTACCGCCATCGCCCACCGCATCGCCGAACACCGCGCCCACCGCCGTCTGGCCGACGAGCTCGCCGCGTTCCGCACCGCTGCCGAGCGCTCCGAACTCGATCTGATGCTGGGCCGCCACAGCGCCGAGGAGACTCGCGAGATCCACGCGATCCTCAGCCGCCAGGACGCTGGCCGCCGGCACACGTCCGCCGTGCACATCGCCGGCTGACCCACCGTTCTCGCCTCCTTCCATCCTTCTCGCCGCGATCCCGGGGAGCTGCGCCGAAACGGTGCGGCGCGTGGTAGCTCCCCGGGGTCGCGGAGGGATCGGCGCACCCCGACCGTCCCGGGACTGCTCGGCCGATCCGTGCGGAACCCCCGGCGCGCCCCACGCGTGCCGGGGGTTCCTCGTCTCCTCCGACGACCCCTGGGGGGCGGCCGATCCGGTAAACCGTACGATCTTCACGTTGGCGGTGATCACCGCTCAGCGACCGGCCGTACCCTGCCGCAGCCCATAAGGCCCCGCGGCCCCGGCCGGCTGATCCGCCGGACGTCCCGATTCCACACCAGGACGCCGGGCCGCCGGCGGGTCCGCGCATCACACCCGCGAGCCGTTGTGCAGGTAGGCGGTCGTGCCGTTGGCGGCGCACTCCAGGGCGGCGCTGACCCGCCGCCACACGTAGTCCCGCAGCAGGCTGGCCGCGACCTCCGGCGTGACGAAACGGTGCTGCCGCAACTCGCCGTCCCGCAGCCGGATCCCGGCCCGCGTCTCCCCGGCCGGCACACCACCGTCGAAAACGAAGGCCACCAGGTCGTCCCACGGGCCGTGCGGCGAGACCCAATCCACGACGAGCAGCCGGCCGCCGCCGAAGCCGATGCCGAGTTCCTCGGCCACCTCCCGGCGGGCGGCCTCGGCGGGCGCCTCGTTCGCCTCCGCCATTCCGCCGGGCAGATCCTAGTCAGGTTTGTACGCCGGATCGACGAGCAACAGCCGCCCGGCCTCGTCGCGAAACAACAGGCCCGAAGCGTCAGCAGGCGGGCGTTCGTCTGGGCTGCCGCCATCGTGCCGCGTTGGAGGTGCCGGGCGGCCAGGTCCGCGTTCCCAGCCGGAGCGCGAGATGGGCAAGGCTGCCGAAGATGTGTGCCGCCAGCGCCCGATCCGAACCCCGGGCCATCGCCGAGGCCATGGTGAAGTGCCGCACGGCGAGTGAGTCCTGGCCGCTCTCGTGTGCCATCCACCCGGCCATATCGGTGAGGGTGGCAGCGGCTGCCAACGTCGTACGGCCCTCGGGTCCTGGTGCGAAGCCGAAGACCCGCGGCGCAACCGTGCGGTGGAGATAGCTGGAGACGGGCTCGTAGAGGCTTGCCCCGCCGATCTCGCGATCACTGCGGCGCAAGGTTCGTACGGTCTCGAGGTCGTCAGTGACTCCGAGAGATCCTACGACGGACGACCGGTCGGCCGGAGTCAGCATTACTGCCAATTCCTCGGCGGAGACACCGAGCGAAGCAACCAGACGAGGCCGGTGGCAGGGCTGTGGGTGGGATTCGGAACGCTCCCACCGTACGACCGTCGAGCGGTCCACGCCGACGGCCTCGGCGAGACCTTCCTGAGTGAATCCCATATTCTTGCGCCGCTCAGCGAGTCGGCGCCGTTTGGCCGTCATGCCCCATCATCCGGATGACGGGGTGCTATGCAACGTCGATGCGTCACTGGTGCGGCATCGGCGACCTGGGGGTCGATGCCGCGGCACGGTTGACTGATGACAGCGGCCGGGACGGATGCGGAGGGGTCAGTAGGTGAGCCGCTGCTGACAGCCAGTTCGTCCGTCCCGGACGCACACCTGACCCTGGTGGGACTGGGGCGGATGGCCTGGTCCGCCGGGACTGCGGCGGACCAGGCGGCGGTGTCAGGCCCGGCGCCACTTCTGGTTGGCGCCGCCGGTGCAGGTCCACAGGTGCAGGACCGCGTCGTTGTCGGGGTTCCAGCCGGCGATGTCCACGCACTTGCCGGCCTGCGGGTTGACCAGGTCGCCCGCGCTGTTGAGCACGAACTGCTGGGCGGGGTTGCCGCTGCAGTTCGCGATCTGCACGGCCGCGCCGTCGGCCGTCGAGCCCCAGGCGACGTCCATGCACTTGTTGTTCTGGGTGCGCAGGGTGCCGTTGACGAACTCCCAGCGCTGGTTGGCGCCTCCGGTGCAGGTCCAGACGATGAGGCGCTGACCGTCGTTGAAGTTCCCGTTGGGCACGTCGACGCACTTGCCGTGCCAGTTGCTGACGATCGCGTTGCCCGTCGCGGGCGGCGGGTCGGTCGGCGGCGGGCTCCCGCCGGTGAACGGCGACAGCACGATCGCCGCCGAGCGCGGGTCACCGCTGTGCACGAGCGATTCGAAACCACCGACATCGTCGTACGCGAAGCCGTACGCCCGCCCGTCCGCCATGTTGGCGTGGATCAGCCTCGAGTAATGGTTCGGCGAACCGTTGCGGTAGAACTGCCCGGCGTCGAGGACCGGCTCCTGCGACGAGGTGCCCAGAGTGCCCCGGTTCAGGCCGGCGCACAGGGTCCGCTTGATCTCCGGCTCGATGAACGGTGGGGTGTTCGGGGCGTTGAACACCCCGTCACAGCCCCAGACGTTGCCGGTGGTCGGCTTGGCGACGGTGGCCACCTGGGCGCCGGCCGAGTCGGTGAAGACCATGGTGTTGCCGGAGGTGCGCCCGAAGAAGCGCCGGTTGGGTTCGTTGACCCGCGGCACGACGGTCAGGGTGCGGCCGGTGTAGGCGTTCCAGGCCGAGTTGATGTAGCCGTCCAGGTAGGTGGGGTTCATCAGGCCCGCGTCCATCGCCTTGCCGGGCGCCAGCACCCGCAGGACGGTGCCGTCCGACCGGGTCATGATCGACCGATTGAAGTCTCCGATGCCGCGGATCTGGTCGATGACGTTCTGCCGGCCGTTCGTGACGGGGTCACCGGTGCGGCTGGTCCGGCCGTCGGCGCCGGAGACGCTCACGGCGTGCGGGAGAGCGAACATGTCGACCTGGGAGCTGTTGAGCCACAGCCCCGCGTCGTTGTAGGTGAACTCGGACCAGTCGAACAGGATGTCGCGGTTGGGGTCGCCACCGGCCCACGGAGCGGGCTGCACCAGTCCGTCCGGGGTCAGCCGGAAGTCGAGCTTGCGGCCGAGCGAGAAGTAGATGCGTGCGGAGAGGAACCGCGGGAACCGGACGGTGACGCTGCCGCCGTTGGCTGGGCCGGCGATCGAGACATCGGGAGCCGGGGTCGGCGGCAGCCCACCGGCCGGCCAGTTCGTGAACTTCCCGGCCGCGTTGACGTAGCCGAGCCGTCCTCCGGGGCGGATGTCCTGGCCGAGGATGTAGAGGTGGACGGCCTCACCGCGGCCCGTGTTGTTGGTGATGGTCACCGGCAGCAGGTCAGGCCCGATGGCCTGGGCGGCGTTCGGGGTGACCGTCAGGGCGGCGGGGACGGCCACCACGGTGACCGCCAGGGCGCGGACTGCCGAGCGCAGTCGCCTTCGTAGTGTGCATAGGCCCTTCATCGGACTCCTCTGCTCGAGCGCCCTCAGGACCGGCTCACTGAGAGCGCTCTCACAGACTCATGCCGCTCAATGTCGTTGTCAATGTTCACAGTTAACTTTCTTGCAATAAAGCATCAGCGCGGCCAGAGAGGCTCCTCGGCCTGCTCCTCGGCGTCACGGAGGGCGCGCAGAATGTTGCGGTTCGCCAGCTTCTCCAGGTCGGAATCCGACCAGCCGCGGTCACGCAGTTCGGCGAACAGGCGCGGATAGGCGGAGACGTCGGCGAGACCGTCCGGAACCTCCGGCGTGCCGTCGAAGTCGCCACCGATGCCCAGATGATCGACTCCGGCCACCTCGCGGGCATGGTCGACATGGTCGGCGACCTGGGTCACCGTCGCGAACGGCTTCGGATTGGCGTCGAACCAGGCACGGAAGGCGGGCTCGGCGGCGAAGTCGTGGACCTCGCCGACCGGCACGCGGGACGGCTCCTCGCCGGGGAGCGGCGCGCGGGGCCAGTCCTCGCCGTACGCGGGCAGGCCCAGCCGCTCCCACTCGGCGTCGGCGGCCCGCATCCAGTCGCGGACCGCCGACGACACGAAGAACGACACGAACGTCAACTGCAGGACGCCACCGTTGCCGGGCAGCCGGGACAGCACGTCGTCGGGAACGTTGCGGGAGTGGTCGGTGACCGCGCGGGCGCCGGAGTGGCTGAAGATCACCGGGGCGACGGCCTCGTCCAGAGCGGCGTGCATGGTCGCGGCGGACACGTGCGACAGGTCCACCAGCACTCCCAGGCGCTGCATCTCCCGTACGATCGCCCGCCCCTCGGCCGTCAGGCCGCCGTGCACCGGATCCTGCGTCGCGGAGTCCGCCCACGACGTGTGGTGGTTGTGGGTGAGCGTCACATAGCGCACCCCGAGCCGCGCCAGTGAGCGCAGCACCCCGAGCGAACCACCCAGGCAGTGGCCGCCCTCCACGCCGATCAGCGAGGCGATCCGGCCGCTCGCCATCGCCCACTCCACGTCCGCCGACGTGTACGCGGGCGCCAGATCGTCCGGGTAGGCGGCCACCATCCGGTGCACCAGGTCGATCTGCTCCAGCGTGCTCTGTACCGCCGCCGGCTCCGGCAGGTCGGAGGGCACGTACACCGACCAGAACTGGCCGCCCACGCCGCCGGCCCGCAGCCGGGGCAGATCCGTGTGCAGCGGAGGCCGCTCCTTCTCCAGACCGGTCACCGCCGACCCGTGCCACTCACGCAGGCGCATCGGCAGGTCGTTGTGGCCGTCGATGATCAAGTTCATCTCCCCTGGCTACCGGCCGCCGCTGTCCGGTGCAAGCGGATCAGCCCGTTCCGGTGTCCGATTCACCGCAACCGGGTGGCACCTGCACGGGAACTGGCCTGGCACCCGCCGCCCTGGAATCTCTTTCACATGCCCGGTGCGACAA
>NZ_JASCTH010000089.1 GCF_030009775.1 Actinoplanes sandaracinus | reverse complement strand
GGTGAGTTCAACCGGTCGTCGCAACACTCGGGGTATGGGGGTGTTGATGGGCCGGCCGGCAGGGTGGATGAAGACGTTGACGGGCAGAGCGGCGATGAAGTCGCCGGGGGCACCGGCACTGCGGCGCGAAGTCGAGCGGCTGTTCTGGCGTGAGATCCGGAAGGGCCTGACCTGCGAAGATGCCGCTAACGCGGTCGGCGTGTCGCAAGCAGCAGGTGCCCGATGGTTCCGGCAACGTGGCGGTATGCCGCTATTCATGGTCGCGCCGGTCACCGACCGGTACCTGTCGTTCGCCGAGCGCGAAGAGATCGCCGTGCTCAACGGCCAGGGCCTCGGCGTCCGTGAGATAGCCCGCGCAGTAGGCCGGGATCCGTCGACGATCTCGCGGGAACTGCGCCGCAACGCGGCGACCCGCGGCGGCAAGCTCGACTATCGAGCGTCGGTGGCGCAGTGGAAGGCCGACCTGCTCGCGCGGCGCCCGAAGGCGTCAAAGCTGGTCACGAACGAACGGCTGCGCGAATACGTGCAGGAACGTCTCTCCGGACACGTCCGCCGCGCCGATGGAACACCGGTGCCCGGCCCGGCCGCGGCGCCGTGGAAGGGACGCAACAAGCCGCGACGCCAGGACCGCCGCTGGGTCAGCGCCTGGAGTCCGGAGCAGATCGCGCGCCGGCTGCGCATCGACTTCCCCGATGATGAGGACATGCGCATCTCGCACGAGGCGATCTACCAGGCGCTGTTCATCCAGAGCCGAGGCGCGTTGAAGCGCGAACTGGTCGCCTGCCTGCGGACTGGACGCGCCCTGCGGGTGCCACGCGCCCGGGCCCGGCAGCCTCGCGACGGCATGGTCACCCCCGAGCTGATGATCAGCGAACGGCCCGCCGAGGCAGCGGATCGCGCTGTGCCTGGCCATTGGGAGGGTGACCTCATCATCGGACTCGACCGGTCCGCGATCGGCACCCTTGTGGAACGCACGACCCGCTACACGATGCTGCTGCACCTGCCTCGCATGGAGGGCTTCGGCGTCGAACCGCGCGTGCACAACGGTCCGGCGCTGGCCGGCCGCGGTGCCGCAGCGGTCCGCGACGCGATCACCACGACGATCACCATGCTGCCGGATCAGCTGCGCCAGACGCTGACCTGGGACCGAGGGAAGGAACTCGCGCAACACGCTCAGCTGACCGTCGAAACCGGCGTGCGGGTCTACTTCGCGGACCCGCACAGCCCTTGGCAACGCGGCACCAACGAGAACACCAACGGCCTGCTGCGCCAGTACTTCCCGAAGGGCACCGACCTGGCTCGCTGGAGCCGCGACGACCTCGATGCTGTCGCCGCAACACTCAACAACCGACCACGTAAGACACTCGGCTGGCAAACCCCCGCCGAGGCCATGAACGAGCAGCTACTGTCAGTACAAAGCAGCGTTGTTGCGACGACCGGTTGAATACGGG
>NZ_JASCTH010000088.1 GCF_030009775.1 Actinoplanes sandaracinus | reverse complement strand
GGGCACCGTCACGCCCTTCTCGGCGCCCTGGAAGACCAGCTTCGCCTTCTCGAACTTGGCCGGGTCGCCCTCGCAGTCGACGACGACGATCTGGCCGGGGCGCAGCTCGTTGAAGAGGATCTGCTCGGACAGGGTGTCCTCCAGCTCGCGCTGGATGGTCCGGCGCAGCGGCCGGGCGCCGAGGACCGGGTCGAAGCCCTTGGCCGCCAGGTAACGCTTGGCGTTGTCGGTCAGCTCCAGGCCCATGTCCTTGTTCTTCAGCTGCCCCTCGATGCGGGCGGTGAAGATGTCGACGATCTGGAGGATCTCCTTCTCACGCAGCTGGTGGAAGACGATCGTGTCGTCGATACGGTTCAGGAACTCGGGGCGGAAGTGCTGCTTCAGCTCGTCGTTGACCTTGATCTTCATCCGCTCGTAGCTCGACTCCTCGGCCTCGGAGGCCTGGAAGCCCAGCGACACCGCCTTGGCCACGTCACGCGTGCCCAGGTTGGTGGTGAGGATGATGACCGTGTTCTTGAAGTCCACGATGCGGCCCTGGCCGTCGGTCAGGCGACCGTCTTCCAGGATCTGCAGGAGCGTGTTGAACACGTCCGGGTGGGCCTTCTCGATCTCGTCGAACAGGACCACGCTGAACGGCTTGCGGCGCACCTTCTCGGTGAGCTGGCCGCCCTCGTCGTAACCCACGTAGCCGGGAGGGGCACCGACCAGGCGGGACACCGTGTAGCGGTCGTGGAACTCGGACATGTCGAGCTGGATCAGCGCATCCTCGGAGCCGAACAGGAACTCCGCCAGCGCCTTGGACAGCTCGGTCTTACCGACACCGGACGGGCCGGCGAAGATGAACGAGCCGGACGGGCGCTTCGGGTCCTTGAGGCCGGCCCGGGTCCGCCGGATCGCCTTGGAGACGGCCTGCACCGCGTCCTCCTGGCCGATGACGCGCTTGTGCAGCTCGTCCTCCATGCGCAGCAGGCGGGAGGTCTCCTCCTCGGTGAGCTTGTAGACCGGGATGCCGGTCCAGTTGCCCAGGACCTCGGCGATCTGCTCGTCGTCGACCTCGGACACGACGTCGAGGTCGCCGGCCTTCCACTCCTTCTCCCGCTGCGCCTTCTGGCCCAGCAGGGTCTTCTCCTTGTCACGCAGCTGCGCGGCCCGCTCGAAGTCCTGCGCGTCGATCGCGGACTCCTTGTCGCGGCGCACCTGGGCGATGCGCTCGTCGAAGTCACGCAGGTCCGGCGGCGCGGTCATCCGGCGGATGCGCATCCGTGCGCCGGCCTCGTCGATCAGGTCGATCGCCTTGTCCGGCAGGAACCGGTCCGAGATGTACCGGTCGGCCAGCGTCGCAGCCGCGACCAGGGCCGCGTCGGTGATGCTGATCCGGTGGTGCGCCTCGTAACGGTCGCGCAGACCCTTCAGGATCTCGATGGTGTGCGCCAGCGACGGCTCGCCCACCTGGATCGGCTGGAA
>NZ_JASCTH010000087.1 GCF_030009775.1 Actinoplanes sandaracinus | reverse complement strand
GATCCGCCGGGGCCGTCGGTCCCGCCGATCAGGGCCGGTGGGATCCGCCGGGGCCGTCGGTCCCGCCGATCAGGGCCGGTGGGATCCGCCGGGGCGAGCGGGGACCAGTGGGATCGGTCGGGGCCATCGGGGCCAGTGGGGCCGGCCGAGGCCATCGGTCCGGCCGATCGGATCGGCCGGGGCGATCGGTCGGGCCGATTAGATCGGGTCGGGTGAACAGGCCGGCACCGGTGGTAGGTAGCGTTCCAGGACGTGGCGGAGGAGATCTACGTGGGAAACGCCGACCCGGATGCGCTGGCCGACCGCGGGTGGCTACTCGGGTACTTCAAGCCGGCGGGCGACCCACGGCACAGCACCGATGTCGAGATCAAGTGGGGCCGGCACCCTCAAGGCGACCGGCGAGCCCAATGGGTGCGCGGCGAGGACCGCACCGCCCTGCTGATACTGATCAGCGGCTGTTTCCACATGGAGTTCCCGGATCGCACGGTCGTCCTCGACAAGCAGGGTGACTACGTGGTCTGGCCTCGCGGGGTCGACCACTCCTGGTATGCCGCCGAGGAGTCCGTAGTGCTCACCGTCCGCTGGCCGTCCATCCCGGGATACGCCGTCCCCCAGGCGCCCTGACGCACCTCGGCGCCCTGCCGCCTCGGCACCCGACGGCGCCCCGGGCGGCTGAAGGAGGCTGGGGCGGCTGTCGGCGGGCGGGAGCGGCTGAAGGCGGGCGAGGGCGGCTGAAGGCGGGCGAGGGCGGCTGTGGGCGTCCGGCGTCTTTCGGCGCTCTGGCCCCCTCCGCCAGCCCGTGGCTCCCATGACGCCCCTCAACCTGACGTCGCGGCCGGACAACCCTCGACCGACGCCTCTCCACCTGATGTCAGCTGGCCTGACGCCCCCCAAGCGACGTCGCTCCACCTCACACCCCTCCACCTGACGACGCACAACCCGCCGACCCTCAACCTGACGACGCTCAGCCGAACGACGCCCGGCCGGGCCAACCCTCGACCAACGCCTCTCCACCTGACGTCAGCTGGCCTGACGCCCCCAACCGACGTCGCTCCACCTGACGAGGCTCGGCCTGACGACGCGCAACCTGGCGCCCCTCCACCTGACGAGGCTCGGCCTGACGACGCGCAACCTGGCGCCCCTAACCTGAAGACTGGGCCTCACGACGCCCGGCCTATTGACGACGCTCGGCCTGATGCCTCCGGTGCCAGCCCTCTGGCGTCGCGGTCGACATCACGGCGTTCTGTGCAGGGCACCACCACATCCAGAAGTTCGACACCCACTGCGGGTGTTGCCCACACCCGCAGTGGGTGTCAAGTTTTGTAGCCACCCAATGCCGGGCGTTGAAGCCGCCGATCTGGCAACGGCGAACCAACACCAGCACCAGCACCAGCACCAGCACCAGCACCAGCACCAGCACCAGCGAAGGCCGTCGTGCAGAAACAGGCGAACGGACTCGCCGATCCCGGCCGGTCAACCCCCTGCCGTCCTGGCAATAGAGGAGTGCCCTGGGCGACGGTGTGAACGCGACAGCAACCTCGTGTCAAGCCCCGGGTTTGATGGAGAGTTGTTTAGCTGGTTTCCAGGGGTGCGGTGACCGGTCGGGTCATCGCGTGTAGGTCCTCGTATTCGGCGG
>NZ_JASCTH010000086.1 GCF_030009775.1 Actinoplanes sandaracinus | reverse complement strand
CTTACCTGCATGAGTGTTGGTCGTCCAGCGTAATTTTTGTAGCTGTTGGAGTTGTTCTGGCAGTAGTGGATCGGCTCGCGGCGTAAACGCTGAGCGAGCGTGGTTGGTGGGGCTTCGGATTGTCCTGTTGGCAGCTCCTGGGGTCGTCGGTTGTTCGCTCGCGTGATCGATCGGAGTGGTGGCAAGGTGGCAGCCAGACTTACCTATGGCCGTCGGACGATGAGTTCGTGTCCGCGACATGATGATTGATCGGGTGGCCCCTCGCGTGGGTGCGGCCGCTCAGTCTCACTGGGCCGTCCGCGGTCACCGCCGGGGTCGGCGGTGGTGGTGCGGTCTGACAGTGCGTTTGAGGGAGCTGGCCACTGTTGGTCCCGTCATCGTTGATGTCGGGCTGGCCGGTCCTCGCCGGGTCGGGTCTGTGACCTTCAGCGGGCGATGGTGGTGGGTGCGGCCGGCTGGGCGAGGACGGTGAAGGCGTCGTCACCGAGGCCGGTCAGGATGTGGGTGGCGTGCCGGACGATGCGGCGGGCCTGGGACAGGCAGGCCCGGTTCGCGTCGTAGCGGTCTTTGACCTGGGTGTAGTAGGCGTAGCCGGGGGCGCTCGCGCGGGCGGAGGTTTTCGCGGCTTCGAACAGCAGCCAGCGCAGTACTTCCGGGCCCTGGCGGGAGAGCCGGCCGGGGCTGCGTCTGCCGTCGGAGGAGTGCACGGTGATGTCCAGGCCGACGAACCGGACCGCCTTACGCGAGGAGGAGAACCGGTCGGCGCCGCCGAGCCACGCGCACAGGGCTAGCGAGCTGAGTGGTCCGACGCCGTAGATCTCGTGCATCAACTCCCGGGCGCCCTTCAAGCTGCGGGAACTGTTGAGGAGTCGGTGTCGGAGCCGTTCGAGGTGGTCGGCGAGGGTGTCCATCATGGCCAGGGCGGTGTTGGCCTGCAACCTGCCGGAGATCGACAGCTGATCGTCGATGATGGCCCGGAGCCGGGCCCGGTCACCGCGGACGATGCCGGCCTGTCCGGGTGCGGTGGCGCCCTGATGGAAGCAGGCGGCTTGGATGCGTTGTGCCCAGCCGGTGTGCTGGGTGCGTAGGTCTTGGTAGAGCTCCAGCATCGCCCGGTACTCCAAGGCCTGCTCCGGCGGGATGTAGCACTCCGGCAGCCGGCCCGCGGCGAGGAGCTCGCGGAGCAGTTTCGCGTCGGCCTTGTCGGTCTTGGCCCGCCGTTTCGGGCCGCGCAGCGCGGAGGTGTCGGCCGGTTCGGCCAGGTGCGCGATCACGCCGGCTTTGGTCATCTCCTCGGCGATGTAGCGCCAGCCGGTGCAGCCTTCCATCGCGAATTCCACCGGCCCGACCACGGCGGGGTCGAACCGGGTCAGCCAATCCGCCAGGTGCTGCCGGTCGGCCGGGGTGATCCGGCCGCGTTCCCATTTCCCGTTCTGCTCGTCGACCCAGTCGAATGTCAGCTGCTTCCGGTGGATGTCCAACCCGCCTACGATCGACATCAGGGACCTCCTCAAGCTCCGTGACCATCGATGTCCAACACAGGGAAACCTGCGTCTGAGCTGAGGAGGCCCTCCGACACACCGCGGGTCAAGACCCCGCACGGCGTACACCTCGACTCAACTCACCGACCGCAACGGCCGATGCATGTCATCTCA
>NZ_JASCTH010000084.1 GCF_030009775.1 Actinoplanes sandaracinus | reverse complement strand
AGTGCTTCAGTTCATAAGTCCTTCGGGGGTTGACGGCTCGGGGCTTCGCTGGGGCCCGTTGATGATAGGGCTGATGAGGACGTCGCAGACGAAGTCGAGGGCTTCTTCCGTGGTGCCGCTGAACCAGTACTGGTCTTCGTAGCTGTTGTTGCTGGCTTTGTAGATAGCGAGGCTCCAGCGGTGGGCGGATCCGCTGTAGCGCAGCCGCATCACCGGTCGCTGCTCACCGCCGGTCAACTCAACGGTGACGTAGGCGAAGTGACCGTGGTAACGCACGTGCACGCCGGCCAGCTGCGGCCAGTTCGTCTTGACCCGGGCCCGTAGTCGCTGCGGCAGGGACGTCTTGGTGGAAGCAGGAATGACCGGCATGGGTTCACATCCTGCCGGTCCGGCGTGTCCTGCCGGCTTGCGGCACGCCTGACCGGCATCCTCGCCCGGCCCTCAACAGGATCGCCTTCGATGGAAGTTGGCCGGTGCCCGTCCCTCACGCACGACCCATCACGCTGACCACCCCCGAACGACGGCGGCTCACCGCCCTGGCGTACTCCCACACCGCCGGTTATCACCAGGTCATCCGGGCCCGGATCGTCTGCGACGCGGCCCGCGGGCACGCCAACGCCGCCATCGCCCGTCGGCACGACGTCACCGTCGACACCGTGCGACGCTGGCGGGGCAGGTTCGCCGACGAAGGCCTGGCCGGCCTCGCCGACCGACCCCGGCCCGGACGACCGACCCGGTTCACCCCGGTCCAGACCGCCGAGGTCAAAGCCCTCGCCTGCCAGTTGCCGGCCGAGACCGGCACACCACTGTCGAAGTGGACTTGCCCGGACCTGGCCGCTGAAGCCGTCGACCGGGGAATCGTCGCGGCGATCTCAGCGTCGACCATCCGCCGGATCCTCGCCCGCGACACCATCAAGCCCTGGCAGCACCATTCCTGGATCTTCATCCGCGACCCGCGGTTCGCCGTCAAAGCCGCCCACGTGCTCGACCTCTACGCCCGCACGTTCGACGGCGTCCCGCTCGACGCCGACGAGTACGTGATCTCCAGCGACGAGAAGACCAGCATCCAAGCCCGCTGCCGCTGCCACCCCACCCTGCCACCCGGCACCGCCCGCACCATGCGGGTCAACCACGAATACCAGCGCAAAGGCGCCCTGGCCTACCTTGCCGCCTACGACGTCCACCAGGCCAAGGTGTTCTCCCACCGCTCCGCGAAGACCGGCATCCTGCCGTTCATGACCCTGGCCGAACAGGTCATGACCCAGCAGCCCTACGCGTCGGCGAAGCGGGTGTTCTGGGTGGTCGACAACGGCTCCTCACACCGCGGCCAGGCAGCGGCCGACCGTCTCAGCCAGCGGTTTCCGAACGCCGTCATGGTCCACACCCCGATCCACGCTTCCTGGCTGAACCAGGTGGAGATCTACTTCTCGATCATCCAGCGCAAGGTCCTGACACCCAACGACTTCACCAGCCTTGACCAGGTCGAAGACCGACTCACCGCCTTCGAACAGCGCTACAACGCGACCGCCCGGCCATTCAGATGGAAGTTCACCCCAGCCGACCTCGAGGACCTGATGACCCGGATCGAGCGACACGAACAGAAAGAGCAGAACCTCCAGCAACCCGCCGGCTGCAATACCCAGCCTGCCGCACACGCCCTGGCCGCATAACCCCCGAAGAATTTACGAACCCAAGCACT
>NZ_JASCTH010000083.1 GCF_030009775.1 Actinoplanes sandaracinus | reverse complement strand
ACACGCCGGCAGACCTCACGCGGTGACGGCGCCGACCTGCCAGCGTGTGTGGCGGGCGACGGGCCGGCCCGGAACGGGCCGGCCGTGCCGAGGATGCGAATCGTGCGGTGAGCGGATCCGTGTCAGTTCGCGTGTCCGGTGATGCCCTCATCGGCGCCGGCGGCCACGAGGCGTTTTGCGAGCAGCCCCGTGACCTGTTCCCAGGGCCCGGAGGAGGGCAGCGGAGTCCGCCACGCCACCGGCCCCGGAAGGCCCACTCTCAAGAGGACGAGTCTTCGGACAACTCTGCCGGATCGAGGCGGAGCATGGCCAGTAGCCCGCCATGCTCAGACAAGTCGATGTGTTCCGGTAGCTCGCGGTCGACGAAGTCGGCCCTGGCGTGCTGTCCCCGCTCCCGAAGGACGGCGATGACGACTGCCTTGGAAATGGTCAATGTCGGCTCTCTTGAGATCACTCGTCGGCGGCGGACTGAGCCGCCGAAGTCTGGAGCGACAGTCGTCAGACTACTCCTGCCATGGCATCACCCTCGATGGCCGGAAGGGCCTGGGTGACCGGTGGGCCGGGCGACATCCCCACCTGGCACCCGCAACGACCGATCGGGACGTTGTCGCTTCGGGCGAAAGACAGCCGGTTGGCATACGGTTGAGCCAGCGGCGGCGTCACCTCGTCGCCGTCCGCTGCTCCAGACCTCGGTAGCGCGCCATTCCCGCCCGGTGCCCTGGAGTCGCCATGATCGTTCGTCCTTGTCCCGTCCGTCTGACCCTGCACGTGCCGGGCGACAACGGCGCGGAACACCACCTCCACCGCGACATGCGACGGGTCTGGTGCCGTATCGCGGCCCGGCCTTGCGGACCCCCCAATGGCCGGTGTCCACGCACCGCGCTCGGTGACGTCCGCGGCGAGCGGTGGACCTCCGCCTTGATCGACCGGCTCGCCGGCGTGCGGCCGAACCGCAAGGTACACAGCCGCGAAGGTCGACGGTGATCGCCGCCGCCCGCGGCGCAATCGCCGTACCTGGTGTGGCCATCACATCGTTGCCATCCGCGGTAACGCACCGGCCAGCTCGTATCCGGCGCTCCCGAACCCGGTCGTTTCATCGGCCCCTCACGGTCGCCGCCCTGGAGGCGGGCTGATCCGTGTCCGCACGTCGGCGCGGACCGCCTGATGACACCCGTGCAGTGGTTGGCGACCCGGCGAGCCGCGGCCGTCATCCGGCCACCGGCACAGCTCGTCCTCTGCCTGTCCACGGCGACAGTGCAGCAACACAGTGCTGCAACAACGACTGCGCTGCATCGGCGCACAGCGGCTGTCGATGTGCGCCACGATGTCCGAGGCGCGTAAGGCGGTGCCACATCCACGAACCGTCTGAAGGCGCAGCCCCCATGCCGAGCATCCTGGAGGCCGCGGTGAACCGTCGCGTTTCCCCCGGCCCGGACGGACCGGCCGGGCGAGGTGGATTCGCTGGTGACCCGGCTGCGTGCCGACGGTGGCACGGCCGCGCTCTGCGTCCACTGCCACGAGCGGATTCCCTCGGTTTCCTGGCACCGCTGGACCACAGCAACTACGCCCGGCAAGCCCTCACGGAACCCTGAAACAGATCTCCCTGTGGAGGTCTAGTAGTGCTTTGTCATGATCCGCGTCGTGGGCGTCGTTTCCGTTGTGGGAACGGGGTTCGGCAGGTGGGGCAGGATCCGAGGAGATGGACCAGCAGGAGCTGCAGGAGCTGCAGGCGTCGGAGTACGGCGTAGAGGGTCATTCCGGCGCATGGGTTTTGGGGTCGAGGCGTTGCAGGGTCAGGAAGATGTGGGCTGCGGAGACGAGGGTGACGTGGTGGTGCCAGCCTTGCCAGGTGCGGCCTTCGTAGTGGTCGAGACCGAGACCGGTCTTGACTTCGCGGTAGT
>NZ_JASCTH010000082.1 GCF_030009775.1 Actinoplanes sandaracinus | reverse complement strand
AGAAAGGCCCACCCCGTGTGGGGTGGGCCTTTCATCACGTTGAGTCCGGCGGCGTCCTACTCTCCCACACCCTCACGAGTGCAGTACCATCGGCGCTGGAGGGCTTAGCTACCGGGTTCGGAATGTAACCGGGCGTTTCCCCTCCGCTATGACCACCGAAACAGCCATCAGCGAAACCACAACCAGCAACCCTCACCGCAGTGAACCGTCACCGGTCCACCACCATCAGGGGTGGTTGTTCGTTTGCTGTGAATCACACAGTGGACGCAAGCGCAATGTATAAGATGGTTAAGCCCTCGGCTTATTAGTACCGGTCAACTCAACACGTTACCGTGCTTACATCTCCGGCCTATCAACCCAGTAGTCTAGCTGGGAGCCTTACCCACTCAAGGTGGTGGGATACCTCATCTCGAAGCAGGCTTCCCGCTTAGATGCTTTCAGCGGTTATCCCTTCCGAACGTAGCCAACCAGCCATGCTCCTGGCGGAACAACTGGCACACCAGAGGTTCGTCCGTCCCGGTCCTCTCGTACTAGGGACAGCCCTTCTCAAGTATCCAACGCGCACGGCGGATAGGGACCGAACTGTCTCACGACGTTCTAAACCCAGCTCGCGTACCGCTTTAATGGGCGAACAGCCCAACCCTTGGGACCTGCTACAGCCCCAGGATGCGACGAGCCGACATCGAGGTGCCAAACCATCCCGTCGATATGGACTCTTGGGGAAGATCAGCCTGTTATCCCCGGGGTACCTTTTATCCGTTGAGCGACACCGCTTCCACTCGCAAGTGCCGGATCACTAGTCCCGACTTTCGTCCCTGCTCGACCCGTCAGTCTCACAGTCAAGCTCCCTTGTGCACTTACACTCAACACCTGATTGCCAACCAGGCTGAGGGAACCTTTGGGCGCCTCCGTTACCCTTTAGGAGGCAACCGCCCCAGTTAAACTACCCACCAGACACTGTCCCTCGACCCGATCAGGGCCGCAAGTTAGATACCCAAACCCAACAGAGTGGTATTTCAACATTGCCTCCACCCGAACTGGCGTCCGAGCTTCACCGGCTCCCACCTATCCTACACAATTAAATTCAGATACCAATGTCAAGCTATAGTAAAGGTCCCGGGGTCTTTCCGTCCTGCCGCGCGTAACGAGCATCTTTACTCGTACTGCAATTTCGCCGGGCCTGTGGTTGAGACAGTGGGGAAGTCGTTACGCCATTCGTGCAGGTCGGAACTTACCCGACAAGGAATTTCGCTACCTTAGGATGGTTATAGTTACCACCGCCGTTTACTGGCGCTTAAGTTCTCCGCTTCGCCCCGAAGAGCTAACAGGTCCCCTTAACGTTCCAGCACCGGGCAGGCGTCAGTCCATATACATCGTCTTACGACTTGGCATGGACCTGTGTTTTTAGTAAACAGTCGCTTCCCCCTGGTCTCTGCGGCCATACCACGCTCAGGCAGCAAGTGCCGTCACGCGTCCGGCCCCCCTTCTCCCTAAGTTACGGGGGCAATTTGCCGAGTTCCTTAACCACAGTTCACCCGTCGCCTCGGTATTCTCTACCTGACCACCTGTGTCGGTTTCGGGTACGGGCCGCTCAGAACATCGCTAGAGGCTTTTCTCGGCAGCATAGGATCAATGACTTCACCAGAACGGCTCGGCATCACGTCTCAACCTTAATGATGTGCGGATTTGCCTACACATCGGCCTACACGCTTACCCCGGCACAACCACCGGCCGGGATCATCTACCTTCCTGCGTCACCCCATCGCTAAACTACTACCCACAGAGGTCCCAGACTCCACACCCTTGACCCGAAGGTCGCCGGCGCTTTGCGTGGTTAGTACTATGAGGTTCGTCTTGGGCGCTCTTTTGCGGGTACGGGAATATCAACCCGTTATCCATCGACTACGCCTCTCGGCCTCGCCTTAGGCCCCGACTCACCCAGGGCGGATTAGCCTGGCCCTGGAACCCTTGGTCATTCGGCGGAAGGGGTTCTCACCCTTCATTCGCTACTCATGCCTGCATTCTCACTCGTATGGCGTCCACGGCTGGATCACTCCGCCGCTTCACCCGCCATACGACGCTCCCCTACCCATCCACACACCTGCACCAGCCGACTAAATCGACAAGCGAAGTTAATGTGTGAATGCCACAGCTTCGGCGGTGTGCTTGAGCCCCGCTACATTGTCGGCGCGGAACCACTTGACCAGTGAGCTATTACGCACTCTTTAAAGGGTGGCTGCTTCTAAGCCAACCTCCTGGTTGTCCATGCGATCCCACATCCTTTTCCACTTAGCACACGCTTAGGGGCCTTAGCTGGCGATCTGGGCTGTTTCCCTCTCGACTACGAAGCTTATCCCCCGCAGTCTCACTGCCGCGCTCTCACTTACCGGCATTCGGAGTTTGGCTGATTTCAGTAAGCTTGTGGGCCCCCTAGACCATCCAGTGCTCTACCTCCGGCAAGAAACACGCGACGCTGCACCTAAATGCATTTCGGGGAGAACCAGCTATCACGGAGTTTGATTGGCCTTTCACCCCTAACCACAGGTCATCCCCCAACTTTTCAACGTTGGTGGGTTCGGTCCTCCACGCAGTCTTACCCACGCTTCAACCTGCCCATGGCTAGATCACTCCGCTTCGGGTCTAGAGCATGCGACTAAAAGCGCCCTATTCAGACTCGCTTTCGCTACGGCTTCCCCACACGGGTTAACCTCGCCACATGCCACTAACTCGCAGGCTCATTCTTCAAAAGGCACGCCATCACCCCTACAA
>NZ_JASCTH010000081.1 GCF_030009775.1 Actinoplanes sandaracinus | reverse complement strand
CGGGGCTGCGCCCCGCATTGAGGTTTTCTCCGGTGGGCTTACGTCCTACCTGGGGTACGTCCTACCTGGGGTACGCCTTGCATTGGGCTTACGTTCTGCATGGGGTACGCCCTGCATGGGCTTACGTCGTGCATGGGGTTACGCCCCGCGTGGGGTCGGGTTCTGCACCGGGTGGGGTTGGTTTGGGGTTGGGCATGCGGTTCGGGGTAAGTTGCGCCTGGTATCGCAAGTTTTAGGGTGTTTGCAGGGTTCTGGTTCTCGCTACGTGCGGGCTGGGGCCCTTTCGTATTTCTGGCTGGGGGCGAGGACTGGGGCTCGCGGTTCTGGGGTGGTTCGGCTTGATGGGGTGGGGCCGTACTGACTGCGATTCGCGCATGCCTCGGGGAGTGCGGGGGCCTTGGCGGGGTGGTGGTGGGGTGCGGGTGTGACAGTGGGGTGGTGGATGCCGCTTTTGTTCTTGTGCACAGTCCGGCGGTTGGGCCCCTCACCTGGGGGCCGGTGGCCGGGCGGCTCGATGAGGCGATCGTGCCCTCGCTGCTGGGCGTCGCAGACGCGGGGCCGCCGTTCGCGCCTGCCGTCGCTGCCACGGTCGCCGAGGCGATCGGCGAGCTGGAGACGGGGCGGGCTGTCGTGCTCGTGGCACACAGCAACGCCGGGCTGTTCGTGCCGGCGATCGTCGAGGCTTCGCCGCGGCCGGTCGCCGGATGCCTGTTCGTCGACGCCGCCCTGCCGTCGCCCGACGGGCCTACTCCGGTCGCGCCCGCGGAACTGCTGGACTTCCTGCGGCCGAAGGTGACCGGCGGCCGGCTGCCGCAGTGGACGGATTGGTGGGACGACTCCGACATCGCGCCGATGTTTCCCGACGCGCAGACTCGCGCTGCCGTCTCCGCCGAGCAACCCCGGCTGCCCTTGAGCTACTACGAGGCGACGGTTCGCAGTCCGGCCGGCTGGGACGACCGGCCCTGCGGATATCTGCTGTTCGGTCCGCCCTACGAGCCGGTGGCCGACGAGGCGGCACGCCGCGGCTGGAGCGTCGAGCACGTCCCCGGCCTCCACCTGCACCAACTTGTCGACCCGGAAAGCGTCACCGCCCGGATCCTCACCATGACCGCCGGCTGGCGCTAGTGCCCCACCGAAGGTTCCGTATCGGGGACCGGTGAGCGCCAGCGGGTCCTTGCCTCCGGAACTGTGGACCCGCGGGCCTCTTCACCGTTCTGCCGGGGATCCAGGCTCCCGGCCCGCGGCGCGGTGGGCGGGCGTGCCGGGAGCGGGGGTCACATGCCACGCCGGTCGCGCGGGCGAGTGACGGTCTTCGGGTGAGCTCAGCGGGCGGCCTCGGGCCCCGAAGCCTCAAAGGCTTGAACTGGTGGCTATTTCGCATTTGTCTTTACTGAGACGGCTATGCGGAACGGCTGAGGCCGGCGCTTCCCTGCCGTATTGGCGAATGTCCCGAGTCCGACTTGCCGACGAATGCGCGATGAGGGCCGACTTGCGCCGCTGGTGGATTGCGCGGACGGCGGATTGGTGGGAAAGGTGCGTTGTGCGGGGATTCCACAGCCTGTGGCCACAAACGCCAAGTGCTGCAGATCCCACTCCACTGTGGCCCGCACGCTGCCGTCGCGACGCCCGAAGATCGGGTGATCGAGCAGTCAGGCGCCGCTTCCGAGGATGCTGTCCACAGTGCTGTAAGCGGCCGCGTCAACGCGCGCAGTCCTGCGGGGTATCGGCCGGCACCTATGGAACGTGGGCGTATGCCGAGCGGCCTTTCTGCGGCGCGGGCTGTTAACGGGCGATTCGAATGCTTGTGCTGGAGAGCCGCACTTCCGTCGGTGCGTCGACCGTCCCGGCCCTCCCGTGGTGTGAGTCAAGGGAGCGATTCATGCCCGAGGTTTGCGCCTGACCGCGGGCTCCCGTGGGTCAGCCGCTGCGTTTCCCGGTGCGTTGAACCTGCAGTCAGCGCCGCCGTCTCCGTGCGCACTCAAGGCTAGCCCGTGGCGGGGTCTCGTCGTGCCGACCCGCCTGACCCTCCCGACAGATCACCGCCGCTCCCCGAGCCGCCCACCACCCACGGCAACAGCCGACGCCCCGGCCGGAACGACCAGATGGCCCACCTGAGCTGGCCTTTCCCAACTTTCCGAGGCCCGCCCGCAGCCCGGCCGAGCGGCAGGACTAGGCTTTAACTACCGACGCGGGGTGGAGCAGCTCGGTAGCTCGCTGGGCTCATAACCCAGAGGTCGCAGGTTCAAATCCTGTCCCCGCTACCACGTAATTGCAGATCCGGACGCGGCCCCTCTTCGGATGGGCCGCGTTTTCGCTTCTCGGTCGGGCATCAACCGGCCAAACTCATCGACGCCTGGCGCCACGAGACAAGCAGCACGAGACAACACGAAGCCCAGCCGGTACGCCACGATCGTGACCACCGGCCGGAACAGCGTGTGCACTGCGGGCCCCAACATGCCGGCGGTGCTGCCACGGGTCCGCTGGTCGGGTTCCGTGCCGGTAACTGGAATCGGCCCACACGTGCGGCCCCAGCGGGCGAGCCGGACCCCGGCCCCTAGTCCGCAGAAACCGCGGACCGGCGACCGTTGAGTTGCGCCCGGACGGACTCCACGGTTGCGGCCGGTGAGGCGCGGGGGCGGGTGGTGGTTTGCTGGGGTGCGTAGGCGAAGCCCACAACGGCGAAGCCCACAACGGTGCAGCTCGCAGCGGTGCAGCCCACAGCGGTGCAGCCCACAGCGGTGCAGCCCACAGCGGTGCAGCCCACAACGGTGCAGCCCACAACGGTGCAGCCCACAACGGTGCACCCCACAACGGCGCAGCCGGCAGTGGCGCAGGCGAGCCGAAGGAAACCCCAATGCGGGGCGCAG
>NZ_JASCTH010000080.1 GCF_030009775.1 Actinoplanes sandaracinus | reverse complement strand
CTCAGCCTGCCGGATCCAGTTGCGCAACGCCTCGTGATGCACGTTCAACTGCTCGGCCAGCCGCCGGATCGTCGGTTTGGGGTCCGACTCGCGATACAGGCGCACGGCACGCGCCCGCAGTTCGTCGGGGTACTTCTTCGGTGCTGCCACAGATGCTTCCTTCCCATGATCAGTCGATCATGTTTGAGAAGCTCCGTTGAAGCGGGGGGAACTCACAACTCCCCGATCTCCTCCTGCAGCTTCAGTAGGAACCAGGCGGAGCTTCGTTCGATGCCGAACCGACGGGCGTAACCTCGCGAGATCTGCTCGACATCCTCGCTGAGACGCACCAGGTCCATGACACTCTCCAGGGTTCGAAGTACCCGCGCTTGCAGCGCAAGATCGCGGTGCCTACAGTGGTCGCTGACAGAGTCAGCGACGCAATGTCGCAGCTCAGAGGCTCATCTTTCCTGGATCGGTCCAGATAGCGGCGTACCCCGTTCCGGCACGCAGACCGAGTAATACCTTGTCTGCGTCGATGAGCAGGACGAAGACGTCCACCGGATGAGTCGGCGCCGATATGGGCGGCGCGGCAGCACCAGGACGTCCACCGTTAGGGGTCGCGTTCACCTGATCCGCCTTCCTGCCCGCCTGGGGCATCGGCTAGGTCCTGCATCGGTGATCGAGGAATGAAGCCGTGGCCATCGGGTGGTCATGTCATACGGGTACCGGATCGGACGGCACCAGCGATGTCGGCCGGCCGACGATGCCCGCACATCGTGTAGCACGTTCGTTCGAAAGAGATACCCGAGCGTTGCGCTCCGAACAACCTCTGAAGACCTGCTGCGGAGCACCTCCACGCTGGCGGGGCCCGCTGCAGGAGCCTTCGGCGGGGCTCGAACCCGCAACCTCTCGGCTGAGAACCGAGCGAGCTGCCAGCTTGCTCCAACGGTCCAGGCGGTGACCCCGACGCGCCGGTACGCGGTGGTCACCCGATGTTGCTGTGCCTTCCCCGACCTGAACAAGGTGTCTCCGACTCGGAGAAGTAGGCGGGTTGTCCTCTCCCCGGTCCAGATCACCCGGTTCGGCACTACCACATCAGTGCCGCGCCGGGTTATCACCAGCACACCCACCGAAATGGGTCGCTGAATACATGTCATCCACTGTTGAAGTGAGAGAGAACATGCGCGCTAGCTATTTACGTCCGGGGGCGAGAGCGCGAGTTGAGGTGAACCCGGCCGGTCGTCCGCGGCGGCGCTCGGCTGCGGCCGGAGGCAACGGGCGAACTTACTCCTGTTCGAGATCTTACGAGCGGAACCGGTGGTGTCCCGTCCGCGTCTCATCGCCTGAATCATCGGCTCGATCCCGAGGAGGGGCGATGCAAGGCTTGGCCAGGTCGATCGCGATCGTGACGGCAGTAGGCCTGGTGGCTGCGTGTGCCCGCCCGGCGGGACCGGCTCCGGTGGCATCAGCGCCGGCGCGCCCGGCGTCGCTGGTGGAACCGGTCGACGGCCAGCCGGAACTGCCGGCCGGCTGGCGGTGGGAGTCATACGGCGGCGTCCAGGTCGGCGTGCCCGGCGATTGGGGCTGGGACAGTCAGGCGCTCCGGCTGGACGCGTGGTGCATCAAACCGGGCAACCACCCGCCCGCGGTCGCCCGGCCTGGTGCGGGAGTCCCGCTCATCGCGTGCGACATCGACCGGGAAGGCCCACCGGCCGGGTTCCTGACCGCGAACACCGGGTGGACGGTCGGCTTCAACCCTACGGACAAAAATGACGGCACCGACCACGAGGGCGACCGTACGAGAGTGCGGCGGGACAGCGTCGAGGTGATCATCCAGGCGCCGAAGCAGTGGCGCGACCGGATCGCCGCCACCATTCACCAGGTGCGCGTCGACGACGCCGGCTGCCCGTCCAGCCACCGGATCAGCACCGGACCGGACCTGCGCCCCACCCCGCCGGGAGACGTCGCGACCCTGCGTGACGTGACCTCGGTATCGGTCTGCAAATACCCCCTACCGTATGGGAGTTCCGCGTCACCGTCCTCGCCGCGCCTGCTGTCCAGCCTGCGCCTGGACGGCCCGGCGGCCGCGGACCAGATCCGGGAGATCGCCGCGGCGCCGGTCGGCGGCGGCCTGGACACCCCGGCGAACTGCGCACCGGAGGTGGCGCACGGCGACCAGATCATCGTGCTTCTGGTGCGGTCCGCGACCGGCACAGGAGAGATCACGATGCGCTACGCCGGCTGCGTCCAGAACGGCTTCGACGACGGTACGACCATCCGCAAGCTGACCAAGGGCGGCGTCGGTCCACTTGTCACCGGCCCCAACCGCGTGTACGGCGGCTTCTCCGGTCAGCCTGAAAAGGACGACATGCTGCTGCCACCCGGTTGAGAGGCTGTCGGCGGTGGAGTCGCTGGACCACACGATCGCGGTCGTCCCGGCTCGCCCACACTCAGCCTGGTCGAGAAGGTGCAGGGAGGCACTACCGGGCGGCTACGAGGGAACCGGGCGTGTCGGGCAGGATAGCGGGATGATCGGCTACTGGAACCCCCTGCCGACAGCCCGGCGGTTGGTAGCCGGCCTCGACCAGCCCGCCGACCAGCTCTTCACCGGACTCTGGGAACAGCGGAACTGGCGCAACGTCCCGGGGCCTTTCTACGCGGGCGAGACCGACAGCCTGGCCATCGGACGACTGGATGCGCCCGGCCACATCTGCTACGACGATGACCTCGGCGGCGGATTCGGGGTCGAATTCATCTACCGGCAGCCGGTGAACGAACGCGAGACCGAAGCGGTGATCAGCGGCTGCCAATGTGAGCTCTACCGGGGCTACAACTGGGATGGCGACGACCATTGGACCGTGGACGCCGTCCGCGAATGGTGGCGAGACCGGGGCCGGGTGCGGGAATGGGCGGTGGCGATAGCCGCCGACTGGGGAGCAGACGCTCACCCACATTGGGGCTACAACGCCCACCCTCAATACCTGGGCCACTATCACGATGCTGCCCGAGGTCATCGGGACTTCATCGCGTACCTCGATGACGGCCTGGAGGCGTACTTGCGCGGGTACCTGTTCTGGCTCGACCGGCGACACGAACCCCGGCCCGGTGAGGCACTTCCGCGCCTCTAGGCCGTGTTTCGTAACGGCTGGCGTTGTGAGGTAGTGCGGCGTGGCGGTGATCGATAAAGGTTGAGGTCTCCGGTAGATCGGTTAGCGACCAAGCAAACCGAAGACCTTCCGGAGACCTCGTGC
>NZ_JASCTH010000008.1:166588-326361 GCF_030009775.1 Actinoplanes sandaracinus | reverse complement strand
GTGGCGGTGGGGCCCGCGGTGGGCTGGCCCGCGGTGGGCTGGCCCGGGGTGGTGAGCTGGGCCGCAGCGCCGGTGGCGGCCGGAGCGCCGGGCTGCGCGGCCTGGCCGGTGGCGGTCGGCGCCCCGGCGCCGACCGTGGGCTGAGCAGGTGCACCGCTGCCGGGCTGGACCGCCGGCACCGTGCCGGTCTGCGGGGCCGTCTGATCGGTGACCGCCGCATGGGGAGCCGCCGGGTTCGGAGCCGCCGGGGCCTGGCCCGCGCCGGCCTGCGGAGCCGCGACGGTCACCGGCGCCGCACCGGCCACCTCGAGCGCATCCGTCCCGGCCGTCGGGGCAGTGGTGGCCTCGTCCGGGACGGGCGCCGCCGTGGCCATCGCGCTCGCCATCGCACCGGCCAGCGCGGTGCCCGCGGCGGTCTCGTCGCCGGTCTCCTTCCGCTCCGGTTCCACCGCCTCCTCGGACACCGGCCGGGCCGGGGCGGCGGTCTCCTCGGTCACCGTGACCTGGGCCGTCTCGGTTCCGGCCGGACGGGACTGTTCCGGGCTCCCGGCGCGCGCCTCGGCGGCGTGCGGGCCGGGCCCGGTGGGTGCGGTCGGCCGAACGGTCGCGGGCGGCGTGGTGGGCTTCCTGGCCAGCCGTTCGTCCCGTCCGGCGGCCGGCCGGTCGGTCGTGTCCCGGACCGGGGGCCGCTTCAGGTCGCGTCCGGCGGCCCGCTGCGCCGCCTCACGCCCGTCGGCTGCCCGCGCGGCGGCCGCCCGATCGGCGGCCCGTTCGGTGGCGGCCCGGTCGGCGGCCCGGTCGGCCGCCCGGTTGGCGACAGCCCGGTCAGCGGTCCGTTCGGCGGACGCCCGGGAGATCGCGGCCCGCTCGGTGGCGGCGCGGGAGACCGCGGCCCGTTCGGCCGCCGCCCGCTCGGCCGCGGCGCGCGAGGCCAGGTCACGGGTCCCGGCGGCTCGATCAGCCGCCTCCCGGCCGGGGGCAGGGGAGGAAGCGGCCCGATCGCTGGTCCGGGCCGGCTCCTCCCGCTCATCCTCGCCGGGCCGGCCCATCTCGGCCGAGAGCGCCGAGCCGAAGTCCGCCCCGCCCTCGGCGCGCCGCCCGCCCGGCCGCTTGGCCGCCTCGGTGTCCGGCCGGCGGTCGGGACCCGTCACTGAACTCGGCATGGTCATGCGGTCTCCCCTGCTCCTGGGTCACTGATCGTGGGCCACTGATCCGGTCCGGCCTCAGCCGCCGAGCGCGGCCAAGGCCTTCTGCACCTTCGGGACGTACGCCTGGGTCTCGGCGAACGGCGGGATGCCGTCGTACTTGTGCACCGCTCCGCCGCCGGCGTTGTAGGCGGCCAGCGCCAGCGGCACCGACTTGAACTCGCGCAGGTGCTGAGAGAGCAGCTTCGCGGCGCCGTTGATCGCCTGGGCCGGGTCGAAGGCGTCGTCGACTCCCAGTCCGCGAGCGGTCGCCGGCATCAGCTGCATCAGGCCCTGGGCGCCGGCCTTGCTGACCGCCTTCGGGTTGTAACCGGACTCCACCTTGGCGACGGCGGCCAGCAGCTTCGGCGGGACGTCGTACTTGGCGCCGGCCCGTTCGAACAGGTCGGCGTAGGGCACCCCGCTCAGGCCACCGGAGGTCCGCAGACCGGCCGGGCGCAGCGAGGACATGTCCTGGACGGCGGCGGCAGGGACGGTGTCGAGGACACGGCGGATAGCGGTGGGCTTCTCGTACACACTCTGGATCTTGACGTGGTCGCCCGGTTTCGGCGCCGCGATCATCTTGTTGTCGCCCAGGTAGATGGCCACATGGTCGACCGGCGAATTGAAGGCGAGGATGTCACCCGGCTTGGCGTCGGCCATGCCGGCGACCGGGCGGCCGGCCTTGGCCTGCTGCCACGAGTTGCGCGGGAGATCGACGCCCATGTCCTTGTAGGCCCGCTGCACCAGGGCGGAGCAGTCCAGGCCCTTGCCCGGGTCGGTGCCGCCGAAGACGTACGGCGTACCCAGGTATTTCTTGGCCGCCGCCACGATGTCGCCGCCGCTCGGCCCGGCGGCGGTGGCCGTGCCGGTGGCCGTGCCGGCGGCGTTGGCCAGCGCCGAGGCGAACTTCGCGCCCGTCGTGCCGCCGGGGGCCGGTGGGGCCGGTGTGAGGCCGAGCCGATCCTGCAGTTCCGTGACGCGGGACAGGACGCCGCCGACACCCAGCATCATGCTTCGCCCCCGTCCGGCGTGCCGACGTCACCGGCGGAGTTGCGCGCCTTGGCGGTGACCGCGAGCTCGTCGAGGTTCGCCTGATCGGTACGCAGGTCGTGGGCCTTGACGAGGGCCGCGTGCCGCTCGGCCATCATCTCCACCGCCCGCCGCCGTTTGGCGGCGTCGGAGAGGACGGCCTGCTTCTCCCGCTCGACCTCCTCGGCGTCGGTCACCATGCGCTGAGCGCCGAAGACCCCCGCGGCGAGGGACTGACGGGCGACCAGCGCCGCGACCATGGCCCGGGCGGAGCCCTCGCTCGGCGCGTCCGCACCGATGAGTTCCAGCTTGCGGCGCTTCACGAGGGCCTCGGCCTCACGGATGTCGGCTCGGGACTGGATCACGGCGCCGCGGGCGGCGTCCTCCTGTGCCTTGCGGGCGCGGAGCACGGGTGCCAGTCGGAACATGCGATTCAACGTCGGCCTCCTAGTGGGTCGGTGGGCCCTCATCTAGCCGCTTCGGTCCGCCCGCCGAACCCCTGAGCCCCTGCACCCGCTTCGCTACTGACCTGCACATCCGAGTTCCCTCAAGGCGGCGGCCCGTGCCCGGAAGCGCCCGTCTGTCCTTTACCGGGCACATTCCACCCCGAAGTCAACTTCAGGGCCTTCGTGGTACGCGCGAAGACGTGACCAACCGCAACCGAACCGTCCCGCCCGCGCCGCGCCAGGTCTCCTGTCGCCAGGCCGCGGCGCGACCGCCGGGCTGCTGCCCGCTCACGGCGCCCCACTCAGACACTGGCGATGAGTGCGCGCAACGCCGCCCAGGCGGTGTCGGCCGTGGTGCGGTCGTCGAGGTCCTGGCGGAGGAAGGAGCTGATCTGCGGCCATGCTGCGTTGGCCCGGTCGGCGTCCGGGTTGGTGCCGGGCACGTAGGCGCCGATCTCGACCAGTTCGCGGACGTCGCGGTGTGCGGCCATGAGACGGCGCAGTTCGGTGGCGTCGGAGCGCTGTTCCCGGGTAGTGATCTTGTTGGCCACCCGGGAGATCGAGTCCAGCGCCTGGACGGCCGGGAAATGCCCGGCGGTGGCCAGTTTGCGGTCCAGGACGATGTGCCCGTCCAGGATCGAGCGGGCCGCGTCGGCGATCGGCTCGTTGTGGTCGTCGCCCTCGACCAGCACCGTGTAGAGGCCGGTGATGCTGCCCCGGGCGCCCGGCCCGGCGCGTTCCAGCAGGGAGGCGAGCATCGCGAAGACCGACGGCGGGTAGCCGCGGGTGGCCGGCGGCTCGCCGACGGACAGCCCGACCTCGCGCTGGGCCATCGCCGCACGCGTCACGCTGTCCATCATCAGGAGCACGTCGGCGCCTTCGTCGCGGTAGTACTCGGCGATCCGGGTGGCGACGGCCCCGGCCCGGAGCCGGACCAGGGGCGGGGTGTCCGAGGTGGCGATCACCAGCACCGAGCGGGCCAGGCCCTCCGGCCCCAGGTCGTGTTCGATGAACTCGCGCACCTCCCGGCCGCGTTCGCCGACCAGGGCGACCACGTTCAGTTCGGCCGCGGTGCCCCGGGTGATCTGGCTCATCAGGGTGGACTTGCCGACCCCGGATCCGGCGAAGATGCCGATCCGCTGACCCTTGCCGCACGGGATGAGCGTGTCCAGCACGCGTACGCCGAGGGACATCTGCGCGCCGACGAGTTGCCGCTCCATCGCCGAGGGCGGGGCCGAGTCGATCGGCACCAGGTGGCCGCGCAGCGGGGGACCGCCGTCCATCGGGCGGCCCAGACCGTCCAGGATGCGCCCGCGCAGATCCGGGCCGACCGCGACGCGCAGCGGCCCGCCGGTGCTCACCGCCGGGGTGCCGGTGCCGAGGCCGGTGATCGGGCCGAGCGGCATGCAGGACAGCCGGTCGCCGTCGAGCGCGGCCACCTCGGCCAGAACCATGTCCGGCCCGGTGCCGATCTGCAGCAGGTCACCGACGTTGGCCTCGAGGCCGCTCACCGACACGCGCAGGCCGACGGCGCCGGTGACCCGCCCGCTGACCATGGGGCGGGCCGCATCGATGGCGCTCTGCAGGCGGTGCTGGAAGACGTCGGTCATGGTGCTCCCGTGGGGTGTCGCGAAGCCTAGAGCCGTAGCGCCTCGCGGGCCCGGCTCACCGCCGCGGCGATGGTCGCGTCGACGGTCGCGGTGCCGGTTTCGGCGATCGCGTCACCGGGCTGGAGCCCGGCGTCGGAGCGCAGCACGATGCGCCGGCCCCCGAAGTCGAAGTCCTGGCCGGAGCCTTCACCCACCAGGCTGCGGTAGTCGTCCGGGTGCAGGCTGACGGTCACGTCACCATGCTCCGGGGCGGCGGTCATCGCCCGGCGGAGGGCGTCCGCGCCACGTTCCGGGTCGTCTCGCAGGTGCCGGCCGATGATCGCCTCGGCCAGGTCCCAGGCGCTCACGAGGACGACCTCCTGCAACTCGGTGAAGGTCGGCATGAGCTGGTCCTCGAGGCCGGTCACGGCACGGCCGAGGGCGTTCACGGCGCTGGCCAGGGCGGTGGTGCGGCGCTGCTCGTACGCCTCCTCGGCGGCGGCGGCGCGAACCGCGGCCGCCTCGGCGGCGGTCGCGGCGGCGCGTTTGCCCTCTCCCCATCCTTCGGCGTAGCCAGTGGTCCGGGCCTGCTGTTTGGCCTTCTCCACGGCCTCGTTGTCGACCGGGGCCTCCTGCCGCAGGTCGACGCCGAACCGGGCGGCGGCGGCGTTCTCGGCCGCCACCCCGCGGATGACGCGATCAGGCAATGAGCTCATCGACGTCTCCGCCACGCTGGATCTCGATCTGGCCGGAGTCCTCGAGAGTGCGGATGACCCCGACGATCTTGGCTTGCGACTCCTCGACCATCTTGACCTTGACCGGGCCGAGCAGGTCCATCTCCTCCAGCAGGTTCTCCCGGCCGCGCTCGGAGAGGTTTCTGGTGACCTTGTCGCGCACGTTCTCCGGTACGCCCTTGAGCGCGGTGGCCAGGTCGGCCGGCTCCACCTGGCGCAGGATCAGCTGCACCGCCCGGTCTTCGAGGTTCACGACGTCCTCGAACATGAACATCCGGCGGCGGATCTCCTCGGCCAGCTCCGGACTGCGGGCGTCCAGGGCCTCCAGGATCATCCGCTCGGTGGTGCGGTCGGCGCGGTTGATGATGTCGACCAGCGGCTGCAGGCCGCCGACGGTGGAGAGTTCGTCCGGCTGGAGCACGCTGGACAGCTTGCGCTGGAGCGCGCTCTCCACCTGCCGGATGATGTCGGGCGAGGTGCGGTCCATGATCGCGATACGGTGCGCGACCTCGGTCTGCACCTCCAGCGGCAGGCCGGCCAGGATCGACGAGGCCAGAGCCGATGGGATGTGTGCCAGCACCAGCGCGATGGTCTGCGGATGCTCGTACTGGACGTAGGAGAGCAGCTGACGGGGATCGGCGTTGCTGAGGAAGTTGAACGGGATGTCGTTCAGCGACGCTTCGAGCCGGTCCAGGATGAGCGCCGCCCGCTCCTTGCCGAGCGACGCCTCCAACAGCTCCCTGGCGTAGTCCATGCCACCCGACCCGGCGTATCGGGTGGTGGCCATGGCGTAGAACTCGTCCATCACGTCGTCGACCTGGACGGGATCGAGTTTGCCCAGCCGAGCGACCTCGGCGGACAGCATCTCGACCTCTTTCTCGGTCAGGCTGGCCATCACCTGCGCGGCGTGTTCCTTGCCGAACTGGACCAGCATGATCGCGGCCTTGCGCACGCCGTTCATGGAGAGCGTGCTGAGCGCCGGTGTTGTCAACTGATGCTCCTGTGTTTCAGCGGTTGCTGTCGGCGGAGATCCAGCTGCGTATCAGGGTCGCGGTCTCCTCCGGCTTCTCCTTGACCAGATCCTCGATCTCGCGGTGCCGTTCCTGCCGCGCCTCGTCGTTGCGATCGGTCAGTTCGGGCAGTTCCAGCACGTGCGAGGTGGCGACGTCCAGCTCGGCCGCCCGCTGGGCCTCGAGCGCGGCCTGCATCTCCTCCAGGTGCCGGCGCTCCTCGTCGGTGAGTTGCTGCTGGCGCTTGCGGGCGCGGCGGCTGGCCCGCCAGGCCAGCAGGATCAGGATCAGCACGACCAGCACCAGGGCCGCGGTCTGGATCAGCTTGGTCTGCTTCGCGGCCTTCTCGGCCTCCGTGGCGGCCTTGAGCTCGTCCTTGACCGCCTGGGAGGCGCTGTCGTCGAACGGCATGGAGGCCACCGCGATGGTGTCGCCCCGTGTCGGGTCGATGCCGGCCGCCGCGCTGAGCAGTTGCTGCACCTCGTCCGGGTTGATCGCGCCGGCCACCGCGCTGTTCAGCAGAATCGAGACGTTGAGCCGTTCGATGCTGCCCGGCGCGTTCCGGCGCACTTCCTCGGTCTCGTTGAGCTGGCGGTTCCGGACCTCGTTCTTGTTCTGGTACTGGCCGGAGCCGGTGCCGTTGGGCACCTGGATGTTGTCCGGGCCGAGCACCCCACCGGCGGGGTTGCCGGTGCCGTTGTAGGTCTCGGTGCTGAGGCTCTCCGACTGGGCCGGCACGGCCGGGTCGGCGCTGTACTTCTTCTCCCGGATCTCGGACTGGTCGAAGTCGAGCGCGGCGGTGGTGGTGACCACCGACTGGCCCGGGCCGACGAGGCTGTCGAGCATCCGCTGGAGCGAGGCGTTGAGACGGTTCTGGAACGCGACGGTCTGCTGCTCGGCGCCACTGTCCGCGCCGGTCGCGCCGATCGTGTTGCCGCCGCCGGTGGAGAGCATCCGGCCGTTGGAGTCGGCGACGGTGACCTGCGTCGGGTCGAGGCCCTCGACGCTCGACGCCACCAGGTGCACGATGGACTGCACCTGCGCTGTTTCGAGGGTGTTGTTCGCTTTCGACGCGACCAGCACCGAAGCAGTGGGTTTCGCCTGGTCGTCGGCGAAGACGTCCTGCTTGGGCATGACGAGGTGCACCGTCGCCGCCTCGACCCCGTCGATCGATTTGATCGTCTTGGACAGCTCACCCTCCAGCGCCCGCTGGTAGTTGGCGTGCTGCATGAAGTCGCTGGTGGTGATGCCCTGCTGGTCCAGCAACGAGTAACCGGTGCCCTCGTCGTTGGGCAGGCCCTCGCCGGACAGCTGGAGCCGGAGCTGGTTCACCTGGTCACGCGGCACCAGAATCGTCTGACCGTCATTGGCGAGTTCGTAGCTGGTGCCGGCCTTCTGCAGCGACTCGACGATCGCGCTGGCGTCCTTGGTGGACAGATTGTTGAAGAGAATCTGGTACGACGGCTTGGCCGCCCAGGTGGCGAAGAAGTAGCCACCGACAGCGAGTGCGAGAACCGCGAAGATCGTGACAGCCTTCTGTCCCGGTGTGAAGGACTTGAAGGTGTCCGTGACGCGGCGTACCGGAGCGGGAAGGCGGTCGGTCATGTCAGGCCTGCATCCTCATGATCTCCTGGAACGCCTCCACGGCCTTGTTACGGACGGCCATGGTGAGCTGGAGTCCGAGGGATGCCTCGGTGGCGGCGATCGTGTACTGCGCCGGGTCGACCAGCCGGCCGTCGGCCACCTGGACGGCCAGGTCGCTGGCCTTGGCCTGGGACGCGTGCACGTTCTCGATGCCCTTGGCGAGCATCCCGGCGAAGTCGGTGTTCGGTCCCTGCGCCGGGGCACTCTCGTCCGAGCCGGTGAGGCCACCCAGACCGCTGACGCCGCCCAGGCCGCCGCCGCGGCCGCTGATGCCCTCGACGGCGGAGAAGCCGCCGAGGGGGCTGATCGGTGAGGTCATGGTGATCACTTCCCGAGGTTGATCGCGGCGGTGTACGACTCACGAGCACGGTCGACGACCGAGAGATTTGCCTGGTAGGAACGCTGGGCCATCATGAGCTGGGCCATCTGGTTGCCCATGTCGATGTCCGGCCGGCGGACGTAGCCCTCGGCGTCGGCGAGCGGGTTGTCCGGCTCGTAGGCCAGGACACCCTCGGCGCTGCCGTACTGGATGCCGCCGACCTCGGCGCCGTTTCCGTCCTGTGCGGCGCGGGCCTCGACGTACCGGGCCTGGAAGGCGTTCTCGGAGGTCCGGGTGGTGGTGTTGATGTTGGCGAGGTTGTCGGCGACCGCGTCCAGCCACTTGCGGTAGACGGTGACGCCGCTACCCGCGATCCCGATGGCGTTGAAGGTACTCATCGTCAGGCCCCCTTGATGGCTTCGCGCAGAGAGCTGTACTTGCCGTCCAGCGCACGGATGGCGAGCGAATAGCGCATCGAGGTGTCGATGTGCGAGAGCGTTTCCTGATCGAGGTTGACGTTGTTGCCGTTGAGCCGTGTCGGCTCCAGTGACGTCAGCACACTCGGGGTGACCCTGGCGGGAGAAGCGCCGTGGGCGACGGCGCTCTGCAGCGCCTCCTCGAATTTGACCTTACGTGCCCGGTAACCGGGGGTCTCGATGTTGGCGATGTTATTGGCGATGGCCTGCTGCCGTGCCGCCAGTCCGGAAACGGCGACGCGAAGAGAGGCGGAAGCGCGGTCGTCGAACAAGGTGAGCTCCCTAGTCGATCCGTCAGGTCGCCGATCCGTGGCTTCTTGGTGAGCATTCCGTGCTCGTACCCTGCATTTCGGCGTGCCAGGCGATCCGCTGAGTCCCAACCGGTTGCTGGAAGGTTGCACGCGAAAAGGTCCCGGACCCTCCGGGGCCGGGACCTACTTGGAAAAGCGTCTTACATGGCGCAATCGAGATATACCGGACGTTTGACCGCTTCTCCCGTCTCGATGCGCGACGTCATCGCCATCTGCTGGCGGTTCGCGGTGAGCCGCCGGGCGATCTCCTCGGCCGCGGCGAGCTGGCGGGTCAGAATCTCGTCGGCGCGCGGCCGGAGTTCGAGCGGCAGAGCGCCCAGCTCGGTCGGCGGTCGCCACAGGTTCGACGGCGGCGTCTCGGCGAGGCGGCGCTCGTCGGCCAGCATCGCCTCGACCTCGACGACGTCCAGCTCCAGCTCGTCCAGAGCCGCCGCCCACTCCACACCCCAGTCACGGGTCTCCACGGCGGTCGTCATGTCGAGGCCGTCGCAGCCTCGCGCCACGCGTCGCGCAGCGGCTCCAGCAGAGCCCGGCATCCGGCCACCCGGTCGGCGTCCTGCCTGATGTTCGCGCCGATCAGCTCGGTCAGGACGAAGCCGTACAGGGCGGCCAGGCCAGGAGCGCCGTCCCAAGCCTCCAGGTTCAGGGTGACGCGCAGCTCGAGAACGATTTCCTGAGCGTGATTGATCTTGTCATTGGCCTGGTCCCGGTCGCCGTGACGAATCGCCTCCTCGCCGTGCATGAGGTCGAGGATCAACCTGTCATAGAGCATGATCAGCAGCTTGGCGGGCGAGGCTGTGTTGATCGAATCCTGCAGGTAACGGTCGCGGAGGTTGGCTGCGCTCATGAGTTTCCTTTGATCAGATGCCGGCGGCTGGAGGCTGATGGAGATCGTCAGCCGCCCATGGCCCCGGAGAGCCAGCTCGACTGGTTGTTCAGCTTGCCGAGAGCTGTCTCCAGGCCCGCGTACTGCCGCTGCAGCGCCTGCCTCCGGCTGGACAGCCGGACATCCCAGTTCTCGATCTGAGTGGTAAGCGTGTCGATCTCGCTCTTCCGGCCGGTGATCACACCGGTGACGGTCTTCGACTGCTTGTCGGCGAGCGCCCGGACCTGGGACCCGAACGCCATGCCGGCTTCCTGGATCTTGGCCGGGTCCTCGGTGTACGCCTTGGTGAACTTCGACGCGTCGAACTCCATCAGGCCGTCCCGGCTCAGAGAGATGCCGAGCTGGCCGAGAGAACCGAAGCCGACGGTCTCCTTGATGTCGTTCTCGTCGGCGTCCTTGCCCACGACCTTGTCGTACGACAGCCCGCCGCTGACCATGCTCAGTACGGCCTGGTTCATCTGGCGGATGGTGAAGTCACCCGTGAGGGGCGAGCCCTTCCTGGTCTCCGGGTCGTACGTGGTCTGCGTCTTGATTTCGGTCAGTGCCGCGTTGGCGGCATCGACCAGCGCCTTGAACTTGTCGGCGACGGCGCCGGTGTCGGCGGTGGCGTCGACCGTGACGTTGGACTCCTCCTTCGAGACGGAGAGCGTGACGCCCGGCATCACCCCGCTGAAGGTGTTGGTGCTGCTGACGACCGTGTACTCGGTCGGGGTGTTCTTGTTCATGGTCAGCACCGCGTCCTTGCCGGACGTGGTCTCCGGCCCGGTGCCGCCGGTGCCGGCGGTCTCCAGTCCGGAGATCTGGAATCCGTTCGCGGCGCCGCTCTTCATGGAGGTGAACTGCACCACGCCCTCGGTGCCCGAGGTGGTGACCGTGTAGGCGCGAATGCCCGCACCGGCCGAGTTGACCGCGTTGGTGAGGTTGTCCGCTTTCCGCGGGTCCGGGATGGTGACGTTCACCGGGTCGCCCACCGGCGTGAACTCGTCGACTCCGTCCGCGTCGATGTCCGGGCTCCAGGTGCCCGGCTGGATCGTGATGGACGCGGGAAAGACCTGCTCCGCCGTGGTGTCGGACATCTTGAGGAGCGAGGTCTGGGCCCGCGCCACCGAGGTGACGTCGAACTTGACGCTGCCGGTCATGCCGGTGAGGCCGCCCACGGCCGTGGCGGTGACGCTCTCGGAGCTGGAGTTCGTCTTCAGCGCCCGCCACGAGCCCATCGAGCTCACCGCGTCGGCGGCCGACTTGAGAGCCTTGAGCTTGGTGTTGACGGACTGGTATGAGGTCACCGCGGTCTCCGCGGTCTCGACCTTGGCCTTGAGCTTGGTCTGCGGGGCGGCCTCGACCTTCATCATCTGGCTGATCATCGAGGACGTGCTGAGACCACTGACGAGGCCGTCGACGGAACTGCTCACGGGAGCCTACTTTCCGGTACCGAGTTCGAGAACGGAGCGGGGGCAGCCGGCTGGGCGTGCCGGCTACCCCCACCCTCTTCGGTCGTTCGTGTTGCGGTTTCAGTTGTCGGCGGTAGCTATCCGGTTGCTCAGCGCAGCAGGGACAGCACGCCCTGCGAACCCTGGTTGGCCTGCGACAGCATGGAGGTTCCGGCCTGGGTGAGGATCTGGTTGCGGGTGAAGCCCACCATCTCCTGAGCCATGTCGGTGTCGCGGATCCGGGACTCGGAGGCGGACAGGTTCTCGACCGCGGTGTTCAGGTTGTTGATGGTGTGCTCGAAGCGGTTCTGGTGGGCACCGAGCTTGGCGCGGGTGTCGGAGACCGACTGGATGGCGACGTCCAGCGCTTCGATCGCCTCGGCGGCGCCGGTCTTCGTCCCGCCGTTCTGCGCGGCGGTCTTCGTGAGGTCCAGGTTGGCGAGACCCAGCGTCTTGGAGTTGATGGCGCCGATGCCGACGTTCAGGGTCTCGCCGGAGTTGGCGCCGATCTGGAAGGAGCCCGGCGTCGCTCCGGTCTTCGCCTCCGACGCGCCGGAGATGCCGAGGCCGCTGGCGGTGAGCTCGAAACCGCTAGTGCCGGAGGCCGTGTAAGTCGTCTCGCCGGTCGTCTTGTCGACGCTCGCCGTGACCTCCATCGAGACGTCGCCGAAGCCCCCGTCCTTCAGGGCCGTGGAGATGGCATCGTTGATCTTCGCGGCGGCCGCCTGCGGGGTGAGCGTCGCCAGCCCGGTGACGTCGGGAATGGTGATCGTCGCACCGGAGGCCTGCTTGGGAAGCCCGCCGATCGTCATGCCGGAGAGCGTGTCGGCCAGCGCACCGGGCGTGGCCGGAGCGCTCGCAGTAGCGGGGGTGCCCGCGACGGTCCCGCTCTTCGTGTTCGTCATGCCGAAGGAGCCGTCGAGCAGCTTCGACTTGCCGAACGAGGTGGTCTCGGCCATCCGGTCGATCTCGCCGGCGAGCTGCGTGAACTCCTCAGCCGCGGCCTTCTTGGCGCTGTCGTCGAGAGAAGCGTTGTTGGCCTGGACGGAGAGGTCGCGCATGCGCTGCAGCATGCTGGTGGTCTCGTTCAGCGCACCTTCAGCGGTCTGCACGACGCTGATCGCGTCCTGGGCGTTGCGCACCGCGACCTTGAGGCCACCGGTCTGCGACCGCAGGCCCTCGGAGATGGAGAGGCCGGCAGCGTCGTCCGAGGCCCGGTTGATCCGGAAGCCACTGGACAGCTTCTCCAGCGACTTCGACATCTGGTTGTCGGTGACCGACAGGTTCCGGTAGGCGTTCTGCGCGGCGATGTTCTGGTTGATGCGGAGACCCATGGGGTGTTCCTCCTTGACTGGGGTCTGGAACCGGCCCGTCCGTGAGCCGTGGTGTTGCGCCCTTCTGTTCGGCCGGTCGCCGAGAGGCACTGAGGATTCTCTGAGATTTCTTCGGGCTTTTCGGGCGAACCGGAGAAGTGCTGATCCGGGGGAAACCGCTCAGTGGCACGGCGGATGTGCCGACCTGTCCGAATGAGCGGGTCCGCCGAGTGGGTGAGCCCGACCGGCTATACGACGGAGGACCGGGTGAGCCTGACCGACCTGGCCAGTGTCCTTTGGCGCTCACGCGAGCTGCTGGAGATGCTGCTGTTCAAGCTTGAGGAGGAGCAGTTGCTCCTCGCGTCCAACCGGTCCCGATGGCTCAGTCACGCCACCCGCGAGGTGGAGGTGGTCCTGGACCAGATCCGGCAGACCGAGGTGATCCGTGCGGCGTACTCCCAGGAGGTCGCGGTCGAGCTCGGATTGTCGCCGGACGCCTCGCTCGGTGAGCTCGCCGACGCGGCCCCGGCCCCCTGGTCGGACCTGTTGCACCAGCACCGCAAGGCATTCCTGATGCTGACGTCGGAGATCCGGGCCCTGGCCGACGTCAACCGGGAGCTGCTCACCGCCGGTCAGCGCGCGGCTCGCGAAACGATGCTCGCGTTCGCCGAGACTGTGGAAACGTACGGACCGCAGGGCCAGACCGTAAGCGGCGCCGTGCGGCGCCCCACCCTGGTTGATGAGGCGATCTGATGGGCAGCACATTCGGCGGACTCAACACGGCGCTCACTTCGCTCTACGCGCAGCGCCGTGGTCTGGACGTGACCGGACAGAACATCGCTAACGCGAGCACCGAGGGCTACACCCGGCAACGGGTGGTGATGCAGTCACAGAACGCCAATCTGGTGCCCGGCGTCTACGCCACCACGAGCGCGGTGGGCGACGGGGTCACCGTCTCCTCTGTGGAGCGACTCCGCAACACGGCGCTCGACCATCGCAGCTACACCGAGCACGCGAACTCGGCCTTCCACAACGAGCGGGCCGGGGCGTACAACCTGATCGAGGACGCCTTCGGGGAACCGAGCGACACCGCCCTTCAGGCACGCCTGCAGGACATGTGGGACGGCTGGAACGTGGTGGCCGCCAACCCGTCCCAGAAGGCGCCGAAGTCGGCGCTGCTGGAGCAGGCGACCACCGTCGCGGCCTCGCTCAACGACGCGTCCGCGGCGATGAACCGTCAGTACATGGCGACCCAGAGCGGACTGGACACCTACGTCGGCGAGGTGAACAAGACGGCCGCCTCGATCGCCAAGCTGAACCAGGAGATCGTGGTCGCCACCCAGGCCGGCCTGCAGGCGAACGAACTGATGGACCAGCGCGGCCAGCAGATCCTCAAGCTGTCGGAGATGGTCGGCGCCACGGCCACGGACCTGCCCAACGGTGCGACCAGCGTCTACGTCGGCAGCGCCCAGCTGGTCAGTGACTTCAACGTGCGCGAGATCGCGCTCAAGGATCCCGGTGCGCTCCGGCTCGAAGACCTGGGCAAGGGCCTCGACGTCGAGCTGCAGTGGAAGGACACCGGCGGCACGGTCGTCGCGGGCGGCACCATGGGCGCCCAGGTGGAGACGCTGTCCAAGGACGGGATCCTGGCGACGATGGCGAATCGGCTGGACACGGTCGCCACCACGCTCGCGGCCGACGTCAACTCCCGGCACCGGGCCGCGTTCGGCATGGACGGCAGCACGAACCAGAACTTCTTCGAAGCCCGCAACGGCCGTGTGGACGCCGACGGCAATCCGGTGGTCACCGCGGCGAACATCACCGTCAACCCGGCCCTGCTGGCGGACGTCGACAAGCTGGGTGTGTCCTCGGGCAACCCCAGGGCGGCCACGCCGGAGGACAGGGTGCTGGACGGAGTGACCGCCGACGCGCTCTCCGACCTGGCCGACTCCCGCAGCGGCGCCGACGCCGCCTACCAGGCACTGATCGGCGACCTCGGCGTGTCCGCGCAGTCCTCGATCCGCCGGCGGGACATCCAGAACGCCGTGACCGACCAGGTGGACGCCGCGCGGGACTCGGAGTCGGGGGTCAACCTCGACGAGGAGATGACGAACCTGCTGACCTACCAGCGCGGGTACGAGGCCGCGTCGCGCGTCCTGACCACGATCGACTCGATGCTCGACCAGCTGATCAACCGCACCGGCCTGGTCGGTAGGTAAGGGGGCACCGTCCATGAGCAGCCCGCGGATCACCGAGAGCAGCGTCCGCACCCGGACGATGGCCAGCCTGCAACGCAATCTGAGCCGGACCCAGAACGCCCAGGACCAGATCTCCAGCGGCAAGCAACTGCGCCGTCCGTCGGACTCGCCGACCGGCACGGTCACCGCGCTCCAGCTTCGCGGCGAGGTGCGCGCCAACAAGAAGTACTCGGCCAACGCGGACGACGCGATGGGCCGGCTCGGCACGGTGCAGGACACCTTGCAGAGCGCGTCCGGGCTGCTCCAGAAGGTGCGGACGCTCACCCTCGAGGCGTCCAGCATGGGCGGCGGCAGTACGCCGCAGGCGAACAAGGCCCGGGCCGAGGAGATCGAGCAGATCAAAGGCACGCTCATCCAGTACGCGAACACCAAGTACCTGGATCGCCCGGTCTTCGGCGGCTCCACTCCGGACAGCACCGCCTATGCGCAGGGCGGCACCTACTCCGGCGAGGGAGCCGGCGAGGCGCTGCGCTCGATCGGTCCGAACGCCAAGGTCCGTGTCGACGTGCGCGGCCCCGAGGTGTTCGGCATGGACTGGGTGATGCAGCCGGACGGCGTCACGCCGGCCGTGGACGCCAATGGTGACCGCGTTCCCAATCCGGACCAGCTCTTTCGGGTTCTCGACGACCTTTCCACGGCTATGCGGACAGGCGATTCCGCCGGTATCACCGCTGGTCTGGGGAAACTTGATAAAGCGTCCGAAATCGTGAACTCAACCCTTTCGGATGTAGGTGCCCGATACAATCGGATTGAACAGATGAAGCAGTCCGCTGAGGATCGCTTGATGTCCGTTTCGTCGCAGTTGTCCGATATCGAGGATGTCGACCTGCCCAAGGCGATCATGGAATTGCAGCTCCAGCAGACCTCGTATCAGGCCGCCCTGGCCGCCACGGCCAAGGTGATCCAGCCCTCGCTCATCGATTTCCTGAGGTGACCATGACTACTCGCACCGCGTCCCGTCCGATTGAGGCCACCACGACCGACCCGTCGCTGGGGCTGCCGACCATCACGATGGCGGTGCCTATGCCGGGTTTCCCGTCCTATCGGGAGTTCGTTCTGGTGCGTCTCAACGAAGATGGACTGCTGTACGCGTTCACGTCCGTCGAGAACCCGGAGCTCCGTTTCCTGGTGGCCCCGCCGGAGCCGTTCTTCCCGGACTACGCCCCGGAGATCGACAACGGGGTGTTCGCCGCGCTGAACACCAAGGACCCGGACCGGCTGCTGCTGCTCACGGTCATCACCGCGAGCGAGAACGAGACCACCGCGAACCTGCTCGCCCCGATCGTGGTGGACCGCGACAGCATGCGGGCCATGCAGGTGGTTCTCGGCGGATCGAACTATCCGGTCCGGGCCATCATGAACCGGGCCTTCTGACCCTCCACCGCGGGCGCGGTCGCGTTCCTCGCGGCCGCGCCTTTGCCATGCTGTGGCGTTCCATGGATGGAGGAGGGCACCGATGCTTGTGCTGACCCGGCGGGCCGGTGAGAGCGTGATGATCGGCGACGACGTCGTCATCACGGTGCTCGAGGCCCGCGGCGACGTCATCCGGCTGGGCATCCAGGCCCCCCGAGACGTGCAGGTGCACCGCGAAGAGGTCTACCGCGAACTCCAGGACGCCAACCGGGCGGCGGCCTCGCCCACCGATGGCGCCGTGCACGCACTCGCCAAGATGCTCGGAAGCCCGGATCCCGCGGCCGAGTGAGGACACTGCAAGCGCCCGTCGCCGTGAGGTGGCGGGCGTTCCGTCATCCCATGGACACCCCGCGGCTCCGGAGGAACGCGATCGGGTCCACCGCGTTGTCATGGATCGCGGGCGCCGCCTCGACGTGCACCTCGAAGTGCAGGTGCGGTCCGGAGGACGAACCCGAGGTGCCGACGTGGCCGAGCAACTGGCCCTTCGTGACGGCCTGGCCGACCGCGACGACCGGGCGCCGGACCATGTGGCAGTAACGGGTGACGACCTTGCCGGCGTGCTGCACCTCCACGTACCAGCCGCAGCCCCGGAGAGCCGGCTTGCCGTCGACGTCACAGGTGCCGGCCGAGACGTTGCAGACCACCCGGATCACCGTGCCGGCCGCCGCGGCCAGGATCGGGGTCTCGCGCCGGGCGGAGAGGTCGACGCCGTCGTGCGCCGGCCGTGCGACGGTGCGGAAACCACTGACCAGGCCGGCGGTCACCGGCAGTCCCCAACTCTCACCGGGGGTGGGAGCGGGAATCGAGGGAGCGGGGGCCGGCGGCGCCGGCGGGACGGCTGCCGGGCATGCGGGGATGGGAGTGGCCGGGCGCCGCACGTACGCGTCCGAGACGTAGTGACCGTTGGCCAGCCGATCCCAGAGGTTCGTGGTCCGTACCGTGCCGGTGATCCGTTGCGCGGTGACCTGGCAGACGATCGCGACCCGGCCGCCGTTGGCGATCGTGCCGGTCTTCTCCGCGACCGGGGACGGCATGCGCCGCATGGTGAGCGCCGTGCCGCCGGTCCGGGCCGTCCCGGTGACCGCGGTCGCGGTCGGGGTGGCGATCGGGCCGGCGGCGGCCGGCACGGCCATCGGCAGCAGCGCGCCCACCAGTCCGGTCACCAGAGCCGCAGGCACCTTCATGCTCTCCCCCTTCGGCGCGCGGGCGGGCGCTCGCGGTCAAGGGAAAGGTTGGCCGCCGCGGGATGCGGTCCAGGGTGCGCGACGATTGCGGGCCGGTTGCCGCGATGATCGTCGCTGGGGCGCTCCTGACCTGCACCGGCGGCTGACCCGGGAGACAACGTCGGACCCGCAGTCTCATCCTCGGCGGGAGAAACCCGTCCCATTCAGCGGGGAGTCGGCATGGGAGCAGAGCGCGAGTCAGTCATCGGTGGCGGTGCGGTCGGCACTGCCTGCGCACTGGATCTGTCCGTGGACGCGCATGTGCACACCGGGTTCGCGGCCGGACGGGACGCCGTCGGCGTGGTGGTCTCGGCCGCCGACCGGGCCGGTCTGACCGCACTCACCTTCGCCGACCAGGCGGGGCCGGACACCACCTGGCTCACCGCCTACTCCGACGCGGTGCGGCGGGCCCGGCACCGTACCGAGATGAATCTGCGGGTCGCCGCAGAGGTGGAGGTCGTCCGCTCGGACGGATGGCTGGCCCTGCCCGCCGACCTCGCTCCGCTGGACGCCCTCTCGGTGGCGGTCTCCTGCCTGCCGGCCGGTGGGGAGTTGCTGACTCCGCGCGAGGTCCGCGCCCGGCTCGACGCTGGTCTGATGGACGCCTCTCAGGTGGCGGAGCTGCTGGTGGCGGCCACCGTGAAAGGTGTGGAGCGCGCCTCGCGGTACGTGCCGTCGCAGCTCGCCCGCCCGTTGGCGCTGCTCGGCCAGGCGGGCCTCGACGACTCCGCGGTGACGCCCGCGCTGATCGCCGACCTGGCCGCCGCCTGCCGGGCCACCGGAACCGTGGTGGAGGTCAGCGAGGCCTGGCGCAGCCCGTCACCGCGCGTGGTGGAGATGCTTCTGGATGCCGCCGTGACCGTGGTGCCGGCGAGCGACGCCCGCTATGCCGCAGAGGTAGGCCGTTGGCAATACCTGCGTCGTGTCTGAGCGAAACCGAACACGAGTCGCAGTCGTCTCCGTACTCTCTGTGATGCCAGCACTTCAGCATGGGAGAGTTGCGATGAGTATGGTTCAGCAGGCTATCGAAGTGAGTGCGCCGGTGCACACTGTGTACGAGCAGCTCGCGGCGTTCGAGAACTACCCCCGCTTCATGACCGGTGTGCGGCAGGTGACGGCGGTCGGCGCCGACCAGACCCACTGGATCATGGATGTGGACGGGAAGCGCCGCGAGTTCGACGCTCAGATCATCGAGCGGTCGCCGGACGAGCGCGTCTCCTGGTCCACCATGGAGGGCCCGCTGCTCGCCGAGACCATCACGCTGCGCCCCATGGGTGAGACGAAGACCCAGATCGTCGCCCAGCTGGAGGCCGACATCGCGTTCCTCATGCCCAGTGACCGGCACGGGCAGGAGTCGCTGAACCGCCGTCTCAAAGCCGACCTGACCACGTTCAAGGGCCTGGTGGAGAGCGGGGTGCTCGGCGGCCGGCCGATCCCGCACGGCGGTGTCAGCACCAAGCCGCTGGCCGGCCGTTCACACACGCTGCTGCCCGGGATCAACATCGACCCCGTGTCGCCGGCCTCGGTCGCCGCGCGGATCCGGAATCGGAACACCGCGTCCGGAGCGCCGCACCCGGGGGCCGGATGGGACACCGGAGCCGCGGACCTCGGCAACGCCGATCCGACCGGCACCGGTCTCACCGACAATCCGCTGCACCACGTGCCCACCTCGGCCGACCTCCCGAGCCCGTCCGGCGTCCGGAGCCCTCGCGACGACGCGGCAGGCCGGCGGGCCGCCCGTCCCGGATCGCCGAGCGGGGGCGGCGCCGGCACCGCCCGGATGGGCGGCCACACGTCCGGCGGCGACATGTGGGGCCACGGCATGATCAACGAGGAAGAGCGCGGCTGAGACGGCGCGGACCAGACAGAAGCCCGGAACGCTCAGCGTTCCGGGCTTCTCGGTGTGCTGGGGCGGCGGGGCTCCCCGCTGGGGACATGCGCTAGTTGGGTGCGGCCTCCAAGGTGACCAGCAGGCGGGCGCCGCGGGGTTCGGCGTGTTCGTAACTCACCGACCCGCCGTTGGCCTCGATCAGGTGCCGGACGATGAAGAGCCCGAGCCCCGCTCCCCGGATGAACCGCCCGAACAGGCTGGGCAGCACGTCCTCCGGGATCCCGGCGCCGCTGTCCTGCACCGTCAGGCGCACCGTGCCACCCGCTTCCCGGCCGGCCTGGATGTGGATCGGCGGCGCCCCGTGCGTCATCGCGTTCTTCAGCAGGTTCTCCACCACGACGGTGAGATGCCCGCGGTCGGCGAGAGCGGCCAGCTCCTCGTCGATCACGATCTTCACGTCCGCGGTGTCGACGGCCGTGCCGCAGGCCGCCTCGACCACCTCCAGGAGCGGCACCGGCACCCGCCGGGCGGTGACCGTTCCGGTGTCCAGCCGGAAGAGGAGCTGCAGGTCGTTCATCATCTTGATGAGCCGCCGGGTGTTCTTGTCGATCTTGGTCGCGAGCTCCAGCCGGATGTCGTCCGGCAGGTCCGCCCAGTCGGCGCAGAGCAGTTCGGCGAGGCTGGCGATCGAGCTGATCGGCTGCGCCACGTCGTGGGTCAGCATCGAGGTCAGGTCGTTCTTGAAGGCCAGGGCCGCGGCCAGGTCGGCGTTGCCCCGCTCCAGGTCGGCGGCGTGTTCGGTGAGCGCCACCTCGGCCTGTTTGCGCTCGGCGATGTCGATGTAGGTGGCCACGTACCCGCGAGTCGTGCCAGTCGCGTCCGGAATGGCCGCCATGGTGGCCAGCACCGGGACGTCGGTGCCGTCGGCCCGGGGGAGAAGCCAGTCGCCGCCGGTCCCGGGAGGCGGCAGCGGCGGCGACTCGGCGGGAAGGCCGTCGTGGCCGGTGAGCTCCCGCCAGCGGCGGTTGACGTCGATCACCCGGTAGTTGGCGTCGAGGACCATGACGGCCTCGTTCATCGACTGGAGCAGCGTCTGCGCGAAGTCTTGGCGTTCCCGCAGCTCCGCCACCAGGTGCCGTTGCCGCTGGTCGGCGTCGTCGAGGGTGCGGACCAGGTAGGCGAGCAGGGCGAGCAGCGCGAGCGCGGCGAGGATCACGCCGGTGCTCACCGCGGCCACCGGACGGCTCACGCCGGTCCGCGCGGCGAACGCGCTGACCAGCGCGGCGACGATGGGGGCGGCGATCAGGGCGGGGGCGAGCCGGCGTACGGCAGCGCGCGGCCCCGAATCGTCGAGGGTGTGCAGCGGCCCCGTCTCCGGCCGGGCCAGGATCGTGCCCGTGGCGAGGCAGAGCAGCGCGCCGGCCAGGTGCGGGGGCATGACGCTGTCAGGCCCGCGGCCGGGCGGGAAGGCCGGTTCGAAGAGCTGGGGCACCAGGGCGACCAGTGCGATGATCGCGGCGCCGAGCAGGAGCGGGTCGGCCACCCGGAACGCGATGCCGCCACTGCGGCGGGGGACGCGGAGATCCAGGCAGGCGAGGGCCAGGCCGGCGAGGGCGGTGGCGACCGCCGTGGCCGGTGCGCCGCCCAGGGCCGTGGCCGCCGCTCCGGTGGCGGACAGCGCGAGAAACGCGGCCGTCCCCGCCCGGAGCCGGCCGGCTGGCACGCCGGAGACCGGCACCACCTGGAGCAGCAGGGCGAGCCCGGCCGGGATCAGTGCCATCGCCGGAGTACCGCGGGGGTCCTCCGGCGCCGATCCGGCGTCGAACGTGTGCAGGATGCCGAAAACGGCCACCATGACTCCGGCGCACCCGGCGGCGAGCCGGGACAACCTGCCCACGTCATGCGCCGCGATATGCACAAATACCCCCAAGACGTGAGGGAAAGAGCATAACGCGGGCTACCCGGGTGAGCGGAGTGTTACTTACCCGCCCATTCGAAGCCGTCCTCGATACGGATCATGCTGGCCACCTTGGTGATGTCGGCGTGGTGCCGGTTGGCGTGGTGCCCGCAGAAGGCCAGATCCCCACCGCTGGTCAGAACGACCTCCAGCTTGGCGGCGGCACCGCAGCGGTCGCACCGCTCGGTCATCTCGCCGACAGTGTCGATCGCGGGCGACAGCAGAGTGGTCATATCGCTCTCCTAGCTTCGGTGGGCGGTGCTCGGTGGTGGTGCAGCGGGCCTGACAGCGAGAAATTCGGCCCGCGGCACGGTCGGCTTAGAGGTTCGCGGTGTGACGCGTCCGATCGAAACGGCCGGAAATCCCGCACCCCGGACGCAACCCGGAGGAACCCCGGGGCGCTACCGCTCCTCTCCAACATTTGTCTCAGCTGCTTCCGGCATACCCACGGGCCGGAATGTGAAGCCGACCTGAGCGCATAACCGAGAGGACTTACACCATATGTTCGGTAACGACGCCCGCCGCCTGGCCATCCGACTGACCGTTGCTGCGAGCGCCGCCACCGCCACCCTCTGGGGTCTGACCGGGCCGGCCGTCGCCGCTCCGGCCACGCCCGTGATGGGAACCGTCTCCGGGACCGGCGTGGAAGGCGCCATCCCGGGCAGCTACATCGTCGTCCTCCAGCCCGGCTCGCAGGCCGCCGGCCAGGTCACCTCCGCCTCGCAGGAGCTGGTCCGCAAGTACGGCGGCAAGGTCGCCGGCAACTACCTCGCCAGCGTGCGCGGCTTCCACCTGGAGGCCACCGCCGCCGAGGCCGGCCGCCTGGCCGCCGACCCCGCCGTCGCGTTCGTCGAGCAGGACGCCCAGATCGCCACCACGGCCACCGCGTCCGCCCCGGCGGCCCCGGCCAAGAAGCTGGCCTGGGGCCTGGACCGGATCGACCAGCGGTCGCTGCCGCTGTCGAAGTCCTACACCTACAAGTCCGCCGCCGACGTCACCGCGTACGTGATCGACACCGGCATCCGGACCAGCCACAAGGAGTTCGGTGGCCGCGCCACCAACGGCTGGGACTTCGTCGACGGCGACGCGGTCGCCAACGACTGCCACGGCCACGGCACCCACGTCGCCGGCACGGTCGGCGGCGCCACCTACGGCGTCGCCAAGGACGTCAAGCTGGTCGCCCTGCGGGTGCTCGGCTGCGACGGCTCCGGCTCGTTCTCCGACTTCATCGCCGCCGTCGACTGGGTGACCGCGAACGCGAAGCTCCCCGCCGTGGCCAACATGAGCCTGGGCGGCCCGCGCAGCAAGGCGCTGGACGCGGCGGTCAAGCGCTCCATCGACAAGGGCGTCACCTACGCGATCGCCGCCGGCAACGAGAGCAAGAACGCCTGCAAGGGCTCGCCGGCCGCCGCCCCCGACGCGATCACGGTCGGTGCGGTGGACTCCGCCGACGCGCGTGCCTCGTTCTCCAACTACGGCACCTGCCTCGACATCTTCGCCCCCGGCGTGGACATCCAGGCGGCCGGTTCGGGCTCGGACACCGTCACCAAGAAGCTGAGCGGCACCTCGATGGCGTCGCCGCACGTGGCCGGCGCGGCCGCCCTGGTTCTCGGCGCGCACCCGAACTGGACGGCCCGCCAGGTCCGTGACGACCTGGTCGCCAACGCCGGCGTCAACCTGGTCCGCAACCCGGGCAAGGGTTCCGCGAACCGCCTGCTCTTCACCGGTCACCTGAACACCACTCGCTGACCGCTTCCGGCGCAGACCGGAGGAAACCACGACGCCGCGCGGCGCACCCCTCGGGGAGCGTCGCGCGGCGTCGTGTTTCGATCAGCCAACCGCCGTACGCGGGGCCCCGGGGACGGATAGCGTGAGAAACGACCCCAGCCCGAGGAGGACCGAGATGTCCGAGGCGCCGGACGCCGAGAGGCCGACAGTCCTGGTCGTCGACGACGAAGAGGATCTGCGCGACATCATGCGCCGGATGCTGGAACGGCGTGGGTTCACGACGCTCTCCGCCGGGGAGCCGGAGGAAGCCGTCGCGATCTGCCGGGACCAGCCCGGCCCCATCGACGTTCTGATCACCGACCTGACGCTGCCCGGCGCCTCCGGGGGCGAGTTGGCGAAGACCATCCGCGGCCTGCGTCCCGGCATCGGCGTGGTGTTCGTGTCGGGCCTGCCGAAGGACATCGCGGTCGGCAAGGGCGAGATCACCGAGGACGACGTGCTGGTGAAGAAGCCGTTCACCGCCGACGCTCTGCTGGAGGCCCTGCGGGCGGCGCTGGACGAGAAGAAGAAGCGCGAGGGCTAGACCGGCCAGAGCCGGGCCGGCCAGGGCAGGGTCAACTCTCCGAGCCGCCACCGGGCCGGGCCGTCCAGCAGCGGCCAGCCGTCAGCACGCATCCGGCGGGCCGTGGCCAGCCAGCGCTGGCGTGGCCCGAACGGGGTGGCCTCGGCGTCCCACGCCCGGCCCAGCGCCCGCAGCAGTTCGTGTACCGGATGACCGGGCACGTTGTGGTGGATCAGCGCCTTCGGCAGACGCTCGGCGAAGATCGCCGGATGCGAGAGCACCGGCAGCCGGGCCGACAGGGTCAGCGTCGACGGCACGCCGCCCTCGACCACGGTCCACGTGGCGATCCGGCCCAACTCGTCGCAGGTGCCCTCGACCAGCAGCGCGCCGGTCGCCGTCATCGCCCGCCAGGCGGCCGCCACCTCCTCCTCCGGGTACTGCCGCAGCACGTTGAACGCGCGCACCACCACCGGCGCCATCCCGGCCAGCTCGAATCCGCCGCGGCGGAATAACAGCCACGGCGGATCCGCGAACGGTTGCGCGTCGCTCACCCGTACCGGGTCGATCTCCAGACCGGCCACCACGACGTCCGGGCGGACCGCGGCCGCCAGCCGGCCCCGCAGTTCCACCGCCGTCACCGGCGTGGCGCCATAGCCCAGGTCGATCACCAGCGGCTGCGCCGCCTCCTTCAGGAGCGCACCGCAGCGGTACGCGATGAAGTTGTCGACGCGGCGCAGCCGGTTGGGATTGGTCGTCCCCCGGGTGATGGCGCCGACCGGTTTGATCACGAGTCTCAGTGCTCCCGGTGCACCTTGTGCTGTGCGGCCTGGGCGATCGGGCGCACCACCAGCCGGTCCACGTTGACGTGCTGCGGGCGGGTGGCCGTCCACGCGATGCAGTCCGCGATGTCGTCGGCGACCAGTGGCTCCTTCACCCCGGCGTAGACCGAGTCGGCCTTGGCCTGATCGCCACCGAACCTGTTGACCGCGAACTCGTCGGTCCGCACCATGCCCGGGTCGATCTCGATCACCCGCACCGGCCTGCCGGACAACTCCAGCCGCAGTGTCCCGACCAGGGCGGTCTGGGCGTGCTTGGCCGCGACGTAACCGCCACCGCCCTCGTAGGGAGTGAAGGCCGCGGTGGACCCGACCGTCACGATCGTGCCGCGGCCACTCGCCTCCAGCACCGGGAGCAGCGCCTTGGTGACCCGCAACGTGCCGAGCACGTTCACGTCGTACATCCACTGCCAGTCGCCGACGGACCCGTCGGCGACCTGGTCCAGGCCGCGGGCGCCGCCCGCGTTGTTGACCAGTAGGGTGACCGGCCCGCCGAGCTCGGTCACCGCCTCGGCCAGGCCGGCGACCGAGTCGTCCGAGGTGACGTCGCACTCGACCGCCGTGGCGTTCGCGCCGATCTCCTTGACCAGCGCCTCCAGCCGGTCCAGCCGGCGGGCCGCGACGACGACATGGAAGTCCTCCCGCGCCAGCCGGCGGGCGGTGGCCGCCCCGATTCCGCTCGACGCGCCGGTCACCACTGCGATGTTCTGCATGTCCTGATTCTCATCCATGAGCCCGGAGACGCCGCTCATTCAATGACCTGGATCACCCCCGGTCGGCTGCGTGGTGGTTCCGGGCACGCCGATGGGGAAGATGAACCTTGGCGCAACAAGTTCTCACGTCCGACACGGAGGGGAGTCAGCGTGGCTGATCTACGGTCCGGCGGCAGATGGCCAACTCCCCGCCGGATAGCCACTCTCTCCGTGCACACCTCGCCCCTGGAGCAACCGGGCACCGGGGACGCCGGCGGCATGAACGTCTACATCGTCGAGATCGCCAAGCGGCTGGCCGAACGGGACGTCGAGGTGGAGATCTTCACCCGCGCCACGACCAGGGACCTGCCGCCGGTCGTCGAGATGGCTCCGGGTGTGCACGTGCGGCACGTCACCGCCGGGCCGTACGAGGGCCTCTCCAAGGAGGAGCTGCCCTCCCAGTTGTGCGCTTTCACCCACGGGGTGCTCCGGGCCGAGGCGGCGCACCCGCCCGGCCACTACGACCTGATCCACTCCCACTACTGGCTCTCCGGCCAGGTCGGCTGGCTGGCCCGGGAGCGCTGGGGCGTGCCGCACGTGCACACCGCGCACACTCTGGCCAAGGTCAAGAACCGGTTCATCGCGGCCGGCGACCGTCCCGAGCCGAAAGCCCGGGTGATCGGCGAGGAGCAGGTGGTGGCCGCCTCCGACCGGCTGGTCGCGAACACCGGCTTCGAGGCGCAGGATCTGATCACCCACTACGACGCCGACCCGGCCCTGGTGAGCGTGGTGGAGCCCGGTGTGGACCTGCGGCGTTTCCGGCCCGGTGCGGCGGACCGGGCCAGGTTCGGCCTGCCCGAGCACGGCCGGATCGTGGCGTTCGTCGGCCGGATCCAGCCGCTCAAGGCCCCCGATGTGCTGATCGCCGCGCTCGCCGAGATGCGGGCCGCCGGCTCCACGGCCACCCTGGTGATCTGCGGCGGCCCCAGCGGCAGCGGCCTGGACCGGCCGTCCTCGCTGATCGAGCTCGCCTCCCGGCTCGGGGTCAGCGACTCGGTGGTGTTCCTGCCCCCGCAGACCGGTGACGACCTGGCCGCCCTCTACCGGGCCGCGGACCTGGTCGCGGTGCCCTCCTACAACGAGTCGTTCGGTCTGGTCGCGCTCGAGGCGCAGGCCTGCGGCACGCCGGTGGTCGCGGCCGCGGTGGGCGGCCTGGTGACCGCGGTCCGTGACGGGGTCAGCGGCGTGCTCGTCGACGGGCACGATCCGCGGGACTGGGCGAAGGCGCTGGACCGGCTGCTCGACGCGCCCGGTCACCGGCGCCGGCTGGCGGCCGGCGCGGTCGCCCACGCGTCGCACTTCTCCTGGGATCGGACCGCCGAGACGCTGTTGCGGGTCTACCGTGACGCGGTGAGCGAACACCGAGCGCTGATCACGGCGCGGGTCGAGGGAGCGTCGTGCGCATGGTGACAGAACTGATCGAGCGGGTCCTGACCGAGCGCGAGCTGGAGTGGGAGTCCACCGGGGAGAGCTCCTATGTGGTCAGCCTGCCCGGCACGCACAAGCTGAAGACCGCGTGCAACCTGATCGTCGGCCGGCACTCGCTGCGGATCGAGGCGTTCGTGATGCGCCGGCCCGACGAGCGCCACGAGGAGCTCTGGGCCTGGCTGCTGCGCCGCAACGCCCGGATGTACGGCGTCGCCTTCTCGATCGACGCGGCCGGCGACGTCTACCTCACCGGCCGGGTGGCGCTGAACGGCCTCGACGAGGACGAACTGGACCGGCTTCTCGGATCGGTGCTGACCTACGCCGACGAGTCGTTCGACACCATGCTGGAGATCGGTTTCGAGACGTCGATCCGCCGCGAGTGGGACTGGCGTGTCAAGCGCGGCGAATCGACGGCGAACCTGCGGGCCTTCCAGCACCTGGTCGAGCGCACCGACTGACGCCCGCGGCGACCGGAGTGCTTGCCGCCGCAATTTGATCATCAAGTGCCGTCTATCCGTGGCAATCCGTCCATTGTGGCGGGTGCCCGCAATCGCGATCGATTCGCGTCCGGGATGGAAGGCGAACGATGGTCGATGCGTGGATCGCGCCGACCCTGGGTACTGGCAGTCTCCTGTCGATGTGCTGATGTTTTCCTGAGGGTCGACGGCGGCCGACGCGGCGGTCGCCGAGCCGCCCACGCCATTTGCCGCGGCATGTTTCTCGCCTGTCCGAGAAACCCGGACGAGTGATTGGTGGATCAGCCGATCGGTTGGTTGTTGGGCAATGTGACGGTTAAGACAGATGTCGACACGAAATCGGGTTGTGAGGCTTGACCGCCCCAACTAGCGTGGTCGATGGACGCCGAGCCGTCAGTTCGGGGAACGGGTCGATCAGCAATGATCGCCGCGGTCCGGCGTTTGGGGACGGGTGGCATGAGCCGTTGGGGGACGGCGCGACCCGAGACCGGCGGTAAGTGCGGGCGGCGCCTATGGGGATGGGTGTCGCCCGCCGCCGCCGGCGCTTTTGTTTCCGGCTTGTTTCTAAGCGTTCATCAGATGAACACAACCCGGATCTTTCTGTCGCGAGGCCGCCGGTTAATGGCGATGGGCGCGTTTGCGTAATCCATGACGCGATCAGCACAACGTCCGATGTGCTGTGGCTTCCGGCCCACCCGCGATCGGCGCCGATATCAGACGGCGGCCGCCGCGAGCGCCTCTTCGATCTCCCGGGCCCGCACCCGTGCGGCCCGCCGGGCGCGTGCCGGACCGGCCATCAGATGGCCCACCGCGACCAGGACGCACAGGGCGAAGCAGCCGCCCCAGAGGACCACGTCGCCGGCCTTCTGCAGGACCAGCCCGCCGATGATCGGGGCGAGCGCGCTGCCGGCGGACCAGGACAGCGAGCTCAGGCCCTGGTAACGGCCACGCAACTCGGGCGGGGAGAGCGCCGCCACGGTGGCCGCGTTGCTGGGGGACTGGAGCATCTCGCCGAGCGTCCAGATGATCACGGTCAGCGCGTACACCAGCGGGGTTTCGGCGAGGGCGACCAGCCCGAAACCGGAACCGACCAGCACGGACGCGACCGCCAGGACCTTCGCGCTGTCCCGGCCCTCGATCAGCTTCGGGACGAAGAGCTGGCCGGAGAGGATCAGCACGCCGTTGACCGCGATGATCGCGCCGTAGGTGGCGGCCGAGTGACCGTCGGCCAGCATGCTGATCGGCAGCGTCGAGAGGTGCTGCAGAATCACCAGCACGGAGATCAGAGTGAGCAGCAGATAGACGCCGAAGACACGGTCCTTCAGCGCGGCGCCCAGGCCGGGGCCGGCCGCTCTGCGCGAGGACCGGGCCGCCGGCCGGGTCTCGGCCAGGAAGATCGCCGTGATGATGGCGGTGATCAGCGTGGTGGCCGCGTCGCCGACGAAGAGCAGCAGATAGTCGATGCTGGCGGCGAAACCCGCGATGATCGCCGCGCAGGCGAAGCCGAGGTTGATCGCCCAGTAGTTCAGCGAGAACGCCCGGACCCGGTCATGCTCCGGGACGATGTCGACCATCATCGCCGAGAACGCCGGCCGGACCGCCTCGGCGAAGAGGCCGAGCAGGAACGTCGCCACCGCGATCTGGGCGTAGGTCTGGGCCAGGCCGAGAGCGAGCATCAGAGCGGCGGCGCCGAACTGGGCGGTCAGCATGGTCGGCCGCCGGCCCCAGCGGTCGGCCAGGACACCGCCGCCCACCGCGCCGATCGCGCCGCCGACGCCGTAAATGCCGAGGATCAGGCCGGCCATGCTCTGCGAGAAGCCCCGCTCCGCGGTCAGGTAGATGCTGAGGAACAACACCGCGAACCCGCCGACCCGGTTGATCAGGGTGCCTGTCCACAGGAACCAGAACTGCCGGGGAAGCCCGCCCGCGGCCCGCCGTAACCAACCTCGCACCGACGCCTCCTGCGGTAAGTAGCGGCCGAGGACTATTCCCTTACATTCGCGCGGGTGGCGCAACCGGATTCCGGTGTGGTGGCGGACACGTGCCGGGTGGCCCGTACAGGGCGGCGGGCCTCGGGGGAAGATGTGTTCATGACTGGAACCCTGGTGCTGCTGCGGCACGGCAACAGCGAGTGGAACGCCAAGAACCTCTTCACCGGCTGGGTCGACGTGGACCTGGACGCCAAGGGCGAGGACGAGGCCAGGCGTGGTGGCGAGCTTCTCAAGGAGCAGGGGGTGCTGCCCGACGTGGTGCACACCAGCCTTCTGCGCCGCGCGATCCGGACCAGCGAGATCGCGCTGCACATCACCGACCGGCACTGGATCGAAGTGAAGCGCCACTGGCGCCTCAACGAGCGCCACTACGGCGCCCTGCAGGGCAAGGACAAGAAGCAGACCCTGGAGACGTACGGCGAGGAGCAGTTCATGCTCTGGCGCCGGTCGTACGACGTCCCGCCGCCCCCCATCGAGGACGGCTCCGAGTTCTCCCAGTTCGGCGACGCGCGCTACGCGGACCTGGCCCCGGAGATCCTGCCGCGGGCCGAGTGCCTGAAGGACGTGCTCCTGCGTGCGCTGCCCTACTGGTACGACGCGATCGTCCCCGACCTGCGCGCCGGCAAGACCGTGCTGGTCGCGGCGCACGGCAACTCGCTGCGCGCCATCGTCAAGCACCTCGACGACATCTCCGACGAGGCGATCGCCAAGCTGAACATCCCCACCGGCATCCCGCTGCGCTACGACCTCGACGAGAACCTGCGCCCGACCAACTCCGGCGGCACCTACCTCGACCCGAAGGCCGCCGAAGAGGCCGCCGCCGCCGTAGCCAACCAGGGCCGCAAGTAAGAGACAGAGGCCGGGACACCCCCGTGGTGCCCCGGCCCCCGGATCCCGGGGGTGGGCGCTCCCGCGCGCCCCCGGATCTGATCAGTTCTGGGTGACCTGAGCCTGACCGGCCGTTTCTCCGGTGATCAGGTAGATCAAGTGCTCGCCGATGTTGACAGCGTGGTCGGCGTACCGCTCGTAGAAGCGGCCCAGCAGGGCCCCGTCGATCGCCGTCTCCGCGCCGTACGGCCAGTCGTCGGCCAGCATGATCTTGAACAGCTTGCGCTCGAGGTCGTCGATCGCGTCGTCGTCCTTCTCGAGCTGAGCGGCCATCTCAGCGTTCGGCTTGCCGAGCAGGGTGGTGATCTTCTCGGCCATCTCGTCGGCGACCTCGGCCATGCCCTTGAAGGTCGGGCGCAGCTCGGCCGGGACCGCCGGGGACGGGTGCCGCCGGGCCGCGGTCTTCGCCACGTGCTCGGCCAGGTCGCCCATCCGCTCCAGGTCGGCGGCGATGTGCAGGGCGGTGATGACCCGCCGCAGGTCGGACGCGACCGGAGCCTGCCGGGCGATGGTGTCGGCCACCTTCACCTCGACCTGCTCGTAGATGGCGTCGACCTCGGCGTCGCGCTGGATCACGGCCTGAGCGGACTCCAGATCGGCGGTCAGCAGCGCCGACGTCGCCTTGCGCAGTGCGGCGCGAACCGACTCCGCCATGGTCACCAGCAGGCGGCTCACCTCGACCAGATCGGCCTGGTACTCCTCGCGCATGTTCTCAAGTCCCTCTTTCGGTGGCGGCGGCCGGGTGTCTGCCGCCCACGCTAGGGGTGTGGGGCTGCCTCAACATGAACACCGGTGAACGACGCCGGGCCTAGTGGTGAACATTATTCGACGTGCGCCCGATTTGCCGTAATGGCCCTGTAGCTCAGGTAAACAATGACCCTACGATCGCAGCGTGGAGTGGGAATACGCCGTCGGCATGGTTTCAGCCGCGCTCGCCGTCGGTGTGGGAGCGGGACTCGCCCTTGCCCGGATACGCCGACCGGGCGCACCGGCCCGGGACGGGGCACCGGAGGGGAGAGCCGACATCGAACCGGACGACGATCGCCCGGCAAACAAGCACGGCCTCAAGGGGCTCGGCCGCAAGAGCCTCGACTCGCTACGGGTGGGTGTCGTCGTCCTGGACGCCGACGACCATCCCGTGCTGGTCAATCCAGCGGCGCGGGCGATGGGACTGCTGCGTTCCGGCGGAGCGCCCGGCACCATCGCCGCGCATCCGATCCTGCGGACCCTCGCCGGCCAGGTGCGGCGCACCGGCGTCCGGCGGGAGGTCGAGCTCGACCTGCCCCGCGGTCGCGCCGGCGGCGGGCACGCCCCGCTCGGACTGCACCTGCGTGCGGTCGCGCTGAATTCCACCCACGTCGCCGTCGAGGCCGCCGACGTGACCGAGTCGCACCGCCTCGCCCGGGTTCGCCGTGACTTCGTGGCCAACGTCAGCCACGAGCTCAAGACGCCCATCGGAGCCCTCCAGCTCCTGGCCGAGGCGCTGCTCGACGCCACCCAGCTCCCCGACACGGCTCCCGAGGCCCAGTCCGAGGACCTGATGGCGGCGCGCCGCTTCGCCGAGCGAATCCATCACGAGTCCGCCCGGATGGGCCGTCTCGTGAACGAGTTGCTCGAACTGACCCGGCTCCAAGGCGCGGAGCCACTGCCCCACCCCGAACCGGTCTCGCTGGACTGGGTGATCGCCGAGGTGATCGACCGGACCCGCACGACCTCCTCGGCCAAGGGCATCGAGATCACCTACGAAGGTCCCAAGGGCACCATGGCCTACGGGAGCGACAGCCAGATCGCCACCGCGGTCACCAACCTGGTGGAGAACGCGATCGCGTACTCGGGTGAGGACACCAAAGTCTCGCTCACCATGCGCAACAGCGACGACTGGATCGAGATCGACGTCACCGACGAGGGCATCGGCATCGCCCCCCAGGACGTCGAGCGGGTCTTCGAACGGTTCTACCGAGCCGATCAAGCTCGATCCCGCTCGACCGGCGGCACGGGCCTCGGCCTCGCCATCGTCAAGCACATCGCCACCAATCACGGTGGCCGCGTCGACGTGACCAGTTCACTCGGCGATGGATCTACGTTCACCCTGCGCCTACCGGCGCGACCCCCCGAGTCCCCCTCGTCGTCACCGACGGCGATTGAGATCGAGTCCGGTGTGGCCGGGCGCTAGCCCGGTCACCGACGACGGAAGGAACTGCATTGGCCCGCGTGCTCGTGGTCGAGGACGAGGAGTCGTTCTCCGACGCCCTGTCGTACATGCTGCGTAAGGAGGGTTTCGAAGTCTCGGTCGCCGCGACCGGAACCTCCGCCCTGACGCAGTTCGACCGGACTGGTGCCGACATCGTGCTTCTCGACCTCATGTTGCCTGAGATGTCCGGCACCGAGGTCTGCCGTCAGTTGCGGCAGCGCTCGGCGGTTCCGATCATCATGGTCACCGCCCGTGACAGCGAGATCGACAAGGTGGTCGGTCTGGAGATCGGAGCGGACGACTACGTCACCAAGCCGTACTCGCCGCGCGAACTCGTCGCCCGCATCCGTGCCGTGCTCCGGCGCCAGGGCGCCGAGGCGGCCGAGGTCACCACCCCGACCCTGGCCGCCGGCCCGGTCCGGATGGATGTGGAGCGTCACGTCGTCACCGTCGACGGCTCCAGCGTTCAGCTCCCGCTGAAGGAGTTCGAGCTGCTCGAACTACTGCTGCGCAACGCCGGCCGGGTGCTGACCCGTGGCCAGCTCATCGACCGTGTCTGGGGCGCCGACTACGTCGGTGACACCAAGACGCTCGATGTGCACGTCAAGCGCCTGCGCTCCAAGGTGGAGCCGGAGCCCTCCGCGCCGCGCTACATCGTCACGGTCCGCGGCCTGGGTTACAAGTTCGAGTCCTAGGCCGCGAGCCGGACAACCGTCCGGCTCGTTCTTGCTTAGCGACTACCAGTCATGCGACTATGTGGGGGCCGGATGACCCGCCCGTGATCGGGTCATCCGGCACCCTCAACCCGCGCTTTTGCGGGGAGTGGCCGGCTCCCGGCCGCCACGGCGTTTCGGTGCCGCGGCGAGCGTGGTGGCCGGGTGCACGGCCACCAGGCCGGTCTTGACGCGCGCCGCGCAGAGGGCGGCCAGTTTCTCGTAAGCGGCCTCGCCGACCAGCTCGGCCAGCTCCGGGGCGTAGGTGACATACATCGGCTCGGTGCCGACGTGGGCCTCCGGCGACGAGGTGCACCACCAGGCGAGTTCGTGGCCGCCGGGCCCCCAGCCGCGCCGGTCGAACTCGCTCAAAGTGGACTGCAGCAGTTTCGTCCCGTCGGGGCGGGTGATCCAGTCCTGCTCGCGGCGCACCGGAAGCTGCCAGCAGACGTCCGGCTTGTATTTGAGCGGGTGCACACCGTCACGCAAGGCCTGAGCGTGCAGGGCGCACCCGCCGCCGCCCGCGAAATCGGCCTCGTTCAGGAAGACGCAGGGGCCGTCGGCGGAGCGCGTGGCCGTACGCCGTGCGGGTGTGGTTCCGTCGACCGAGTCCACCTCGGTGTAATTCTTGAACCCGCGCCGGTGGTGCTGCCAGGTCTGCGGGGTGAGCTTGGCGGCCGCCGCCCGGACCCGGTTCTCGTCGTCGGTGTCGGTGAAGAAGGCGCCGTGTGAGCAGCAGCCGTCCTCGGCGCGGCCGGGCAGGATGCCGTGGCAGGCGGAGCCGAAGACGCAGGTCCAGCGGGAGAGCAGCCAGGTCAGGTCGGCTCGGATCAGGTGCTGTTCGTCGGCGGGGTCGAGGAACTCGATCCACTCGCGAGGGAAGTCGAGCGGTACTTCCCGGGGTGGCTGCGTGCGGCTCATCCGGGTCAGCGTACGCGTACCGATGGATCATGACCGTTTAGAGCTGATATATCCGTCCCGGTGGAGCGCGGCTACGCTGGAGGGCGTGACTTCCCGCGTACCCGTGCTTCTCTCCAGCTCCTCGGTCTTCCCGGAGCCGACGGCGGCGGCGTTCGAGATGGCGGCCACGGTGGGCTACGACGGTCTTGAGGTCATGGTGTGGACCGACGCCGTCAGCCAGGACACCGGCGCCCTCAAGGGGCTGGCCGACCACTACGGCGTGCCGGTTCTCTCGGTCCACGCCCCCTGCCTGCTGGTGACGCAGCGGGTGTGGAGTTCCGACCCCTGGGAACGGCTCAGCCGGGCCGCTCAGCTCGCCGAGTCCCTGGGCGCGCCGACGGTGGTGGTGCACCCGCCGTTCCGCTGGCAGGGTGATTACGCGCGCAACTTCGCCGAGGGGCTGGCCAAGGTCAGCGGCCGGCATCCCGACCTGACCTTCGCGGTGGAGAACATGTTCCCGGTCAAGATGGCCGGCCGCTGGGTGGTGCCTTACAACCCGGGGTGGGATCCGACCGAGACCGGCTTCGACGCGTACACGCTGGACCTGTCGCACTGTGCCGCGTCACGGATCGACGCTCTGGAGCTGGCCGACCGGATGGGCCCCGGCCTGCGGCACGTGCACCTCGGCGACGGGACGGGCGAGGGCCGTGACGAGCATCTGGTCCCGGGCCGTGGCAACCAGCCATGCGCGGAGCTGTTGCGGTCGCTGGCCGGCCGTGGGTTCACCGGCTCGGTGGCGCTGGAGGTCTCCACCCGGAAAGCGGCGAGCCGCCCGGCACGCGAGGCGGACCTCCGGGAGGCGCTGGAATTCGCCCGGCGCCACCTGGAGCCGACCGTGTCCGACGGCCTCGCCTCGGGCTCGGCGGCATTGCGGCCCTGAGGCCGGCGCCTCGGCGCCGGCGGGCGGAACGCGCCGCGGTCACGCGGGGGTGAGGTTCTCGGCGGCCCGTTTGCGGGCCCGGTGCGCGGCCACGTGCGACCGGGTGGCGCAGCGCTCCGAGCAGAAGCGCCGGCAGTTGTTGGATGACGTGTCCAGGTAGACGTTGCCGCACCGCTCGTCGGCGCAGATGCCGAAACGGGCGCTGCCGAACTCGCAGAGCCAGACGGACAGACCCCAGACGGCGCCCGCGAGGTATTCCGCGCTGACCGACGAGCCGCGGCTGGTCACGTGCATGTGCCAGTCGCTGGCGTCGTGCCCGGAGATGCGTGGCTGCACCGGATAGGCCTCGAGGAGGCCGTTCAGCTCGTGCACGGCCTCGGCGTCGCGCCCGGAGGTGCCGAACTCGAAGACCTCACGCAGCCGGCGCTGGGCGCGGCGGAACGGGACCAGGTCCTTCTCGGCGACCTGGTCGCGCATGTATGCCTGCTCGCCGGAGAACAGTGCCCGCAGCCCGGCGAGATCGTCCAGACCGGCGTTGACGAGGTCGATCGCCGTCCGGGCGTACGCATCGAAGTTCACCCGACAACGGTAGCGGCACCCGGCCCGATGGGACACGTATGTGCTGCGCCATCGGGTCTGGTAAGTGGGAACCCCGCCCGCACCCTGGGTGCCGGCCGGGGCCCGGACGTTACGCTCGGCCCATGCTCCGTTCCCTGTTTCTCGCCGCGGCCGGGTCCGCCCGGCTCGGGCGACTGGTCGAGTCCGCCCCTGTCAGCAGGGGGATCGTGCAGCGGTTCGTCGCCGGCCACAGTGCCGAGGAGGCTGTGCGGGTCAGTCGCGAACTGGCCGACGACGGCCTGGCCGTCAGCCTCGATCATCTGGGCGCGGAGACCCGCACCGCGGAGCAGGCGACGGCCGTCCGCGACGAGTACCTCGCGGTGCTGGGCCGGCTGCGTGACGCCGGGCTGACTCCGGCGGTCGAGGTCAGCGTGAAGCTCTCGGCGCTCGGCCAGGCGATCGACGAGAAGCTGGCGTACGAGCATGCCCACGCGATCTGCGCCGCGGCGGCCGAGGCGGGCACCACGGTGACCCTGGACGCCGAGGACCACAGCACCACCGACGCGACCCTGGAGGCCGTCGTCGAGTTGCGGCGCGACCATCCGTCCACGGGGGCGGTGCTTCAGGCGCATCTGCGGCGGACCGAGGGCGACTGCCGGGAACTGGCGACGGCCGGGTCGCGAGTGCGGCTCTGCAAGGGGGCGTACTCGGAACCCGAGTCGGTGGCGTTCCAGTCCGCGCTGGACGTGGACAAGTCGTTCGTGCGCTGCCTGAACATCCTGATGTCGGGGGAGGGGTACCCGATGGTGGCGACCCACGACCCTCGGCTGATCTCGATCACCGAGGACCGGGCCCGCTGGTTCGACCGCTCCACCGGGGAGTACGAGTTCCAGCTTCTTTACGGCGTGCGCCCGGAGGAGCAGGCCCGGCTGGCCGGCGGCGGCCACACGGTGCGGATCTACCTGCCTTACGGCGATCAGTGGTACGGCTATCTGATGCGCCGCCTCGCCGCCAGCCCGGCGCACGCCGGTTTCGTGGCACGAGCCGTCGCTTCCCGTAAGTAAAGGGTCCATATCGCCACAGAACCGGCGTGTCGCGCTTGACTTTTTGTGGGCATTTCACGGAACGTATCGCGTTGGTCACAGCCGTCTCGATACCGTTCTGATGACACGCACGTGGTCCCCGCGGCGTCCGGGATCCTCCGGCCGCGGCGGATCGTGCCTGCGAAAGGATCGGTGCGACGAGATGACGGGTCCAGCCCAGACCGAGGAACGACTCTCGGAGGTACGGTTCCTGACGGTGGCCGAGGTGGCCGCGCTCATGCGGGTTTCCAAGATGACCGTCTACCGGCTCGTGCACGGTGGTGACCTCACCGCGGTACGGGTCGGCCGCTCCTTCCGGGTGCCTGAGCACGCGGTACACGAGTATCTTCGCGGCGCGTTCTCGCGCAGTGCCTAACGAAGCAGGCGCCTGACGAACGGGGCCGTGTTGGCCCCGCTGCGGCATGCCGCTACGCTGGACCGGTTGGATCCCGGATCGTCCGTTACTCCGGGTCCCATCCCAGTCCGGCTTCCGGTCGCGCTCTTTTCGGGGCGCGCCGGTTCCATTCACATGGTTTCGAGAGGCTTTTCGTATGGGCTCCGTGGTCAAGAAGCGCCGCAAGCGTATGGCGAAGAAGAAGCACCGCAAGCTGCTGCGCAAGACCCGCGTCCAGCGTCGCCGTCTCGGCAAGTGATCGTCGGCCGGGACCATCTCCCGGCCAGTGACGGCACTTGCCTAATGTTCGAGGCCGCGCATCGAAAGGTGCCTCCTTGGTGACCTCACCACCCAGCGTTGTCGTGGTCACCGGAGTAAGCCGTTATATCGGCGCTCGGGTGGCCGCACGCCTCGCCGCAGATCCTCGAATCGACCGTGTGGTCGGTCTGGATCCGCATGACCCGCCGGCAGGCCTTCTCGGCCTGCTCGACGGTGTGGAGCGGATCCGGGCCGACGCGCGTGCCGCCACCGAGGCCATCGCCGACCTCGGTGCCGAGGCCGTCGTCCACCTGGCCATGACCAGCGTGCCCGACGCCCAGCACGGCGGCCGCGCGGCGATGAAGGAACAGAACGTCATCGGCACCATGCAGGTGCTGGCCGCCGCCCAGGGCGCTCCCGGCCTGCGCAAGCTCGTGGTGCGCTCCTCCACGGCCGCCTACGGCGCCTCGTTCCGCGACCCCGCGGTCTTCACCGAGGACACCGAGCCCCGTGCGGTCCCGCGTGGCTCGTTCGCCCGCGACATCCTCGACATCGAGGGGTACGTCCGCGGATTCCGCCGCCGCCGGCCCGAGGTCGCGGCGACCGTCCTGCGCTTCGCCCCCATGATCAGCTCGTCCGCCGAGACGTCGTTGACCCGTTATTTCGCCCAGCCGGTGGTGCCCACCGTGCTCGGCCGCGACGCCCGGCTCCAGTTCGTGCACGCCGACGACGCGCTGGAGATCCTGCACCGCTCGGTCACCGAGGATCACCCGGGCACGTTCAACGTCGCCGGCTCCGGTGTCCTGATGCTCTCCCAGGCGGTCCGCCGGGCCGGGCGGATCTCCCTGCCACTGCCCGAGTCGGCCCTCTCCGCCGGGGCGGCCCTGCTGCGGAACCTCGGTGTCGAGCAGATCGGGATGGACCAGATCGACCTCTTCGTGCACGGTCGGGTGGTGGACACCACCCGGTTGATCAACGAGTTCGGCTTCACCCCGCGCAGCACCGTGGCCGCCTTCGAGGACTTCATCCAGGCGCATGTGGCCGGCTCGACGCTGACCGCCGACCGGCTCGCCGCCGCCGAGAGCGCGATTCTGGACGGCATCCGCCGGGTCCGGGCAGCGGCCGAGCCCGCACCGGCGGGAAGTGAGCGCTCGTGAGCCAGGACGAGTTCCGCGACATGCTTCCCGGGCACACCGACTTCCAGCTTCCCGGCCCGCCGCCGGTGCAGCGGGTCAACGGGCGCCGGCCGGTGCCGGAGAAACCCGCCCCGCGGCCCGCACCGCCCGCCGAGGCCGACGACGGCCTGGACGTCTGGGACCGGCGGGTCGCCGACGGCCTGGCGTTCCTCCGGCGGCGGCTGGCCGGGGCGTACGAGGTGGACGAGTTCGGATTCGACCCGGAACTGGCCGACGCGCTCTTCCACCCGGTGCTCAAGCTCCTCTACCGGGACTGGTTCCGGACCGAGGTGTTCGGTATCGAGAACGTTCCGGCCGACGGCAGCGGCCTGGTGGTCGGCAACCACTCCGGCACGATCGCGCTCGACGCTCTGATGCTCACCGTCGCGCTGCGCGACAAGCACCCCCGCCAGCGGCATCTGCGCCTGCTCGGCGCCGACCTGGTCTTCCGGATGCCGGTGATGAGCGAGCTGGCTCGTGCGGCCGGCGCCACCGTGGCCTGCAACCCCGACGCCGAGCGCCTGATGAACTCGGGGCAGCTGGTCGGAGTCTTCCCGGAAGGCTTCAAGGGCATCGGGAAGCGGTTCGCCGACCGCTACAAGTTGCAGCGGTTCGGCCGGGGCGGGTTCGTCTCGGCGGCTCTGCGCACCGGCACCCCGATCGTCCCGGTGGCGATCGTCGGCGCCGAGGAGATCTATCCGATCCTGGCTGACCTGAAACCGCTGGCCCGGCTGCTCGGTGTGCCCTACTTCCCGGTCACCCCGACGTTCCCCTGGCTGGGACCGCTGGGCATGGTGCCGTTGCCGAGCAAGTGGCTGATCCAGTTCTGCCCGCCGATCCCCACCGCGCATCTGACGGAGTTCGCGGACGATCCTCTGGTCGTTTACAACCTGGCTGACCAGGTCCGCGAAACCATCCAGGCGACCTTGCACGAGCTGCTGGAGAAGCGCCCCGACCCGTTCGGGCCGTAATGCCATTCTTCTGGCACGGTTCGCCCGGTCCGTCCTATAGTGACGGTTGAGGGGCGGCCCCGGAGTGATGAGCTCCGGCACCGCCCCTCGCCAGTTCCGTCAGAAGAGGTCGCCGAGCAGGCCGCCCAGCACACCGTCTTCTTCGTTCGCCGGCCCACTGTCCAGCGGGCCGACCGGCACGCCGGACGCCGGCGTGGCCGCCCCGCCGCTGACGGCCGGTGCCACACCCGGTCCGGCCGACTTGCCCGGAACGGTCGCCTGCCCGGTCACCGCGGGATCCACGGCGGCTCCCGATTTGGACGGCTTCGGCGTCGTGGTCTGCCCACCCTGCCTGGTCCCGGTCTTGTCGTTCTGATCCTGGCTGGACGTCACGTCCGGCCCGCCGCCGCCGGTGGATCCGGCCGTGCAGTCGCGCAGTTTCGGCCCGAGCGCGTCGGAACCGGCCGGCGTGACCTTGTCGCAGCCGAGCCCGGTGCGCAGGTCGTCGGCGCGTTGGGCGACGTCCTCCAGCAGGCCGAGCGACACGGTGGCCCGCTCGCGGTTGGCCGTGGACAGCTTCTCCATGGCCGGGGCGAACGACTTGCGCTGGTCGGTGACGAAGCCGTCCAGTGTGGCCAGCGGTTTGGTGTCCCGCTGAGCCACCGACGACGTGGTCAGCAGCCGTACCCCCTTGCGGGTGTCGGCGTCCATGTCGTCCAGCACCAGCGCGAACTCGGGCTCGTCGCCCTTCATCGAGACAGCCTCGGAGAGCCGGGTCCGCGCGAAGTCCAGCGACAGCTGCCCCCGCGTCACATCGGAACCGGCGATCGCCAGCTGCGCTCGTTCGGTCTGGCGTTTGACGCTGTACAGGGCGTCGCCCGGTGATGCGCTCTCGCTAGCCGCGGAAATCCCGGAGACGGCCATCGCGCCGGCGGCTACGCCGATCACGATGGCTCCACGGGCACGTATCCGGCGGCCGAACAGCGGGCGCCGGACGGCGGCCTCGACGATCACCTCGGGATCGGCTTCGGCGGCGGTCCGCCCGATGCCGTCCCGCTCGGCTGTGGCGACCAGCATGGCGCGCAGGCCGACGCGGAACTCGGATTCGACCGTTGCGCCGGGCCGGGCCGCGGAGAGCCGGCTGCCGATGGCGACCAGTCGGTTGAGCTCCTCGTCGGCTTGACCACGGCTGTGGTGCCGACGCGTGCCGCCGGTGTCGTCGATAAGTTCCGCGAAGCGCTCGGCACTCCGGGAGTTCGGGAACGCGAACTTCACCGTGGGCACCTCCCCTCGCTTGTTAATGTCTCGCCGGCCAGCGGGCCGACGCCGGCGACCGTGCCGTCGTTCACGGTTCCGGGTCGCATCCGGACAAACGCGCGACACGCGGCCCCGGTTACGGGTGTGCGACGGTGCCATCGGGTATCGGAGATCGACATCCGCGGACGCCCGGTCAAGATTGGAACCCGTCCGGCAGAAGCCGGTTGAGCGCGCGCACCGCCCGGTACTGCAGCGCCTTGATGGCTCCCTCGTTCTTCCCCATGGTCTGCGCGGTCTCGGCCACCGAGAAGCCCTGGAGGAACCGGAGCACGATGCACTCCTGCTGTTCCGGGTTGAGCTGCTTGACCGCGGTGAGCAGAGCGACGTTGGTGATGTGGTCGACCACCGCGGACTCCGGGCTGCCCTCCGGGCCCCGGTCCTCGCGGTCGGCGTCGAGCACGTCGCCGGTGGTCACCTCCAGGCGGTACCGGCCGGACTTGAAATGGTCGGCGACCAGGTTCCGGGCGATCGTCACCAGCCAGGCGCCGAGGTCACGGCCCTGCCAGGTGAAGCTGCCGATGCGCTTGAGAGCGCGCAGGAAGGTGTCCGAGGTGAGGTCCTCGGCGAGCTGCCGGTTACCGACGCGGAAGTAGACGAACCGGAAGACGGTGTCGACGTAACGGTCGTAGATCAGCCCGAACGCCTCGGACTCGCCGGCCTGGGCCCGCTCGACGAGGGCCCACACCTCGGCGGCCGGATCACCGCGGTCGGGCCGGGCCTTCGGTGGAGTGGCCTCGGTGGGGGGGCCGGTGGTGCTCTGCGTCGGGAGGACCACGGTGTGGTCGCCGGCGACGGTCTCACCCTCGCCGATGTTGGACCGCTGGCCCGCGGTGGGCTGAGACGGTGTCCGGGGTCCGCCCACGCGGCCGCCGCTGAACTTGCCGTTGCCGGATTGCGGCGACGCGACCGCGGGGGGCCCGTTGGGCGTCCGGCGACTGCCGGTCTGCTTCGAGCTGTCACCACGGATCGCGTTGACGATCACGCCGTCGAATGAACTTTTTTCAACGTGGCGAGGGCGCTGCGGCCCGGTGCCCGTCATCATCCAGGACACTCCAAGGCCGATGCCAGGTTGAAAATGGTTCACTGAATCGCGCAGAACGTTCAGCCCCTCGGTGAGCGCGTGGCGGGCCGCGAGGACATCGCGGTGGTACGGGTCCTCGGCGTACACATGAGTCACTGCGCCTCCTCAACCCGGCGGGCCTGCTGCCATGACAGCGAATCCGTCCCGCCAGACGTAGATTCACCGTGATTTTGTGCTTTGTGGGGCACAGCGGCCTCCTCGGGATGAGGGTGGTCACTCACAACAAAAGGGGTGGGACAACCCGCGGAAAAGCCGGTCGCCCTCACCCGTTGGTGTGATTCCGTTACTAAGAGCGGAAGTATTGCCGACTTCGGACACGCGGAGTCGCACACCGTGTGCGGTGCGCGCAAAGCCGCGAATCGCGCCGAACTCGGCAACCCTCGTCAAGGTCACGTTGATGGAACAAGCCGCATTCCGGACGGACCGGATGTCCGGCGTCCCGGTGGAGGGGCCTTTGTGCCAGACTCGGGCCTCGTGGAGGAACCCGCGCGCGACCCCGTTGCCGAGGCCGCCCGACGCCGTCCCGGCCGGCCCGCGCTGATCGCCGGGGACGCATCCGTCACCTGGGCGGAACTGGACGCGCGAGTGTCCGCGGCGGCCCGCTGGATCGCCTCGCGCACCGCGCCCGGCGACCGGGTCGCGCTGCTGCTCGGCAACACGGCCGACTTCGCCGCCGTCTACTTCGGGGTGCTCCGCGCCGGCCGGGTGGCGGTGCCGCTCAACCCGGGCTACACCGCCGACGAGCGGGAGTTCGCGATCGCCGACTCCGGTGCGGCTCTGACCGTCGACGGCCCGTTGCCCGCGGAGGGCCGCCCGTCCCCGGAGGCGACCGGCGCGCCTCTTGCGGACGGCGGGCACGCCCACGGCGTACCGAAGAATGATGATCTCGCCGTTCTGCTCTACACCTCGGGGACGAGCGGGCGCCCGAAGGGCGCGATGCTCACCCACGCCGCCCTCGCCGCCAACCACGACCAGTTGGACCGCATCGAGCCGGCGGTGGTCGGGCCGGACGACGTCGTGCTGCTGGCGGTGCCGTTCTTCCACGCCTACGGCTTGAACACCGGGCTCGGCAGCGTGGCGCACCACGCGGCGACCGGGGTGCTGGTCGAGCGCTTCGACCCGGTGGAGAGTCTGGAAATAATCACCCGGCACGCGGTGACCGTCACGGTCGGGGTGCCCGGGATGTACCAGGCGTGGACCGCGCTCCCGGAGGCCGGCGCGGCGCTGGCCGGCGTGCGGACCGCGGTGTGCGGCGCGGCGCCGCTGGACGGCGGTGTCGCCGCGCGCTACCGCGCCCTGACCGGCCGGGCCATCCTCATCGGGTACGGCCTGACCGAAACCGCCCCGGTGCTGACCACGACCGCCGTCAGCGACCGGGACAAGAGCGGCTCGATCGGCCGCCCGCTGCCCGGTGTCGAGCTGCTGCTGCGCACCGTCTCCGGCGCCGAATTGTGGCGGGACGGCACCGCCTCGGTCGATGAGGGCCTCGAGGTGGCGGAGTCCGCCGGCACCGATCCGGGCGAGATCGTGGTGCGCGGGGCGAACGTGTTCTCCGGTTACTGGCCGGACGGCCGTGACGGCCCCGGCCCGGACGGCTGGTGGCCCACCGGCGACATCGCGTACGCCGACGGCGACGGCGACCTAGTGCTGGTCGACCGGATCGGCGAGCTGATCCTGGTGAACGGCTTCAACGTCTACCCGGCCGAGATCGAGCGGGTGCTGGCGGCGCATCCACGGGTGACGGCGGCCGCCGTGGTCGGCGTGCCGGACACCGAGACCGGCCAGCGCCCGCACGCGTACGTGGTGGTCTCCGGCGATCCGCCGCCCAGCGCGACCGAGTTGCAGGTGCACTGCGCGGCCCGGCTGGCCCGGTTCAAGCTGCCGGGCGTCGAGTTGGTGGCCGAACTGCCGCGGACGGCGATCGGCAAGGTACGGAAGAGGGACCTGTGAGACTGACCCTGATCAGCCGGGACGGATGTCACCTGTGCGAGGTGGCCGAGCGGACGCTGGACCGGATCGCGCCGGGACAGTGGGCCCGGGTCGACGTGGACTCGTCGATCGAGCTGGAACGCGACTACGGCGACCGGGTGCCGGTGGTGCTGCTGGACGGCAAGGAGCACGGCTACTGGCGGATCGAGGAGGACCGGCTGCTGCGGGATTTGGCTCGACAACCGGGTGAGCCCCGCCTGTAGTTTCTCGCGGGTGACAGCAAAGCATTTGGTCTGGGACTGGAACGGAACACTTCTCGACGATCTCCACCTGGTGGTCGCGTCGACCAACGGTGCCTTCGCCCACGTCGGCGGCCGCGCGGTGGACGCCGACGAGCACCGGCGGGCCTTCCGCCGCCCGGTGGCCGAGTTCTACGCCGAGATGCTCGGCCGGGCGGTGGACGCCGAGGAGTTCGGGCGGCTCGACAAGATCTTTCACGACGCGTACCGCCTGGGGCTGACCGACGTCTCCCTGGCCGCCGACGCGATGGCCGCGATCAAGACCTGGCCGGGCAGCCAGTCGCTGCTCTCCATGTGGTTCCACAGCGAGCTCGTCCCGGCGGTCGAGGGCTACGGGCTGGCCGGCCTCTTCACCCGCATTGACGGCCTGCGTGCCGAGCTGGGCGGCGGCTTCAAGGCCGGGCATCTCGCCGCGCACCTGGCCGAGCTCGGCGTGGCCGGCGCCGACGTGGTGCTGATCGGCGATTCGCTGGACGACGCGGAGGCCGCCGAGTCGGTCGGCGGGCAGGCGGTCCTCTACACCGGCGGGTTCACCCACCCCGCACGGTTGCGTGAATCCGGCCGTCCGGTCGCCGACACGCTGGTGGAAGCGGTAAAGATGGCCATGTCACTCTGAGCCAGGTGGCCCTGGCGGGGTGGAAGCGGTAATACTCGACAGGTCGGCCCGACTAACACAGCCGGGTCGATCTTGTCCAATTGTCCCGGCAAGATCGCGATTTGTGCACGCCTTCACAAGCGCCTACTCTGTGACTCCGACGAGCCCCGCTACCACAGCCACCCCCAGAGGGTTTCACCGGTATCGCACAGACAGGGCTCACCGCAGGTCCGCCTCGTCGGCACGGAGTCAGATGAGCCAGCAGCGTCACGGAAGCACGCCCGGCGAAGCCGATGGCGTCCCGGCCTTCCCGGATCTACCGGAGGCGACCATCGCGCGACTTCCGGAATACCTGCGCGCCCTCCATCACCTCGCCGAGACCGGCGCGGAGACGGTCTCCAGCGAGGGTCTGGCCGCAGCCGCCGGGGTCAACTCGGCCAAGCTCCGCAAAGACCTCTCCCACCTCGGGTCGTACGGCACACGTGGCGTCGGTTATGACGTCGCCCTGCTCGTCTACCAGATCGAGTACATCCTCGGTCTCGACAAGAACCGCGCGGTCTGCCTGGTCGGCGTCGGCAATCTTGGGCACGCCCTGGCCGGTTACGCCGGCTTCGCCAGCCGGGGCTTCCGGGTGGTGGCGCTCTTCGATGCCGACCCGAAGAAGGTCGGTGAGGAGATCAACGGCCTCATCGTGCAGCACACCGACGACCTGGAGCGGATCGCGGCCGAGGAGTCGATCGCGATCGGCGTCATCGCCACCCCGCCCGGAACCGCGCAGGCGGTCGCCGACGCGCTGATCGCCGCGGGGGTGACGAGCATTCTCAACTTCGCCCCGGGAGTTCTCTCGGTGCCGCCCAACGTCGACGTCCGTAAGGTGGATCTCGCCATCGAGCTCCAGATCCTTTCGTTCCACGAGCACCGCAAGGCGTCCCTGACCGCGCTCCCGGGCGGCCGGGCCGCCGCCGTGGCGGCCGATGCCGCGCCGGGGAAGGCAGCGCCGGGGAACGCCGTGCCGGGAAATCAGGAGGCGGTCGGTTCGTGAACCTGCTCAGCATCGGCGCCTCGTACCGCACCGCTGACGTCGCGGTCCTGGAGCGCCTCGCCATCTCCGAGTCCGCCGTCCCCGACCTGCTGCAACGCCTGGTCGCCCAGCCGTACGTGGGAGAGGCCGTCGTCGTCTCCACCTGCAACCGGGTCGAGGTGTACGCGGCGGTCAGCGGCTTCCACGGCGGCCTCGGCGACATCTGCAACGTGCTGTCCGAGCACTCCGGCATCCCGGCCACCGAGTTGGCCGGTCATCTCTACGTGCACTACGGCGAAGCGGCGGTCCGGCACTCGTTCCGGGTGTCGTCCGGCCTCGACTCGATGGTCGTCGGTGAGGCGCAGATCCTCGGGCAACTGCGTGACGCGTACCACGCGGCGACCGAGGTCGACTCGGCCGGGCGGCTGCTGCACGAGCTGATGCAGCAGGCGCTGCGGGTCGGCAAGCGGGCCCACGCCGAGACCGGCATCGACCGGGCCGGGCAGAGCGTCGTCACCGCCGCCCTCGATGTGGCCGCCGAGCACTTCGGCGGCGACCTGACCGGGCGGTCCGCGCTGGTCATCGGCGCCGGTGCGATGGGCGCCCTGTCGGTGGCCACGCTCACCCGGGCCGGCGTCGGCCCGCTGCGGATCACCAACCGCAGCCACGATCGGGCCGACCGGCTGGCCGAGGCGTACGGCGCGATCGCCGTCGGTTTCGAGCAGCTCGACGCGGTGCTCGGTGAGGTCGACATCGTGGTCACGGCCACCGCCTCCACCGAGCCGGTGCTGACCCGTGACCGTCTGGCGAAGGCGCTCGCCGTCAAGGAGCTGGTCGTCCTCGACCTGGCCGTCCCCCGGGACGTGGCGCCCGACGCCGCTGAACTGCCGGGCATGGTCGTCGTCGACATCGACAGTCTCGCCGCCGGGCGCCGCACCCAGCCGGCGGTGGCCGAGACCGCGGCCGTCGAGCAGATCGTCGCGAGTGAGGTGGACGGCTTCCTCGGCTGGCTGCGCGGGGCGGAGATCGCGCCTACGGTGGCGGCACTGCGCACCCGCGCGGAAGAGGTCATGTCGACGGAGATGCGCAAGTTGATCTCCAGGCGGCCGGATTTCACCGAGGAGCAGCGGGCGGATGTTTCCCGTACCCTGCACCGGGTCGTCCAGCAGCTGCTGCACTCACCCACGGTGCGTGTCCGCCAGCTCGCCGCCGAGCCCGGCGGAGACCAGTACGCGGCCCTGCTCCGCGAATTGTTCGACCTGGACGTGCCGCTCGCCACCCAGGCTGACGCGGTGCCGGAGATCGGGGGAAAGCCGTGAGCACACCGCTTCGTCTGGGGACGCGGGGCAGCGCCCTGGCGCTCACCCAGTCGCAGATGGTCGCCGACGACGTGACCGCCGCCACCGGCCGCCCGGTCGAGCTGGTCCGGATCGTCACCCCCGGCGACCGATCCGACGCTCCGGTGGCTCAGCTCGGGGTCGGTGTGTTCGTGTCCGCGCTGCGGGACGCCCTGCTGGCCGGTGAGATCGACTTCGCCGTCCACTCGTACAAGGACCTGCCCACCGCCGAGCACCCTCGCCTGCACATCGCCGCGGTGCCGCCCCGGGAGGACCCGCGGGACGCCCTGATCGCCCGTGACGGCCTGACCTTGACCGAGCTGCCGCCGGGGTCGACCATCGGCACCGGTGCAGTGCGCCGTGTCGCGCAATTGCACGCTCTGGGCCTAGACTTGCAGGTCACACCGATCCGAGGGAACGTCGACTCGCGTATCGCCCGGGTACTCGGACCCGAGGCTGATCTCGATGCCGTCGTTCTCGCCCGGGCCGGAGTGGCCCGTCTCGGCCGTTCTGCGGAGATCACCGAGACGCTCGACCCGATGCTGATGCTGCCCGCCCCCGCTCAGGGAGCGCTGGCGGTGGAGTGCCGGGCCGACGACACCGACCTGATCGAGCTGCTGTCCGCACTCGATCACGCACCGACCCGCGCCGCCGTGGTGGCGGAGCGGTCGATGCTTGCCACGCTCGAGGCCGGGTGCTCCGCACCGGTCGCGGCACACGCCGAAGTCGCTGAGGGCGACGACGGCGACGAGATTTATCTGCGCGGTGCGGTGATCAGCCCGGATGGGCTTCGAGCCATCCGTCTGTCGCGCACCGGAACGCCCGCCGGCGCGGCGGAGATCGGCAAGGCACTTGCCATCGATCTCCTCGACGCCGGAGCCGATACCCTGATGGGGAGCACAGAATGACCACCCGCACCGCCCGTAAGCCAGCCGGACGCATCGCGTTCATCGGCGCCGGACCCGGCGACCCGGAGTTGCTGACCCGCCGCGCGTACGCGGCGCTGACCGATGCAGATCAGGTGGTCTACGACCGCGGCGTGCCCGAATCGCTGCTCAGCGCGATCCGCTCCGACGCCAAGGAGGACGCGCAGTTCAGCCCGGCCGAGGGCGCGCCCGGCGACGTCGCGAAGGTGCTGCTCTCCGCCGCCAAGTCGGGCCTCTCCGCCGTGCACCTGGTCGCCGGTGACCCGTTCGGCCACGAGTCCGTGGTCAAGGAGGTGCAGGCGGTCGCGCGGACCGCGGTGCACTTCGAGGTGATCCCGGGCATCGGACAGGCCGAGGGCGTCGCCGCCTACGCCGGTGTGCCGCTGCCCGGCGTGCGGATCTCCGCCGACGTCGACGACGTCGCCAACCTGGACTTCGACGCGCTCGCCGCGGCCGCCCAGAAGGGCTCGTTCGCGGTCGCCGTGGACGCCGGCGACCTCGCCGCCGTCCGTGACGGCCTGCTCGCGGCCGGCGTCGAGCCGGGTGTCCCGGTCGGCGTGACCGGCGACGGCACCGGCGAGACGCAGTACACGACCACCTCGACGGTGGACAGCTTCGTCGCGGCGGCGCTCGGCTTCACCGGCCGGGTCGTCCTCACCGTCGGCTCCGAGGTCGCCGAGCGCGACGCCCTGAGCTGGTGGGAGAACCGCCCGCTGTACGGCTGGAAGGTCCTCGTCCCGCGCACGAAGGAGCAGGCCGGCGCGATGAGTGCCCGGCTGCGCGCCTACGGGGCGATCCCGTGCGAGGTGCCGACCATCGCGGTCGAGCCGCCCCGCACCCCGGCCCAGATGGAGCGCGCGGTCAAGGGCCTGGTCGACGGCCGGTATGCCTGGGTGATCTTCACCTCGGTGAACGCCGTCCGCGCGGTCTGGGAGAAGTTCGGCGAGCACGGCCTCGACGCCCGCCACTTCGGCGGCGTGAAGATCGCCTGCATCGGTGAGGCCACCGCCGACGCGGTTCGCGCGTTCGGCATCCAGCCGGAGCTGATCCCGTCCGGTGAGCAGTCCTCCGACGGCCTGCTGGCCGAGTTCTCGCCGCACGACGAGATCCTCGACCCGGTCGGCCGGGTGCTGCTGCCGCGCGCCGACATCGCGACCGAGACCCTGGCCGCCGGGCTCATCGAGCGTGGCTGGGAGGTGGACGACGTCACCGCGTACCGGACGGTCCGCGCCGCCCCGCCGCCCGCCGAGATCCGCGACGCGATCAAGTCCGGCGGCTTCGACGCGGTGCTCTTCACCTCGTCCTCGACCGTCCGCAACCTGGTCGGCATCGCCGGCAAGCCGCACGCCCGCACGGTCGTCGCGGTGATCGGCCCGAAGACCGCGGAGACCGCGGTGGAGTTCGGCCTCCGGGTCGACACCCAGCCGCAGAACGCCTCGGTGCCGGACCTGGTCGAGGCGCTCGCCGAGTACGCCCTGGAACTCCGCGAGAAGCTGGCCGCGATGCCGGCCAAGCAGCGCCGCGGTTCCAAGGTGCAGGGCCCCACCGCCCTCCGATTCCGCTGACCCTCTGACGAAGGCGCGCCGGGTTTCCTCAACCGGCGCGCCTCTTCGTTTCCGCTCGCTTTTCAGTTGGCATTTTAGGAGCGCTTGATGTCCTTCCCCGACATCCGTCCGCGCCGCCTGCGGCGCACACCCGCGATCCGCCGTCTGGTCGAGGAGACCCGCCTCGCGCCGTCCGAGCTGATCCTGCCGATGTTCCTCAAAGAGGGACTGACCGAGCCGAAGCCGATCAGCTCGCTGCCCGGCGTCCTCCAGCACTCCCGTGAGTCGCTGCGCAAGGCCGCGGCCGAAGCGGTCGCCGCCGGTGTCGGCGGCATCATGCTGTTCGGCGTGCCGGACAACGCCAACAAGGATGAGACCGGGTCGGCCGGCCTCGACCCGGACGGCATCCTCAACGTCGGCATCCGCGACCTCAAGGCAGAGCTCGGCGACAGCACGGTCATCGTGGGCGACCTCTGCATCGACGAGTTCACCTCGCACGGGCACTGCGGCGTGCTCGCTCCGGACGGGTCGGTCGACAACGACGCCACCCTGAAGATCTACGGCGAGATGGCGGTCGCGCAGGCCGACGCCGGCGCCCACATGGTCGGCCCGTCCGGCATGATGGACGGCCAGGTCGGCGTGATCCGTAAGGCTCTCGACGCGGCCGGCCACCAGGACGTCGCCGTCCTCGCCTACTCCGTGAAGTACGCGGGCGCCTTCTACGGCCCGTTCCGTGAGGCCGTCGAATCCACCCTCCAGGGCGACCGCCGCCAGTACCAGCAGGACCCGCCGAACGCCCGGGACGCCCTGCGCGAGGTCGACCTCGACATCGCCGAGGGCGCCGACATCGTCATGGTCAAGCCGGCCCTGCCCTACCTCGACATCATCGCCGCCATCCGCGACCGCGTCACCGTGCCGGTCGCCGCCTACCAGGTCTCCGGCGAATACGCGATGGTCGAGGCCGCCGCGGCCAACGGCTGGATCGACCGCGAACGCGTCATCCTCGAATCGCTCACCTCGATCAAGCGGGCCGGCGCCCAGATCACCTTGACCTACTGGGCGGCAGAGGCGGCGACGCTCCTCCGCGACCGCTACTGACCTCACGGTCCGTCGCCGGCTTTCACCCCCGGTCTGGTACGCCGTGGGCCGCCCCCATCGCATCCACCCCTCACGTGTCAGTCCACGCGAGGCCCGGCCCTCTCCCGGCCCCAGCGCGCCTTTCGGGCAGAGCAGCGGATCACCGGCTAGCCCTCAGTGCTGGGGCTAACCGGGCTCCAGTGACTGGACCAGCTGGGTGACGTCGGCGATGTACTCGAACCAGTCACGGTCGGACTGGTAGCCCAGCTCGGCGTTGACCTTCAGCATCGACTCGTTGTGCTGCGCGTTCCACGTCTGCACCTGGCGCAGCGTGGGCTCGGCGGCACGCAACTCGAACAGCATCCGCGCCTTGAGCGCCCGGTCGATGCCGTAACCCCGGTGCTCCCGGACGACGATCGTGTCGTACTGGTCGGCGCGCTCCGGATGTTGCGCCGGAACGACCACCTCGGTCAGCCCGGCCACGGTGCCGGTCGCCTCATGGATGGCGAGCACGATGTACGGCTTCAAGCCCCGCTTGTGCAACGTTTCCAGCGAGTCGCGCAGCCGCTGCGGATCGGACGAGCGCGGGGCCAGGTCGAGATCGTCGTCGTCGCGTTGCGCCTCCGCCTTGGCCTGTGCATAGGCGCCGAGCAGATGCTCCGGTGGGCCACCCGGGTGGTACTCGACGCGGTAGCCGGGGCCGATCCCGCCGGCCATGCCGCCCAGAGCCAGCCAGTCGACCGTGTCCAGGTTGAGCACGCTGCGAGTCTCCACATACTCCCGCTCGAAGCCGAGGAACTCGTAGAACGGGATCGCCGACGTGCCGCCGATCGCCTCCACCCCGATCGAGGAGAAGCCCTCCAGATAGGCCCGGCGGACCGCTACCGCGACCAACTGCCGGCCCAGTCCTCGGCGCCGCAACTCGGGACGGACCAGCACCTCCAGCACGCCGATGTCGCCGAGCAGCAGGATGTTGACGTGCCCGAAGATCTTGCTCTCGCCCTCGGGAAGGCGGTCGTCCTCGGCCACCCAGGTGATTCGCCGCTCGCCCGGCATCGTCTCAGCGAGATATTCCCTGACCTGCACGTCCCGCCAAGGTGGATCATCGGGGAGATCGGCCGCCAGGACCGCGTTCACCGTCTCCACGAGCGAGTTCACCTCGGTCGCGGACGCGGAGCGGGGATCCCATTCGCGCACCCTCACGGGTACATCGTGCCGTTTGTGAGACCTACAGGGAAGTGCTCGCCACGCAAAAGTACGGCAATGCTCACTCAGCGTTGCGATGAGCGCCGATGTCCGGGCGCTCCGTGACCGTCAACGGCTGCGCCGCCCGTATTCGTCGGCGGTGTTGAAGACCTTCTGCGCGTACGGCCGGACCGCGTTGTACGACAGGATCGCGTCCCACCAAGCGTCGGCCTTGGCCAGGTCGCGCCCGCCCTTGCACAGGTACGACGCCGCGGTCAGCGCCGCGTCGTCGATGTCGTTCGGGTTCGCCACCCCGTCCCGGTCGGCGTCGATCGCCGTCTCCTTCCAGGTGGTCGGGATGAACTGCATCGGCCCGATCGCCCGGTCGTAGGTGGTGTCCTGATCGAGCGCGCCCCGGTCGGTGTCGGCGATCATCTGCCGGCCGCCCTGCCCGTTCAGCGGCAACCCGAAGATCGTCGGAGTCGCCACGCCGTCCGCGCCCAGCACCGCGCCGTTGAAACTCCCGTGCGACGACTCGACCTTCCCGATCGCGGCGAGTGTGGTCCAGCTCAGGTGACAACTCGGCGTGGTCTTCGAGGTCACCAGTTCGGCGTAGCCGTACGCCTGCACCGCCACCACCGGGATCCCGACCCGTGTCCCGACCTGCGTCGCCCAGCTGGCCAGGGCATCGGCCGGCCGGGGGTTGACGGCCGCGTTCGGTGGGGTCAGCCCCGGCAGCCCGTTGGGCACGGTCGCTCCCGGAAGCCCGGTCGCTCCCGGCAGGCCGTTGGGCACGGTCGCTCCCGGCAATCCGGTCGCCCCCGGCAGGCCGTTGGGCGCGGTGCCTCCCAGCCCCGGATAGTTCGACGGCATGTTCCCCGCCCCGGGCAGCCCGGCAGCCGGGACTCCCGCCGACGACCACCCGCCCGGCGGCGCTGATCCCGGCCCGGCCTCGCCGAACGCCGGGGTGGCACTGGGAGTGGGTCTGGCCTCCAGCGCCTGGGGCACCAGATAGGCCCCCGAAGCCCCGGCCCCCACGACCAGCGCGGCCACCAGGACACCCGGCACGATCACGCGCCCGCTCGGCCCCCGCGTCCAGGCGACGACACCGCGTGCGGCCCGGCCGGTCAGATGCAGCGGCCGGAAACGGCGCTGCGCCTTTCCGCTCTTGGCCGCAGCCCTGCCCTTCTGGTCCCCGGCCGCCGCGGCCGCAGCCCCGGTCACTCCAGCGGCCTTGCTGTCAGCGGCAGGCTTGCCATCGGCGGACTTGCTGCCATCGGCGGACTTGCTGTCAGTGGCGGGTTTGCTGTCAGTGGCGGGTTTGCTGTCAGCGGCAGGCTTGCCATCGGCGGGTTTGCTGTCAGCGACGGGCTTGCCGTCGGTGGCTTTGCTGTCAGTAGCCGTGTCGGCCGTCGGCTTGCTGTCCGCCGTCACGCCGTCGCTGAGCTTGCTGTCCATGGCCGTGCCAGCCACAGCGGATCCCGGCCCGGCCGAGCTGGCGGCCTTCTCCCCGCTGCCCTTCTCCCGAGTGGCCGGCACCGAGTCTCCGGCTCCCGGTCCCTCCGTTGCCGCGTCGGCCTTCGACGCCTCTGGGGCGGTGCCGCCGGTTTCCGATTGCTGTGATGCCACGCCGGTCTTGGGCTCGTCCGGGGCGGTGCCGCTCGTGCCGGGCTCGTTCTCATTACCCGAACCCGAACCCGAACCCGAACCGTCGCCTTCCACGCCAGACGCTCCGCCCTTCGAACCCGCCGAGCCCTGCGCGGCGGCGCCGGGCTCAGGCGCGCCCTTCGGCTCAGGCGTGGCTTTCCGCTCGGGTGAGGCGTCCGACCCAGTACCTGCCGGTCCATCGGCTCCAGTCGATGCCACACCGGCCGTCGCCGGGGCCACGTCGGTCGTGGCCGGAGCGGCCGGAACGTCATCGGCCGGTGGCGGGACCGCGGTGGCCTGCGTCGAGACGGCGGGGATCGCCTTGACCGCTGCCGGGGTGGCCGGAGCCACGGTGGCCGGCGACGGCACAGCGGGAACCACGGTGGCCGGCGACGGAGCCGACGGCGCCGCATTGGTAGGAGCCGGAGCCGTCGGTGCGGTGTTGGTAGGAGCCGGAGCCGTCGGGGGTGCGTTGGTCGGTGTCGGGACGGCCGGCGCCACGTGGGACGGGGTGAGGCTCGCGTGGGACCAAGCTGGGGCAACCGGAACAAAATCGCCGGGGGCGGCGCCCGAACTGCTCAGCGGCCCGCCCTGATGCGGTGCCGCGGACCGCAGTTCCGGTCGCTCTGCTGGATTCTTCCGTGCCTCCGCCACGCGTAGACCCTACCCGCCGGAAACCATCTGCGGGGAGGCCGTCGGAGGCCTGTGGACAACTCCTCAAGAACTCCCCGTGCGCTCCGCATCGCAGGGGCCCTACGCTGGTCGGATGCCGCGTTATGAGTTCCGGTGCCGCCCCTGTGGCGCCACCTTCGAGGTCAGCCGTCCGATGCGTGAGGCCAGCGAGCCGGCGGCCTGTCCGCAGGGCCACGACGACACCGTCAAGCTGCTGTCCACAGTCGCCGTGACCGGCCGTGGTGGCGGGGCCCCGTCCGTCCCAGCCGGTGGTGGCGGCGGTGGTGGTGGCTGTTGCGGCGGCGGCTGCGGCTGCTGATCGACGGCCCCGGAAAGCCGTCGGTCAGGCGACCGGCCGTCGCAAGCCGCACCCACCCCGGCGACCGGCCGGCGGGCGAACCGCCGACCATGCGTCGAAGCGACCCCGGCAACACGGATGGTGGGTAACCGGGCATCCGGAAGCGAGGACCCGGCCGGAGCGACCATGATCAGTGTCGACTTCGGCCGGTAACCTTCCACTCGCTCCCGGTGGCGGTTTCATTGCCCCGTACGGGTACACCCGATCAGCCCGGCGGTTTTGGCCGAGCGCGGCGTTTCCGCGTTCGACCTCTTTCGTTACGAGACGCGTAGTCCCGTATGCCTCCGGTCGATGTCGCGATCAGGATGTCCTCCGTAAGGGGTCGGCCGTGGCGGGTAAATGGTTACCGTCCGTTTCTACGATGGGCGGTGACACAGAGATACGGCAGCATGAGTCACGACTTCCAAAAGGGGGCGGAGGTTCCACCGTGTCGGGACGGATCGAGCTACCCAGTGGCCTGGTGACCTTCATGTTCACCGACATCGAGGGCTCGACGAGGCTCGCTCGGATGCTCGGTGAGACGTATCGAAACGTGCTCGGCGCTCACCGAGCGGTGCTACGCGCCGTGTTCGACGAGTTTAGAGGTGTCGAACTCCTTACGGAGGGTGACTCATTTTTCGTGGCGTTCTCCCATGCCGACGCGGCCGTCGCGGCGTGTGTCGAGGCGCAGCGGAGACTGGCGTCCTACGACTGGCCGCGTCCGGACGCGGTGCCCCGGGTCCGGATCGGACTGCACACCGGCCGGGCTGTTCCGGTCGGCCAGGAGTACGCCAGCGCCGAGGTGCACCGGGCCGCCCGGGTGTCCGCCGCGGCGCACGGCGGCCAGGTTTTGTGTTCGGAGGCGACCGCTCTGGCGGTGACCGCCGCCTATGCCGCCACGTCCGGCGGTTCGGCCGGCGCCGCGGCCGCGGCCACGCTGGCCACCGTGGACCTGCTCGACCTGGGCGCCTTCCGGCTGCGTGGCTTCGATGACGACGAGCGTCTCTTCCAGGTGACAGCGCCCGGCCTGGACCGGGACTTTCCCCGCCCGCGGACGGCGGAGGCTCCCCGGCACAACCTTCCGGCCGAGCACAGCCCGTTCGTGGGCCGCCGCGCCGAACTCGCCGACCTGGCCGAGTTGATCAGCCATAACCGCCTGGTCACCGTGGTCGGCCCGGGCGGTTCCGGCAAGACCCGGCTCACACACGCGGTGGCGGAGCAGCTCCTCAAGGCGTACCCCGGCGGGGTGTGGTCGATTGATGCCGCGGTCGCGGCGCAAGGCCTGCCCACCGCCCTCGCCGCGGCCCTGGGCCTGCGTCCGGAGCCGGGCCGCCCGATGATCGACACGGTGGTCGAGCAGTGCGCGGAGCGGCGGATGCTGGTGCTGCTGCAGACGTGCGACGCGGCGCCCGCGTTGACCGCCGCGCTGGCTCACCGCCTGCTCAGCCGCTGCCGCCGGCTGGACGTGGTGGCTACCGGCCGGGCTCCGCTGGCACTTGCCGGCGAGACGGTCTGGCGGCTTCCGCCGCTCGCGCCGGCTGACGCGTTCGCCCTGCTCCGGGATCGTGCGGCGGCCGCGCAGGGCGGTCGTCCCGGCGATGGTGATCCGCAGTTGGCCCGGCTGGCCGCCCGCCTGGAGGGTTCGCCGCTGGCGATCCAGCTCGCCGCGGCCCGGCTCCGCCTGCTGCCGGCCGAGCAGTTGGCCCGGCGCCTGGACGATCCGCTCGGCGCGCTGGACAACGACGCCGCCGGTGACGGCCGGCACGCCAGTCTGACCAACAACCTGGCCTGGTCGTACCGGACGCTCGGGAGCCGCGCCGCCGATCTGCTGCGCCGGCTGGCCGCGTTCGCCGGCCCGGTCGAGCTCGCCACCGTGGAGTGGTGCGACCCGGAGGCGCTCGGCGCGCTCTCCGAACTCGCCGACAAGTCGCTGGTCGAGGTGGTTCCCGGCCCCCGGTACCGGATGTCGGACCAGGTGCGGGCGTACGCGCTGCGCCAGCTGTCGTCGACCGGCGACGAACCCGTGATCCGGGACCGGCATCTCGCCTGGTCGCTGCACACCCTCGACCGGGTCACCGTGGACACCGACGGCCAGGTCCGTACGGTGTCGCTGACCGAGCTGAGCCCCTATGTGGCCGAGTGGCAGGCCGCCCTGCGCTGGGCCGCCGCCACCGGTGACGTCTCGGCCGGGCTGCGGCTGGCGGTCGCCCTCGACCCGTGGTGGCGCGAGCACGGCGACACCCGCGACGGCCGGGAGTTGCTGTCCACCCTCTACCGGCGCCTTCCCGCCGCCGGTACCCGCCGCGTCGCGTCCGAGCCGGGCACTCCGGCGGAGGCCGGATCGGTCGTCGCGGTGGCCGAGTCGGTCGCCGCCTGTCTGGTGTGGGCCGGCCTGACCGGCGACCGGGCCGAGCGGGAGCGTCTCCTGGCCCGTGCCGAGGCGGAGGCTCGCGGTTCCGGCGATCCGGCGCTGCTGGTCCGGGTCCGCGCGGCCCGTCTGACTCTGCCCGGGGACGATCCCGGCGCCACCGAGCGGGACTGCCGTGAGGTGGTCGCCCAGGCCGAACGTACCGGCGTCCCGAACGCCGCCTTCCCCGCCGTCCTGACTCTCGCCGAGTTGCTCTGGCGTCGCGAGGCGCTGGCGGAGGCCTCGGACCTGCTCGGCGCCGCCCGTCATCTGGAGGCCGCGCGACCCGAGGACCGCGGCCGGCGTGCCGTCGACTGGCTGCTCGGCATGGTCGCGCTTCGCCGCGGCGACCTGGTCGCCGCCCACGATCACCTGGTGGTGGCGCTGCGTTCCCGTCTGCGGCACGGTTTCCGCGGTGCGGCGGCCGACGCGGTGGCGGCGATCGCCGTACGCTGCGCGCTCGGCGGCGATCCGGCGACCGCGACGGTGCTGTTCGGCGGCGCGGAGGCGGCCCGTGGCGCGCGCCGCACCGAGTCGTTCGGCGCCTTCTGGTCGGCGCACCAGACGTCGCTACGCGCCGCAATGGGTGACGTCACCTTCGACGCGGCCTACGCCGACGGCGCGGGCCTGGGCTTCGACCGGATAGTGGCGATGGCTCTGGCCGTCGAGCACCCCGACCTCGAAGACGGCGCCGCCCGCTTCGCCCAGATAGCCCGATAGGCCACCATCAACCCTTATCTTGTACGGCCACTGCTCCCACAACCGCGATCACCCGGCCCCGTGGCTCCCGCGCGCGAGGCGGCCCCCACTCCCGGCCGCCGCGCGCCTCACCGGCAAGGCCGTGGCGAACCCGGCGGGTCAGGCGGTGCCGAGCAGGCGGACCGTCTGGTGGTAGGTCCAGGCGACGGCGTTGCAGATCGGCTGGGCGGCTTTGCGGTACGCATCGCAGACGCGGCGCAGATCGGCGCGGAACACCTCGTCGATGCGTTTCTTGTGTACCGCGAACGCGGCGTCGGCGCGGTAGTTGCGGTACCCGAAGTCGTGGCGCCGGCAGGCGTCGGCGAAGACGAAGCCGAACGGGGCCTCGGGGGACCGTGTGCAGAGGTCGGTGGACCAGTCGAAGCCGTAGGCGGCCCAACGGTCCTGGTCAGCGCGGGCGGCGTCCCACGCGGCGGTGCTGGCGGCGGTCGGCTGCGTCCAGCCGGCCAGGAGTTCCGCCCGGGTGACCGCCGCCGGGGCCGAGGGGTGGGTGACCGTGGCGATCGATGCCGCCCGCGCCGGCTGGGCCGGGATCAGGGCTGTGGTCAGCAGTGCGGCGACCGCGATGCGGCGCATGAGGTACCTCCGACGCGGGGCCGGTGACTGATGTGATGTCCTGGGATACGACCTTTAGCTTGACCGTTAAGGTGATCGCGTGCAGGCGGTTCCATGATTCATCTACCGATGGTCCGGCAGGGACCGCTGCGGGCCCTCGGTGTCCGCCTGGCGATGGCGTGCACCCTGGTGCTGCTCGCGGTCACGGTCATCTATCTGGATCGTGAGGGTTACCGTGACGTCAACGAAGACGGCCTGACTCTTCTCGACTGCTTCTACTACGCGGTCGTGTCGCTCTCCACCACCGGATACGGCGACATCACGCCGGAGACCCAGGGCGCCCGCCTGGTGAACGTCCTGTTCATCACCCCGGCCCGGGTCCTCTTCCTGATCATCCTGGTCGGCACCACACTCGAGGTGCTGACCGACCAATACCGCAAGGGCCTGCGGGTCGCCCGGTGGAGGAGCAAGTTGAAGGACCACGTGATCATCTGCGGGTACGGCACGAAGGGCCGTGCCGCGGTCGCCGCGCTGCTGGAGACGGGTTACGACAAGTCGCGCATCGTCATCGTGGAGAACCGGGAGGCCGGGGTCCGGCAGGCCGCGGCGAGCGGGTTGGTCGTCATCGAGGGCGACGCCACGAGGTCCGCGGTACTGAACGAAGCGGACGTGAAGAACGCCAAGTCGGTCATCATCGCCACCGACCGCGACGAGTCGTCGGTGCTGATCACGCTGACCGTGCGGCAGTTGACCGCCGGCCAGGTCCGGATCATCGCGGCCGTGCGGGAGCAGGAGAACGCCGCCCTGCTCAAGCAGAGCGGCGCGCACCACGTGATCGTGTCGTCGTCGACGGCCGGCCGCCTGCTGGGCCTCACCACGACCGCGCCGCCACTGATCGACGTGGTGGAGGACCTGCTGACACCCGGCCAGGGCATGGCGCTGGCGATGCGCTCGGCCGAGCGGGCCGAGGTCGGTCGGAACCCGCGGGAGCTGAACACCCTGGTGGTGGCGCTGATCCGGCGCGGCAAGGTGCTGCCGCTCGGCGGCGAGCAGATCATCACCATCGAGACCGGCGATCTGCTCGTCTACATCCGCGACGAGGAGTCGGCGACCAACGGCGTCACCGTGTGAGAGGGCCGGCTAGAGGATGGTCCAGGTGTCGCCGGCGTTGAGGAGGCCGTCGAGCATCTCCTCGGGGGTGCCGGTGGCCTGCGTCTTCGCGTCGAGCACCTGCTTGCGGACGATCTCGTCGTAAGACGGGCGCCGCACGTCCCGGAACACCCCGATGGGGGTGGTGCCCAGGTCGGAGCCGGAGAGCCGGCTCAGCGCGAACGCGTAGGCCGGATCGTCGACCGTCGCGTCGTGGACGATCGGTGTGCCGCCTTCCTGCACCTTCAGGCCGAAACTGCCCTCCGGGTGGACCACGTTGAGGCCGCCGACGGTGATCGGCTGGCCCTGTTCGAGCCGGATCAGGTGCTCGTCGCGCGAGGAGGCGTCCTTGATCAGGTCGAAGGCGCCGTCGTTGAAGATGTTGCAGTTCTGGTAGATCTCGACGAACGCGGACCCCTCGTGCTCGGCCGCGGCCCGCAGCACCGACTGGAGGTGCTTGCGGTCCGAGTCGATGGTGCGGGCCACGAACGTCGCCTCCGCGCCGAGGGCGAGCGAGAGCGGGTTGAACGGCGAGTCCGCCGAGCCGGCCGGTGTCGACTTGGTGATCTTGCCCAGCTCGGAGGTGGGGGAGTACTGCCCCTTGGTGAGCCCGTAGATCCGGTTGTTGAACAGCAGGATCTTGAGGTTCACGTTGCGGCGCAGCGCGTGGATCAGGTGGTTGCCGCCGATCGACAGCGCGTCGCCGTCGCCGGTGACCACCCAGACGCTCAGGTCGGGCCGGGACGCTGACAGCCCGGTCGCGATCGCCGGGGCCCGGCCGTGGATCGAGTGCATCCCGTAGGTGTTCATGTAGTACGGGAAACGCGACGAGCAGCCGATGCCGGAGACGAAGACGATGTTCTCCCGGGGGATGCCCAGCTCCGGCATGAAGCCCTGCACCGCGGCGAGGATCGCGTAGTCCCCGCAGCCGGGGCACCAGCGAACCTCCTGGTCGGACTTGAAGTCCTTGGCGGTGAGTTTGAGTGCGACCGTCTCAGCCATTCTTGACCACGTCCTCGAGCATGCTCTCCAGCGTCGCGGCGGTGAACGGAAGACCGCTGACCTGGTTGAACGGAACCGCATCGATCAGGTACCTCGCCCGGATCACCGAGGCGAGCTGACCGAGGTTCATCTCCGGGACGACGACTTTGTCGTACCCCGCGAGAACCTCGCCGAGATTGGCCGGCAGCGGCGAGAGATGTCGCAGATGGGCCTGCGCGATGTTCAGACCGCGCTGGCGCAGCGCCCGGCAGGCGGCGCCGATCGGTCCGTAGGTGGAGCCCCACCCGAGCACCAGCACCCGGGCGCCCTCGGCCGGGTCCTCGACGTCCAGATCGGGCACCGGTATGGCGTCGATGCGGGCCTGCCGGGTGCGGACCATGAACTCGTGGTTGGCCGGGTCGTAGGAGATGTCACCGGTCTTGTCGGCCTTCTCCAGGCCACCGATGCGGTGCTCCAGGCCCGGCGTGCCGGGCACGGCCCACGGCCGCGCCATCGTCTCGGGATCACGCAGGTACGGCAGGAAGCGCCCGTCGGAGGTGTTCGGCGCCGTGGCGAACTCGACCTGGAGATCGGGCAGTTCGTCGACGGACGGCAGCAGCCACGGCTCCGACCCGTTGGCCACGTAGTTGTCGGACAGCAGGATGACCGGAGTGCGGTAGGTGAGCGCGATCCGGGCGGCCTCGATGGCCGCGTGGAAGCAGTCCGACGGTGACTTGGGCGCGATCACCGCGAGCGGCGCCTCGCCGTGCCGGCCGAACAGGGCCATGTTGAGATCGGCCTGCTCGGTCTTGGTCGGCATGCCGGTCGACGGGCCGGCCCGCTGCACGTCCACGATCACCAGCGGCAGCTCCAGGGCGATGGCCAGCGAGATGGTCTCGCTCTTGAGCGCCACGCCCGGCCCGCTGGTGGTGGTGACGCCGAGCGCCCCGCCGTAGGAGGCTCCGAGCGCCGCCCCGACCGCGGCGATCTCGTCCTCGGCCTGCATGGTGGTGACGCCGAACCGCTTGTGCTTGCTCAGCTCGTGCAGGATGTCCGACGCCGGGGTGATCGGGTAGGCGCCGAGGAAGAGCGGCAGTTTCGACCGCACCGCCGCCGCGACCAGGCCGAGTGAGAGCGCCTGGTTGCCGGTGATGTTGCGGTAGGTGCCGGAACGCATCTTCGCCGGCTTGATCTCGTAGCGCACCGAGAACGCCTCGGTGGTCTCGCCGTAGTTCCACCCGGCCTGGAAGGCGGCCTTGTTCGCGGCGACCAGGTCGGGTCGCTTGGCGAACTTGCGCTCCAGGAATCGCAGCGTCGACTCGAACGGGCGCGAGTACATCCAGCTCAGCAGACCGAGCGAGAACATGTTCTTGGCGCGTTCGGCGTCCTTCTTGGCGATGCCCAGGTCGGCCAGGGCGCCGACGGTCAGCGAGGTCAGGGCCACCGGGTGGACCGCGAACTCGGCGAGCGAGTCGTCTTCCAGCGGGCTGACGGCGTAACCGACCTTGGCCAGGTTGCGGCGGGTGAACTCGTCGGTGTTGACGATGATGTCGGCGCCGGCGGGCAGGTCGGCGAGGTTGGCCTTGAGCGCGGCCGGGTTCATCGCCACCAGCACGTTCGGCGCGTCACCTGGGGTCAGGATGTCGTAGTCGGCGAAGTGCACCTGAAAGCTGGAGACCCCGGGAAGGGTGCCTGCGGGCGCGCGGATCTCCGCCGGAAAGTTGGGAAGCGTCGAGATGTCATTGCCGAGCTGAGCCGTCTCGGACGTGAACCGGTCGCCGGTGAGCTGCATACCGTCACCGGAATCGCCGGCGAATCGGATGACAACCCGGTCCAGTTGTTCGACTCGCTTCTCGGTAGCGGGCACGATTCAACCTCCAGAGGGCGCGGTCCCGCTGCAACAAAGTGTGTCGATGGGCAGGGCCGCAGATCGTCACGTCCAGACTACGTCGCCACTCCTTACGAAGGGGCCGCAGACCGTTGCCCACGGTAGCCGTGACGGCAAACAACCAGCTACCCGATCTCACTGGTTGCGTCCTATAGGCTCCCCGATCGTGGACGGATATCTCGGTTCGTACGCCACCCTGGGCCTTGTGCTCCTCGCCGGTGTGCTGCTGTTCGTGGCGGCCTTCGGCGCGAACCGCCTGCTGCGGCCCTCGAATCCGGCGGAGCCGGCGGGCAAGCGGATCTCCTACGAGAGTGGCATCGATCCGGTCGGCGGAGACTGGGCGCAGGCGCAGATCCGGTATTACGTGTACGCGTACCTTTACGTGCTTTTCGCCGTGGAGGCCGTATTTCTCTTCCCGTGGGCGTTGATCTTCGACCGGCCGGGATTCGGCGGGCTCGCCATCGCCGAGATGGGCATCTTCGTCGCCGTGCTCGCGCTCGGGATCCTGTACGCCTGGCGCAAGCGCATCCTGACCTGGACCTGATCGCTCGCCGGAGGCCGCGGACCGGGTGGCGGTCTCGCCTACGGAAAGCGGACATGTCAACATCGTGCGCATGGGTCAGCTTCTGCTCTTCATCGTCGTGGCTCTGGTCGTCGCGACGATCGTCTTCGGTGTGACCGTGTTGCTGAGCGGGGGCGACTCCGGCCTGACCCCGGTCGAGCCCGACGGCCGTGCGGTTCCGCTGCCCAGCGACCGCCCGCTCGGCGAGGAGGACATCTCCCGGACCAGGTTCGACACCGTCTGGCGGGGGTACCGGATGGCGCAGGTCGATCAGGCGCTGCAGCGGGCGGCGTACGACATCGGCTACAAGAGCGAGCTGATCGGCGTCCTCGAAGCCGAGGTGGCCGCGCTGCGCGAGGGCCGTACCGAGGACGCCGAGGCGCTGCGCAAGGCCCGAGAGGCCGCGCTGGCCCCGGCCGCGCAGCCCGCCGTCACGCCGCCGCCGGTGGTCATCCCGATGGCGCCGTCCGAGGAGCAGGAGCCGGTGGAGAAGCGATGAGCAGCGATCCGGAGGCCGGCCCAGAGGGGTTCGGCGACGCCGCCAGTCCCGGCGCCGGCGAGGTCACCGCCACGGTGATCGTCAACGCGCCCGCGCCCAAGGTCTTCGCCGCGTTCCTGGACTGGGAGAAGCAGTCCGAGTGGATCCCGTTCACCCGGGTCCGGGTGGTCGAGGGCGACGGCGGCGAGGGCAGCCTGGTCGAGGCGGTCACCGCGATCGGCCCGGCGATCCTGCGCGACGAACTGCGGGTGGTCAAGGTCAACGCGCCGTACGAGGTCCGGGTCGTGCACTGCGGCAAGGTGCTACGCGGCCCCGGGGCGATGCGGTGCACCGCGATGTCCGGCGACCGCACCCAGATCGTCCTGCACGAGTGGTTCCACCTGCCGGCCGGCCCGGTCGGCAAGATCGCCTGGCCGGTCCTCTGGCCTGGCTCGAAGCTGGGCTTCACCGGCGCGCTGCGGAAGTTCGCCCGCCTGGTGGAGCAGGGCCGCCTGCCGTGACCGACTCCGGGATCGTGATCGGCGCCGACGGGCGCCCGCGCTGTTTCTGGGGCGGCGGCTCGCCGGACTACGTGGTCTACCACGACGACGAGTGGGGCCGGCCGGTCCGCGGCGACGACGCGCTGTTCGAGCGGCTCACCCTGGAGGCCTTCCAGTCCGGGCTGTCGTGGATCACCATTCTGCGCAAGCGGCCGGCCTTCCGCGCGGCCTTCGCCGGTTTCTCGATCGCGAAGGTGGCGGAGTTCGGTGAGGCGGACGCCGCCCGCCTGATGGCCGATGCGGGCATCGTACGCAACCGGATGAAGGTCGACGCCGCCCTGCACAACGCCCGGGTCGCGGCCGGCCTGCCGGAGGGTCTGTCGGAGCTGCTCTGGTCGTTCGCGCCACCGGCCCGGCCGAGGCCGCTGGACCGGGCCGGCGTCCCCGCGGTGACACCGGAGTCCACCGCCCTCGCCAAGGCGCTGAAGAAGCGGGGCTTCAAGTTCGTCGGCCCCACCACCGCTTACGCGTTGATGCAGGCCACGGGCATGGTCGACGACCACCTCGCAGACTGCTGGGTGCCCGTGATGTGATGTTCCCATGGCGCAGTTCGTGGTAATCATTCCGGACGAGCAGTGGGCGACCGAGCGGTTGTTCCAGCACGATGTGGTGACGTTGGCGGACGGCCCGGCCGGTGCTTCGGTCGGTGACGAGGTCCTGCTGGTCGCCGGGGAACAGGTCGTGGCTCTGGCCCGGGTGGAGAAGGCGGACGGCGGCGAGTTCGCGCTGTGGTACCTGCGACGGGCCTTCGACGAGCCGGTCCCCGCCGAGGGGCTCTCGGCCGGCCCGGTCGACGAGGAGACGTTCCGGCGGTTCTCCGCCCGGCTGGGCGGCCCGGCCGACAAGAAGGCCTGGCTGGTCAGTGTGGCGCTGCCGATCGAGGCGGTGAACCCGGCGGAGGCGGTGCGCCAGTTCTGGTCGCACGTGCTGGAGCTGGGGCCGGTGGAGCTGCCGACCTATGTCTGGCCGTCCGGGGACGAGCTGGCCATGCAGGCCTTCGTCCTCGGGGCCGAGGCGAACCAGGACCCCGAAGAGGAAGACGACGACGAGTAACGGTCAGCGGCCCTGGTAAGTCGGCTTCTGCTTGTTGAGGAAGGCGCTCACCGCGGCCTGGTGGTCGGCGGTCGCGCCGCAGATCGCCTGCGCCTGTGCTTCGGCCGCCAGCGCGTCCGAGAGCGTGCCGGCGTCACCGATGGACAGCTCCCGCTTGATCGCGCCGTAGGCGACGGTCGGGCCGGCGGCCAGCCGGGCGGCGAGTTCCTGCGCCACCGGCAGCACCTGCTCGTCGTCGTCGAGCAGCCTGGTGAGCATGCCGATCCGGTTGGCCTCGTCGGCCTTGACCGGCTGGGCGAGCAGCAGCAGCTCGACGGCCTTGGCGTGCCCCACGATGCGCGGCAGCGACCAGGAGATGCCGCTGTCGCCGGCCAGGCCCACGTTGGCGAACGCCATCAGGAAGCTGGTCTTCGGGCCGCCGATGCGGAAGTCGGCGAGCAGGGCCAGCGAGGCGCCCGCCCCGGCGGCCATCCCGCGCACCGCCGCGATCACCGGCTTGGGCATGCTGGCCAGCCGCTGGGCGATCGGGTTGTAGTGCACCTGGACGGTGTTCAGGTCGGTCGCGCCGGACTGGAGCAGCGCCGCGTGCTCGCGCAGGTCCTGGCCGCCGCAGAAGGCGTTGCCGGCACCGGCCAGCACGATCGCGCGGCACGACCGGTCGCTCTCCAACTGGGCGAGGGTGTCCCGCAACGCCTCCTTGAGGTCGACGGTGAACGAGTTCATCGCCTCGGGGCGGTTCAGGGTCAGGGTGACGACCGCGTCAGTGCGGTCGACGAGCAGGACATCGGTCATGGTTCTGAGAATCCCACACGTCCCCCACGGGCGGCCGACTGCAGGCAACGTTCCACATGCCGGTCGGCGGCGGGACGCAGCCGGGTGGCGTGCTTGTCGAAGAACAGGGCCGCCTTGACGCCCGGCCAGCCCGGGGGCAGCAGGGCGGGCGGCAGCTGCGGGTCGTGGAAGAGGAACGAGCGCCAGCCGTGCACCAGGCGGAACCGGGCCGCGTACGCCTCCTCGTCGGTGCTGCGTGGAGTGATCGCTTTCATGGCGGGGCGCGCCGACTCGACGAACTCCTCGTACGCCCGGCCGATCTGGCCCAGATCCCAGGCCCGGCCGACGATCCTGATCGCGCCGGGCGAGCCCGCGGTGTGGCTGGCGCTGAACCGCTCGAACCCGGTTCCGGCCTCGTTGAGCAGGGCCTCGACCTCTTCGGAGGCCTTGGGGGCCACCCAGACCTGCTCGCTGAGCGGCCCGTAGCCCAGATAGGTGAGACGGGCCGCGTCCCGGCGCGCGACCGGCTCGTGCAACAGGATCATGTCGAAGCGGCCGTCCCAGCCGCCGCGACCGGTTCGGTACACCCGGGCGGCCGCCTCGTCGAGCCGGCGAGCGGCTTTCGGAGTGAGCAGATAACCCGGTCCGGAGGCCAGGCGCAGCGGATGCAGCCATCCCTGTCGCACCATTCGCGACACGGCGGTGCGGACCGCCGGAGCCGCGATGTCGAGCGGGGCCAGCAGCCTGACGAGGGCGGACACCGGGGCTCGGGAACCACGAGCGCGCAGGTAGTCGCCGTACAGGTCGAAGAGTGCGGACCGCGCCTGCATGACCGCACATTGTGACAGCCCGAAAGACGATATGCTAGACGCTGTCACATCCGCCCGGGCTGGGTTTGGGTTCGCCGGTGTTCATCAGGGAAAATGTTTGATCGGCACGGTGGGCCGCTGCGCGTGAAGACGTGAAACGGCCTGAGCGGGCCGCCGATCGGAAACGAGCACCGCGTCATGTGGGGCTGAGCACGTGACGTGGCTGCTGGCATTCCAGGAGCAAGTGGCTGTGGGGTAACCCACCGACCCTGACGTAGGTCTGAGGGGAGACAAGATGGCGGCGATGAAGCCGCGGACGGGCGATGGTCCGCTGGAGGTCACCAAGGAGGGTCGTGGCATCGTGATGCGCGTCCCGCTGGAGGGTGGTGGCCGTCTCGTCGTGGAGATGACCCCGGACGAGGCCAGCGCGCTGGGTGACGCGTTGAAGTCGATCGCCGGCTGACGTTTCACGCGAGCCCGCCGGTACGGTACCGCCCGTACCGGCGGGCTTTCCATGTCTTACGGAAAGGTCATCCTCCCGTGTTCGCAATCCGATTGACGGACGTTGCCGACGACGCGTCCACCTGGGTCGTTCCGGTCGGACCGGACGGCTCGCACGCGCCGGGAGAGGTCGGCGCCGAGGCTGCCGCGCTGGCCGCCGGCATCGAGCCGGGCCAGGTCATGGTGCTGCCGCGTCCATTGCGACGGCCGTCGCGGGTGCTGCTGGCCGGCGTCGGTTCCGGCGACGAGGCGGGCTGGCGCGCGGCGGGAGCCGCCGCCGTCCGGGAGGCCGGCGACGACGAGGCGCTGGAGGTGCTGACTCCGCAGGGGCTCGCCCCGGCGGCGCTGCGCGGTCTGGCCGAGGGCCTCTGGCTGGGCGGCTACCGATACCGCGACGGGGTGCTGCCGGTCCGGTCCGGCGAGGTCCGGCTGATCGCCGACAAGCCCGGGGTGTACGCCGAGAGCCTCACCCGGGCGCATGTCGCGGCTCGTGCCGCCTGGCTCGCCCGGGACCTGACCAACACGCCGTCGTCGCTGAAGAACCCGGAGTGGTTCGCCGACCAGGTCGTCGCCGAGGCCGCGAGCCGCGCCGGCGTTACCGTGACCGTGCGCGCCGGCGACGAGCTGGAGCGGTTCGGTGGCCTGCGGGCCGTCGGCGCCGGCTCGGTGTCCCCGCCGGTGTTCGTCGAGATCTCCTGGCACCCGCCCGGCGCGACCACCCACGTGGTCCTGGTCGGCAAGGGCATCACCTTCGACACCGGCGGCATCTCGATCAAGCCGCGTGACGGCATGAAGCTGATGAAGAAGGACATGGGCGGCGCGGCCGCGGTGGTCGCCGCGATCCTCGGCGCCGCCGACCTCGGCCTGGGTGTGCGGGTGACCGCGCTCGTTCCGCTGGCCGAGAACGCGATCAGCGGCTCCGCCTTCCGCCCCGGTGACGTGATCACCCACTACGACGGCTCGACCAGCGAGAACACCAACTCCGACGCCGAGGGCCGGATCGTGCTGGCCGACGCGCTGGGTTACGCGGCCGAGGTGCTGCGACCCGACCTGATGATCGACCTGGCGACCCTGACCGGGGCGAACGCGGTCGCCCTGGGCAAGCGCACGGCGGCCCTGTTCAGCCCCGACGACGAACTGGCGGCGGCGTTGACCGCGGCGGGGGCGGCGGCTGGTGAGCAGATGTGGCGGCTGCCGCTCACCGACGACTACAACGACAACCTGCGCAGCGACATCGCCGACCGGATCAGCGCCCCGGCCGGACCGGGCGCGGTGATGGCCGCCCTGTTCCTGCGCGACTTCTTCGGCGAGGCCCGGTGGGCGCATCTGGACATGTCCGCCCCCAGTTGGTCCGAGGCGCACGATCGGGAGCTGACCAAGGGCGCCACCGGCTGGGGCGCCCGGACGCTCCTGAACTACCTCTCAGCGCTTCACAGCGGTCAGCAGGCCGGCGCCTGAGGGGATCACGGCCGGGATCCACTCCTCCGACTCGCGGATCGCCTTCACCGTCTCCCGGACGGTGAGGGTGTCCACGTCCCGGGCGGACGGGTCGCTGATCCGCCCGTTCGCGTGCGCGCCGTTCACGATCAGCACCCCGCCCGGCCGGAGCAGGCGCAGCGCGGCCTCGGTGCAGGCGGCGAACTCGGTGGTGTCGGCGTCCACGAAGATCAGGTCGTAGGCGCCGTCGGCGAGCCGGGGCAGCACGTCGAGGGCGCGGCCGCTGATGATCCGGGTCCGCGAGGGGGCGTAACCCGCCTCCACGAAGATCCGGCGGGCGATCCGCTGGTGCTCGTGCTCGACGTCGATGGTGGTGAGGACCCCGTCCGGGCGCATGCCGCGGAGCAGCCATATCCCGCTGACGCCGGTTCCGGTGCCGATCTCGACCACCGCCTTGGCGCTGCCGGCGGCGGCCAGGACGCTCAGCACCGAGCCGGCGCCCGGCGAGACACAGGGCAGGCCTAGCTCGTGTGCCAAAGCACGCGCGGTCTGCAGAACCGGGTCCTCGGTGGCGTAGGTCTCCGCGAACGGCATTGATTGCGCCGCCGGCTGACCGAATGAACGAGCGGGACCGATGATGACGACCTCCGTACAACAGTGGTGATGCTCGCGGACCAACCACGCACATCGGATAAGAGAGTAGAGCGATGTTCTCCGGTGATGCACCGCGCCGTCGATGCATAAACAGTGCACTCGTCGCATGTGCGAACCCGTGGCAAGGTGTGAACCGGCGGATCCGTGTCATCCTGGAGGCGCGGAGCCGGTTGAGCGGAGTGGAGGCACCGACGTGACCGACGGCTGGAACTGGAGTCGGCCACCGACGTCCCCTTCTTCCGGTGACCCGCGGCAGCAGCCGTACGGCCCGCCCCCGGGCTCGCCGGCGTCACCCTGGTGGTCCGACGCGCTCACCGATCCCTGGCGTGATCCGTACGCCCCCTCGGCAGTCGTCCTGCCGGCGCCGCCGCCCACCGGCGGCCCGCAGTTGGACACGCCGCCCAACCCTGACGCGCCTCGCCGGCCGCTCGCCTCGATCATGGTGATCTGCCTGGTCACAGCCCTTCTGGCAGGTGGAGTCGGCGGCACGCTCGGCTTCCTCTTCGCGGTCAAGGGCGGCTATGTCGACGCCGGCCGCACCGCGCTCGGCGCGCCCGGCCAGAACACCCCGGAGTCCGCCCAGCGGGCCGAGGAATCGTTCGGCGGGGTGGTCCAGCGGGTGCAGCCGAGCGTCGTGACGGTGCGGGTCAGCGGGGCGATCGGGTCCGGTTTCGTGGTCTCCGCGGACGGCTACGTGATCACCAACGACCACGTGGTCGAGGGCGGCGACAGCTCCCTCTCGGTCTCGTTCCACGACGGCTCCACCGCCGCCGCGAAGCTGATCGGCCGTGACCCGGAGTCCGACCTCGCAGTGATCAAAGTCGCAAAGGACGGGCTGACCCCGGTCGCGCTCGGCAACTCCGACCAGATCGCGGTCGGTGACCACGTGCTCGCTTTCGGTTCACCCCTCGCGCTGGTCAACACCGTGACGGCCGGCATCGTGAGCGCCCTCGATCGCACAATCCAGGCCGGCGAGGAGAGCGGCACCACCCGCTACTACGCGGCCATCCAGACCGACGCCGCGGTCAACCAGGGCAACTCCGGTGGCCCGCTGGTGGACGCGGCGGGTGAGGTCGTCGGCGTCAACTCGGTGATCCGCTCGGTCGGCGGCAGCACCACCGAGGCCGGCAACATCGGTCTCGCCTTCGCCATCCCGATCAACCAGGCCAAGCGGATCGCCGAGGACATCATCGACACCGGCAAGGCCCGGCGTACCGTGATCGGCGCTGAGGTGATCACCGGTGAGGCGGCCAGTGGCGCCCGGCTGCGCGCGGTCGAGTCGGGTGGCCCGGCGGCCGCCGCCGGCCTGCGCGCCGGCGACGTGGTCACCAAGCTCGACGGGCGCCCGCTGGACGACGGGACCGGCCTCATCGCCATGGTCCGCAAGTATGCTCCCGGCTCGGTCGTGGCGGTCGAGTACCGCCGCGGCAGCAAGCCCTCGTCCGCCTCGGTGACCCTCGCGGCGGACACCAATTGATGCCCCGGCCGGGCTGCGATCGCACAGCGATCGTGCGTACCCTTGGGCCGGGAAGCCTGGGAGGCCGGACGTGATCGAAAATCTGAACGGCTGGGAGATCGGCGCGCTGCTCCTGGTCGCGCTGTTCATCTTCGGGGAACGTCTCCCCAAGGTGCTCGGCGACGGGATGCGCCTGCTGCGCCGGCTGCGTTCCATGGCGCAGAACGCGACCACCGACCTGAGCCGCGAGCTCGGCACGGACATCCAGCTCGAGGACCTGCACCCGAAGGCGTTCATCCGCAAGCACCTGCTCAGCGAGGACGACGAGGCGGCCATCCGCAAGCCGCTGCAGACCCTCTACGACGACGTGAAGCAGGACCTCAACGGGGTCAAGAGCGAATTCGACGAGGTCGCGGCCGCCACCGACTTCAGGAGCTCCCCGAAAGCGACCGCGCCGGCCGAGACTCCCCGACCGGCGCAGCGTTACGACCTCGACGCGACCTAAGACTTACGCGCGTTGACCAGCAGACCCAAGGGCTTGCCGACGAGGGATTCCCGGCGGACGGCCAGCTTGTCGGCGACACCGTCGAGAGCCTTGGCCGCCGGCGCGTCCGGGTCGGCCAGCACGATCGGGGTGCCGGCGTCACCGGCCTCACGCACCCGGGTGTCCAGCGGGATCTGACCCAGCAGTGGCACGCGAGCGCCGATGGTCTTGCTGAGCGAGTCGGCCACCGTCTGACCGCCACCGGTGCCGAAGACCTCCATGCGCGAACCGTCCGGCAGCTCCAGCCACGACATGTTCTCCACCACGCCGACCAGCCGCTGGTGCGTCTGCAGGGCGATCGCGCCGGCCCGCTCGGCGACCTCGGCCGCGGCCATCTGCGGGGTGGTCACGACCAGGATCTCCGCGTTCGGCAGGAGCTGAGCCAGCGAGATGGCCACGTCACCGGTGCCCGGCGGCAGGTCGAGCAGCAGCACGTCCAGGTCGCCCCAGTAGACGTCGGCGAGGAACTGCTGCAGCGCGCGGTGCAGCATCGGGCCACGCCAGACCACCGCGGCGTTGCCGGAGGTGAACATGCCGATCGAGATCACCTTCACGCCGTGCGACTGCGGCGGCATGATCATTTCCTCGACGCGGGTGGGCTTGCTCTCGACGCCGAGCATCCGCGGCACCGAGTGGCCGTAGATGTCCGCGTCGATCACACCGACCGACAGACCCCGCTGGGCGAGCGCCGCGGCCAGGTTCACGGTGACGCTCGACTTGCCGACGCCACCCTTGCCGCTCGCTACCGCGTACACCCTGGTCCGGGAGCCGGGCTGGGCGAACGGGATGACCGGCTCGGCCGAATCCCCGCCGCCGCGCAGCGTGGTCTGCAGCGCCTTGCGTTGCTCCTCGGTCATCACCCCGAAGTTGATCTCGACCCGGTCGATCGACGGGATCTTCGTCAGGGCGGCGGTGATGTCGTTGGTCAGCTTGTCCCGTAACGGGCAGCCGGCGACCGTCAGCAGCAGATCGACCTTGACCAGGCCGTCGCTCACGGTGAAGCCGGCGACCATGCCGAGGTCGGTGATCGGGCGGCGGATCTCGGGGTCGTCCACGGTCGCCAGAGCGGCCTGGATGGCGTCCTCGAGCGTGGAGGCGGGGTGTGTGGGCGGAGCCATGCTGTCGACTCTACCCAGCGGTCAGGGGTGGTCCTCCTCCCACTCCATACGTGCCCGCTTCTCCCGGCGCAGGGCCGCCTCGTCCAGTTCATCGGCCAGCCGGGTCAGCTCGGAGCGGAGGAAATCCCTGGTCGCGACTTCGCCCAGCGCGATCCGCAGGGCGGCGATCTCGCGGGCCAGGAATTCGGTGTCCGCTTTCTGCATCGCCGCGCGGCGGCGATCCTCCTCCATCGCGAGACGGTCGCGGTCCGTCTGCCGGTTCTGCGCCAGGAGGATCAGAGGCGCGGCGTACGACGCCTGCAGCGACAGAATCAACGTCAGGAACGTGAACGTGTACGGGTCGAAGCGCAGCCGCACCGGTGCGAGGGTGTTCCACGCGAACCAGGCGGCGATCAGCACCGTCATGTAGACGATGAACTTCGCCGTCCCCATGTACCGCGCGATGCCCTCCGACCAGCGGCCGAACGCCTCCGGGTCGAACTTCGGCAGCCGCATCCGGCCCGGGTCGCGCGGCTGGTCCAGACGGTCACGCCGGTTCTCGCTCACGGGGTCACCAGCTCGTCGCCGTGGGCGTCCCGGTCACGCCAGTCCCGGGGCAGCGAGTGGTCCAGCACGTCGTCGACCGTCACCGCGCCCAGCAGCCGGTGCGTCGAGTCCACCACCGGCATCGCCACCAGGTCGTACGTCGCCATCCGCCGGGTGATCTCCAGCAGTCCCGTTTCGGTGCGCAACGGCTCGATGCCGCTGTCCACCAGACCGCCCACGATCGACGCCGGCGGTTCTCGCAGCAATCGCTGAAAATGCACCATGCCCAGGTACTTACCCGTCGGCGTGGCCGCCGGCGCCCGGGCCACGAACACCTGGGCGGCGACCACCGGCGACAGCTCGGGATTGCGGATCCGGGCCAGCGCCTCGGCCACCGTCGTGTCCGGGGTCAGGATCACCGGCTCCGAGGTCATCACACTGCCCGCGGTGCCCGGCCGGTAGTTCAACAGCTGCCGGACCGGGGCCGCCTCATCCGGCTCCATCAGGTCGAGCAGCACCGCCTGCTCGGCATGCGGCAACTCGGCGAGCAGGTCGGCGGCGTCGTCCGGGTCCATCCGCTCCAGCACGTCGGCGGCCCGCTCCCGGCCCAGCGCGGCCAGGATCTCCACCTGGTCGTGCTCCGGCAACTCCTCCAGGACGTCCGCCAGCCGCCGGTCGTTCAGGGCGGCGGCCACCTCGTTACGGCGGGCGTCCGGCAGGTCCTGCAGCGCGTTGGCCATGTCCGCCGGCCGCATCTGGTCCAGGAGCGCGATCAGGTTCGAGGTGCCCTGCGTCTCGGCCGGGCCGACCAGGCCCCGCACCCGTTCGTACTCGGCCTGGTAGACGTGACCGCGCCGGGCCAGCCGGCCGGTGTGCTCGCGGACCGCGACCCGGGTCAGCAACCACTCGGTGTTCCGGCTCAGCTCCATGCCGATGTCCAGCACGATGCCGGTGTGATCCTCACCGTCGCCGTGCTCGGGCACCACGGTCACCCGGCGGTCCAGCAGATCCTCCAGGACCAGCAACTCGTTGGGCCGCTTCTCGAACCGGCGCAGGTTGAGGGTGCCGGTGCTGAGCACCACGGCGTCCGCGTCCATGCTCGTCACCCGGCCGATCGGCAGGAAGATGCGGCGGCGCAGCGCCATCTCGGCGACCAGCCCCACCACCTGGGGTGGCCGGTTCGTGGTGCGCAGGCGGACCACCGCGTCACGCACCCGCCCGACTCGATCGCCGTTGGGATCGAACACCGGCAGACCGGCGAGGCGGGCCAGGTAAACCCTCGTCCCCATGGTCACGACCCCAGACTAGGTCAGGGTTCGGACATGTCCACCTTGGCGTACGAGATCGTGAACGTGTTCACGGATCGGCCACGGACCGGTAAACCGCTTGCCGCGGTGCTCGGCGGCCAGAAACGCTCATGCGGCGCACCCGCGTGCCGGCCCGGGAGTTCCACCGTTCGGAGACGCCCGCCCCGCCGCCACTGCGGGCCGGTCAGCGCTTGCGGACCCGGTGAAGGCGGAAGGGGCGACGGGTCTCGACGCGCGCCGGGGTCTCCCGGGGCGGCCCGGCATGGGACTCGGCCGGAACACCGGCGGATCCGACCGCGGTCTCGGCGGCGGGCGTCAGGCGCACCAGGGCGCAACCGTCGGCGGCCCAGCGGGCGACGACCTCGTCGGCCGAGCCGGACGCGTTGAGCCGTTTGGCGGCGACCTGCGGGGCGATCTCGTTCCACTCGTCGCTGCCCGGGACCAGCCGTGTCACGGTGGCCTCGGCCAGGACGATCAGGCCACCGTGGTCGCCGCGCAGCCGGACCGTGGCCCGCTGCGCCTCGGCGAGCCCCGCAGCGAACTGCTCGCCGGGCCCGCTGACGACCATCAGCGAGGTCTCGACCGGCATGCACCAGAGCGCGTAGGCGGGCCCGTCCGCCACCGAGATCCAGGCGATGGCCGCCTTCTTGATCGCCTCTTCCAGCACCCCAGAACTCACCGTCCGATCCTCCCACGCCACACCCGCCGGCACCCCGCCCGCCGCTCGAGCGAATGTGCGACCGGAGAGGGGCAGCGGCACGCGCCCGCCCACACCGGGTCAGACGAGGGCGGGGACCGGGCCGAGCACGGTGAGGACGTCGGTGAGAGAGCGGACCGTGCGGCCCGCGAAGTTGGTGTCGGCGTCGAAGACGAGATGGTTGGCGAGATCGGGAGCGGCCAGCCGGACCGGAGTCATGCCGACGGCGGCGGCACCGGTGAGTTCGTGGCTGCCGCCGTCGCCGACGTAGAGGCAGTCCTCCGGGGCCACGCCGAGCCGGTCGCAGGCGGCGAGGTAGATCTCCGGGTCCGGTTTGCAGACGCCCAGCTCGACCGAGTAGATCTGAGCGTCCAGCAGCGGCGCCACCGGGAGACCGGGCAGGAAGGCGGGGAGTTCGTGGGTGCAGTCACTGACCACGGCGGTGCGCACGCCACGGCTGCGGATGGCGGTGAGGGCGCTGATCGCATCCGGTCGCAGCTGGGTGTCGGCGCGCAGGGCGTCGACACGGGCCGGCATGGCGGCACGGATGGCGCCGGGGCGTGGGCGGCCGCCGGCCTGCTCGATCACCCAGCGGAGGGTGGCCTCGGCGGACCCGTACCGGCCGCAGGCACGGGCGCGGAACGTGCGGTCGAGGACGCCGGTCACGGCCTCCGGATCGGCGCCGAGAGACCGGGCGATGGCGGCGTGCTGAGGACCGCGCTGCACAGACCGGGTCAATGTGCCGAAAAAGTCAAACACGACCGCACGGTACGCGGGCATGTAAATCGGCCTCCAGGGCATCGAAAGTTTGAAACAGGCGAGGAGCCGTCGGTGACTGTATCGACTCCGTCACTGTCCGCCAATAGACAGTCGCAAACTGTGCGGCACGACCGCGCAAGAAGCGATGGCCGGGGATGAATGTGCGTTCATCAGCCCAAGTGGCCGCGCCGACCGCCCTGGCGCTGACCGTCGCGGTCCTGGCCGTGTCGTCGTCGGCGCCGCTGATCGCGTTCGCGGCCGCCCCGGCCCTGGCGATCGCGTTCTGGCGCAACGGGATCGCCGTCGTGGTCCTCACCCCGATCGCGCTGGGCCCGCGCCGGGCCGAGGTGCGACGGGCGGCCCGCGGTCCGGCCGGGGTGTTCAGCGTGCTGGCCGGGCTGACGCTGGCCGCACACTTCGCCACCTGGATGCCGAGCGTGCAACTGGGCTCAGTGGCCACCGCGACCGCCCTGGTCGCCACCCAGCCGGTGTGGCAGGGGCTGATCGCGGCGGCACAGGGCCGGCGCCTGCCGGCGGCCGGGTGGATCGGAATCGGACTCGCGGTGGCCGGGGCGGCCTGGGCGACCGGGGTGGACGTCGGCGTGTCCGCGCAGGCCGTGTTCGCCGACGTGCTGGCTCTGCTCGGTGCGATGGCGGCGGCGGTCTACACGGCGCTCGGCGAGCGGGCCCGGGTGGAGCTGAGCACCACCACCTACACCTGGATCTGCTACGGCACCTGCGCGGTCGTGCTGCTCGCCGTCTGCCTGGCCTTCGACGTGGACCTCGGCGGGTACGACGGTGGCACCTGGGCCGCGATCCTGGGCCTCGTGGCGGGCGCCCAGCTGCTGGGGCACTCGATGTTCAACTACGCGCTCCAGCACACCTCGGCGACCACGGTCAGCGTCCTGATCCTGCTGGAGGTGCCCGGTGCGGCGTTCCTCGCCTGGTGGTGGCTGGACCAGGTGCCGCGGGCGGAGTCGCTTCCCGGCCTGCTGCTGCTCGTGGCCGGGGTCGCGGTGTTCATTCTCGGTCAGGCCTCTTTCAAGCTAATCCGCCGGTAAAGGAGCTGATCCTCCCCTTCGATGACGAAACGTCGACCCGGGCCGCTCGTTGTCACGGCCGACGGCGCTGTCCCGCTGGCGGCCGGCGGGCGGGGCGGGTATTGAAGGGGGATGCCATGCATCGCGAACGAGTGGTCCGGCTGCTGCTCGCCGGAGTGTTCGTCATGACCGTCCCCGGCTGCGGCGAGGGCGGCGGCGACGATTCGGCGCAGCGGACCGGGCTGACCGGCGGCTGGCGCACCGCTGGGTGCGAGTTCAGCCGCCCGGCGCAGTACACGACGTCCGGGGGTCGCCGGGTTCCGGTGACGCCGCCGCGGCTCGCCGCCGCGATGGAGCGGATCGACCGTGGCGGGCGCGAGCGGTTCGCCGATAGCTTCGCCGGGATCGAGGTCGATCAGGCGAAGGTGCGGGCGATCGTGTACCGCGTACCGTCGGCGGCTTTCGACGACTTCATCCGCGGCAGCGCCGAGGACTCCTGCATCGTGGTGCGGGATGCCGCCCACGGCGCGGCGGAACTCACCGAGTGGCACGACCGGGTGGTGGCCGATCTGCCCTACTGGACGTCTCAGGGCACCCGGATCACCACGGTCGGTAGTCGCCACGATGGTGCGGGTGTGGAGGTCGGAACCCGCGACCCGGACTCGGCGCGCCGGGGTTTCCGGGACCGCTACGGCGACGAAGCGCCGCTGGTCATCGTCGAAGAAGGGCCTGTCCGGCCGCTGCCCACGAACTGATTTCCGGCCGCTTCGGACCCCTCTTTCCGCCTGTCGGATTGGGGTCGCCGCGAACGCCACGGTGACGCGATGTTTGCCCCGGCCTCCCGGAGCAGGCAGGATCGCCGCATGGTCTTCGACGCCCGTTCCACCGGGGGTAGTCCGTCCCGGCGCGACACAACCCGCCCCGCCGCCGGCCGACCACCGCGTTCCGGCACCCCCGGAACCGACTCGGATCGCCCGGCCGGCACCGACATGCAGGACCTCGTCGAGGCGGAACTGGTCGAGGTGTCCGGCGACGCGCCGGTCACTCTCCGCCTGGACGGCAAGGTCGCCCTCGTCACGGGAGCCGGCAGCCCCGACGGCATCGGGTACGCGACGGCCCGCCGCCTGCGTGACCTCGGTGCCCGGGTGGCGATCGTGTCCACCACCCGCCGCATCCATGAACGCGCCACCGAGCTCGGTGTGACCGGCTTCGTGGCCGATCTCACCGACGAGGCCGAGGTCGGCGCGCTCGCCGACGCCATCTCGGACCAACTCGGCGACGTCGAGGTGCTGGTCAACAATGCGGGCCTGGCGAGCCGGGCCAGCCCCGAGGTGCTCCGCCCGGTGGCCCAGCTCACCTACGACGAGTGGAAAGCGGAGATCGACCGCAACCTGAGCACCGCGTTCCTGTGCAGCCGCGCGTTCGTCGGCAGCATGGCGGAGCAGGGCTGGGGCCGGATCGTCAACCTCTCCGCCACCGCCGGCCCGGTGAACGCGCTGCCCACCGAGGCGGCGTACGCGGCCGCGAAGGCCGGCGTGGTGGGCCTGACCCGCGCCCTCGCGATGGAACTCGTCGCCGACGGCGTCAACGTCAACTGTGTCGCGCCCGGCACGATCTACACGGCCGCCTCCACGGTGACCGAGATCAAACAGGGTCTGGGCACGCCGATCGGCCGTCCTGGGACACCTGACGAGGTCGCCGCGGCGGTCACGTTCCTGTGCTCGCCGGCCGCGTCTTACATCACCGGCCAGATGCTGGTCGTCGACGGCGGCAACAGCGTCCGCGAGGCCCAGTTCCGCTGAGTCGTGTCCGTGCCGGCCGGTGGTCTCCGGCCGGCACGATCTCAGTAGCCGGAAGTGTTGCCCTCGTTGATGCCGTAGGCGATGGCCACTCCGACCGCGGCGCAGTAGAGCACCATGATCGTCGTGAAGATGTAGCCCAGGATGAGGCCGGCCGTGGCGAGCCCGCTGCCCTGCTCCCCGGTGCGCGCGATCTGCTTCTTCGCGATATGGCCGAAGACGATCGCGGCGGGGCAGAAGACGAAGGCGAACACCAGCGCCAGGATCGCCATCGTGTTCGTCGGCATCACCTGATTCGGGTACGGAGTGCCGTAACCCGGGCCGCCACCGTAACCGGGAGCGCCGAACTGACCCTGGTCACCGAACGGCGACTTGTCCACCGGCGGACCGGCCGGGTAGCCGGGCGGCGGTGGGTAACCCGCACCGCTGGACGGCGCCGGGTTCGGCGGCGGCGGCGGGTAACCCGCACCGCTGAAGGGCGCCGGGCTCGACGGCGGCGGAGTGTAGGGCGGCGGGTAGTGAAGAGTCGGGTCGCTGGGTGGTGGCTGCGACGGCTGGTACGGATCCGGCGTGCCGTCGGCCGGGGGGTAGGTCATGGGACGTCCTCCTTGAGTCCTCGCACCGTACATTCCGGTGGCCGAGGCAGACAGCGATAAAGGGCCGTCACGGGTGTGACGGTGGTATCGCATGTGGTCGTGGTGGTGGCCGGTGGCTCTCGGCCGCTTCCTGAACCGTGGGCCGGGGCAGCCCCCATCTTTGCCGGTCCTGCCAAGTCCCGTGGCCCCGTGGTCTTCCTCGCACAGCTTTTGCGGGCTCAGGACCGCCTGGTGAGGCGGCCGACCGCGCGCTCGACGGCGAGGCACCTGTCCTCGACATAGTCGAGCCCGGCCTCCTCGGCGAGCCGCCGGGCCTCAGCCGAGACGATGCCGCTCTGCAGCCACACCGCGGGCGCCTCGACGGCGATGGCCTGCCGGACCACCTCCACGGCGTCGCGTGCCGGCCGGAACACGTTCACCAGGTCGACGGGCTCGCCGATGTCGGCCAGCGTGGGCACCGTCGGGACGCCGAAGACCTCGTCCACGAAGGGATTGACCGGGATGATCCGCCAGCCGTGCTGAAGCATCTGCAACGGCACCGTATGGGCCGGCTTGTGGGCGTCGCGGGACGCTCCGACCACCGCGATGACGCTCGCCTCGGCGAGGATCTGCTGGGCACTCCGCATCCGGCAACTCTAGCCGCGCTCCCGATCGCCGAAATCGCTCGAACCCCGCCGGACGGTGCCTGGCGATGTGCGGGCCGGCCTGGCGGTGCCTGGCGGGGTGCGGGCCAGCTTGGCGGTGCCTGGCGGGGTGCGGGCCAGCTTGGCGGTGCCTGGCGGCGTGTGGCCCGGCCCTGGCGGTGCGTGGCGGGTGCGGCCCGGCCGGACGGTGCCTGGCGGCGTGTGGTCCGACCTGGTGGTTCGGCCGGGTGTGGCCGCCCTGGTGCGGCGTGGCCCGGTGGCGCTGAACGGGCGGCAGCCACCGTGGGAGGGCCGGTCAGCGCCGTCACAGCAGGGTCAACTGGTCGGTGTGGGCGGCGCGGGCCGGGGCGACCGGACCGGGCCGCGCGCCGGTGCCGGTCTCCCCGCGGGCCGTGGCCGGCGCGGGGCGGTGCAGGCCGTGCCGGCGGGCCGCCATCCGGACCCGGGCGTTGATCTCGTCCTGGTAGGCGCGTGGCAGGTAGGAGCCGTTGCCGAAGAGTTCCCGGTAGCGGGGCTGGAGACGGGGGTGCTCCCGGGCGATCCAAGCCGCGTACCACTCGCGGGCGCCGGGCCGCAGATGCAGCGGGAGTGGTGTCACGCCGGTCGCTCCGGCCGCCGCGACCGCGGCCACGGTCTCGTCGATCGACTCCTCGGTGTCGGTGAGGCCGGGCAGGATCGGCGCCATCAGGACCGCGACCTCGAACCCGGCGTCGGTCAGCCGGCGGACCGCCTCCAGGCGGCGGCGCGGGCTCGGGGCGCCGGGCTCGGCCGAGCGCCAGACAGTCTCGTCGACGAAGCCGACCGAGAAGGCCAGGCTCACCCGGGTCACCTCGGCCGCCTGCCGGAGGAGCCCGAGATCGCGCAGGATCAGCGTGCCCTTGGTCAGGATCGAGAACGGGTTGGCGTGGTCGCGCAGCGCTGCCAGGATCTCCGGCATCAACCGGTAACGGCCCTCGGCCCGCTGATAGACGTCGACGTTGGTGCCCATCGCGACCGGTGCGCCGGTCCAGCGTGGGTCGGCGAGTTCGCGGCGGATCAGCTCGCCGGCGTTCACCTTCACCACCACCCGGGTGTCGAAGTCGTGGCCGGCGTCGAGGTCGAGATAGGTGTGGGTGTTGCGGGCGAAGCAGTTGTGGCTGACCACACCGTCGGCGATGAAGTCACCGGTGCCGGTCGAGATGTCGAACAGCGGGAGGGTCAAACCGAGGTCCTCGATGTCGGCCACCGCGAGCCGCCGCTCGTGGCGCACGCCCACCCCGGAGGCGTCCAGCGGGCCCATCGAGGCGCCGGTCAGATGCCGGAAACGCAGCGCGGCGTCGAGGTGGCGCTCGGTCTGGACCCGGCCGAGGGAACCGGGCCGGACGCGGCCGGGACCACGGGCGATCAGGCCCAGGTGGGTGAGCGCGTGCGCCACCCGCCGCAGGTAGGCCGGGTCGCCGCTCTCGAAGACCACGGCCAGGCGGTCGGTGCGGCCGACCGCGCCGAAGGCGCCGGCCAGGAAGCCCCGGAACCAGTCACCGGCCGGCAGATCGGGCCAGCGCACCGCCTCGGTGAGGGAGACGTCGTCGAGGTAGCCGTCGGCCCGGATCCAGGCGTCGCTCTCGGCGGCCACACCGGCGCCGGACGCGTCGCCGCGGACCAGACCGCAGACGAATCCGGCCTGATAGTCGGGCGACTCCTTGGGCGGCTCGGCGAAGCGGCCCACCCCGAACATCAGGTCGCCGACGGCCAGGGCCGGCAGGTGTGGCTCGGCGGGGCTGACATGCCGCCACCCGCGGTCGGTGAGGAAGCGATGATCTCCGCTGGAGACCAGGCGCGTGCCGTCGGCCAGGGTGACGCGGAAGGCGGGCTTGCTGGTGGCCCAGTGGTCGAGGACGGTGGTCGGCACATAACGCCGATGGGCGCCCGCCCCCATGGTCCCCATCACGGTGTCGCCGGGCCGGATCTGGGCCAGCGGCCGGGTGGAACCGTCGGCGAGCAGGATCGGCGTGTCACCGGCCAGGCAGTACGTGCAGGCGTGCGAGCAGCCGCGGTAGGGGTTGAGGGTCCACTCGAACGGCACCCGCGACGCCCCGGGGACCCGGTTGATCAGGGATTTCGCGCGGATCTCGTAGAACGTCATCCCCGCGAAGCCGGGTGTGTCGAAGGTGCGGACGGTCGCGCCGGGCAGCGCCAGCGGCAGGGGTGGGGCCGCCGGCGCCGCCCTGTCGGAGAGCGAGTCGCCGGGCCGAGCCGACAGGTGGGACCATCGCATGGCACGTATTCGAACACACGTTCTAGGGCCTGTCCATGGCTTTCCTCGAACAGGTGTACACAAAGGAGGCCACACGAAAAGGCCCGCGGACCGAACCGGTCCACGGGCCCTCTGCGTCGCTGGTCAGCCGCGCGCGGTGGCCGGCTGGTCCTGGGCCGGCGCCTCGGCGGAGTCGCCGTGTGCCGCCTTGCTGTGTGCGGACATCTGGTCACGCACCTCGTTCATGTCGAGCTCCTGCACCTTCTCGATCAGGCTCTCCAAAGCCGACTCGGGAAGCGCGCCGGGCTGGGAGAAGACCACGATGCCGTCGCGGATCGCCATGATCGTGGGGATCGACCGGATGTCGAACTTGGCCGCCAGGAGCTGCTCCGCCTCCGTGTCGACCTTGCCGAAGGCGATGTCGGGGTGCTTCTCCGAGGAGCGCTCGTAGGTCGGTGCGAAGCGGACGCAGGGCCCGCACCAGCTGGCCCAGAAGTCGACCAGGACGATGCCGTCCTTACTGGTGACCTCGTCGAAGTTCGCTGCGGTCAGCGTAACCGTCGCCATGATGCCTCCGTCTGCGGGAATCGCTTTCGTCGGGTGAAACTCCGGGCACCCACTCATCATTCCCGTACCGGGCGCCGCGACACGTGGTGTACGGCACCCTTCGGGATTTCGGATCGTCAAACGACCATGGGCGACCAATGGTAACTGAATGTAGGCGCTTGGTGTCTGCTTGCCGACACGATCGAGTTGACGATTCTGCATCCGATCATGTCATCCAGGCGATTTGACCAGGTTGCGCCCCGCGTGTGGGAGCGATCCCGAGAGGATCCTGAAACAGTTAACTAACCTAAATGTGAGCTGGCTCACATCTGAAAGTCCTTCACATGGATACGGACGGTAAGGCAAACTCTTTCCCAACAGAGCGTGGGCGGCGGGTGCCGGGGAGGGCCCCGCCGCTCATTGCGTCCCCTGCCGGTTTCGTTCGGCCAGCCGCATCCCATGATCACCTGATGGTGACCCGTGGTCGAGTCGGTAGCCTAACGCCCCATGACGGCGGACGGCGACCAAACCAGCGATGATCGATCCATCGAAGTCGGTGTCGGTCCCTGGATGGGTGCCCGGCCGGTCGGCGACCACTGGGATCCCGAGTTGCTGGAGCAGGGCGACCGGCGCAACGTGGTGGACCGCTACCGGTACTGGACCCGTGAGGCCGTGGTCGCCGATCTCGACACCCGCCGCCACGACTTCCACGTCGCGATCGAGAACTGGCAGCACGACTTCAACATCGGCACGGTGGTGCGCAACGCCAACGCCTTCCTGGCCGCGGAGGTCCACATCGTCGGCCAGCGCCGGTGGAACCGCCGCGGCGCCATGGTCACCGACCGTTACCAGCACGTGCGGCACCATTCGACGATCGAGGACTTCGTGACCTGGGCCGCGTCCACGGACCTCCCGGTCATCGGCATCGACAATCTCCCCGGCTCCCGCCCGATGGAGACGACGACGCTGCCGCGCCGGTGCGTGCTGCTCTTCGGCCAGGAGGGGCCCGGGCTGTCCGAGCCGGCCCGGAAGGCCTGCGCGCAACTCTTCTCGATCGCGCAGTACGGCTCGACCCGCTCGATCAATGCCGGGGTCGCCAGCGGGATCGCCATGCATGCCTGGGTCCGCGCACACGCCGGACCGCCCCCGGAGTGACTGGATAGGCCCGTCTTCCGCCGATTCGCTTGACGGAGCGCCGCGCGACCAGCACGGTATGGAGTGTGGGTGTCACAGTGAGTTGCCCCAGATGTGCCGCTCAGGTCCGGAAGCCGGATCTGATGCACAGCAGTTGGCGGTGCGACGACTGTGGCGACGTTCCGCCGTTCCACGTCGCCGAGCACATCAGCGCCGAGATAGTCGGAACGGTGCTGCGGGAATCGGCGACGAGCGCGGAGCGGATCCCGCTGTGGTGCCCGTGGCCGCTGCCCGCCGGGTGGATGGTCACCGGCGTCGGCTGGTCGGGCGACGACCGGTCCGGGGTCCGGGCGACGGCCCTCGCCTGCAGCGGTCCGGAGCCGCTCGGCGGCGGGCCCGCGGACCTGGTCCTGATCGCCGAGCAGCCGGGCGTGGGCCTGGGCACCAGGTTCGCCGGGATACCCGGGATCGACCCCGGGCATCTGCTCTCCGAGGCGCTGGCCGACCGTGGTTCGCACGCCGGTCCACATGCGAAGATCAAGGCGGCTGGGCATCCGACTCCACTGTGGTGTGTCAAGTCACCCGAAGATCGAAGCGCCTACGTGAGTGAGGCAAAGGGAATGTGGCTCTATGCGGTAGCGTGGCCCGCGAGTGCGGGCTATCTTCTCGCGGAGCACGTCGTCCTGCACGACCTCTCCGAGGGTGTGCCGCCCGAGCTCGTGTTCGGAGCGCCGTCGCCGTACCTGCATGGCAGGGCCTGATCCCTAAGGTGTGACCTGTAGCTATGGCAATCGACTTTCTGGCCACTTTGTTCACACGAAGCGACGAAGCTGATACCGTCAGTATTGCCGCGGCGCTGAACGCAACCCGCACCGGAGGAGAAGGCCCGCCATGATCAAGAAGGTCCTCACCTGGCTTGGCATTGCATTCTTGATCTTCTTCATCGCCTTCAACCCGAGATCGGCCGCGTCGGTTTTCGAGTCACTCGGAGGCACGATCGCTGACATCGCCGAGGGCTTCGGCACGTTCTTCACCGACCTCGTCGCATAGCATCTCTACATGGATCCTGGTGAGCCGCGCGACCCGCGAGGTGAGGGTGCCCGTCGCCCTCAGGACGACGATGAGAGCTATGGGTATCGCGACCCCGCCTTCGACGACGATCCTGATTACCCTGACGCCGCCTCCTTTGAGGACGACCCGGCGTTCGCGCGGCGCCGCCGCTCACCCGACGACCTCTATGACGAGACCGACGAGTATCAGGCTCCCAGCTTCACGCCCGAGGAGCTGGAAGGGCTCGACCGCGGTGGTGGCCCCCGGCGTTTCCTCCCGCTGGAGGACGAGCCGACCACGCTGGTCGCCCGCTATCTGTTCCCCACTGAGCGTTATCGCGGCGAGTGGAAACGACACTGGATCCACCTCGCCAAGCCGATCGGCATCGGCGCCGCCGCCACGCTCGTGCTCGGCTACCTGGCCGGCTTCCTGACCAAGCAGGAGGTCGACGGTCTGGTCACCGTCGCCGTCCTGATCTGGCTGGGCGTGATCAGCTGGGTGGCGTGGGAGGTCTTCGACTGGTACTTCGACAGGTTCATCCTCACCAACAAGCGCGTGATGGTGGTCAACGGGATCATCACCCGTAAGGTGGCGATGATGCCCCTCCTGCGGGTGACCGACATGAAGTACGAACAGTCCGCCCTCGGCCGCATGCTGAGTTACGGCACCTTCGTCCTCGAGTCGGCCGGCCAGGACCAGGCGTTGCGCGAGGTCAAGCACCTGCCCAACCCCAACGAGCTCTACCTCCGCGTGGTCGAGGAGATGTACGAGCCCCAGGCGGTGGAAGCCCGGCTCGGCAAGGACGACGAGGGCGACGACGCCTGAACTGTGCCGGCCCGCGACCGTGCCCGACGGTAGCGTCACAGTGGTGACCAGTATCGACCTGCACTGTCATTCGACCGCCAGCGACGGCACGCTGACGCCGGCCGAGCTGGTCCGGGCGGGTGCGTCCGCCGGGCTGGACGTCATGGCGATCACCGACCACGACACCGCCGGCGGCTGGGACGAGGCCGCCGCGGCCCGCCCCGAGGGCTTGCGGCTGGTCCGTGGCGCCGAGTTGTCCTGCCGCTGGCACGGGGTGGAACCGGCGATCCCGCTGCACCTGCTGGCCTACCTCTTCGACCCGGCGGAGCCGGTGCTCGCGGCGGAGCTCGTCCGGCTGCGCGAGGACCGGGAGCGACGCGGCGAGAAGATCGTGGAAAAGCTGCGGGCCGACGGCGTGCCGATCACCTGGGGTGAGGTGCACGGGTATGCCGCCGGCGGCTCGGTGGGGCGGCCGCACATCGCGCAGGCGCTGATCAGGGCCGGTCTGGTGAAGACCACGAATGAGGCGTTCGCGTCCGCCTGGCTGGGCTCGCGCTATTTCGTACCCAAATCTGATCTTGATGTTTTCGACGCTCTCCGGGCGGTGCGCGAGGCCGGCGGGGTCGCGGTGTTCGCCCATCCCCGGGCGACGGTGCGCGGCCGGGTGGTGCCCGACGAGCTGATCGCCGAGTTGGCCGATGCCGGCCTCTTCGGCCTGGAGGCCGATCACGAGGACCACACCCCCGCAGAGCGGGCGCAGATAAGGGCGCTGGCGGAACGGCTCGGCATCGTCGTCACCGGATCTTCCGACTTCCACGGTACGCACAAGACGGTCCAGCTCGGAGCCTTCCGAACCGATCCCGAGGCCTTCGAGAAAATCGTCTCGGCAGCGACCGGAGTTCCCGTGCTCGGGTGACGCTCACCGCACCCGCCTGCGCGGGACGGCCACGACACCTACCTTGTTCGGGTGAATGTCAAGCTGTTCGGCGAGTTCTTCGTGACGCTGCTGGTGATCGTGGACCCGCCCGGCATGGTCCCGGTCTTCCTCGCACTCACCGGCTCCATGCCCGCGAAGGCCCGCAACCGGGCCGCCACCCAGGCTGTGTTGCTCGCCCTGGGTGTGATCATCGGCTTCGCCGTCGCCGGGCAGACCCTGCTGGACTACCTGCACGTCCAGCTCCCGGCCCTACAGGCGGCCGGTGGCCTGCTCCTCGTCCTGGTGGCGTTGCAGTTGCTCACCGGAAAGACCGACGAGCCCTCGGACCAGATCGGGACCAGCAACGTCGCCCTCGTCCCGATCGGCACCCCGCTGCTGGCCGGGCCCGGCGCCATCGTCGCCACCATGCTCTACGTGCAGCGGGCCGAGGGCACCGGCGAATACCTGGTCCTGGCGGCCGGCATCCTCGCCGTGATGGCGACCGTCTGGCTGGTCCTGCGCTTCTCCGGGGTGATCGTCAGAATGCTGCGCCCGGCCGGCATCGAGGTGCTCACCCGGATCGCCGGGCTGCTCCTCGCGGCCATCGCGGTGCAACTCATCGCGGACGCGGTGTACGCCTTCGTGCAGTCGTACGCCGCGCTGCCCTGACGTTTTGTCGGGGGGTGCTGGCAGGATTGTTCCCGTGCCCCCCACCCGCTCCCGGGCCACCGGGTCCTCCGTCAACAAGTCCGCGATCCCCGAGCAGCTCGGTTTCGCCGGCATGCCCGAGCGACTCTTCGTCTGCACACCGAGCAAGCTCGGGACGTACACCGACTGCCCACGCCGGTACCGGTACTCGTACGTCGACCGGCCGACCCCGCCGAAGGGCGCGCCCTGGGCGCACAACTCCCTCGGCGCCAGCGTGCACACCGCGCTGAAGAACTGGTACATGCTGCCCACCGAGCAGCGCCTGCCCGAGGTGCTGCCCCGCCTGCTCAAAGCCACCTGGGTGCGAGAGGGCTACCGCGACGTCGACCAGGAGCGGGCCACCTACCAACGCGCCCTCGACTGGCTGGAGAGCTACGTCGCCACCCTCGACCCGGAGGAGGAGCCCCTCGGCGTCGAGCGGGTCGTCGCCGCGAAGACCGGCGTGCTGGCGCTGAACGGGCGGGCCGACCGGATCGACAACCGGGTCGGCCCGGACGGCCCCGAGGCCGTCATCGTCGACTACAAGACCGGCCGCTCCGGGCTCTCCGCCGACGACGCCCGCGGCTCCCAGGCCCTCGCGCTGTACGCGTTCGCCGCCCAGCGCATCTTCCGGCGGCCCTGCTACCGGGTCGAGCTGCACCACCTGCCGACCGGCGTGGTCGCCGTCCACGAGCACACCGCCGAGTCGCTGGACCGTCAGGTGCGCCGGGCCGAGGAGACCGCGCTCGACATCATGGCCGCGGAGAAGGCGGTCGCTGCCGGCGCCGACCCGGATGAGCAGTTCCCGGTCAATCCGGGCTCGCTGTGCGGGTGGTGCGACTTTCGCAAGGTGTGCCCGGCCGGCGCCCAGGCGGTGGCCAAGGAGCCGTGGACGGCGGTCGAGCACCTGAGCGCCTGAGCACCTGGCGTCCGGTCACGCCAGGCCGGCCCGCTCCAGGGCGGCACGGCGGATCGGGGCCACGCGGTACTGCTCGGGCAGAGCGGCCAGCACCCCGGCGATGAGCGCCCGCATGCCGCGCACGGACAGGCCGGCCGCCACGTCGGTGGTCGGCCAGCCCAGGCCGCCGTACATCTTCCGGGCCCAGCTCGGCAGCAGGCCCACCGCGGTCCCGGCGATGCCGAGATAAGCCCACCGGGCCGGGCCCAGGGTGAGGCCGAGACGCAGCGCGCGACCACCCCAGTGCTGGGGCACTGGCGGCACCGTGAGGAAGAGGGCGGTCTCCGCGCTGTCCCGGGTGAGGCCCAGCTCCGGGCGCATCGCCTCGAAATAGGCCGCCACCTCGGCGGCGGTCGACGGCACGCTCGCCGGGTCGAGCCCGACCAGCTCGGCCGAGCGCAGTTGCTCGGTGTAATAGCCGTCCACCTCGTCGGCGGTCAGCCGCACCCCGGCCCGGACGGCCGTCGTCAGGAACGACTCGACCTCGGTCACGTGCACCCAGCGGAGCAGGCCGGGCTCGTCGATCCGGAACCGCTCACCGGTCAGCGGGTCGACCGCCGACATCCGCGCGTGCAACCGCCGCAACCGGCTCGCGGCGGCCTCGACCTCGGCGGTGCTGCCGTAGATCACGGTGCCGACGTAATCCGAGGTGCGGACGAGCCGGCCCCAGGGATCGGCTTTGTAACCGGAGTTCTGGGCCACGCCGGCCACCGCCCGCGGATGCAGCGCCTGCAGGTAGAGCGACCGTAGGCCGCCCAGCAGCAGGATGGGCTCGCGGTGCAGTTTCCAGGTGACCGAGTCCGGTCCGAACAGGCCCACGTCTCCCGTCATTCATCCAGCGTGCCACGGGATCCGCCCGGCGGCCGGTCAGGAGGCGGCCGGCGTTCCGGCCGGGCCCGCACGGGTCACCGGGTGCCGGCAGCGTGGCGAAGCGGCCATCACCGGCACTCGCGATGATCACGCCTACCGGCGCGTACGGCGCGGTTCGATCACGACTTGACCTCGGGGGGATGTTTGCGCCGTCACAGAACTCCTAAGCTGACCTTCACCCGGACCGCCGCCGCCCGGATCGAGGAGGAATGGTGTTAGACCAGGTAAACGGTTTGCCAGTACATGTCCTTGTGCTGCACGCCGCCGTCATCTTCGTGCCCCTGCTCGCTCTGGGGGCGGTCGTCTACGGCTTCGTCGCCTCCTGGCGCCCCAAGATCGGATGGGCGGTGGGGCTCCTGGCCATCGTCGCGCCGATCGCCGCGCTGATCACCATGCTCTCCGGCACCGAGTTCTACAACCGCCTGCTGAGCCTCGGGCGGGTCTCACCGCCCGGCAAGGTCATCCTCGATGGGCACATGGCGAACGGCACGACCACGTTCTGGCTCACGCTCGCGCTCGGCGTCGTCAGCCTGACCCTGGTCGTGCTCACCGCCCGCAACCCCCGCGCCCTGCCGAAGTTCGCCGACCTCGGCTTCGCCCTGGTGCTGGTGGTGCTGGCCGTGCTGAGCGGCTACTACCTGTACGAGACCGGAGACTCGGGCGCGACCGCGGTCTGGGGCACCTACTGATCGTCCGCTGTCCCGCAGTCTGACCGCGCGCCGCCGGCTCCGGCCGGCGGCGCGCGGTGTTCCGGGCGTCGTGCCCGGCGCACGGGCCGTCAGAAGACGATGCGGGCGCAGAGCAGGCAGGCCAGGATGAGGCTGATCGCGCCGGCCACCAGGCCGATGCCGTACGTGACGGTGCGCGCGGACCCCTCCGCCTCGTCGAGGGCTTCGGCGTTCTGCGCCGGAAGCCGTCGGGGCGGTGGCGGGTGCGCGATCGTCGGCGGTCGCCAGTCGGCGGGCGGCGGGTCGGCACGTGGCGGCCCCGAATAGCCGGCAGGCCGGGCCGGCGGAGGAGACTCGGGCCGGCCGAGCGGCTCGGCGGCCGGATCAGGGCGCTGCCAATAGGCGTCGTCATCGTCCGGGACGCTGGTGGGGGAGCTCACGTTCACCGACGGTACAACCGGAGGGGGACGACGGCTGCGCCGCTGTCGGCTTACCCTCGTAGACGTGGACATCCTGGATGACCCTGAGCGGGACAACGACGCCGAGCGCGAGGTCGACTTCGAGTCCGAGGAGGCCGCGGTGTTGCCTGACCAGACTCGCGACGACACCGAGCGCGGCTGGGGCGAGCGATCCTCGTCCAACGACGACCGCCTGCTGGAGGACCGGCCGCCACACTGGGGCTGACCCTCACCGCGAGCCGGCGCTGACCTTCACCCCGGGCTGGCGCTGACTCTCACCGCGAGCTGGGGCTGCCTTCACCGGGGGCTGGCGCTGACCTTCACCCCGAGCCGGCCGCCCGGCCGGGGGCCGGTCGGGTCAGCGTGTCTGCTGGAGTGAATTCCGGCTCGGGCGGCTCTGCGTCGGCCGGCGCGTTTCTCGGCGGGCTCGTCGTCGGTCAGTTCGGGCGGATCACTATTGCGAAACCGCGGCCGGAGGCGGCGACCGCGCGTTCGGCCTCGGCTGGGCCGAGAGCCAGCAGCAGACCACCGGTGGCCGGATCGCCGGCTCCGGTCACCTCCAGGACCAGGGCCGCGCTCGCCACCGCGGTCGTCCTGCCGTGGTCGCCGTCGAGGCGGAGCAGATCCACCCGGTTGCCGGGACGGACCACGGTGAGTGCGGTGGGGTCGGCCAGCCGCACCGGAACCCCGACGTTGCCCGGCGGGATCTGCCGGGTGGCCACCGCCTGACTCGATGGCGGCGCCGATGAGGGTCCGGTCGCCGAGCCCGATGGCTGTGTCGTCGTGGCCGGGACGCAGCCGGCCGGCTCGAGCCAGAGGACCGCGGCCGCTGTGATCAACAGCACCGTGACGGTGACCAGGCGGAGCAGCGTGCCGCGACCTGGCCGGCGCCATCGCACCGGGTCGAGACGTTCATCGGCCGGCGTCGGATCCGCGCGGGACATCACACCTCCAGAGTTCGCCATGTCGGGGCCGCCGCCTGGCGACTACAGCCGCCGGCCACCGACTACAGCCGCCGCCTGGCGACCACAGCCGCCGGCCACCGACTACAGCCGCCGCCTGGCGACCACAGCCGCCGGACGGCAATGGTCGCCGGGGGCGTGGCGGTTCCGGCGAGGCGGCCGTCGCCGAGGAGGCGGCGCGACAGACGCTAGGCCTCGGCTGCTCCGCGGTGGGGAAGCCCTGTGGACAGCGGTGAACTGTGGACAACCCTGGAAACGGCTACGCGCCGGGCCGGGGACCGGCTCGGCGCGTAGGCGACGTAGGTGGTGCGGTGGGTCCGTTGCGGCTCAGGTGGCCGCGGGGGTCTTCGCTCCGCTGCCGGTCGACGACGACGTCGAGCCGGATGAGGAGGACGAAGAAGCCGTCGAGGACGACGAGGTGGTCGTCGACGAGGACGAGTCGGACGACGAGGTGGTCGACGTCTCCGACTTCTTGGCGGCTGATTCTCCGGAACCGCTGCCCGACTTCTCGGCGCTCACGTTGCCGGAGCGGGAGTCGTTGCGGTAGAAGCCCGAACCCTTGAAGACGATCCCGACCGAGTTGAACACCTTGCGGAGCTTGCCCTGGCAGTTCGGGCACTCGGTGAGCGCGGGGTCGGAGAAGGACTGCACAGCTTCGAGGTGCTCACCGCACTCGGTGCAGGCGTACTGGTAGGTAGGCACGGCTCCTCCGGATCAATCGGCTGCTGGCACTCGCCAACTCCGAGTGCCAATGTTGCGGCATCGGAGGTCAATTCGTCCACTCGGAGCCCGGCCTGAGGGAGAAAGCCGCCGGTGGAAGTCGTCACAGTGGCCTGCCGGCCCACGGTCGCGGACGGCCTGGCCGCGACCGGTGGTCCAGCCGCCGCAGGCTCTCGGGCCCACGAGGCGGCAACGCCCGGGTGAGCTGTTGGAGCCGGTGGCGGCTCACCGTGGGCGGTGGGAGAGGCCGCCGGACGGGGTCAGGACGGCGTGCACGGGGCGGTCGTGGGGTTCGGCCGGTACGGCCTCGACGTCCTCGCCGTCGTGCAGCAGCGCCACGACCAGCGGGCCGGGTGACGGCAGGCGTGCCAGGACGCGGTCGTAGGAGCCGCCGCCCCGTCCCATGCGGGTGCCGTCGCGGCCCACCGCGAGGGCGGGGACCAGCAGCAGGTCAACCGAGCGGACCGCCGTCGCGCCGAGCCGTGGCCCCGACGGCTCGCGGAGGCCACGTGATCCGGTGAGAAGCGACGAGGGGCCGGTGAACGGCGCCCAGTTCAGGTCGTTGTCGGGGAGCAGGACGGGCAGGAGCAGCCGGCCACCGGGCGGCAGCGCGGCCAAGAGCCGGTCGGGGAGGTCGGGGCCGCCCGGTTCGGAGCCGACGGGGACGTACGCCGCGATGGCCCGGGCGCCGGTCTCCCGTACCAGAGCAAGGGTCTCCTCCTGCAGTCGCGCGGCGGCGGCCGAGCGAACGGTGACCGGAAGTGATCGACGCGCCGTGAGCAGGCGTGTGCGTAGCGCGATCTTGAAATTCCGGGATTTTTCCGCATCAGGGGTTAAATCCGACATGCAACACCCCCTTTTGGAAGCCGGCAAACGGTGCACACTATGTCAGCATCGCTCCAAAGAGGGCCACCCCAGGAGGATGTGCGTGACATTACGTGGCCGGCTGACCAGCGCATTCCTGGTGGTCGTGCTTGGTCCGGTCCTACTCGGGTCCATATTCGTCGCGCTGACCGCCGGCGCGGTGAACCGGGAGCGGACCACCGAACGCCTCGACCAGGCGGAGATGACCGTGAATGCCGCGGTCGGCGCGATCTGCCGTCAGTTGCAGGCCGCCGCCGACGCCGTCGCGGTCGTCCCGGCGGCCGACCGTCAGGCGGTCGCCGGCCAGCTGCTCGCCCGAGGGCTGGCCACCGATCTTCATGTGACCGATCCGGAACAGCCCATCCTGGGACGGGCCGCGACCACGGGCGATGCCAACCCGGCCGGTTGGCGGGACTGCGCCGACCCGGCCGAAGCGAACCCGGCGGAAACGGCCACGGCGTTGGCCGCGTCCGCGTACGCCGACGAGGTGACCGTGACCGCCGCCCAGCGGATCGACGCCGCCATGCTGAGCCGGCTCGGCGAAGCCGTCGGTGTGGGTGTCGGCGTCGCGCTCGGCCCGGCCGCGCCGGAGGCCGCCGGGACGACGGACCGTGAGTTGCCCGCCGAACCCGGCCGCCCGCTGCGCCTCACCCTGCGCGCCGCCGGCGGCGAACCGGCCGTCCGGTACGCGGTCCTGGTCCTGATCGTGCTGGTCACCGCAGTGGTCGCGGTGGTCGCCGCCCGATGGCTGGCCCGTTCGACCACCCGCCCGCTCGGTGACCTGGCGTGGGCGGCCGACCGGGTCGCGAACGGCGACCTCGACACCCGGGTGCCGATTCCGCGCCCGGACGAGCTGGGCCGCCTGGCCGGCACGTTCAACCGGATGACGAGGGAGTTGCAGTCCTACGTCCAGGCGCTGACCGCGAGCCGTGACCAGCTTCGCCGTCACCTGGCGATCCTCGGCGACACCCTGTCCAGCACGCACGACCTGGACCGGATCCTGCCGGTGATCCTGCGGACCGCGATGACGGCGACCGGCGCGCGGGCCGGGCTGATCCTGCTCACCGACCCGGCCGACGGGCGGCTCGCCGCCCGGTGCGGTGTCGGGCTCACCGGCGACTGGGACGTGCCCGACGCGGACCTGCTGAAACGCTGCCTCGTGCCGGGCCGCGGCGTGCTCGGCAAGGTGGCGGCCACCGGATCGCCGTTGCGGGGCGCGGCCTGCACCGCCTCCGACGAGCCGGTGTGTGAGTCGTATCTCGCTGTCCCGATCTGTGCCCCGCCCACCGAGGACTCCGAGCCGGAGCCGGGCGTGCTCGGAGTGCTCGCCCTCTACGACCGGCTCGGCGGCCCCTCCTTCGAGGATGCCGATATGCGCACTCTGCGCACCTTCGCCGGGCAGGCGGGGGTGGCGGTGCACAACGTCAGGGTCCATGAGGAGGCACAACGGCTCTCCTTGACCGATCCGCTGACCGGACTCTGGAACTACCGTTATCTGCGCGAGGTGCTGCGCCGCGAGGTGGAGCGGGCGAGCCGGTTCGGCCGGATGCTCACCGTCCTGGTCCTCGATCTGGACCATTTCAAGGAGGTGAACGACACGTACGGGCACGCGGCGGGCGATCAGGTGCTGGGCGAGTTCGCCCGGCGGATCCGGCTCGGTCTGCGTGAGGTCGACGTGGCGTTCCGCCAGGGCGGGGAGGAGTTCGTGGTGCTGCTGCCGGAGACGGACGCGTACGGCGGTGTGATCGTCGCCGAGCGGCTGGGCGCCGCGGTGCGGGACTGGCCGGTGCCGGTCGACCCGCGCCGGCCGGGCATGAACGACCGCGTCCCGATCAGCGTCTCCATCGGCATCGCGGTCTTCCCGGAACACGGCGGGACGGCCCAGGCGGTGCTCGACGCGGCCGACGAGGCGTTGTATGTGGCGAAGAACGCGGGCAGGGACACGTACCGATTGGCGGAACGGGTTTCCCGTGTCGGCCCGGAAGGGCATCTGAACCCCGCGACCGCCGCCATCGGTGGGCCGCACCCGCCGCGACATGGCCTCGGCCGATAGTCTCGCGGCATGTCCGGAACCAGCGAAGGTGAAGTGACTGAATGACGACGAAGCGCGCCGTCAAGGCCGTGATCCCCGCGGCGGGGCTCGCCACCCGCTTCCTGCCGGCCACCAAGGCCGTGCCGAAGGAACTGCTGCCGGTGGTGGACCGGCCGGTTCTGCAGTACATCGTCGAGGAGGCCGCGGCAGCCGGTATCACCGACGTCCTGCTGGTCACCGGCCGCGGCAAGACCGCGATGGTCGATCACTTCGACCGGCGTCCCGACGTGGAGGCCCGGCTCGAGGAGAAGGGCGACCACAAGCGGCTCGCCGCGGTACGCCGTTCGAGCGAACTCGCCGACATCTACACCGTCCGCCAGGGTGAGGCGCTGGGCCTCGGCCACGCCGTCGGCACCGCCGCCGCGCACGTCGGCGACAACGCCTTCGCGGTGCTGCTCGGTGACGAGTTCGTCGAGGAGGACAAGCCGCTGCTCCCAGCGATGATCGATCTGCAGGCGGAGACCGGCGGCATCGTCCTCGCGTTCATGGAGGTCGCCCCGCACGAGACGTCGCGGTACGGCATCGCGTCCGTGCGCGAGACCGGGAAGCCGGACGTCGTCGAGGTCACCGGCCTGGTCGAGAAGCCGTCGCCGGAGGAGGCTCCGAGCAACCTGGCGGTGCTCGGCCGCTATGTGCTGCCCGCCTCGATCTTCGACGTGCTCGCCGAGACCAAGCCCGGCAACGGCGGCGAGATCCAGCTGACCGACGCGATGGCGACGATGCTGGCCGACGGTGTGCCGGTGCACGGCATCGTCTACCGCGGTCACCGCTACGACACCGGCATGCCGCTGGGCTACCTGCAGGCCGTCGTCGAACTCGCCGTCAAGCGCGACGACCTGGGCGAGGAGTTCCTGAGCTGGCTCACCGAATTCGTCGGTGGTCGGAAGGGATGACCGCGACGGCCGATCGCGAGGCGGCCGCCAACGAGCTGATGCCTCTCGCCGAGTACCTGGGCAGCGTGCTGCGCAGGCTCCGGGCGCTGCCTCCGCTCGACCTCGACCTCACTCAGGCGCACGGGAACACGCTGGCGGCCGACGTCGTCGCGCCGCACCCGTTCCCGGCGTTCGACCAGGCCGCGATCGACGGGTACGCGGCCCGATGGGAAGACCTGGCGGGAGCCGGGCGCATCGGGTCGCACCCGTCGTTCGGGCAGTTCGAGAGCACCGCCCGCACGGTCCGGCTGAACGTGGTCGGCGACATGGGGGCGGCGCACTGGCGGCCGGTCCGGATCACTCCGGGAACCTGCTTCTCGGTCGCGGCGGGCGCTCCGCTGCCGCTCGGCGCCGACGTGGTCGTCCCGGTGCACTGGACCGATCAGGGCATGGCCGCGGTCGAGATCATGCACGCCCCGAAACGGGGGTCGGGCGTCCGGCGGGCCGGGGAGGAGATCGCCGTCGGGCAGCTGCTCGCCTCCGCCGGGTCCTACGTCACCCCGCCGATGGTCGCCGTCTTCGCCGCCGCCGGCATCGGGCACGTCATGGTGCGGCCCAGCCCGCGGGTGGTGGTCGTGGCCACCGGTGACGAGCTCGTCGACGTGGGCCGGCCCAGCCAGCCCGGGCAGGTCGTCGACGCCAACTCGCACGCCCTCACCGCGGCCGCGGTGGAGGCGGGCGCGACGGCGTACCGGATCGGCATCTGCGACGACGACCCGGAAGGGCTGCGCGGCCTGCTGGAGGACCAGACGCTGCGCGCCGATCTGATCATTACGACCGGGGGCACCGGCACCGGGCCGGGCGACATGCTGCGCCGGGTGCTGTCCAGGCCGGGCTCCGGCCGGGGCACCGTCGCGTTCACCGACGTCGCCCTCTGCCCCGGCACCGCCCTCGGGTTCGGCACCGTCGGCGGCGAGGAGGTCCCGGTGGTCTGCCTGCCCGGCGAGCCGGGCGCCGCGCTGATCGGTTTCGAGGTGCTGGCCCGGCCGGTGATCCAGCTGCTCGCCGGGTCCGAGCCGGTGTTCCGGCCCGGCGTCAAGGCGCACCTGCTGGAGACGGTGTCGTCGCCCGGCGGGCTGCGTGAGTTCCGGCCGGCCCACGTCGCGGAACGGCGGGGTGGCGGTTACACGGTGCAGCCGCTCGCCGGTGGGCCGTACACTCTCTCCGGTTTGGCCGAGGCCAACGGCTTGCTGGTGCTCGGCGAACGGGTCACCACAGCGGCCGCGGGCTCGACCGTCGACGTGCTGCTGCTCGACCGGAGGCGATAGATGCTGGGGGCCACCACGCCCGGATGGCCCGCTGTGCTGGCGGACGGGGCTGTGCTGCTGCGGCCGTACAAACGGGGCGACGCCCGGAGCTGGTCCGAGGTCCGGATCGCGAACCAGGCATGGCTGGCGCCCTGGGAGTCGACGCCGCCGGGACCGTGGGCGGAGATGAACTCCCCGCGCGCCTTCGGTTACGTCTACCGCGACATGAGACGGGCCGCCCGCAACGGCGACAGCATGCCGTTCGCCGTCTGCCTGGTCGAGGACGGCCGGCAACGGCTGGTCGGGCACGTCAACCTGGGCAACATCGTGCGGCGGGCGTTCGCGTCGGCGTACGCGGGCTACTGGGTGGATCATCGGGTGGCCGGCCGCGGCGTGATCCCGACGGCCCTCGCGCTCGCCGTCGACCACGCCTTCGGCCCGGGCGGTCTGCACCGCATCGAGGTCAACATCCGGCCGGAGAACGGGCCGAGCCGCCGGGTGGTGGAGAAGCTGGGATTCCGCGAGGAGGCCTACCACCAGCGCTACATGCACATCGACGGGGGTTGGCGCGATCACCTCGGATATGCGATGACCAGCGAAGAGGTCGCCCTCGAAGGTGGCCTGCTGGCGCGGTGGCGGCGTGCCCGTACCGCCCAGTGATCTTGAACGTCAGAACGCTACCGGCGCGGCGCGCGGAATATCACCGCTACCGCCCGTAACCTCGCAGTCGTCGTGTCATTCGACACGGTCATTCGTCGTGTCATCCGTCGTGGCGGGATGGAGGGGTGACGGTGCCGACTTCGGTGCTCCTCGCCGTCCTCGCCGCGGCCGGGTTGCTCGCCCTCGCCCCGGCCTTGGTGCGCCGGTACGACGCCACCGAGCGCCTCGCCGCGGAGCGGGCGTCCTCGACGGCGCGGGTGCTCCAGCGCCACCGCCGTCGCCGTACCGTGCCCGGACGCCGACCGATCAACCCCGGCCGCCAGGTCACGGTTACGGTCCCCGCCCCAACGGGTGATGCGGCCGATGTCCAGGCGCCGGCGGAACGGCGCCTCCGCCTCGTCACCGGCAAACGCCCACCCCGCCGCGTCCCGGAACGCCGCGGCACCCCCGCGGTCGTCCGCCGTCGCCGAGTCTTCGCCGCGCTCGTCCTGCTCAACGTCATCGAACTCGTCGGCGTCGTCGCGGTCAGCCCCGGATTCTGGATCAGCGTCGCGGTCACCGGCAGTCTGCTCGGCCTGTACCTCGTACACCTGCGCAACCGTGCCGTCGCCGACCGCCGCCGCCGCCACATCCAGGCCCGCGAAGCGGCCTGGCTCGCCGCCCGCCAGGCCGAGGTCCGCCGCGAACAAGCCCGCCGCGCCGCCGCCCGCCGCGAAGCCCAGCGCCGCCTCGCCGTCCAGCGCGAAGCCGTCCGACGCGCGGCGATGGGCCTCGACCGGGAGCCCTCCGACCTTCCGGTCGCCGCCAACGGCGGCTCCGTCTCCTATCGGCGGCGAGGCGGCGGTCTGCGCGGTCGCCCCTACGAGGCCGGTGGGCGGCACCACAACGCCTCCTGAGCGGGGGTACGGCCACCCTGCCCCACTGTTTTCGCCGTTCCCTGGCTCCCTCGGCGACGTCGGCGGCGCTCCCGGCCGCTGCGCCCGCATCCGGGCTGCTGCCGCTCGGCGTTCGGGGGGAGGGGCGGTTCGCGGGATGCGCCAGCGACCTGTTAGCCTTTTGTCGGTTCCAAGGTGACGTTGTCGCCGGAAAACCAAGGGGCTGTGGCGCAGACTGGTAGCGCACCTCGTTCGCATCGAGGGGGTCAGGGGTTCAAATCCCCTCAGCTCCACCCACACATGATCTGGCCAGCGGAAACGCTGGCCATTGATCGTTAGGCCCAGATCCGGCACAACTCAGAGCAGGATCAGGTTCTTACCGCCGCCCTGACGAAGGTCCTCAGCGGCCAACAGGCCGGTGCCGATGACGTTCCGGCGACGATCCTTCTTCGGCCACCAGTGCACGTAGGTCTCCAGCGTGATTCGCAGGCTGGAGTGACGGAGCGCGTTCTGCACGTCGGTCGGGTCGAGGTTGGCAGCGATCAGAGCCGTAGCGAAGTAGTGGCGTAGCGAGTGGAAGGTGCCTTCCTGAGGCCAGCCCGCAGCCTTACGCCATCCTGCCCAGAGCTTCGACCAGGCTTGGTCATGGATGGGCCGACCGTAGTCGTCGGTGAACAGCAGTTCGGCGACTCGTCGGGTGGCCGGCTTTCCGGGATCGGGTGTTCCACGGGTGATGTCGGGCAGGTCGACACGGGCAGGCGGAAAGCGCCGGACGTGTTCGGCGAGTGCCGCCGCAACGGTGTCGTCTAGATCGACGTCGCCGACCGATCCCGACTTGGGCGGGGCGAGATAGAAGCCGCCATAGGCGACCTTGTGGAACCGCAGTTGCTGAACCACGTGGACCTGCTGGTGGTCAGGGTCGATGCAGCGTGGACCGTTCTCGGTGCCGAGGACCTCGCCGAGGCGCATCCCTTCCCCCGCGCCGAGCCAGATGGCCGCGCGGTACCGAGGTGGAACGACGTGCAGCAGAGAAAGCACGTCCTCGGTGGTAGGCACCCACTTGGGGGCACGGGAGAAGCCACGAAGGATGGCCGATATCCGGACGGCCCGGCAGGGGTTGTCAGGGATGACCTTGTCGATCACGGCGGCGTTCATGATGACGTTCAGCACGTCGAAGTAGGTCTTGATCGAGGACTGTGCAGCTTCCGCGCCGATGAGCTTGGCGACCCATTCGAGGACGTCGGTAACGGTGATGGCCCGAATCGGCCGGTCGCCGAAGTACGGGTAGTGATGGTGGCGTAGACGCGAGTCAAGGTGCCGTTGGTAGTCGAGTGCTTGACTGACCTTCCGGGAGTGTCGCCACCGTTCGGCGTAATCGCGGTAGGTGCTGCGCCGTTCAGACTGGTCGATCCGGGTCTCCGGTGCCACGCGGGTACGGGCTTCGAGATCGAACGCCTCTGCGTCGGCCTTGCGCTCGAACAGTCGTTCCCGTGGTTGGCCGTTGGCGTCCTCGTAACGGCAGCGCCAGCGTTTGCCCCGGCCGTATCGCTTGGACTTGAAGCGCTCCTTGTTCGGGCCACGCTGGGACAGGTACCAGAGGTCATCGACAGGCCTGGTCAGGCCACCTGCTTCCGGAACCAGGCGCGGACGTCTGCCGGGTCGTAGAGCAGGTGTCGGCCGATTTTGGCGGCTGGTGGACCTTTGCGGCGGTGTCGCCATTGGTAGAGCGTCCCGACCGGGGTCCGGAGGAACGCGGCTGTTTCCTCGATGGTCCACAGTTCGGCACCGGGGTGGGTGTCGACTGGTTCGGTGGTGGCGCGGGTCATGTCCGTGTCTCCTTCAGGTGCAGTGAAAGGGAAAACGGATCGAGCCGCACTTGGTCGGCGATCAAGAGCTGACACCTGCAAATGGCAGGGGTGGTGCGTCGTCATGCGGCGGTGCTCAGGGTGGAGGCGGCAAGGGCGGTGCCTGTGTCGTGGGCGAGTTCTTCGCGGCCGGTGCGGTGTCGTTCGCGGGCGAGGGCGGCGGCGGTGTTGGCGAGGAGGGCGTCTCCGGTGGTGTGCCAGCCGACTCCGGCGAAGCCGAGGACGCCGACGATGACGGCCTGCTCGATCGGGTCCGGGCCGGATAGTTCGCCGGGGTGGTCGAGATCGGTTGCACGACGGTAGGCGGCACGGGCGGCGCGGAGGCTGCCGAAGGTGACGGAGTAGCGGCGGGCTTTGGTGAGGAAGTGGCCGCCGAAGCCGAGCATGTGTGCCCAGCGCCGGAGCCTCTCGTACGGGTTGGCCGGCATGGCGCTGGTGGGTTCGGTGTCAAGGCTGGGTTGACAGTGAATCGGGGTATGGGTGGGTCGGCCGAGTCGCCAGCACGCGGCGACGAGACGAGCGATGTGACCGCCTGTGGGATCGATGACTTCGTCGCTGTCGGCGGTGATCCGGGTGGACTGGTAGCCGGTCGCCTCCGTCGATTTGGTGGCGTACTTGGCGAGGTAGGCGGCGGCCTGGGCGTCGGAGACAGCACCATCGCCAGCTAGAGAGGGGCCGGATGTCGAGGCCCTTGTCGGGATCGCCCCAGCGGATCGGCCAGCCCTCGGGCTGGTCGGGGTGTGCTGGGGTGGTCTCGTGGGTGATCGTGGCGGATGGCGTCGGTGAGGAAGTTGTCATCCGACGACGGCTTCAACTGCTCGACGATGTGCCCGCAGTTCTGTCGACGAGTTACTACCCATTGTGGATTGCTGACGGTACGCGCCTGGAGTCACCTGATGCACTTCCGGAAGGTCCCGACGAGCCTATTGAGCGACTCGGCCACCGGTTCGTGCATGGCATTGAGGTATTCCGAGCTGAGATGCCCGTGCCGGAGGAGGCACGGCTATTGCAGCTACGTCCGGGGATAACGGTGGTGCACATGTGGCACGTGGATTACGACGAGCAAGACCGACCGCTCCAAGTCGCCCATGACATTTACGCAGCAGACCGTCATGAGTTCTCCTACGAGTGGAACGAGGGTGATATCCGCCGATGACTGCCCAATGGCCCCTTGACTGGGATGAGCGCGTTGCAGGTACAAGCTGCGAGATGTGCGGAGAACGCAGTCCGGAGTCCGATGAATACGGCATCCGCATCTACCAGTCATCCAAAGTGGACGCTGTTCTTCAAAGTGCGAGTATCCAACGCGGCTACACCCTTGTCATCTGGCGAGGACGACATGTCATCGAGCCGTTCGAGTTGAGCGACGAAGAGGCTGCGGAGTACTGGCTCGAAGTGGTGAAGGTCGGCAAGGCCCTGGCCGCCTTCTACAAGCCGCTGAAGATGAACTACGAAACTCTGGGGAACACCGTTCCGCACCTTCACACGCATCTCCTGCCGCGATACGAGATCGATCCCGCTCCGGGAAGGCCGTTCCCACTGCTCCCTCAAGATGGAAGCGAGGCCAAGTTCAACGCCGAGGCGCTGAACGGGGACGCCAAGGGACTTCGGAAGCTGCTCGGCTAATTCCGATGCACGGTCGGCCGCCGCCCGTCGTGTGCAAACTTTCTGTACGTCTTCAAGGCGGCCCGAAACGGGCCGCTCACGCCGCCGCCTGGGCGCGTGTCCGTCGCTTAGCTGTCGCACACGACGGCCACGCAGGCAGCCCGTCGGCTGGCGTGGAAAACGGAAGGGTCGGGCCTGCCGAAGACCGCCAGAGTCCCGGGGGAGGGTGTTGGGAGTTTGGCCGGCGGCCGACGGGGGACGACCTGGGCGACGCGGCCGGGCGGTCCCGCCAGGCCGCAGGGCGGGTCACCGCCGCCGAGCGCCAGGGTTGGCGGCGCGCAGTGTGTCCGGGCCGCACTCACGATCAAGGGCGCTTCGCGTCGCAAGCGACGGCCGCAAGCGGCAGCCCTTGAGTCGTGAGCCTCTGCGGCCCTAGCGACCAGGTGTCAAGGGGCAGGCCGGCGGCCTGCCCGCATCGTGGCGCGCGCCGCCAACCCCGACACCCGACTCGTCGTCGTGAAGCCCCATGCTCGGGTGTGTCAAGAACGCCTTGACGCACGCCCGTATTTCGGGCTATGCCTTGAGTGGAACCCCTGGACCAAGATTTTCGCGCAGACAGGCAATCTTGGTGTACCAACCCAATTCGGCACCATCGTCAGGTTCCAAGGACCGGAACCAAAGAGGGTGAATATAGCGGTCGATCCAGTAAGATGCATAACGTCCCATCATGCGTTGAAACAGGCTGCGATCGATCGCACCTTCCTCCAAAAGTTCGCCGCAGCTTTCAAAGTAGTGAATGACTAGTTGGATTGCTATCCAGTCGTCCTCGCGTCCCCCCGCCCAGAGGGATTCATTAATCTGCCAGTAACTTTTAGGCACCCGATTCTGCTGCTCGCTATGAAAAACGTGATGGGCGCGTATGCGAGCATAGTTCATCTCACTGGAATGCCATCTTGCGTACAGGTCATATACCGCTTTCAGTCGACCTGTGCGCCGCGATTCTAGGCGGGCAACGATCATCGTCCCCAAGGCACCGAGTATCGCCCCGACGATGCCTGCAATGATCTCCAAGACCTTCACCTCCGTAACGCTGTGTATCTATACGGTGACAGAAGTGTGCAAGGTTACTCAGCCATGCAGTGAGAAGGACCGACGCGCCGTGCCTGTTTTATGCCCGCTCGACAGGAGAGTAGAGGTCAAGAGTGGTCATCCTGGGCTCGACGCGACGCCCCTCACCGAGCCGCTTCAGGAGGTCATGGCTGGTGGTACTCCCACGCAGGGCCCGCTCAAAGCACTTCCCAAGCTGACAGTGATCATCTTCAACCTGATTGCGTTCGGCAGCGACTGCATAGCCTTGCGCCTCGCGCGGGGTTGCCTGCGGCCGCCAGGCTGAGAACATGACGAACAGTGTGTGGCCGGCGTTTGCAGTGCTACTAGGAGCTTTGATCGGCGGCGGGATCTCGCTTGCAACGCAACGCGCAACCGAAGTATCTACAGCTAAAAGACATGCCGAGTCTCTGCGAGAGGCCCGTCGGCCAGAGCGCCTGAACCACCTCGTGGCCTTCCTCCAGGTCGCGCAGGAAGTGGAACGCGTAGCCAAGTACATCCACCAAGACGGTCGACTTGATGTCGAGGAGCGATCCAACACAACATTGGACAAGCTGTGGATCAACCTGAGGCCGGTGCAGCTGCTTTGCTCTGCGGAGGTGGCGACAGCCGCTCACGCCCTCGCGGTCCGGACTCACCTAGCCGTCCGTGAGGGCCCAGGGTCAGAGTCGATCAGTGCGTTTCTTCGCCCTAGCCGTAAGGACCTGATCAACGCTGCCCGTGTTGACCTTGATGCAGGATCATCATTCGAAAATCCTCCGCTGAGGTATCCGGGCGACTAGCTGAGTGCCGACTCGCGGAGCGCAGCAGTGGCGTTACGGGTAGACGATCTCTGGGGTATTGGGTGACTAACTGGGTGACAATCACCAGTGATTGCGGCGGACGGCCATGGGCGGCGGCGGACCAAGGATTCCAGTTCAAGCGGCCAGTACGGCAGTTCAGTGAAGATCAAAAAGTGCCTGGGGGCCAAGGAACCCGCCGATCGGCCAGCACCGTGACTCTGCGGACTGGGCATGCTCAATCTGCGAGGATGCCGGGCTTGGCATGGCCCGAGTGATTTATTGGTCTTCAAAGACTCGCATCGGCTGGCTGGTGATCCACGTCAGTCACTCGATCCGTGGGTATTTACGCACAGCGCTTGCTCCAGCTAGCACCTACGAGGATGCTTCAGTCACCACACGCTTCACAGTCAGAGGGACGGTGTTGCCACATGGATCCTCAAATCGGCAAGGCACTACTCGACTTTGCGTTCAAGGCTGCGAAAAACCGGAAAGTTCAACGTGCTGCGGCTGTTGCAGCTTCCGCTGCTGCCTCAAAGGTTCTGAAACGGGCGGACGTAAACGCCGATCCGGGATCGAACATCTGGTACGGCGATTACCCCAACTAGGCGTGCCCGCCGCGTGCCCGATCAGCAGGGTCAACAGGGGTCAACATCGGCGCAGACCAGTCCGGCGGCCGGTGTAGGAACTACCCTCTGACTCCGTGAGGGGAGCCAACTAGGTTGCGATTAACGCGATTCCCAACTGATGACGCGAGTTCGATGCTCGTCGCCCGCTCGGAGTGTTGCGGCTCAGCCGACAGCGCCGCCAGGAGTGCCCGGTGAGCCGTGCAGCAACCGAAGATCATCGGGCACAGATCCGGCCCAACCGGGGTTGTACAGCGGTGTCATAAGTCGAGAGATGATGAGCGATATTTGCAGGTCAGCAGGCGCCTGACGTCCGGATCGTCCGAGCTGGTGATCTTTGGGGTTCAAATCCCGTCAGCTCCACCTCTGATTGATCTATGAATATGCAGCTCAGGCCCGGTCATTCGACCGGGCCTGAAGTGTCTTAGGGGACTGATAGTGGAATCGGTTCTCAGCTCACGGTCGGGGGATGCGGTTGCTTACGGTCAGGCAGTCCACGTATCCGTCGGCATAGCCGTCCCGATACGCCGCAATCTCTCCGGCTCCAGGAGAGTCGTTAAGCAGTTTGCCGACGCTGCACCGGACAGCAGTAGTGCGGACAATGATGATCTGGGTTGGCTCGCTTCCGGTAGCGCCGGAGGCGTCAGTGCTGATCTCCATAGCGTCAGGACATGCCGCGCACGGGCCGTCTCATGGGTGCCGCCGAAGTCGGCGCGCGGCGTCGCGTGGGCGAGACCCGTGCCAAGCACTACATGACTGTCGCGAATCCCGGTGCCGGTAGGCGGGGAGATCAGCGTGCGGGTGGCGTGAACACCGAGGGAGTGGACGTCAACGGTGACCGCTATCGGGCCGTCGTCGGGTCGCGGGCCGCGCCTTTGCCGTACTTGTTGCCGACCTTCGACGAAGCCCCCACTCCGGCGGCTCCCGCCTCAGCTGGCGCATCGCCGACGGCCCTTGGCGCGAGTGCGCCGTCGCGCTGGCGGTCACCGAACGCGGTTACGTCCGCTCCCCGGCAGTGGCCACGACCATCGGCGGCCAGCCGGTCACCCTCAAGATCTGCCTATGGCGCGACACCCCGGCCCGGGAGAACTGCACTCCAGTGATCAAAACCGGATAGCCCAGGGTGCCCGGCCGGGGCTTGTGAGCCGGGTGGTGGGCCGACAGGATGGGGCCGTGCGGAGGTCGACGGCATGGGTGACGGCCGCTGCCGCGGTGGTCTGCGCCGGCCTGTCGCTGGTGCTGCCGTGGGCTCACTACGGCGGCATCACCTTCTCTGTGCTGAGCATCCCCGGCTGGCCCGTCTACGTCGCCGCCCAGTCCGCCGCGGCCGGTTGCGCCGTGATCCACTTGTCCGGATCGATGCGGGCGGCTCGCCCGGGGCTCCTCGCGGTCCTTTCCGCCCTGGTTGCGGCCGGCGTCACCGGGTGGCTGATCAGCCGGTACAACGATGCCTCCCTCTTCTTCGATGCCGTCGTCCCGATGGTGCGGCCACGCCCCGGCCTCGGCGGAGCCGTCGGACTGCTCGGCGCACTCGCGGCCGGCGCCGTGGCGGCTGTCCCGGCGAGGCGTGACGCCGTGACGCCGTGACGCGCGATCCAACACCGTCGACTAGGGCGGCCTGCCCGCTCGCGGTGGTCCGGGACGAGGGTCAGCTGAGGTCGCGGACGGCGACGGTCTCGCCGTCGGCCAGTTCGCCGGTGGGGTGGAACCCGAGTCGGAGATAGAACGGTGCCGGCCCGCCGTCGCGGGATTCGTACGTCACGAATGCGCTGGTCTCGCCGCGGGAGCGGAGTTCGTCGCAGACGGCCTCGACGGCGAAGGCGCCGTATCCGCGGCCCTGCCGGCCGGCGGCGATGTTGAGCCGCCAGAGACCGGAGCGACGGTCGTCGTCGGACGGGTCGCGCCACGGGATCCGGATGAAGGCCATCACGAATCCGACCGGCTCGTCGCCGTCGTAGATGGCGCGCGGCCACGCGTAGTCGGCGTAGACGTACGCCTCGGCCAGCGACTTGACCACGGGCGCGACGAGGTCGTTCTGGTCGGGGCGGACGGAGATGGCCAGAACAGCCTCGTAGTTGCCTTGGTCGATGGTCCGTAGCTCCATGAGGGCAGGCTAGCGGTGCAGGTGGAAGGCTGCGATCTCCTCGACCCTGGAGCGGGTGATGCCGGCGAGCTGTTCGACGGCGAGCGGGTGCCCGGTGGGTTCGAGTTCGATGTACGGCAGTTGTCCCACCGACCGGGTGTGCACGTTCGTCCGCAGGTTCAGCGTCGACGGCTGATATCCGGCGATGACGTTGGAGAGCCAGCCGAAGTAGGGCGGTTCGGTTTCGCGGCCGGGCTGTTCCCAGACGTCGACGGCCCGGGTGAAGCTGGGCCGGCTCAGCGACACCCACATGCTGTAGGTGAAGATGTCGCCGGTGTCCCACACCGGCAGTTCGATCAGGCCGCGGATGAAGAACTGCTCCCCGCTGATCACGCAGAGGTCGGAGTCCAGCAGGCAGCCTTCACGGTCTGCCATCTCCGGCTGCCAGAAGTCCGGGGCCGGAGCGGCGAAACTGAGCGGCGGGCCGTCGTGCGTCTCGCCGCACGTGCCGCAGGTGAATTGCTCAGTGCTCATGGGCGCGAAGCATACGGCCGATCACCGGGGCGGTCGGCGCCTCTCGGGGCACGTCACACCCCGGGCCGCCGGGAAACGAAGCCGAACCGGGGCTCCCAATTATGGGCGAAAAGTGAAAATTGCTACTTTTGGGTGGTACCTCTAATTCGAGTCTCGGAGGTGACGCCCCATGAAAGCACCACTGCCCGACAACGAGATCGAGCGGCTGGCCGCGTTGTACTCGCTCGACATCCTCGACAGCCCACCGGAAAAGGACTTCGACGACATCGTTGCGCTTGCGGCCGGTGTATGTGAAACACCGATGGCGCTGGTCAGCCTGGTGGACGCGGACCGGCAGTGGGCCAAGGCCCGCGCCGGCTCGGAGGTGGCGGAGACCTCGAGGGACGTGTCGTTCTGCGCCCACGCCATCCTCGGCCGCGATCTGCTGATCGTGCCGGACGCCCTGGAGGACGCCCGGTTCGCCGACAATCCGGCGGTGACCGGCGTGGACGGGGTCCGGTTCTATGCGGGTGCGCCACTGCTCACCACGGACGGGTTCGCGCTGGGAACCCTGTGCGTGATGGACACCGTGCCGCGGACGCTGGACGTCGAGCAGCAGCAGGCGCTGCGGGCTCTGGCCCGGCAGGTGACCGCCCAGTTGGAGCTGCGCCGGTACGCCTTCGCCCTGGCCAACACCACCGCCCGGCTCCAGGAGCTGGAGCGGCGCAAGGACGACCTGGCCGGACTGGTCGGCGGGGAGTTGCGGTCGTCGCTGCGGCTGATGTCGGCGTACCTGGACCGGCTCGGCGACACCGGCTACCACGATCTGGAGATGGCCGACCTGGTGGGCCGGGCCACGGCGGCGCATGTGCGCGGCTTCCGGGAGCTGATCGACCACCTGACCACGATGGCCGACGCCGGCCTGGGCGGGGAGAGCCTGCACATGCGGCAGTGCGACCTGACCCGGGTGACCCAGCGGGCGGTGGAGGCCGTCCGGCCGATCGCGGCGAGCAAGCACATCTGGATCCTGAACCAGGCCGGTGGCCCGTCGCTGCCGATCATCGCCGACCCGGTGCGCCTGGAGCAGGTGCTGACGCACCTTCTCTTCGCCGCGGTGAAGTACACACCGGAGGGCGGCCGGGTGCGGGTGGGCACGGAGATGGAGTCCGGCCCGACGGTACGGCTGGACGACATGGACCTGCCGGACGGGCTGCGTCCCGACCTGTTCCCGCACCTGTACTACGGCGCGATCGCGAATCCGGCCGATGTGCCGGGACCGGATCGCGGGCTGGCCGTGGCCAAGCGGATCCTGGACGCGCACCACGCCACCGTGGCCCTTTCCGACCGGCCGGGGGACGGCACTTCGCTGCATGTGGTCTTCCCCTACGCGCAGATGAACCCCGCCGACCTGATCAAGGACCTGGCGGTCGCGTGACGATGTGAGGACCCGCCCTCGGCCGGCTGCAGTTCGATCGAGGGCGGGCCCGGTCTCACAGCCTTTCCCGCAGGTTCTCCGCCGCGGGCTGGGACGGCACTGCCGGGGGCGCGACGGCCCGCCCGACCGGCGCCCGCCGCGGCGCCGGTGGGACGTCGCCGTAGACCGGGGGCCAGGTGTCCAGCGCGGGCGCGACCGAGGCGACGGCCGGTGGTGGAAGCGGCGGCGGTGGCGGTTCCGCGGACCGCGGGGCCAGCCCGGTCCGGTTGAGCTTGTGCCAGCGCAGCCGCCCGCCGGTCAGGGCGGTGGTGGCCGACTGCAGCAGGACCAGGTACATCAACTGCCGGTAGGCGAACTGCTGCAACGGCAGTTTCAGCAGCGGCTTGAACGACTCGCGATCCATGCGGAACGCCACGGCCGCGGTGAACAGTTGCAGGGCCAGCATGCCGAGCCAGGCGGTGGCGGTCTCGCCGAGTTCCCAGAAGACCAGGCCGTACACGAGCATGATGTCGACGACCGGGGCGAGCATCGGCAGCGCGAGCCCGAAGAGGGCGAGGAACGGCAGGCCGACCCGGCCGAACCGGCCGGAGGGCCCCGAGTCGAACAGCGCCTTGCGGTGCTTCCACATCGCCTGCATGGTTCCGTAACTCCACCGGTACCGCTGCCGGTACAACTGCTCCATGGTGGTCGGCGCCTCGGTCCAGGCGCGGGCGTTCTCCTCGTAGACGACCCGCCAGCCGGCCCGGCAGAACGCCATGGTGACGTCGGTGTCCTCGGCCAGGGTCTCGTCGCTGACTCCGCCGACCTGGGCGAGCGCCTCCCGCCGGAACGCGCCGATCGCGCCGGGCACGGTCGGCATGCAGTTCATCACCTCGTAGAGGCGGCGGTCCAGGTTGAAGCCGATCACGTATTCGATGTGCTGCCAGAGGGCGACGGTGGTCTCCCGGTTGCCGACCTTGACGTTGCCGGCGACCGCGCCCACCGACGGGTCGGCGAACGGCTGGACGAGCAGCCGCAACGCGTCGGGTTCGAAGATGGTGTCGCCGTCGACCATGACGATCAGGTCGTGGCGGGCGAGGGCGACGCCGGTGTTGAGGGCGTTCGGCTTGCCACCGTTGGGGACCCGGACCACACGGACGTTCGGCCACGCCATCCGGTCGACCAGATCGGCGGTGCCGTCGGTGGATCCGTCGTCGACCACGACCACCTCGATCTCGGTGTGATCGCCGCCGGCCAGGGACCGGACCGCGGCCTGGATGCCCTCCTTCTCGTTGTAGGCGGGCACGATCACGGAGACGGGTTCGGTGACCGGCGGCCCCCATGTCCAGCCGGGTTTCCTGCGTTGCCGGGCGTGCCGGGTGGCGAGCAGGAGCAGCAGCAGGGTGCGGCCGATGGTGAGCGCGCCGACCACGAGGAAGAGCCCGGCGATCACGGTGACCATGCCGTCGGCGAGGCCGACCGTCCAGAGCACGGCGGTGCCGCGCCACTCGTCGTGAGCGAGCGCCCGCGGGTTGAGCGGCAGCGGCGTGAGCGCCTCGGTGCTCTCGGCCCGGTCGGCGCCGGCCTTCGCGGCCTGCTCGGCGATGCTGAGGTTGAGGCCTTCGGTGACGGTGGTGAACCGGTAGCCGCGGGCCTTCATCCGGGGGATGAACTCGTCGAGGGCGGCGATGGTCTGTGAGCGCTCGCCGCCGGCGTCGTGGAACAGGATGACGGCGGGCTGCTCGCCGGCCGGGGTGGCGTTCTCGATGATCTTCTCGGGGCCGGGGCGCTGCCAGTCGAAGCTGTCCGTGTCGTTGACCACGACCAGGTAGCCGAGGGCGCCCGCCTCCTTGATCAGATTCCAGTTGCCCTCGTCGATCGCGGCGTTCCTCGACGAGTAGGGGAACCGGGCCAGGTTGGTGCGTACCCCGGTGGCCTTGGCGATCGCCATCTGGGTCTGTGACAGCTCCAGCTCCCGCCGCCACGGGGCGAGCTGCTGCATGTCGGGGTGGGTGAAGGTGTGCAGGCCGAGCTCGTTGCCGCCGTCGACGACCTGGCGGGCCACCTCCGGGTTGCGGGCCACCTGGGACCCGACGACGAAGAAGGTGCCGTGCGCCTCGTGCCTGCGCAGCACCTCCAGAACCTTCGGCGTCCACTCCGGATCGGGGCCGTCATCGAAGGTGAGGGCGATGGTGCGTTCGGGTAGCCGGCTGCTGTTCTCCTGGCCGCCGGTGGTGTTGATGATCGGGCCGCCCTTGAGGATCGAGGGTGGCACTGCGGTCTGGTCGCCGACCGTGGTCTGGACGTGGTCGCGGGCGAACTCGGCGTTGATGTAGGCCTGCACGGCCAGCACGGCGACGAACGAGCCGGCCAGCAGGGCGCCGAGGAGTACCCGGGGGCGCGGCAGGATGCGGCGCCGGGCCCGGCGGGCGGGGGCGGCGCTCACGGCGCGGCCCGGGTGGATGGTGCGGCCGGGTGGATGGTGCGGCGCGGTCGACGGGATCGTCGGCGACCGTCGGCAGCGTCGGCGGGGACGGGTCCGCGGCCGCGGACCCGCCGGCGGGAGCGGTGGTGGAGCCGGTGACCGGGCCGCCGCCACCGGCGCCGCCGCTGTCGGGGATCCGCGCCACGGGCGGCGGCACCGGCGGCACCGGGGGCACGGGTGTGCCGGAGCCGGGGCCGGGCTCGGGTTCCTTGGTCACGGTTGCCGACTCGACCGGTTTGGTGACCGTCGGGCTGACCGACGTCTTCGGCGGCGACGGCTTGGGGCTGGGCGACCTCGAGGGCTTGGTGGAGGCCTTCGGCGAGGGCGAGAGGGCCGGCCGGCGCTGGTCGGTCCCGTCACGCTGTGCCGATTCCACGATCCGGCGGGCCGCGCTGGTGGTCGGTGTCGGTGTCGGCGTCGGTGTGGGGACGGGCTCGGTTTTCGGCTCGTCGGAGTCGTCGTCGAGTCCGGGCAGGGGGAACACGGCGCTCGAACTCACCGGCCCGCCGGCCAGGCTGACGCTGACCAGCCCGCCGTAGGCGACGAGGAGGATGCCGAAGGCCAACGCGAGGTGCCGGAGGAGTCGGCTGCGCCGTCCGGTGGAGTCCACGAACACCGGTGCGGGCTCCGGTACGGCGATCACTTCCGTCTCGGGGGCGTACTCGTCGGCCTGGTGCGAGGTTTGGGGCTCCTGCGAAGTCACGCGGCGAAGCCTAAGAACATTTGTCGCGATCTTGGCACAGATCACCCACAAGGGGGACCGCCGACTAATCGTCACAAAAAGGACAAAGCAACCGGCTGCCTGAAGGGGCCTGATGGAGGGGGGTGTGCCGGTTCAGTCGCGCCAATCTGCTGAGCAGCGACGCCACGCCAAAAGAAAAGAGGTTACGCCGTTTGCTGAGGCAATCTGCTGTCGCATTGCCGACTCGTTTGTCGAACATGTTTCGTGAGAGGATAAATCCTATAAGCGAGGTAAGAGGCTAATGTCCGTATCGTTGGGATGGTGGGAGCGACGCGACATTCTCGCTACGGCACCCGTTGTGCGGGACATCTCCGCTCGTTAAGCTCTTCCTGCGCGCCCCAATCGCCCGCTTCCCCCGTGGCAGGCGATCGGGGCGCGCCCTTTCGTTTGCGGCACGCCCCGGGGCTTCGATCGACGAGGCCGGGATCAGATCCAGCGGCTGCCCAGCCACATGCGGACCGACCAGTCGTCGTACGGCATGAGCGTGCCCACGAAAATCGGGTGGAAGTACGCGAAACACAGCGCAACCAGGACGACATAGGTCGCTACCACCACCGTGCCCACCAACTGCCGGTCGGTGCGCGCCGATCCGGTGGCCATCCCGTCCGCCGGCGTCATGATCGCTCCGAGGACGTAGACCACCGCGAGGATCAGGAACGGCAGCGCCGGCATCGCGTAGAACGCGAACATCGTCCGGCCGTCCTGGACCGCGAAGTAGAACCACGGCAGCAGCCCCGCCACCACACCGGTCATGATCGCGTAGGCCCGCCAGTCCCGCCGGGCGATGCCGACGAACGCCAGCGCGGCCAGCGCGGGCAGGAACGACCACCACAGCACCGGCGTGCCCACCAGCAGGATCTCGGAGGCGCAGCTGGGCGCCCCGCAGTTGCCGGTGGAACCCCAGTGGAACGCCACCGGCCGCCCGAGTAGCAGCCACTGCCACGGCCACGACTGATAGGTGTGCTTCTGGGTCAGTCCGGTGTGGAAGTTGAACGCTTCGGAGTGGTAATGGGCCAGGTTGAGCAACGCTCCGATGACCGGCGGCTCGCTCCAGTTGTTGTCGGCCCGGTAGTGCCGGAAGTAACCGTGGTCGGTGACGAACCAGCCGGTCCAGCTGGCCAGGTAGACGCCGATCGTCAGGACGAAGGCCAGCACCAGCCAGCCGAGGTCGCCGAGGACCCCGGCGATGATCGGCCCGCGCACCCCGGCGGAGCGGCGCGCCTGGGAGCGCCAGACGAGCACCATCGCGGCGAAGAACGGGGCGAAGAAGAGCGCGCTCCACTTGACACTGCACGCCATGCCGAAGGCGATCCCGGAGGCCAGCAGCCACCACGGCACGATGCGCGGCAGGTGCGGCGTCGTCGACGGGTCCCAGCCGCGTTCCAGCGCCCGCTGGAGGTTGCGCCGGTAGTGGTCGCGGTCCAGCACCAACGCGGCGAACGCCATCAGGATGAACAGGCCGATGAAGATGTCGAGCAGCGACGTGCGCGACAGCACCAGCTGGAAACCGTCCAGCGCCATCAGCAGGCCGGCCGTCCCGGCCAGCACGATCGAGCGGAACAGCCGGTAGGCGACCCGGATCATGATCAGCACCATCAGCGTGCCGGCGACCGCGGTGGAGAACCGCCAGCCCAGCTCGTTGTTGCCGTAGATCAGCTCGCCGAGCGCGATCAGCCACTTGCCGAGTGGCGGATGCACCACGTACGCCGCGCCGTTGACCTTCTCGTCCCACTCCACACCGTGCTGGAGCATGTCCCAGGCGTCGGTCGGGTAGTACACCTCGTCGAAGATGTACCCCTTGGGAGCGCTGAGCCCGTCGAACCGCAGGATCCCGGCGACCAGCGTGATGATCGCGGTCACCAGCCAGGAGTACGGGTCGAAGGCCCGGTCCAGCGTCGACAGGCGGCGCCGGACGATCACGGGGATGGCACGCACGCCCACCGGCGGTTCCACCCCGGCGGGGGAGTCCGCGGTGGTGCGGTCTGTCTCAGCTGTCGCCGCCGTCGTCACCCCGCGATCGTAGGACGCGACCCTGAGAACCGGTGCCCGCCGTCGGCGCGTCCTGTCATGTGATGGACTTTTCCGATGCCTGATGCACAAGAAACCGGCGGTCGCGTGATCCTGGCGGGCGCCCCGCTGGGTAACACCGGCGACGCCTCGGCCCGGCTGCGCGAGGTCCTGACCTCGGCCGACGTCATCGCCGCGGAGGACACTCGGCGCCTGGCCCGGCTCGCCCGCGACCTGGACGTCACCGTGCGCGGGCGGATCGTCTCCTACTTCGAGGGCAACGACGAACGCCGTACCCCCGAACTGGTCGAAGCCCTGCGGGGCGGCGCCGTCGTCGCCGTGGTGACCGACGGCGGCATGCCGAGCGTCTCCGACCCCGGCTACCGGCTGGTCCGGGCCGCCCTCGACGCCGGGTTCCCGGTCACCGCGGCGCCCGGACCCAGCGCGGTGACCACCGCGTTGGCCCTGTCCGGCCTGCCCAGCGACCGTTTCGTCTTCGAGGGCTTCCTGCCGCGGTCCGGTTCCGGCCGCCGCTCCCGGCTGCGCGAACTCGCCGGCGAACCGCGCACGCTGGTCTTCTTCGAGGCTCCGCACCGGATCGTGGGCGCGCTGGAGGACCTGACGTCGATCTTCGGGGCGGACCGGCAGGCCGCGATCTGCCGGGAGCTCACCAAAACCTACGAGGAGATCCGCCGGGACACGCTCGCCGCCCTCGCCGCCGGCGCCGCCGCGGACCCACCGCGCGGTGAGATCACCCTCGTCGTGGCGGGTGCGCCGGCCGGGCCGGCGACGCCGCCCGACGACGACGAACTGCGGGCGGCGGTCGCCCTGCGCGAGAGTGGCGGCGCCACCCGCCGGGACGCCATCCAGGCGGTGGCCGACGAATACGGACTGCGCAAACGCGACGTCTACGCCCTGGTCCACGAAAACCATTGATCTCGTACGGCCACCGCAGCGCCGTGGCGGTCCGCGCGAGGCCCGCGCGGGCCCGGCCGTAACGCGACCTGCGGGCTGCTGCCTGCTCGCGGCCCACCCGGCCGGCCGTCAGCGCGGTATCAGCGTCCCTGACACCGCGCTGACCGCCGGCCGGTCAGTAGGCCGAGATCAGGAACCCGGCGAGGAGCAGCAGCGGCCCGAGGAAGCTCGCCATCATCGCCGACCGCCGGGTCGGCCGGGACGGCAGCCGCCGTGCCCCGGTCGTCTCGGCGATGCCGTAACCGCAGATCAGCACGAGCAGGAAGCCGAGCCCCCAACGCAGGTGCATGAGCGGCCCGGCCGGGGCGGCGTACGCCTGGGTGCTGGCCGGGCTCACCATCCGGGCCGGTGAGATCGCTCCCGGGTGCCGCTGGTCGCCGGTCACGCCCAGCAGGGTCACCCGGGCCACGGTGATGTTCCCGTTCTCGGTGGCGAACCGCCCGGTGCACCGCTGGGTCAGCCCGTCGCCATGGCACCGGGTCGTCGTCGCGTACCCGTGGTCGCCGTGCCCCACCGCCAGCCAGAACGGCTCCGCGCTGACCCAGCCGAAGAAGGCCGCCACGAGGCTCAGCACGACCAGCGAGAAGAGCGCGGTCAGCGGGTTGTGGGCGGGCGGCCGGCGTCGTCTGCCGGGCCGGCGGTCGGCCTGCGCCGCCTCCGAGGCGATGCGCTCCTCCTCGCTGAGCCAGAACGGGGAGTTCTCCATCCGTTCCAGCCGCGCCTCGACCTCGGGCGCGCCCAGCACCTCGGGCAGCGGGGTGACCCCTGGACGGGGGACCGGCTCGGCGCCCGGTTCGACGATCATCAGCTCGCCCGCGGTGGCGAGCCGTGACCCGCCGGGGCTGAGGTCCAGGCTCTCGGTCGGACGTTCGCTCAGGTGTCCGGGTTCGCTCGGGTTTCCGGTCTCGCTCAGATGCTCGGTGAGGTCCCGGACCCCGGCGGCGTGGGCCGGGGCGGCCGGCGGGCCGGCGTCGGGGGCGTCCCGGCCGGTCTCCCCACGCCACCAGGCGCCGTCGGGGTCGGACAGAGTCCACGGGTTGCCCTGATCTTGGGGCGTTTCCCCTGGCTGCGGCGCGTTTCCGGTCACCTGCCCATTGAACGCCGCGGCCCCGTGCCGAGCACGTCACTGATGGGGCGTGTCGGGACAAATCGGCATACCAGCGCGGGAGGCGGCAATCCGTTCGCGGCGCACCCCGGACGGTCACTACCCTTGTACGACATGAGTCACGTTCTCGCCGCGGTCGCCTGGCCCTACGCCAACGGTCCGCGCCACATCGGTCATGTCTCCGGCTTCGGAGTGCCCTCCGACGTTTTCAGCCGGTTCATGCGGATGTCCGGCCACGACGTGCTCATGGTGTCCGGCACCGACGAGCACGGCACCCCGATCCAGGTGCAGGCCGACGCCGACGGGGTGACCCCGCGCCAGCTCGCCGACCGCTACAACCGGGTGATCGTCGAGGACCTGCACGGTCTCGGCCTCTCCTACGACCTGTTCACCCGCACGACGACCCGCAACCACTACGGAATCGTCCAGGAGCTGTTCGAGGGTCTGCACCGCAACGGCTACATCGTCGCCCGCACCACCCTCGGCGCGATCTCCCCGTCCACCGGCCGCACCCTGCCCGACCGCTACATCGAGGGCACCTGCCCGATCTGCGGTTACGACGGCGCCCGCGGCGACCAGTGCGACAACTGCGGCAACCAGCTCGACCCCGAGCAACTGGTCAACCCGCGCTCCCGGATCAACGGCGAGACGCCGAAGTTCGTCGAGACCGAGCACTTCTTCCTCGACCTGCCGGCCTTCGCCGAGGCGATCGGCGGCTGGCTGGACCGCCGGGAGAACTGGCGGCCCAACGTGCTCAAGTTCTCCCGCAACCTGCTCGACGACCTCCAGCCCCGGGCCATCACCCGTGACCTGGAGTGGGGCGTGCCGATCCCGCTCGACGGCTGGCGCGACCGCGGCGACAAGCGCATCTACGTCTGGTTCGACGCGGTCATCGGCTACCTGTCGGCGTCGGTCGAGTGGGCCCGCCGCACCGGCGACCCGGACGCGTGGCGGAAATGGTGGTCGGCCGACGCGCAGGGCAAGGACGCGCTCGGCTACTACTTCATGGGCAAGGACAACATCGTCTTCCACTCGGTGATCTGGCCGGCGCTGCTGCTCGGTTACTCCGGTGAGGGCGACAAGGGCGGCGAGGCCGGGCAGTTCGGCAAGCTGAACCTGCCGACCGAGGTCGTCTCCAGCGAGTACCTGACGATGGAGGGTAAGAAGTTCTCCTCCTCGCGCCGGGTCGTCATCTACGTGCGCGACTTCCTGGAGCGCTACGACGCCGACGCGCTGCGCTACTTCATCGCCGCGGCCGGCCCGGAGTCCAACGACACCGACTTCACCTGGGCGGAGTTCGTCCGCCGCAACAACGACGAGCTGGTCGCCGGCTGGGGCAACCTGGTCAACCGGTCGGTCTCGATGGCGGCGAAGAACTTCGGCGTCATCCCCGAGCCCGGCCCGCTGACCAGTGAGGACGAGGCGGTGCTCGCGGTCGCCAAGGCCGGGTTCGCCACGGTCGGCGAGCTGATCGGCAAGCACCGGCAGAAGGCGGCGATCGGCGAGGCCATGCGGGTCGTCGCCGAGGCCAACAAATATCTGTCCGAGCAGGCGCCGTGGAAACTGAAGTCCGAAGAGGACAAGCCGCGCCAGGGCACCATCCTGCATGTCGCGCTCCAGGTGATCAGTGACGCGAACACGCTGCTCACCCCGTTCCTGCCGCACTCCGCACAGAAGGTGTTCGAGCTGCTCGGCGGCGAGGGCGTGCACGCGCCGATGCCGCGGATCGAGGAGGTCGAGGATCTCGACGGCGGGCCCGCTTATCCGGTGCTGACCGGTGACTACAAGGCCGGCGCCCGGTGGGAGTCGGTGCCGGTGGTGGCCGGCACGCCGCTCGCCGCTCCGAAACCGGTGTTCCGCAAACTAGATCCGTCGGTTGTGGACGAGGAGCTGGCCCGCCTGGGCGGCGAAGAGTCCTGACCTGAGCGTTTCCACATGAGATGCCCGCCGGTGTGAGATTTCCCGGCGGGCATCGTCTATCTCAAATCTATTGATCAGCGGTGGTGGAGTCGGTACTGTCGCGTACGCCACGGGGGAACGGGGGCGTTTCGTCGGTACGGGTACGTAACTTCAGCTCAGCTCCTTCATGTGGCATCCACCCCCTCGAAGGAGTTCTGTGAAAACACGCCTCGCGCGGCCAGTTCTGGCGGCTTTCGTCGGCGGCGCGCTTCTCGTCGGCGGCGCACTGCATGGCTCGCCGGCCTACGCGAACCCGGATTCGTCGTCCGCCGACGCACCCACCGCGAACCTCAACAGCGACCCGCTGTCCACCGAGCCGGAGCCGCTGACCGCCGAGCCGGAGTCGGTGACCACCGAGCAGGAGTCGTCGGCGACCCAGGCCGTGCCGCCGGCGACCGAGCCGGTTCCGCCGGTCACCGACCCGGCGCCGCCGGTCACCAACGCCGAGCCGCCCGTCACCGCCGCGGAGCCTCCGGCGGCCGACACCACGAAGCCGACCGGCTCGTTCCGGCTCAACCACACCTCGGTCTGGGCCGGCCAGCAGATCACCGTCGACCAGTCCGCCACCGAGTTCAGCGACCCGGTCGACGCTCCCGACACCCTCAAGCGTGTGATCAGCTGGGGTGACGGCACCACCACCGAGCTGAACCCGGCCACGTTCTCCGCCACCAAGGCGTACACCCGGGCCGGCAACTTCACCGTCAGCGTGACCGTCACCGACCCGGCCGGGAACCAGTCCGCGATCCCGTCGCGGACCGTCGCGGTGACCGTCCCGGTCGGCAAGCTGTCGCTCACCAAGAAGTCCGCCTACCAGGGCACGGCGTTCGCGGTGAAGGTAGCCAAGGTCCCGGCCGGCGCGACGACGATGCGGATCGACTGGAGCGACGGCTGGGTCTCCACGCACAAGGCGAAGACCGGCTCCGTCGTCGGCCGTGTGCTCTACCAGTGGCGCTGGGATCCGGCCACGAACACGTACGTCCAGGTCGGCACCGGACGTCTCTCCGGTGTCCGGGCGATCACGGTCGCGTGGGGCAACGCCAAGGGGCACGCCGTTCCCCAGACCGCCGGCCGGATCAAGATCGTCAAGGACAGCTGGAAGCCCGGCCTGACGATCAAGAAGCCGTCCTCGGCGAACCGGGCCGGCTCCTGGAAGACGATCACCGGCACCGTGTCCGACAAGGGCTCCGGCCTCCGCCACGTGGGCGTCACCGTCACCCGGGTCACCTCGACCGGCAAGATGTACTGCCTGAAGCCGAACCGGAAGTGGAAGCGGGTCTACAACGAGGCCGGCATCGTCAAGCACTGCTACGCCGCCGGCGGCATCAAGGTGAAGATCGTCAAGGGCAAGTGGTCGCTGAAGGTGCCGGCCGGCATCTCCAAGAACCAGATGATCTGGGCCGAGGCCTGGGCGTTCGACTGGGCCAACAACTACCGCGGCACGTACCGCACCGCGAAGATCACCCGCAAGTGATCCGCTGATGCCCGCCGAGCCGTGAGCTCGGCGGGCATCGCCGTGCTCTCACAGCTGGTAGGCGATGTCCGCGATGTGATGATCGGTCAGCTCGCCCACCGGCGCCCACGCCTCATAGACGCCGCGCTCGTAGCAGCGGGCTCCCACCGCGCTGATCGTCTCGGCGTCCGGGCGGAGCAGCCGCAGCCGCGCCCACGTCTCGTCCCGCTGCAGCACCCAGCACGGCACATCCCGCCAGCGCGCCTGCTCGGCCCGCCGGCTCAGGGCCTGCACCGGGTACCGCGCCGCCCGGGTCAGCGCCCGCACCCGGAACTCACCGGGCGGGTCCGCGACCGCCTCGTACTCACTGTCGTCGATCCGGCCCACCAGGCGCGCCGAAGCGGCCGCCGAACACGGCACGTACTCCCGGTCCGGGCTGCCGCCGGGAATCTCCGACAGCAGGCCCCGCCAGCGCGGCCCGGCCAGCCGCAGCCAGCCGTGCTGTTCCGGCTGGTACGTGTACAGCACCACCTCGTCGCCGCCCGGCAGGCAGGCCAGCAGTTGCGCGTTCGCCGACAGCGGCAGGTCCGCGAACCCGGCCGTCACATACTCCGGGATCAGATCGTCGGTGCTCGGGGTGAAACCGGTGCCGAGGACCATCGCCCCGATCCGCGAATGCCCCGGCAGAGACGCCAGCCCCGGCTGCGCCGGCCCGGCCGGAACCTCGTAGTCCAGCGGGTCGACAGCCCGCCAGCGCAGCGCGAACGTGGCGTGACCATCGGCCAGCCCGTCGGTGCGCAGCAGCGCCAGATCGCCGGGTTCCCGCAGGTGGGCGATGTCGCACGCGCGATAGCAGAAGCCGTACGGCAGCCAGCCGCCGAGATGGCCGGCGACCTGGGCCGGCGACAGCATCTTCGTCATCCGGGTGCCCCGGCGGACCGCGGCGGTCGCCCGGATCCGGCGCAACCCGGGATCGTCGCGGTAACCGGCGGACTGGCTCATCGCCTGGACCTGCGGCCAGCTCAGATCGCGGCGAAGCGGCGCCATCAGGGGTGGGTCGAGCGGGTCGGCGCCCAGCTCGCTCTCCTCACCAGTCACGGTCACGGAGCGCAACCTAAGTGACCGCGATGGATATCGGATGAACACCCGGTTACCGAAATCTCGGCGTGCACAATGTCTCACATGCCTTCGTCTCCCTCCGGTCAGTCTCCTTCAGACCGCCGCCGCGCCAAGGAGTCCCGCCGCGCAGGCGGATTCCCGCCGGCGCCGGAGCCGCTAGCGGTCCCGGTCTTCGACAGCCACACCCACCTCGACCTCACGATCCAGGAGGCCGGCGGGCCCGGCGACGGTGACGGCGACCCCATCGAGGCACTCATCGCCGCCGCCGCGAAGAGCGGCGTCGACCGGCTCGTCCAGGTAGGAGTCGACGTCGACTCGTCCCGCTGGGGCGCCGACCTCGCCGACCGCAACGACACGGTCCTCGCCGCGGTCGCCCTTCACCCGAACGAGGCGCCCCGCCTCGCCGATCTGGACGAGGCCCTCCGCCAGATCGAGGCGCTCGCCGCCCGGCCCCGGGTCCGGGGCATCGGCGAAACCGGCCTCGACACCTTCCGCACCGGCGACGACGGCCGCGCCGCACAGGAGGAGAGCTTCCGCGCCCACATCGCCATCGCCAAGCGTTACGGCAAAGCCCTGATCATCCACGACCGCGAGGCACACGACGACGTCCTGCGCGTCCTCGACGAGGAGGGCGCCCCCGACCGGGTCGTGCTGCACTGCTTCTCCGGCGACGCCGACTTCGCGGCCGTCTGCGTCCGGCGCGGCTACCACCTCAGCTTCGCCGGAACCGTCACCTTCGCCAGCGCCACCAACCTGCGCGAAGCCGCCGCGATCACCCCGCCCACACAGATGATGGTCGAGACCGACGCCCCCTACCTCACCCCCACCCCCTACCGTGGCCGGCCCAACGCCTCCTACCTCATCCCCGTCACCATGCGGGCCCTCGCCGCCGCCTCCGGCACCGACCTCGACACTCTCTGCGCCGCCGTCTCCGCCAACGGCGAGGCCGTCTTCGGCCCCTGGACCTGAGCGTCGCCGCGCTCCGGCACTTCCCACCCGCATCCGGTACGGCCAGGCCGCCGCGGCCGAACCAGACCGTCCCCGGCTACCACGCGACGTGGCGGTCCCCGGCCGCACCGCGCCGGTCACCCGCCGCCCCGCCCGAAAGACGCGCAGCGACCCGGCACCGGCCCCACGTCGCGTGGTAGGCCCGTGACGACACGGTTCGGCGGGGCGTTGTGGCCGTACGAAAGCGGGATTTTGTATGCCGCGGGTGAGGGCGGACGTCAGTCCGGGATGACCCAGGCGGCGACGCCGAGCACGCCGCTCAGCAGCTCAAGCTGGGTGGCGAAAGCCGTCGGCGCGGCGATCAGCGGGCCCCGGGAGACCATGCGGACCGCCCACCGATGCCCCAGCGCGATGTTGAAGACGCGGTGCACCACGACCGACCCGCGCGGATCGGGCTCCACCGACGTCACACCGCGGTACCACCACTCGCCCTGCTGGGTCACCGAACGAACGGCACGATCGACGGTCACCGTGATCCGGCTGCCCTCCCGCACGACGACGAAGGCGTCACCGCCGCCGCGCTCCACCGTGCCGGAGACCGTCAGCGGAGACCGGCCGCCGGGACCGACGTCCAGCAGCACCGCGGCGACCACGTCCGGGGCCGCCTCGACCACTCCCCGCAGCTCCAGCAACTCCGTCATCACTCCATTCCTACCCGGCGGTGTCCAGTGGCCCGGACCCGTCACCGTAGGCTCTCGGACATGGCGGATGGACTCCTCGGCCCGGCGGAGATCCGGGAGCTGGCGGCGCGTCTCGGCGTCGCGCCGACCAAGAAGCTCGGCCAGAACTTCCTGCACGACCCGAACACCATCCGGCGGATCGTCGCCGCCGCCGGCCTGCGCCCCGACGACGTCGCGCTGGAGGTCGGCCCCGGTCTCGGCTCGCTGACCCTGGGCCTGGTCACGGCGGCGCGCCACGTGCACGCCGTCGAGATCGACCCGGCCCTGGCGAAAGCCCTGCCGGACACCGTCACCGCGCCGCACCTCACCGTGCACACGGCCGACGCCCTCCGGATCACCGGCGACCGATTCGACCCGGCGCCGACCATGCTGGTGGCGAACCTGCCCTACAACGTCGCCGTGCCGGTCGTCCTGCACCTGCTCGCTGAACTGCCCACCCTCCGCGGCGGTCTCGTCATGGTGCAAAAAGAGGTCGCCGACCGCCTCATCGCCGGCCCCGGATCGAAGGTCTACGGGGTGCCCTCGGTCAAACTCGCCTGGTACTCCGAGGCCAGGTCCGCGGGCAAGGTGCCGCCCGCGGTGTTCTGGCCCGTCCCCAACGTGGATTCCGGCCTGGTCGCCTTCACCCGCCGCGAACCACCGGCAGGCGCCGCACGCCGTGACGTGTTCGCCGTCGTGGACGCCGCCTTCGCCCAGCGCCGCAAGACCCTCCGGGCCGCCCTGGCCGGCTGGGCCGGCGGCCCGGACAAGGCCGAGGCGATGCTGCGTGCCGCCGGCATCAGCCCGCAGGCCCGCGGCGAGGCCCTGACCGTCGGCGACTTCGCCGCGATCGCGGCGGCGGCGAAAGCGCAGGGGCACGGCGGTAAGCTCAGCCGGTCCGGCGTAGATCCCTCCGGCGTAGATCCCTCTGTCGTAGAGCCCGAGGAGATGACACTCATGACCGCGGAAGCGATCCGGGACATCACTCCGTGACGGAGGCCTGGGGACCGGACGACGACGAGCTTCGCCCGCACCGTGGCCCCGTCAAAGTGCGCGTCCCGGCGAAGATCAACCTGCACCTCGGTGTCGGCCCGCTGCGGCCCGACGGCTACCACGAGCTGAACACCGTCTACCACGCGATCAGCCTCTTCGACGAGCTCACCGCCCGCCGCGGCGACACCCTCACCGTCACCATGGAGGGCGAGGGCACCGGCGAGCTGGCCCTCGACGAGAGCAACCTGATCATCAAGGCCGCGCGCGCCCTCGCCACCCGGGCACGAGTCCCCGCCTACGCCCGCCTCCACCTGCGCAAAAGCATCCCTCTGGCCGGCGGGCTGGCCGGCGGCAGCGCCGACGCCGCCGCCACCCTCATCGCCTGCGACCTGCTCTGGGGCCTCGGCATGTCCCGCGACCGACTCGCCGAAGTCGGCGCCGAACTCGGCTCCGACGTGCCGTTCCTCCTGCACGGCGGCACCGCCCTCGGCACCGGCCACGGCGAGACCGTCAGCCCCATCCTCGCCCGGCCCACCACCTGGCACTGGGTGGTCGCGATCGCCGACGGCGGCCTCTCCACCCCCGCGGTCTACCGCGAACTCGACAGACTCCGCGACGACTCCTGGCCACCCGCCCCGCTCGGCGGCCCCGACCAGCTGATGGCCGCCCTACGCCAGCGCGACCCGGAGGTCCTCGGCGCCGCCCTCGGCAACGACCTGCAACCGGCCGCCCTCTCGCTGCGCCCCCAACTGGCCGACGTGCTCAAAGCCGGCCACGAGGCCGGCGCCATCACCGGGCTCGTCTCCGGCTCCGGCCCCACCTGCGTCTTCCTCGCCGCCGACGCCGCACACGCTCAAGAGGTCGCCGCCGGCCTCACCGCGGCGAAAGTGTGCCGGGCAGCCGTCACCGCCCGCGGACCACAACCCGGGGCGCGGGTAACCTAGACGCATCGTGGCCAACATCATCAACCTGGACCGGGTCAGCAAGGGTTACGGCGCAGCCGGCCAATTGCTCACCGACGTGTCGCTCGGCCTGGACGACGACGCCCGCATCGGCATCGTCGGCCTCAACGGCGCCGGCAAATCCACCCTCCTCCGCATGCTCGCCAAAACCGAGGAACCAGACTCCGGGCGAGTCACCCACCGCCGGGACCTGCGGGTCGCCTCACTCCCGCAGACCCTCACCCTCGACGCCGACGCCACCGTCAGCGACGTCGTGCTCGGCACCGCCTGGCTGCCGCAGAGCATGGGCGCCGAACACGAGTGGGCCGGTGACGCCGGCGTCCGCACCATCCTCGACGGCCTCGGCATGGGCTACCTCGGGCTCGACACCCCCGTCGGCCCGATGTCCGGCGGCGAACGCCGGCGCGTCGCCCTCGCCGCCCTCCTCGTCCGGGAAAGCGACCTGCTCATCCTCGACGAGCCCACCAACCACCTCGACGTCGCCGGCGTCGACTGGCTCGCCAAACACCTGATCACCCGCCGAGGCGCGCTCCTAGTCGTCACCCACGACCGCTGGTTCCTCGACGCCGTCTGCACGATGACCTGGGAAGTCGTCGACCAGCAGGTGCACACCTACGAAGGCGGCTACGCCGCCTGGGTGCTCTCGCGCGCCGAACGCCAGCGAGTCGCCGCCTCCGTCGAGGCCCGCCGGCAGAACCTGCTCCGCAAGGAGATCGCCTGGCTGCGCCGCGGCCCGCCGGCCCGCACCTCCAAACCGAAATTCCGGATCGACGCGGCGAACGCCCTGATCGCCGACGTCCCGCCGGCCCGCGACCAGGTCAGCCTCCAGCGGCTCGCCACCACCCGGCTCGGCAAACAGGTCTACGACCTCGAACAGGTCCAACTCAACGCCGGCCCCAAATCGATCTTCAGCGACCTGACCTGGCAGGTCGGCCCCGGCGACCGGATCGCCATCCTCGGCGCCAACGGCGCCGGCAAGACCACCCTGCTGCGCCTGCTCGCCGGCGTCACCAAACCCGACGGCGGCCGGCTCGTCACCGGCTCCACCGTCCGCCCCGCCTTCCTCTCCCAGGAGCTGAAGGAACTACCCGGCCACCTGCGACTGCTCGAAGCCGTCGAAGAAGTCGCCAAACGCGTCAAACTCGGCGACCGCGAACTCTCCGCCGGCCAGCTCGCCGAAGTATTCGGCTTCACCGACAAGCGCATCTGGACACCGGTCAGCGACCTCTCCGGCGGCGAACGCCGGCGCCTGCAGATGCTGCGCCTGCTCGCCACCGAACCCAACGTGCTCCTCCTCGACGAGCCCACCAACGACCTCGACACCGACACCCTCGCCTCGCTCGAAGACCTGCTCGACTCGTGGCCCGGCACCATGATCGTCGCCAGCCACGACCGCTACCTGGTCGAGCGCGTCACCGACACCGTCTACGGCATGTTCGGCGACGGACGGATGGTGCACCTGCCCGGCGGAGTCGAGGAATACCTCGCCCGCGTCGCCACCCCCGGCTTCGCACCCATCACCGCGAAAGGCGCCGAGGCGCCGCCGACCGGGCCCGGCCTGTCCGCGGCCGAGCTACGTCAGGCCCGCAAGGACCTGTCGAGGCTGGAACGGCAGATGACCAAGCTCTCCGAGAAGGAAGCGAAGATCAACGAAGGCCTGGCCCTGCACGGCAGCGACTACGACAAGCTCGTCGAGCTGGAAGCACAGCTCAAAGCCGTCCGGCAGGAGATCGCGCAGACCGAGGAAGCCTGGATGGAACTGGCCGAAAAGGTGCCCGGAAACTGAAGCGGGGGGTGTACCTGCGCCGCTTGTCGGGGATACGCGAGAATCTGCACTAAGACACCCGACCTTGGAGACGGAACCATGGCGCACACCCCGGTCAACCACCCGCTTCGGCCCCTTTACCGCGTGGTCGGTTTCATCACCGGCGCGTACCTGGTGGCCTTCGGGATCATCGGGTTCATCACCACCAGCGGCGAAGCCTTCACCGGCCCCGGCGTGCGAGTCATCGGACAGGGCAGCAACCTGCTCTGGTCGTTCATCTCGCTCGCCCTCGGCGCCCTCGTGCTGCTCGGCACCGCCGTCGGCCGCAACATCGACGTTCTCGTCGACCAGTACCTCGGCTGGGGCCTCCTCGTCCTCGGCAGCTACGAACTGGCCGTCCTGCGCACCGACGAGGTGAACATCTTCGGCTTCACCATGTCCACGGTGATCGTCACCTACCTCGTCGGACTGCTCCTCATCACGGTCAGCCTCTACAGCAAGACCGCACCGGAGTCCAAGGCCGGCGCACCCCGCCAGGTCCGAGAAGGCCGCACCGCCTGATCCGTCCTGACCGTCGCCGGGTCCCCTCAGCGGACCCGGCGAGTCAGCAGGCCCGGCTTCGCCTCCAGATGAGACAAGCCGTTCCACGCCAGATTCACCAGATGCGCGGCCACCATCTCCTTCTTGGGCTTCCGCGCCTCCTGCCACCACTGCCCGACCAGCGCCACCATCCCCACCAGCGCCTGTGAGTACAACTCGGCCAATCTCGGGTCGAGACCACGGCTCTTGAACTCCGCACCCAGAATGTGCTCCACCCGGTGCGCCACGTCGCCCATGACGCTGGAGAAGTTCCCTGTCGACGACAGCACCGGCGACTCGCGTACCAGCACCCGGAACCCGTGCGGCTCCTCGTCGATGTAATCCAGCAGAGCCAACGCCGCCTGCTCCAGCAACTCGCGCGGGTGACCCGCGGTCAGCGCCGTCGCGATCCGGTCCAGCAGAGCCCGCATCTCACGGTCGACGACCACGGCGTAGAGGCCCTCCTTGCCGCCGAAGTGCTCGTAGACCACCGGTTTCGACACCTTCGCCCGCGCGGCGACCTCCTCGACGCTCGTCGCGTCGAACCCGCGCTCGGCGAACAACTGCCGGCCGATCGTGATCAGCTGTTCCCGCCGCTGAGCGGCCGACATCCGGACCCGTGGCGCGGGGGCCCGCCGTTGCTTGTCGATGCTCTCGCCCTGCTCAGTCACCCGCCCATCCTGCCAGGAATGACACATGCATCTTGCGCTCCCTTGTCGTGCGCCTATAGCCTTGCTCTATGACCACTAGTTATGAAGCAAGTGCGCGGATGGCTGACATGCGGGCTGAGGCGAGGCGGCTCCGTGTCGATCCCGGACTGTCGCGATCCCAGCTGATCAAGCTGTTCGGCGTCAGCAACGGCACGTTGACCGATTGGCTGCGCGGCATCGAACCCCCTCAGTGGACCCGTCGGCCGAACGCGAAGGACGACCTCCGGCGCGAGGCGGCGGACCTGCGCGAGAAAGGGTGGTCGATCAACGACATCGCCACCCGGATGGGGGTCGCAAAATCAACGGCGTTCAACTGGGTGGGCCATGTCCCGCTCGATCCCGACAGCGAGCGTGCACGGGAAAAGCGTGAGCTGGCCAAGCAGCGGATAGCGGCCCGGTGGGACGGCTTCCGAGAGGAGCGCGACCGGCAGCAGATGGCGATCTGGGAGATGGCGGCACGTGATGCCGGTCGGTTGTCGGATCGCGACGTGCTTCTGCTCGGCGCCATCTCCTACTGGTGCGAGGGCGCCAAGTCGAAGCCGTGGGCGCGTGCCGATCGCTTCGCTTTCATCAACAGCGACCCCGGTCTGCTGGCCCTCATCATGAGGTTCCTGCAGCTCAGTGGCTATGATCCCGGCGAGTTGGCTTATCGGGTGAGCATCCATGAGACGGCTGACGCGGAGGCAGCCGCCGACTGGTGGGCCGAGACCTTGTCCATCCCTCGTGCACGGTTCCAGAGGCCCACCATCAAGAAGCACGTGCCTGAGACTCCGCGCCAGAACGTAGGCGACGACTACCACGGCTGTCTGACGGTCACGGCCCCGAAGAGCCGGGAGCTCTATTGGCGGATGGAGGGGGTCGTGAAGGCGGTCATCCGTGAGGCCTCGTCCGCTTATCGCGATCGTCTGGAGGGGCGCTAGTCTGTCCATAGAACTATTCGGCCGTGGTGTAATTGGCAACACTCTAGGTTTTGGTCCTAGCTTTCCGGGTTCGAGTCCTGGCGGCCGAGCAACTTCTGTGATATGCGAACCGAATGGCTGAGGGCGGCCACGATGCCGCCCTCCAGGATGCCGACCGCTGATCGATGGAGTTGCCACGTGAGCCAGGCCCCCAGCCGTACCGTCGTCGTCCTTGCCGCCGGCGAGGGCAAGCGGATGAGATCCGCGACGCCCAAGGTTCTTCAGCCTCTGCTCGGGCGCACCCTGCTGGGCCACGTCCTGGCCGTCGCGTCGGCGATCAACACCGACCGCACGGTGGTCGTCGTCGGGCACAAGGCCGACGAGGTCGGCGCGTTCCTGGCCGAGGCCGCCCCGCAGGCGACGCCGGTGTTGCAGGCCGAGCAGAACGGGACGGGGCATGCGGTGCGCATCGCGCTGGACGCGTCGCCTGATCTGACCGGCACCGTGGTGGTGCTGAGCGGCGATGTGCCGCTGTTGCGCCCGGAGACGGTGGAGGCGCTGCTGGCCACGCACGAGCGGGCGGGTGCGGCGGCGACGGTGCTGAGCGCCGAGGTGGCGGAGCCGGGTGGGCTGGGCCGGATCGTGCGGGGTGCGGACGGCAATCTGCAGCGGATCGTCGAGCAGAAGGACGCTTCGGCGGAGGAGCGCCGGATTCGCGAGATCAACTCGGGGATCTATGCCTTCGACGCGGTGTTGTTGCGTGAGGCGCTGGGCAAGCTGTCGACGGACAACGCGCAGGGCGAGGAGTATCTGACGGACGTGTTCGCGATTCTGGCGTCGCAGGGGCATCCGGTGGCGATCGAGGTGGCGGAGTTCGCCTTCGAGACGTTGGGTTGCAATGACCGTGCCGAGTTGTCGAGGCTGAGGGTGCTGATGCGCGACCGGGTGAACGAGGGGTGGATGCGGTCCGGTGTGTTGCTGCTGGACCCGGCGACGACCTGGATCGATGTGACGGCCACTCTGGAGCCGGACGCGGTGGTGGATCAGAATTCGCAGATCCTCGGGTCGAGTTCGGTGGCCCGGGGTGCGGTGGTGGGGCCGGACACGACGCTGATCGACACGGTGGTGGCTGAGGGCGCGACGGTGTTGCGGACTCATTCGATCGGCGCGGTGGTGGGTCCTTCGGCGACGGTGGGGCCGTTCTCGTTCCTGCGGCCGGGGACGAGGCTGGCGCGGCAGTCGAAGATCGGTGGTTTCGTCGAGGCGAAGAACGCCGAGTTGGGTGAGGGTGCGAAGGTGCCGCATCTGACCTATGTGGGTGACGCGACGATCGGCGCGAGGGCGAACATCGGCGCCGGTACGATTTTCGCGAACTACGACGGGGTGAAGAAGAGTCACACGACCGTGGGCGAGGCGGCGTTCGTGGGGTCGGACACGGTGTTGATCGCTCCGGTGGAGGTCGGTCCGGGGGCGTATGTCGCGGCGGGCAGCGCGATCGCGAAGGATGTGCCGGCGGGCAGCCTGGGTGTGACGCGGGCGCAGCAGCGCAACGTCGAGGGCTGGACGGCGCGCAAGCGTCCTGGGACGGTTTCGGCGGCTGCCGCGGAGGCCGCGAATATCACCCCTGAGCAGGACTGATCCAGCTGGGGTGAGGCATCCCACCCGCGGGCCTGGAAACATGGCGGTTACGTTGCGGCAAGGGATACTTCACTGCGAAACCCCTACCCCCTAACCACGGGAGCAGCGAGCCGATGGGCAGCATCGTCGCCGAGAACCGTAAAAGTTTGATGCTTTTCTCCGGCCGGGGTTTTCCCGAGCTGGCGGAAGAGATCGGCCAGGTGCTCGGCGTGGCGCCGACGCCGTCGGATTCCTATGAGTTCGCGAACGGCGAGATCTTCGTCCGTTTCAAGGACTCGGTTCGTGGTTCGGACGCTTTCGTCGTGCAGTCGGTGACGGAGGGTGTGAACCGGTGGGTCATGGAGACCCTCATCATGATCGACGCGTTGAAGCGTGGGTCGGCCAAGCGGATCACCGTGGTGTTGCCGTTCTATCCGTACTCGCGGCAGGACAAGAAGCACCGTGGCCGTGAGCCGATTTCGGCGCGGCTGGTGGCTGACCTGCTGAAGACGGCGGGTGCGAACCGGATTCTGACGGTCGATCTGCACACCGCGCAGATTCAGGGTTTCTTCGACGGCCCGGTGGATCACCTGTTCGCGATGGACATCCTGGCTGACTATGTGCAGCGGAAGTACGCGGGCCGCCCGATGACGGTGGTGGCGCCGGACTCGGGCCGGGTGCGGGTGGCGGAGCGGTGGACGGACCGGCTGGGTGGTTGCCCGCTGGCGTTCATTCACAAGACCCGTGATCCGTTGAAGCCGAACCAGGTGGTGGCGAACCGGGTGGTCGGTGAGGTCGAGGGCCGGGTGTGCCTGATTGTCGACGACATGATCGACACGGGTGGCACGATCGCGAAGGCGGCGGACATCCTGTTCCAGGAGGGTGCGGCTGATGTGATCGTGGCGTCGACGCATGCTCTGCTGTCGGATCCGGCGACGGAGCGGTTGAAGAACAGCCGGATCAGTGAGCTGGTGGTGACGAACACGTTGCCGTTGTCGCCGGAGAAGCAGCTCGACAAGATCACCGTGTTGTCGATCGCGCCGTTGTTGGCGCGGGCGATCCGTGAGGTGTTCGATGACGGTTCGGTGACCACTTTGTTCGGTGGCCTCAGCTGATCGTGCGGTTGTCTCGCTTCAGGGGCGCCCGTCGGGTGTGACGGGTGTTTCCTGTGGTGGTGCAAGTTGCATCAGTGGGGTGATTTTTTCCTGGATGCCGTCAGCCGGGCAGACCCGCTGACTGATGCACGATCGTGGCAGGTAAGCTAGTACGGTTGCCACGGCGAGGGTGCCTCGTGGTCTGCTGAGGTTCGCAGTCCACTCGAGGTGCCGTCATCGACGCGGTGCTCCGGGCCTGTGCCCAGCGCGCCCCCTTGCCCGGCAGCGCCGTAACAAGATCAGCGCCGCAACACCGTCGCCAGCGACGGCCCGCAACGCCGTCAAAGGTCACCAACGCAGCACTGCCGGATACCGCAGCCGCAGACTTAGACGCAGCCCGCATCGAAGAGTTTCAGGAGTTTCCCCGTGTCCGAGGTAAAGATCAGCGCCGAGCCCCGCACCGAGTTCGGCAAGGGTGGTGCTCGCCGCACGCGCCGGGCCGGCCTCGTGCCTGCCGTGCTGTACGGCCACGGCGAGGCGCCGCAGCACATCGCCCTTCCGGCCCGTGAGTTCGCCGCCGCCATCCGGCACGGCGGCATCAACCAGATCTTCACGATCGACATCGCCGGTAACGCGGCTGCCACGCTGGCGCTGCCGAAGGCGATTCAGCGTGACCCGATCAAGGACACGTTCGAGCACGTGGACCTGCTGATCGTGAAGCGTGGCGAGCGGATCCAGGTGGACATCACCGTGGTTCTGACGGGTGAGGCCGCCAAGAACACCCTGATCACGCACGAGTCGAACACCGTGGCCGTGGTCGCGGAGGCGCTGCACCTGCCGTCCGAGCTGGAGCTGTCGATCGAGGGCCTCGAGGCCGGGTCGCACCTCACCGCCGGCGACGTGAAGCTGCCGAAGGGTGTGGAGCTGGCTGTGGACGCCGACACGGTGCTCGCGGTCATCAACGCGGCCCAGTCGAACGAGGCTCCGGCCGAGGCTGAGGCTGAGGCTGAGGGCGAGACCGCGGAGTAGTTCCGTCACGTCTCAGCGGTGAGCCAGATGTCAGGGAAAGTGCCGGGTGGCACTTTCCCTGATTCGTTATGTGGAGGCGAAGAGGTTGAGCGACGAGGCGCCGTGGCTGGTGGTCGGTCTGGGGAATCCGGGCCGGGAGTACGCCGGTAACCGGCACAACGTGGGGTTCATGGTGGCCGATCTGCTGGCCTCGCGGACCGGCGGCAAGTTCGGGCGGGCGAAGCGGGCGCAGGGCGAGATGGCGGAGGGCCGTCTGGGGCTGGGCGGGCCGAAACTGATCGTGTTGAAGCCATTGACGTACATGAACCTGTCGGGTGCTCCGGTGGTGTCCCTGGTGCAGTTCTTCAAAATCCCCGTGGCTCATGTGATCGCGGTGCATGATGAGCTTGATGTGCCGTTCGGGCAGGTCCGGGCGAAACGTGGCGGCGGCGAAGGCGGTCACAACGGTCTTCGTTCGATGTCGAAGTCGCTGGCGAGCAAGGAGTACGCTCGCGTGCGCTTCGGGGTCGGACGGCCTCCGGGACGTCAGGATCCGGCCGACTTCGTGCTCTCCGACTTCTCCGCGGCTGAGCGCAAGGAGCTGGATTTCCTGGTGGATCGGGCGGCTGACGTGGTGGAGGCGATCGTCGGCGAGGGTGTCGAGTGGGCGCAGAACAAGTACCACGGCGTTTGATCTCCATCTGACGATGCCGTGACGCCGCCCGCGGTCGTCCGTTGGTCACACGGACGCACGAATTCGGTGCGAGGCCGATGTGACGGGAGGTTCGGGGGATGTCGCAGGACGTGTCCGAGGGCCGGGCGGACGCGTTGACCGAAGCTACGGTGGCTCTGCCGGTGGTCCGTCCGGACCGTGTGCCGCAGGCGCCGCCGGGTCACGGCGTGGCGAATCATCCGCCCGGTAATCAGGGTCCGCAGCGGCCGGCGGTGCGGCGCAGTGGCCGTAACAGCAGGATTCCGGTGCCCGCGGCGGGTGTGGAGAACGCCCCGCCGCGGGTGGCGGGCGGGGAGACCGATCCGGCCCGCAACCAGGCGGTCGACCGGCATGCGTCGACGGGCCGTAACCGGTCGATGGCCGCTCGTCCGGCGAGCCGGCCGTTCGTGCGGACGCGGGGGCGGCACGCGGCGATGTCGCGCCGGCAGGATTGGGAGCGCCGCTATGTGCGGACGCTGGTCCTCGCGGATGTGAGCGCGGGTGTGGTGGCGGGGGCGGGCACGTTCGTCGTCCGGTTCGGGGACGCGGTCACCGACTACAACCGGCTGTATCTGATCTGGTCGGCGCTGATGCCGGTGGTGCTGTTGCTGGTGTTGGTGGCGGCCCGGGCGTACGAGTCGCGGTATCTGTTCGTCGGTTCCGACGAGTATCAGCGGGTGCTGCGCGGCGGGGCGGGTGTGGTCGGTGGCGCGGCTCTGGTGTCGTACGCCTTGAATCTGGATCTGGCCCGGTCGTACGTCCTGGTGTCGTTTCCGCTGGCGATAGCCACGATCGTGGTTCTGCGGTTCGCGTTGCGTAAGCGGTTGCATCTGTCGCGGGTGCGGGGCGAGAACCTCCGCCGGGTGATCGTGGTCGGCCACGAGTTGTCGGTCATCGGGATGACCCGGCAGTTGCGCCGCGAGCGCTATCACGGCCTGGAGGTGGTGGGCGCGTGCCTGCCGCCGGGCGCCGACGGGGTCGGGGTGACCGATCTGCCGGTGTTCGGGACGTTCGACGATGTGGCGAGCGCGGTGGAGCGGGCCGACGCGGACACCGTGGTGGTGCTCAGTTGCCCGGAGTTGGACGGGGCGGCGCTGCGGCGGCTGGCGTGGCGGCTGGAGCGCGACGAGGTGGACCTGGTGGTGGCGAGCGCGCTGGTGGATGTGGCCGGTGCGCGGACCACGATCCGCCCGTTCGACGGTCTGCCGATGCTGCATGTCGAGCATCCCCGGCTGCACGGTGGCTCGCGGCTGGTGAAGGAGTTGGTCGATCGGGTCGGTGCGCTGATTCTGCTGATCCTTCTCGGTCCTGTGCTTCTGAGCGTGGCGCTCTGCGTGGGCCTTACGTCACGTGGCCCGGTACTCTTTCGCCAGGTGCGCGTGGGACGTGATGGCCGTTTGTTCCGGATCTTCAAGTTCCGCAGCATGTATGTCGACGCCGAGGCCCGGCTTGCCGAGCTGAGGCACCTCAACGAGCACGACGGTGTGCTCTTCAAAATTCGCGACGACCCGCGTGTCACCCCGGTCGGGCGGTGGTTGCGCAGGTTCTCGCTGGATGAGCTGCCGCAACTGCTGAACGTCCTGTCGGGGCGGATGTCTCTGGTCGGCCCGAGGCCGCCGCTGCCCACGGAAGCGGCCGCCTATGCCGACGACGTGCGGCGCCGGCTGGCAGTCAAGCCGGGAATGACCGGTCTCTGGCAGGTGTCGGGGCGGTCGGACCTCTCCTGGGAGGAGGCGGTTCGGCTGGATCTGCGCTACGTCGAGAACTGGTCGCTGAGCCTGGATCTGGTGATCCTGCTCAGGACGGTGACCGCGGTGGCGCGGTCGTCGGGAGCGTACTGACAGAGGCGATCTTTCAGTGAGGAGCGAGAGATGGGCGAGCAGACGAAGACGTCAGCACGCATAGCGGGTCCGCGGGACGCGGGTGAGGGCGGATCCCCGCCGGTCATCGACGCCGCTTTCGCCCGCTGGCTGGCGGACCGTGCCGGCCAGGTGCTTCTCCAGGTTCGTGCCGAGATGGGGCACGCGGACGGCAAGGCTCTCAAGGCGGCCGGCGACCGGGCCGCGCACGAGTTGTTGCGGGCGGAGCTGGCCCGCTGGCGTCCGGCGGACGCGGTGCTGTCCGAGGAGGACGAGCATGCCCGGGTGGCGTGGTCCGAGGACGAGGCGCCGGTGTCGCGGCCGGACCGGCTCGGCGCGAACCGGGTGTGGATCGTGGATCCGCTGGACGGCACCCGGGAGTTCTCCGAGGAGGGGCGCGACGACTGGGCGGTGCACGTGGCGCTGTGGACGGCCGATTCGTCGGCTCCGGCCCATCTGACGGCGGGCGCGGTGGCGATGCCGGCCCGGCACTGCACGCTCGCCACCGATCAGCCTCCGGCGTACCCGCCGATGCCGTTGGAGTCGGCGACCGGCGGGTCGATCCGGATCGCGGCGAGCCGGACCCGTCCGCCGGCGTTCGTGACCGCGCTGGCCGAGGATCTCGGCGCCGAGCTGGTGCCGATGGGCTCGGCCGGGGTGAAGATCGCGGCGGTGATCAACGGCGAGGCGGACGCCTACGTGCACGCCGGCGGCCAGTACGAGTGGGACTCGGCCGCTCCGGTGGCTGTGGCGTTGGCCACTGGCCTGCACGCGTCCCGGGTCGACGGCTCACCATTGACGTACAACCAGGCCGATCCAAGTTTGCCTGACCTGGTCGTTTGTCGTAAGGATCTCGCTCCTCGGTTGCTTGCTGCGTTGCAGAGGCATCTTCCGTAACAATGACGTCTGCCCTGCCGACCGACACCGGAGAAAGGTCTGGGGACTGAACCCATGAGCCAGACGAAGCCCTATCGCGTTTCGCATCTGGATGCTCTCGAAGCGGAGAGCATCTTCGTGATGCGTGAGGTCATGGCCGAGTTCGAGCGCCCTGTGCTGCTGTTCTCCGGCGGCAAGGACTCGATCGTGATGCTGCGCCTCGCGGAGAAGGCGTTCGCGCCGGCGCGCATCCCGTTCCCGGTCATGCACGTCGACACCGGCCACAACTTCCCCGAGGTTCTGGAGTACCGGGACCGGCGGGTCGCCTCGCTCGGCCTGAACCTGGTCGTCGCGAGCGTGCAGGAGGCGATCGACGCGGGCCAGGTGCGTGAGCTGCCGGACGGCACGCGCAACCGGATCCAGACGCCGGTGCTGCTCGCCGCCGTGGAGAAGTACCGGTTCGACGCCCTGTTCGGCGGCGCCCGGCGGGACGAGGAGAAGGCCCGCGCCAAGGAGCGGATGTTCAGCTTCCGTGACGAGTTCGGTCAGTGGGACCCGAAGAACCAGCGGCCCGAGCTGTGGTCGCTCTACAACGGCCGGCACCACCCGGGCGAGTCGATCCGGGTGTTCCCGCTGTCCAACTGGACCGAGCTGGACGTCTGGCACTACATCGCCAAGGAGGACATCCCGCTGCCGGACATCTACTACGCCCACGACCGTGAGGTCGTCGAGCGTAACGGGATGTTCTACGCGGTGAACGAGTTCATCCGGCTGCGTGACGGTGAGACGTCCGAGGTCCGCCGGGTGCGGTACCGCACGGTCGGTGACGCGTCGCAGACCGCGGCCGTGTTGTCCGAGGCCGACACCGTGGAGAAGGTGATCGACGAGGTCGCCGCCACGCGGATCACCGAGCGCGGCGCCACTCGCGGTGACGACAAGGTCAGCGAGGCCGCGATGGAAGACCGTAAGCGAGAGGGTTACTTCTGATGAGCCAGGCTGTTCTGGAGCCGGACGCCACCGCCGGGCGTGGCATGGACCTGCTGAGGTTCGCCACCGCGGGCAGTGTGGACGACGGCAAGTCGACCCTCATCGGCCGTCTGCTCTACGACACCAAGACGATCTTCGAGGATCAGCTCGAGGCGGTGGAGACCGCCAGCGCCTCCCGCGGTGACGAGTACACGAACCTCGCGCTGCTCACCGACGGTCTGCGGGCCGAGCGGGAGCAGGGCATCACGATCGACGTGGCGTACCGGTACTTCGCGACGCCGCGCCGCAAGTTCATCATCGCCGACACCCCGGGGCACATTCAGTACACCCGGAACATGGTCACCGGCGCGTCCACCGCCGACCTGGCGCTGATCCTGGTCGACGCGCGTAAGGGCCTGGTCGAGCAGTCGCGCCGGCACGCCTTCCTGACGAGTCTGCTGCGGGTGCCGCACCTGGTGCTCTGCATCAACAAGATGGACCTGGTGGACTGGGACAAGGCGGTCTACGACAAGATCGCCGACGAGTTCACCTCGTTCGCGGCGAAGCTGGACGTCCCCGATCTGACGACCATCCCGATCTCGGCGCTCAACGGCGACAACATCGCCTCCCGTTCGGACAAGAGCCCGTGGTACGAGGGCTCGTCGCTGCTGCACCACTTGGAGCACGTGCACATCGCCAGCGACCGCAACCTGGTCGACGTGCGTTTCCCGGTGCAGTACGTGATCCGTCCGCAGTCCACCACGGTCACCGATTACCGCGGCTACGCCGGTCAGGTCGCCTCCGGCATCCTCAAGCCCGGTGACGAGGTGATGGCTCTGCCTTCCGGCATGACCAGCACGATCGCGTCGATCGACACCGCTGACGGCCCGGTCGGCGAGGCGTTCCCGCCGATGTCGGTGACGGTCCGGCTGAACGACGAGATCGACATCTCGCGCGGTGACATGATCTGCCGCCGTAACAACGCGCCGGCCGTCGCGCAGGACATCGAGGCGATGATCTGCTGGATGGACGAGACGGCCCCGCTGCGGGTCGGCGGCAAATACGCGATCAAGCACACCACCCGGACCGCCCGTGCCGTGGTGCGTGGCCTGCAGTACCGGCTCGACGTGAACACGCTGCACCGCGACGAGTCGGCGGACGGGCTCGCCCTCAACGAGATCGGCCGGGTCAAGCTGCGGACCACGGTGCCGCTGCTCGCCGACGAGTACCGCCGTAACCGCACCACCGGCGGTTTCATCCTGATCGACGAGAGCACCAACCGTACGGTCGGCGCCGGAATGATCATCGAGGCGCGCTGACCCTGATCGTCGCCCAGACGACCTTGCCGGTCTCGGTCGGTTCGCACCCCCACAGGGCGGCCGCCTCGTGCACCGTCCGCAGCCCGCGGCCCCGCTCGTCGAGCGGCAGGTCCGGGCGCGGGCGGGACACCGGCATCATCCGGGGCAGGCGGGGGTCGCCGTCGCTCACGGCCAGGTGCAGCCCGGCGCCGCGCCGGCTCACCGCCACCCGGATCTCGGTGCGGGCGTGCTCGACCGCGTTGGTGACCAGCTCCGACATCACCACCCGGCTCGGATGCAGCAGATGGGCCAGGCCCCACGTCAGGCAGGCGTCGCTGACCAGGTTGCGGGCCAGGCTCGGCGCTTCCGCGTCGGGTCGCAGGGTGGCGGTGAGGCGGTCCTCGCCGGGGATCCGGCCGGCCAGCGCAACCCGGGCCTGCCGCACTTTCGCATAGATCGGCAGGAAACGGCCGGCGCCCAGCCCCTGCATGCGGTCGGCGAGCGGCAGATGCGGCGGCACGCAGAGCGCCAGGTGCACCGGCGGTTCCAGCCGGGCGGCGAAGTGCCGGGCGGTGGTCCAGGTGGTGGCGCTCTCACTGTGCGGGTCGTGCAGCCCGGTCAGATCAACGATCAGCCCGTCGGGGTGATCGGTGAAGCACCGGCGCAGCGTCGCGGACGCGTGCAGGCGCAGCTGGGCGTCCCACGGCCCGCGGACCGTGAGCAGCGAGACGGCGGCGTCCTCGGTGGTGTCGACGCTGACGCCTCGCTCGGTGTGATCGTGAAGATACGGTGGGCTTACCCCCATGTCGCACACCATAGTCCGGCGCCCGGGACCGAGCCCCTGGTCTCGCTCCTGCGGGTGATCGGGCGAAAGGCCGAGCCCGGCCCCCGCGGATGAGGGGTGCCGGAGGCTCGGCCGGGCGGGTCAGTCGCCGTTGCGGGCCGTGCGTTCCTCGATGGCCTCACCGAGGGCGCCGGTGAGATCGCCGGACGGCACCGCGATCTGCTCACCGTCGGTGCTGGAGGGCTTCGGCCGCGGCTGCGGTGCGGTGGCGGCTCCGGCGAAGCCGAACTCGTTGGGCTCGTTGCGCTCGTCCTGCGGCGGGTTGGGCTCGTTGGTCATGAGAACCGGCATACCCGCCGCAGGTCGATCGAAGCGTCAGAGCCGGGCCGCGCCCGGGCCGGCGGTCGCCACCCAACTGGTGGGGGCGGTGAAGTCCCTCTTCCGGTACGCGGCGTCGACCGCGGCCGCCGTCGCGTCCGCCCGCTCGGCGTCGACCAGGGCCAGCACGCAGCCGCCGAATCCGCCGCCGGTCATCCGGGCGCCGTACGCCCCCGCCGCGAGCGACGCCTCCACGGCCACGTCCACCTGGTCCACGGTGATCTCGAAGTCGTCGCGCATCGACGCGTGCGAGGCGGTCAGCAGCGGGCCGATCTCCCGCACCCGGCCCGAACGCAGCAGCGACACGGTGTCGAGGACCCGCTGGTTCTCGGTGACGATGTGCCGGGCCCGGCGCCGCATCACGTCGTCGTCGAGCCGCTCCAGCGCCTGCGGCAGGCTGTCGGTGGAGACGTCCCGCAGCGCCGCCACCCCCAGTGTGGCGGCCGCCGCCTCGCAGCTCTTGCGGCGCTCGCCGTACTCGCCGTCGACGTGCCGGTGCGGCGCGTTGCTGTTGATCACCAGGATGGCCAGGCCCTCGGCGGTCAGGTCGAACGGGATCTGCTCGACCTGGTAGGTCCGGCAGTCCAGGAACAGCGCGCGGCCTTCCTGGCAGCGGATCGACGCGGACTGGTCGAGGATGCCGGTGGGGGCGCCGACATACACGTTCTCGGCCCGCTGCGCGATCGCCGGCCGGCGCTCCAGCGCGACGTCCAGACCGCCGAGATCGACCAGAGCGGTCAGCACGGCCGACTCCAGGGCGGCCGACGACGACAGGCCGGAGCCGAGCGGCACGTCCGAGGCGATGGCGATGCGGGCCGGCGGCACCTCGAAGCCGGCGTCCTTCAGGGCCCAGACCACCCCGGCGACGTACGCGCCCCAGCCGGTCACGTCACCCGGGGTGGTGACCCCGAACGAGACCGGGTCCGGCGCCAGAGTCGAACAGACCGACCAGCGGCCGTCCGGCGCCGGGCCGGCGGCCGCGACCGTCCGCTGCGGCAGGGCGAAGGGCAGGACGAAGCCGTCGTTGTAGTCGGTGTGCTCGCCGATCAGGTTGACCCGGCCCGGCGCCGCCCACAGTCCGGCCGGCTCCGTCGCGTACGCCTCGAGGAAAGCCGCCGTGGCGGCCGAGGGAATGCTCATGCTCACGCGACGTGCTTCCGGTAGAAGGTCCAGGCGTCACCGATCATGTCCTGCAGGGTGTTCTTCTCCGGCACCCAGCCCAGGTCCTCGCGGGCCCGGGCCGAGGAGGCCACCAGGGTAGCCGGGTCGCCGTCGCGGCGCGGGGCGATCTCGACCGGGATCGCCGCGCCGGTGACCTCGCGGGCGGCCTCGACGACCTGCCGGTTGGAGAACCCGTTGCCGTTGCCCAGGTTGTAGACGCGGTGCTCGCCGGCGACCGTCGCGTCCAGCGCCAGCAGGTGCGCCCGCGCCAGGTCGTGGACGTGGATGTAGTCGCGCACGCACGTCCCGTCGGCGGTGGGGTAGTCGTCGCCGAACAGCTGCAGCTTCTCCCGCTTGCCGGCGGCGGCCTGGAGAGTGATCGGGATCAGGTGGGTCTCCGGATCGTGGCGCTCACCGATCTCGTGGCTGTCGCTGATGTAGGCGCCGGCCACGTTGAAGTAGCGCAGCGAGACGGCGGCCAGGCCGTACGCGAACGCCTCCGAGGTCAGGGCCAGGTCGAATGCCAGCTTCGTGGAGCCGTAGGTGCTGGTCGGGGCCTTGATCGCGGCCTCGGTGATGGGCAGCTCGACCGGGTTGCCGTAGACGGCGGCGGTGGAGGAGAAGATGAACCGCGGGACCTTCGCCGCACGGACGGCGTCGAGGAAGGCGAGCGACTTCACCACGTTCTCGTGCCAGTACAGCTCGGGTTTCGCCATCGACTCGCCGGCCGCGATCAGCCCGGCGAAGTGCAGGACGGCGTCGAACCCGGAGTCCGGCGTCAGCACCTGGGCGGCGTCGGCGATGTCGGCCTCGACGAAGGTGGCGTCGGGGGCGACGGCCTCGCGGAAACCGGTGCGCAGGCTGTCCAGCACGACGACCTCGTGGCCCGCGTCGAGCAGTAGCCTGCTGGTGACGCTACCGACGTAGCCGGCGCCGCCGGTGACGAGCAATTTCACGACAAGCACTCTCCCTAGTCAGGACGATCCTAGAGTTCCCCAGAATCGCTCATAGGTCAACAGGTTCGAACATTGGCGCGACCGGGCAGGGGATTCGCGATTCCCGCCCCGGGGCTGACACAATGGCGGCCATGTCCGACGTTGCCCGCCGCCCGCGAGTGCTTTCCGGCATCCAGCCGACCGCCGATTCCTTCCACCTCGGCAACTACCTGGGCGCGGTGCGCAACTGGGTGGCGATGCAGGACACGCATGACGCGTTCTACTGCGTGGTCGACCTGCACGCGATCACCATGGGTCATGATCCGGCCACATTGCGTAACCGTAGCCGGATTTCCGCCGCCCAGTTGCTCGCCCTCGGGCTGGACCCGGAGCGGTGCACCCTCTTCGTGCAGTCCCACGTGCCCGAGCACGCGCAGCTCGGCTGGGTGCTCAGCTGCATCACCGGATTCGGCGAGGCCGGCCGGATGGTGCAGTTCAAGGACAAGTCGACCAAGGCCGGCCAGGACAGCACCAGTGTCGGGCTGTTCACCTACCCGATCCTGCAGGCCGCCGACATCCTGCTCTACCAGGCCGACCAGGTCCCGGTCGGTGAGGACCAGCGGCAGCACCTGGAGCTGACCCGCGACCTGGCGCAGCGGTTCAACACCCGGTTCGGCAAGACCTTCACCGTGCCCTCGCCGTACATCGTGAAGGACACCGCGAAGATCACCGACCTGCAGGACCCGGCGATCAAGATGTCGAAGTCGGCCTCCTCGCCGAACGGCATCATCGAGCTGCTGGACGACCCGGCCCGTTCGGCCAAGAAGATCAAGTCGGCGGTCACCGACACCGGGCGCGAGATCCTCTTCGACGAGGAGAACAAGCCCGGCATCAGCAACCTGCTGACCATCTACGCGGCGCTCACCAGCCGGGCCATCGACGACCTGCTCGAGGCGTACGACGGACGCGGCTACGGCGACCTGAAGAAGGACCTCGCCGAGGTGCTGGTCGAGTTCGTCAAGCCCATCCAGGAGCGCACCAAGCTCTACCTGGACGACCCCGCCCAACTCGACAAGGTGCTGGCGATCGGGGCTGAGAAGGCCCGGGCGGTCTCCACGGCCACCCTCGCCACGGCGTACCGGAACGTGGGTTTCCTCAGCCCTGCCCGCGGGGCCTGAGCCGAATGTCCCAGCCGGCCATCACCCGCATCGGCGTGGCTATCGACATACCCGAGCCCTGGGGCTCGGCGCTCACCCGCAGGCGCGCGGAGGCCGGTGACCCGCAGGCCGCCTACACGCCGGCGCACGTCACCCTCCTCGGGCCCACCGAGGTGGCCGCCGACGCGCTGCCGGCAGTGGAGAAACACCTGGAGGCGATCGCCTCGGCGCAGGCCCCGTTCACCGTCCACCTGCGGGGGACCGGCACGTTCCGGCCGATCACCGAAGTGGTGTTCGTGACACTGGCCCAGGGCATCAGCGAGTGCGAGCTGCTGGCCGAGGCGATCACCCGGTCGGAGGACATCAACCGGGACACCCGATTCCCGTACCACCCGCACGTCACCGTCGCCCAGGACGTGCCGGCCGGCGCGCTGGACTCGGTCTTCGAGGATCTGGCCGGTTTCTCGGCCAGGTTCGAGGTCTCCGCGTTCACGCTTTTCTCGCACGGCGGCGAAGGACCTTGGCAGCCACGGCGGGACTTCCCCCTCGGACGCTGACCTGTCCTATACGGTCGGCCGGTGAATCCGATCGACCGGGCCTATGACGCGACCGCGGCCCGGATCATGGTGGTGCGCTACCGGTCGCCCTACTTCGACCATCTGTGCCGGGCCATCCTCCGGTACGAGAGCGTCCAGGGCGGCCGGCTCGCGGCCGCGATCGCCTACTACGGATTCTTCGCGGTCTTCGCCCTGCTGCTGATCGGTTACTCGGTCTTCGGCTTCCTGCTGACCAACAACGTCGAGTTGCTCGCCCTCGTGCGCGACTTCCTGCGGCACAACCTGCCCTTCCTGGACATCCAGGCCATCCTGGAGAGCAAGGGCAGCGTCGGCATCGTGGGCCTGGTGGGCCTCACCTTCACCGGCATCGGCTGGGTCGAGTCGATCCGCTCCTCGCAGCGGCTGATCTGGCAACTGCGCGAGCAGCCGGGATACATCGGGGTGCGCCAAGCCGTCGACCTGCTGGTGCTGGTCGGGCTCCTGCTCCTGCTGGCGCTCACCCAGATGGCCGTCTACGGCCTGGAACGGCTGCTGCACTGGCTGGCCGGCGACGATTTCAGCACCACGCTGTCGGTGGTGAGCTGGGTGCTGACGCTGGGGGTCAACATGTTCCTGGCGACGGCGCTGCTCGCCGCCGTGCCGCGGCTGCGGATGACCGCGCGCCGGATGGCCCCGCCGGTCCTCCAGGTGGCGATCGGGCTGATGCTGCTCAACACGATCGGCAAGTCGTTCGTCGAGATCGTGCAGCGGAATCCGGCGTACGGCCTGGTCGGCTCCGCCGTCGGCGCGCTGGTTTACCTCTATGTCTTCAACCAGTTGCTGCTCTTCGGCGCGTCCTGGGCGGCGACCAGCCCGCACGGCCGGGTGGTCGATCTCTCCGCTGATGACAAGACCGCTCCCGTGGGCCAAAACACCTGGATCAGGGATGAGCGCCCACGATGATGGGCCGATGGGCACCCTCGTGACGTTGCACCTCCCACCCGGCTCGCCGATCGTCGAGCAGCCATGGGTGATCACCATCGGCTCGCTCGGCGACCTGGAGGAGTGGGAGCCCATCGTCTGCGGGCCCTATGAACACCGGCACGCGCTCGCGCTGGCCCGCGCGGTGGTCGCCGACGACGATCTGATGGCCGTGGTCGAGCCGATGCTGCCGCTGGACGGGGTGGACGCGATCCGCAAGGAGATCGAGCTGGCCCGGGCGGCGGCCGAGGCGCCGGACGCCGGGGACTTCGAACCCCAGCTCGCCCGGGAGCACCCCGGCGCCCCGCCGGAACCGGCCGAGGTGCTGGCCGGCTGGCGGCGGATAGCCGGGAAGCTGACCGCCTGAGCCGATGGGATACTGGCCCGCGTGCTGATCAACAGACGGTGGGCGGCGTTCCTGATCGCGGTGGGCGTGTGGACCTGGATCATCTGGCCCCGGTTCGGGCTCGCCATCTGGAACGACGACCGCTCGTTCGACGGTGGCGCGCCGACCTCGTTCCTCTGGGTGCACGCCCTGCTGATCACGGCCTCGCTGGCGATCGGCACCACGGTCGGCGTCCTCGGCGTCCGGGCCTGGCGGCGGGCCGCAGATTAACGCAGTGTTTCCCGTCACCGTCGCAATTCCCACCTGAACCAGCCGAAAGCGACGTGCCACCACCAGGGTGGTTGCGGCGGTATAACGGTGCGCCAACAGTCCGTACCGATGCCCTTGCGGGGTGCTGGCCCGGGGATACGCTCCCGACCTGAGATTCACCCGGGTAAACAGGGCCTCGGTGTGCAGCGGAAGGAGGGCGTCTTGCGCCCAGTACGTGGGAAGCGGATCGTGGCGATTCTCGCGGCAGGTGGGCTGACGCTCGCTGCCGCTGCCTGTGGTCAGGCACCGGCGGAGGCTCCGAAGACCGGTGGCAGCACCGCCGCGGGGGCCGCTTACAAGGCCTGCATGGTCACCGACCTCGGTGGCATCGACGACAAGTCGTTCAACGCCTCGGCCTGGGCCGGCCTGCAGGCGGCGAAGACCGAGGCCAGCAACGTCGACCCGAAGTTCGTGGCGTCCTCCTCCGAGGCCTCCTACGAGCCGGGCCTGCGCGGTTACGTCACGCAGAACTGCAACTACATCCTCGCCGTCGGCGGTCTGATGGGCGACGTGACCACCAAGGTCGCCAAGGAGAACCCCAAGTCGCAGTTCGCCATCGTGGACAGCGGCAGCGGCAACAGCAACGTCTACCCGATGCAGTTCGCGACCCACCAGGCGGCGTTCCTCGCCGGCTACCTGGCCGCGGGCTACTCGAAGACCGGCAAGGTCGCCACCTACGGCGGTCTGAAGATCGCCCCGGTGACCATCTTCATGGACGGCTTCGCCGACGGCGTCAAGCACTACAACACCGTCAAGGGCAAGGACGTCAAGGTCCTCGGCTGGGACAAAGCCGCCCAGAACGGCAACTTCGCCGAGAGCTTCATCGACCAGAACAAGGGCAAGAGCGTCACCCAGACCCTGGTCGGCCAGGGCGCTGACGTGATCATGCCGGTCGCCGGCGGCACCGGCCTGGGCACCGCCCAGGTCGCCAAGGACTCCGGCGGCAAGCTCTCGGTCATCTGGGTCGACCAGGACGGCTGTGTCAGCGCCGCGCAGTACTGCGAGGTCTTCCTGAGCACCGTCGTCAAGAACATCGAGGACGCGGTCAAGCAGTCCGTCGTCAAGGGCGCCAAGGGCGAGACCCTGTCGGCGACCCCGGGCTACGTGGGCAGCCTGGCGAACGACGGCGTCTCGCTCGCCAAGTTCAACCAGTTCGACAGCAAGGTCGACGCTGCTCTGAAGGCCGAGCTGGAGAAGCTGAAGGCCGACATCGTCGCCGGCACCGTCAAGGTCGAGTCGGCCAACGCGCCGAAGTGACCCACGGGTAGTAACATCTGGCCGCCGCCCGGCCGCGGGTAATCACCCGGGGCCGAGCGGCGGCTCGCATTCCCCCCATCCACCAGGCTTAGCTACCCGACGTCGGGAGATTCCGCTGAAACTGGAACTGCGCGGCATCACCAAGCGCTTCGGCGACCTGGTGGCCAACGACCACATCGACATCACCGTCGAGCCCGGCGAGGTTCACGCCCTGCTCGGCGAGAACGGCGCCGGCAAGTCGACGCTGATGAACCAGCTCTACGGGCTGCTCCAGCCCGATGAGGGCCAGATCATCGTCAACGACGAGCCCCGCGTCTTCAAAAGCCCCCGTGACGCCATCGCGGCCGGCATCGGCATGGTGCACCAGCACTTCATGCTCGTGCCCGTCTTCACGGTGGCCGAGAACATCGCGCTCGGCGCGGAGGAGGTGCGTGGCGGCCCGCTCGGCTGGCTCGACCGCCGCCGGTCCCGCCGCGACGTCATCGAGACCTCCCAGCGGTACGGCCTGCCCGTCGACCCGGACGCGCTGGTCGAGGACCTGCCGGTCGGCGCGCAGCAGCGCGTCGAGATCGTCAAGGCCCTCACCCGCGAGGTCGACCTGCTGATCCTGGACGAGCCGACCGCCGTGCTGACCCCCCAGGAGACCCAGGAACTGCTCGCGGTGATGCGCTCGCTCACCGCGATGGGTAAGTCCATCGTCTTCATCACCCACAAGCTCAAAGAGGTCAAGGCGATCGCCGACCGGATCACCGTGATCCGCCGTGGCCAGGTCGTCGGCACCGCCTCTCCGGACACCAGCGAGGAGGAACTGGCCGCCCTCATGGTCGGCCGCGCGGTGAGCCTCGAGGTGGAGAAGTCGCCGGCCGAGCCCGGCCGCAGCGTCCTGAAGATCGAGGGCCTGGTGGTCGACGACGACCGGGGCGTCCGCGCGGTCGACGGCGTCGACCTGGAGGTCCGCGCCGGCGAGGTGCTCGGCATCGCGGGCGTTCAGGGCAACGGCCAGACCGAACTCGTCGAGGCCGTGATGGGCCTGCGCGAGGTGCGCGCCGGCGCGGTCCGGCTGGACGACGACGACCTGGTCACCATGAGCACCAAGCGGATCCTGCGCTCCGGCGTCGGATACATCCCCGAGGATCGCAGCCACGACGGCGTCGTCAAGGAGTTCAGCGTCGCGGAGAACCTCGTCCTCGACATGTACGACCAGGCGCCGTACGGCAACGCGTTCAGCCTCGACCTCGGCAAGGTCGGCGGCAACGCCAAGGAGCGGATCGAGCAGTTCGACATCCGCTGCCAGTCACCGGCCACTCCGGTCGGCACGCTGTCCGGCGGCAACCAGCAGAAGGTCGTGGTGGCCCGGGAGATGTCCCGCCCGCTGCGCCTGTTCATCGCGTCGCAGCCCACCCGTGGGGTGGACGTCGGCTCGATCGAGTTCATCCACAGCCGGATCATCCACGAGCGCGACCAGGGCACCGCGGTGCTGGTGGTCTCCAGCGAACTGGACGAGGTGGTCGGCCTGGCTGACCGGATCGCGGTGATGTACCGCGGCCGGGTCCTGGCCATCGTCTCGCCGGACACGCCGCGCGAGGAGATCGGTCTGCTCATGGCCGGCATCACCGGCGACACGCCGGAGGGGGAGAAGTGACCGCGTTCCTGCGGAAGCTCTGGTCCGCGAACACCGTTGCGCTCACGTTCCTGTCGATGGTCCTGGCCGTGCTCATCGGCGCGCTCCTGATCATCGTCTCGGACGCGGATGTGCTGGCGAAGTTCGGCTACTTCACGGCCCGCCCGAGCGACGCGATCGAGTCGAGCTGGGCGGTGGTCAGCACCGCCTACGCCGACCTGCTCAAGGGCGCCTTCGGTGACCCCCAGGTGTTCTCCGCCTGGTTCGCCGGCACCGCCACCTGGCAGCAGGCGTTCGCGCCGCTGTCGGAGACCCTGACCTACGCGGCCCCGATGGTCTTCACCGGCCTGTCGGTCGCGCTCGCCTTCCGGGGCGGCCTGTTCAACATCGGCGCGCAGGGCCAGGCGGTGCTCGGCTGTGTGGCGGCCGGGATCGCCGGCTTCACGTTCGGCCTTCCGGTCGTGCTCAACCTGCTGGTCGCGCTGATCGCCGGTGTCGTGGGCGGCGCGCTGTGGGGCTTCATCCCGGGCTTCCTCAAGGCACGTACCGGGGCGCACGAGGTGATCACCACGATCATGCTCAACTACTCGGCCGGCCTCTTCCTGTCCTGGCTGGTCATCCAGCAGGGCATTCAGGCTCCCGGGCGTACCGACGCGATCAGCAAGACGGTCGCCGAGACCGCGCAACTGCCGTCGCCCGGCGGCGTGCTCCGCGTGCACCTCGGGATCATCCTCGCGGTGCTGGTCACGGCCGGTGTCTCCTGGCTGCTGAACCGCTCGGCGTTCGGTTTCGAGCTGCGGGCGGTGGGCGCCAACCCGCACGCCGCGAAGACCGCCGGCATCGGTGTCGGCAGGACGTACGTGCTGCTCATGGCGATCGCCGGTGGCCTGGCCGGGCTCGGTGGCGCCACCCAGGTGCTCGGCACGGCGCACGCGCTGACCCCCGCGGTGGCCGGCAACATCGGCTTCGACGGCCTGCTGGTCGCCCTGCTGGGCCGCAACCGCCCGTGGGGCACGCTGTTCGCCGCGCTGCTGTTCGGCGCGCTGCGGGCCGGCGGTGACCGGATGCAGTCCTTCGCCAGCATCTCCCTGGAGCTGGTCACGGTGCTCCAGGCGCTCATCGTCATCTTCATCGCCGCTCCCGCTCTGGTGAAGGCGATCTTCCGTCTGCGCGCTGCCCGGGCGACCGGGCTCGGCGCCTCCCTGGCGAAGGGCTGAGGACATGTCGACCGCGACTGTGGAGGAGCCGACCGAGGTCGTCGCCGCGCCGGAGCCGTTCTGGACCCGGCAGCGCCGTCTCGGCCTGGCCCTGATCCTGCTCGGCGGCCTGGCCGCCGCGGTGTTCGGCGCGCTGGCGCCGAGCGAGGACGCCCGGTTCACGCTGAGCGAGAACGCCGAGGGCGCCGCCCTCTCCATCAACGGCCAGTACGGCGCGGTGCTCTTCGGGGTGCTCGCCCTGGTGGCCGGCGGGGCGCTCTTCGCGGGCCTGCTCAAGCGCTGGTCGAACGCGCTGCTCAGTGCCGGCATCCTGGCCTTCGTGCTGTCCTTCCTGTGCTGGCAGGTGGCGGGCGAGTTCATGCCGCTGGTGGACACCACCGACGGCACGCTGCAACTGGCCCTGCCGCTGATCCTCGGTGCTCTCGCCGGTGTGCTCGGCGAGCGGTCCGGGGTGGTGAACGTGGCGATCGAGGGCCAGTTCCTGATGGGCGCGTTCGCCGGCGCCCTGGTCGGCACGATGGCGACCAGTGTCTGGGTCGGGCTGGTCAGCGCGGCCGTCGGCGGCATGATCATTGCCGGGATCCTGGCCGTGCTGTCGATCCGCTACCTGGTGGACCAGACGGTCGTCGGCATGGTGCTGAACCTGTTCGCGCTCGGCATCACCGGCTTCCTGTACGAGCGGCTGATGCAGCCGGACGCGCCGACCTACAACACCCCGCCTCAGATGCCCGAGTGGCGGATCCCCGGGCTGGCCGACATCCCGGTCGTCGGGCCGGTGCTGTTCGAGGCGAACCTGCTGGTCTGGGTCGCGCTCGGCCTGGTCGTGGTGATCCACTTCGGGCTCAGCCGGACCCGGTGGGGCCTGCGGACCCGCGCGGTCGGCGAGCACCCGACCGCGGCCGACACGGTGGGCATCCGGGTTCGCGGCCTGCGCTACATGAACGTGCTGCTCGGCGGCGTGGTCGCCGGTATCGGCGGGGCGTACTTCACGCTGGTGGCGACCGGCAGCTTCACCAAGAACATGACCGCGGGCGCCGGCTTCATCGCCCTGGCCGCGCTCATCTTCGGCCGGTACACACCGTTCGGGGCGTTCGGGGCGGCGCTGTTCTTCGGCTTCGCGCAGAAACTGGCCACCTATCTGGGCGCGATCGACAGCCCGGTGCCGAGCCAGTTCCTCAACATGCTGCCCTACCTGGCGACGCTAATCGCGGTGGCCGGACTGGTCGGCCGGGTCCGTGCTCCGGCGGCCGACGGTCTGCCGTACATCAAGGGCTGACGTCCGCGATGCCGTGCCGCCTGGAGACCGGCGGCACGGCATCGCTGTTTCCGCACTCATGAGAGAGCCGCTCGCCGGGAGCGGTAAAAGGTTCGTCATGGGCGCCGTCTCGCGGAGCGCGTGACGGCGTTGTCCCGTCCTACGGCAGAATCAGGTGTTATGGAGATCGACTGGGCGGCCCTGAGGGCTGCCGCCATCGAGACGATGCGGCGGGCCTACACGCCGGTGTCCGACTTTCCGGTCGGCGTGGCCGGCCTGGTCGACGACGGTCGCGTGATCGTCGGCTGCAACGTGGAGAACGCGTCCCTCGGCATGACCCTGTGCGCCGAGTGCGGGCTGGTCAGCTCGTTGCACGCGACGGGCGGCGGCCGGCTGGTGGCGATCTCCTGCGTGGACGCCACCGGAGCCCCGCTGATGCCGTGCGGCCGCTGCCGCCAGCTCCTCTGGGAGCACGGTGGCCCCGAGCTGCTGGTCGAGGCGGTGCCCCGCCCGTTGCGGATGACCGAGCTGCTGCCGCACGCCTTCGGCTATGAGGACATGGAGCGGGTGACCGGCCCGGTCGGCGGCGCCGACGTCCCCGCCGAGCTGGCGAAGTGGCGCGGCCGCGGGACGGTCTTCGTCCACCCGGACCTGTCCGGCGGCGAGACGGTCTGGACCGGGTACTGGGAGAGATCGTCCGGCGAGCCCGGATCGGCCGAGGCGAAGGGCATCCTGGAGGAGGCGCCGAACCTGGCCAGCACGGCCGCCGCGGTGGCCTGGGGCCTGGTCCGCACCCCGCGGGTCGTGGTGGTGGACGCCGAGGGCGGCCTGTCCTGGGCCGGCGAGGGCGAAGCCCCCGAGGGCATCCCCCAACGCTGGGAGGACCCGGCATGATCAACTGCTGGGGCGCACGCCGCGAGAGCATGCCCGAGGGAGAACAACGATGAGTGCTTTTGCCGCAGTGGACGTCATCCGGGCCAAACGGGACGGCCAGGTGCTGTCCGACGCCCAGATCGACTGGGTGGTCGACGCCTACACCAAGGGCGTCGTCGCCGACGAGCAGATGTCGGCGCTCGCCATGGCGATCCTGCTGCGCGGCATGACGCCCGCCGAGATCGCCCGCTGGACCGCCGCGATGATCGCCAGCGGGGAGCGGCTCGACCTCTCCGGGGTGTCCCGGCCGACCGCCGACAAGCACTCCACCGGCGGCGTCGGCGACAAGATCACCCTGCCGCTGACCCCGCTGGTCGCCGCGTGCGGCGTGGCCGTGCCGCAGCTCTCCGGCCGCGGCCTGGGTCACACCGGCGGCACCCTGGACAAGCTGGAGTCGATCGCGGGCTGGCAGGCCCGCATCTCCAACGACCAGTTCAAGAGCCAGCTGGACGAGATCGGCGCGGTCATCTGCGCCGCCGGCGAGGGCCTGGCCCCCGCCGACCGCAAGCTCTACGCGCTGCGTGACGTCACCGGCACCGTCGAGGCCATCCCGCTGATCGCCAGCTCGATCATGAGCAAGAAGATCGCCGAGGGCACCGGCGCGCTGGTCCTGGACGTCAAGGTCGGCACCGGCGCGTTCATGAAGGACCTGGCCATGGCGCAGGAGCTGGCCCGCACCATGGTCCAGCTCGGCAAGGACAGCGGAGTCACCACGGTCGCCCTGCTCACCGACATGAGCACTCCGCTCGGCCTGGCCATCGGCAACGCCAACGAGGTCGCCGAGTCGGTCGAGGTCCTGGCCGGCGGCGGACCGTCCGATGTGGTGGAACTCACGCTCGCCCTCGCCCGCGAGATGCTCGCCGCCGCCGGCGTCGACGCCGACCCGGAGAAGGCCCTGGCCTCCGGCGCGGCGATGGACACCTGGCGGGCGATGATCCGGGCACAGGGCGGCGACCCGGACGCGACACTGCCCACGGCCGCGCACACCGAGGTGCTCCGGGCCACCGCGGACGGCGTGGTGACCTCGATCGACGCGTACGGCGTCGGCATCGCCGCCTGGCGTCTCGGCGCCGGCCGGGCCCGCAAGGAGGACCCGGTCAGCTTCGGCGCCGGAGTGCAGCTCCGGGTCCGCCCCGGTGACCGGGTCAAGGCCGGGGACGTCCTCCTGGAACTGCGCGCCGACGAGGAGTCCCGGATCCCGGCCGCCCGCGACGACGCCGCCGGAGCGATCACGGTCGGCACCGAGCCGCCCGCCCCTTCCCCGCTCCTGCTCGACCGCATAGCCTGAGCCGCCATGGAAAAGGCCGTCCCCGACCCCCGCGCGGTCCGCGAGGCGAGTCTCGACGAACTGGCGCGCCTCGGCCTGCCTCTGCCCCCGCTGGCGTTCCCGCTGGTCTGGGAAGAGGGTGACACCGTCGAGCTGCGCAACACCGCGGAGCTGGAAGCCCGCGCCGCGGTGCTGCACGTCGTCGTGGCCCGCTGCTTCGGCATGCCCACCGAGGCGGCGATGAGCTGGCTGCTCGGCTCACACCTGGTCGAGCTGGTCACCCCGCCGGAGTGGCAGTTCGTGATCGGCGCGAAAGGCGACCACCGGTCTTTCGTGCTGCACCACGACGCGGTCTTCGCGCTGGCCTGGCTGCTCGGCCTGAGCCGGCACCTCGATCCCACGGTGCCGCCGGACGACCGGCTGATGGCCCAGATGCCCGACCTGCCGGCGGGGGAGAGCTTCACCAGCTGGCGGTCCCGGTCCCTGGTCGCGGTCCGGGACCCGGCCGAGGCCGCGGTTCTGCTCGACCTCTACTACTGCCTCGACTGGGCCTTCCAGGAGGCCGAGCAGAACGGCCGGTCACTGCCGGGCGAGGTGGACAGCAACGCGATCGGCCAGCGCCGCTGGGCGCTCGAGTGGGCCGTCGTCTTCCGCGGCCCCTACCACGAGAAACCCCCCGAGTGGGAAGAAGTCGATCTCTCGGTCTGAAACCCCCCTCTCTGGTACGGCCACCGGGCGTACCAGAGAATCCGGGTCGCCCCCACGCTGTCCCGGCGACGTCCGCGCCGCACCGGGCCGCCGCGCCGCCGCCGGGCATGGCGGTCAGCGCGGCCGGTAGGCCGTGACGTCGACGGCGGCCGTCACCGTCAGATCGTGGGTGGGCAGGTCGTCCACGGGCACGTGCCGGGCGCTGGGAGTCATCCCGATCAGGGTGCGGGCCTCGGCCGCGGTCAGTCTCAGCTCGCGGCGGTGGGTGCCGGTGGTCACCCGCGTGAAGTGCTCGCCGAGGCTGCCGCTGACCCGGGCCGCCTTCTCCGGGTCCACCTGGATCAGCCCGTGCGCGGTGACCAGTTCGGCCAGGTGGTCGGCCGCCGGGGTGACCACCAGCAGCACGCCGTCCGGGCGCAGCACCCGGCGGTACTCCGGGCCGTTGCGCGGCGCGAACACGTTCAGGACCACGTCGGCCACCGCGTCGGCGACCGGCAGCGGCCGCCACAGGTCGGTCAGCACCGCCGCGGCCCGGGGATGAGCCTTCGCCGCCCGTCGCAGCGCCGGTTTCGAGACGTCCAGGCCCAGACCGATCGCTTCCGGCGAGGCGTCGAGGAACCGGGCCAGGTAGTCACCGGTGCCGGTGCCGGCGTCCAGCACGAGACCACCGGCCCGGTGCGCGGCCAGCGCCTCGGCGACGAAACGGTAGTGCCCGGCGGCCAGGAATCCGGTTCGGTCGGCCACCATCTCGGCGCTGTCGCCGGTGTGCGGGAGGCGTCCGGCGCTGAGGTCCGCGTACCCCTGCTTCGCCATGTCGAAGCTGTGCCGGCGCGCGCAGCGCAGCGACCGCTCCTGGCGGGACAGTGTGTCGCGGCACACGGGGCACCGCAGATACGGAATTGCTCCGTCGATCATCCAGGGCTTCCCTCTAGGCTCTTCTGATGGCTGGCATCGCACACTCCGACATCATCAAGGCCCCGAAGGTTCTGCTGCACGACCACCTGGACGGTGGATTGCGGCCGGCCACCATCGTCGAACTGGCCGAGGCGGTGGGGCATGAACTGCCGACCCGCGATCCGGACCGGCTCGGCGAGTGGTTCGTCGCGGCCGCCGACTCCGGTTCGCTGGAACGGTACCTGGAGACCTTCGCCCACACCGTGGCGGTCATGCAGACCGAGGAGGGTCTGCACCGCGTCGCCCGGGAGTGCGCCCTCGACCTGGCCGCCGACGGCGTCGTCTACGCCGAGATCCGGTACGCCCCGGAACAGCACCTGGAGCGCGGGCTCACCCTGGACCGGGTGGTCGAGGTGGTCCACGCGGGGTTCCGTGAGGGTTCCGCCGAAGCCGCGGCGAACGGCACTCCCATCCGGGTCGGGACCCTGCTCACCGCGATGCGTCACGCCGCCCGCTCGCAGGAGATCGCCGAGCTGGCGGTCCGCTACCGGGACACCGGCGTGGTCGGTTTCGACATCGCGGGCGCGGAGGCCGGGTTCCCTCCCACCCGGCACCTGGACGCCTTCGAGTACCTGCAGCGCGAGAACTTCCACTTCACCATCCACGCCGGCGAGGCCTTCGGTCTGCCCTCGATCTGGCAGGCTCTGCAGTGGTGCGGCGCGGACCGGCTGGGCCACGGGGTCCGGCTGGTCGACGACATCACGGCCACCCCGGACGGGCCGAGCGCCGCGTCGGCGACCGGTGGCACCCAGGCGGCGCCGCCGGTGCTGGGGCGCCTCGCCTCCTACGTCCGGGACAAGCGGATCCCGCTGGAGATGTGCCCGTCGTCGAACGTGCAGACCGGTGCGGCGGCGTCGATCGCCGAGCACCCGATCAAGCTGCTGCACGATCTCCGGTTCCGGGTGACGGTCAACACTGACAACCGGCTGATGAGTGGCACGTCGATGACACGGGAGATGACTCTGCTGACGGAGGCGTTCGGGTGGGGCTGGATGGAACTGCAGTGGCTGACCATCAATGCCATGAAGTCCGCTTTCATCCCGTACGACGAGCGCCTGGTGCTCATCAACGAGGTCATCAAACCGGCGTACGCCAAACTGTTGGCATGAGATTGCACTATGTCCGGTAATAGCCGGATCTGAACGAACGTACGTCATAAGAAATCAACCGTCAGCCTCTGGGGCCCCGCCGTTCGGCTAGACTGCCGCCTGCAAAGTCGGCATACTCTGGCATCTCACCTTGCCGATCGCGGGGCACCTGAGTCATCGTGGGTCCTATCGCGATCGACTACGATCGGGACCCGGTCGGCCGGCACCCACCCCCCAAACGCTGCGCCGACCGTGAAGTGACCTTGAGAGACATGCGTTCCATCGGCAGTGAAATAGGACCGGCGATGTCCAACTACGAAGTTGCAACATCGCGTCACACAACCGGTCCGTGTCTGCCTGCTCTTTCTCTTTGACACTTGTCGTGATGGAATCTCGGGGGCCCGACGTCGGCGAGTCGGCCGTGTGCGGTGTCTGGCGTGCCGAATGCCGGACCCGAATCAGGAGGACGGTGACGTGAGCAAGCGCCCCAGTAGCGCGAATGGCGTCATGTCGCGTCTGCGGCGACCCGCGGGTCGGCTGCGAGACCTACCCATCTGGTCCAAACTTGGCCTCATCATGCTGGTGCCGACGGTGGCAACGATCATCGTCGGTGTCAACGGCCTCGTGGACCACATCGACGAAGCCAGTAACGCGGAGCGCGCACGCACCCTATCGGTGCTCTCCGAGGCCGCCGGTGGTCTGGTCGACCACCTGCAGGCCGAGCGCACGTACGGCGTCATGATCGCCAAGTCGCCCAAGGGCGCCGAGCCCTTCAACAACGCGGTCAAGCTCTACAACGAGGAGCACCGGAGCGTCGACGACGCCAAGGCGCCCTACGTTCAGCAGCGAGCCGCGCTGGAGGACGTTCCGGAGAACGTGGGCACACTGTTGCTCCGCCTGGAACGCAACCTGGAGGACCTGCCGGTGCTCCGGAGCCGCGTCGCCAAGGGCGACGAGGCGCCGGACCAGATCCTGCAGACGTACGACACCCTCATCGACGACCTGCTCCAGGTCCGTGACATCTCCGCGCAGCTCGCCAACGACCAGGAGCTGAGTGACCACCTGCGGGTGGTGGCCGCGGTCGCCAGGGCGAAGGACTACATCGCCCAGCAGCGCTACCTGGGCCAGACGTTCGTGGCGGACCAGAAGTTCGACAACCGCGACCGCCGCGACCTGCTGCAGACGCAGACCGGTTACAAGCTCGCGGCCGAGACCCTCGAAGCCGTCGGCACCGCGGACGAGCTGAACTTCTTCAACAACACCGTCACCGGTCCGAAGAAGCAGGCCGCGGAGAACTACATCGCGCCCCTGGAGTTCCGCCAGGCGCAGGCGACGGGGAACCTCCCGTTCGACTCCGCACAGTGGGAAGAGGCGCTGGCCGGCTACAACACGCTCTTCCGCCAGGTCGAGGTCGAACTCGACAAGCGGATCGTGGCCGACGCCACCGTGCTGCGCAACGAGACGAACCAGAAGGTCTTCCTGGAGACGAGCCTCCTGCTCGGCATGCTCCTGTTGGCCATCCTGTTCGCCTGGTTGGTCGCCCGGTCGATGGCCCGGTCGCTGCGTGAGCTCCGCCAGGGCGCGCTCGCCGTCGCCCAGTTCGGCCTGCCGCACGCGGTGAGCCGGCTGCGTGACCCGGCGCTCTCCGCGTCGCTCACTCCGGCACAGGTCGCCGACCAGATCGCCGAGCCACTCCCGGTCCGAAGCCGGGACGAGTTCGGGCAGGTGACCGAGGCGTTCAACGCGGTCCACCTGGAAGCGGTGCGTACCGCGGCCGAGCAGGCCGCGCTCCGTTCCTCGGTCGCGACGATGTTCGTCAACCTCGCCCGCCGTTCGCAGATCCTGGTCGACCGGCTCATCGGTCACCTGGACCGCCTGGAGCGCGGCGAGGAAGACCCGGACCGGCTGGCCGAGCTCTTCCAGCTCGACCACCTCGCCACCCGAATGCGCCGTAACGACGAGAACCTCCTGGTTCTCGCGGGCGCCGACTCGACCCGTGTGCAGCGGGAGCCGGCCGCCCTGATCGACGTGCTCCGGGCGGCGCAGTCCGAGGTCGAGCACTACACCCGCATCGAGTTCGGCATGATCGACCGGGACATCGAGGTCGCGGCGCACGCCGTGAACGACATGGTGCACCTGGTCGCCGAGCTCTTCGACAACGCGACCGCGTTCTCCCCGCCGAACTCGAACGTGCTCGTCGAGGCCCGGCGCCTCGGTGACCACGCCGTGCTGACCGTCGAGGACCACGGCATCGGCATCAGCCGTGAGCAGTTGCGCGACCTGAACGAGCGGCTCGCCAACCCGCCCACGGTGGACGTCGCCGTCTCCCGGATGATGGGCCTCGTCGTGGTCGCCCGGCTGGCGAACCGGCACAGCGTCCGGGTCGAGCTCCGGCCCGCCGACCGTGAGCGCGGCACCGTCGCCGAGGTGGGTCTGCCCGCTTCGGTCCTGGCCGCGGCGGCTACCGCCCAGGTCCAGTCACGGAGTTCGTTCGACGGCGGTCCCGGCTCCGGCCTGCCGAGCTTCGGTGAGCCCCTGGCTCTGGAGAGCGGCTACCCCGGCTCCAACGGGTCCAACGGGTCCAACGGCCCGGTTCCGGCCTGGTCCGACCTCACCGGCGCGCCCCCGGTCGGCTTCGGCGGATTCAACGCCGGTGGCTTCAACGGCGGCGGGTCCAACGGGTCCAACGGCGGCGGCTTCAACGCGGCGAACGGCTCGGCCAACGGTTTCCACGGCCCGCGCAGCAACGAGGTCATCCCGCCGTTGCCGTCCGGTCCGCAGGGCTTCGCCGGCCTGGACGAACTGGCCGAGCGCCGCAACGGCGACTTCCGGCCCGACGGCGACGCCAACGGTTTCGGCGCGACCATTCCGCGCCAGCTTCCGGCTAACCCCGAGAGCTACAGCCGCAACGCGTTCATGCCGCCGGTCTCGGCGCCCCCGGTGCCCCCGGTCTCGGCGCCGCCCGTCTCGGCTCCGCCGGTGTCGGCTCCGCCGGTGTCGGCGGCTCCGGTCTCCGCGGGCCCGGCCGAACCGATCTCGGCCTCGCCGACCTCGGGATCGCCGGCCGACCAGCGCAGCCCGTACGCCTCGGCGCCGCCGGCCTGGCCGCCGGTCGCCGCGGAACGCGAGCACCCCGCCCCGCACGTGCCGGAGAACCTGGCCGCCGCGCTCGACATGACTGCCGAGATCCCGCGGTTCCGCCCGGAGAGCTTCGACGCGCAGCCGCAGGTGGCCCGCCCGGCCAACCCGCAGACGGCGCCGGTGTCGCCCGCACAGGCGGCTCCGTCGACGCCGGTGGAGGCCCAGGCCACCGCCGCCGCACAGATGGCCTCGGCCCGCGAGGGCGCGGTGCCGTTCGCTGACGAGACGATGGAGCTGCCGATCTTCCGGGAGCTCGAGTCGGCCTGGTTCATCACGGTGCCCGGCAACGAGCCCGCCCGGCCGCAGGTCTCCGGCGTCGGCGACGAGTCGGTCATCTCTCAGCGGATCTCGACCGGTGAGCCGGCCCGTACCGCGGGAGTGCCGCAGCAGGCCGCTTCACCCGAACCTCGCACCTTCGACCCCGCTACTGTTGGTGCACCGGCCGCGGCTGCGGCTGGGTACGGCAACAATGGCGCCCCCGCGGCGAACCCTTGGCGGACCGCGGCAGACGACGGCTGGCAGGCTGCCCGCGCGGCAGCCGAGGCGCCCGTCGAGGTCACCACCACGGCGGGCCTGCCGAAGCGCAAGCCGATGGCCCAACTCGTCCCCGGTGGTGTCGACCGGGGCGGTACCTCCGTCCAGCGCCGGACGCCTGAGGGGGTTCGCGGGCTACTCTCCGCGTACCACCGTGGGGTTCAGCGCGGTCGCACCAAGGAACAATCGACCAACCTGGAGGACACTCCGGGAGGGCAGCAGCCCTCGCAGGCTGGCAAGGAGCATGAGGCATGACATCTACGCAGGATCTCGGTTGGCTCCTGGCCAACTTCGCCGACCGCGTTCCCGGGGTCGCGCACGCGATCGCGGTCTCCGCCGACGGGCTGCTCCTGGCGTCCTCGCGGGACCTTCCGCGTGACCGTGCCGACCAGCTGGCGGCCATCGCGTCCGGCCTGGTAAGCCTGACCCAGGGCGCCGCGCGATGCTTTGAGGGTGGCGCCGTCCTTCAGACGGTCGTCGAGATGGACAATGGTTTCCTGTTCCTGATGTCCATCTCCGACGGGTCCTCCTTCGCGGTGCTCGCGGCGCGCAGCTGCGACGTCGGGCAGGTCGGCTACGAGATGGCTCTCCTGGTCGACCGTGTCGGTGAGGCATTGACCCCCGCGCCGCGTTCCGCGGCCGGGGTGCTGGGCTGATACGGGTAGTGAGCCGGCATGATCTACTGCTTCGTCCGGGGTCTACCACCGCGGACAGGCTCAGCCGGCTACTGGTCAAAGCTTTGATAACCAATACACTTCGAGGGGCCGAGGGAGGGGTTGAGGGTGACGATGCCTGAACGCGATGAGCCGACTGGCGCGCTGGTCAGGCCGTACGCCATGACCCGCGGTCGGACCCGGCCGAAGCTTGAGATAGCGCTGGAAGCGCTGGTCGAGACAACCGTGCGCGGCCGTTCTGGGATCAGCCGTGGCGGACAGGGTGGAAGCGAGCATCAGTACATCGCGGCGATGTGCGACGGCGGGCGAGTCCAATCGCTCGCCGAGATCGCCGCACGCATGCAACTGCCGCTCGGTGTGGCACGTGTGATCGTCGCGGACATGGCCACTGACGGTCTGGTCGCGGTTTACGAGCCCACCTCGCTCGAAGACGAGACCGACGCGGTAGGCACGGAACTGCTGGAAAGGGTGCTGAGTGGACTTCGCAGGCTCTGACATGTCGCACCGTCCCGCTGCGGGACGCGTGACATCGGCGAAGATTGTCATCGCCGGTGGCTTCGGCGTCGGCAAGACGACGCTGGTGGGGTCGGTCTCGGAGATCACCCCACTGACCACTGAGGCGATCATGACCTCGGCCGGTGTGGGTGTCGACGACAACCGGCAGGTGCCGGGAAAGATGACCACCACCGTGGCCATGGACTTCGGCCGGATCAGCATCGACCGTGACCTGATCCTCTACCTGTTCGGAACACCTGGCCAGACGCGGTTCTGGTTCATGTGGGACGAACTGGTCCGGGGGGCTATCGGTGCTGTCGTCATGGTGGACACGCGTCGGCTCGCCGACTGCTTCGCCGCCATCGACTTCTTCGAGCACCGTCGCCTGCCGTACCTGGTGGCGATAAACTGCTTCGACGGCATGCAGTACCACAACGCGCAGGACGTGCGGGACGCCTTGGCGATCTCGAGCGACGTGCCCGTCGTGAGCTGTGACGCCCGTAATCGTGAGTCGACGAAGAACGTCCTCATCTCGCTCGTCGAGTATGTGTTGACGATGCGTCGCACTCGCGCCACGGCGCCTGCCTGACCAGCAGCACCACCCGCGCGGAAACCGGTCTCACCAGGCCGGTCTCAACCAGCGCTGCTCGCCGGGCCGATGGCTCAGGCGATCAAGCCCCGCTGCGACACAGCTGAGTTCTTCAGCTCTGGATCAACCCCAGGGCTGAAGTATTCACTGCTGTGACCGGAGCGGGGCTTTCGCGCGCTTTCGGCCGGGCACAATCGTATATGAGCGGTCACCCGTTGTCATGGCTCGGCCCCAGCAACCGGATCAGCTCGCCCAGGTCGTCGATCCGGTGCTCCGGAAGGTACGAATCGGGGTCGTCCCGCAGCAGGTTCGCCCCCGGGTAGGCCGCATTGGTCACCAGCACCGGCCGCATGCCGGCCCGGCGTGCGCCGTCGTGCTCCCGGCTGCCGCCGTCACCGACGAACCAGCACTCGGACACCGGCACACCCAGACGGGCGGCGGCGGTCGCGTACAACCTCGGATCGGGTTTGCGGTGGCCCTCCTTCCAGGAGAAGACCGGCGCGTCGATCCGTGCCGCGTAGACCGTGTCCGGCCACGCCTCGCAGAGTTCGCTGGAGCAGTCGCTGAGAAGGCCCAGACGGTAATTCTGGGTCCGGAGGTGGTCGAGTACCGCGAGGGCCTCCGGACGGGGCGTGCGGAGCCTCTCAGCGCCCGAACGATGCGTTGCCACCGCACGGTCCAGCTGTTCTTCGTCCGGTTTCGCGCCGCACTCCCGGGCGATCGCGAGGAGCGTCTCCCGCGTGCTGCCGTAGGCACCCACGATCCGCCTCGGGAAGCTGCCCGCCATCGCGGCCCAGAACCGCTCCGCCGGCACCCCGAGCACCTCGGCCGTGGCCGTGAAGGCCTGTTTCCGCTGACTCTCCACAGCGGGATCGGTCAGGGTGCCGAAGAAGTCGAAGACAACACCTCGCATGCGATCATCATCCGCCACCGGCGTCCGGGGCTCCGGGCCCCGGTGGCCGGGCATGCGAGAAGGGGGGGGCCCGGGGGGGGGGGGGCGGGGGGGGGGGGGGGGGCGGGGGCGGGGGGGGGGTTGGTGGGGGG
>NZ_JASCTH010000008.1:0-166578 GCF_030009775.1 Actinoplanes sandaracinus | reverse complement strand
ACAACACCTCGCATGCGATCATCATCCGCCACCGGCGTCCGGGGCTCCGGGCCCCGGTGGCCGGGCATGCGAGAAGGCCGCGACCAGAGTGGTCGCGGCCTTCTGCTCGATGCTCAGCGTCCGCTGTTGTTGCTGCTGTTGCTGCGGTATTCGTCGGCCGGCTGGCCGTCGCGGCTGAAGTCCCAGCCGCCCGCGGCCTCGCGGCCCGGCCTGCCGCCCATGGCGAAGCCGCCGATCTCCTGCCCGCGTCGCCAGCCACGGAAATAGCCGGTGGTGTGCGCGGCGATCGACGCGGCGTCGCGGACGATGCGCAGCGGGCGTTCCTCGCGGAGCGGGGAACCGGGGACCAGGTTGGCCTGCGGCACCCGTTTCGGGAGGCCGGCCGAGGTCTCCGCCGCGACGGCGGGGGTGGACGCCTTCTGGGCGGCACGCCAGCCACTGTCGTTCGGGTTGGCCCAGTCGACGTCACCGTCGGTCTCGGTGGTGCCGGTGAACCAGGCCGAACGGGCCGCCGCGAAGATCAGCAGATCGCCGTCGCTGCCGTCGGCGGGCACCGGCGGCGCGCTGCTGCGGTCCAGGGCGGTGATCCTGGGCGGACGGTCGGCGCTCTCCCTGAGACGCATCGGCGGGGTGCCGCCGAGCTGGTCGAGACCGGGAAGGCGGGCGCGGCCGCCGCCGTTGACCGCCTGGTCGACGCGACGGCGTGCGGGCTCTTTCGGCAGCTGCAGCGGGGGCGGTTCCTGCGGCATGTCCTGCCACGGAGGGCGAACCCGGCCACCGGTCGGCGGCGAGCTGACGGAGGCGGCTGCCGACCCCGGCCGTGAGGGCAGATCGCCCCGCGACGGCAGATCGCCCCGTGACGGCGGCTTGGACCGGGACGGCAGGTCGGTCCGGGAGGACGACAGGTCGGACCGGGACGGCAGATCCGTCCGGGAGGACGACAGGTCGGACCGGGACGACATCGGCGAGCGTGACGGCAGGTCCGACCGGGATGGCAGGTCCGACCGGGATGGCAGGTCCGACCGGGACGGCGGCTCGGAGCGCGCCGGCAGGTCGGTGCGGGTGGCTTCTTCCTTGTCGCCGTTCAACAGCGGCCAGTTGGCCCGCGAACCCGGCTCCGGCGTCTCCTGAACGGGCCGCGGGGACGGCATCGGAAGGCTGAAGTCGGTCGCGCCGTTGGCCGCCGGCTGCCGGGTGGTCGCCGGGCGTGGCGGGATGACGGTGCGGCGCTCGGCCCGGGCCCGGTTGAGCTCGGCGTTGGTCAGGGTCGGCCGGAACGGCTCGCCCGCGTCGGCCGGGCTGGACCCCGCCGGCGGCACCGAGGACGGGGCGGCGGGGTTGCGCGACGCCGGAACCGGACGGGACCCGGGAGTGATCGGGGTCATGCCCGGAGGGGGCGGCGGCACCGACACCGGCCGGTTCATCGGGTTGCTGGCGCGACCCGGCAGGCCGTTCGCCGCGGCGGGGGCGATCGGCGGCGCCGTGATCGGGTCGGGGGCGACCGGTGGAGGGCTCATCGGCTGCGGGGTGGCCGGGCCGCTGCCGGTGGTGGCCGGCTCGGGGCGGCCGCGACGACCGAAGCGGGTGCCGCTGTCGCCGCCCAGCGCGGGCTGGGGCGCGACCGGTTCGAGGCCGCGCCGTGCGCTGCGGCGGCCGACGTTCGGGTTGGCGGTGGGCAGGGAGCCCCGGGCCGTGAGCGTGCCGACCAGGGCATGGCAGGCGTCGTCACAGGCGCGGACGGCCGCGATCGCCTGGCGGACCGCCTCGGCGGCGGCCGGCGCGAGCGACTTGTTGACGCCACCCCGGCGCGGTGACTCGCTGATCGCCACGTGCAGGGCGGTGACGGCCCCGACCAGTTCGCTTTCGCTGCCCGCTCCGGCACGGGCCAGCTCGGCGGCGAGTTCCCGGGTCGCGTGCGCCGGGTCACTGGCCCGGCCGGTCAGCCGGCCGGGCTCGGGCACCGCGTCGAGGACCGCGAGGGCCAGGTGGTGTGCCGGGTCCGGGTAGGCCCGGAGCGCGGCGGGGTAGAGCTCACGCAGCACTTCGCGCAGGGCGGAGGCGGCGGCGTTACGTCCGTTCAGCATGGCCACGTGCGCCGCGAGGACCGGCTTGTAGCTGACCAGTTCGCGCGGCGCCGGCAGGGTCACCGCGGCGATCGCGCCGGCCTGCAGCGCCCGGGCCAGGCCGACGGCCCGCCGGGCGGCCACAGGCGCGGAGATCTCCTCGGGGGAGTCGTCGTCGGAGAAGCGTTCGGCGAAGTCGTCGGCGTCGTCGTCGTCGACCACCACCAGGGGCCGCCCGGCTGCGGTGAGCAGTGAGGTGACCACGTGGTCGTCGCTGTCGGCGGCGACCGCCGCGTCGCTGAAGCCCGTCGTCCGTTCCACGAGCAGCGTGCCCAGCTGGGCGTACCCGGCAGGATCGTCGCTGATCTCGTGGACGCCGAGCAGCCGGCCTGCGTCGTCCACCACGGCGATGGTCAGTGGTGCGGCCGAAGCCGTACGCACCGAATCATCAGCCGACGCCAGACCGCAGAACACGCGCACGAGCGCCACGGCGTCGTCCTCCTCCCCGGGGGTGCTTCTCTGTGGCCAAGGATTGATATTCCCTGGTAATCGGTCAGTCACGCCAGTCCACGGCGGCAGAGATCTTGCCGATGACCGACCGCCAGCCGAGACTCGCCTGTTGTGCCCCGATTTTCTTCAATCGGCGACGTCCGAAGAACCCGCTCATGCCGCCCTTCTCCGCGGTTCGGAGGGACTCGTCGAGATCGTCGAGCGGCGAACCAGGCGACAGTGCCAGGATCACCGGCTTGATACGGAGTGCGTAACCCAGGTCGCGGGCCACTTCGCCGGCGTTGATGAGCAGCGGCAGGTCCCACGTGTCGTGACCGCCACGCAGGTTTTCCACCACGAGGTCGAGCTCGTAGCGGTCTTCCGGCAGCGGGTCGACGTCGCTCGACTGTACCCGCTCGACCAGGTCACCCCAGGTGTCCAATTGTGCGAGATCGTGCGGAGCACCCGAACGAAGGAAGGAGACGAGCGATTCGGTGCTCTTGAAAGCAAGCAGTCGGCCCTTGTGGCTGAGGAACATGGGTACTTCCTCGTCACCCGCCTCGGCCTCGGGCTCGTCCTCGAAGTCGGACGGGTCGGGCTCGTCGGCGGTGGCGGCGGCCTTGTCGTCATCGCCGGTCGCACCCTCGGCGATGAGCGCCTGGTACTCCTCGTCGACGATGACCTCTTCCTCCGCCTCGGCACGCCGCTTGCGGGCCTCGAAGGGGTCGTCCTCGTCGATCTCGATCTCGGTGGGCGTGAGCTCGGACGCCTTCCGGTACGCCCGGAGGGTCAGTCCCACCCCGGCCGGAAGGGCGATCTCCACCGGCGAGACGCGGACTTTTTCCCAAAGCTCCCGCCCGGAAGTCCCCTCGGACGAGGGCTTCTCGGCCACCGGCGCGGACGCCTCGGGCTCGTCGGACTGGCTGGTCACGGTGACCTCCGGGTGATCTGGGGGTGGTGGGACGGGTGACTCTGGGCACACACCCTAGTCGGCAACGCTGTGTGACATCCGCCCCGTCCCCGGCACCATCCGAACTGATGGCGTCAGTAGCCCTTCGGGTGCCACACGGTCTTGGTCTCCAGTAGGGCGGTCATCGGCCGCAGGCCGGGGTCGGCGGTGAAGTCGGGTCCGCCGGTCACCGGCCGGATCACCCGTTTCAACGTGCCGGCCGCGGCCCTCTCCAACTCGGCGGCCAGGTCCGGGTGGTCCACCCCGGTGAGGTCGAGGGCGTTGACGTCGTCGTGGCCGGCGAGCCACGGCGCGGTCTCCGCGTAGCGCCCCGTGAGCAGGTTCACCACGCCACCCGGCACGTCCGAGGTGGCCAGCACCTCGGCCAGGGTGACCGCGACCTGCGGGCCGGCGGCGAGGACCACCACTGTGTTGCCGGTCACGATCGCCGGGGCGATGACGCTGACCAGACCGAGCAGGGAGGCCGGCGCGACGACGGCGACGACGCCGGTGGGCTCCGGAGCGGAGATGTTGAAGAACGGCCCGGCCACCGGGTTCGCCCCGCCGGCCACCTGGGCGATCTTGTCGGACCAGCCCGCGTACCAGACCCAGCGGTCGACGACGGCGCTCACCTCGGCGCCGGGCACGCCCAGCGCGGTGAACTCGGCACGGCGGGCCTCGATCATCTCGGCGATCCGGTAGAGCACCTGACCGCGGTTGTACGCGGTGGCGCCGGCCCATTTCGGCTGGGCGGCGCGCGCCGCGAGCACCGCGTCACGGGCGTCCTTGCGCGAGGCGAGGGCCACGTTGTCGCCGTCCACCAGGTAGGTCCGTCCTGACTCGCTCCGGGGGAACTTGCCACCGATGTAGAGCTTGTAGGTCTTGCGCACGGAGAGCCGTCCCGGTTCCGGGGAAACAGTGACGGACTTGACTGACTTAGGCAAGGTACGCCTCCAGGCCGTGCCGGCCACCCTCGCGGCCGTAGCCGGACTCCTTGTAGCCGCCGAACGGCGACGCCGGGTCGAACTTGTTGAACGTGTTGGCCCACACCACGCCGGCCCGGAGCTTGTCGGCGACGGCCAGGATGCGTGAGCCCTTCTCGGTCCAGATGCCGGCCGAGAGGCCGTACGGCGTGTTGTTGGCCTTGGCGACGGCTTCCTCCGGGGTCCGGAAGGTCAGCACCGACAGCACCGGCCCGAAGATCTCCTCCCGGGCGATCCGGTGGGCCTGGGTCACGCCGGTGAAGATCGTCGGCGCGAACCAGAAGCCCCGTTCCGGCAGCGAGCACTCCGGCGACCAGCGCTCCGCGCCCTCCGCCGACCCTATTTCCGACAATTCTGAAATACGGGCCAATTGCGCCGCAGAGTTGATCGCGCCGATGTCGGTGTTCTTGTCCAGCGGGTCACCGACGCGCAGCGTCGCCATTCGCCGTTTCAGCGAATCGAGGAACGAATCGGCGATCGACTCCTGGACCAGTAGCCGGGAACCCGCGCAGCAGACGTGCCCCTGGTTGAAGAAGATGCCGTTCACGATGCCCTCGACGGCCTGGTCGACCGGGGCGTCGTCGAAGACGATGTTGGCCGCCTTGCCGCCCAGTTCCAGGGTGAGGCGCTTGCCGCTGCCGGCCACCGTCCGGGCGATCTCCCGGCCCACCTCGGTGGAGCCGGTGAAGGCCACCTTGTCCACGTCCGGGTGCTGCACGAGATAGGCGCCCGTGTCGCCGGCCCCGGTCACGATGTTGACCACGCCGGGTGGCAGCTCGGCCTGCCGGCACACGTCGGCGAAGAAGAGCGCGGACAGCGGGGTGGTCTCGGCCGGCTTGAGCACCACGGTGTTGCCGGTGGCGAGCGCGGGCGCGACCTTCCACGCCAGCATCAGCAGCGGGAAGTTCCACGGGATGACCTGGCCGGCCACGCCGAGCGGGCGCGGGTCGGGGCCGAAGCCCGCGTACGCCAGTTTGTCGGCCCAGCCCGCGTAGTAGAAGAAGTGCGCCGCGACCAGTGGCAGGTCGACGTCGCGTGCCTCCTTGATCGGCTTGCCGTTGTCGAGCGACTCCAGCACGGCCAGCTCACGGGCGCGTTCCTGGATGATCCGGGCGATCCGGAAGAGGTACTTCGCGCGCTCGGCGCCGGGCAGCTCGGACCACGGGCCGAACGCGCGCCGGGCCGCGGCCACCGCCCGGTCGACGTCTTCCGGGCCGGCCGTGGCGACCTCGGCGAGGACCTCCTCGGTGGCCGGGTTGACCGTCTTGAAGACGTTGCCGTCCTTGCCGCTGTCGAACGCGCCGTCGATGAAGAGGCCGTAGGACCCGGCGAGGTCGACCACGGAGCGGGATTCGGGTGCTGGAGCGTACTCGAACATGAGGCTCAATCCAGGGTGAAGTAGTCCGGACCGGCGTAGTGGCCGGTGGTCAGCTTGGTGCGCTGCATGAGCAGGTCGTTGAGCAGCGAGGAGGCCCCGAGACGGAACCGGTCGGGGTGGAGCCAGTCGTCGCCCACGGTCTCGTTGATCAACACCAGGTACTTGATGGCGTCCTTGGTGGTCTTGATGCCGCCGGCCGGTTTGACCCCGATGATCCGGCCGTGCCGTTCCCGGAAGTCGCGCACCGCCTCCAGCATGACCAGCGTGATCGGCAGGGTGGCGTTGACCGCGACCTTGCCGGTCGAGGTCTTGATGAAGTCGGCGCCGGCCAGCATCGCCAGCCAGGAGGCCCGGCGGATGTTGTCGTAGGTGCCCAGCTCGCCCGTCTCGAGGATGACCTTGAGGTGGGCGCCGCCACACGCGTCCTTGACCGCGGTGATCTCATCGAAGACCCGGGTGTAGTCGCCGGCGAGGAACGCGCCACGGCTGATCACCATGTCGATCTCGCCGGCGCCGGCGGCCACCGCCTCGCGCGTGTCGGCCAGTTTCACCTCGAGCGGCGCCTGGCCGGACGGGAACGCGGTCGCGACGCTGGCCAGATGCACCCCCGACCCGGCGAGCGCGGCGGCGGCGACCGGAACCATCGCGGGGTAGACGCAGATCGCGGCCACCGGCGGGCAACTGGGATCGGCGGGATCGGGGCGTCTGGCCTTGGCGCAGAGCGCCCGCACCTTGCCGGGGGTGTCGGCGCCCTCCAGCGTGGTCAGGTCGATCATGCGGATGGCCAGGTCGATCGCTTTCGCCTTGGAGTCGGCCTTGATCGAGCGGGTGGCGAGCGCCGCCGCCCGCGCCTCGACGCCCACGTGATCGACCCCGGGCAGGCCGTGCAGGAACGAGCGGAGATCGGACAGTCCAGCGGTTGCCGCCACAGTCATGAAAACGATTCTACGCAACCCTGTGACAGTTGATCTTGATTGAACGATAGGTTGTGCCCGTGGACGTCCTTGTCGTAGATCATCCGCTGGCTCAGACCAGGCTCACCGCGATGCGCCGCACCGAGACCGACTCCGGTGTCTTCCGCGCCTCGCTGCACGAACTCACTACCATGGTGGTCTACGAGGCGGCCCGTCTCTTCGCCGTCGAGAAATACCCCATCGAGACGCCGGTCGCGCCCACCGAGGGCACCCGGCTCGCCAACCCGCCCCTGATCGTCCCGGTGCTCCGCGCTGGCCTCGGCATGGCTGACGCCGCACTGGCGCTGCTGCCCGAGTCGTCGATGGGCTTCGTCGGTCTGGCCCGCGACGAGGAGACGCACGAGCCCCGCGCCTACATGGAGTCGCTGCCCGTCGACCTCTCCCATCAGCCGGTGCTGGTCCTCGACCCGATGCTGGCCACCGGCGGCTCGCTGCTGCACTGCTGCAAGCTGCTCGTCGACCGCGGGTGCACCGACGTGATCATCTGCTGCGTGCTGGCCGCTCCCGAGGGCGTCAAGCGCCTGGCCGACGCCGGCCTGCCGCTGCGCCTGGTCACCGCCTCGATCGATGAGGGCCTCAACGAGAAGGCCTACATCGTCCCCGGCCTCGGTGACGCCGGCGACCGCCAGTTCGGCGGCATGCGCCGCTTCTGAAAAACCAGATCGACACCGCTTTCCGGTACGGCCACCGCTCACCCGACCGCACCCGCGCCGTCCCGCGCTTCCCGCGCGACGAAGCGGCCGGTGCCCCGGTGCCCCGGCGCGCCTGTCCCGTCACGCCGAGGCGCGCCGGCCGTCGCCGAGACGGGGAATGGCCGTCCGGTGGCGTGGCGGAGCTACGGCTGACGGGGTCCGGGAGCGGGCAGCAGCCCGCCGGGCGCGCTGCGGCCCGGACCCGGGAGACGGTCGCGCGGGAGCCACGGGACCGCGGTCCATGCGGTCGGGGACCGCGGACCCGTACCAGCGAAGGGTCTAAAGGGTGTGGTAGCTCCACGCCGTGGCCTTGCCGGCGGCGAAGGGCATGACGCCGTGGAAGACGGCCGGCTCGGCGGCGAAGACCAGGGGCAGGAAGTGGCGGTCGGACTCCCACATCGGGAGCCGGCCGGAGAGGATCTCGGCGACCTCGACCCAGTGCAGGCTGCCCTCGTCGTTGGCCGAGTACGGCTCACCGGTCCACCCGGTGATCCGGAAGAGGAAACCGAACCAGTTCTCGCCGTCGCGGCCGAACCCGGGCCAGGAGATCGTGCCCGCCAGTTCGACGCCGGTGCAGTCGAGTCCGGCCTCTTCGTGGATCTCCCGGCGCAGGCCCGCGACCACGTCCTCGCCGGGTTCCAGCTTGCCGCCGAGGCCGTTGTAGTAGCCGTAGTGGATGTCGTCCGGCCGGGCGTCCCGCCGGATCATCAGGACCCGCTGCCGGTCGGGGGAGAAGACGTAACCCAGAGTGGCGATGATCGCTTGCACGCCGAGCACCCTAACCGGCGGTGAGCGCAATGCCTCACCGCCGGTGTCCGCTGATCCGGCCGGTCAGCGGTCGAGGAGCGCGAACAGGGATTCCCACCGGTCGACGATGCTGTCCGGGGTGAAGCGCCGGACCGAGTCGCGGCCCGCCGCGCCGAGCCGGCCCCGCAGTTCCCGATCCTTGATCAGCCGTTCCAGACCGGCCGCGAAACCGGGGACGTTACCGGCGGTGACCACCAGGCCGCCGCTGACCTCGTCGTCGATCAACTCGCGGATGCCGGGGGCGCAGTCGAAGGCGACGGTCGGCAGACCGTAGGCCATCGCCTCCATCACCGCGATCGGGAAGCCTTCCTCCCGGGACGGCAGCGCATAGATCGAGGCGGAACTGAGGGCGCCGTCGATGTCGCTGGTCTTGCCCTGGAAGATCAGCTTGTCGTCGAATCCCAGATCCCGGGCCTGGGTGCGGAGCGCCTGCTCGTCCGGCCCGGCGCCGAAGATCTTCAGCGACCAGTCCGGGTGCTGTGGGCCGACCAGCGCCCACGCCTCGAGCAGCATGTCGAGGCCCTTGTCGTGGGAGAGCCGGCGGAGCGACACCACGGTCTTCTCGTCCAGCGTGGGCATCGTCTTCGGCACGGTCATCAGCGGGTTCGGCATGGCGCCGACGTTCGACATGCCGGGTTTCGCGATGGCCCAGGCGTCCGCGTCGGCGTCGGTGAGCGACAGGTGGATGTCCATCTGGCCGTAGAACTTCAGCACCCGGCGGTAACGGCTGCTGTTGCGGCACGCCTCGAACGACTCGTGGGACATGCCGATGACCTGCATGCCCGTGGTGTCGGCGGCGACCACCCACTCGCCGGCCCAGACCTGAGCCGCGATCACCACGGCGCCCGGCCCGGAGGCGGTGCGCAGGATCTCGTTGAGGCGCTCCACCCCGTGCTCGAAGATCCGCTGCCGTTGGCGGGTCCGCAGGGCCCGCTTCGGGTTGAGGCCGCCCAGCCCCTTCGCCTTGCGGCGCCGTGGCAGGCGGTCGGCGTGCAGCGTGATCGTCTGGTACGGCAGATCCGACCCGAAGTCCCGGTAGTCGCTCGCCGGCTCCACACCGATCAGGCGCACCCGGTGGCCGCGGGCGGTGAACAGCCGTGAGATGTCGTGCACCCACTGGGTCAGGCCGCCCAACTCGTTCACGCTGTTGCAGACGATGAAGATGTCGCGGTGCTCGGCCACGGCGGTCACCGGTCTCCGAAGAAGTGGTCGACGACGGACTTGGCCGCCTGCCCGGTGTCGTACTCACCGAACCGGCCGACGAACTCGCGGCGCTTGTCCGCGTAGGAGGTCGCGTTGCCGTCGAGGTCCGCGATGGCGGCGATCAGTTCCTCCGAGGTACGGGTCAGGGGGCCCGGCGCGGTCGAGCCGAGATCGAAGTAGGAACCCCGGCTGCTGCCCACGTAGTCGTCGTAGTCCGGCACGTGGAAGATCATCGGCCGGTTCAGCAGCGAGTAGTCGAACATCAGGGACGAGTAGTCGGTGATCAGTGCGTCGGCGATCTGCATCAGCGGGGTCACGTCGTGGACGTTCGCCACGTTGCGCACCGCATGGGCGTACGCCGGGGGCAGCGCGAACGAGACCAGGTAGTGCGGCCGGACCAGCAGCATCGTGTCCTCGCCGAAACGGTGCACGAACTCTTCCAGGTCGAACGGCAGCTCCAGCCCCGAGGGCCGGTCCACCTCCTCCGGCCGGAAGGTGGGCGCGTAGAGCACCACCCGCCGCCCCTCGGCGATCCCGAGCCGCTTGCGCAGCTTCCGCAACTGGTCCTCGTTGCCACCGTTGAGCAGAGCGTCGTTACGCGGGTACCCGAACCGCAGCAGCTCGGCGCCCACCCGCATGCCCTTGGTCAGGGTGCGCACGTCGTGTTCCGACCGGACCAGGAAGTAGTCGAACCGGTTGACGGCGCGCTGCCAGCGCTTCTGCTGGCTCTCGGTCCGCGCCTTGATGGCCGCCTCGTCGAAACCCATCCGCTTGAACGCCGAGCCGTGCCACGTCTGGATGTACGTGGTCTCCGGCCGCTTGCGCAGGTCGTGCGGGAAGCCCTGATTGTCGATCCAGTACTCGGCCTGCGCGAGCGCCTGCAGGTAACTCCACGAGTTCCGCTTGACCAGTTTCGCGCCGGACGGGAAGCCGGCCGGGTGGGTCTCGTAGGACCAGATCGGGGTGAACTTGATCCCCCGCCGCCGCATCTCCTCATAGATGGCGCGCGGGCTGTCCGAGAACTGCTTGCCCATGTGGCTCTCGAAGACCACGGTGCCCTTGCGGACGGGCAGCTTGAGGAAGACGTTCTCGTACCAGGAGAGCTGGGTGGAACGGTCGTCGCGGCGCAGGCTCAGCGACGTCTGGAGCTTGGTGGCCCGCCGCCAGGCCCGGCTCCCGAGGTGGGTGTTGCGCACCCCGCTGATCGCCGCGGTGCCCAGTTTCGCGGCGCTGCCGGCGGCGTCCAGGCGCACGGCCACGTTGCCGCTGTCGGTGAGGTAACCCTGGAACAGGTCGGCGGTGAGCCGGCTGAGCTTGGGCCGGACCGGTAGCCGCATCGCGTCGATGACGTCGTCCTCGGCGAAGAGCGCGAGTTCGGCGATGTCGCTGCCGACGGTGACGTGCAGGCGCAGGGAGTAGTTCGGGTCGATCAGCCCGATCGGGCGCAGGAGTTTCGCCGGCTCGAAGGTGGCGCTCCACCCGACCCGCCGCGCGTCGACGGTCAGCTCGGCCTTGGCCTTGAACACCCGCCGCTTGCCGCGCCGCTCCTCGAAGACCAGTTGCGCTTTCGGGGCCGCCTCGGCGCTGATCCGGCCGATCGGGTTGGTGAACGAGCCGGTGAGGGTGGCCCGGTCGCCGTCGATCTGGGCGGTGTCGATCCGGCCGCCGATGCGCATCTTGCTGAGCGGGCTGTCCTGGAAGCCCATGTCGGTGACGTCCAGCACGTCGCGGCCCAGAGGGTCGTCGAGGTGCCGGTCGAGCCAGAAGACGCGGCCGTCCCGGATGACCAGGTCGGTGGTGAGGTGTGGCTGCAGAGGCCGCGGCGTCATGAAGTCGTGCACCGTGGCCACACCGTGGTGGTCACCCTGCCGGGCCAGGTAGGCGGCCATCGCCGGGAGTGGCTTGGCCAGCCGGAACGCCTCCTCCTGGAGGGTCTCCAGATAGGGGCGGGCGGCGTCGACGAGGGCGCGCTGGTTCTCCTCCGGGAGATTGCTCAGCCCGGCCAGGTGGACCCGCAGGTCGTTCTCCAGGAACCGGACGTCCTTGCGCAGCCGCAGGTCACCGGCGTCATGCAGGGCGAGCAAGTCGTCGATCCTGCGGGTGACGACGATCCGGTCGGTGATGTTGCGGATGTCGGCGGCCCGGCGGGTGATCGACTGGTTCGCCGCCTGGCGCTCGACGTTCCACGTGTAGATCCGTTGCGGGATCACCGCGATCTTCTTGGCCGCGAGGTAGGCGTGCGCGGAGAACAGGTTGTCCTCGTAGAGCCGGTCCTCCAGGAAGACCAGGTTCTCCCGGGTCAGGAAGTCGTGCCGGTACAGCTTGTTGGTCGACAGCACGTCGTAGAGCAGCTCGGGCCGGTCGTGCAGCGACTCGTAGACCACCTTCTGCTCGACCAGCTGCGGCATCCACGAGCTCTCCCTGCCGGTGGCGACGTCGTGGCGCACGCACCGGCCGATGACCATGTCGGCCTCGCTCTGCTCGGCCATCGAGACCATGTTGCGGCAGGCGTGCTGGTCCAGGGTGTCGTCACTGTCCAGGAACATGATGAACCGGCCCCGCGCCGCCGCCACACCCGCGTTACGAGGCGCGCCGCAGTGCCCGGAGTTCGCCGGGAGGCGGATGGACCGGATCACGTCGGGGTGCTGCTCGACCAGGCGCTCGACCACGGCCGGCGTCCCGTCGGTGCTGTGGTCGTCGACCACGATCACCTCGTGGGAGCGCAGTGACTGCTGCAGCACCGAGCGGACCGCGGTCTCGATCCGGGCCGCGTCGTTGTAGACGATGACCACAACTGTGACGTCGGGGGGCCTGGGTGGGGACGAGGTCACGGTCGACGTGGTCCTTTCAAAAAACGTGAGGCTCTCGCGTCCGCTGGCGCCCTGGGGGAATGGGGGGACGCGGTGTGATGGGCCGGCAAGACCGGGCCCATGGCGGTCGACATCATAGGCTACAGCCAGGTTCCCGGGTTCCGGCCGACGATCAAGGCGCTGGTGGATGTCCGCCCGATCGTTGTCGCGATTCCATACGTCCGGCGTACGTCACCGGGGTCATCGGTGCCGATTACCAGGTCGGTTAGCCTGTGCCGGATCTGAGGGAGGACGTTGTGAAGGTTCTGATCGCGGGTGGCGCGGGCTTCATCGGCAGCACGATCGCGTCTCGCCTTCTCGACGCCGGTCACCAGCCGGTGATCCTCGACAATCTGGTCACCGGGCGGCGGGAGTTCTGCGAGGGACGACCCTTCTATCCCGGTGACATCGCCGACCCCGCGGTGCTCGACCAGATCTTCGACGACCACCCGGACATCACCGCCGTCGTGCACTGTGCGGCGCTGATCGTGGTGCCGGAGTCGGTGGAGCGGCCGGTCCACTACTACCGGGAGAACGTGGCGAAGACCCTGGAGTTCGTCGACCACCTGATCGGCAAGGGCGTCACCCGGCTGCTGTTCAGCTCGTCCGCCTCGATCTACCAGCCCGGCGACGACTTCACCGTCGACGAGAACTCGGCTCTCAGCGCGCTCAGCCCGTACGCCCGCACCAAGATCATCGTCGAGCAGATGCTCTGCGACATCACCGCCGCCACCGAGCTGCGGGCGCTGTCGTTGCGCTACTTCAACCCGATCGGCGCCGACCCGAAGATGCGGACCGGCCTGCAGCTGCCGTCGCCGAGCCACGCGCTGGGCAAGCTGATCGAGGCGTACCGGGAGAGCCGCCCGTTCCCGGTGACCGGTCTGGACTACCCGACCCGGGACGGCTCCGGCATCCGTGACTACGTGCACGTCTGGGACCTGGCCGGCGCCCACCTGCGGGCGCTGGAGGAGTTCGGCGCGCTGCCGTTCCGCAGCGGCTCGCTGGCGATCAATCTGGGCACCGGCACCGGCACCACGGTGCTGGAGTTCGTCGAGGCGTTCAACCAGGTGGCCGACCGCCCGGTGGAGATCGAACGGGCCGCGCGCCGCCCCGGTGACTCGGCCGGCGCGTACACCCGCAGCACCCGGGCGGCCGAGCTGCTGGGCTGGCGCGCCGAACACACCGTCGCCGACGGCATCCGTGACTCGCTGGAGTGGTTCGCCCAGCGCGGAAGGGTCCTGCCGGATCTCGGCCGATAGTCGTTGAACCCGGAGCATGGGGCGAGTGACCCGGATCGCACGAACGGCCGGGATCTGACCGACCTGGGGATCGGAGCGGATGCCCCGGGCCACTATCGTTGCGATACATGACCCCCATCCCGCTCGCCGAGGAACTTCTCCTCCTCGCGTATGACGACCAGACCGGAAAGGCCACGGGTTCCCGTATCGGCCTCGACCTGGGCATGGCCGCCGCGGTGCTGATCGACCTCGCGCTGGCCAACCGGATCGCCTACGCCGCCGACGGCCACCTCGTGGTCGTCGACGCCACCCCGCTGGGCGACCCCGTCGCCGATGCCGTGCTGGGGAAGGTGGCGACCGAGGAACCGCACACGCCCGCCCAGTGGCTCCAGCGTCTCCGGCACCGGCTGCGCACGCGCGTGCTGGAGGACCTGTGTTCCCGGGGTGTCGTGCAGGACGTGGACGAGACCCAGCTGGGCGTCATCCACGTGCACCGCTACCCGACCACGGACCACGCCTACGAGGCCGAGATCCGCGGCCGGCTGGCGGCGGCGCTGATCGGCAACACGCTTCCCGACGAGCGGACGGCCGCGCTGGCCACCCTGCTGGTCGCGGCGCGCATGGAGCCGGCCCTGAAGCTGCCGGCCGAGGAGTCCGAGCGGGCGCACGAGCGGCTGGCGGAGATCGCCAGCAACGCCGGCTTCGTCGGCGACGTCACCCTGGAGGACTCCATCGTGCGGCCCAGCGTCGCGCTGGTGGTGGCCACCCTGGGCAAGGCGATCCAGGCGGCCCTGGGCACTCCCAAGCCGATCTGATCCCGATGGGAGAGCAGCGTCGCTGCTCTCCCATAAAAGATCACACGCCGAGCGTTGCCGCGATCTCGGCGCGCAGAGCCTTCAGATCCGCCGCCGCGCGGGTCCGGGCCGCCACGGGGTCACCCTCCGCCACCACTTCGAGGTACGCCTTGAGCTTCGGTTCCGTCCCCGAGGGGCGGATCACGACGCGGGCCGTCGCGGTGCGGAAGGTCAGCACGTCGTTCTCCGGCAGCAGGTCGACCGTCTCGGTCACCTCGGCGCCGAGCAGGGTGGCCGGCGGGTTCCGCCGGGCCCGGGTCATCGCCCGGCCGATCTCGGCGAGATCGTCCACCCGGACCGCCAACTGGTCGGTGGCGTGCAGGCCGAACTCGGCCGCCAGCTCGTCCAGCCGGTCGGCCAGGGTGCGGCCCCGCGTCTTCAGCTCGGCGGCCAGCTCGGCGACGGTCAGCGCGGCCGTGATGCCGTCCTTGTCCCGCACCATGCCCGGGGCCACGCAGTACCCCAGCGCCTCCTCGTAACCGAACGCCAGCTCGTCGGCGGCGCGGACGATCCACTTGAAGCCGGTCAGGGTCTCGGCGTACGGCACGCCGCGGGCGGCGCACAGGCGACCCACCAGCGATGACGAGACGATCGTGGTGGCGTACAGGCCGGGGTCGCCGCGGCGGATCAGATGGTCGGCGAGCAGCGCGCCCAACTCGTCACCGCGCAGGGGGCGCCACCCGTCCGCGACCGGGATCGCGACGGCACAGCGGTCGGCGTCCGGGTCGTTGGCGATGGCCAGGTCGGCGCCGGTCTCGGCGGCCAGGGCCAGGAGCAGGTCCATGGCGCCCGGCTCCTCCGGGTTGGGGAAGGCCACGGTCGGGAACGCCGGATCGGGTTCGGCCTGCTCGGCCACGACCGCCGGGGCCGGGAAACCGGCGGCGGCGAACGCGGCGGTCACCGTCGACCCACCGACCCCGTGCATCGGGGTGTACGCGATGGTCAGGTCACGCGGGCCGCCCTCGGTGAGGACCGCGGCGGCGCTGCGGACGTACCCCTGAAGGATCTCCGCGCCGAGAACCGTGCCCGGACCGCCCAGCGGGACCGAGGAGACGTTCTCCACCGCCCGGATGGCCGCCTCGATGCCGGCGTCGGCCGGCGGAACGATCTGCGCCCCGGCGCCGGCCGGGCCGCCCAGGCCCGCGCCCAGATAGACCTTGTAGCCGTTGTCCTGCGGCGGATTGTGGCTGGCGGTGACCATCACGCCGGCGACCGCGCCCAGCGCGCGCACCGCGTAGGCCAGCACCGGCGTCGGCAGCGGGCCCGGCAGCAGCAGCGCCTCCCGCCCGGCCCCGGTCGCGACCCGGGCGGTCCGTTCGGCGAACTCGGCCGAGCCGTGCCGTGCGTCGTACCCGATGACCAGCGGTCCCTCGCCGCCCTGCGACGCGAGCCAGCCGACCAGGCCGGCCGCCGCCCGGGTGACCACGGCCAGGTTCATGCCGTTCGGCCCGGCACGCAGGCGGCCTCGCAGGCCCGCGGTGCCGAAGGTGAGCGGGCCGGCGAACCGGTCGCTCAGTTCCGCCGCGGTGCCCGGTAAGCCGTCGAGCACCGAGCGCAACTCGGCGCGGGCGGACGGGTCGGGATCATCGGCGAGCCAGGCCTCGGCCCGGGCGATCAGGTCAACATCAACTTGTGGTGCCATCAGGGATTGATAGCACAGCGCCGTCACAGGGTGAGCTGGAACGTCTTGGTCATGACGTCGAAGTACTTCCGGTGGTCGGCGAACTTCGTATCGGTGGTGGTGAGGAAGAAGGAGTACATCTTGCCGCCGACCGTGGTCATCCGCCAGATGCCGTGGCGCTTGGCCTCGCCCTCACCGCAGGTGTACTCGAATTCCGCGCCCGGGTTCCCGGAGACGTCGACCTGCTGGGTGGCGATCGACACGAACGGCTCCGTGCAGGTCTTGTTCTTCCTCATCCCGGCGGGCGCGATGGAGGTGACGAACTTGGTCGGGTCGGCCGAGCCCTTCTCCACCAGGATCCGGACCTTGGTGTTCTTGTCGGCGGGGTCGATGTACTCGACGTAGACGCCACCGGCCGCCCGGGTCCAGCCGGCCGGAACCTCCACGCTGACCGCGGCGTTGCCCTTGTACGGCTGGGTCTGGAAGTCAGCGGCCGCGGCGCTCGGCACGGAGGCGGCCTGCGGCGGCGCCGGCGGCTTGTCCGAGCCGCCGCCGAGCGCGATCACCAGCACCAGGACCAGCACCACCGCGGCGGCCGCGCCACCGGAGACGAGCTGCTTGTTGCGTGGCCACGACCGGAACGTGGCGACCGCCCGCCCGGTGGTCTCCTTCGCCGTGCCGACCACCTTGTCGATGGTGGCGCGCCGCTTGGCGGCCGGGCTGCTCACCACGGTGCCCTGACGGGCGCCGGGCTGCTGCGGGGTCCACTGGTTCTGCGGCGGGATGACGCTGGTCGGGTCGGCGCCGGAACGGCCCTGGTCGGGCAGCTTGTGGGCCGGCATGGCACCGGTCGGCACGGCCGCGGCCGGGCCGGGCGGTGGCTGCGGCGGCTCGGAGGCACGCCGGCGGCCGCCCGCGTTCTGCTGCTCCAGCTTGGCGAGGTGCTCGGTGAGCGACTCGCCCGGCGCCAGCATCGCGCGGCCGCCGATCTGGCCGCTCGGCTGCGGCGGGGCGGCCTGTCCGGGGATCTGCTGGGTCTCGGCGGGCGCCGGGCTGACCGGCCGCGGCGACGGCACGACCGAATAGGGATCGGTCATCATGTGCGGCGGGCTCTTGCTGGCCAGCGGGCCGGACATCTGCTGGCGCAGGATCGTGCGGGCGGTCTGCACGTCCATCCGCTGGGCGGGGTTCTTCTCCAGCAGGCCCATCAGCACCGGGGCCAGCGAGCCGGCCCGGACCACCGGGGCCGGCGGGTCCTCGACGACCGAGTGCATGGTCTCGATCGGGTCGCCCTTGTCGAACGGCGGCCGGCCCTCGATCGCGGTGTAGAGCGTGACGCCCAGCGAGAACAGGTCGCTCGGCGGGCCGAAGTCGTGGCCCATGGCCCGCTCCGGCGAGATGAAGTGCGGCGAGCCCAGGACCATGCCCGGCGTGGTCAGCTGCACGTCGGTGGGCATCCGGGCGACGCCGAAGTCGGTCAGCACGCAACGCCCGTCACCGCAGATCAGCACGTTCGCCGGCTTGACGTCGCGGTGCAGCACCCCGTGCGCGTGGGCGACCTCGAGAGCGCCGAGCAGCGCGATACCGATCTTCGCCACCACCCGTGGGGAGACCGGGCCGTCCTCGATCACCATGTCGGCGAGGCTGCGGGCGTCCAGCAGCTCCATGACGATCCACGGCCGGCCGTTCTCGTGCACGACGTCGTAGACCTGCACCACGGCCGGGTGCTGCAGCGCCGCCGCGGCCCGGGCCTCGCGCATGGTCCGTTCGTACATCGCGTCACGGTCGCTCGGCGCCAGGCCGGGCGGAAGGATGACCTCTTTGATCGCAACGTCGCGGCGCAACAGCGTGTCCGCCGCCCGCCACACCGTTCCCATGCCGCCGTGACCCACCGCGGCGCGCAGCGTGTACCGCCCGCCGATGAGCGTGCCCGGGGCGGCGCGTCCGCTGGGGGGAGCCGCGTTCCCGCTGCTCCACGTCGGAATTTGAGTCACTAGGGATGCCACCGAGGGGGTGTAGGGGCTGTCGACCAACCCCGCTATCTTGCCTGGCGCTCCCCCTCGAACGAAAGCTACTGCGTCACTGTTCATGACACATCGACCCTGTGTAGTGGCCGGGTGGCCGTGGGTGGACCGGCTGGAACGCAGGGTGGCAAATTACTCACAGTCGGCCGCCTTGACGAGTCTTAGGATCGTGGGCGTGAATGCAGAGTCAGGGTTTCCCATCAAGCCGGTGTACGGCCCTGCTGACGTGCCGACCGGCGTCGGAGCCGAAGAGCCCGGCCGATACCCGTACACCCGTGGCGTCTACCCGACGATGTACACGAAGCGGCCGTGGACCATGCGCCAGTACGCCGGGTTCGGCACCGCCGCCGAGTCGAACGCCCGCTACCACCAGCTGCTCGCGGCCGGGACGATGGGCCTCTCCGTCGCCTTCGACCTGCCCACCCAGATGGGTTACGACTCCGACGAGCCGATCGCGCACGGCGAGGTCGGCAAGGTCGGTGTGGCGATCGACTCGATCGACGACATGCGGCAACTGTTCGCCGGCATCCCACTCGACCAGGTCTCCACCTCGATGACGATCAACGCGCCGGGATCGGTCCTGCTGCTGCTCTACCAGCTGGTCGCCGAGGAGCAGGGCGTGCCGGGGGCGGCCCTGCAGGGCACGATCCAGAACGACATCCTGAAGGAGTACATCGCCCGGGGGACGTACATCTTCCCGCCCAAGCCGTCGCTGCGACTGGTGGCCGACACCTTCGCCTACTGCCGGGCCGAGATCCCCAAGTGGAACACCATCTCGATCTCCGGCTACCACATGGCCGAGGCCGGCGCCTCGCCCGCGCAGGAGATCGCGTTCACCCTGGCCAACGGCATCGAGTACGTCCGTGCCGCGATCGCCGCCGGCCTGGCCGTCGACGACTTCGCCCCCCGGCTGTCGTTCTTCTTCGTGGCCCGCACCACGCTGCTGGAGGAGATCGCCAAGTTCCGGGCGGCGCGGCGGATGTGGGCCCGGATCATGCGTGACGAGTTCGGCGCGAAGGACCCCAAGTCCCTCATGCTGCGGTTCCACACCCAGACCGCCGGTGTGCAGCTCACCGCGCAGCAGCCCGAGGTCAACCTGATCCGGGTGGCGATCCAGGCGCTCGGCGCGATCGCCGGTGGGACGCAGTCGCTGCACACCAACTCGTATGACGAGGCGCTCGCCCTTCCCACCGAGAAGTCGGCCCGGCTGGCTCTGCGGACCCAGCAGGTCCTCGCCTACGAGAGCGGGCTGACCGGCACCGTCGACCCGTTCGCCGGCTCCTACGCGGTGGAGGCGCTGACCGACGCCGTGGAACAGGAGGCGACCGCGCTCATCGACCGGGTCTTCGAGTTCGGCTCGTCGGTCGAGGCGATCGAGCAGGGCTTCCAGAAAGGTGAGATCGAGGCGTCCGCGTACCGCATCGCCACCGAGATCGACTCCGGCGAGCGCGTCGTGGTGGGCGTCAACCGTTTCGTCGCCGAAACCGAGGAGAGGTACGAGCCGCTGCGGGTCGATCCGGCGATCGAAGCCGGCCAGGTGGCCCGCCTCGCGCGCCTGCGGGCCGAACGGGACGAGCCGGCCGTCCAGGCCGCGCTGGCAGATCTGGCGAAGGCCGCCGCCGGAACGGAGAACGTCCTACCGTTGATGAAAGCGGCGTTGCGGCTCCGTGCCACTGTTGGAGAGGTGTGTCATACCCTCCGCGGGGTATGGGGCGTCCACCGCCCCGTCGAACGGTTCTGAGCCGCTCGACGCACCTGTGGTGTGTCGCGTCACCTCCGCGATCCACTACCCGTTGAGGGGTTGGCAGGGCCGGGACGACCTCTCGTGCGCCCGCCCGACCTCGGCCGTGGCGTGATCACCTCTTTACATGCCCGTTGCACAGCGTCACCGAAAACGGGACTAAGCTGTCGCGCGTTGCGGAACCCGACGAAATTCGAGAGTGATACGGAAGCCGAAGTGACTACTGCTCTGGAGGCGCCCGAGGGCGCCGATACGTCGTGGCCCGGGCAACTGCCCGGCACCGACCCCCTTCCCGGCCGGCTGGACCGCTGGCTCGCCAAGAGGGGCGCCGAGCTCGTAGCGATTCGCCGGCACATTCACGCTCACCCCGAGCCGTCACACTCCGAGTTCGAGACGGCCGCCCTGATCGCCCGTGAACTGACCGTCGCCGGGCTCAGCCCGCGGATGATGCCCCGCGGCAACGGCGTCATCTGTGACATCGGCCAGGGGCCGCGGACCATCGCGTTCCGGGCCGACATCGACTCGCTGCCACTGCAGGACCTCAAGAACGTCCCGTACCGCAGCACCGTCGACGGGCAGGCGCACGCCTGCGGCCACGACGTGCACACCACGATCATGCTGGGTCTCGGCATGGCCCTCGCCCAGCTCGACGAGCAGGGCCTGCTGCCCGGCCGGATCCGGCTGATCTTCCAGCCCGCCGAGGAGGCGATGCCGTCCGGCGCGCCCGAGGTGATCGCCGCCGGTGGCCTCAAGGACGTCGACGCGATCTACGCGCTGCACTGCTACCCGCAACTGCCGGCCGGGCTGGTCGGGGTCCGCTCCGGCCCGTTCACCGCGGCCGCCGACGCGGTCGAGGTCAAACTCTCCGGTCCGGGCGGGCACACCGCCCGCCCGCACCTCACCGCCGACCTGGTCCACGCGCTCGGCAAGGTGATCATCGACGTGCCGGCGCTGCTCAGCCGCCGGATGGATCCGCGGGCCGGGCTGTCCCTGGTGTGGGGCGCGGTGCACGCCGGCCAGGCGTTCAACGCCATCCCCGGCTCGGGCGAGGTGCGCGGCACCGTCCGGGTGCTGAGCCGGGAGGCCTGGCGTGACGCCCCCGAGCTGATCACCAGGCTGATCCGGGACGTCGTGGCGCCGACCGGCGTCGAGGTCGACGTCGACTACATCCGCGGCGTCCCTCCGGTGATCAACGACCGGATGGCGTCGGCGGTCATCGCCGGTGCGGCCGGCGCCGCGCTCGGCCCCGACCGGGTGGTCGAGGCCGAACTCAGCATGGGTGGCGAGGACTTCTCCTTCTACCTGGAGCACGTCCCCGGCGCGATGATCCGGCTCGGCACCGGCCGGCCCGGCGCCGACGACCGTCACGACCTGCACCAGGGCGGCTTCGATGTGGACGAGAGCTGCATCGCCCACGGCGTGCGCGTGATGGCGCACACCGCCCTGGCCGCCCTCTCCACCGGAGCCTTCTAGGCGCCTGGCGGGCCGTACCGCGATCAGTTGGTGGTGGCCGGGGCCTCGGTGGCCGGGGTGGCCGCCGCGGGGGTGCCGCGGCGGCGGTAACGCCGCAGCAGATGCAGGATCGCCCAGGCCGGGAGGCCGAGAGCGATGATCCACGGCAGGAGCGCGCCGAGCACGGTGAGCAGCACGCCGAGCGAAGCGACCAGCGCGTTCCAGCCGTCGGAGAGACCGGCCAGGAACCCCGTCGGCTCGTCGCCGGAGTCGTCCTTGACCGCTTCCGGGTCCAGCAGGATCACGGTGATCGTGGAGAGCGACGTGAGGTCCGCCAGGCGGCGCTTCTTGCCTTCCAGAGAGGCCAGGTCGGACTCCCGGGTGGCCACCTCACGCTCCAGCATCACCAGGTCGTCCAGCGACTTGGCCTCGCCGAGCAGACGCCGGCCGCTCTCCACCCGGGCCTTCTGCACCTCGATCCGGGCGTCCAGATCGACGACCTGCTCGGTGACGTCCTCGGTGTTGATCCCGCGGTTCTCCTCCTTGCCGAGGCCGGCGATCTGGTCCACCACCGAGGTGAACTTGTCGGCCGGGATACGCAGTTTGATGGTCGCGGTGGCCGACTTGTCGCCGCTGTGGCGCTCGTCGCCGCCGACGAACCCGCCGGCCCCGGCCGCGATGCCGGTGACCTGGGCGGCCTTGGCGTTGACGTCGTCCACCCGGACCGTGATCGACCCGGTGTAGACGATCGAACGCTGGTCGACCCGCAGGTTCGGCGCCTGCGCCGCGGTGTCCTTGCCGCTCGTCGAGCCCTCTCCGGCACCCTGGTTGGCGGCGCGAGGCGCCCCGCCCGGCGCCTCGCCCTCGGCCTTGCCGACCGCCGGCTCGGCCATCGAGGCGGCGTTGTCCTTCGAACCCGCGTCGGCGCCGCAGCCGGCGAGCAGGAAGCCCGACAGCAGTACGACGATGAGTCCCCGTTTATTCATGACAGCTCCGATCTCACGTCTTCACTGACCGTGGGACGTACGGCGGCCCCGTTCCGGTTCCGGCAGACTGCGAGGTGAGCGGTCACGATTTGGGGTCTGTTCGCGACCTGCCTTGAGTTGCGCCTCCCGGAGGCCGGGTGGAACGCCTCCACCGTCGCGAACGAACCCCACAGAGCAGCGGAGGGGTCCCGTGCGCGTCACGAAGTTCACGCATTCCTGCCTACGCGTCGAGGGCGCGGGGGTGCTCGTCGTCGATCCGGGCGAATTCTCCGAAGCGTCCGCCTTGGACGGTGCCGACGCGGTCCTCATCACCCACGAGCACTTCGACCACCTCGACGTGAAGGCGGTGACCGGGGCCGTGTCCCGGCGGCCGGATCTGCGGATCTTCGCGCACGAGGCGGTCCTGCCCCTGCTCGCGGACGTCTCCCCGGCCACGACGGCGGTCGCGGCGGGGCAGGAGTTCGAGGCGGCGGGTTACCGGGTGCGGGCCTTCGGCGGGCAGCACGCGATCATCCACCCCTATGTGCCGGTCTTCGCCAACCTGGGCTTCCTGATCGACGACGGCGCGGCCAACCTCTACCATCCCGGCGACTCCTTCGTGACCCCGGACACGGCGGTGGAGACGCTGTTCGTGCCCCTGAACGCGCCGTGGGCGACGATCGCCGAGTCGCTGGAATTCGTCCGCGGGGTCAAACCGGAGCGGGCCTTCGCCCTGCACGACGGGCTGGTCAACGAGCGGGGCGCGGCCGTTTACGGCAAGCACCTGGAGAGCTTCTCCGATACGAGGTTCCAGCAGTTGACGCCCGGCAGCGTGCTGGACTGACCGTGCCGGGCGGAACCATCGACGTGGTCCGGCGGCTCTACGAGCAGCCGCCGGACGGCTTCGTCGCGGCCCGGGCCGCCGCGATCGGCGAAGCCCGTCTGGCCGGCGACCGGGAGACGGCCAAGCGGCTCGCCGCGCTGAGGAAACCGACCGTCGCGGCGTGGGTGGTGAACCTGCTGGCGATCCGGCGGCCGGAGCTGATCGACGAGTTGGCCGAACTGTCCACCGCCCTGCGGGCCGCCCAGCGCGAGCTACGCGGCGAGCAGTTGCGGGAACTCTCCAACCAGCGGCGGCAGTTCGTGTCGTCGCTGGTGGCGGCGGCCCGGCGACTGGCCGTCGAGGCCGGCGCCCCGGCGGCGAAACTGCCGCTCGGCGAGGTGGAGGCGACGATCACGGCGGCGCTGGCGGAACCGGAGGTCGCGGCCCAGGTGCGGACCGGGCGGCTGATCCGGGCGGCCACCCACTCGGGGTTCGGTGAGGTGCCCCGGCCGCGCCTGCGCCTGGTCACCGACGACTCCGCCGACGACTCCGCGGACGCGGACGACTCCGTTCCGGAGGACGACGCGATGTCGCCGGAGCCCGCCGAGGCCGCCGCGGCTTCGGCGGCGGCCCGGGACCGGGCGACAGCCGAGCAGCGCCGCCGCCGGCGGGAACTGGACCGGGAATTGAACGCCGCCCTGGCCGCCGAGCGGCGCGCGGACGGTCAGCTGGAGCGGGCCGAGGAGGCCGAGCGGGACGCCGGTCACCTGGTCGAGGACCTCGACGCCGAACTGGCCGAACTGGAACGGCGGCGTGCCGAGGCGGTGGCCGACGTGGCACGGCGCAAGCTGGCCCGGCGGACCGCCGAGAGGGAGGCCGCCGCGGCCCGCCGCCGGGTGGGCGACGCGCAGGCCGCGCTCGACGATCTGACGGCCGGCGGGACATGACGCCGGGGAGCGTTCTCTTCGGACGGTCGCCGGAGATTTTCTCTGGACGGTCGGAGATTTTCTTTAGACGGTCCGGGGGAGCAGAATCGGGCGGGTGACCCCCGAACAGGCTGCGGCCAACGCTCGCACGGGACTCGCCACCATCCTCCGGGCCTTCTCGGAGTCCCCGCGGACGCTTCAGGGCGCGCGCCTGCTGGGGCTCTCCGGCTGGGCGTACCACGTCTCCGCCCGGGCCGGGGCGCTGGGCGAGGTGCGGTCCGAGACGGTTGCGGCGGCGCTGGCGTTCATCGCGCCCGAGGCGGTCACCGACGGCTGGGAGGCGGCGGTGAAGGCCTCCGCCCCGAGCGAGGTCGCCAAGTGGCATCTGGGCGAGCTCTGCAACTGGGGTGAGGACCAGCTCGGCGGATTCCCCCGGCTGACCCGGCTGCTCGACCTCGCCGGGCGGGTGACCGGCCGGGTGGACACCGCCGGGCTGCCGCTGTTCGCGGCCTGGCGGGCCATGCCGGTGCCGGGCACCTCACCCGGGGCCCGGGCGGCGGTGCTGCTGCACCTGCTGCACGAGCACCGGCTGGGAGTGCACGTCATCGCGGTCCGGGCCAGTGGCCTCACCCCGCTCGAGGCGATCCTCGCCGGGCCGGAGGGCGAGACCGGCGCGGTGGCGCTCGGCTGGCAGGCGCCGTACCCTCCGGCCGGCCCGCTGGTCCGCCGCCTGATCTGGGCCGAGGCGGTGGCGGACGCGCTGGCCGGCCAGGCCTACGCGGCCCTGGACCAGAGCGAGCGGGTCGAGCTCACCGGGCTGCTGGAGTCGTTGGGCCACCGCCTGGCCCGCTGACGGCCCCGCATCGCCCCGCTCACGGCACGTCCGCGTGCGGTCATGCCGGGGTGTGGAGTGGCCCTCGAAACTCGGTTGGCAGGGCGGTGAGCGGCGTGGTCGGATGCCCCCATGACGGATCTGCCCCTCGGCTGGAGCACGCGCCGGCCCACCCTCGACGACGTTCCCGCGATCCTCGAGTTGGTGCACGCCAGCGACATCGCCGCGGTCGGCGCGCCCGACTACACCAGCGACGAGGTGCGTGACGACCTCACCACCCCCAACACCGACCCGGCCCGGGACTCCTGGCTCGCCCTCGACGTGTCGGGCAAGGTCGTCGGCTGGGCGTTCCCGGGCAACTCCACCGGCGGCAGCCGCGACATGGCCAACGTCTACTTCTGGCCGGGCATCGGCCTGCCCGCCCTGAAACCGCTGCTCGAACTGTTGATGGCCCGCATGGTGGAGCGGGCCGCCGAACTGGGTCACGACGTCTACGAGGTCCGGGCCGGCGCGATCCCCGGCGAGACCGCGCTGATCGAGGCGCTGACCGGCGCCGGGTTCAGCTTCCTCAAGCAGTTCGCCCGGATGCATCTGTCCCTCGACGGTGTCTCCCCGGTCGCGCCCGAGCCGCCGGCCGGCGTCACCGTCCGCCCGGTCCGCCACGGCGACGAGACCGAGATGCGGGCCTTCCACGCGGTGATCGAGGACGCCTTCAAGGACTCCGACCACCCGGCGATGGCGTGGGACGGCTGGCGTGCCCAGATCGACGCCGCGGCCGCGACCCCGTTCGACGAGTGGTTCGTCGCCGAGATCGGCGGCGAGATCGCCGGGGTGCTCCAGTCCACCGACGGTGGCGCGGAAACCGACGAGGGCTGGGTGAAGCATCTGGCGGTGCTCCGGCCGTACCGCAAGCGGGGTGTCGGTGAGGCGCTGCTGCGGCGGGCCTTCGCCACCTACGCGGCGAAAGGCCGCCCGAAAGCGGGCCTCGGCGTCGACCTGGCCAACCCGACCGATGCCGCGAGCCTCTACTTCAAGGTCGGCATGGACGCGCTGTACCGGGCCAACATCTACCGGACCACGATCGGGACGGCCGGTTAGATCTCCGGCGAGGCCGTTCCGCTGGGGCGCCCGCGCAGGTCGGCGACGTAATCGTCGGGCGCACCGGCCTTCTCCGCCGCGTTGGCGATCTCCGACAGGTACCAGGCGGTCGGCAGGCCGCCCTCGTAACCCGTGAAGACATACACCCAGGCGGGAAGGTCACCGTCGAGCGTCGATACACGGACGGTCACCTTCTGGTACGCCCCCGCGGTCACCCCCTCGACCTCGTCGAGTTGGGCGGCGTCCCAGGGGTGGACGTCGTAGAGGGAGACGAAGACCCGGTCGCCGGGCGATTCGACAATCGTTGTCACCGCCCCCTCCCAGCCCATATCTCCTTCACCGGCAAAGGTGAGGCGCCAGCCTTCGATCCACCCCACGCCGACCATCGGCGAGTGCGGACAGTAGGCCCGCATGCGGGCGGGATCCAGGTTCGAGCCATACGCGGCGTAGTGACGCACGGCGACGACGATAGTCCTAGTGGCGGTCAGTGAGAATATGAGGAGTGCGTGTCGGCACAACTCATCGGTTTCACATGTCTGTAGGAGGTCGGGTTTTCGTGAGTCGCATCGTGATCATCGGCGGGGGACCGGGTGGGTACGAGGCGGCTCTGGTCGCGGCCCAACTCGGGGCGGACGTCACGCTCGTCGAGGCGGACGGACCGGGTGGCGCGTGCGTGCTCACCGACTGTGTGCCGTCGAAGACCTTCATCGCGAGCTCCGAGGTGATGACCGGTTATCGCTCCAACGAGCGGTTCGGCATCCGGTCGTCCGGGCTGGACGGGGTCAGCGTCGACGCGAAAGCGGTCAACGAACGGGTCAAGAAACTCGCCCTGGCCCAGTCCGGCGACATCCAGACCAAACTGATCAAGGCCGGGGTGAACGTGGTCCGCGGCCGGGCCCGGCTCGGTGAGGACCGGCTCGGGCACACCCACCAGGTGCTGATCACGCCCGAGGGTGGGGAGACGTACCCGGTGGAGGCCGCCACCGTGCTGCTGGCCACCGGGGCCACGCCGCGGGTGCTCGCCTCGGCCCGGCCGGACGGCGAGCGCATCCTGGACTGGCGGCAGGTGTGGGACCTGGAGGAGCTGCCCTCCCACCTGGTGGTGATCGGGTCCGGCGTGACCGGCGCCGAGTTCGCCAGCGCCTACCTGGCGATGGGTGTGAAGGTGACATTGATCTCCAGCCGGGAGCGGGTCATGCCGCACGAGGACGCCGACGCCGCGATGGCGATCGAGCGGGTGTTCCGTGAGCGCGGCATGACGATCCTCAGCCAGTCGCGCGGCGATTCGGTGGTGAACACCGGCGACGGGGTGCTGGTCACCCTCTCCGACGGGCGCACGGTCGAGGCGTCGCATGCCCTGATGGCGGTCGGCGCCATCCCGAACACCGCCGAGCTGGGCCTGCGGGAGTACGGCGTGGACATCTCCGACGGCGGCTACGTGACCGTCGACCGGGTCTCCCGCACCAACGTTCCCGGCATCTACGCCGCCGGCGACTGCACCGGCGTGCTGCCGCTGGCCAGCGTGGCGGCCATGCAGGGCCGGATCGCGATCTGGCACGCCATGGGCGAGGCGGTGGCGCCGCTGCGGCTGCGCACCGTCTCGGCGAACGTCTTCACCGACCCGGAACTGGCCACCGTCGGGGTCTCACAGAACGAGGTCGACTCCGGCCGGTTCCCGGCCCGCCAGGTGATGCTGCCGCTGACCGGCAACGCCCGCGCCAAGATGTCCGGCGTACAGGACGGGTTCGTGAAGCTGTTCTGCCGCCCGGCGACCGGCCAGATCGTCGGCGGTGTGGTGGTGGCGCCGAAGGCGAGCGAGCTGATCCTGCCCATCACCATGGCGATCGAGAACAACCTGACGGTCGATCAGCTGGCGCACACCATCACGATCTACCCCTCGCTCTCCGGGTCGATCGCGGAGGCGGCGCGTCAGCTGATGCAGCACGAGATCCAGTAGGTTCCCGCTCGTCTCGGCCGCCGGATTCCGGCCTCTCGCCGCTGTCGGGTTCCGGCTCGTCGCTGCCGCCGAACAGAGCGAGCATCCAGCCGGCGGTGCCGAAGACGACGGCGGCGGTGGCGGCGACGGCGAACAGCCGCCAGGCGGACTGGGTGATCGCGGTACCCCCGAGGTGCCCGACCAGTCCGCCGTAGGCGGCCCAGCCGAGAGCGGCGGCGCCGTCGTACCCGACGAAGGATCTGATCGGGTAGCCGGTGCGGCCGGCGTGATAGCCGGAGGCCATCCGGCCGCCGGGAACGAACCGGCAGAGCAGGATCACGAGCGGGCCGGGCCGGCGCAGGCCACGGGTGAAGCGCTCGGCGGCCCGCCTGGTGCGGGAGTCGCCGTCCTCGTTGCGGGGCGCGAAACGTGCCCGCAGGGCGCTCAGCCGGGCCCCGGTCGAGCGGCCCAGCACGAAGGCGATGCCATCGCCGACGAACATGCCGGACGCCCCCACCGCGATCACCGCGGCGAGGTCGAGGCTGCCGTAGACGGTCAGGGCGCCGGAAGTGATCATGATGGCCTGGATGGGGATCACCGGCACCAGGGCGTCGACCGCGAGGAACGCGAACAAGGCCAGGTACGCCCACGCGGGGGTGGCGAACATGGTCAGTAGTTCGGTCATCGGCAGGGCCACCTCGCGGCTTCAGGGCTCACGGCATTGTGCGTGAGTCCGGCTGAGAGAGCGCTGTGTTCACAGCATGCGCTCGGTCCGGGCCTGATCGGCAGTGATGCGGGACACGCTACGGCCAGGGCACATCTCACGCTCCCGGTTTGCGCCGGTCGCTGTCGGCGGGCGTACGGTGGGACGTGCCCGCGCCGGACGATGGCGCGCGGCCGCGGGCCGTCGGTAGGTCCCGTATCGACGGCCCGCCCCCATCTGAACTGGGAAGATACCCGAGTTCACCCCGCTCAGGCCGTCGCCAGGCCGTCAGGCTCTCCTTCCGGGCCGTCAGAGTTCTCGCTCGACCGGAACAGGTCATCGATTGCCTTCCGGGTACGTCCCTCGCTGGAGGGCATCAAATGGGTGTAGTACCGCAAGGTGAAACCCGGATTGGCGTGCCCGAGATACTCGGACAGGGCCTTGATACTTTCGCCCGCGTCCAGCAGCGACGAGGCGTAGAAGTGCCGCAGCGCATGCATCCCGGTTGACCGCGACGGGGTGACGCCCGCGCTACGCAGTGCGGGATGCCAGCTCTTGGCGTTGAACGTGTTCCGGTTGATCACGCTCTGTCGGGTCGTGGTGAACGCCAGACGGACCGTGACCCGCTCGTTGCTGGCAGGGTTCTCCCACGGCAAGGTGACCTTGACCGGAGGAAACTCCTCGATGTGCGTGCGGAGAAGCTCGGCCACGCTGTCCGGCAACGGCACTCGGCGATCTCGATCGCTCTTGGGAAGCCCGAACACCAGACGATCCCGGACGATCTTGACTTGCCGGACGATGTGCAACCAGCCGCCGTCAAAGTCGACGTCATCGGGTGAAATCCCGAGGATCTCGCCTTGACGCATTCCGCACCCAGCACCGAGGGCCACCATCGGGCTGTAGCGCTTTTGGATGCCTGCCTGGATCGCCGAGACGATTTCCGCTTTCCAGGGGATCACCTTGCGCTGGATGGGCCGTGGCGCGATGACTGAGCGAGCTAGGCAAGGATTCTTGCCGATCTTCTCGTCGTCGACGGCGGCATTGAGGATGGACTTCAGGTGAGCGAAGACCACCGCCCGCGTGCCGTCGCCGAGCGTGCCGACCATCTTGCGGTCCCACTCGCGAATTTCTCTCGGCTTGATCGCCGCGAGCTGAGAGTCACCGAAGGTAGGCAGCAGGTGTCCGCGCACTCTGCGCTCCGTGCTCTCCCGGGTCGACTCGTCGAGTGCCCTGGTACGCAGCCACTCCTCGGCGTAGTCGCGGAAGAGGGTCTGCCCGGCGGAGGGATCGATGTACGTACCCCGGAGCTTGTCCGCCTCGATCGAAACCAGGAACGCCTTAGCGTCGGACAGAGCGGCCCCTCCGGCCCTTGGTGGGGGTAGTTGAAGCCGTCCGACTGGAGCCGCGTCAGGCTGTCAGGATCATCTCCTCCGGATTGCGCGGCATGGCCTTTCTATAGCCCAGGCGCGGCCCGCCAGTGGTTGTGTTCGTCCCTCCAGCCGCTACGAAGTCGGGCGGTAGGAAACGGGCCGAACAGTTGGTTCGTGGGCCACGTGGAGCCTAGAACGACGTAGTAGGCGATCCCCTCCTTCTCGGGATCTCCGCACACCTTCACGATCCGGCCGTAGTGCTGAAACGACAGGATCAGCGGGTCGTCATCGTACGGCGGCATCACGGTTACGGCGTCTCCACGTCTGAATGCCTTGGGCATGCCCCGGCTCCTTCCCAGTGGCGGGTGGAAGGGGCGCCTGTTCGTTTCGCGGACCCAAGCGCCCGACTTCCCAGCACCGAAGGTTACACATGCTCAGTGCACATGCACAGAGTTAACGCTATGGGAATGTGCAAATAGCGCATGACTAGTTAGCACGCACGTAGCGTTCGCTCTATGCAGAAGATCAGGTTCATGGGTGCCGCTGAGATCGGAAAGCGCCTCGGTGTCGGCCGGAACCGCGTCTACCAGATCACGCGAGACCGCGACTTTCCGGCGCCGTACCAAACGTTGACCATGGGCAGCATCTGGACGGTTGATGACGTTGAGGCGTGGATCCGAGAGCACCGGCCTGGGTTGGCCGAAGAGGCTGAAGGCGAGTAGGCGGGAGCGGTCCCCTCCGGGAGCGCACGCGTAGGTGAACCGGTTGTGATCCGAGCGTGCGTGTTCAGACTTTCTTTACTTGTTCAAGGGCGGGCCTAACGGCCCGCCGCCGTGTCGCGCCGGGGCGCGCGTGCGGCCTGGCGGCCGGTCACGCCCCGGCGCACGGCAGCATCGGGGCGTTTGAGAGGCAACGGCGGCGGCCGGTACGGTGCGGGACAAGTCGCAGCCGCGAGTACGCCCAGCCGCCGTCCGCGCGAAGCTGTCCGGTCACGTCAAAAGCGCCTCCGGCGGGGCCTCAGGCTCCGGGATGGCCGGGGCCGTTTGGTCGGCACGGTCCGCAGGGGTCGAGGGCGGTGGCAGTGTGGAGGCGCGCTCCGCGCGCAACCCAAATGTGCCGTTTGCTTGGTGCTGGGTCAACGCGTTCCCTGCTGCTTGCCGCGCCTATTTGTCGACGACTTCCCTTGGGGCTGGTTTGCCTGCCGATCATCGATGCTGGCTGCCTTGACTCTTCGTCGATAGAGGGCTCTACAGGCTCGTTTAAGATGTGTGAATCCGATGTCCACGAGGGCGCTAAACTTGGGGATCAGGTATAGAAGGACCAAGATTGCCAGTGGAGCGAGCCAGTTCGGAAGGCGTCCTACCGTTTCCATCAAGAATCTATCCACAAGGTCCTGTGGTCCAGGAAAGCCTTTTGGATCCAAGGTGATCGCGGTGACATAACGGAGTTCGGCCGTCTCGGCAGTAACTAGGGGGGCGGCATTGCCATCCGGAATCAGGATCATTCCGGCGTATACGCTCGGCTCCCATTCGATCCCGACTCTCATGGTGTTTGCCATCCGATCCAGGCGCGCGACAGCAGTATTTTGATCGAGATTCGTCGTAATCTCACCGACCGCGTCCCCGGCGTCATACTTGTCCTGATGAATGTCTGTCGTGTCGCCTGTTTCAATCTCGAGCGTGTCACCGCTAATGTCCAGTTCGAGCGTTTGCCAGTTTGTAAGCTTCTCGCTGCCCGAGTCCAGCCGAATTTCGATCGAGACCTGCTCCGCGTTGGCATCCAGCACGCTGACGTCTATCGAGAGTCTGTCCAGGCCCGTAGTCATGCCGCCAGATCGATCTGTTGCGAGGCGAATCAATTCTTGCGCTCGCGCCAAAACTGGTGCACTGCGGGCTAGGTCAGGCACTATCGCCAAGTCGTTTGTAAAGTGCCATATTGCGACCTGCCTTGCTCGGTCCTCCTCAGCTACTGATGGCAGTGCCCCAGTGTCGTATTGCTCCCGGGCAATCCATTGTGCCGCTGCGATGCCGCGCAGCTTTATGCGGTCCGACAGTATCCCCTTCCAGCTTCGGTCGAACGGTAGCGTTTTCGACATGTCGAGGCTAAAGGCTTTTACAACGTCTTGCGAGTTCATGTAGATGTACGCGGGATCTGCGGATACCGGCTTTCTTCCCGCAGCACCTACGGCATTTTCTAATTGAAATATTGGTTCCTTCTGTAATCGGGCCGTAAACTGGCTAGAGTTGGATTCATCGCCGTTGGCTGACGCGCCTGGTCCTATCGTTAGAACTGCTACTGCAGCGACGGCTGAAAACCTTATTGTAGGTGGTCCAACCTTCATGCCAGCCAACCTTCTACGCGGACGGCATACGCATAACTATCGTGAGCATCCCACAGTCGCTTCGGCCGCATGGCCATTGCTGCGCATTTTCAGCCGGACTGTTACTGATGGGGCGACGCGTACCAGCGGTGCGTGCCCTGTGGAACTCCTAGAGGGCGTCGCGGTCTTTGTTGTCCAAGATCGGGCGAGCTCTTCTCGGCTACCTGTCCGGACTTCAGCGAGGGAGCCCGGCGTCACTCGAAGTCACGGGCAGTGCAGCGTGAGGCGCGTCGCCGCCGTCTCTGGCGACAGGCTTCGTTGACAACGGGCGCCAGGCCGTCGTCAGGCCGCCGCCAGGCCGTCAGATGCTGACAAACGACGACCGCGAACGCCAAACGATGATCAAGAATACCCGCAGGTCACGGCCTTGATCAGAGCCGTGACCTGCGTGCTGATCAACAAGCTACTCGGTAGGTCCCGTATCGACGGCCCGCCCCTTGAACTGTGAACGCTCGCTTCTCCTCTTCGTGGAAACTTCGCAGACCACGAACTTGTGACGGCTGAAACGCCTGCGGAACGAATCGCCCCCGATTCCCGCCACGGCGAGTCGGGCGAGACGTCCGCTCATTCCCCGCGCGCCGCGGGCGGCATGAGACCCGCGACCGGGGTACGCGTCGACGTCCGAGGCGCCGACCTGATCAGTCGGCCACCTCGGCGTTTGCATGCCGCGGAAGACGAGGGGCCCTTGACTGTGAAGCCGGGGCGCGCCGCGGGCGGTCAGTCGATCGTGCAGATCACGGTGCCGGCCGTCACCGTCACACCCGGCTCGACGGACAGACCGGCCACCGTGCCGGCCCGGTGAGCCTGAATCGGCTGCTCCATCTTCATCGCCTCGACCACCACGATCGTGTCGCCCTCGGCGACCTCGTCACCGTTCTGCACCTCGACCTTGACGATCGTGCCCTGCATCGGGGCGGTGAGCCTGCCGCTGGTCACCGCAGACGACTTGCCCTGCGCCCCCCGGGGACGCGTCGCATTGCGTTTGGGGGCGGGCTGGCTCGTACCCGAAAGAAGGGTTTTCGGAAGCCGCACCTCGATGCGCCGCCCGCCGACCTCGACCACGACGGTCTCGCGCTCGGCCGCCTCGCCCTCCGGCGCGGCCGGCGCGGCGAAAGGTTTCACCTCGTTGACCCACTCGGTCTCGATCCACCGGGTGTGCACGGCGAACGGCTCGCCGGTGAACGCCTCGTCGCGGACCACCGCACGATGGAACGGCAGCACCGTCGCGATGCCCTCGATCACCGTCTCGTCCAGCACCCGGCGGGCCCGCTCGATCGCCTCGGCCCGGCTCGCCCCCGTCACGATGATCTTCGCGAGCATCGAGTCGAAGTTGCCGCCGATCACGCTCTTCTCGGTGACGCCCGAGTCGACCCGCACTCCCGGCCCGGACGGCCAGCTCAGCGCGGTGACCGTGCCCGGCGCCGGCAGGAAGCCCCGGCCCGCGTCCTCACCGTTGATCCGGAACTCGATGGAGTGACCGCGCGGCTCCGGATCGTCGGTGAACGCCAGCGGCTCACCCGCCGCGATCCGGAACTGCTCGCGCACCAGGTCGATGCCGGTCGTCTCCTCGCTGACCGGATGCTCCACCTGCAGCCGCGTGTTGACCTCGAGAAACGAGATCGTCCCGTCCTGGCCGACCAGATATTCCACCGTGCCGGCGCCGTGATAGCCGGCCTCCCGGCAGATCGCCTTCGCGCTGTCGTGAATCTTCTTGCGCTGCTCGTCGGTGAGGAACGGCGCCGGCGCCTCCTCCACCAGCTTCTGATGGCGGCGCTGCAGCGAACAGTCACGCGTGCCGACCACCACCACATTGCCGTGCGTGTCAGCCAGAACCTGCGCCTCCACATGCCGGGGCCGGTCCAGGTAACGCTCCACGAAACACTCGCCACGCCCGAACGCGGCCACCGCCTCCCGGGTCGCGCTCTCGAACAGCGACGGAATCTCCTCGATCGTGCGAGCCACCTTCAGACCGCGGCCCCCACCGCCGAACGCCGCCTTGATCGCCACCGGGAGGCCGTGCCTCTCGGCGAACGCCACGATCTCGGCAGCATCCGCGGCCGGCTCCGACGTGCCCGGGACCAGCGGCGCCCCCGCCCGCTGCGCGATGTGCCGCGCCGTCACCTTGTCGCCCAGGTCGCGGATCGCCTGCGGCGCCGGCCCGATCCAGGTGAGACCCTTCTCCTGTACGGCCTGCGCGAACTCGGCGTTCTCGGACAGGAAGCCGTAGCCCGGATGCACGGCGTCGGACTCACTCCGCGCCGCGATCTCGAGCAGCTTGTCGATGCGGAGATAGGTGTCGGCGGCGGTCTCACCGTCCAGCGCATAGGCCTCGTCGGCCGCTCGCGCGTGCAGCGCGTCCCGGTCACTGTCGGCGTAGACGGCGACGCTGGTGAGGCCGGCGTCCTTGCAGGCCCGGATCACCCGAAGGGCGATCTCGCCACGGTTGGCGATCAATATCTTCCGCACGGCTATGAGCCTAACGGTTCTTCAGGCGGTTCCGGAGAGCTGGAGCCCACTGTTCCGGATCGGTTCCGGACCACGGACGCACCTCCGGCAAGTTAATCCCGGTTCACCAATTTCGGCCGCCAGCCGGGTGCGCCGCGCCCGCTCGCCATCGGTGCCCATCGCGGGCGGGTCGTGCCCGGCTCGCTGTCGGTGCCCATCGCGGGCGGGTCGTGCCCGGCTCGCTGTCGGTATTCGTCGCGGGGGCGTCGTGCCCGCCCGCCGTCCGGGTTAGTCGTGCGTGCGCCGTGCCCCCCGGGTGCACCTGCTCAGTGTGTTGGGCTGCCCGCTGGGCGTGCCGGGCCGGTCCACCGCCGGCGGCGCGGCTTCTTGCAGCGTGAGCACCGGAACAGCGCACCCCCGCTGCCCGCTTCCTGTCGCGCAGCCCCACCAGCGATCTTGGAGCGTCAACCACCTCTCCAGGTGGTCACCGCATCAAGGTCGCTGGTGAGGCTCACGTTGCGCCGTCTCTGTTGTGATCTTGGTGCGCTGATCACCGTTTTGGGTGGCTACTGCTCCAAGGTTGCTGGCGAGGTCGGGTGCGGCGTCGCGCGATGCTGACCGCCGCTGCTGAGAAGCGCTCGCCTGTGACGAACGGTGCTGAGCGCCGCCCGCTCCGGCAGTGGTGCTCCGCTCGACCGGTGCTTCGGTGCTTCGGTGCTTCGGTGCTTCGGTGCTTCGGTGGGCCGGTGGGCCGGCGGGTCAGCGGCGCCACAGGGTGGTGATCGGGATGTTCATGTCGGCGAGCAGTTGGCGCAGCAGCGGCAGAGACAGGCCGATCACATTGCCCGGATCGCCCTCGATGCGCTCCACGAACGCACCGCCACGCCCGTCCAGTGTGAACGCCCCAGCCACCTGAAGCGGCTCCCCGGACGCCACATAGGCTTCGATCTCAGCGTCGGTGACATCGGCGAAATGGACCGTGGTGGTGCCGACCGCCTCCGCCTGCAGCCCGCTGACCAGCCCGGTCAGGTGATGCCCGGTGTGCAGCACACCCGACCTGCCACGCATCGCCATCCAGCGTTTGACTGCCTCGTCAGCGTTGGCCGGCTTACCGAAGACCTCACCCTCGAAAGCCAGCACCGAGTCGCAGCCGAGCACCAGCGCCCCCGGATCGGCAGGCAGCGCCGCCGCCACCGTCCGCGCTTTCATCCGAGCCAGGGCAAGGCTGGTCGTGTACGCGTCCTCGGTGTCGACGACGCTCTCATCCACGCCGCTGACGATGACCTCGGCGTCGATCCCGGCCCCGGTGAGCAGCGCCCGCCGGGCGGGGCTGGCCGAGGCGAGAATCAAGCGGTACGCGATGTCGGTCTGCACGACAATCGACCCTACAAGCCCCACCGATGTAAAACCGTGACCGACCGGCGTGTTTCACCCCCGATCTACCCGGCGGCCTGGCCCGCGATCCGCTCGCCGTCCAGAAGCTTGCCGTCCAGAAGACAGCCAGTTGCACCGGCCCCGGTTCCGCCTGGCCGCACTCGGGCCGGTCGCACTCCGGCCAGCCGTGGTCCGGCCAGCCCTCCGGCCAGCCGTGGTCCGGCCAGCCCTCCGGCCAGCCGTGGTCTGGTCAGCCGTGGTCTGGTCAGCCGTGGTCTGGTCAGCCGTGGTCTGGTCAGCCGCGGTCCGGCCGGTCGCACTTGGGCCAGCTGGGGTCTGGCCGGTCGCTCTCGGGTCGGCCGCGGTCCCGGTCAGCCGCAGTCCTGGCGAGCTGAGGTCTGGCCGGGCCTTGTTTGGTTCGCCGCTTGCGGTCGGCTGGAATCCATGTCCTGTTCCTGGGTGTGCCGAGACCTCCGCCTCAGGAGGGTGGCGCTTGTGGAGAGGAGCGCCGCTGCCTGCGAATCAGCAGAGCCAGAATCGCCCCGACAGCGAGGACCGCGCCCCCGATCCCGGCGATGGCGGGCAGATTGGAACTGGACGGCTCCGAAGGGGGCGCGGCATCCACAGACGATCCCGTCCCGGCAGGAGCCGAAGAACCCGCCGGAGACGAGCTCACGGTCGGCGCGGCAGAGCCTGTGCCCCCCGGAGCATTGAGCGGCGGCACGTCGGCGGTCAGCGCTTTGACAATGTTGAGCACCCCGTAACCGCACTCGTCATCCCGGCCAGGCGGCCCATTATCGGTAGCAGTAGCGGTCAGCCGATGAATGACTTCGGGCGCAGAAAGCTCAGGAAACTTAGCCCGCACCAGAGCGGCTGCCCCCGAAACAATGGCTGTAGAATTTGAGGTGCCGCTTCCTTTGTAGTACTGATCATTGCGATCAGCTGAAACGATATCCTCCCCCGGGGCGCATATTCCTACCTTGCTTCCGGTGACAGAGAAGTCGGCAACCTTTCCATTTCTGTCAATGGCGCCTACGGCGAGGACCTCAGGTATTGCGGCGGGAAATCCGAACGTTAGGTTCTTGGATTTATTGCCGGACCCCGCTACGACTACGGCATCTGCGCGAATCGCTGCGGCAATTGCTTCGTTCATGGCCCTGGAAGCGATTGTGGCAGCCGAAACGTTGATCACGTCTGCCCCTGACTCCGCCGCCCACTTTATCCCTGGCTCAAGGCCCGGTCCGCGGTCTATCGCGCCTGCGGACTTTATTGGAACCAAGTTCGCGCTAGGGGCAATACCGATTATGCCATCATCGGTATTTCGGCCGTGGCCAGCTATCAAGCCGGCCATCTGTGTCCCATGGCCATTCTCGTCTAGCTGGCCTGTGCCGTTCCCGCCTGGAACTGTGTCGATCCCCTTCTTTAAATTCTTAGCTAGGTCCTTGTGGGGATAAACTCCGGTATCGGCTACAGCAACGGTAACTCCGGCGCCCTTAGTAATGCGATGTGCCTGTGCGAGTTGCAGGTAGCCCACATGCCATTGCGTTTCCCTGACCTTATCGGCGTAGGCCGGGCAACTCGGGTAGATGGTGATGGCTACGGCGGCGATGATGATGCTTGAGAAAGCTGCGGCTCTCTTGTGGGGTCTCACCTAACGGCCGCCAATGGTGGGGCCGGGATCAATTCGTTGTTCCTGAGATGGGAGAAGAACAGGATCCATGCCGATTTCTGTCTCCCAGGGGTTGTCTGGATCCCACCGGCGAGACTGTGATTCCTCGTCACTCCGCGATGACGCGCGCTGCCCTGGACGGCTGACTCCATCCAGCCCGATCATGCCGCCAATCGGATTTACCCTTTGGGTTCCTCGACTCAGGGGCCCAGATTGACCTGCTCGGCCGGACGGGGGCATGCCGAGCGGAGGAGTGCCGCCGATTACCCCTCCATTGATTCCTCCGTGCGGAACTGAGCCGCCCCGGACTCCCGTCGCTGGCGGGAAGGTGCCGATCGAGGGGTTGCTCGTTGTCGGCGACCGGGGGAGTGCGGTTGACGAAGACGGGCCGCCGGTCGGCGAGAAGTTGTTTAAGTTGGTGTACGGGTCGGGAGATGTAGGGCTCGGCGTGATTGTGGTAGGCGTTATGGGGAGTCCGGTAGTCGGCGGACCGGGAATGGGCTTCGTGCCGCCGAGGATTGGACCTTCAGAGGGGGAAGGCTTAGAAGAAATCGGCTGATCGAGCCGTCCCTTAATCGGGCTTGCTGTTGATGTCTTGGCACCCGGGCGGGAAATATTTGACCGCGAATTCATGGCCGGGTTGACGGGCCGCGGCGTGAATGTTGGTGCCATCGTGGAAGGCACTCCGCCTGGACCGCCAGGATCGAACGACTCGCCGTCGTTGATTCTCCACTGCGGGGTGTAGGGCTTTGGGGCTACGAAGGAGGTTTGGGCGGTGGCCAGCTCGGCGCTCAGCGACGCCATGACCACTCTGGCTTCCTGTTCCAGCTGGGCCTGCCGGCCATCAGCGACCGGTGACTGCGGCACCGGCGCGACCCCTTTCGCCACCACCGGCCGGTTCCGTAGCTGTTCCTGGTACTTCTCGAGAGCGGTCTGATTCGCCGCGTAGTCCGTCTGGATGGTTCGGAGCTTCTCCCGCGCCTCGTCGATCGCGTCGGTCGCGGTGGCGAGCGCGCGATGGTTGGAGACCGCGGCTGCGTAGGTCTCCTCGAGGCTGGCGATGAGGCCGTTGAGTTCATCCACGTAGGCGGCCGCGGCCTTGTTCTTCTCCGGCGGCCAGGCGGCGGCGAGGTTGTCCCGGTACTCCCGGACTTGGCTCAGGTGAGTGAAAAGCAGTTCGTAGGATTTCTTCCACGCGGCGGACATCTGCCTCTGCGGGCCGCTGTCGTGGCTCTGCAGCATCTCGAACATCTCGGTGACCGAGGATGCCACCCAGCTGTTGCCGCTGGTGCCGCCGCCGTCGTACTGGCCCATCAGACCTCTCCGGTGCTGTTGCCCGCGGCGTCGACGCCGGGGACGGTGACGCCGAGGGTGGCATGCACGTCTGCGATCTTGGCGCGGGAGAAGGCGTCGGCGCCCTGGTACTTCTCGCTGATCTGGTCGGCGGCGCTGGCGAACCGGTACGTGTTGTTGATGTAGCCGTACACGTTCTGCTGGGTCGCGATCTGGACCTGATCGTGCGCGTAGAGGAAGATGTGGAGGTCGTAGAAGCCGAGTGGCGCGTCGGGGAGGCGATTGATCATCGTCTCGCTCACCGTGACGGCGTGGGGCGCGTAGCTGTGCTCGATGCTGGCCGTCAGCCGGGCCGCGAACTGCTTCATGGCCTGGATGTCCGCTTCGATGCTGCCGAAGTCGGTGTATTGGTAATCACGCAGCCATGCCGGACCGAGGTCCTCCTCAGGAATCACCGGGCCCTCCTCCCATCGACGCCCAACGAATGACTCTGAGAGGTTAGCGAATCCCCGCCCGCGTCACCGCCCCCTGTGGACGGGGTCAGGCTGGTAGGGCTGAGGTTCGCCAGCTCCGGGGCCCTGCCGAGGGCCGTGATGATCGCAACCAGTCTGAGACGGGTTGCGGCGGCGTGGGGGAATTGACCGAAGTGGATCGAGATGCCAGGATGGCGACCAACGCTGCCATCTCATGATCGTCTAGGCTTCCCCGTACGACGCTGACCAGTGGTTCCCCATTCATCAACCGAGCGTACGACGGGTGCCCGGAGATCTGGTGACACGTGTCCCACACTCGGCTGATCAATTCGCGGCCACTCGACAGAACCAGGTATTTTCTGCGTGATGTCTTCTTCTCCCCCTCTCGTTGTCGCTGATCGGTACCGGCTCATCGCGCCGCTCGGTCAGGGCGGGATGGGACGTGTCTGGCGGGCGACCGATGTCGTCCTGCACCGAGAAGTAGCGATCAAGGAACTCGTGCCGCCGCCGGGGCTGACCCCGGGCGAGCGGCAGGAGATGCGTGAGCGCTCCCTTCGCGAGGCGCGCGCCATCGCCCGGCTCAACAACATCAACGTGGTGCGCGTCTTCGACGTGCTCTCCACCGACGCCGACCCGTGGATCGTGATGGAGTACGTCGCGTCCCGGTCTCTCCAGGACATCCTGGCGCAGGACGGGCCGTTCAACGCGCTGCGCACGGCCGAGATCGGCCTGGGTGTGCTCAACGCGTTGCGGGCCGCCCATCGCAACGGCGTGGTCCACCGTGACGTCAAGCCGGGCAACGTCCTGCTCGGCACGGACGGCCGTGTGGTGCTCACCGACTTCGGCCTGGCCACGGTGCCGGGCGACCCCAACGTGACCCGGACCGGTCTGGTGCTGGGTTCCCCGGCCTACATCGCTCCGGAGCGGGCCCGTGACGGCACGGCCGGCCCGGCGGCCGATCTCTGGTCGCTCGGCGCCACCCTCTACGCGGCGGTCGAGGGTCAGTCGCCGTTCGCGCGCCCGTCGGCGATCGCCACGCTGGCCGCGCTGGCTACCGAGAACGTGCCGGTGGCGCGTAATGCGGGGCCGCTCAAGCCCGTGCTCAACGGGTTGCTGCGCAAGGATCCCGCCCACCGCATCAACGCGGAGGAGGCCGAGCGCCTGCTGGCGCGCGCCACCGGGCGCCGCTCCAAGATCACCTTCCCGATGAGCCCGACCATGCGCCGGCCGGGCGTCGGCCGGGAGCGGCCGTCGCTGCCCAGCGGCCCCGGTGGTCCGCCGGTCCTGCCCGGTTCCGGGTGGGTCGCCGCCACCGGTTCGGCGCCGGTGGTGCCCAATCCGCGTCCGCCGGTCACCGGCCAGCCGCCGGTCCCCGACGGCCGCCCACCGCACTACGTGCCGGGCAAGGCCCAGGTCAGCGGCCAGCAGCCCCCGCCGGAGACGCCGCGACGCGGCCGCAAACCCCTCGACGCGACGCGGCTCGACACGCCGCCGGTCAAAGACGAGATCAAACCCTCTTCTGGTACGGGTCAGGCGCCCCCCACAGCACCACGGGGTGACCGGATCCGAGGCGTCGTGCCGCCCGTCCCGGCCGGTGTGGACGTTCCCTCGCCGGTGGTGAACAGCGCCGCCCCGACGAACGCGTTGCGCACCGGTTTCACCGCCGCCGACGTGGTCGCGAACCGGACCAAGAAGGCCGCGGCCGAGCACGAGCACTCTCTGGCCCAGGCCACGTCCGGCTACCCGGTCGTGACCCCGCGCAACGCCCCGGCCCAGCCGGAGGTGGCCGAGGCGCAGCCCACCACGGTGACGCCACCCGCTGCCGCGAAGCCGGAGCCGAAGCCGGAGGCACAGGCCACGACGGTGATGCCACCCGCTGCCGTGAAGCCGGAGCCGGAGGCGCAGGCCGCCACGGTGATGCCCTCCGCCGAGCCGGTGGAGAGCAAGCCGGCGGAGGCCGAGACAGCGCAGGGCAAGCCGGTGGAGAGCAAACCGCCGGTGGAGAACGAGCCGGCGGAGAGCGAGCCGACAGCGGACGAGCCGTCGGAGAAGCCGGAGCCCGCCGAGGCCGAGGCCGAGGCGCCCGCCGCTGACCAGCCCGCCGACACGCCCGGCGACGAGGACACCGATGAGGCCACCGGTTCCGGGGCGGATGCCCCCGCGGACGAGCCGGAGCCGGAAGCCCCGGCGGACGACGCCGGACCGTCCACGACCGAGGACAAGACCTCGGTGGTGGCCCTCCCGGCGCAGCCGCCGAGGCCCGTGCCGGCGCCGCACACGGACGAGAAGACCTCGCTGCTGGCTCGGCCCGCGCCGGCCGAGGAGAAGACGTCGCTGCTGGCCAGGCCCGCGCCGCCGGAGGAGAAGACCACTCTGCTGGCCGCCGCGGCCGACGACGACAAGACGTCCGTGGTGAACCTGCCGCCGAGGCGACGCCGCACGATCCAGGTGCCCGGACCGGATCCCCGGGGCTCCGGCGAACTCGAGACCGAGCCGGGTTTCACCAGGCCGAGCCGCCCGGCGTGGACGCCGATGCAGATGCGCCCGGTGGAACGCCGTAGCGGTGGGATCACCATCCTCGGGACCACCCTGACCCGTCGCCAGGCCGTGATCGGCCTCGGCATCGTGCTGACGTTCCTGCTGCTCGTCGGCATCATCCTGGTGCAGGCGTTCGGTTCCGACACGCCGAAGAACCCGGATGTGACGAAGGCCGGGTCCGGCGCCTCCGCTCCGGCGCAGTCGGGCGGCGGCAACGAGGGCCCGAAGAAGACCGGGTCGCCGGCGCAGAGCCCGACGGCCAAGCCGTCCATGTCCGCCTCGTCCGCGCCGTCCGCCGGTGGTGGGATTCCGGCTGGTTGGCGCTCCTTCAAGGGCTCCGGCTACAGCCTGCCGGTCCCGGAGAACGCGAGCAACTCCGGCGGCGGTGGCACCGGGACGACCATCGAATGGGGCGAAGGCCGGCAGATCCGCATCGACATCGTGAGCGGCAAGAACGACCCGGTCGAATACCTCAACGATGACCAGACCGCCCGCGGCTCCGGGCGGATCGGCCCCACCCGGGTCGAGTTCCACGGCCCGGCGGCCGACCTGGAGTACCTCCGCTCCACGGGCGGCGGCTACCAGCAGCACGTGGTGCGGCGGGTCTTCAATGTCGGCGACAAGACCTATGTGCTGACCTGGTACACCGAGGTCGATGACTGGGACGCGGCGAAGAAGGACCTGGAAGTGATCTACCGGGGGTTCTCACCTCGATAGCGGTCGGCGGCGCCTCCATGCGTGAGATCGAGACGGCTGGGTAGTTATCCAGAGTCACGGATGGAGGTGCATCATGAACTGCCGACGGCACGGCGGTAAGCCCACTGTCGCATTGTGGATGCTGGTGGCGGCGGCTGACGTCGCGATCATCGTGGCGTCCACCGGTCTGCTCACGTTGATGCTGGTCCTGCTCGCTTTCGCGCTGGTCGGCGCCGGCGGGGTGTACGCGGCCCGTTCGCTCGGCCGCCGTGAATCCGAGCCCGCCGAGGCGGTCGTGAGGCGACGCGCATAGCCGGATCGGCTACAGTCCCCGGCGTGTTGTCGATCGACGGTGTGACTGACCTCTGGGACCAGCTGCTGGGTGCTCAGCCCGACCCGCCCGGGATGCTGGTGCTGCTCACGGCGGTGGCCGGGTTCCTCGCGGTGGCGATCCGCCCGGTGTGGCGGGTGGCCCGTAACGCCGTCACCATCGCCCATGAGGGCGGGCATGCCCTGATCGCCCTGTTGACGGGGCGCAGGCTGCGGGGCATCCGTCTCGAGTTCGACACGTCCGGTCTCACGCTCTCGGCCGGCCGTCCGACCGGCCTCGGCATGATCCTCACCCTGCTCGGCGGTTACATCGCGCCGTCGCTGGTGGGTGTGCTGGGCGCGTGGCTGCTCGGCGGCAACCGGATCACGCTGCTGCTCTGGCTGGCGGTGGCGCTCCTGCTGCTCATGCTGATCAACATCAGGAACCTCTTCGGAGTGGTCTCGCTCGTGGTCACGGGCGCGATCGTGTTCGCCGTCTCCTGGTACGCGGAACCCGAGACGCAGGCCGTCTTCGCGTACGCCGGAGTGTGGTTCCTGCTCTTCGGCGGTGTCCGCCCGGTCTTCGAGCTGCAGAGTCTGCGCAGCCATGGCCGGATGCGCGATTCGGACGCCGACCAGCTCGCGCGGCTGACCCACCTGCCCGCGCTCTTCTGGGTCGGCGTCTTCCTCGTCGTCAATCTGATCGCCGTGGTGGCCGGCGCCTTCCTGCTCGCCGGCCAGTGGCTGTCCGAGTTGTCCGCGGCGGTGTGACGCCTACAGCGGGATGTTGCCGTGCTTCTTCGGGGGCAGGCTCTCGCGCTTGGTGCGGAGCATCCGCAGTGCCCGGGTCACCTGGGCGCGGGTCTGCGAGGGCGGGATGACGGCGTCCACATAGCCGCGTTCCGCGGCGATGTACGGGTTCGCCAGCGTGTCCTCGTACTCCCGGATGAGTTCGGCCCGCCGCTCGACCTGGTCGTCGGCGGCGGCGAGTTCCGCCCGGTGGAGGATGTTGACCGCGCCCTGGGCGCCCATCACCGCGATCTGGGCGGTCGGCCAGGCGAAGTTGACGTCGGCACCGATGTGCTTCGAGCCCATCACGTCGTACGCCCCGCCATACGCCTTGCGGGTGATGACGGTGACCTTCGGGACGGTGGCCTCGGCGTACGCGTAGATGAGTTTCGCCCCGCGCCGGATGATGCCGTCCCATTCCTGCCCGGTGCCGGGCAGGAAGCCGGGCACGTCCACGAAGGTCAGCACCGGGATGTTGAACGCGTCACATGTGCGCACGAAGCGGGCGGCCTTCTCCGAGGCGGCGATGTCGAGGGTTCCGGCGAGGCTCATCGGCTGGTTGGCGACCACTCCGACCGGCCGTCCCTCGACGCGTCCGAAGCCGACGACGATGTTCTGCGCGTAGAGCGGCTGGACTTCGAGGAACTCGTCGACGACCGTCTCGACGACCTTCTTGATGTCGTACGGCTGGTTCGGTGAGTCGGGGATGAGGGTGTCAAGCGCCTGGTCGGCTTCGAGAACGTCGAGATCGGCCTCGGCGGAGAAGACGACCGGCTCGTCCAGGTTGTTGCTGGGCAGGTAGGACAGGAGGGCGCGGACGTACTCGATCGCGTCCTCCTCGTCGCTGGCCAGGTAGTGGGCGTTGCCGCTGCGGGTGTTGTGGGTGCGGGCGCCGCCCAGTTCCTCCATGCCGACCTCTTCACCGGTGACCGTCTTGATCACGTCGGGGCCGGTGATGAACATGTGCGAGGTCTGGTCGACCATGACGGTGAAGTCGGTGATCGCGGGGGAGTAGACCGCGCCGCCCGCGCACGGGCCCATGATCAGCGAGATCTGCGGGATCACGCCGCTGGCGCGGACGTTGCGGAAGAAGATGTCGGCGTAGAGGCCGAGCGCGACCACGCCCTCCTGGATGCGGGCGCCGCCGGAGTCGTTGATCCCGATGATCGGGCAGCCGATCTTCATGGCCAGGTCGAGCACTTTGACGATCTTCTCGCCGAAGACCTCACCGAGTGAGCCGCCGAAGACGGTGAAGTCCTGGGAGAAGACGCAGACCTGGCGGCCGTCGACGGTGCCGTGGCCGGTGACCACGCCGTCGCCGTACGGCCGGTTCTTCTCCAGGCCGAAGGCGGTGGAGCGGTGCCGGGCCAGCTCGTCGAGCTCGACGAAGGAGCCCTTGTCGAGCAGGAGCTCGATGCGCTCGCGGGCGGTCTTCTTGCCGCGGGCGTGCTGTTTCTCGATGGCGCGTGCGGACCCCGCGTGCACGGCCTCGTCGGTGCGGCGGGCGAGGTCGGCGAGCTTGCCGGCGGTGGTGTGGATGTCGGGCTGCGTTGTCACGAAGGTCTCCACGCTCTCGAGGCGGCCGGAGCACGGCCTATCGCTCGTTAAGGCAACGCCCAGCATCGTAACCGGGGTGGTGTCGCACAGGCAGGGCGTCGCTACGTGCGCGTTTCATACCCAATGCCCCATTCGTTACAACCGGCGTGACGAACTGGATGACCGCGGCCGGGCTCGCCTTCATCGCAGGCGGCCTCGCCACACTGATCAGCTTCCGCGCCGTGCTCTTCGGTGGCGGCGCTCGTCGGGCGAACCGTGCCGGCTCATCCGCTCGCCGCCGACGCTCGGACACCGGCGTGAGGTCCACTCCCGGACCTCGCGCCACGGTGGACGCGGTCGCGGTCGCGGGTGGGGAGCCCACAGCGCCGCGACGGCGGAAGCTGGCCGCCGCCTTCAGCGGCCGGCCGGTTCAGGGCGAGGGCGGCCCGAGCGGACTGGCGTCGATCGGACTGGCCGACGAGGACGACGGCGACCTGCGGCGCAACGGCTTCGACGACTACGACCCGGGTGAGGACGAGATCGTCGCCGAGGTGGGGACCGCGTACGACGACGAGGACCGCGGCGGGTACGAGGACGGTTACCTGGAGGACGGCTCCTGGCCGCCGCGGCGACGCCGCAGAGAGCCGGAACCGGACGGGGTCGCCTGGGCGCGGCGCGACATCGAGAGCCCCGGAGGGTACGCCGGGCGCTACAGCACCCTGGACTCCGACAAGCTCGTCCCCGACTGGGACTGGCCCCGGTACTCCGACGTCGACGACCGGCCGCCCTCCGGCGACTACTGGACCCCGGTGCCCGACGACCTCTACAACCCGCCGGAGCTCGACCCGCTCCCGCCGGTGCCCGACTACGAGCCGGCGACCGGTTTCGATCTGGCCCCGGTGCCCGCCGAACCGGTCGGCCCGGCCCCGGAATGGCCACCGCGGGAGGGCCGTCGGGTGCGGCTGCCCCGGTCCTGGAGCGAGCGCGACGTCCAGTCCGACCACGAGGAGCAGGACGCCGGAACCCGCCCGAGTCCCCGGCCCCGGCCGGCCCCCTACATCAGCAAGCACTCGGCCGGCCCACACTAAGCTGCCGGGATGGGTTACACCGATCTCGACCGGCCGCCACTGTCCGCACGGGCGCTGACCCGTGCGCTGGTCGTACCGGGCGGGTTCTGGTCCCGGGTCGACGTGCGGGCCGAGACCGCGTCGACCAACGCGGACGCCACGTCGGCCGCCGTGGCAGGCGATCCGGAAGGGCTCGTGGTGGTGGCCGAGAGCCAGACCGCCGGCCGTGGCCGGCGGGACCGGCAGTGGGTGTCGCCGCCCCGGGCCGGTCTCACCCTCAGCGTGCTGCTGCGGCCCGGCGCGTCGGTGCCCACGTCGTCCTACGGCTGGCTGCCGCTGCTCACCGGGGTGGCGCTGGCCGAGGCGGTGACCCGGGTGTCCGGCGTCGAGGCCGCCCTGAAATGGCCCAACGACCTGCTGGTCGCCGACCGCAAGTGCGCCGGGATCCTGGCCGAGGTGTCCGGCGACGCGGTGGTGATCGGCGTCGGCCTGAACGTTAGCACCCGGGCCGAGGAACTGCCGGAGACGACCGGCGTGCCGGCCACCTCGCTGCGCGTGGCCGGCGCCGCGAACACCGACCGGGACCCGCTGCTGCGGGCACTGCTGCGCGGCCTGGAGCGGTGGTACGGCGGCTGGCGCGACGCCGGGGGTGACGCCGAGATGTGCGGGCTGCTCGCCGCGTACCAGCGGCACTGCGCGACCATCGGCCGTCAGGTCCGGGTGCTTCTGCCTGGGGGCGCGGAGCAGACCGGAGAGGCGGTCAGCGTGGACTCCGACGGGCAGTTGGTGCTCCGTACGGAGGAAGGTGCGGATTTTCGGGTCTCAGCGGGGGATGTCGTGCACGTACGCTGACCGCGTGGCGTTCCCGGAGGATGTGCTCGCGGACGAGGAGGAGATCGTCCTCCATCTGCGTCCGCATTGGAAGGCGGCGGTGGCCCCGAGCCTGGTGCTGCTGTTGGCCGCGGCCGGTCTGATCATGGGCTGGGTGATGCTGCCGCCCACCGAGGGTGGCCGGATCGGGCTGCTGATGGTCGCGGCGATCATGCTCTACTACGGCGCCCGTTACGGGGCGCATCCACTGCTGCGGTGGCGCTGCACCGAGTACGTGCTGACCGGTGAGCGCCTGCTGATGCAGTGGGGCATCCTCACCCGGGAGCGGCGCGACCTGCCGCTCAACCGGATCAACGACCACACGGTGACCCAGTCGCTGCTGGACCGGATCCTCGGCAGCGGGACGCTCACCATCGACTCGATCGGTGACCAGAGCGCGGTGCTGGCCGGGGTGCCCGCCGCGCAGCTGGTGCAGAGCACCCTCTACGAGCTGATCGAGCTGGCCCCGGCCGACGAGGAGGAGGCGGAAGCTGAGGAGCCGGCGGACCGGCCTCGTCAGCGCGGGTCGAGTTCCGGTCGCAGGTCCAGGTGAGCCACACTGCCCGGGGTGTCGACCGCGCTGAGCTCGGCGAACCCGGCGGTCGCGTCGAGGTCGGTGATCGCGGCCTCGTGCCCGTCGACCGGCGGCTTGAGGAAGACGAACGTCCGGTACGCCCAGAAGCGGAAGATGGTGGCGATGCCGATGCCGATGGTCGTGACGAACAGCAGCTGCCACTTGTCATCGGTCTCGCTGAAACCGAAACCGTACTTGCCGAGGTAGGTCATGCCGGACTGGATGACCATGCCGACCAGGTTGAACCCGAAGAACAGGACGTACTCCCGGCGCAGGGCGCTGCGGGTGTGGTGCCGGTAGGTCCAGTACCGGTTCGCCACGTACGCCAGCGTGGTCGTGATGACCGTCGCGAGCACGCTCGACTTGACCGCGCCGATCGGCATGGCGACCGTGTAGATCGCGAGATAGAGCAACGTGTTGCCGGCGCCGATGATGCCGAAGGCGAAGGCTTCGGGGGCGAGCCGGCGGAGGCGTTCCGTCAGCGGGCTGGCTGAGGGCATTGGGCAACCTTACGGGAACGGGGGCGATTACGCCGAGTCACTGGGAGGAGGACGACGGTGTCGTCATACTTCCGGTTCGAGGGGGCTCGGTTTCCGCCGGGTCGCTGGCGGCCGGGGCGTCGGTGACCCGGAAGACGAAGCGGCGGTAGGACCAGAAGCGGAACATGGTACCCAGCGCGGTGCCCACGCCCATACCGGCGATGACGTCGGCCACCCGGCTCTGCATCACCGGCCAGACCGCGCCCAGGCCGTAGTGGCTGATCGAGAGACACGCCAGGGCGATACCCAGGCCGATCAGATTCAGTACGAAGAAGGTCGTGTACTGCCGGGCCATGTTGGTGTGCTCGCCGTCACGCCAGGTCCAGAACCGGTTTCCCAGGAACGCGATGGTGGTCGCGACGACGGTGGAGAGCGACTTGGCGGTCAGCGTCTCCAGGTCGGCCCAGAGCAGGGCGCTGAAGAGCGCGAAGTCGACGGTGAAGGCGACGCCGCCGACGATTCCGAACTTTCCCAACTCGCGGACGAGTCCCGCGATTCGGGTGCGCAGAGTATTTGTCTGCGGGGGTTTCGGGGGCACGGATCCGAGGGTACCGGGGCTGGTCACCTATCGCTGTCCTCGTTGCCGGGTCTTAACCGGAGGTCTCGACATGGTGACGCTGGCGATACGGAGCGTGACGAAAACCGTCGACTTCGCGGATCTCGGCGAGCCGGTTGCGGCAGTCCGAGCACCACCCGAGATGGGTGCCCATCCGGTGGGCGTCGCGCGGCGCGAGCCGGCCACGCACCTGGCCGCCGAGGCGCTCGCCGGCCCAGCGGCACTCCGGGTGCTCGGCGGCGGCCACGTGCTGCTGTAGATAGAGGCTGCGTAGCCCCTCACGCGCGCGGTGTGCCAGAACCGCCACGGCGTTCGGGGTCAGGCCCATCCGTGGGGCGAGCTCGGCGGGGGTGCTGCCCTCCACCTCGGTCTGCCACAGCACGTCCCGCCAGCGCTCGGGGAGTTGCCGGAACGCGGCGGCGGCGAAACTGCGCTCCAGCCGGTCCAGGGCGGGGTCGGTGAAGGGCTCGCCGGCGTCGTACCGGGTCAGGTCGTCGGTGAACTCCAGCCGGCGGTCCCGCCGGGCCCGCTGATAGCGCAGGTGCCGCATGGTGGTGTGCAGGTAGGCCCGGAACGCGACCAGCGGCCCCCGCCCGGCGCGCAGTGTCGCGAACACCTTGGCGAAGGTCTCGGCCACCAGGTCGTCGACGTCGGCGGGATCGTGGACGAGACCGAAGGCGAACTTGCGGGCTGCCACGTGGTGCCGCTCGTAGAGCGTTCCGTACGCGGCGGTGTCGCCGGCTCGGACGGCGGCGAGGAGGCCGGTGTCCGTGTCCGCGTCGTTGCCCGGGATCGTCATTCCGCCTCCTGTGGCCGGAACTGCGAGGAAAGCCCGATTACGCGGAAGTCTAAGGGGTTAAGTCCTTTTTGTGAAAGTTGTCGAGAGCGACGGTGTGGCTCGGCCTCGAAGAGGCGGCGCTGCGCACTGTTGCGCTTTGCGGCGAAGAATCGCTCGTCTACGCGCAAACCAACCATGGATTGTGCGGTTGTCCACAGATGCAACCGATGAACTGAATGCTTTCTCGGGCTTACGCTGACGTGACTCCCCATGACACGGCCGGAATTCTTCCGGCGGGTCAGTCATAGGTCAGTGCCGACCGAAGGAGCTTCACCTTGACTCAGCCCCCTACCTCGCACCCGCGGTTGCTCGCGTGGATCGACGAGGTCGCCGCCCTGACCACGCCCGACCGCATCGTCTGGTGTGACGGTTCCGAGGCCGAGTGGACCCGTCTGACCGACGAGCTCGTGGAAGCGGGCGCCCTCGTCCGCCTCGACGACAAGAAGAAACCGAACTCGTTCTGGGCGCGCACCGATCCGTCCGATGTGGCGCGCGTCGAGGAGCGCACCTTCATCTGCTCGGTCGACGAGGCCGACGCCGGTCCCACCAACAACTGGATGGACCCGGCCGAGATGAAGCAGCTCATGACCGGGCTGTACCGGGGGTGCATGAAGGGCCGGACGATGTACGTCGTCCCGTTCTGCATGGGCCCGCTCGACGCGCCGGAGCCGATGTTCGGCGTCGAGCTGACCGACAGCCCGTATGTCGTGTCGAGCATGCGCATCATGACCCGGATGGGGGCCGGGGTCCTGAAGGCGATGGGTGACGACGCCGACTTCGTGCCGGCGCTGCACTCGATCGGCGCGCCGCTGGAGCCGGGGCAGGCCGACGTCGCGTGGCCGTGCAACGAGACCAAGTACATCTCGCACTTCCCGGAGACTCGCGAGATCTGGTCGTTCGGCTCCGGTTACGGCGGCAACTCGCTGCTCGGCAAGAAGTGCTACGCGCTGCGGATCGCCAGCGTGGCGGCCCGCGACGAGGGCTGGCTCGCCGAGCACATGCTGATCATGAAGCTCACCTCGCCCGAGGGCGTGGTCCGCTACATCGCCGGCGCCTTCCCGTCGGCCTGCGGCAAGACCAACCTCGCCATGCTCGAGCCCACCCTGCCGGGCTGGAAGGTCGAGACCGTCGGCGACGACATCGCCTGGATGCGCTTCGGCGAGGACGGCCGGCTCTGGGCCACCAACCCCGAGTTCGGGCTCTTCGGCGTCGCCCCCGGCACCGACTTCCACACCAACCCGAACGCCATGCGCACCCTGGCCAAGGGCAACTCGGTCTTCACCAACGTGGCGCTCACCGACGACGGCGACATCTGGTGGGAGGGCATGGGCGAGCCGCCCGCGCACCTCACCGACTGGAAGGGCAACGACTGGACGCCCGGCTCGGACACCCCGTCCAGCCACCCCAACAGCCGGTTCTGCACGCCCATCGAGCAGTGCCCGATCCTCGCCGACGAGTACCACGACCCGCGTGGCGTGCCGATCGACGCGATCCTGTTCGGTGGCCGCCGCAAGACCACCATCCCGCTGGTCAGCGAGGCCCGCGACTGGGTGCACGGGGTCTACCTCGGTGCCACCCTGTCGTCCGAGACCACCGCGGCCGCGGTCGGCCAGGTCGGCGTCGTGCGCCGCGACCCGATGGCGATGCTGCCGTTCATCGGCTACCACGCCGGCGACTACTTCCAGCACTGGATCGACATGGCCAAGGGCGCGTCCGGCGACGCCGCCAAGCTGCCCAAGGTCTTCTACGTGAACTGGTTCCGCCGCGGTGACGACGGCGGCTTCCTGTGGCCCGGCTTCGGGGAGAACAGCCGCGTCCTCAAGTGGGTCGTCGAGCGGCTCGACGGCAAGGCCGACGCGATCGAGACGCCGATCGGCCACGTCCCCACCCCCGAGTCGCTGGACGTGACCGGCCTCGACATCGACCCGGCCGACCTGGCGGCGGTGCTGCGGGTCGACCCGGAGGAGTGGCGGGCCGAGATCCCGCAGATCACCGAGTGGTTCAACAAGTTCGGTGACAAGCTGCCGGCCGTGCTCTGGGCCGAACTCGACGCGCTGCGCGCCCGTCTCGCCGACGCCTGATCCCGGCCCGGTCCCCGTCGCTTCCGGCGGGGACCGGCCGGTCGGCGGTCGCCGGCGGTACTTCCGGTGCGAACCGGCTGGTCGGCCGAGGTGTGCGCTCGCACGATCGGGCGCATCGTGACGCGGATAGTTCCACGGCGGGCCGCCCCGGCTTGAGCCTGCGGCGGGGGTGGCTACGCTTTGGGGTGATGAGCGTGCGTTCTCTGGTCTACACCTTTTATGAGCGGCGGCTGGCGGGGAAGCTGGCCGGCAAACCCGTGCCCAAACACATCGGGGTGATGTGTGACGGCAACCGGCGGTGGGCCCGCGAGATGGGGTTCGTCGACCCCAACGACGGCCACCGTGTCGGCGCCACCCGCGTCAAGGACCTGCTGACCTGGTGTGACAACGCCGGCATCGAGCATGTGACGCTCTACCTGCTGGCCACCGACAACCTGCGCCGCCCGGCCGCCGAGCTGGACCCGCTGGTGAAGATCATCGAGGATCTGGCCACCGAGCTGGCCGAAGAGGGCAACCCCTGGCGTCTGCGCATGGTCGGCGCCCTGGACATCCTGCCCGCGGCCACCGCGGCCACCCTCAAAGCCGCCCAGGAGAAGACCCGCGACCGCGGTGAGGGCGTCGAGGTCAACATGGCCGTCGGCTACGGCGGCCGCCGTGAGATCACCGACGCGGTCCGTTCACTGCTCTACGAGCACGCGGCCACCGGCGGCACGATCGAGGAACTGGCCGAGATCCTCGACGTCGAGCACATCGCCGAGCACCTCTACACCCGTGGCCAGCCCGACCCCGACCTGGTCATCCGCACCAGCGGCGAGCAGCGCCTGTCCGGTTTCCTGCTGTGGCAGTCGGCGCATTCGGAGTTCTACTTCCACGACGCGAACTGGCCCGACTTCCGCCGCATCGACTTCCTGCGAGCCCTGCGCTCCTACGCGAACCGCCAGCGCCGTTACGGCGCCTGACCCACCCGGCCCCGAGCAGCCAGACCCAGCCTCCGTCACGGTCCGCTGCGGCCTCTCCAACCCCTTTCCGGTACGGCCAGTCGGACTCCCGTGGCTCCCTCGCGACGTCCGCGCGGGCCGGGGCCCCGGCGCCCCTTTCGGGCAGCGCCTTCCAAGACCTCACACCATCCACCGCTCGCGGCCTGCCGCCCACGCACCCGCCCGCCGCCCATACCCGCTGCCCCCGCACCCGCCGACGTTCGTCGGGGCGCGGACGTTGGCCGGGGGCGGGCGTTGGCCGGGCGCGGACGTTGGCCCGGGGTGGGCGTTGGCCCGGGGTGGGCGTTGGCCCGGGGTGGGCGTTGGCCCGGGATGGGCGTTGGCCCGGGCGGCTGCGACTGGGAGGCGTTTCACCGTCGGCGGCCCGGGAGAGCGTGACGACCCGCCGGTGACCAGCGGACTTGCGCGAGAGACGCGCTGTGGCCCGGACCGGCAGGGACGTCACGGGGCAGTCACGAGACTGTGCCCACCCCGTACAACAAAGGGGTCAGAAGCGCCGCAGGCCCTCGGTGAGGAAGGCGGCGACCGCGTCCGGCGACTCGAGGGTGAGGTCGGCGGCGCTGGACACCTCGGCGCCCGTCTCGGGGTTGGCGACCGCGACCGCCATGCCGAAGAAGCGGGGGTCGACGGCCTCGCGGGCGCGCAGCGCGTCGAAGGCCTTGATGTCGGACATGTCGTCGCCGAAGTACCAGGCGCAGCCGGCGTTGCGGACGCCCTCGGTGATGACCATGCCCTTGTCCTGGTCGACAGGGGGTTTGAGTTCGACGACCATGCGGCCGTTCTGGATGCGCAGGCCCAGGCGCTCGGCCTGCTCGTGCGCCCACCGCTCGACGGCGCGGACGTGCTCGGGAGCGGTGCGGTAGTGCAGGGCGACGGAGAGCCGCTTGTATTCCACCAGGATCTCGGCGGGCAGCTCGGTGCGGGCCCGCTCGGCGAGGTCGGCCATGGCGGGCACGAAGTCGAGGGCGGCGGGCTCGGTGACGACCTGGCCGTCGTGCCAGACCTCGAGGCCGTAGAGGCCGAACAGATCGACGTTGTCGAGCGTCTCGAAGCGGGACCGCAGGAAGCTGACCGGACGGGCTGAGACGATCGCCACACGGGCGACCGACTCGGCCAGACGGGCCAGCACGCCCAGGACGGAAGGCACCGGCTGGGAGGCGTCCGGGTCGTCGGTGACGGGCGACAGGACACCGTCGAAGTCGAAGAAGAACGTGGTCGCTGAGGCACGTGAAGCGGTGAACGCCCACGCCTCGTCGGTGGTCAGCGGGTGTGTCGGACGTTCGCTCTCTGCCACGCCAGCCAGACTACCCGCGGATGGTCGTCTTTTAAGCGTGACGATTTCGCGTGGGTCGAGCGTCACCCTCCGGTGCCCGAATTTGCGCACTACCGCGGGACGTAGTTGACCGCTAGCGTTTGAGTCATGGCGCGGGGTCATCCTGGGCCAGCCGGTCGGCCCGGACCTGCGACGACTGCGCCACGGGGACCGCAATCCGACTCCGTGCAGAGGGCCGGCGACCGGAGGTGGCGGACCGCGGGCGGACCGGGTTGCACGCCCGCTGGAGCAGGCCTGTGACATCTCGCCGTACCGATGCCGGGGTCGACCAGAACCCGGCCGACAAGGTCTCCAGCAGCCGTGCCACGACGGGGCGCCGTAAGACCCGTGACCGGCACGCCGACGCGGAACCCGCCCCGGCCGGCAGGGTCTTCGTCCTGGACACTTCGGTCCTGCTGTCCGACCCGGCGGCGTTCCGCCGGTTCACCGACCACGAAGTGATCGTGCCGCTGGTGGTCATCTCCGAGCTGGAGGGAAAACGTCACCACCCCGAGCTGGGCTGGTTCGCGCGGCAGTCGTTGCGCATGCTCGACGAGCTGCGGATCAAGTTCGGGCGCCTGGACCAGCCGGTGCTCTGCAACGACGAGGGCGGCACGCTGCGGGTGGAGCTGAACCACGCCGATCAGAGCGTGCTCCCGCAGGGTTTCCGGAACGACTCCAACGACACCCGGATCCTCTCGGTGGCGCTGGGTCTGGCCGCCGAGGGCCGCGAGGTCACTCTGGTCAGCAAGGACATGCCGTTGCGGGTCAAGGCCGCCTCGGTGGGCCTCACCGCCGACGAGTACCGGCACGGCCAGGCCAGCGACCCCACCTGGACCGGCATGGCCGACCTGGAGCTGACCGAGGAGCAGGTGGGCTCGCTCTACGCCGGTGAGGAGCTGGACGTCGAGGAGGCGGAGAACCTGCCCTGCCACACCGGTCTGGTGATCCACTCGCCGCGTGGGTCGGCGCTGGCCCGGGTCAACCCGGACAAGACGCTCAAGCTGGTCCGCGGCGACCGGGACGCGTTCGGGCTGCGGGGCCGGTCGGCCGAGCAGCGGGTGGCGCTGGACATCCTGCTCGACGAGCAGATCGGCATCGTCTCGCTGGGCGGCCGGGCCGGCACCGGCAAGTCGGCGCTGGCGCTCTGCGCGGGCCTGGAGGCGACCATGGAGCGCAACCGCCACAAGAAGGTGGTCGTGTTCCGCCCGCTCTACGCGGTCGGCGGTCAGGAGCTCGGCTATCTGCCCGGCAGCGAGTCGGAGAAGATGTCGCCCTGGGCGCAGGCGGTCTTCGACACGCTCGGCTCGGTGGCGCACGCCAACGTGGTCGATGAGGTCATGGCCCGCGGCATGCTGGAGGTGCTGCCGCTGACCCACATCCGCGGCCGGAGCCTGCACGACGCGTTCGTGATCGTCGACGAGGCGCAGTCGCTGGAACGCAACGTCCTGCTCACCGTCCTGTCTCGGATCGGGCAGAACTCGCGGGTGGTGCTGACCCACGACGTCGCCCAGCGGGACAACCTGCGGGTCGGCCGGCACGACGGGGTCACGGCGGTGATCGAGGCGCTGAAAGGTCACCCGATCTTCGCGCACGTGACCCTCACGCGGTCCGAGCGGTCGCCGATCGCTGAGGTGGTCACCGACCTGCTCGAGGAGATCCCCCTGTGAGGTAGTCGCTTTGCGTAGCGCCGGAGCGGGGTATTCGTGCCGGAATTCTCCAAAAAGTCTCGTGACTAAAGTCACAACTCCGCTCTGGCGTTTCACATCCACTTCACCTTGCGCCATGGTGTTCCGCGGGCACCCCCCGGCGATCCCCATCGGGTCGCAGTGCTCGCGGCGCACCCTGATCCGTTCACGTGCGCCGCTTCTTGCCCCCGACGAAGGGATTCTTCGTGAAGCGGCTCTGGAGCCGGCTCGGAGTTCGTGCGGCATCGGTCGGCCTGCTCGTGGCGGGATTGACCGGCGGTGTTTACCTCGGGCAGAACCGGGACATCCAGCAGCAGGGCGCCCAAGCTCAGATGATCGTCCAGGCGAACCAGGACGAGATGCAGCTGTTGAAGGACCGTCAGGCCGACCACGCCGCCGCGCGGGCGCACCGTGTGGTCGCCGAGGAGGCCGCCGCCGCCAAGGCCGCGACCGAGGTTCAGGTCGCCGCTTCCAAAGCGCGGGCGCTGGAGAAGAAGGTCATCGAGGCGAAGAAGGCCGAAGAGGCCAAGAAGACCGAGAAAGCCGCCGGTCCGGTCGTCTTCACCGGCGACATTCCGTCCTCCTGCAACGAGTACAACGGCAGCCGCAAGATCGGGTGCGCGCTCATGCTCGACGCCGGCTTCAAGCTCGACCAGTTCCCGTGCCTGGACAAGCTGTGGAAGAAGGAGAGTGGCTGGAACTACAAGGCCACCAACCGCAGCTCCGGGGCGTACGGGATCCCACAGTCCCTCCCGGGCAGCAAGATGGCGTCGGCGGGCTCGGACTGGAAGACCAACCCGGCCACCCAGATCAAGTGGGGCCTCGGCTACATCGAGGGCCGTTACAAGACTCCGTGTGGCGCCTGGGGTCACTCGCAGAACGTCGGCTGGTACTGACCCGAAACCTCTGAGCGGGGCTGCGCGGCGATCCGCGCGGCCCCGTTTTTGCTGTGATCAAATGTCCACATGGTCCGGAAAGTCGCATTAGGTCTCGCGGTTCTCGTTCTCGCGGGAGCGGGTGACCTGCCCGCCCGGGCCGAGCCCGGGCGGCCACCGGCGCTCGAAGTGGTCGGCGGCAAGATCGCCGGCTCCGGGCGGTTCCCCTGGGTGGTCCGGCTGTCGATGGGCTGTGGCGGCACCCTGGTCGCCCCCCGGGTGGTCCTCACCGCCGGGCACTGTGTCGGGCCGACCGGCCCCAACGACCGGATCACCGTCACCGCCGGCGACCCCGACCTCGACTCCCGCACCGCGATCGCCGTCGCCTCGGTCGAGGTCCACCGGTCCCCGGACTTCGTGACCGAGACCGAAGGCGACGACTGGGCCGTCGTCCGCCTGGAGCGCGAGCTGTCGCTGCCCACCCTGCCGCTGACTCCTGACGACGTCGACGAGGGCACGTTCACCGTGATGGGCTGGGGCCAGACCCGGGAGGCCGCGCCGCAACAGGAGCGCCGCCTGCACTACGCGGCCGTGCCCACCATCCCGGACGAGGAGTGCGCCGCCGCCTACCGCGCGGCCGGCGTGGAACTGGTCCGCGACGAGTCGATCTGCGCGGGCCGCCACGGCGTCGACACCTGCCAGGGCGACTCCGGCGGCCCGATGGTCCGCCGGGACCGGGCCGGGCGGTGGGTGCAGGTCGGCATCGTCAGCTGGGGGCTGGGCTGCGCGCGGGACGGCTATTTCGGGGTATACACACAAATATCCAAGTTTCGTACCGACATCCAGGATGCCGTTCGCCGTCTGAGCTGATCGTCGCTCGACTGGCCGGGCTCGCCCGCTCCTGCGACCATCGAGGCATGAGTTACGGGTGGGCGGCCGAAGCACGCGCGAACGAGGCAGGACGGTTCGGCACCGAGGCTTTCTACGCATCGCTGGGGCGAGCGTTCGTGACGATGTGCGCGATCGTCCCGGCACTGTTCCTGATCGAGGCGATCGACGTCGGCCTCGGCGTCGGCACTCTCGACCTGGCCGGCGGCATCATCCCGCACTCCCTCGACGGCATCGACGGCATCCTGTTCAGCCCGTTCCTGCACGACGGCTGGGAACACCTCTACGGCAACGCGGTGCCGCTCATCCTGCTCGGCACGTTCGTGCTGGCCGGCGGGGCCCGTCGCTTCATCTGGTCCACCGCGCTGATCATGGCGGTGGCCGGCGTCGGAGTCTGGTTCATCGGCAGCCCGAGCACCGTGGTGGTCGGCGCCAGCGGCGTCATCTTCGGATACCTCGGCCTGCTGCTCGCCCGTGGCCTGGTGGAGCGCAGCTGGTGGAACTTCGCGGTCGCGCTGTTCATCGGCCTGCTCTACTGGTACCAGATCTACAACGTCCTGCCGACCGACCAGCGCATCTCCTGGCAGGGACACCTGCTGGGCCTGCTCGGCGGGATCGTCGCGGCGGTCCTCTTCCGGCGCCGCCGATAAACCCTCAGCGGGTACGGCCACCAGCCCCCCACCGCACCAGCGGAGTCCCGCCCCTACCGCGCGACGCCGCTGCCCTCCACCCCCAGCGCGCCTTTCGGGCAAGTCCCTCACCCCACCCACCCCGCACCCGCCCGCCGTAGCTCAGCCGTGTCTCGGCCGGTGGGTGGCGTGTCCGGGCTACGGCTGGGAGGGTCTGCGCTGGCAACGCGGCTTGCCGGGGTATGGCGGGTGCGACCTGGGGGGTTGAGCCGGTGTGGCAGCAGCCCGGTGGGCGCGCTGGGGCCGTGGGCAGCCGCCTACCTCGCGGTGTAGCCAGGTGAGGATCAGTGTTCGGCGGGTGCGGGGTGACGCGTACGAGAAAAGGGTCCGGGTTTGAGATCTGCCCGGACCCCTCCCGTCAGAGGACCTGGTCGCCCATCGGCACCGTGGGCAGGTGGCCGTCGAAGTCGACCGCCGAGTAGAGAGCGAGTTTCTCCAGGCGGTGGTAGGAGTCGATGACCCGGATGGTGCCGCTCTTGGAGCGCATCACGATCGACTGGGTGTGCGCGCCGCCCGCCCGGTAGCGGACGCCCTTGAGTAGGTCGCCGCTGGTGACGCCGGTGGCGACGAAGAAGCAGTTGTCGCCGGTGACCAGATCGTCGGTGGTGAGGACACGGTCGAGGTCGTGGCCGCCGGCGATCGCCTTCTCCCGCTCGGCGTCGTCGAGGGGCCACAGTTTCGCCTGGATCATGCCGCCGAGGCACTTGAGGGCGCACGCGGCGGTGATGCCCTCGGGGGTGCCGCCGATGCCCATCAGCACGTCGACGTCGGACTCCAGGCGGGCCGCGGAGATGGCCCCGGCGATGTCACCGTCGGAGATGAACTTGATGGTGGCGCCGGTCTGGCGGACCTCCTCGACCAGTTTGGCGTGACGGGGACGGTCCAGAATGCACACCGTCACGTCGGAGATGCTGGAGCGCTTGGCCTTGGCGATGCGGCGCAGGTTCTCCTTCACGCCGGCGTTGATGTCGATGACGTCGGCGCAGTCGGGGCCGACGGCGATCTTGTCCATGTAGAAGACGGCGCTCGGGTCGAACATGGCGCCGCGCTCGGCGACCGCGAGGACCGCGATCGCGCCGGGCATGCCCTTGCTCATCAAGGTGGTGCCGTCGATCGGGTCGACCGCGACGTCCACCTCCGGCCCGGTGCCGTCGCCGACCCGTTCGCCGTTGAAGAGCATCGGCGCTTCGTCTTTCTCGCCCTCGCCGATGACGACGACACCCTGCATCTGGATCGAGTTGATGAGTTTGCGCATGGCGTCGACGGCGGCGCCGTCACCGCCGTTCTTGTCGCCTCGGCCGACCCACCGGCCGGCCGCCATGGCGGCGGCTTCGGTGACGCGGACGAGGTCGAGGGCGATGTTGCGGTCGAGGTCCTGCGGGACTCGGGCGGGCACGGCGGCCTCCTCGCGACGTTGCGGGGCTGGTGATTCCTCAGATCCTGGCATCTGAGGACGTGCCAAGTCCCGTTTCAGCGACGTGGTTAACAATGGGGTTCGTGGAACCAGCCTCTTCTCCCGCCCCGGTCCCGGGCGAAACCGCGCCCACCGAGACCTCCGCGACAGCCCCGTCCCCGGCCAGGGCAGCGGCGGCGACCTCGCCGCGCCTCGCCGCCAAGGAGGGCCGGCGCCCGCGTGACATGGTCCTCTCGCTGCTGGTGCTGCTGGTGCCGGTCGCCCTGCTGATGACCTATTACAAGGTGGTGCTGGACGGGGAGAAGCCGCACAGGGTGAAGGCGGAGTCGTTGGCCTCGACGCTGTCGGCGGCCGAGCGGGTGTTCCCGGTGGCGCAGGCGGCCGGGCTCAGCACTGACTGGTACATCACATCGGCGCATTTCCGCCGCGAGGAGGGCGGCTCGACGCTGCGGCTCGGTTACGTCGATCCGGCGGAGAAGCCGATCCTGATGGTCCAGAGCAACATCACGGCGACCACGCTGGTCCCGGCCGAGGTCGGCGCTCAGGGCGAGCGGATCGGCGCTTACCGCACCGACCGGCGGACCTGGATGCGTTACACCGGACGGCCGGGGGAGATGGCCCTGATCGTCACCGAGCAGAACCGGACCATCGTGATCATCGGGAACGACGACGACACCGCGAACCTGGAGAAGCTGGCCTCCTCGCTGTCCTGAGGTCACTCGTCGGCCCGGGCGGCGCGGGCCGCCTCGATGCGCTCGCGGGCGCCGTCGAGCCAGCCGCGACAGACGTCGGCCAGTCGCTCGCCGCGCTCCCACAGAGCCAATGACTCCTCCAGGGTGCCGCCGCCCTGCTCCAGCCGCTCCACCACGGAGGCCAGCTCGGTGCGGGCCTGCTCGTAGGTGAGTCTCTCGTCGGTCATTCAGCTCTCCATCACTGCTGTTCGCAGCTCGCCCTCGGCGAGCCGGATCCGAAGAAGGTCGCCCGGCGACACCTCGTCCGCGGCGCGGACCACGTGGCCGTCGGGGCGTTGCACGATCGCGTAGCCGCGCTCCAGCGTCTTGGCCGGGGACAGGGCACGCAGCCGAGCGACGGTGTGTTCCAGCGCGTCGTCGGCGCGGCGCAGCCGGTGCTCCAGGCTGCGCCCGGCCCGGTCGCGCAGCGCGGTCACCTCGGTGGCACGCTGGTCGATCAGCACCTCGGGGCGGGCCAGCACGGGCCGGGACCGCCACGCCTCGATCCGCTGCCGCTCCCGGTCGAGCATGCCGATCACCGCCCGGTCGAGCCGCGCCCGGGCGTGCGTGATGAGGCGCTGCTCGTCGGCGAGGTCGGGCACGATACGTTTCGCGGCGTCGGTCGGGGTGGAGGCGCGCACGTCGGCGACGTAGTCGAGCAGCGGCGCGTCGGTCTCGTGGCCGATGGCGCTGACCACCGGGGTGCGGGCGCCGAAGACGGCCCGGCAGAGCGCCTCGTCGGAGAACGGGAGCAGGTCCTCCACGCTGCCACCGCCGCGGGCGATCACGATCACGTCGATGGTGTCGTCGTTGTCGAGCACCTTGAGCGCGTCGAGGATCTGCGCCACCGCGGTCGGGCCCTGCACCGGCACGTTGATCACCCGGAAGTCCACGGACGGCCAGCGGCGCCGGGTGTTCATCAGCACGTCGCGCTCGGCGGCGCTGGCCCGCCCGGTGATCAGCCCGACCCGGCCGGGCAGGAACGGCAGCCGCCGCTTGCGCTCCCGGGCGAACAGGCCCTCGGCGGAGAGCAGGCGTTTCAGCTTTTCCAGACGGGCCAGCAGCTCGCCGACACCGACCTGGCGGATCTCGTCGGCGCGCAGGCTGAGAGTGCCGCGGGCCGGATAGAACTCCGGTTTGGCGTGCAGGGTGACCCGGGCGCCCTCGGCCAGGTCGGGAGCGCCGGCGTGCAGCACGTCGTGGTGGGTGGTGACGGTGAGGCTGAGGTCGGCCGACGGGTCACGCAGGGTCAGGAAGACCACGTTGGAGCCGGGCCGACGGCTGATCTGGGCGACCTGCCCGTCGACCCAGACCCAGCCGAGCTTGCCGATCCAGGCGCCGATCTTCTGACTGACGACGCGGACCGGCCACGGCTCGTCGGCGGAGCTGCGCGTGCTGTCGGGCTCGTTCACCCGGCCAGATTACGTAAGCCCACCGACATTTTCGCCCGCCCGATCCGGGGTGGCGGACATCGCCGCCGGTTCGGCGTGCCCGCGGTAACGCCTCAGATCGATCGGGGTACGCCGTTGCGGCAGCGCCCGCTCGGCGACGGCCAGGACGACCATCGCCAGCAGGCCGGCGCAACCCCAGAAGATCAGATCGACGACGAGGTAGGCCGGCTCGACGTGGACGCCGCCGCCGGTGCCGAGGAACGGGTACGGATAGCCGTGCCCCGGTGGATCCTCCAGGCAGCAGCGCGACGTGCCCGGCAACGCGGTGGACACCATCCCGGCCAGCGCGAGGACGCCGGCGATCGCGCACCCGGCACGGCTCGGGACCGGCCGCCGCCGCAACAGCATCAGCACCCCACCGAGGCCGAGCACCACGTGAAACATCAGGTACGCGCCGGTCAGCCCACCGTCGATCTCGACCGCCAGGTTCAGCAGCCCGATGCCGAGCATGAACCAGCCGGCCATCACGCGGAGAACGGCCGGGATCGAGGGCCACTTCTCGGCGCTCATGAAGGGAAGTATCTCGCCCGTTCTGTCGGATCCGGGGCGAAACGGACTAGACGGCGGGGCCGGTGGTCTCCGCTCGCCGGCGCGCGGCCCGCCGGGCCAGGCCCCCCACCACGATCACCATCAGTCCGGCGTACGCCCAGACGGTCACGTCCACGAACAGGGCCGACGCGGACCACTCCCAGCCCTGCGCCGCGGCCAGGCGCTGTGCCTCGCCGGGGGTTTCGGCGACCGCGCCGCGGCCTAGCCACTCGTACGGCCAGCCCCGGCCCTCCCGGTAGGCGAACATGCAGCATATTTCGGCCGATCGGGCGGTGAGCCCGGCCGCCGTTCCGCCGAGACCGATCACCCCCGCGGCGGCGGAGACGAGCCGTCCGGACAGTGGCAGGCGCCTCCACAGCAGCAGGACCAGCCCGCCCCCGGCGAGCGCGACACCGACGAAAACGTCCCGCGGATACACCCCGGAAAGGTTCATGAGCAGCCAGAACAGCCCGGCCGTCAGGCTCAGCAGCCCGACTGTCAGGCGAACGCCCCGACTCACGCTGATGTTCTCGGTCCCCGTCATGGGAAGGGAGTATGACCGGCCTGTGGTGCTGATCGCAGAGAGGCGGGGGTGCCCGGAGTGCACGTACCATGGCCGGGTGACTGAACCTCGTAAGCGGGTGTTGCTCGCCAAGCCGCGTGGCTACTGCGCCGGTGTCGACCGCGCCGTGCAGACCGTCGAGGAGGCGTTGAAGCTCTACGGCGCCCCGGTCTATGTGCGCAAGCAGATCGTGCACAACAAGCACGTGGTCAACACCCTCGAGTCCCGGGGCGCGATCTTCGTGGAGGAGAACTACGAGGTCCCCGAGGGCGCCACCGTGGTGTTCTCGGCCCACGGCGTCGCTCCCGAAGTGCACGACCAGGCCCGCGAGCGCAACCTCAAGGCGATCGACGCCACCTGCCCCCTGGTGACGAAAGTGCACCACGAGGCCAAGCGCTTCGCCGCCGAGGACTACGACATCCTGCTGATCGGCCACGAGGGCCACGAGGAGGTCATCGGCACCGCCGGTGAGGCTCCCGCCCACATCCAGCTGGTCGACGGCCCCGACGACGTGGCGAACGTCGTGATCCGTGACCCGGCGAAGGTCGTCTGGCTGTCGCAGACCACCTTGAGCGTCGACGAGACGATGGAGACGGTCGCCCGGCTCAAGACCCGGCTGCCGCTGCTGCAGTCGCCGCCGAGCGACGACATCTGCTACGCCACGTCCAACCGCCAGCACGTGATCAAAGAGATCGCGCCGGACTGCGACGTGGTGATCGTGGTCGGCTCCACCAACTCGTCGAACTCGGTCCGCCTGGTCGAGGTGGCCCTCGGCGCCGGCGCACGGGCCGGCCACCTGGTCGACTACGCCTCCGAGATCCAGGAGGAGTGGCTGGAAGGCGCCACCACGGTCGGTGTCTCGTCCGGCGCCAGCGTCCCCGACGAACTGGTCATGGAGGTTCTGGCGTTCCTCGCCGAGCGCGGGTTCGGCGAGGTCACCGAGTACACGACGGCTGAGGAACGGCTCACCTTCTCGCTTCCGCAGGAGCTGCGCCGCGACATGAAGGCCGCTGCCGCCGCCGCGGCGAAAGCTAGCTGAACTCGGGCGCCTGCGGCTGACGAGGAGCAACTTCCACCTGTACGGGCGGGAGCAGCTCCTCGTCCGAGACGCCCATCTCGGCGAGCTTGCGGGCGCTCACCAGCACCCGTGACTCCAGCGAGCCGACCGCCCGGTTGTAGGCGGTGACCGCCCCGCCCAGCGCCGTCCCCAGCTTGTCCACATGGTCGCCGAGTGTCGACAGCCGTCCGTACAACTCGCGCGCCAGGCCGTGGACGGCGGCGGCGTTGCGGGTCAGCGCCTCCTGCCGCCACGAGTAGGCGACCGTCCGTAGCATCGCGATCAACGTCGCCGGGGTGGCGAGCACGATGTTGCGGCGGAACGCGTGTTCCATCAGCGACGGATCGCGTTGCAGCGCCGCGTCCAGGAACGGGTCGGCCGGCACGAACAGCACCACGAAATCCGGCGCCGACTCGAACGCCGACCAGTACCGTTTGCCGGACAGCGCGTCCACGTGCCCCCGCAGGTGCCGGGCGTGCTGATCGAGGTGGCCGTCACGGGTGTGCTCGTCCCGGGCCTCCATCGCGGACAGGTAACCCTCCATCGGCGCCTTCGCGTCCACCACCACGGTCCGCCCGCCGTGCAGCCGCACCACCAGGTCCGGCCGCACCCCCTGGTCGTCGGTGGCGGCGGTGACCTGTTCGGCGAAGTCGCAGTGCTCCAGCAACCCGGCCGCCTCGATGATGCGTTTCAGCTGGTGCTCACCCCAGCGGCCGCGAACCTGCGGGGCGCGCAGCGCGGCGACCAGCTGCCGCGTCTCGGTGCGCAGCTCGCCGGAGACCGCGCCCATGGACCGCACCTGTTCGCGCAGTTCGGCGTAGGCGTCCACCCGGTCGTGTTCCAGTTGGGCGACGCGATCCTCGTACCGGCGCAGGGTGTCGTGCAGCGGCGCCACCGCCCGGGCCACCGCCTCCTGCGACTGGACGGTCGCCTCATAGGACAGTGCCCGCAGCGACTGCTCCAGCCGCTGCTCGCCCTCGCGGGCGGCTTCCAGGGTGGCTTCCAGGCGGGCGATGTCGGTGGCCGCGCGGGCCCGTGCGGCCAGCCAGCCGAGGGCGGCCCCGGCGGCCAGACAGGCGAGCACCACGGCCAGTGTCGAGAACGTCACCTCCGCAGATTGCCATGGATGGGCCACGCGACCCGCGGGGGTACCGTGGGAAACATGAAGGGCGTGTTGCTGATCCTGGCGATCCTCATCCTGGTCGGCCTGGTCATCGCGGTTGTTCAACGCGGCGGGGAAGCCCGCCGGAAAACGCAGCTCGACGACGCCCGTGCCGACGCGCAGCGGTGGTACGAGCGACTCGGCGGCCAGGTGATGAACCTCAGCTCCGACGACCCGGCCGCACGGCAGGCGCTGGCCGACGCGAGCGAGCGCTACAACGCCGCCGGCGGCCAGCTGCAGAGCGCCGATTCGGTGCGCCAGTTCGCACTCGCCCGCGAGTCGGCGCTGGAAGGCCTGACCTATGTCCGGGCGGCACGCCTGGCGATGGGCCTCGACCCCGGCCCCGACGTGCCGCCGCTGCAGGTCTCCCAGGGCGCCGGGCAGATCACCCAGGAGCGTGAGGTCACCGTCGAGGGACACGCCTACAAAGCGGGGCCCCGGCCCCGCTCCGACACGCCGTACTACTACCCGGGTGGCCGCGTGCAGGGCCGGCCGGTTCCGGCGGGCTGGTATTCGACGCCGGTGTGGCGGACAGCGCTCGGCGCGGGCGCCGGCGTCCTCGGCGGCATGCTGATCTTCGACGCCCTCCTGTCGCCGGAGTTCGGCGACTTCGGCGACTTCGGGACACCCGACTTCTCCGGCGGCGATCTCGCCGGAGGCGACTACTCCGGCGGCGACCTCGGCGGTTTCGACGGCGGCGGAGGCTTCGACTTCTAGCCGGCGGCGCCCCGCAGGTGCCGGCCGATCGCGCGGCGCAGCGCCCGCGGGCTCGGCCAGATCTGGGTGAGGTCGGCGGTGAACGCCGGCCCCCGCGGGGTGTCGGCCAGCGCCGGCCCGCCGGTGTCACCCTCCTGCACCGGGTGGACGCTGTCCAGGTCGGCGGGCACCACGTCGAGCACGGTCCGCAGCCCGTCCCGGCGGATCACCACGGCCGCGATGTCGGCCCAGTCCAGCAGGACCGGGTCGGAGTCCTGAGCGGCCAGCTCGAGGCCGCCGGAAGACACCCGCACCCAGGTGGTCAGGGCGGCCCGCGCGGAGACCGCGTAGGCGCCGGCCGCGCCGGCCGCGATCACCACCGCCTGAAGCACGGTCGCCCACCACGGGTCGCCGGAGTCCCCGGCGACCCACTCGATCACCGGTGACACCGCCAGGTAGGCGACCATCAGCACGGCGAACACCATGACGAAGGTCCGGGCCGGCGACGACCGGAACAGCACCGCGTCGCGGGCCGGAGCCCGGACCTCCTCAGGCGCGATCGACATGCCTCCCATGGTGGCCGCCGCGTTCAGAATGCGCAGGCGATCACCAGTTCCGGGGTGCGGTCGCGAAGCAGGTCGAGCTTGCCGATCCGGGCCGCCGCCCGGAAGTCGCCGCCGATCAGTTCCAGCCGGTCCAACAGCTCCGCCGGGCCGAGCGCCTCAGCCAGCGGAACCTCCGTCCGCATCGACAGTTTCCGGTCCGACTTGGCCCGCCGGACCTGCCGCAGCGCCTCACCGGCCAGGTCGAGCAGCGACGGATCACTCTCCGGCGCGACCCGGGCCACCTCGTACCGGGTGGGCCACGTGGCCTGGTGGACCGAGCCGTACCGCCACCACGACCAGATCTCCTCGGTGACGAACGGCAGGAACGGCGCGAACAGCCGCGACAGCACCGACAGGCCGGTGGCGAGCGCGGCCCGGGCCGAATCGCCGTCCGGGCCCTCCGCGTACGCCCGGTTCTTGACCAGCTCGATGTAGTCGTCGCAGAACGTCCAGAAGAACGTCTCCGCCGCCTGCAACGCGTCGGTGTGCTGATAGTCCTCGAACGCCGCGGTGGCCGCGACGACCACCTCCGACAGCCGGCCCAGCATCGCCCGGTCCAGCCCAGCGGTGACCGGCTGCCGCAGCGCATCCGCCGCACCCAGGCCGAGCGCGAACCTCGACGCGTTCAGCAGCTTCGTCGCCAGCCGCCGGCCCACCTTCAACTGGGCCGGCTCGAACGCCAGGTCGGCGCCGGGACGGCCGCACGCCGCCCAGTACCGGACCGCGTCCGACCCGTACTGTTCGAGCAACTGGACCGGGGTCTCGACCTCGTTGCCCAGCGACTTGGAGATCTTCTTGTGGTCGGGGTCGAGGATCCAGCCGGACAGGACCGCCCGCTTCCACGGCAGCCCGTGCGGGGTCAGCTGGCCGGCCCGCAGCACCGACGAGAACAACCAGGTCCGGATGATCTCCTGGCCCTGCGGCCGCAGGTCCATCGGATAGGTGCGGGCATGCAGGTCGTCGTCAGTGCTCCAGCCGGTGACGATCTGCGGAGTCAGCGACGACGTCGCCCAGGTGTCCATGACGTCCGGGTCGGCCGTGAAACCACCCGGGACGTCCCGCTGCTCCTCGGTAAAGCCGGGCGGGCAGTCCGACGACGGGTCGACCGGCAGGGCCGTGTCGTCCGGGACGAGCAGCCGGTCGTGGACGGGCTCGCCGGCGGCGTCCAGCGGGTACCAGACGGGGATCGGGACGCCGAAGAACCGCTGCCGGCTGATCAGCCAGTCACCGGTCAGGCCGCCGACCCAATGCTCGTAACGGTGGCGCATGCTCTCCGGAACCCAGCGCAGCTCACGGCCCCGGGCCAGCAGCTCCTCCCGCAGCCCCTCGTCGCGGCCGCCGTTGCGGATGAACCACTGCCGGCTCGTGACGATTTCCAGTGGACGGTCGCCGCGCTCGTAGAACTTGACCGGATGCGTGACCGGCCGAGGCTCACCGGCCAGATCGCCGGACTCGCGCAGAACCCGCACCACCTCCGACCGGGCGGCGTTGACGGTCAGGCCGGCGAAACGCCGGTAGGCGGCGGCCGGGACACCCGGCGGGGCCTCGGCCAGGAACCGGCCGTCGCGGCCCAGCACCACCCGGGTGTCCAACTGCAGATCACGCCACCACGTGACGTCGGCCAGGTCGCCGAACGTGCAGACCATCGCGATGCCCGTACCCTTGCCGGGGTCTGCCTGCGGATGTGCCCGGACCGGGACCTCGACGTCGAAGAACGGCGAACGGACCGACGTGAGACCCGCGAAGCGGGGATCACCGGGATGATGGACCAGCGCGACACACGCCGGCAGCAGCTCCGGCCGGGTGGTGTCGATCTCGACCGGCCCGTCCGGGCCGCGGAAACGCAACCGGTGGTACGCCCCCGGCCGCTCCCTGTCCTCCAACTCGGCCTGCGCGACAGCCGTCCGGAAACCGACGTCCCACAACGTCGGGGCCTCCGCCGTGTACGCCTGGCCGGCGGCCAGGTTCGCCAGGAACGCCCGCTGCGAGACCGCCCGCGCCGTGGCCCCGATCGTCGTATAGGTCAGCGTCCAGTCGACGGACAGCCCGAGCCGCCGCCACAGCGCCTCGAACCCCTTCTCGTCCTCGACGGTCAACCGCTCGCACAACTCGACGAAGTTGCGCCGCGAGATCCTCTCCTCGCCCGCTGACGGCGTTGGCTCCCACGACGGGTCGTACGGCAGCGACGGATCGCAGCGGACCCCGAACAGGTTCTGGACGCGACGCTCCGTCGGCAGCCCGTTGTCGTCGAACCCCATCGGATAGAAGACCGTCTTGCCGCGCATCCGCTGGAACCGCGCCACCGTGTCGGTGTGCGTGTAGGAGAAGACGTGCCCGACGTGCAACGAGCCGGATACGGTCGGCGGAGGTGTGTCGATCGCATACACGTCGGCCCGCTCCTTGGAACGGTCGAACGCGTACGTGCCCTCCTCCTGCCAGCGCGGCGCCCACTTCTCCTCGAGCCCGTCCAGTGACGGCCGCTCAGGGAAACCGCGGCGCCCGGTTCCCGTATCAGTCATGCCGACCAGCGTAGGACTCACCCGTACGGCGTAGCCAGGCGTTTTGCGGGGCCCACCGGGCCCGGTCCACCGAGATCCGACGGTACGGTCGTCGCCGTACCTCTGAACTGGACGGTCACCGCCCCACCTGTCCGGCCGGTGTGCGGCCGGGAGTCACCTGATCACCGCGGGCCGGGCGGGCGCCGTGGGCGAACCCGCGGAGGGATGAAAGAGGATCCGGGTGACGGAAGAGACCGCGCGCGAGACGCCGCAGCCGCTCCACCTGCTCGGCGCCGGCTCGGTGGGCGTGCGCGCACCGGCCGGACACAGCGACTCCCGCCCCGCACCCGCCCGGTGGACCGTCTCCGAACACGACCTCGACCAGCTCACCGGCCTGCCACGGCCGTTCGTCCTGCACCGGTTCGACACCGGCGCGCGGCCGCTCGGCGACCTGCTCGACCTCGTCGCACTGCGCGACCACCCGGCCGCCACGACGCTCAACGGCCGCTTCCTGTGGCCGTACCGGCTGGTGACCGGCGACGACCCGGAAACGGCGGTCGGCATGCTCCTGCCCACCGTGCCGGAACGGTTCACCACCGCCGACGGCCACGGCGGACGGGCCCCACGACCGCTGAACGCGCCGCGCCCGGACCAGCCCACGAATCTGCGGGCACAGCTCTGCGCCGCCCTCGCCGACACCATCCACCTCGCCCACCAGCACGGCATCGTCCTCGGCACGGACGCCCTCGCATCGGCGCTCCACACCGGCACACCCGCCCCGGAAGTGCTGATCGCCGACTGCACCCGGGTGCGACCACGCCGGCCCGGCGGCCTCGACCGGCAGGCCGGCGACCTGACCTGGCTGGGCCGGTTCGTCCACCACTGCGCGCCCCCGCCGGGCGACACCCCGCTCCTGGACGGCGCCGGACGGGAACTGCTGCGGCGGGCCCGATCCGACGTCGCCCACCTGCTGCCCACCGCAGCCGAATGGCGCAACTACCTGACCGCCCGGGCCGCCACCCTCCAAGGCCCGCCCGTGATCGAACAGGTCCAGGTCAGCCCCGAGATCGTGCCCCCCGGATCGCCGGTCACCGTGCGCTGGCGAACCCGGCACGCCGACCGACTCGTGATCACCGGCCCGGACGGGACCACCGTCACCGCCGCCCCAAACGAACGGGACGAGGGCCACACCGCACTGATCATCACGCGGCCGGGACCCGTCCGGCTGCGCGCCGCCAACCCGGCCGGCAGCCATCAGGCCGAGACCGGCCACGTGCACGTCTTCGAACTTCCCCAGCTCCCGCGGATCCAGCTCCCGCGGCTTCCACTCGAGCCGGCCGCCACCCGGCGCCACCGCACGACCCTCCCCGCACTCCCCCCGGTCGCAGTGCCCGCCCCGCCATCCGGCGCACTGCGCGTCACCGGGTTCCCGATCGATGTGGCGCGCTGGTTCGACACGCGCCCCGAGCGGCCACGACGTCGGTGGCCGAGATGGCTGAGGAAACCATGGGCCTGAAACGGATACTCGCCGGGTTCGCCGGCGGCCAGCGGGGCGTCCTCGACGTCACCCCCGGCGACGAACTGCGGTACGCGGCGATGGGCGGCGTCATCGTGTCCACGGCACTCGTCGCGGCCGCGTCGGCCGCGATGGCCGTACACATGGCCCTCGGCGCCGGACCGGTCGCCGCCGTCCTCATCGGCCTCGCCTGGGGCATGATCATCTTCAACCTGGACCGGCTCCTCGTCGTACAGATGACGCGCCAGGACCGCACCGCCCTCACCCTGCTCATGGCCGTGCCGCGCGTGCTGCTGGCCCTGGTGCTCGGCGCCGTCATCTCCACCCCGGTAGTGCTGAAGATCTTCGAAGCGGAGATCCGGACCCAGCTCACCGTGATGCACGCCCGCCAGATCGCCGAATTCAACCGCGACACCGCCGCGAACCCCGATTACGCGTCCATCCCCGCACTGGAGCAGACCATCGCCGAGGACGAACGCATCCTCGCCGGCGGTGGCGGCGTCAACGTCGAATCCGCCCCGGCGGTGGTCGCCGCCCGCGGACAATACGACGACGCGCAGAAGAAGTTCCTCCAAGCCCAGGCGAACGTGGTCTGCGAGAAAGAAGGCGCCTGCGGCTCCGGCAGAGCCGGCGCCGGCATCGCCTACCACGAGAAGATCCGCATCCAGGAAGAGGCGCGAGCCACCCGCGACGAGGCACGCAACCGGCTCGCCGCCACCCGCGCCGACGCGCGCATCGCCCTCACCGACGCGCGGAACGTCGCCACCTCAGCGGCACGGACCCGGCTCACCGACAACCGGGCCCGGCTCACCGACCTGCGCGCCCGGCTCGCCGCCGACAAGACCGCCCACGAGGCCGCGTCCAGGAAGGACACCGGCCTGCTCGCCCGTCTCGAAGCCCTCGACGAGGTCGCCGGCGACCGGCCCACCCTCCACACCGCACACCTCGCGCTGTTCCTGCTGTTCCTCGCCCTCGAACTGCTGCCCGTGCTGATGAAACTGCTCCAGGTTCTCGGCCCGGAGACCGATTACGAGAAGGTCGCCAAGGAGAACAGCGACCACCTGCTGCGCCTCGACCGGGAACGCCGCGACAGCGATCTGCGCACCGAACAGGACCGGCTGCGCCGAGCCTCCGACGCCGCGAGGGCCGGCAACCAGATCGTCATCGACACCCAGGCCGAGGTGATGGGCCGGGTCCTGCAGAACTGGCGACAGCGGGCCGTCGAACAGGCCGACCGGGACCTGAACCGGTGGATGCGGGACTCCGGCCCGGCCGACGCCGCCCACCACACCGACGACCAGCTCATCCCCGGCCAGCGGCCGACCTCATGAAGGCCGTCTCAAACAGCTGATTCGTGCGCCAGCAGCCACTCCTTGACGTTCAAGCCCCAGCGGTAGCCGCCGAGCGTCCCATCCGTCCGCAGAACCCGGTGACACGGCGTGAACAAGGCCACCGGGTTGCGGGCACACGCCGCCGCAGCCGCACGAACGGCCAACGGGCGGCCGGAGAGCTCGGCGAAACCGGTGTACGTCACCGGGGCGCCGGGCTTGATGCCCCGCATCACCCGCCAGGCGTGCGCCATGAACGCGCCCGCGGTGTGCTGCTCCACCTGCACCGCGTCGATCGCGGTCAGGTCACCGGCGAGGTATGCCCGGACGGCCTCACCCACCAGGCCCGGATCGCCGGGTTCGACCGGCTCCAGCAGCATCGGATGAACCAGGCTCATCAAGTCGGGGACATCGGTGGTGAAACCCGTCGCCCGGACCGCGCCGGTCCTGCTGACCACCACGGTGAGCGGGCCGACAGGGGTGTCCAAAGTCGAATGACGCAACATCGTTCTCTCCTTGAAGGGGGGCTGCCAGCGTTGCGCGTTTCCGCGCCCGGCGGGCGGAAGAATGGCCCGCCTGTGGACGACCGGAGTGGCTCACACGGCAATGTGGACAACGGCGGGACGGCCCTGGATCGCGGGTAGATTGGCCTTGCGCGCCGCTTCGGTCAGGCCGACCGCCACAGACGGATCAGCGCGTAAGAACGCCAGGGACGCCAGCGTTCGGCATACGCGCCCAAGGCCTTCGCGGTGCTGGGCAGGCCCAGCGCCTCGGCCCCGCGGCGCGCGGCCAGGTCGGTGGGAAGGAAGACGTCGGGGTCGCCGATCGCGCGCATGGCGACGTAACCGGCGGTCCACGGGCCGATGCCGGGAAGCTCGGTCAGGCGGGCGACGGTCTCGGCGCGGTCGGCGCCCGGAGCGAGGTCCAGCTTGCCGTCGGCAACCGCCTGGGCCAGGGCGCGGATGGTGGCACGGCGGGCGGCCGGCATGCCGAAGGCGCTGTCGGGCAGGTCGGCGACGGTGCTCGCGGCCGGGAAACCGGCCAGCCGCTCAACGGGGGCGGGGACGGCGGCGGCTTCCCGCGAAGCGGCAGGTTGGGGGATGGGGGCGGGTTCCCCCGAAGCAGCGGCCGGCGACGCCGACCCGGCCTCTGAGGCCGCACGCAGCATCCGCCCCAGCGTCGTCCGGGCGCCCGCCACACTTACCTGCTGCCCCACCACCGCCCGAACCGCCATCTCGAACCCGTCCACCGCCCGCGGCACCCGCACCCCCGGTTCCGCCCGGATCGCCGCCGTCAACGCCGGATCGCCGCCGAGCAGCCCATCCACCGCCACCGGGTCGGCGTCCAGATCGAACAGCCGCCGGCACCGCGCCACCGCCGGCGCCAGGTCCCGCACGTCATCGAGCCGAAGCGTCGCATGGACCCATCGATCTCCGGGCCGCAGCGCGACGACCGCGCTCCCGTGCGGCAGGTTCATTCCTCTGCGGTACGTCTGCCCGTCCACCTCGTCCACGCCGGGCAGGGTGCGGGCCTCGAAGAACTCCAGCAGCGACGTCGCATGCAGCGGTGGCCGGTAGGCGAGCCGCAGGTTGACGACTCCCGCCTCGCTCCGTGCCGCGGGCCGTCGTTCCCGCAGTTGGCCGGGCGATCGCGCGTACACCTCGAGCATGGTGTCGTTGAACTGCCGCACGCTGCCGAACCCGGCCGCGAACGCGATCTCCGCGAGCCCGAGGTCGGTCGTCTCGACGAGGATCCGTGCCGTCTGTGCCCGCTGGGCTCGCGCGAGTGCGAGCGGTCCGGCCCCGAGTTCGGCGGTGAGCATCCGGTTGAGGTGCCGTTCGGTGTATCCGAGCCGCGACGCCAGGCCGGGCACGCCTTCCCGGTCGACGACGCCGTCGCCGATGAGCCGCATGGCCCGTCCGACGGTGTCCGCGCGGGTGTCCCATTCGGGGGATCCGGGTGCGGCGTCGGGCCGGCATCGCCGGCAGGCCCGGAATCCGCCGCGTTGTGCGGCCGCCGAGCTGAGGTAGAACGTGACGTTCTCCCGTTTCGGGGTGACCGCCGGGCAGGACGGCCGGCAGTAGATGCCGGTGGTGCGCACGGCCGTGTAGAAGCATCCGTCGAACCGCGGGTCGCGGCTGTCGACGGCCCGATAACAGTGTTCGAAGTCCAGCTCCATGCCGTCGAGTCTGCTCCCGCCGCCCCGGTCGTGGCTGGCGGAATTCGGACACGACCGTCTCGCCCGCGGCCGCAGCCGAGATCTGGTGAGTTTGCGCCCCGCAACCGCCAACTCGCAAGATCGCGCGGGTGGATGGGCGCGTGGGAGAGGCGGGGTGTCAACCAAGGTTGACGGGAGCGAGGTGTGTCAACTACGGTTGACGGCATGGATGCTTTGGCGGTAAAGACGGACATCCGGTGGCGCGTCTCCGGCGGTGGTCCCAAGGTCGTGCTCCTGCACGGCGGCATGCAGACCTCGGCGAACTTCACGAAACTGGCCCGCTGCCTGGCGACCGGGTTCACGGTCTACGTCCCCGACCGCCGCGGTCGCGGCCTCAGCGGCCCGGCGCGGCCCGGGCACGGCCTCCGCGCCGAGATCGCCGACCTGGCGGCGGTGCTCGAGGAGACCGGGGCGCGCAACGTCTTCGGTCTCAGCTCCGGCGCGGTCATCGCGCTGCGCGCGGCGATGGAGCTGCCGATCGAGCGCCTCGCGCTCTACGAGCCGCCGCTCAAGCACGGCGATCACGATCCGGTCGCCTGGCTTCCGAGATATGAGAAGGAGCTGTCCCGGGGCCGGCGGGCGGCCGCTTTCGTCACGGCGGCGAAAGGCACGGGCGATCTTCGGTACGTCCCACGCGCGGCCGTCATCCCGATGATGGGTGTGGTCATCCGTGCCGGTCAGGGCCGCCGGATCGGGGACCTGATCCCGACGATGCGCCTGGACGCGGCGGTGGTCGAGGACGCGGCCGGCCCGCTGGACACCTACCGCTCGGTGACCGCGGAGACGCTTCTGCTGGGTGGCGAGCGCTCCCCGGCGTACCTCAAAGGGGTCCTGAGCGGCCTGGAGCCGGTTCTGCCGCGAGCGCGGCGGGTGACCTTGAGCGGCGTGGGGCATCTCGCCGCCGACGACAGCGGCAGGCCGGAACTGGTCGCTGCCGAACTGCGGAAGTTCTTCCGCTGAGCGAACCCGTAGACTGGCGTTCCGTGAGCCTCACCATCGGAATCGTCGGCCTGCCCAACGTCGGCAAGAGCACCCTGTTCAACGCCCTCACCAAGAACGACGTGCTCGCCGCGAACTACCCGTTCGCGACGATCGAGCCCAACGTCGGCGTGGTCGGGCTGCCCGACGAGCGGCTGGGCAAGCTGGCCGAGCTGTTCAGCAGTGAGAAGATCCTGCCGGCGCCGGTGAGCTTCGTCGACATCGCCGGGCTGGTCCGCGGCGCGTCGAAGGGCCAGGGCCGGGGCAACGCGTTCCTCGCGAACATCCGCGACGCGTCCGCGATCTGCCAGGTGGTGCGTGCCTTCTCCGACCCCAACGTGCTGCATGTCGACGGCAAGGTCTCTCCGGCCGACGACATCGAGACGATCAACACCGAGCTGATCCTGGCCGACCTGCAGACGGTCGAGAAGGCGCTGCCCCGCCTGCAGAAGGAAGCGAAGCTCAAGAAGGAGAAGGCCGCCGCGGTGGCCGCCGCCGAGGCCGCGTTCAAGCTGCTCAACGACGGTGTCACTCTCTACCAGGGTGCGAAGTCGGCGGGTATCGAGCTGGAACTGCTGGCCGAGCTGCACCTGCTCACCACGAAGCCGTTCCTCTACGTCTTCAACGTCGACGAGGCCGAGCTCGGCAACGAGGCGTTCCTCGACGAGCTGCGCGCCCTGGTCGCGCCGGCCGAGGCCGTCTTCATGGACGCGAAGATCGAGTCCGAGCTGATCGAGCTGGACGACGAGGAGGCGCTGGAGCTGCTGCAGTCCACCGGCCAGTCCGAGCCCGGCCTGAACCGTCTGATCCGCGTCGGCTTCGAGACTCTCGGCCTGCAGACCTACCTGACGGCCGGCCCGAAGGAGGCCCGCGCCTGGACGGTTCCGGTCGGCGCGACCGCTCCCGAGGCCGCCGGTGTGATCCACTCCGACTTCCAGCGCGGCTTCATCAAGGCCGAGATCGTCAGTTTCGACGACCTGGTCGCCGCCGGTTCCATGTCCGCGGCGAAGGCCGCCGGCAAGGTCCGCATGGAGGGCAAGGACTACATCATGAAGGACGGCGACGTCGTCGAGTTCCGGTTCAACGTCTAGTTCCGGGTCAACCTCTGCCGGTCAGGTGGGTGCTTGAAGGCGGCGGGGCCGGGGTGCGATGTCTGGAGCGTTCGGCCCGGCACCGGCTTGTGGGCGAGTTGAATCCCACCTGACTTTCTGTGGATCGATCCTGGCCGGGGCACACCGGCCAGGATCGAATCAGGTCGCCCGCCGTGGTAACACCATGGTATGGTCGCGACATGGCGAGGACGAAGAAGGTCACGATCACGCTGCCGGCAGAACTGCTGGAGAGCATGAAGACGCACACCGACAACGTCTCCGGCTACCTCACCGAGCTGGCCGAGCGGGCCGAGCGGCGCAGGCTTCTGCGGGAGGAGCTGGACCGCTACCAAGGGGAGTTCGGGGCATTCACTGACGAGGAGATGGCCGGGGCTCGGGCGCTCCTGCATGGCGCCGAGAAGACGGAGCATGCGGCGTGAGCCTGGAGTCGCTGGTGCTCGACTCGCAAGGCTTCTCAGGGTGGATCGACCGGGACCGCAAGGCGATGCGGCTGCTGGAGCAGGCGGAGCGTGACGGGACCGATCTTGTCATGTCGGCCGCCACGATCATCGAGGTTTCCCACTCGGGTGTGGACACGGCGCGGCTGAGCTTGCTGCTGTCCCGGATCCGGGTGGAGGCGGTGACGAAGGAGAGCGCTCGCCGCAGTGCGGACCTGTTGAAGGCGGCAGGGCTACATGGGCACAAGTACGCCATCGATGCCATGGTCGCCGAGGTGGCGCTACGACTCCCTGCTCCCGTGGCGGTTCTGACATCCGATGCCGACGACATGGTGAAGCTGTGCGGGCGCCGGGTTCGGACCATCGGCCTGTAGTCGGGTTTCCCGGCGGAGGTGTCGAGTTGTTGATCGGCGACGGAGTCCAGGCCCCCGGAGGCACTTCGATCACTACCCGTTCCGCCTGGGCTGGTGGCCCACGGCTGGATCCGTGTCCGCTGGGAATCGGCGGGCCCGGTTGGTTCGATGGGTGACCGTGGAGTGGGTTTTCGACGGCGAGATCATCGAGTCGCGGGTCGCGCGGTGACGAAGCGGGGCCTCGGCGTCTGGCTCGTCCCGCTCGTCATGGCTGGGGAACGAGGCCTGCCAGGTCGATGTCGATCGTGAAGGGCACCGGCCGCCGGATCGAGCCCCGGAAGATGCCGGCCGGGGCGTAGGCCTTGGCCGGTCGGTCCAACTCGTAGGCATGGACCACCGGGAGGCCGCCCTCCTCTTCGACGCGCCAGTAGTGCGCGATGTCAGCCTCCGCGTATTTGCGCAGCTTGACGGTCCGGTCGCGGTGAGCCGACTCCGGAGAGACGGCCTCGATCACGAGCCGCACCTGGTCCGGCGTGAAGCAGGTGCGGGCCGGATCGAACGGCACGGTGGACACGACCAGATCCGGCTCCGGGCGGTTGCGGGCATCGAGCCGGATGGTCATCTCCCGCTCCACCTCGAAGCCCGTCGGTGCCTGCGCCATCAGCGTGGTGGTCAGGCCGGTGACGACGCGGCCGTGTCAGGACCGCTGCGGCGACATCGCGAAGACGAGTGCTCCGTCGATGAGCTCAGTGTGGCGGGGGCGTCCGGAAGGCGGTCCAGATCCTCGGCGAACCAGCCCTCCTCGCGCGGAGGGCGCATCCAGTCGGGCAAGGCCGTCATGCGACTACCCTAGCGAATCGCTGAGGTCGAGGGTGCGCTCGTAACAGACCGAGAGGCCGGAGCCGATGTAGGCGCCGAACAGGGGGATCTCGCGGTAGCCCTCGCGTTGGTAGAAGCGCATCGCGTCAGGCTGGGCGGGGCCGGTCTCCAGGCGGATCGTGGTCCAGCCGCGGTCGGCGGCGGCCGCCTCCAGGGCTCGCAAGATGGCGGTGGAGACCCCGGAGCCGCGGCTCTCTGGAGTGACATACATGCGCTTGACCTCGGCGGTCGTCCGGTCGAGGCGGCGGAGGGCGCCGCAGCCCACGGGCCGGCCGGTGAGCGGGTCGCGGGCCACCAGGAACAGGTCGATGTCGGCGGCTGACGGCGGGGTGCCGGGCTCGTGGTCGCCGGTGCCGTAACGGGCGTCGAGTTCGGCGCGCTGGGCGGTGCGGAGCGCGGCCCCGTCGGCGTCGTCCCAGGGTCGCGGTTCGATGATCCAGGTCATGCGTCCTCCATCCGTAACAGGCGTTACGGTAACATCCGTTACGAGGATGGATCGGTGAACGGGGAGTGCGACGCGTGTCACGTACGGCTGATCGATCGGCGCAGGCTGAGGCGCTGTCCCGTGCGGTGTGGAGTGTCCTGGCCGGACAGGGCCTGGAGCGATTGACGGTGCGGGCCGTGGCGGCGGCCGCGGGGTGCACGACCGGGCTCGTCATGCACCGGTTCCCGAACCGGCAGGCGCTGCTGCTGCACGCCCGGCAGTTGCTGCACCAGGTCACCCGGGCGCGGGTGGAGGCCCTCGAGGCGGGGGCGGTGACGCCGCGGGCGGCGTTGCGGGCGGTCCTGCACCAGGGGATGGCGCTCGACGAGCAGACCCGGCAGGAGGCGGTCGTCTGGCTGGGCTTCCTGGCCGCGGCGGTGGCCGACGACGGCCTGGTCGCCGAGCACCGGCGCAACAACCGGGTCTGGCGCGAGCGCGTCGAGCGGCTGACCGCGGCGGCTGCTCCGGATTGGACGGCCGGGCGGGTCGCCGCCGTCGCCCTGGCGCTGATCTCGATGACCGAAGGGGTGGCCGCCTATGCCGCCGCCGACCCGGCCGCTTTCCCGCCGGCCGACCAGGAGCGCATGCTCGACACCGCCCTGGCCGCCTACGGCCTGGCCGAATAGTCCAGGCGGCGGGCGTCAGGCGTCAGACAGCGGGCGTCAGGCGGCATGGTGTCAGCGGAGGGCGGGGAAGATCGTTCCGGCGATGAGGGCGCCGACCAGGGCGCCGGCCACCACCTGAGCCGGCGTGTGCGCCGTGAGCCGAACCCGGGCCCAGCAGCCGAGCAGCACCAGCGGAGCGCCCAGCAGAGCGATCTCGCCGTAGACGGCGGTCAGCGCCGCCACCGTGCCGGCCGCGACGCCGGCGTGGATCGACATCTTCCACCAGTGCGTGACCAGAGCGAACGCCGCCAGACCGACGCCGCCGGCGGTGAGCAGGGCGAGCACCTCGCGCGGGGCGCCCAGGGCCAGCAGCAGGAGCAGTCCGGCGACCAGGGAGGCGGTGCCGAAGAGCAGAGGGATCCGGCGGTCGGCGCGTTCCGGGATGTGATGGTTGGTGAGGCGGCCCTTGCGGACGCCGTGCAGGACATAGCCGAGGGGGATGACGGCGGCGAAGACCGCGCCGGGCAGGCCCCACCAGCGGGACACCCCCGGGGTGTCGCCGGCGTGCCAGCCGACGACGATCAGGAGGACGGCCACCAGGATCGCGGGTGCGAGCACCTCGGAGACGGCGACGGCGATCCGGTCGAGGACGCCTGGTCTGGTGCGGGTGTCGTCGGTGGCAGTGTTCAGCACGGAGCCATCATCGCAACCCAGAGGGTCCCGGCCGGCGGCACGAAACGCGGGATCATGCCCCCGTCTCGTCCGCGCCGGAACCCGGGGCGCCTCAGGGGTCGGTGGCCATCGCGGTGAAGGCGGCGGCGAGCTGCTTGAGATCGAGGTCGTCGAGATGGTCGAAGATGTGCCGGCGGACGCTGGCCAGGTGTGTCGGCCAGGCCTCGCGCAGCCGGGCCATGCCTTTGTCGGTGAGAACGGCATTGGCGCCGCGGGCGTCCTCCTTACAGCGGATGCGGTGCAGATAGCCGAGCGACTCGAGTTTCGCGGCGAGGCGAGTCATGCCACTCAGTGACATGTCACACGCCATGGCGAGTTCGCTCATCCGCATGAGGTGGCCGGGGGTTTCGGAGAGGTGGCGCAGCACCGCGTACTCACTGGCGGACATGCGCTGCTCGCGCATCAGGTCGGCGTCCAGCGCACGGGGTATGACCAGCAGGAACCGGCCGAGCGCACGCATCACCGCCTCCTCCTCCGGGCTGAGTGGGACGGGGGCGGACATGGCTCCGATCGTACGACCGATGGGCCGCGCCGGGCATCAGCGACTTTCCGCCTCACCGGAGCAACGCGTGAATCAGGGTTCGGGGCGTGGGCGTCATCATTTCGAGTGACTGTCGCTGACTTGCCTGCGGGCCTGAGAAAGTCACAATGTTTTGGTGCAAAACCAGACAACTAGTGACTCTTGGCAGCATCTGCTCGAAATGCCACGAAAGTCTTGGTGGGCCCGGCTGCCGTTCGGTGTCCGGATGGCCGCCGGCACGGGCGCGTTCCTCGTGCTCGTCGGCGGTGGGGCGGCCGGTGTGGCAACCCTGACCAGCCCGGCATCCGGAGAGACCGTCGCGTCCACCCCGCAGGTGGACACCGGCCCCGACCTCGGCGCCCCGCGATTGGAGGAGGATCCGGAGGTGGTCAGCCGTGCGGCGGCCGCCGCCGAACCGCCGCTCCCGCGCCACGAGGAGAAACCGGCGCCGCCCGTGCCGGTGAGGGCGGCCACCACCGACCAGCTCAGCCGGGCCAGAGTGGCCGACGAGCGCGCCGACCGGACCGGGCCGCGCCCCGCCCGTACCGCGGACAAGCCCTCGGGGGAAGCGCGCCGCAGAGCGGTCGCCGCGCCGATGGTGACCACCCGGACCGACGTCGAGACCCGGGTCATCCCGTTCGACACCCGGGTGGTCCGCGACGCGTCGCTGCCCCGCGGCACCCGCCGCGTCCAGGCGCCCGGCGTGCCCGGGGAGCAGGCGCTGCGGTACCTGGTGACCGTCACCGACGGCAGGCCGACCGCCCGCCGCCTGCTCGGCGCCAGCGTCACGAAGGCGCCGCAGGAACGGGTGGTGGCGCTCGGCGCACGCCGCAAGTCGGCCCTGGACCCGGCGTGTGAGCAGGCCCTGAACATCTGCCTGCCGCTCGGACGGTCCGCGGTCTGCCCGGCGGACGGGTCAGAGTTCCCGGTCACCGTCCTGGACCCGGCCGAGGTGGACGCCCGCGAGCAGGAGGTCGGCGAGATCCTGATCGCCGAGGAGGACCTCGAACTGCTCGACGGGGTACGTCTGGAGCCCGCCACCCTGTGTTGACGGTCACCGGCCATTGCTCCCGGGGCCGTCGCGGGCCACCGTAACGGCATGGCGCTGACCGACACCGGCCTGACCGATCTCGCCGAGCGGCTGCTCACCGTGCCCGGCGTCGTCGGGGTGGTCCTCGGTGGGAGCCGGGCGCGTGGCACCCACACCGAGGAGTCCGACACCGATCTCGGCGTCTATTACCGGGCGCCGCTGGACACCGAGGCGCTCGGCAAGCTGGCCGAGGAGGTGGCCGGGCCCGGGGCCGGAGTGACCCGGACCGGCGGGTGGGGGCCGTGGGTGGACGGCGGCGGCTGGCTGCGGATCGACGGCCACCCGGTGGACTGGATCTACCGGGACGTCGACCGGGTCCGCCGGTGCTGGGCCGATGCCGAGCAGGGGCGGTACGCCTTCCACATGCAGGCCGGCCATCCACTCGGGGTGCCCGACTTCTCGTACCCCGGTGAACTCGCCCTGAGCCGCGTCCTCGCCGATCCGTCGGGGGAACTGGCCGCGCTGCGACGCCGCGTCGAAATTCTTCCCCGCCCGCTGGCGGAAGCTCTGGTGGCCGGCCTGTGGGAGGCTGATTTCCTGCTCGGGCTGGCCCGCAAGGCGGTGTCGCGCGGTGACAGCGCCTACGTCGCCGGATGCCTGTTCCGGGTGGCCGGGGTGTGCGCGCACGCGCTGCACGGCGCCGCCGGGCGCTGGCTGATCAGCGAGAAGGGCGCGGTGGCCGCGGCCGCGGCGCTGCCCGGCGCGCCGGAGCGGTTCCAGTCGCGGATGGACAGCGTGTTCGCCGCGGTGGACGGTGACCCGGTGCATCTGACCACGGCGATCGACCTGGTCGCGGATCTCGTTCTGGAGACCGCGGACGCGTGCGCGATGATGCTCCGGTGACAGCTGACGTCCCCACCATCCTCGCCACCAGCGCCTCCTTCCGGCCCGGCCGGTACGGCCTGCTCGATATGAAGCCGGGCGCGGTCCACTATCTCGCCGCGGAACTGGCCAACGCGGAGAAGGCGCCGAAGATCTGTTTCCTGGCCCAGGCCACCGGTGATCCGCAGGAGCGGATCGGCGCGTTCTACTCGGCGTTCGCGGGCACCGAGTTCACCGCGTCGCACCTGGAGCTGTTCCCGATGCCGAACATCGTGGACATCCGCGCGCACCTGCTCGCCCAGGACGTCATCTGGGTCGGCGGCGGCAGCGTCGCCAACCTCTGCGCCGTCTGGCGGGTGCACGGCCTCGACGAGATCCTGCACGAGGCGTGGCAGGCCGGAGTCGTGCTGAGCGGCGTGTCCGCCGGCTCGATCTGCTGGCACCGGGGCGGCACCACCGACAGTTTCGGGTACGACCTGCGTGGCTTCACCGACGGGCTGGGCTTCCTGCCGTACAGCAACGGGGTGCACTACGACGCCGAGGCGCAGCGCCGGCCGCGGATGCACGAGCTGGTCGGTGACGGCACCCTGCCGGACGGCTACGCCACCGACGACGGCGCGGGGCTGATCTACCGCGGCACGTCACTGTCCGAGGCGGTCACCGACCGCGAGGGAGCTTCGGCGTACGAGGTGAAGCGTGCCGGCGACGGCACAGTCATCGAGACACCCTTGCCGACCCGCCTGCTGGCCTAGGCTGGAAGCGCAACCCGGAGAGGATCGGCTCCGTTGTGACAGCGGAGTCCATCTGTTCTGCATGAGGAGAGCCATGTCCGACCGGACCGGTAAGGGCGGCGAAGGCGGAAGCTGACGCTCGCGGACTCGCCACGGCCGGCGTGCCTCAGTGCAGCGCGACCGTGGCGAGACCCACGAGCACCGCCGACAGCAGCATCGCCACCGCGAAGATGGCGTTGTGGCTGATCACGAAGCGCCGGCGTGGCTGCCCGCCCTCACCGCCGCCCGTGAGGGGAAGCAGATCGGCCCGGTGACGCCGGGTCAGCGGTCTCTGCATGTAGGTCAGCACCGGTGATCGCCTCCGGGGGGATCGATGATCGAAGTGCTTAAATCGATTGATTGTTCTGGGGCTCTCGGTAGCATGCGGCGACCCGGATTCAGCGGGCAATAGTTACCGGCAAGTAATCGCCGCGGGTGGGCCGGACTGGCATGGTCGTTCCCCCGGTCGGTCACCAGATATCGGGCAAACAGGCGTCCCGAAGCGTGTGCAGTCACTCTTTGTGAGGATTTGTCGGGAACCCCGTTGTTGCCATCATGGTGACGATGCCGGAAAGCCCATCGAAGTATCACACCCTGTTCAGGGGCACCCTGAACGTCTCGGTCGTGCTCATCGGCCTGGCATCGGGCGTCGCACAACTCACCGACGTGCCCACCAGGATCGCCCAGTGGGTGCTCACCGCCGTCTTCCTGGCCTGCCTGCTCTACTTCGTGGTCCGCCTGTGGCAGCTCGCCTTCGTCGTCAAGATCCGTGAGTTGAAGACCGACCTGCACGACGCGACGCAGTTGCTCGCCCTGCAGCAGGCCGGCCACCAGCACTACCTGGACGCCATCCAGCGGATCAGCGACCGGGAGAAGCCGCTGTTCTCCGAGACGCTCGACGTGCTGGTCACGATCGGCGCCGACGACGACAGCGACCGGATCGTGGAGAAACGGATCACCACCCCGGAACCGCTGGTCACCCACCGGACCATGCGGCCGATCGTGGCGACCGACACCGACCGGCTGACCCGGCTCGACGAGATCTCGTTCAAGACGCTGCGCCCGGTCGGTGGAACCATCACCGCGCTGCCGCTGGAGCAGAGCCGGCTGCTGCGGGTCTGGCTGATCTTCGATCCGGCGATGACCACGCCGACCGAGTGGCAGGTCGAGTACCGGCCCAGAGGACTGTGGAACCCGCTACGCCGGCGCGGCTGGGACCAGCTCGTCTGGGAGGACCGGCTGCCGACCGCGAGCGGCACCCCGTCCGCGTTCACCAGGTTCGAGATGACCTTCAGCTTCCCGGACAGCGACCAGCCCCCGAGTGTCAAGGAGCGCCAGGGGTACGGCTGGATGAGCGAGCCCGAACGCGACGCGGGCGGCCGCTGGGAGGTCGTCTGGCGGGACGAGAAGCCCGCCGGCCGGCGTTACGTCTGGGATCTCACGCAACCGGTCGGAGGGGCCAGGGCCTCGTAGGTCCACGGGTGACGGTCCGGGAGCGGGTTTACGGCGCCTGGACGACGGTGCGGTAGAAATCCTCAATCCGGGCGGCCAGTGTCACCTCACCGTCGGTGATGGCTCCACCGCCCTGCTGACCGAGACAGATCTGAGTGTGACCGTTCGACCGTCGGATGGTCGGCCGGATGTGGAGAGTGTCCGCCGCCACCTTGATACGTTCGGTCAAGGCGGCGTGCTGGCTGTCGTCACACGCCAGGTCGCGGTGTAACTGGACACCGTCGCGGGTCCAGCCGCTCAGTAACGCGAGGGCGTCGCTGAGATAATCCGAGCCGGTGTCCCGGCGTCTTCTCGCCCGCACTACCGCACCCCCCCTTAGCGTTGTTGCCGGCTTGTGGCCGAACTGTCGCCGAGTCGTCATCGTCGGTGTCCCACAGTTTCGCCCGTCCGGCCAGCGGTGTCCACGCCCACATATCCGTGTTTGCGTGACGATCGGGGCACCAGCGGGCAACCTGAACGACGAACTTTCATGAGATCTTGGATTCCATGCGGCCGGAACAATACGTCAAGCCATCACCATCACCCAGGGTGATCGTCGCTGCAGTGATCATCACGACGGGCAGGGTGCTCGCCTGCGAACGCAGCGCACCGCCCGAGGCGGCCGGCCGATGGGAGTTCCCCGGCGGCAAGGTGGAGCCCGGCGAGACCGAGCAGCAGGCGCTCGCCCGGGAATGCGCCGAGGAACTGGGCGTACGGGTCGACGTCGGCGACCGGGTGGGCCCGGACGTGCCACTGGCCCACGGTCGTGCCGTGCTCCGGGTCTACGCCGTCACCCTGCTCGGTGGGGACGTCCCGAAGGCGCTGGAGCACCGCTCCATGCGCTGGCTGACCGTGGACCAGTTGAACAGCGTGCCGTGGCTGCCCGCCGACGAGCCGATCGTCGCCGAGCTGCCACCGCTGTTGCGCTAGGAGTACTGCTTGCGCAGCTCCCGCTTCAGGACCTTCATGCTCGGGCCGAGTGGCAGCGACTCCGTGAACCGGACCTGACGCGGGTACTTGTGCTTGCCCAGGTGCTCGCGGGACCAGTCGATCAGCTCCTGCTCGGTCAGGCCCTTGTCCTGGAGCACCACGACCGCGCAGATCTCCTCGCCGAGAGTCTCATCCGCCACCCCGATCACCGCGACCTGCTGGATCGCCGGATGCCGGGCCAGGACCTCCTCCACCTCGCGCGGGTAGACGTTGAACCCGCCGCGGATGATCAGGTCCTTGGTGCGGTCGACGATGCTGACGAAGCCCTGCTCGTCCTTGACTCCCAGGTCACCCGTCCGGAACCAGCCGTCCACCAGCGCCTCGGCGGTCGCCTCCGGCCGGTTCAGGTAACCGGCGAAGACGTTGTGCCCACGGATCACGATCTCGCCCAGTTCGCCGTCGGGCAGGAACTCGACCCGCTCCGGCACCTCGGGACGGGCGATCTCCACCTCGACGCCCCAGATCGGGTGCCCGACCGTACCCGGCTTGGCGCCGAACGCGGGCTGGTTGGTGGTGGCCGTCGGGGACGTCTCGCTCAGCCCGTACCCCTCCCAGATCGTCGAGCCGAAGGCTCCGGCGAACCTCTCCAGAACCGCGACCGGTAGTGACGCGCCACCGGAGACGCAGAGCTTGAGCTTCGGCAGGCGTTCCGCCTTCGCCGCCGCCTCCAGCAGCCCGATGTACATCGTCGGCACGCCGTGGAAGATCGTGACGTTCTCCTTGAGCATCAGCTCGATCGCCGCCTCGCCGGTGAACCGGGGCAGCAGCACCAGCGTCCCGCCCAACCGGAAGGTCGCGTTCATCCCGACCGTCTGGCCGAACGTGTGGAACAGCGGCAGGCAGCCCAGCACCACGTCGTCACCGGTCAGCGGGTGCACGTCGAAGACGTTCACGGCCGCGTTCATCACCAGGTTGAGGTGGGTGAGCAGAGCGCCCTTCGGCTTCCCGGTGGTGCCGCTGGTGTAGAGGATCACCGCGATGTCCTCGGCCTCACGGGTCACGTACGTCCGCAGCGGCTCCAGGCCGGCCGAGATCTCCTCCAGCCGGGGCGGGTACTGCGGCAGGTCGGCCGGCAGCGGGCCGACGTTGACCAGGGCCGTGCCGCTCGCGGCCGCGGCCGGAGCGCCGGCGGCCAGGAAGGCCGAGTGAGTGACCAGCAGCTTCGCGCCGCTGTCGGAGAGGACGTAACCGACCTCCTCCGTGTTGAGCAGCAGCGAGATCGGCACGATCCGGGCGCCGACCGCCAGCGCGCCGAAGTACACGCGGGGGAAGTCGGCCACGTTGGGAATCATCACGGCCACCGTGTCGCCGGGGCCGATGCCAAGTTCGCGCAGGCCGGCCGCGTACGACCGGGTCTGTTCCCAGAGCTCGCGATAGGTGATGCGGGCGCCGCCGGCGTCCACGATCGCCACCTTTTCCGGGTACCGGCGTGCGGCCTCGGCGAGGACGGTGGCGAGGGAGAGCGTCGTCATGCTGAGCCTCCTTCTTCGTAAGCTCGGGAGTGATGCAGGTCGCAGCTGTGCTTAAACTAGCGGCGTAAGTTTTTACACGTCCAGTGTTGATTTCGTCTTTCTCAGGAGATCTCGTATGGCCCGGCCGCGGCAGGCGCTGCTCACCAGGGAGCGCATCGTCGAGGCGGCATCCATGCTGATCGACGCCGAAGGCCTGGAGGCGTGCTCGATGCGGCGCCTCGCCACCGAGCTGGGTGTGCAGGGGCCGTCGCTCTACAACCACTTCGCCACCAAGGCGGAGATCGTCGACGCGGTCGCCGAGTCGGTGGTGGCACAGGTCGACATCTCCGTCTTCCGCGCCAACGACTGGCGTGAAGGGCTGCGGCTCTGGGCCAAGTCGTACCACGCGGTCCTCGCCGCCCACCCGAACATCGTTCCGGTGCTGGCCACCGGCCCCGGCCGCCGCCCCGCCGGGCTGGCCATGGCCGAGGCCGTCTACGGCGCACTGCTGGAAGCCGGTTGGTCACGGGCCCGGGCCACCCACATCGGCGCGCTGATGCGTTACCTGATCACCGGTTCCGCGCTCGGCTCGTTCGCGCTCGGCTTCGAGGCCGACCCGGAACTCTACGACCGCTATCCACACCTGCACCGCGCCCACGAACTCGCCGCCCATCGGGCGGCGGTCGACGAGGGCGCCTTCGAACTCGGGCTGGATCTGCTGATCAACAGCCTCTCCGACCGCTACGACCAGGGGGTACGCCGATGACGTCGGTCTTCCGTGATGAGCACTGGATCGGCGGCGCGTTCGTGCCGCCCGAGTCCGCTGAGCGCATCGGAGTCGAGAACCCGTACACCGAGGAGGTGTTCGGGCACGTGCCGGCCGGCACGGCCGAGGACGTGAACCTCGCCGTCTCCGCCGCCCGCGCCGCCTTCGACGGCTGGGCCGCCACGCCACCCGCCGAGCGCGGCGCCGCCCTCGGCCGCCTGCACCGCGCCCTCGCCGCCCGGGCGGACGAGATCGCCCGGATCGTCGGCCTCGAACTGGGCACCCCACTCAAGATCGCCAAGGCGGTCCAGGCCGGTCTTCCCCTCACCGTTCTCGCGGGGTACGCCGAACTGGCCGCCCAGCCCCCGGCGGAGGAGACGATCGGCAACTCGCTGGTCGTGCACGAGCCGGCCGGTGTGGTCGGCGCGATCACGCCGTGGAACTACCCGCTGCATCAGGTCGTCGCCAAGGTCGGCGCGGCCCTGGCGGCCGGCTGCACGGTGGTCCTCAAGCCCAGCGAGCTGACCCCGCTGACGGCGTACCTCCTGGCCGACGCGTTCGCCGAGGCGCAGTTGCCACCCGGGGTGTTCAACATGGTCACCGGCACCGGCCCGGCTGTCGGCGCCGCCATCGCCGGCCACCCGGACGTCGACGTGGTGTCCTTCACCGGCTCCACGGTGACCGGCCGGGCGATCAGCCGTGCCGCCGCCGACCGGATCGCCAAGGTGTCACTCGAACTGGGCGGCAAGTCCGCCAACGTCATCCTGGAGGACGCCGACCTGATCAAGGCCGTCAAGGTCGGCGTCGGCAACGCCTTCCTCAACTCCGGGCAGACCTGCACCGCCTGGACCAGGATGCTGGTCCACCGCAGCCACTACGACGAGGCCGTCGAACTGGCCGCCAAGACCGCCGCCGCCTACACCGTCGGCGACCCGTTCGACCCGGCCACCCGGCTCGGCCCGCTCGCCTCGGCCGCGCAGAGGGAGCGGGTGCGCGGCTTCATCGAGCGGGCCACCGCCCGTCTCGTCGCCGGCGGCCTCGACGCCCCGGTGCCGTCCACCGGCCACTTCGTCGCACCGACGATCTTCGCCGACGTCGACCCGGACAGTGAGATCGCCCAGGAGGAGATCTTCGGCCCGGTGCTGTCGATCATTCCGTTCGGCTCCGACGACGAGGCCGTGGCGATCGCCAACAACTCGAAATACGGCCTGGCCGGCGCGGTCTGGGGCAGCGACGAGCGGGCGCTGGCCGTGGCCCGGCGGCTGCGCACCGGCGCGGTCGACGTCAACGGCGGCTCGTTCAACCCGTTCGCCCCGTTCGGCGGCTACAAGCAGTCCGGTGTCGGCCGTGAGCTCGGCGCCTACGGGCTGGCCGAGTTCCAGCAGGTGAAGGCGATCCAGCGATGACCCACTACATGACCGGGCTGGTCGTCCGCGACGCCGGCGCCCCGGCCGAGCTCGTCCAGCTCAGGCTCCCGGAGGTCGGGCCCGGCCAGGTGCGGGTGAAGGTCCGCGCGGCCGGTGTCTGCCACTCCGACCTGTCCATGATCAACGGCACGTTGCGCCCGCGGCACCCCCTCGTCCTCGGCCACGAGGCGTCCGGTGAGGTCGTCGAGACCGGCGACCACGTCACCCGGGTCACAGTCGGCGACCACGTGGTCCTCAACTGGCAGCCGGCCTGCCGGAGCTGCTGGTTCTGCGAGCACGAGCAGCCCTGGCTGTGCAGCACGTCCTCCGGCGTCGCGGCCCTCGAGAACGGGACGACCCTCGACGGGGAACCGGTCCACGTCACCCTCGGCCTCGGCGCGTTCGCGGAACAGGTCGTCGCTCCGGAGAACGCCGTCATCGCCGTACCGCGGGAGCTCGATTTCGATGTCGCCGCGCTGCTCGGCTGCTCGGTGCTGACCGGCAGCGGCGCGATCCGCAACACCGCCGGAGTCCGGCCCGGTGAGTCGGTGCTGGTCATCGGCCTCGGCGGGGTGGGCCTCTCGGCGGTCGCCGCGGCCCGTGCCGCCGGCGCCGGCAAGGTCATCGCGGTCGACGTCACCGAGGCTAAGAAAGGCCTGGCCGAAGCGGCCGGCGCCACCGACTTCGTGGTGTCGTCGGACAACCTCTCCAAGGACATCCGCGGCCTGACCGGCCGGCTCGGCGCCGACCACGCCATCGAATGCGTCGGCCGCGCCGCGACCATCCGCGCCGCCTGGCGCGCCACCCGCCGCGGCGGCCAGGTCACCGTCGTCGGCATGGGCGCCGCCGACGACATGGTGCAGCTGGGCGCGCTCGACATCTTCTCGTCGGCGCGCACCCTCAAAGCCTCGGTGTACGGCCAGGCCGACACCGACCTGGAGGTTCCGGCCCTGGCCCGCGACGTCCTCGACGGCAAGCTCGACATCGGTCACCTGATCACCGACCGGATCACCCTGGCCGAGGTGCCGGCCGCCTTCGACCGCATGGCCCGCGGCGAGGGCGCCCGCTCCGTAGCCATCCTCTGAACCTGTCCTTCGATGAGCGGGCGGCATGCGGCTGCTGATATCGTGATATCAGCAGCTGCATGCCGGAGGTTGCCATGCCGAACATCCTCATTCGTGATCTGAGTCAGGAAGCCGTCGACCGCATCGACGCCGCGGCCGCTGCACTCGGACTGTCCCGCAACGAATACCTGCGCCGGAAGTTCGAGAGAGACATCACGCCGGTCGGGCGCTCAGTGACCCCCGACGACTGGCAGCGCTCCGCGGACGTCTTCGCGGATCTGGACGACCCCGACGTCATGGGGTCCGCGTGGCGGTGACCAGTTGGCTGATCGACAAGTCGGCCTACGTGCGCTTGCAGCGCGACCAAGCGGCGAACCGTGACGAGTGGAGTGCTCGCATCAGCCGTGGCCTCGTCCGGCTGTCGACGATCACCCGACTGGAACTCGGTTACTCGGCGCGTTCCGGTGAGGCCGGACGGCAACAGTTCATCCTGCCGCCCTTGTCGTTCATGCCCGTCGAGTACCTGACGCCCGCCATCGAGGACCGAGCCCTCGAGGTGCAGATGATCCTCGCCGACCGTGGTCAGCACCGCGCTCCGTCCATTCCCGATCTGCTGATCGCGGCGACCGCCGAGAAATCAGGACTGACCGTGCTGGCGGTCGACAAGGATTTCGAGCTCATCGCGGCTGTCACCGGGCAGCCGGTGGAATCCCTGGCCAGCTGACGCATGCGTCCGGAGCCGGGTCACGTGCTGCACTTCTCCGAAGACCCCGCCATCACGCGGTTCGTGCCGCACGTCGCGGCGACCGCACGGCAGACCGACGCCTATGTGTGGGCCGTCGGCCACGACCGGGCGCCCGACTACTGGTTTCCGCGGCAGTGCCCGCGCGCCATGGCCTGGGTGCGTCCCGGCGTCACCACCGAGGCCGACCGGGAGCGGATTATCGCCGGCCGGCTGCGGCGACCGGGTCCACGCGATCGAGTACGCCTGGTGGGACGCGATGCGCACCACCAGGCTCTACGCGTACCGGCTCCCGGCGGGGAGGTTCCGCCCGATCGGCGAGCCGCAGCCGCACGCCCACGTGTCGACCGGGCCGGTCGAGCCGCTCGGCCCGCCGGAACCGGTCGGCGACCTGATCGAGTGCCACGCCGCGGCCGGCATCCAGTTGCGGCTGCTCGACAACCTCTGGCCGTTCTGGGACCAGGTGATCACCAGCACGGTCGGCTTCAGCGGGATCAGACTCCGGAACGCGCGCCCACGGCCGGAGCCAGCATCGCCGTGATCAACCGGCTCAACGCGATGCGGGCGCTCTCCACCGAAAGGCCCATGGCGTCGCGCCACAACGCCCAGGTGGGCCAGAAGCTGGCGGCGGTCAGGGCGTTGAGCAGGTCATCGTCACTGCCGATCTCGCTGGGGAAGGTGGAGGTCAGCTCGTCGCGTACCCGGGAGATATGCATCCCGCGGTAGTGCTGCAACCCGGGCGAGAAAGGTTCCTTGAGCGCGCCGGCCCGCGCGGCGGGCGCGAGCTCCTCCATCAAGCGGGCGCGCTGGTGGCAGAACGCCTCGATCCGTTCGGCCAGCGGCAGGTCAGCCGGGATCGGGCGGTACGAGGCGTCCCGCCGGGCCAGCACGCGTTCGCCGCTGGCCGTCATCAGCGCCTCCATGTCGGCGAAGTGGCTCCACAGGGCGCGTAGCGACACCCCGGCCAGCTTGGCGACCCGATCGGCGGTGGGACGCATGTCCCCTTCGCCGATCAACTGGAGGTGTGCGTCGATGATCGCCGCGCGGGTCCTCTCGGACCGCGCGGTGCGACCATCGACGCGGGTGGGTGGGTTGGTCACGAACTGCTCCGGTAACGCTTGAGCTCTCGGTGGGCCAGCGAGCGCTTGTGCACCTCGTCCGGCCCGTCGGCGAGTCGCAGCATACGGGCGCTGGCGAACAGCCCGGCGAGCGGGAAGTCCTGGCCGAGTCCGGCCGCGCCGTGCGTCTGGATCGCCTTGTCGACGATCCACTCGACGGCCGACGGCACCACGATCTTGATGGCCTGGATCTCGGTGTGCGCGCCCTTGTTGCCGACCGTGTCCATCAGCCAGGCGGCCTTGAGCACCAGCAGGCGGGCCTGCTCGATGCGGACCCGGGACTCGGCGATCCAGTCCTGGACAACGCCCTGCTCGGCGAGCGGCTTGCCGAACGGGGTGCGGACCAGCGCCCGCGTGCACATCAGCTCCAGGGCCCGCTCGGCCATGCCGATCAGCCGCATGCAGTGGTGGATCCGGCCCGGCCCGAGGCGGGCCTGGGAGATGGCGAAGCCGCCGCCCTCGACACCGATCAGGTTGGTGGCCGGCACCCGCACGTTGTCGAAGGTGATCTCGGCGTGGCCGCCGTGGTCGCCGTCGGTGTAGCCGAGCACCGTCATGCCGCGCTCGACCGTGACGCCGGGAGTGTCCCGCGGCACCAGGATCTGGCTCTGCTGCACGTGACGGGCAGCGTCCGGGTCGGTCTTGCCCATCACGATGAAGATCTTGCAGTTCGGGTTCATCGCGCCACTGATGTAGAACTTGCGGCCGTTGATGACGTAGTCGTCGCCGTCGCGTTCGATCCGGGTGCCGATGTTGGTGGCGTCCGAGGAAGCCACCTGCGGTTCGGTCATCGCGAACGCGGAGCGGATCTCACCGGCCAGCAGCGGCTTGAGCCACCTCTCCTGCTGCTCCGGGGTGCCGAACTCGGCCAGGACCTCCATGTTGCCGGTGTCCGGGGCGGCGCAGTTCAGCGCGGCCGGCGCGATCGCCGGGCTCCGGCCGGTGATCTCGGCGAGCGGGGCGTACTGAAGGTTGGTCAGTCCGGCGCCGTGCTCACCGGGCAGGAAGAGGTTCCAGAGGCCGGCGTCCTTCGCGGCGGCCTTCAGGGCTTCCAGGCCGGCGGGCGGTTCCCAGCCGTCGGTGTGGAACGTGGCCTCGGCCGGGTAGACGTGCTCGTCCATGAAGGCGAGCAGACGCTTGCGGTAGTCCTCGGTCCTCGCGTCGTATTCGAAGTCCATCAGTGTCCTTCCAGCGCTCGATGGCCCTGCTCGACCAGGGCCGGAACCATCGCACCCACGGTGTCGAAGCCGGGGCCGACCGTCTGACCCTTGGTGTAGCGGTAGTGCACGCCCTCGAGGATGACGGCGAGCTTGAACGCGGCGAAGGCCACGTACCAGTGCAGATCGCCGACGTCGCGGTTGCCGCGCTCGGCGTATCGGGCGGCCATCTCGTCGAGCGACGGGTGGCCGGCGATGTCGATCGGGGCGACCGGGTGGCCGTCGCGCTCCAGCAGCGGGCGGCCCGCGTAGACCAGCATCAGGGCTAGGTCGCTGAGCGGGTCGCCGAGCGTCGACATCTCCCAGTCGAGCACGGCGTTCACCTCCAGAGAGGAGCTGACCAGCACGTTGTCCAGCCGGAAGTCGCCGTGCACCACGGCGCCCGGGCCGCCGGCCGGGATGTCGGTGGCGAGGCGCGCGTGCAGTTCCTCGATGCCGGGGAGATCCCGGCTGCGAGACGCGTCGAGCTGCTGCTTCCAGCGGCGCACCTGGCGCGCGTTGAAGCCCTCCGGACGGCCGAAATCGCCCAGCCCGATCGCCGCGGGATCCAGCGAGTGCAGGTCGGCGAGGGTGTCCACCAGGGTGAGGTTCAGCTCCCGGAAGGATCTCGCGTCAAGCCCGCCGGCGTCCCGGTGGATCGTGCCGTCGACGTGTTCCATCAGGTAGAAAGGCGCCCCGATCACCTCGGTGTCGGTGCAGAGGCGCACCGGCGCCGGCGCCGGGAACCCGGCCTTGGACAGGGCGTCAAGGACACGGTGCTCCCGCACCATGTCGTGGGCGGTGGGCAGCACGTGACCCAGCGGCGGGCGGCGCAGCACCCAGCGGTTGACGCCGTCGGTGACCGCGTACGTCAGGTTCGACTTGCCGCCGGCGAACATCGTCGCGGACAGCGGCGGACTGTCCAGATAGGCCTGGAGTCTCTCCAGGTCGAGACCCTTCATCGGGCCCGCCTCGACAGGCTCCGCCGGCCCTCGTCCGCGAGGTCGCCGTCCGGTTCAGGGGTGCGGTCGATCATGCCGGTGAGGCCTTCTGCTCGAAGCCGCGCTGGAGTTTGTTCATGCCCCCCAGCCAACGATCCGGATCACTCGCACGCAAGCGGTAATAACCCTCGACCTCCGGATGCGGAAGGATCAGGAAACCGGTGCCGTCCAGCGACTCGGCGACCAGGTCGGCCACCGCCGACGGCGCCAGCGCGCCCTCGGCGAGCAGCGCGGCGCTGCCGCGGTCGCCGCCCCGGGTCAGCATGTCCGTGCGGACACCCTGCGGGCAGAGCGCCTGCACGATCAGACCCCGATGGGCATACGTGGCCCGCAGCCACTCCGCGTAGGCCAGAGCCGCGTGCTTCGTCACCGAGTAGGTGGCGCTCCCCAGCAGGGTCAGCAGGCCGGCCGCGCTCACCGTGACCAGCAGTCGTTTCGGTTCGCCGCTGTCCAGCCAGCGTGGCAGCAACGCCCGGCTCACGTAGACGTGCGACATCACGTTGACCTCGAAGTCACGCTGCCACTGCGCGTCCGGTGTCGTCTCGTCCCCGCCCGACAGCACTCCGGCGTTCGAGCAGAACAGGTCGATCCCGCCCAACTCGGTGAAGGCCGTGTCGACCAGGTTCTGAACGTCGTCCTCGCGGGCGGCGTCGCCGGGCACGGCGATCCCACCGATCTCGTCCGCCACCGAGCGGGCCGCGTCGCCGTTGAGGTCGTTGACCACGACCCGGGCGCCGTCGGCGGCGAACCGGCGGGCCAGCGCCGCCCCGATCCCGCCACCGGCGCCGGTGACCACGACCCGCTTCACTGAACCGGCCTTCACTGCACGGCCCCGGTGAGGGTGATGCCACCGTCGATCACGATGGTCTGCCCGGTGATCCAGGACGCCTCCGGTGAGCAGAGGAACGCCACGGTGCCGGCCACGTCGTCGGTGTTGCCGAGCCGCTGGAGCGGGTACGTGGCCGCCACCTCCGCCTCGCGCCCCTCATAGAGGGCGGTGGCGAACCGGGTCTTCACGACCGCGGGCGCGACCGCGTTGACCCGGACCTTCGGGGCCAACTCGACCGCCAGCTCCTCGGTGAGGTGGATCAGAGCCGCCTTGGTGGTGCCGTAGAAGGCGATGCCCGGCGCCGGGCGGACTCCGGAGACCGAGGAGATGTTGACGATCGAACCGCCGGTCTCGCCCAGGCCGCCACGCAGCGCCTCCTGGACCCAGCCGAGCGTGCCGATCAGGTTGACCTCGGCCATCTTGCGGGCGGCGTTCAGGTCGAGGGTGGCCAGCGGCCCGTACGCCGGGTTGATCCCGATGTTGTTGATCAGCGTGGTGATCGGCCCGAACCGTTCCCGCACCGCGTCCACGACGGCGGCCCGGTGCGCCGGGTCGTCACCTTTGCCGGCCACGCCGATCGCTACCTCGGGACCGCCGAGTTCCTTCACGGCGGCCTCGAGAGCGTCGGCGTCGCGGCCGGTGACGGCGACTCTCGCCCCCTGGGCGACGAAGCGTTGCGCGATGGCGAACCCGATTCCCCGGCTTGCTCCGGTCACTACCGCTACCTGGTCGGCCATCGCACAACCTCCTGATGAGTCGTCTTTTTGCATGCTTCGTGCAGATACTACGCGGCCGGCACGCCGTTCTGCGGCGGAGTCGCGGCCTGTCCCTGGTACGCGGTGACCGGGGCGTCCTTGTCGTCGGTGGTGTACGGCGTACCGACCCAGGCCGCCTTGCCCCCGACGACCTTGGTGAGCTGGGCGCCGCCGTACCCCGAGTGATCCGTCGCGGAGAAGCGCAGCGGAACCAGACCGGGGCCCTGGAAGCCGTTCTTCTTGACCGCCTCGGTCAGCTTGTCGCGGGTCAGGTCCTTGCCGGCCGCCTGGAGCGCCTGCACGAACAGATATCCGACCGACATGCCGTAGACGGTGTTGTTGTCGAACTCGGCATTGCCGTTGTGCTCCGCGTTGACCTTCTTGAAGAGCTGGATCCACGGGTTCGCCTCGTCGGTGGTCAGCGGCAGGTAGTTGGTCGCCACCAGGCCTTCCATCAGCGGAGCGCCGGCGCCCAGTGCCTTGCCGACGGTCGTCGGGTCGGCGCCCACGTTACTGACCACGAACTGGGGCTTGAAGGCGATTTTCGCAGCGGTCCCGATCGACAGGGCAGTGAAACCGGGCACAGTCGCGAGCAGGACGACCTCGCAGCCGGCCGCCTTGAGCGCGCCCATCTGCGGTCCCACGTTCGGGTTGCTGGTCACGTAGCTCTCCTTGGCCGCGACCGAGCCGAGGATCTTCTCGATGCCGGCCAGGCTGTCCCGGCCGAAGTCGTCGTCCTGCCCGAGGAAACAGGCCTTCTTTCCGGCCAGGTTCTCCTTGACGTACGTACCGAGGATCTTGCCCTCGACCGTGTAGTCCGGGTTGAAGCCGAACGTGCCCGGGTATTTGTCGGCCTGGTTCCAGCTGCGGCTGCCGCTGGCCACGAAGAGGTCCGGCACCCGGTTGGTCTTGAGGAAGTCGAGCACGCCGGTGTGCGTGGGGGTGCCGAGGCCGTTGAGGACCGCGAAGACCTTGTCCTGCAGCACCAGCTCGCGCACCACGGTCTGGGTGTTCGCCGGGTTGTAACCGTCGTCCTTGATCTTGTATTCGATCTTGCGGCCGTGCACGCCGCCGTTCTTGTTGACGTAGTCGAAGTACGCCTTGGTGGCCGGCGCGATCTTCGAATAGCCGGCCGCGGCCGGACCGGTCAACGGCATGTGGGTGCCGACGATGACCGAGGAGTCGGTCACGCCGGGGACGTTGGCGCTGCCGGTGCCGCCGCCTCCGCCGTCGTTCGTGCAGCCGGCCGTGGCCAGCAGCACGACGGCGAGAACCGTCGTCGCGGTGCGTTTCATCGGTTCCTCCTGATTAGACGTGTGATGCGAGAGGGAATGGACGCGAGGCCGCCCGGGGCGGCGAGCATGACGACGACGAGTACCACACCGAAGACGATCAGCGCGAGGTTTCCCTCCAGCCGCTGCGACCCGGTCTGCTCACCGACGGACTGCGAGAGGGTGGGGAGCACCACCAGCAGGACGGCGCCCCAGAGCGCTCCGAAGAGGCTGCCCAGTCCGCCGATGACGATCGCCATGATCAGGAAGAGGGAGAGCGTCAGCGGGAACGCGCCCGGCGACACGCTCTGCGCGAGCACGGCGAACAGGGCACCGGCGACCCCGGCACAGACGGCGCTCACCACGAACGCCAGCACCTGGGTACGCGCGATGTTGATCCCGGCCAGCCGGGCGGCGGTCTCGTCGTCACGGACGGCCCGCAGGTCACGCCCGAACCGGCCGCGCACCAGCAGCGCCAGCAGCAGCACCACGACCAGCGCGGCGCTCCAGCACAACCAGGCCTGCCACTGCTCCATCGGGAACGCTTCCGGCGGTGGGTCCAGCACCACCGACAGGCCCTGGTCGCTGTTGAACGTCTCGTCGAACGTGCTGGTCACCGAAGGGACCACGATCGCGACGGCGAGGGTGAGACCGGCCAGATAGGGGCCGCGCAACCGGGCCGCCGCCAAGCCGATCACCGCACCGGCCGCGGTCGTCACCAGGATCGCGACGGCGAAGCTGAACGGCAGGTTCATGAACTTGTTCTGCGTCAGCGCGAGCGTGTACGCGCCGGTCGCCATCAGCGCGCCGTGCCCCAGCGACAGTTGCCCGTTGAGTCCGGTCAGGACGGTCAGCCCGGCCGTCACGCAGAAGTAGGCGCCGACCGTGGCCAGTTGATAGTTCCGGAACGGCGGCAGGACGTAGGTCAGCGCGACCACCACGACCGCGCCGATCGCGATCACCAGCACGGGATGTGGGCGCCGGCGCCGCTTCGGCACGATCAGACCCGTGTCGGGTACGGGAGCCGCGCTCGCTTTCGGTTTCACGTCGGTCACGCTGTGCCTCCCCCGGCATGCGCTCCCGGCCCTCGCCTGCACGGTCCGTCATCCGGTGCGGCCTGCTGCCGCTCGGTGCGGTCGGTCATGCCACCCTCGCTTTCGAACTGGAGAACAAGCCCCCCGGCTTACCGAGCAGGACCACGACGAGCAGGGCCAGTACGGCCATCGGGGTGACCGTGACGTCGATGTATCCGCTGACGTACGACAGCAGCAGGCCGACGACCAGCCCGCCGACGACCGCACCGATCGGGCTGTCCAGCCCGCCCACCACGGCGGCCGCGAACGCCGAGACGAAGACCACGTCCATCGCCGTCGGGTGCAGTCCCAACTCGGTGGGGACGACGAGCATGCCGGCGAGTGAGCCCGCCGCCGCCGCGAGCGCCCAGCCGAGCGTCAACATGCCGCCCACCGAGACGCCGAGGAGCCGCGACACGTCCGGGGCGAAAGCCGCCGCCCGCATCCGCAGGCCGACCGCCGTACGCGTGAAGAGCAGCGTCAGAGCGACGACCACCGTGCCCACCGCGCCGATGACGAACAGGTCGTAGCGCGACAGCATCGCCACCCCGCCCACCTCGAAGGCGTCCCGGCTGAACGGGGTCTCCACCGGCAGGTACTCGTTGCCGTAGAGGATGCCGAGCGTGCCCTGCAGGATCAGGACCAGGCCGAGGGCCACGACCACCCCGTTGAGCGGCGACGAATGGTCCACGAACCGCATCACCACCCGCTCGACGGTGACGCCCAGCACCATCCCGGCCAGCAGCGCCACCACGAACCCGAGCCAGTACGACCCGGTCGCGTTCGTGACCGAGTAGGCGACGTAGACCGCGGCCACCGCCATCGCGCCCTGCGCGAAGTTGACGATCCGGGCGGCCCGCCAGATCAGCACCAGGGCCAGCGCGAAAGCGGCGTAGACCAGCCCGCGGCTCAGCCCGTCGAAGGTCAGATAGATGAACTGACTCATGCCGCCGCCTCCGCTTCGCTCCGGTGCCGCAGTTCGCTCCGGCGTCGCCATTCGCTCCATGAGTGACGGACTGAGCCGACCGATTCGCTCGCAAGCTCGCTCATTCAGAACCCCAGGTAGGCGTGACGGAGATCGGCGTCGTCGCGGAGCACCGAGGCCTTGTCGCGGACCACGACCCGGCCCAGCGCCAGCACCACACCCTCGTCGGCGATGGAGAGGGCGCTGCGGACGTTCTGCTCGACGAGCAGCACCGCGAGACCGGTGCGGGCCCGCAGGTCACGCAGCAGCGCCATGATCTGCCCGGTGACCTTCGGAGCCAGCCCCAGCGACGGTTCGTCGAGCAGCAGCAGCCTCGGCCGCCCGACCAGGGCGCGGCCCAGCGCCAGCATCTGGCGCTCCCCGCCGGAGAGTTGATGACCGGCGGACGCCCGGCGCTGCGCCAGCGGAGGGAACAACTCGTAGACCTCGTCGAGCGCCTTCTTCGTGTCCGCGCGGTCGCGCCGCCACAGGCCGCCGAGCCGCAGGTTCTCGTCCACGGTCAGTTCGGTGACCACGCCCCGGCCCTCCGGGACGTGCGCGATCCCGCGCCGGACCAGGTGTTCCACCTTGGTGCCGGCCAGGTCGGATCCGTCGAAAACGACCCGGCCTCCGGCGGAGCGGACCAACCCGGAGAGGGTGCGCAACAGCGTCGTCTTGCCGGCGCCGTTCGCCCCCAGGACGGCGACGATCTCTCCCGGCCGGACGGCGAGGTCCACATCGTGCAGAACGGGCGCCGCGCCGTACCCGGCGGTCAGGCCCTCGACCTGCAGCAGCGCGCCGCTCACCGGAAGAGTCCCGGTGATAACGGGATGCGAATGATCATCGGCGCTCCTCCTTGGGGCCGTTCTCGGGTATGCCGAAGGAAGCCGGGAGATAACCGGCTTTTCGGATATGCGACGTCAGGGGTGGGCCGGCCCCTGGCTGTGTGAGGTGTGATGCCAGAGCCCGGTCGGACCTCTGGCTGTCTGGGGAGTCAAGTCAGAGGCCGGTCCGGCCTCGGGCCGTGTGAGATGCGAAGTCAGTGGCCGGTCAGGCCTCTGGCCGTGAGGTGCGGGGTGGTCAGGCCGCCGTGCCGAGATAAGCCTCGGTGACCTTGGGGTTCTCACTGATCTCGGCTGGGCTGCCGAGGGCGATCGGCTTGCCGAAATCGAGCACCAGGATCTCGTCGCAGACCGACATCACCAGGTCCATATGGTGTTCGACCAGTAGAACCGTGGTGCCGGTCTCCTTGATGAGCGTGCCGAGCCAGCCGATCTCATCGGCGTCCAGGCCGCCGGCCGGCTCGTCGAGCATCAGGATCTGTGGCTTGGCGACCAGCGCGCGGGCCAGTTCGATGCGTTTTCGGATCGCGTAGGGCAGGGCGCCGGGATGGGCCGCCGCATAGCGTGCGACGCCACAGCGCTCCAGGGCGGCCATCGCCTCCGCTTCGGCGCGCCGGCGACGGGCGCCGACCATCACGTTCTCCAGGACGGTCATGCCGGCGAACTGGCCGACGCCCTGCAGGGTCCGGGCTATGCCGAGCCGGTTGAGATGGTGCGGGCGTGGCCGCCAGGGCTGCCCGTCCAGGGTGAGTGACCCGGAGGTGGGCTGCACGAACCCGCAGATGATGTTGAAGAGGGTGGTCTTGCCCGCGCCGTTCGGCCCGATGACGCCGACGATCCGTCCCGGCGCCACGCGCAGAGAGACGTTGTCGAGTGCGGTCAGGCCGCCGAAGCGAACGGTGATGTCGTGGAGCGCGAGCTCTTTGAGCGGGGATTCTGTTGACATGGCCGCCTCGGGAGGACCGGTGGAAGTCCTGGATGGAGATGGAGCCTCAACTATTTACACTTGGAGTGTAACTTTCTCGGCCGACTCGTCAACCACTTGCAATGTCCCCGTTACTCGACTGCTCTGATCAGGCCACATCGATCGGGCGGAACTGGACACTGACCCGTGGCCCGACCGGCTTCGCGGTCTTCGGCACGGCGTGCTCCCAGGTGCGCTGGCAGGAGCCACCCATCACGATCAGGTCGCCGTGCCCCAGCGGAAACCGCAGCGTGCCGTGCCCGCCGGCCCGTGGTCGCAGCAGCAGATTGCGCGGCGAGCCGAAGGAGACGATCGCGACCATGGTGTCGTGCGTGGCCGACCGGCCGTGGGTGTCGCCGTGCCAGGCCACGCTGTCGCGCCCGTCGCGATAGAGGCACATGCCCGCGGTCACGAACTGCTCGCCCAGCTCCCCGGCGTAGTGCCGGTTGAGTTCGGCCTTCGCCGCGTCCAGCGCGGGATGCGGCAGCTGCTCCCGCGGGCCGAACCACCGCAGGAGGCGTGGGACGTCAACGACGTCGTCATACATCCGCCGCCGCTCGGCCCGCCAGTCGATGTCGAGCAGGGTCTCGAAGACCGCGTCGGACCCGTGCAGCCAGCCGGGCAGCACGTCGACCCAGGCGCCGGCGGTCAGTGGGTGCCGGGTGAGGCGGCCGGTCAACGACGCGACCGCCTCGGCCGGCCCGGACATCAGATCGAGCATCGAAGGCTGGTAGGCGCTGGTCATCCCGCCATGTTAGTACTGACGTTCGATCCCGGCAGGCTCCGGCGCCGAGCCTGTGGACAACGGATTCGCGGTTTCCGCTTCTGTGGACGACGGGCCGGTGGGCGCCGCTTCCGTGGAAGCCTTGGGGCGCAGCACCGAAGCGGCCAGGATCGCGGCCGCGATTCCGCCCACCACTCCGACCAGTGAGGTGACCGCGATGGCGTCGACGAAAGCGGCTCGCGCCGCATCGGCCAGTCCCGTGTTCCCCGAAGCGGCGGCGACCCCGAGCGCGTCGCCGAGGGAGTCGCGCGCCGGCCCGGTGACGTCCGCTGGCATGGCCGCGCGGTAGGCCGTGGTCAGCACACTGCCCAGCACCGCCACGCTCAGCGCCGTCCCTATCTGCTGCACCGTGTCGTTGACCGCCGACCCGACGCCCGCCCGCTCCGGCGGCAGGGCGCCGAGCAGGGTTCCCACCGCGGCCGGTGACGCCACACCACTGCCCATGCCGATCACGACCAGCGCGGTCGCCAGCTTCAGATAGCCGTCGGTCGGGTCGAGCGACGCGAGCACCGCGAAGCCGCCGGCCACCAGGAGCAGACCCGCCGTCAGCGCCACCCGGGCGCCGAACCTCTTGTCCACCACCACGCCGATGCCGTTGAACGCCATCGTCGTCACGAGCATCGGGATGAACGCCGCGCCGGCCTTGATCGGCTCGTAGCCGAGGACGAACTGGAGGTACTGCGTGATAGCCAGCATCACACCGCCGGCCGAGAAGGCGAGCAGCACCAGCGACAGGCTGGCGCCCCGGAAGTTGCGGTCCTTGAAGAGCGTCATCGGCAGCATCGGCTCGTCGACCCGGCGCTCCCAGAACCCGAACCCGACCAGCGCGACGAGGGCGATGACGAAGCCGCCGGCGGTGCGCGGCGACTCCCAGCCGTGCTCGGGAGCCGAGATCACGCCCCAGACCAGGGCCGTCATGCCGATCGTGGAGAGCAGTGCGCCGACCGGATCGGGCCGGGAGGCCGGCCCCCGGGACTCCGGAATGATCGCCAGCGCGGCCACGATGCCGATCACCGCGATCGGGATGTTGATCAGGAAGACCGAACCCCACCAGAAGTGCTCCAGCAGCAGCCCGCCCAGCGTCGGGCCGCCGAGGGCGCCGAGCATGAGCACCGAGCCCCAGATCGCGATGGCCTTCTTGCGCTCCGCATCGTCGAAGACCGTGGTCAGGATGGCGAGCGTGCCCGGCATCAGGAAGGCCGCGCCGAGACCCATCAGGCCACGGACCGCGATCAGCTGGCCGGAGGTCTGGCAGATGGTGGCCAGCGCCGACGCCCCGCCGAAGACGACCAGGCCGACCACCAGCCCGAGGCGGCGCCCATGCCGGTCGGAGAGGCTGCCGGCGGTGAGCAGCAGGCCGGCGAAGACCAGGATGTAGGCGTCGATGATCCACTGGATGTCCGCGGTGCTCGCGCCCAGGTCGCGGATCAGCGCTGGGATCGCGATGTTGAGCACCATGTTGTCGACGACGACCACGAGCAGGCTCACGCACAGCACGCCCAGGATCAGCCAGCGACGCGGGTGACGGTCGGGCATCGATCTTCCTCTCTCGTACAGTGTTCGTGATTGCTCGAACACCGTACCAGTGGAGTCGAACACTGTGCGATCCCCTTTAAGATGACGTCATGCCCGACTTCACAGACTCGGTGTGGACCCGTCCGGCCCGCCCCCGAACCGGTCAGCCGACCCTCAGCCGGGAGCAGATCGTCCGCGCGGCGATCGAGTTGCTCGACACCGAGGGCACGGCCGGGCTGAGCATGCGCCGCCTCGGCGCCCGGCTCGGCTCCGGCGCCACCTCGCTCTACTGGCACGTCGCCACCAAGGACGACCTGCTCGAACTCGCCGTCGACGAGGTGATGGGCGAGGTCTACGTGCCCGAGGCCGGTGACACCCCCTGGCGTGTCGGCGTATCGGTGACGGCCGGCGGGATGCGAACCATGCTGCTACGCCACCCGTGGGTGATCGGCCTGCTCGGCGTCCGTCCCACCATCGGCCCCAACGTGATGCGGATGACCAACCGGACCGTCGCCCTCCTCTCCGCCGCCGGCTTCCACGGGCCCAGGCTGGCGCACGTCCACTCCCTGATCACCGCGCACGTGATCGGCTCAGCGACCACGGAGGCAGCGGTCGCCGCCGCGGTCCGGCGCTCCGGGCTGCCCGCGGCTCAGCTCCAGCAGAAACTGGAGCCGCTCATGGACGAACTCGGCGAGAAGCACACGGACTACGCCCGCTGGCGCCAGGAGGACGGGGTCGCCGACATGGACCCCGAACAGGTCTTCACGCAGAGCTACATGTTCGGCATGGAGCGGATCCTCGACGGCCTCGAACTCTGGCTCACCAGCAACCCCGCCCCCACCGACTGAAGCCTGCCGCACCGCACCGCACCGCACCGCACCGCACCGCGCCACGCCACCTGAAGCGTCTGGCGTCGCGGAGAGTGCGCGCTTCGCTCACGCCACTCGCACTGCAGCGCCTGGCGTCGCGCAACTCCGCGCCTGCTTGCGCCGCAATCCCAGCGGTTTCTGGCGTCGCGCAGACGCTCCGCACCTCGCTCGCCAGCCAGGGTGGCAAGTAAGTGTGGTGCTGCGCTGCCTACCCCGACTTCACACGGTGGGGCTTGGGTCGGTGGTGAGGCGGGCGTGAGTGTGCATGTCGTGCCAGCCGTCGGCGTGCAGCGCCTCACTGCGCTTGGTGCCCTCCAGCAGGAAGCCGCATCGCAGCGCCACCCGGCACGACGCGGCATTCGCGGTCGAGTGGTTCAACTCCAGCCGGTGCAGGCCCAGCGTCCCGAACGCCCACCGGCTCATCACCTCCAGCGCCCGCGGTGCGACACGCTTGCCCCGGGTCTCCGGCAGCACCCAGTAGGAGATCTTGGCCAGGCCCTCTTCGAGCTGCAGCCCGCGCAAGCCGACCTGTCCGGCGAACTTTCCATCGACGACCACCGCCCAACTGGCCCCGGTCTCTTCCTGCCACTTCCGGGGCCAACCCGCGATCCATCGCAGAGCCTCGTCACCGCTCAAGCTCCAACAGTGCCACCGTTGAATCGCCGGATCGGCATAAGCGGCCACGACGGCCGCCGCATCCGACTCCTCCCACGCGCGCAAGATCACCCCGTTGCGGGCGATGGTGGGCTGACTCAGAGCGGCGAGCGAACCCGCGGGCAGCGCGGGCGTGGTCAACAGAGGCATTCCGCGACGATAGGCCGCGCTTCACGAAACGCGCCGCCCGGCTGGCAGGCCCCAGAACCGATCATCCGGTACGCCGCGGGCCGCCCCGCCGAACCACGCGTCCCGGGCTACCGCGCGACGCCCGACCCACTGTGGACCGCAGCGCGACTCTCGGGCGTATCCGCTGCCCCCCGGCTCGCCCCTCCCGCCCGCACACCAGAAACCGCCCCCAGCCAAGCCCGGCTGACCCTCACTGTCGCATCAGCACCTTCGATAAACGCGGTAGGCGCTAGCCGCCTCGCCCGGCTAGCCCCAACGGCGGTATCAGCGCCTCCGATACAGCAGCGCGCTAGCCGCCTGTTCCGGCTAGCGCCGACGGCGGTATCAGCACCTCCGATACAGCAGCGCCAGCCACCCCGCCCCGCTAGCCCTGACTGCTGTATCGGCACCTCCGACACAGCAGTGAGGGCTAGCCGGCACAGGGCGGCTAGCCCTCACTGGTGGATCAGCGCCCCTGATGCGGTAGCCGGTGAGTGGGCAGCAGCCCGTGGTGGCGCCGCGGCCGTGAGGCCGGCGGACGTCGCATGGCGCGCCACGGGAGAAGTGGTTCGGCGGGGCGGCCCACGGCGTACAAACTATTGGTTTTTGTCTCTTTCGGGGTGGGTGTAGGTGATGTATTCGGGCGGGAGCGGGAAGCTGATGTCCTCGCCGAAGGGGGAGAGGCCGCCCTGCTGGGGTGCGAGCAACTCGGCGACGTCCATGCGGCCGTCGGGGCCGATCGGAGCGCTCTCCGGGAGGCGGACGCTGGAATGCGGCACGCCGGAGGCGCCGAGCGTCGTGCCGCCGGAGGTGCCGGCGACGCCGACCGTGGTGCTGGGGGCCATGTTCTCGGCGGACTCCAGCTGGTCGCGGCGAAAGATCTTGCGGCCGAGCCAGACCAGGGGGTCGTAGCGGCGGTCGACGACGCGTTCCTTCATCGGGATGATCGCGTTGTCAGTGATCTTGATGTGTTCGGGGCAGACCTCGGTGCAGCATTTGGTGATGTTGCAGTACCCGAGGCCTTGGCTGGCCTGCGCGAACTCCTTGCGGTCGGTGCGGTCGTCGAGCGGGTGCATGTCGAGCTCGGCGGCGCGGATGAAGTTGCGTGGGCCGGAGAAGGCCGGCTTGTTCTCGTCGTGGTCGCGGATGACGTGGCAGGTGTTCTGGCAGAGGAAGCACTCGATGCACTTTCGGAACTCCTGGCTGCGCTCGACGTCGACCTGCTGCATCCGGTACTCGCCGGGCGCGAGGCCGGGCGGCGGAGCGAACGCCGGGGTCTCCCGCGCCTTCTCGTAGTTGAAGGAGACGTCGGTGACCAGGTCACGGATCACCGGGAAGGTGCGGATCGGAGTGATCGTGATCGTCTCGTCCTCGGTGAACGTCGACATCCGCGTCATGCAGCCGAGGCGCGGCTTGCCGTTGATCTCCATCGAGCAGGAGCCGCACTTGCCGGCCTTGCAGTTCCAGCGGCAGGCCAGGTCGGGGGTCTGCGTGGCCTGCAACCGGTGGATGATGTCGAGGACCACCTCGCCCTCGTTCACCTCGACGTCGAAGTCACGCAGGTCGCCGCCGGACGCATCGCCGCGCCAGACCCGGAAGTGGCGTTTCACTCGGCCTCCAACTCGGACAGTTCCTCATCGGTCATGTACTTCGTCAGCTCGCTGCGCTCGAACAGGGAGAGCAGCTCGTCACGCATCCGGGGCACCGGCTTGCGGTCCAGGTGGACCTCGCCGGCCTCGTCGACCGAGCAGACCAGGTTGACGCGGCGCCACTGCGGGCTCATCTTCGGGAAGTCCTCCCGGGTGTGGCCGCCGCGCGACTCCTCCCGCTCCAGGGCGGCTTTGGCGGTGCACTCCGAGACGACCAGCATGTTGCGCAGGTCGAGGGCCAGATGCCAGCCCGGGTTGTAGCGGCGGCCGCCGTCGGAGCTCACGTTCGCCACCCGCACCCGCAGTTCCTGAAGGCGCTTGAGGGCGTCGGTCAACTCGCCTTCCCGGCGGATGATGCCGACCAGGTCACCCATCACCACCTGAAGATCCTGCTGGAGGGTGTACGGGTTCTCGCCCCCCGTCCGCACCAGCGGCGCCAGCGCGACCTCGACCGCGGCGGCGACGTCCACCTTGGCCGGCTTGGGCCGGGCCGGCAGGGTGTCCACATAGGCCGACGCGTGCTCGCCCGCCCGTTTGCCGAACACCAGCAGGTCGGAGAGGGAGTTGCCGCCGAGCCGGTTGGACCCGTGCATGCCGCCGGACACCTCGCCCGCGGCGAACAGCCCCTGCACCCTGCCGAAGGCCGCGCCGGTGTCCGGTTCGACCTCGACCCCGCCCATCACGTAGTGGCAGGTCGGCCCGACCTCCATCGGCTCCTTGGTGATGTCGACGTCGGCCAGTTCCTTGAACTGGTGATGCATCGACGGCAGCCGCCGGATGATCTGCTCGGCCGGCATGCGGCTGGCGATGTCCAGGAAGACGCCACCCGCCGGGCTGCCACGCCCGGCCTTGACCTCGCTGTTGATGGCCCGGGCCACCTCGTCACGGGGCAGCAGCTCGGGCGGACGGCGGTTGTTGTCGGGGTCGGTGTACCAGCGGTCGGCTTCCTCCTCGGTCTCCGCGTACTGCTTGCGGAAGACGTCGGGGACGTAGTCGAACATGAACCGCTTGCCCTCGGAGTTGCGCAGCACCCCGCCGTCACCGCGGACCGACTCGGTGACCAGGATGCCCTTCACGCTGGGCGGCCAGACCATGCCGGTCGGGTGGAACTGCAGGAACTCCATGTTGATCAGGGTCGCCCCGGCACGCAGCGCCAGAGCGTGGCCGTCACCGGTGTACTCCCAGGAGTTCGAGGTGACCTTGTAGCTGCGGCCGACGCCGCCGGTCGCCAGCACCACGGCCGGCGCCTCGAAGAGCACGAACTCGCCGGACTCGCGGTAGTAGCCGAACGCCCCGGCCACCCGGTCGCCGTCGAGCAGCAGCTCGGTGACCGTGGTCTCCTGGAAGACCCGGATCCGCGACTCGTAGTTGCCGGTCTCGGCGTAGTCCTCCTGCTGGAGCGACACGATCTTCTGCTGCAGGGTGCGGATCAGCTCCAGGCCGGTGCGGTCGCCGACGTGGGCGAGTCGCGGGTACTCGTGGCCACCGAAGTTCCGCTGCGAGATCTTGCCGTCCTTGGTCCGATCGAAGAGGGCGCCATACGTCTCCAGCTCCCAGATCCGCTCCGGCGCCTCCTTGGCGTGCAGCTCCGCCATCCGGAAGTTGTTCAGGAACTTCCCGCCGCGCATGGTGTCACGGAAGTGGACCATCCAGTTGTCACGGGAGTTCGCGTTGCCCATCGCGGCGGCGGCGCCGCCCTCGGCCATCACCGTGTGGGCCTTGCCGAACAGCGACTTCGAGATGATCGCCGTCCGTTTGCCCGCCAGCCGGGCCTCGATCGCCGCGCGCAGGCCGGCGCCGCCGGCGCCGATCACGACGACGTCGTACAGGTGTCGTTCGATCGCGGTGCTCATCGCAGGCCCCTCAGTTGATGAAGCGCAGGTCGTCGAACCAGTTGGCGTCGAGACCCATGATGTAGAAGTCGGTCAGCGCCAGGGTGCCGAGCGTGATCCAGGCCAGCTGCATGTGCCGGGTGTTGAGCTTCGAGACGAACGTCCAGAAGCGGTAGCGGACCGGGTGTTTCGAGAAGTGCTTCATCCGCCCACCGGCGATGTGGCGGCAGGAATGACAGGACAGCGTGTACGCCCACAGCATGATCACGTTGATCCAGAGGATCAGGTTGCCCAGCCCCAGCCCGGTCGTCTGCGCGTGCACGGCGTCCCAGGTGTTGATCACCGAGATGATGACCGCGGCGTAGAACGCGTAGCGATGGGCGTTCTGGAAGATCAGCGGGAAGCGGGTCTCACCGGTGTACGTCTTGTGGCCGTCGGGCACCGCGCAGGCGGGCGGCGACAGCCAGAACGCCCGGTAGTACGCCTTCCGGTAGTAGTAGCAGGTCAGGCGGAAGAGCAGCAGGAACGGAAGGGTGAACGCCGCTTCCGGGATGAGGAAGAACGCGGGGAGCGGGGTGCCGAACTCCGCCGCCGGGCCGCACACGTCGGTGATGCACGGCGAGTAGAACGGCGTCAGGTAGAGGTACTCCTCCACGAAGAACCATTTGTGCATGAACACCCGGACGGTCGCGTAGGTGACCCACGCGCTCAGCCCGATGAATGTCACCAGAGGCGCGAGCCACCAGCGGTCGGTGCGCAGCGTCCGGGCGGTGATCGCCGCACGGGCTTTGCCGCCGCCCGGCCTCGATGCCGTCGTCGTCATTCCACTCCCCTGAACAGTGCCGCGCTTCCTTTTCAGTGCGGCGCAGGGCCGCGGGCGACGTGGTCAGGACACAGTGGTGCCCCACTCCGCCATCGCGTCGCGACAGTGATGTGGGGCACACGTTACGCCGAAGGTCTGACACTTTGCGGACTGGGTCACAAAAACATCATCCCGAGTCGCAGTGATCATCGCCGATGAATTAGTGGATCATCCCGAGGCGTTGCCCGTCACGTTCCACTCCGCCAGATGCAGGGCGGGAGCGGCGTAGTGGGCGCGGTCCCACGAGTCCGGCAGCAGCACCGTCCCGGCGCCGATCCCGAGCACCCGGCCCGGGCCGAGCGCATGCGGATAGGACTGGGTGAACCGCAGATTGCTCACCGCCGAGACGACCTCGCCATCCTCCACCAGCCAGACACCGTTACGGGTCAGGCCGGTCACCACCAACGCTTTCGGGTCCAGCACACGGGTGTACCAGAGATCGGTGACGAGCAGGCCGCGGCGCATCCCGGCGACCAGCGGGCGAGCCGACTCGGCGATCGAGTCGATGTCACCCGTGCCGGGTCTGACGCCCGGCGCCGACGTCGCCTCCAGGCGCATGTGCGAGGCGTGCGGACCCCACGACCGGGAGACCGGCGAGGCGTGCCCGGTCGACTCGGCGCCCGCCTGAGCCGCCGAGGTGCGGTCATGCGTCACCGCCATGGTCACCCCGTCGCGGACCAGCACCAACGGACGGCGCGGGGTGCCCTCGTCGTCGAACGGCAGATCGGCGGCCGGCTCCTCGCGGCTGCCGAGCGGCTCGTCCACGATGGTCACCGACGGGTCGAACTGCGCCTTGCCCAGCTCGGCGAAACTCTGCTGCTGGTTGTGGGCCTTGCCGTCGAACCCGAAGATCGCCAGGTTCTCCAGCACGTCCTTGACCGCGTCCGGCTCCAGCACCACCTCGTAGTGCCCCGGCGGCAGCTCGACCGGCCGGCTCGCGGCGCGGGCCTTCGCCGCGGCTCGAGCGCCGAGCACCGCACCGTCCAGATCGGCCAGCCTCGCGGCGGCCAGCCGGGCCACGCCGTCGGCGCCGTCGGACCGCGCGATGCCGTCCATCGCGGCATCGGCCATCCGGCCCTCGACCGCCTGGCCCGCGCTGTTGGCGAACGCCGCCGACACATAGACCGTCCGGCAATATCCGGCCGTCTCCAGCCCGCCGGCGGCCCGGACGAAATCGCGGACCCGCTCGGCACGGTCGGCCGGATCGGCCCGCGCGGTCGCCTCGTCGAAGCCGAACCCCAGCCCGGACCGCTCGCCCGAACCCGGATGACCCGCCGACAGACGCGGCGGGGCCGGCGGGGCCAGGCCCGCCCACGACCGGTCGGGCGGCGACACGCGCACGGCGGCGAGAGTGCGCTCCACCAGCGTCCGCAGGTCGTCGGTGCTGGTCAGCGTCGTCGAGCCGCCGGCCGTGCGGCCGTCGGAGTGGAGCCGCAACCGGAGGCTGGTAGCCGCCGAAGCCACGTTCTGGTGGATCGCCGAGTTCGCGAACCGGGTCAGCGCCTCGGCCTCGTGCCGCACGTTCACCTCGGCCTCGCACGCATGCCCGGCCAGCTTCCGGACCAGCTCGATGACCCGGGCCGCCAATTCCAGCTCGGCGCCCGCCCGTCCGCTTTCCCCGTTCACGCCGTCACCTCCGCTTCGCTCCGGCGCCGCCATGAGTGTCGAACCGTGCTGGATGACGCGCTCGGAAGCGCGCCGCCACCTCGGCTGCGACGCGGCCATGAGCCCTGGAACTCGCTCATCCGTGCACCCCCACCCTCACGTTGGTGAACCGGGCCGGCGCCGTCGGATGCCCGGTGTGCCCGATCTGGCCGGGCTGACCCTTGCCGCAGTTGGGCGTGCCCCAGGCGATCGTCTCGCCGGAGAGCATGTCCATCGACTGCCAGAATTTCGGGCCGATCCCGGTGTAGGTCGGGTTACGCAACATGCGGCCCAGCTTGCCGTTCTTGATCTCGTAACCGATCTCGCAGCCGAACTGGAAGTTCAGCCGGCGGTCGTCGATCGACCAGGAGCGGTTGACGTCCATGAAGACGCCGTCGTCGGTGGCCGCGATGATCTCGTCGAGCGAGTGCGGGCCGGGCTCCAGGCCGACATTCGTCATGCGGACCATCGGTAGCCGGGACCAGCCGTCGGAACGGACGCTGCCCGCGTAGTCGAGACCGGCGACCGCCGCCGAGTCACGCCCGGCCAGCACTCCCACCCAGACGCCGTCGCGGACCGCGTGCCGCTTGGCGGCCGGGGTGCCCTCGTCGTCGAAGCCGAAGCTCCCCAGAGCGCCCGGGAAGGTCGGGTCGATGGTGATGTTCATCAGCTCGGAGCCGTACCGCAGCGAACCGAGGCGGCTCAGGTCGAGCCAGCTCGTGCCGGCGAACGCCGCCTCCCAGCCGAGGATCCGGTCCAGCTCGATGGCGTGCCCCACCGACTCGTGGATCTGCAGGGCCAACTGCTCGCCGCCGAGCACCAGGGTGGTCTCGCTGGACGGGCAGCGTGGGGCGGTCAGCAACGCCCGCGCCTCCTCGGCCATCCGCGGCGCGTTGCCGACCAGGTCGAGCTCGTGCACCAGCTCCCAGCCGCGGGTGCCGAACTGGCCGCCGTACGACGGCCAAGACCGGCGCTGCACCTCGCCGTCGCCGACGGCGGTCGCGGTGACTCCCGCGCCGCACTCGCGGATGTGCTGGTCGATGCGGTGGCCCTCGCTGGAGGCGAACCACTTCCGGGTGTCCCACACCGCGTAGTTGGCCTCGGCCACGTCGGCGCCCGCCGCCTTGGCCGCGGCGGTCGCCCGGACCAGCAGATCGCCCTTGTCGGACAGCGGCACGCCGAGCGGATCGATCACGCAGTCGCTAGCCCAGCTCGCCACCACGGCGCGGGTCGGCATCAGGTCGGCCGGCGGGCCCGGGACCGCCGCGCTGGCCGCGGCGATCCGCGCGGCGCGGAGCCCGGCGGCGCGGGCGGAGGGATCGGTCAGATCGGGCACGGCGTAGAAGCCCCAACTGGAGCCGACCAGGGCCCGCACGCCCAGGCCGGCACTCTCGTCGAAGCCGAGATCCTCGACGTCGCCGTCACGTGCCGACATGGTCTCGGACCGCCGCACCATCACACGAGCGTCGGCATAGCGAGCGCCGGCGTCGAGCGCGGCCTGCACCGCCGCCCCCGCCTCATCGAAGTGGGTCATGCGCCCGACCCTATGCGGCGGGCGCGACAGTTTCAGCCCGGCGGAAGCAGATCTGTCGGATCGATGGTCACCGCGACGGGCTCGGTCATCTTCAGTAACGTGCCGGGAGCCGCCGTGGCGTACTCCAGATACTTGCCGTCATCGAGCCGGTGGAGACGTAGGGTCGCCGTTTTGGGCTCGACCAGCAGGTACCACGGGATGCCGGCCTCGGCGTAGTAGTGCATCTTCAGCACTTTGTCGGTGGTGGAGTTGGACGGCGAGAGGATCTCGCAGACCAGACGCGCCACCGATGCGTCGACGATGGGTTCATCGAAGTCGATCATCGTGGTTATCGCGAGGTCGGGAATGGGGATCCGATCGATGCCGACCCGGAGATTGATGGCCTCATGTACGAAGAGGCCGATCGCCTCCGCGGGTGCGGTCAGAGCGAACGCCAGCTTGGTGGAAATGTGTTGATGGGTCGGTGTCGGGCCGGGTGTCACGTGCAGGCTCCCGTCGAAGAGCTCGATGCGCTCAGACGTTTCGCCGATAGCCAGGAACTCCGACTCGGTCCAGGGCTTCACGTGATCGAGGAGGAGGGAAGGTGTCATGGCGTCTCCCGTCTTGTCGTGCGCCAACTGTCGCACATCATCTGGCTCCATGACAACCCTCCTCATGACTACCACCTGTTCAGGAAGGTTAGCTCTTCCTCGAAGGTCGCGGCAGCCAGCGACGGGAAGCGCGGGAGTTCGACACCCACCAGCAGGACGGCGGACGAGCTGCCGGCCTCGCTGAGCGAGTGGTGGGCGTACACGTCGGGGGAGTCGGCCCGATCACCCAGATAGCGCTCGGCGACCGGCACGGGCAGCTCGGCCCAGTCGGTGATCGGCTCCCGGGCGACCGCCCGGTGGAAGTCGTCCGGCCGGCGCAGCACCGCGAGCGCCGCCAGCCACCCGCCGAGCCCCCGGCCGAGCGCCGCCACCCGGCTGAGGTCCAGGTCGGGGTGTTTGCCGTGCAGCGCGTGCAGGGCGTCGGCCTGGTCGGCGAGCACCACGTCGGCGAGCCGCCGGTGCACCGCCTTCTCGAAACTGGGCGCCACTCCGGGCGTACCCCGGGAATCGATGCTGACGACGGCGAAGCCGGAGTCGGCCCAACGCTGCCGCTCCTGCCAGGCCGCGGGGTCCGCGAGGACCTGCTGGTGTCCGGGGCCGTCACCGAAGGTGACCAGCACCGGGAGCCTGGTCCCGCTGACGTGGCCGGTGGGGTAGAGGACCGCCGCCGGCAGCCGCCGGTCGGTGACCCGTTCGAGGACCGGTTCGGGGCGGTGCGAAGGTTCCGGGACCTCCGCCCGCAGGGTGACGACCCGGTCGCCCTGCCAGACCCGGTTGCCCGCCACCAGCACGTCGCCGCCGACGGTGACCCGGTCCGGCCCGGTCAGCGTGGTCACCCGGGTGACCTCCGGCCCGCCGCCGCCGAGCGCGGTACGCACCCGGAACACCTCCCGCACCGCGGGATCGCCCAGGCTGCCCTCGACGATCAGGTCCGGGGCCCCGGCCGGCCCGCCGTCGCGGGGGAGCGTGCCGGCCACCCGGCGCACGTACAGCCCGGGCGGGGTGAGCAGGCTTCCGTCGGCGAACAGACAGCGGGCGTCGAAACCGTCGTGCGCCAGCTCGCCGCCGACCAGCACCCGGCCGTCCGGCAGGTGCCGCGGCGTGCCCGGGATCGGCTCGACCCAGCGGGCGTCGGCGAGTTCGGCGTGCACCTGGGTCTCCCCGGTGCGCGGGTCGATCGAGAGGACGAGGCCGTGCTGCTGCATCCGGCGCAGCACGGTGATCAGCGGCCCGCCGCCCGCCCAGCGCACCTGGGCCAGGTACGGGTACGTCTCCCGGTCCCAGTGCACGTCGACCCAGCCGTAGTCGAGGTCGAGCAGGTGCAGGCTGGTGGACCGGGAGCTGCGGACGGCGAGGATCTGACTGCCGTCGGGAGCCCACCACCATCCGCGGGTGCGCCCGAAGTCGCCGGCCGACGCCCCCGGCATCCCCCACGAGGTCGTCCCGCCGTGTTCGCGCCACGCGTTGCCCGGCTCGCCGGCCAGCAGCCGGTCCCCGTCCGGCCCGGTGACGTGCAGCGACGCCGCGCCGGTGTGGTCGGTCACGTAGCCGATGGAGTCGCCGGACGGGTTCGGCCGGGCGTCGTGGGCCGGGCCGGCCGTGGGCAGTGTGGTGACCGTGCCCTCGATCAGGTCGGCCCGGAACAGCCGCCCGTCGCGGACGAACGCGGCGGTCCGGGCGTCGCGGTCGGTCGCGTACGACTCGACCGGCCCGCCGCCCACCCGCCGCTCCACGCCGGTGGGCAGGTCGAGTAGCCAGAGTTCGGACGAGCGCAGGAACACGACTCGGGCGCCATCGGCCCCGACGGTCACGGCGTACGGGTACTCCACGCCCCCAGCATCGCCGATCGGGGGCGACTCGCGCCGGGCAAACCGCGGGCTGGTGAACCGAACCTGTCGGTGGTCGCGCGTACAGTATCCGCCGTGACTCAAGAGTTGCCCGCCCGCCGCCTGCTGCTGGTCCACGCGCACCCCGACGACGAGGTCATCGGCACCGGCGCGACCATGGCGCACTATGTCTCCGCCGGCGCCCACGTGACCCTGGTGACCTGCACCCTCGGTGAGGAGGGCGAGATCCATGTGCCGGAGCTGGCCCAGCTCGGCGCCGCCCACTCCGATCAGCTCGGCGGTTACCGCCTGGTCGAGTGGGAGCGCGCCTGTGCCGCGCTCGGCGTCTCCGACCACCGCATGCTCGGCGGTTCGGGGCGCTACCGCGACTCCGGCATGATGGGCCTGCCGACCAACGAGCACCCACGGGCGTTCTGGCAGGCCGACCTGGACGAGGCGGCCGCCCACCTGGTCGAGATCATGCGCGAGGTCCGCCCGCAGGTGATGATCACCTACGACGAGAACGGCTTCTACGGTCATCCGGACCACATCCAGGCGCACCGGGTCGCGATGCGTGCCGCCGAGCTGGCCGGCGCCGACGGCCCGGAGAAGATCTACTGGACGGCCATGCCGCAGAGCGTGCTCCGCGACGGCATGGAGGCGTTCCGCGAGTCGGAGAGCAACCCGTTCGCCGAGGTGGAGAAAGTCGAGGATCTGCCGTTCGGCACCCCCGACGAGGAGATCGCGGCCCGCATCGACGGCACCGACCACTACGCGCAGAAGACCGCGGCGATGCGTGCCCACGCCACCCAGATCCCGGACAACTCCTGGCTCTACGGCATCGCCGGCGACTTCGGCGGCGAGTTCATGGGCGTGGAGTACTACACCCTCGTGAAGGGTGCGCGCGGCACCGGGTCGGGGCCGTTCGGCTGGGAGAACGACCTGTTCAGCGGCGTGTCCGCGGCCGGCGAATGACCGAGCCGGAGACGCTGCCGGAGGTCCGGCCCGAAGCGCCGCCCCGGCAGCCCTGGGCGGGGTGGGACACCGTCATCCGGGCGGCCGGCGTCATCATCTCGATCATCGCCACCGTGGTCACCGCGTTCCTCGAGCTGGAGCTGAGCGCCCTGCGGATCGGCGCGTTCGAGCAGATGCTCAGCGGCGACTCCCCCTACGAGGGCGGCGGCGCCCCGCTTCCGCTGGCCGTGCCGCTGGCGATCGGCGCCAATCTGGCCATCGCCTGGTTCGCCGTGACCACGACCGGGCGGCGCTGGGCGGTCGGCCCGCCGTGGGCGTTGTGGACCCTGCTGATGTTCGCCGCCGCCGGCACCCGGTCGACCGAGGGCGACTATCTGCTCGGCGCGACGAACTGGGTGGCGCTGGTGATGATCCTGGCCGGCAGCCTGACGTTCGCCGTGTACTCGTATCGGATGATTCTGAAGCCGTTGGCCAAGCCGGCCGCGACTGGCAGCGAACTCTCAGGCGGGGTCTAGGAATCCTCGCGCGCCATCGGTGAAGATGGCCGGGAGATCGAGGCTCACCGGTGTGCCCGGGCGCTAAGATCCCGCCACGCAGATTTCCGGTGCTCTTTTCTGGAGGACGAGATGAGGCAGCAGCCCTGGTTCCGGATCACGGTGCTGGCCGTCGCCCTGTTCGCGATCAACGTGGTCGCCAGGCTGGCGATCCGCATCGGTGCGGACGACGGCGACGCGCAGGGGCTGGCCTCGATCGCGATGTTCGCGGTGATCGCGTTGGTCCTCGGCGGCCTCACGTTCGTCCGCTCGCAGCAGCAGAAGCCGAGCCAGTGGCTGCCCGACGTGGGCTTCGGCGCGCTCGGCGGCATGGCTCTGACCGTTCTGGCCGGACCGTTCGTCAGTGGTCACGGCCCGTTCGCGAACGGCGCCGGCGACTTCTTCGCTCAGATCTGGCTCTACTCCGCCTGCGCGATCGTGGGCTCGGTGATCGGCTACTGGATCGCCGTGATGCTGGGCCGCGACTACCGTTCCAAGGCCCTGAAGGCGTACACGGAAGCCCGCAAGGCCCGCCCCCGGCGAGTGGTCCGCCGCCGCTAGAGAGCCGCCGCTAGAGAGCCGTCGCTACAGTGGGGCTTCCCTGGTCAGGTACGTGTGGTGGGTGCTGAACCCGAGCCGGCCGTACAGCGCGACCGCCGCCGTGTTCCGCTCCTCCACCTGGAGGTAGGCGCGCGTGGCTCCGCGCTGCGCCGCCCACTGCGCCAGCCCGCGCACCACGTGCCGCCCCAGGCCGCGTCGCCGTGCGGCCGGGGCCGTCTGCAGCAGCGACACACCGAGCCAGCGGTCCGGTCCGGTCACCGCGCCCCGGGCCACCGCGAGCAGGTCGCCGTCCGCGTCGCGGACGTGGGCGAACACCTTCTCCGGTACGCCGTTGAGGATGCTCAGCGCGGTCCCCGGCAGGGCGCCCTTGTGGTCGGCGACCATGGCGTACCAGTCGTCGCCGGCCGAGTCGGCCAGGTCGGCCGGCGGCAGGTCGGTGCGGGCGGGTTCGGCCAGGATCGGGGCGAGGGAGGCGGTCTGCACCAGCGTCAGCGGCCGGCTGGTCCAGCCACGGTCGTCGAGGGCCGCGTTGACCGGGGCGGCGAGCGGCATCGGTGCGTTGATCAGGGGTTGCTGGCCGCGTTCGCCGTACCACTTGACGACCGCGTCGATCGCCGCCTCCAGCGGACGGTCGGGGTCGCCGACGGCGAGCGCCGAGTTCGCCCGGCCGGTCCAGTTGTCGGCGGCTCGCAGCAGCCAGCCGCCCAGCCGGCCGCGCACCGGGGCGGGCCACGCCTCGTCGGCGGCGAGTTCGAGGGCGATGACCGCGGTCGCGTGCGGGCGGCGGGCGGGCGGCACCCGCTTGGCCCGGTGCACCTCGCGCAGCGGCACTCGGAGGGTGCCTTTGGCGGTGGCGAGTGTGAGATCGGTCTCCGTCAGGTCCACGAGCTCGCCGAGCGCATCCGTGTAGAGCGTCCGGTCCCCGGTTACGCCTACAATTCGCCGTACCACCACCCGGTGTCCCACATCCTGCTGTCGGAGCACGTATTACCTCCCTCGGCGGGAATACTAGTGCTCTGCAATTTGTCGTCGGCGGTTCCCGCGGCGTGGCTTTGAAGGGAAAGACCCGTGACCTACATCATCGCTGAGCCCTGCCTCGATGTTCTCGACAAGGCGTGCATCGAGGAGTGCCCGGTCGACTGCATCTACGAGGGCAACCGGATGCTCTACATCCACCCCGATGAGTGTGTCGACTGCGGGGCCTGCGAGCCGGTCTGCCCGGTGGAGGCGATCTTCTACGAGGACGACGTCCCGGAGCAGTGGAAGGACTACACGAACGCGAACTACGAGTTCTTCGAGGATCTCGGTTCGCCCGGTGGCGCCTCCAAGGTCGGCAAGATCGACAAGGACGCGACGTTCGTGGGCGCCCAGCCGCCGCGCGGGGACGCACACTGAGCGCGCTGTCGTCGGCCCTGCCGGATTTCCCCTGGGACCTGCTGGAGCCGGCCAAGGCGATCGCCGCGGGGTACCCGGGCGGCATCGTGGATCTGTCGGTCGGCACGCCTGTCGACCCGGTCCCCGCATCCGTCCGGCAGGCCCTCGCGGACGCGTCCGACTCGCCCGGTTACCCGCTGACCGCCGGCACACCGCGACTGCGGGCCGCGATCGCCGGCTGGCTGGCGCGGGAGTGCCGGGCGTCCGGTGAGCTCGGCGTGCTGCCCACGATCGGCTCCAAGGAACTGGTCGCCTGGCTGCCCACGCTGCTCGGGGTCGGTCCCGGCGACGTGGTGGTCATCCCGTCCGTCTGCTACCCGACGTACGAGGTGGGCGTCCGCCTGGCCGGCGCTGAGGTGATCCGCGCCGACTCGCTGACCGCGATCGGACCGGACCGGCGGGTGAAGCTCATCTGGATCAACTCGCCGTCCAACCCGACCGGCAAGGTGCTCCCCGTCGAGCACCTGCGCAAGGTGGTCGACTGGGCCCGCGAGCGTGGCGTCACCGTGGTCAGCGACGAGTGTTACGTGTCGCTGGGCTGGGACACCACACCGGTCTCGGTGCTCGCCGACGAGGTGACCGGCGGCGACTACACCGGAGTGCTGGCCGTGCACTCCCTCTCCAAGCGCTCCAATCTGGCCGGTTACCGGGCCGGATTTGTGGCCGGCGACCCGGCCCTGGTGGGCGAGTTGCTGGCGGTGCGCAAGCACGCCGGCATGATCGTCCCGGCTCCGGTGCAGGCCGCCATGGTCGCCGCGCTGACCGACGAGACGCACGTGGCGCAGCAGCGTGCCCGTTACGCGTCCCGCCGTGACACATTGCGGTCCGCGCTGGTCAAGGCCGGCTTCGAGATCAGCTTCTCGGAGGCCGGCCTCTACCTGTGGGCGACCCGCGACGAGGACTGCTGGGTGACCGTCGACCGGCTCGCCCGCCGCGGCATCCTGGCCGCACCCGGCGCCTTCTACGGCCCGGCCGCTGCCCGCCACGTGCGGATAGCCTTGACCGCGAGCGACGAGCGGGTGGCGGCCGCGGCCGACCGCCTCGCGGAGCCGCTCACCGACTAGACCCGACCGAGGGAGTCTCGCCATGGATAAGACGATCGTGACCGTCCATGGCGAGGCGCGCCGTGAGGTGCCCCCGGAGCAGGCCGTCTTCTCCGTGACGGTCTCGGCGAAAGACCGTGACAAGCCGACCGTGGTCGCCCGCCTCACCGAGCGGGCGGCCGAGGTCGGTGAGATCCTCGACCGTTACGGCGCGGCCGTCGAGCGCCGGGAGACCACCGGACTCCACGTGTACCCGGAGTACCGGCGGCGCAGCGAGCGCAGCGTGACCCACGCGGGTTCGGTCACCACCACGGTGACGGTCTCCGACTTCGACCCCCTCGGCGAGTTGCTGGCGCAACTCGCCGCCGGCGAGTCCACGTCGGTCTCCGGCCCCTGGTGGCAACTCCGGCCGGGCAGCAGGGCCGGCGCCGACGTGCGCCGCGAGGCCGTCACCGACGCGCTGGAACGCGCCCGGGAGTATGCCGCCGCCGTCGGCTCCGAACTGGACCGCATCGTCGAGATCTCGGACGCCGAGGCCGCCGACGCGCATCCGATGATGATGCGGGCCGCCGGGGGAATGGCCGACGTCGAGGAGAGCGGGCTCGCCTTCGACCTGGACCCGCGGCAGCAGGCGGTCGAGGCGCACGTCCGGGTGCGGGTCACCATCACCGAGCCGACGGTCCTGCGAGCCTGATCCACGGCCACCCCGTCCGTGGCGCCGGTGACGACCGGCGTGGCCGCCGACGACCGGGCCGCCCCGAAACCCGAGGACGCCCCAGGCAGGCCGTCGGCGACCGAACGCCACCGGATCAACGTCTGAGCGCGCGTACGGCCCACGCCGTGAACAACCCACCGGCCAGCATCGCGAGCGTGCCGTGGTGCTGCGAGGCCCACAGTTGCGGGCTGCGGCTCTTGGCCGAGTCGTCGAATACGCCGTGGGCGCCGGCGTCCCGGTCCTCATCGGCCGGGGCCCACAGGTTCGCCGGAGCGTCCGGGTCACGGGGCTCGCCGGTCTGCTGGCTGCCGTAACCCTGCCAGGCCAGATAGCGGTCGAGCAGGCCGGGCGCCACCGCGTTCGCGGCCAGCGTCAGCATCGTCGAGCCACCCACCCAGTACTCCCGCCGTCTCGGGTGCTCGGCCGCGTAGACGACGGCCCGCGCCGCCACCTCGGGCTGGTAGATCGGCGGCACCGGCTGTGCCTCCCGCGGCAGCCGGGACAGCACCCAGCGGAACTGCGGTGTGTTGACCGCCGGCATCTGCACCATCGTCACGTGCACGTTGCTCTTGTCGTGCAGCAGCTCGACTCGTACCGACTCGGTGAAGCCCTGCACCGCGTGCTTCGCCCCGCAGTAGGCGCTCTGCAACGGGATGCCACGGTAGGCGAGCGCCGAGCCGACCTGCACGACCACGCCCCGGTCGCGGGGCAGCATCCGGGACAGCGCGGCCTTCGTCCCGTGCACATAGCCGAGGTAGGCGACCTCGGTGGTCCGGGCGAACTCGTCCACCTTGATCTCCGCGAACGGGGCGAACACGCTGGAGAAGGCGTTGTTCACCCACAGGTCGATCGGGCCGAGCTCGCGTTCGATCCGGTCCGCGGCGGCGTCCACCGCGTCGAAGTCGGCGACGTCCACCTCGATCGGGAGAGCGGTACCGCCGGCACGGCGTACCTCCTCGGCCGCCGCCGCCAACCCCTCACCGCCGCGCGCGAGCAGAGCGACGCTGTCGCCGCGGGCCGCCAGCGCGCGAGCCACCGCGCGCCCGATTCCGGCGCTCGCGCCGGTCACCACCGAGATAGCCATAACCCGCTAGTGACCGGTGCGCCGCGAGAGAAACCTCAGGGTCGTACGGCCTGTGCCCGCACCGGCACCGTGAACGTCGCACCCTGGCAGGCGGCCGGCCCACCCGGCCGCATGGTGAGGGCCCCCGGCAGGATGAAGGCGCCGATCGTGTTCTTCGGCACCTCCCACGACACCGGGAACGTCCGTTGTGTCAGCTCCACCCGCGGATCGACACAGCCCGCCCGCCGGTGCGCGTCGTCGGCGACCACTTCGCCCGGCCCCGGCTTGATCAGGAAGAGGTGCACCGGCGCCGGATGCTGGTTGGTCACCGTGACCGTCAGGTTGCCGTCCCCACCCGCCCGCAGCGGCCGGTTCGGATCAGAGGTTGCGCTGATCGCCACTTCCACGTCGGTCCCGCCGGACGACCACCGGTCCTCCTCGGACGGACCGTTGAACCGCCAGTAGGCCCAGGCCGCGCCCGCGTTGGCGAGAAGCGCGGCGATCGCCGCCGCGCTGAGGATCATCCGGGCCCGCCGGTCGAAGCGGCGCCGAGGACCGGGCTGCCGCACCTCCCAGGTCGGCTCCTCGTGATCCGAGGGTTCCAGCTCGATGTGCGAAGGCGACGGGCCGTCGCTCTCGGTGAAGCCCGATAGAGTGTCGCGCCGATTCACGAAGCAACCTCGGTGGTGGCCGCCGCGCGGGCATCGCTCGGGTCGGGCATGCGGCTCGTTCCTCCTCGAAGGGCCGGTGGGAAAGATGCCGGGTTCGGCGCTCATATAACGTTCCCCGACAGAGATGTCCGATGTGATCGGTTTTCCGTCCGCCCTTCTGGCGCATAAATCGGACAGGTCTGCCTATACGGCTTACCTCCGAGGGGTGACGAAACCGATTCGGGCCACCGCCCGATGATCTCGCCGAGGTTCCCCTGTAACCGGTTAATCCAGCGCCGATGCCTGCCGGTCCCGTCGCACAACGAGCCCGGACACGCGAGGATCACTCAGGCTTCCCGACCCCCGCACCCTCGCCGCCCGTCACCGACGGCGACGGCGACGCCGTCCCGGGAGTCGCCGTCAAAGACGACGCCGACGGTGCGGGCACCGGCGTGGCCCCCTTCGCCGGCGCCTTGCTCACGGTCCCACTACCGCCGGTGACTTTCCCGGTCGTCCCGCCCGTGTGTGCTCGGCCCGTCCCGCTCACGGCGTTCCCGCTGTCGGTGGTCGTGTTTCCGGACGTCCCCTCCGCCCCGAGGACCTCGTTCGACGGAGCCCCTGCCGCAAGGCTGGACTCAGCCGACTTGCCCGGCACCTGACGCTCCACGCTGGCCGCACTCGCCGGCCCCGTCCACCGGTCCCCGGCGATCGCTCGAACCGTGTAGGTCACCCTGCTCCCCGGCTCCGCCCCGGAATCCAAACAGGTCAGCGTCACTGCGGGGACCCGGCATGCCTCCGCTTGAGTGCCACCCACATGCCGGGTGACCACATACCCGCTGACGGCGTGCCCGGACCCGAACTTCACCGCGTCCCAGTCCACCCGAGGCGTCTTGGTGGCCACCTTGGCCTCCGGTCTGTCCATGGCGGGCAGAGCGGTGGCTTCGGCTGAGGCCCACCCGTTGGCCGAGTTCACCGACCAGTTGGCCCACGCGGTGAGCCCGCTGCCCATGGCGACAGCTCCGACGGCGCCAGCCGCGACGACCAACGCCGCCGTCTGCCGCCTCACCGCGCCGTCCTGCTCGCCGTGGCCGTGAACACCAGCCGGAAGGTTGCCTTCTGGCACGCATCAGCGACCGTTTTCGGCATTGTCACCTCGAGTTCCCCGGCAGCCTTCTGGCCGCGCGCCGACACAGCCAGCGGCAACCTCCCGCTGAAGGGCCCGACCTTCAGGTTTGTCGCGGTCGGCTTGCACCGCCATCTCGAGGTCTCGGCGACCCGCGCCTGAATCGAATGCACGTTGATCGGAAAGGGGTAGGGATTTGTCACGGTCACCCTCGTACTCCTGATGGCGCCGGGATAAAAGTCCTTCATGCTGGTCCCGCGCACCTCGAATGCGAACGCCGCCCCTCCCGGGAGTCCCACTTCGATGGCTTCGGAACGCGAACCAGCCGCGACCCAGGTGCAGGTCACGGCTGTCCCAGCTGCCACCAATCGTCGAGCAGCCCGCCAGCTGCGAAAGTCACGAAGCACGGCTACGACCTGTCAGAGTGAGCGGCACGCTGAATGTGGCGCCCTGGCAAGCGGAGTCCGAGGTGTTGTCCATCCGGATCGCGCGCGACAGGAGAACGGTCGAACTGGACTGTGGCGGGATTTCCACCGAGACGCTGTAAAAGGGGCTGCTCATCGATACCCCGGACTGAATACACCCCGCGTCGCGATGCGCCGGGTCGGCCGCTACCACCACCGAATGGGGCTGCACCCGGTCGACGATCACCCGGAATCGGTTGTCGTTGCGGATGGTGACGAACAGATTCGATCGGGCCCCAGGGTGCAGCGGGACATCGGGGTCAGGTCGGCCGGTCGCCCGCAGTTCGACGGCTGATCCAGCAGAGGCGGTTCCGTTGCCGGTGCCGGACAGCCTCCAGAACGCCCATGCCGCACCACCGCTGATGGTCAGAGCGGTGATGACCGCCGCGGCCACCATGGACTTCGCCCGTAGCGCGGATACCAGCACCTTCCACTCCCGTCTTAGTGATCGATCCGTGCGAAAGGCCGGAGAGACGGGAACCGCCTCTCCGGCCTCGGTTGGGTCAAGCTGCGGCGCTCTCCGCACCGAGGTCCGTGCTGAAGGTGAACTTGGCCCCCTGGCACTCGTTCGCGGCATTGGCGATCATCTTCAGCGACGCAGGGAAGTCGACAGGGGTCACGGACGGGCTTCCCGTCGCGGCCGGAACGATCAGGCCGGCCGGTACAAGGGCTGCGGTCTGCTCAACGTTCGTCCCCGCGCATCCGGCCTTGTCGCTCCCGAAGCCGCTGAAGGTGATGCTGGTGATCTTGACCGGGAACTTGTTCGGGTTGGTCACGCTCAAGGTGACGTCGGTCACCGCGCCCGGAACGAGTGCGGTGGTGCTCGCGCCGGTGACGGTGAGCGTCGCGACCGATCCGGCGGTGGCCTCTGCCGAACCGGTGCCAGTGAGGCTCCAGACGGCCCAAGCCGCTCCGCCGCTGACGGCCACGACGGCGGCGGAGATGAGGGCGGCGGAGCGCTTGGTGTACTTACGCATGGGGATGTTCCTCCTGGAACGGGATAAGCGAGTGCAGCACCCGCACAAGTCATGAGCGACTGAATCGGGGTGCACGTCGTTAATCGGTTTGTCGCCGGGGCCCACAAGGCCACCCGGCGCTGCGACAAAGATGACCGACTCGTCCTGAGTCGACGATCGTCCGTACCGTCGGCCTGTTGCGTGCGAGACGGCGGCGGGCCCGATCCGTCTCGGCTACCCCGAAGGTATGAGGACGTCCGCCGCGTCGATCGCCGCGGGCCCTCGACAAGATCGATGAGATTCGGCGCGACCTGCGGCGATGGCCGCATGGCAGCAACCGTGAGCCGGCGCAAGCCCGAGCCGTGCTCGGATTGCCGGAAACGCCCGATCAGCCCTCGGGCGACGCGGGAAACGTGAAGTTACGGCACCGTTTCGACGCGAAAGCAGGATCGGTCTCGGAACAATTTCCGGTCCGGAAACCCGAATGGATTAGGCCGCCTGGTGACGCGGCTCCTCTGAAAGAGGCTTGTGCGCTATGCCTCTGTCGGTCGCTCGGCCTGCACGAGGAACCGGTGAGCGCGCGCCGTGAAGGTGCCCCGCGCCCGGATGACCGCCGACAGCCGGGCGAGCTCACGTTCATACCGCACCGGGGTGAAGTCTCTGATCTGCCACGGCACCGAGCGCAGGTGATGGACCACCGCGGCGATGTCGTGGAACGTGAGGAGCGGATGCTCCTCGCGCACGTCGGTGACCCGCAGCCCGGCCGCCCACAGCGTGGCGGCCGCCACCTCGGCGTCCCACCGTCGCGGATGCGGCGGCGGGGCGCCGAGGGAGTTGTTCAACTCGGCCAGGTCGTCGCTGCCGACCTGCTGGGTGAGCAGCACGCCGCCCGGCTTGAGGAGCCGGGCGATGTCAGCGGCCGGGAGCCGCCCGTGCCGGCTCAGCACCAGGTCGAACTCGTTCTCCTCGGACGGCAGCTCGGTCTGCACCGCGACCCCGAACGGGGCGAGCCGTTCCCGTGCGGCCGGGGTGTTGCGTGCCCACGTCTCCACCGCGACGGTGCGCGGCGGGAGCGGGGCCAACTCGGCGAGCAACTCGCCGCCGCCGGTGTCGAGGTCGAGCACGCTGGCGGCCCGGCGCAGCAGGGGGCGGACTATGTCGAGGTACGACCAGGAGGGCTCGGACGCCACGGCCAGGCCGTCCAGCCAGGCGAATTCCCACCCGGTCATGGAGGCGCCGGTAGCCGCGGCGTTGAGCTCTTGCTCCTGCCGGTTGCTGCGCACGGACCGAACGTATCCGGGTGGAGTCACCGGCAGCGACTCCATTGCGCACCCTTTCCGGTACCGGTGCCGGACTGTGGCTGAACGGTTACCAGAGTCAGTGGCGGACCGGCATGAGGAGCGAGAAACGGGACTCCCCGCTCACCGGCCGTAGGGCCAGCGGTTTGACCGGACCGTCGAGTTCGAGCACGAGCTGTCCGGGGCCGCCCGCGTCCAGGGCCTGAAGCAGGAACTCGCGGTTGACCGCGATGTGAGCCTCGGTGTCGGCGGCCCACTCGTCCGCTCCGGCGACCCGCACGGCGCCGGCCGGATCGACGGCGAGGACCGACACCGGGTACGGCCGGCCCTCGTGCTCCCGGTCGATCGGGGGAGCGGCGGCGAGCAGTTCCCGCAGTTCGGCGGCGTCGACGGTGACCTGGCGGCCGTCGACGGCCATCAGTCGGCGGTAGTCGGGGAAGTCGAGATCGATCGGTTTGCCCTCGACGGTCCGGTCGCCGGCGCGGGCCGTCACCAGGTCGGCGGTCAGGTCCAGGGCGATCCCGCCGGAGCGGATGCCGTGCAACTCCTCGGCCAGGGCGTACGGCAGGAACAGCCGTGCCGCGGATCCCTCCACAGTGGCCGGCGCGGTGGCGACGGCGATCCGGTAGCGGTCGGTCGCGACCAGCGTGACGATGCCGTCGTCGGTCTCCAGCAGCACGCCCGGCGGAATCGGGTCGGCGGCTCCGGCGGCGGCGAACAGTACGGCGCCGAGGGCCGCGGACAGGTCGGCGGCGGTCAGGGTGATCCGGGTCATCAGGTTCTCCTCCAGGTCGAGCAGGGTGTGAAGGCGGAGAAGCTCACGTTTGGCGTCGGCGAGACCGGATTCCAGCCGGAGCAGGTGGGCGTCGAGCTTCGCCCGTACCAGAGCCGGGGTTTGCAGGTCTTGAACCGCGCTCGCGATCTCGGCGACCGGCATGCCCACCCGCCGCAGCCCGGCGATGAGCCGGGCCGCTCTGATCTGCTCGCCGGTGTACCGGCGGTAGCCGGTCGACGGATCCACCGCTGCCGGGACCAGCACGCCCGCGCCGTCATAGAACCGCAGTGCGCTGACGCTCAGCCCGCTGGCGCGGGCCGTCTCGCCGATGCCTCGCATGTCGCTCTCCACGTCACCGAACCTTGGTGTCTAGACCTGATCGAGAGTCAAGCTTGCACGACGAGAGCCGTCCCCAGCGCTGCCATGACCAGCGCTATCGAGCCGTCGAGCACCCGCCAGGCGGACGGCCGGGCCAGCAGCGGGGCCAGCCACCGCGCGCCGAGGCCGAGGCCGGCGAACCAGGTGAGGCTGGCGACGGCCGCGCCCAGGCCGAACGCCCATCGGTTGGCGTGCTGCTGGGCGACCGAGCCGAGCAGCAGCACGGTGTCGAGATAGACGTGCGGGTTGAGGTAGGTCAGGGCCAGGCAGGTGAGCAGTGTGGCCCGCAGGGTCGTCGGCGCCTTCCCGGCCGGGTCGAGTGTCTGCGGGCGCATCGCCCGGCGGGCGGCCAGCACGGCGTACCCGAGCAGGAAGGCGGCGCCGGCGTAGCGGATCACCGTGATCAGTTGCGGGTGCGCGTTGATCGCCGCGCCGAGCCCGGCGATGCCGGCGGAGATCAGCGCCAGGTCCGAGAAAGCACAGATCAACACCACTGGGAGTACGTGCTCCCCCCGCAGTCCCTGACGCAGGATGAACGCGTTCTGGGCGCCGATGGCGATGATGAGAACGGCAGACGCGACAAAACCGGCTATAGCGGAGGAGAGCATGCCCCGACGCTACGGTCGGAGTTGCCACGTCTCCAGCTAATCATTCTGACGATGGATTAGTTTCCCTAACGTGGATCAGGTGCAGTTGGCGACCTTCCAGGCCGTCGTGGAGCAGGGTAGTTTCGAGGCCGCGGCCCGTGCGTTGCACATCACACCGTCGGCGGTCAGTCAGCGGATTAAGGCGCTGGAGCAGACCGTCGGCCAGGTGCTGGTCCGGCGCGCCAAACCGTGCACCGCGACCACCGCGGGGGAGGCGCTGCTCCGCTTCGCCGGGCAGGTCGCGTTGCTCGAACGAGAGGCCCTCGACCAGGCTCGCGACGACACCCGGATCTCCGTGGTCGTCAACGGGGACTCGCTGGACAGCTGGTTCCTGCCGGTGCTCACCAGGGTTCCCGGAGTGCTGTTCGAGCTGCACATCGACGATCAGGACCATACCGCCGACCTGCTGCGCAACGGCACCGCGATGGCCGCCGTCACCGCCGACCACGTGCCGGTGCAGGGCTGTCGCGTGGAGAAGCTGGGCGTCATGCGCTATCTCGGGGTGGCCGCGCCCGGCCTCGACGTGTCCGATCCGGGCGCCGCGCCGATGCTCGTCTACAACCGCAAGGACCGGCTCCAGCACCGGTTCCTCGGCCGGCGCCAGGAGCCGTCGATCCACTACCTGCCGGCGACGGCCGCGTTCAACCGGTCCCTGCTGCTGGGCCTCGGCTGGGGCATGCTCTTCGAACACGAGGCCCGGCCGCACCTGGAAGCCGGGCGCCTCGTCGAGATCCGGCCCGGCCGGCACCTGGACGTCCCGCTCTACTGGCAGCGCTGGCGGCTCAGGTCCGAGGTGCTGGACAGGCTGACGGCCGAGGTCCAGGCGGCGGCCGCCGAGGTATTGCGGTGAGAAGCACTGCCCTGAGGCCGTCCCACCCGAGGGGTGTCAGCGGTGCCGGCGGGCAGCCGGCACCGCGACGCGATCAGTCGTTGGCGTGCAGCGCGCTGTTCAGCTCGATGCCGGTGCCCTTGCGCGACCGGGCCTCCAGCGCGCCGGACACCGAGTTGCGCCAGAACAGGAGATTGTTCACACCGGACAGCTCGATGGCCTTCACCACACGGCCGTCGGGCAGCGTGATCTTCGAGGCGGCGGTGATGTAGGTGCCCGCCTCGACCACGCAGTCGTCGCCGAGCGAGATGCCGACGCCGGCGTTCGCGCCGAGGAGGCTGCGCTCACCGATCCGCACCTTCTCCTTGCCGCCGCCGGACAGCGTGCCCATGATCGACGAGCCGCCGCCGATGTCGGAGCCGTCGCCGACCACCACACCCTGCACGATCCGGCCCTCGACCATCGAGGTGCCGAGCGTGCCGGCGTTGAAGTTGACGAATCCCTCGTGCATGACGGTCGTGCCGGAGGCCAGGTGGGCGCCGAGGCGGACCCGGTCGGCGTCGGCGATCCGCACGCCGGACGGCACCACGTAGTCGATCATGCGGGGGAACTTGTCCACGCCGTACACCGCCAACTGCCGGCCCGCCACGCGCTCCAGGAAGCGCAGCTCGTCGACCCGCTCCGGCGGACACGGGCCGGCCGAGGTCCAGGCCACGTTCGCCAGCTTGCCGAAGACACCGTCCAGATTGAGCTTGTTCGGCTCGACCAGACGGTGTGACAGCACGTGAAGGCGCAGGTAGGCGTCGGAGGCGTCGGCGATCGGGTCGGCCAGCGACTTGACCACCACCCGAACCTCGACCGTGCTCAGGCCGGAAAGCAGTTTGGGGCCGGTCAGCCCGGCCGGAAGCACCGGCGCGGCGGCCGGTTCCTCGCCGAGGCCCAGGTATCCGGCCGGGAACCAGGTGTCCAGCACCTGTCCCTCGGCGGTCACGGTGGCGAGGCCGATGCCCCAGGCGGGCGAAGTCGAGATCGCGGTTTCCACGAACCGAACCCTACCGGACCCTGAACGAGTGATCGGCGGCGTCGTGGCCCCCCGGTATGGTGCGCTCATGGCGAACCCGCTTACCCCGGACGTGCTGGTCGACCCGGTCGTACTCACCCGTGCACTGGTCGACGTCGAGTCCGTCTCCCGCGACGAGAAGGCGATCGCCGACTTCGTCGAGGACGTCCTCAACCAGGCCGCCCACCTGAGCGTGCGCCGCGTCGGCAACACGGTGATGGCCCGCACCAGGCTGGGCCGCGAACAGCGGGTGATCCTCGCCGGGCACCTCGACACCGTCCCGGTCAACGGCAACCTGCCGTCCACCGTCGTCGACGACCTCATCTACGGCTGCGGCACCTCCGACATGAAGAGCGGCGTCGCGCTCGCCCTGCACCTGGCCGTCACCCTGCCCGACCCGCGTTACGACGTCACCTACCTGTTCTACGAGTCCGAGGAGATCGACTCCGAGTTCAACGGCCTCAACCTGGTCGCCCGGGAACACCCCGAGTGGCTCCAGGCCGACCTCGCGGTGCTGCTGGAACCGACGTACGGCGCGGTCGAGGCCGGCTGCCAGGGCACCATGCAGGCACGGGTGCGCACTTCGGGCCGGCGGGCACACACGGCGCGGTCCTGGCGCGGGGTCAACGCCATCCACGCGGCCGGTGAGGTGTTGCGACGGCTCGACGCGTACCACCCGCGCACCGTGACCATCGACGGCTGCACCTACCGGGAAGGCCTGAACGCGGTCGGGATCTCCGGTGGCGTGGCCGGCAACGTCGTACCCGACGAGTGTGCCGTCGACGTCAACCTGCGGTTCGCCCCCGACCGCTCGGAAGAGCAGGCCGTGGCCCACCTGCGCGAGGTGTTCGACGGCTTCGAGTTGGAGGTCACCGACTCGGCCCCCGGCGCCATGCCCGGCCTCACCGCCGCCCCGGCGGCTGAGTTCCTCGCCGCGATCGGCGTCGAACCGGCCGCCAAGCTGGGCTGGACCGACGTCGCCCGGTTCGCCGCCCGGGGCATCCCGGCGCTCAATTACGGCCCGGGCGACCCGGCGCTGGCGCACGCGCCGGACGAGCACGTCGAGATCGGGAAGATCCGCGACGGCGCCGCCACGCTGTACCGCTGGCTGTCCTCCTAGGCGCTAATCGATCAGTACTCGACGGTCACCCGACCCACCGCGCGCTGGGGCGGCGGGATCTCCATCGTCGCCTCGGGGTCCACGGCCGGTTCGGCGTCGCGTGCCGCGAAGGCCGCGCGCCGTTCCTCCAGCACCAGGCGGATCCGGCGCTGCATCCTGAGCCGCTCGTTTCGGTTCGTCACGGTCGCTGCTCCTTACGCCGGGAGCTCGGGGATGCCAGGTCGGTAACAGTACAGACGCGTCAGAGCTACTGTCGGTTGCTTCAATCTGGCAAAAAGGTCCGCGGGTCGCAATCCTCTTACCGAAACGCAGTCGGTTATTCACCGGGTACTGACCGTCCGCACTACCTTTGTGGCATGACGGAGAGCACCAACGGGCGACCTCAGCCGACACCGGAGCGTCATCGCGGGGCCGTCACTTTGCGACGTGATTCAATCCCGCCGAGCACGGCCGACGAGAAACTACTCGACTCATACCATCGCGGAGAGTGGAAGACCAAGGACGCCTGGCGAGCACTGCGGATACTCTCCGAGTTCGTCGAAGGCTTCGACACGCTCGCCGACCTGCCGCCGGCGGTCAGCGTCTTCGGCTCGGCCCGCAGCTCCGCCGACAGCTACGAGTGCGAGCTGGCGGAGAGCCTGGGCGCGGCACTCGCCGAGGCCGGTTACGCGGTGATCACCGGCGGCGGCCCCGGCGTGATGGAGGCGGCCAACCGCGGCGCCACCAACGCCGGCGGCATGTCCGTCGGGCTGGGCATCGAGCTGCCCTTCGAGCAGGGCCTCAACGACTGGGTCGACGTCGGGATCGACTTCCGCTACTTCTTCGTCCGCAAGACCATGTTCGTCAAGTACGCCCAGGCGTTCGTGGTCCTCCCCGGCGGCTTCGGCACCCTCGACGAGCTCTTCGAGGCGATCACCCTGGTCCAGACGAAGAAGGTCACCAGGTTCCCGGTGATCCTGATGGGCGCCGAGTACTGGGGCGGGCTCCTCGACTGGATGAAGCGCCGGATGCTCGACGAGGGCAAGATCAGTGCCATGGATCTCGATCTCATCCAGGTCACCGACGACGTCGCCGAGGCCGTCCGGATCATCCAGGAGGCCGCCCCGGCCCTCGCCGAGACCGAGGGGGACCGCTGACATGGCCGCTGTCTGCGTCTTCTGCGCCTCCTCCACCACCCTCGAACAACGCTGGCTCGACCTCGCCGCCGACACCGGCCGGGTCCTGGCCGAACGCGGCTACACACTGGTCTCCGGCGGTGGCCGCGTCGGCATGATGGGCGCGGTCACCGAGGGCGCCCGGTCGGCCGGCGGGAACACCCTGGGCATCATCCCGCAGTGCCTGGTCGACCTGGAGGTCGCCGACCAAGCCTCCGGCGAACTGGTCGTCACCACCGACATGGCCGCGCGGAAGAACACCATGATCGACCGGTCGGACGCGTTCCTCACCCTGCCCGGCGGTCTCGGCACCCTCGACGAGCTCTTCGAGGTGTGGACCACGGCGACCCTCGACGTCCACCACAAACCGATGGTCCTGCTCGACCCGGACGGCTTCTACGACGACCTGCTGCGCTGGCTCGGCACCCTCGTCGACCAGAAGTTCGTCCGGCCCGCCGCGATGGAGATGCTGCTGGTCGCGCGTACGGTCCCCGAAGCCGTCGACCTCATCGAGAAGACCCTCGCCGCAGGCCCGGGCGGCGGTCCGTCCGGCGCCGCTTCCGGCACGGCCAGCCCGGCCGAACACTGACGCCCTGGTCCGGGCGCGTTCCATCCTGGACGCGCCCGGCCTGAGCACGCTCCGGCAGGGCGCGCTCCGCCCGGACGTGCTTCGGGCCCGCTTCGGGTCCGGGCGCGACTTCCGGTCCGAGAACGCTTCGGTCCGGGAGCGCTTCGGCCCGGCGGCTTCCGGTCCGGGCGCGCTTCGGCCCGGCACGCTCGCGGTACGCGTCACCCCTGCCGTGCCCACGCAAGAGGCTGTCGCGTCCCGTTTCGGGCCGGGCGCCGGAACCGTCCGCCGGGCCTGATCCGGTCTCCCGCCCGATGCGCCGGACCCGGCGCGTGTTCCCTGACCGGCGTTCCCCCATCGGGTGAGCCCGAACGGCCGCACCCGGATCGGCCGTCCGGATGTGATTCCGGGTCCCGCCCGCTTCCCGGCCCGGAAGAACGTCATACCGGCGTGCTCTCATTGATGCCGTGAGCACGCCGGTTTCCCTTCCCCCAGTGCGCCGGCCCAACTACCGCCTGGTCCGTCGCCCCCGCCCGGTGGTCCCGGAGCTGCCGGCCGACCCGGTGCAGCGCCGGGTCACCGAGCACACCGCCGGGCCGCTCCTGGTCATCGGCGGCCCCGGCACGGGCAAGACGTCGGTGCTGGTCGAGTCGGTCGCCGCCCGCATCGCCGAGGGCGTCGACCCCGAGCGCATCCTGGTGCTGACCTTCGGCCGCCGCGGCGCCGCGGCCCTGCGCGACCGCATCGAGGCGAGGATCGCCGACGACCCCGGCCGCATCGTCCACGAGCCACTGGTGCGCACTTTCCACGCCTACGCGTTCGGCCTGCTCCGGCGAGCCGCGGCCGAGCGTGGCGAGCCCTCCCCGCGTCTTCTCACCGGCCCCGAGCAAGACCTGATCATCCGCGAGCTGCTGGCCGCCGTCGCCGACCCCGACGCTCCCGACGACATCGGCTGGCCCGACGCCCTGCGCCCGGCCCTGCCCACCCGGGCCTTCGCCCAGCAGTTGCGCGACCTGATGCAGCGTGCCGCCGAGCGGGGCGTCGGCCCGGTCGAGCTGGCCCGGCTCGGCGAACGCCTGGGCCGCGACGACTGGCCCGCCGCCGCCCGCTTCCTCAGGGAATACGTCGCGGTGCTGGCCCTGCGCGACGTGACCACCCGCGGTTCGGCCGCCTACGACCCGGCCGAGCTGGTCCGTGCCGCCACCGGCCTGCTCGACGACGACCCCGGCCTGCTCGATGCCGAGCGCCGACGCCTGGCCTTCGTCTATGTCGACGAGCTGGCCGAGACCGACCCCGCCCAGGTCGAGCTGCTCGCCCAGATCGCCGGCGGCGGCAAGCCCCTGGTCGCCTTCGCCGACCCCGACTCGTCGGTCTACGGCTTCCGCGGCGCCGACCCGGCCGTGGTCGCCGGCTTCCCCGCCCGTTTCCGCTCGATCTCCGGCGCCCCGTCCCCGACCGTCGTCCTGCACACGAACTACCGCGCCGCCCCGCCGCTGCTCACCGCCACCAGCCGGGTCGCCCGCCGCATGCGTGGCCCGATCGGCCACCGCCCCATGCACCCCCCAGCGGCCCCGTCGTCCTCGTCCCCTTCCACATCCGCGTCGCCGACGGGTCCGGGCGGGCATCCGGGGTCCGGAGATTCGGCCGAGTCCGGTGCATCGGAGAGCCGAACCGGCTCCGCCGCGTTGGCTGAGTCGCCTGGGTTCTCCAAGTCCGCTGTGTCCGCTGAGCCGGCGGGGTCCTCCGGGCTGGGTGGGCCCGCGGCGTCTGCCGGGTCCGCCCCTGGCGGGACTGTGGAGTTCGGACCGGCGCCCGAAGCGGTCGTCCGCACGTTCCGGTCGACGGCGGCGGAGACCGCCTACATCGCGCACGCCTTGCGCGAGGCGCACCTGCTGCACGGGGTGCCCTGGTCGCGGATGGCGGTGCTGATGCGGTCCACCACCCTCCAGCAGCCGTCGGTGCAGCGGGCGCTGGCCGCCGCCGGAGTGCCGACGATCATCCATCCCGAAGATCTGCCCCTGCACCTGCAACCGGCGGTCGCCCCGTTCCTGCTGTTGCTGCGCTGCGCCGTCGACCCGGACGCTCTCAGTGAAGAGGCCGCCGTCGCGCTGCTGCACTCCCCGCTCGGCGGCGCCGACCCGCTCGCCGAGCGGCGGTTGCGTCAGGGTCTGCGAGCGCTCGCCCTGAGTGCCGGGGACCGTCGGCCCTCCGGCGAACTGCTCGTCGACGCGGTCCGTGACTCGTCCGGTCTCGACCTGGTGGAGCGGCGCTGGGCCCGCCCGGCACAGGCCGTCGCCCGGCTGCTGGCGGTGGCCCGGGAGACGGCCGCCGAGCCCGGCGCCTCCGCCGAGCAGGTGCTCTGGACGGTCTGGCGGGAGAGCGGCCTGCACGATCGCTGGTTCGCGATGAGCACCGGCAATGTTCCGATGCCCGATCAGCGTGACGCGGGCCGAGCCCGGCAGTGGCGGTCGGAGGCCGCCGACCGCGACCTGGACGCGATGGTGGTCCTCTTCGACGCCGCGGCCCGTTTCGTCGACCGGCTGCCCGGCGCCGGTGTGTCGGTCTTCCTCGACCACGTCCTCGGCCAGGAGCTGCCGGCCGACTCGATCGCCCCGAGCGCCGACCGCGGGGAGGCGGTCCGGCTGCTGACCGCACACGCGGCGAAGGGTCTGGAGTGGGAGGTCGTGATCCTCGCCGGAGTCCAGGAGGGAATCTGGCCCGACCTGCGGCTGCGGGGCAGCCTTCTCGGGTCCGAGCGCTTGGTCGACGTCCTGGCCGGCCGTCCCGCCACCGGACCGGAAGCGATCATCGGCGAGACCTCGGCCCTGCTCGACGAGGAGCGGCGTCTCTTCTACGTGGCGACCACCCGGGCCCGTCGCCGCCTGGTGGTGACGGCGGTGGCGTCGGCGAGCGTCGGCGGTTCGGTCGGCGAGGAACAGCCCAGCCGTTTCCTGACGGAGCTGGTCACTCCGAGCCGGGGCCCCGGCGGCGGCGCCCTTCCGCCCGGCCCTCCCGACCACGGCCCCTGGGACACCGGCCCGCCCGGCACCCCGAGCGGTCCGGATGCTCCGAGCGGTCCGAGTGGTCCGGCTGCCCCGGCTGCTCCGGACGGCCTGGATACCCCACGGGGCCCGGAGACGCCGACCGATCGAGAAGCCGCGCACGGTCGACGCACGGCCGACCCCAAAGGCCCCAAAGGCCCGAAAGGCCTGGAGGCCATCGGCCTCCCCGACGCCCCGGGCGCCCGGGATCGCCTGACCGACTCCACCCCCGGCGACGTCCCGCGTGACGATGAGGAGAGGATCGAGGACGAGCCGGCGGGGGATGCCGACGCGGAGCTGCCGGTGGGACGCCCGCCCCGGGCGCTGACGCTGGCTTCGCTGGTGGCCGAGCTCCGTACCGTCGTGGTCAGTGTTTCGGAGACGCCCGGCCGCCGGCGCGCCGCCGCGGCCGAGCTTGCCCGCCTGGCGGCCGAGGGCGTGCCGGGCGCACATCCGGACGAGTGGTGGGGTCTGCGCCCGCTCTCCGACGACCGCCCGCTGGTGGACGAGGGTGAGCCGGTCAAGGTGACACCATCGTCGATGGAGAGCGCGTTGCGGTGCAGCCTGCGCTGGCTGCTGGAGCGGCACGGCGGCGCGGCCCCGGCCGGCCCGGCGCAGGGCATCGGCAACCTGGTGCATGCCGCGGCGATGCTGGCCGAGGACGCGAACGCCGACCGGGAGAGGCTGGTGGAGTACGTGTCGGCCCGGTTCGACTCGATCGAGCTGGCCGCACAGTGGCTGGCCGGCCCGGAGCAGGAGCGCGCGCAGGCGATGGTCGACAAGCTGCTGCGCTGGCTGGCGGTCAATCCGAGGCGGTTGCTGGCGATCGAGCACGAGTTCACCGTCCAGTTGGAGGACGAGCGGAACCCGATCCAGCTGACCGGCCGGGTGGACCGGCTGGAGGTCGATGAGAACGGCCGTCTCGTGGTGATCGACCTGAAGACCGGCAAGACGACCGCCGTCTCCGCGGAGGTGGCGGAGAACGCCCAGCTCGGCGGCTACCAGGCGGCGATCGACGCGGGTGCGTTCGGCGACTTCGGCCGGGACAGCGGCGGCGCGGCGCTGGTGCAGCTGGGCCCGGGCAAGGACGCCCGGGAGCAGATGCAGGTGCCGCTGACCGAGGCGGCCGACCCCAACTGGGCGGATTCGATGGTGCGCCGCACCGCGGCGGCGATGGCCGCCTCCACCTTCTCCGCCATGGCGAACAACCGGTGCCGGGTGTGCCCGGTCCGCACCAGTTGCCCGATCTCCGGCAAGGGCCGACAGGTCGTCGAGCCCGCCCCCGGCCAGCCGCACCGACCGGACCAGGATCGATGACCCAACCGACGCTGTTCGCCGAAGGGCCGAGGCGCCGCCGCCTGGCCGGCTCGGGTCCCCGTTTCACGCCACGTGAGCTGGCCCGGCTGTTGCGCCTGCCGGAGCCGACCGCGGAGCAGGACGCGATCATCGCGGCCCCGGTGCAGCCGTTGCTGGTGGTGGCGGGCGCCGGTTCGGGCAAGACGGAGACGATGGCGTCCCGGGTGGTGTGGCTGGTCGCGAACGGGTACGCCCACCCCGGGGAGATCCTCGGCCTGACCTTCACGCGCAAGGCGGCGGGGGAGTTGGCGCACCGGGTCCGGACCAGGCTGGGGCAGCTCGGCCGCAGGCTGGGCCGCGACGACGCGCTCGCCGGTGAGCCCACCATCTCGACCTATCACGCCTACGCCGCCCGGGTGGTCACCGAACACGGTCTGCGTGCCGGCTTCGAACCGTCGGCGCGCCTGCTGACGGAGGCCGCCCGCTGGCAGATCGTCGATTCGCTGGTCCGCACCTACACCGGCGAGATGACCGGGCTGAACCGTGCGCCCGGTACGGTCACCGACGACGTTCTGGCGCTCTCCGCCGAAATGGCCGAGCATCTGGTCGGCCCGGACGATCTGGCCGCCTGGACCGGCCGGTTCTTCGCCGACGTGCAGGAGTACCCGGGCCGGGTGTACGCCGATGTCGGCGAGATGCTGCGCCGCCAGCAGAACCGGCTCACGCTGCTTCCTCTGGTGCGCCTGTACGCGCAGCGCAAACTCGACCTGGAGGCGATGGACTTCGGTGATCAGATGGCCCGGGCCGCGCTGGTCGCCCGGGATCACCCGGAGGTGGGCGCGATCGAGCGCGGCCGGTTCCGGATCGTGCTGCTCGACGAGTACCAGGACACCAGCCATGCGCAGGTGACGATGCTGAACAACCTGTTCGGCGGCGGGCACCCGGTGACCGCGGTGGGCGACCCCTGCCAGTCGATCTACGGCTGGCGAGGGGCCTCGGCCGGCACTCTGGAGCGGTTCCCCGACGAGTTCCGTGACACCGACGGCCATCCGTCCTGGGTGCGCACCCTGACCCGGAGCTGGCGCAACCGCCCGGAGATCCTGCGGGTGGCGAACGTGGTGTCCGCCCCGCTCCGTGCCCGGGTGAACCAGTTGCAGGCGGCGGAGCGGACCGCGGCGCCGGTCGGCGGCCGGACGGTGACGTGTGCGCTGCTGCCGACGTTCGCCGACGAGGCGAACTGGATCGCCGACTCGATGCTGACCGCCTGGCGTCTGGTCGCCGGCATGCCGGCCGCGGTTCCCGGCGAGATCCCGCTGGACCGCCGCCCGACCAGCGCGGTCCTGGTCCGGGTGCGCAGCCAGATCCCGGTGATCGAGGAGGCGTTGCGGGCCCGTGGCCTGCCGGTCGAGGTGGTGGGCCTGGGCGGGCTGCTGGACACGCCCGAGGTCCGTGACGTGGTGTGCACGCTGCGGGTGCTCGCCGACCCGACCGACGGCGCCTCGTTGTTGCGGTTGCTCACCGGCGCCCGCTGGCGGATCGGTCCCCGTGATCTGGTGGCTCTGCACCGGCGGTCACGGGCGATCGCCGCCGCCCGGGCCGCGGCGGCGGGTGGTGCGGGCGCCGATCCGGAGCAGGTGACCACCGACCGGCTCGACGACGCCACTTTGGTCGAGGCGATGGCCGATCTCGGTTCGCCGCGGCAGTACTCGGCCGAGGGCCACCGTCGCCTGCAGGAGTACGGCCGGGAACTGGCCGCGCTGCGCCGCCGGCTGGATCAGCCGCTGCCCGACCTGCTCGCCGACATCGAGCGCACGATCGGCCTGGATGTCGAGGTGGCGGTGCGCGGGTGGGCGGCTGGGGACGCCGGTCTGGCCCGCGGCCATCTGGACGCGCTGGGTGAGGCCGCCACCCGTTACGTCGCGGAGAACGAGAGCGGCACCCTCGCCGGTTTCCTGGCCTTCCTCGCCGCGGCCGAGGAGGAGGAACGCGGGCTGGAGCCGGGCCAGGTCGACGTGGTCGAGGGCGCTGTGCAGATTCTGACCGCGCACGCCGCGAAGGGCCTGGAATGGGACGTGGTTTCGGCGGCCGGCCTGTGCCGCGGGGTCTGGCCGGGTCTGGCCCGTTCTTCCGACCACTATCTCGGCGGCATCGGCGTGCTGCCGTTTCCGCTGCGTGGTGACTCGTCGGGCCTGCCCGACCTGGATCTCTCCGAAGCGGAGGACCAGAAGGGCGTCGCGGGTGCGCTGGCCGCTTTCGGAAGGGCGTGGCGGGAGCACGACGTGCGGGAGGAGCGGCGCCTGGCCTATGTCGCGGTGACCCGCCCGCGCCGCCTGCTGCTCTGCTCCGGCTACTGGTGGGGCGACGGTGTGAAGCGCCCGCGCGGCCCGTCGGTCTTCCTCGACGAGATCCGGGCCACGTGCGCCGACGGCGCCGGGGTGGTCGACGTCTGGACGCCCGAACCGGCTCCCGGCGACACCAATCCGAGCGATCAGGTGGTGGCGACCGCTTCCTGGCCGGCGGATCCGCTGGGTCTGCGCCGTCCGGCGATGGCGGCCGCCGCCGACCTGATCCGCCGCATGATCGAGAACCCGGATGCTTCGGCCGCGGAGGCCTTCGCCGACCTCGCCACCTCCGATCCGGAGGTGGCGGCCCGCGCGGGCCTCGCCGCCGACCTGGTCGGCCTGGCCGGTTCCGGCGACCTTCCGGACGGCGCCGGCTGGTCAACCCCTTCAACGGTACGAGACATCGAAGCCCCCCCTGCCTCCCCCTCCGACCCACCGGCCGGTCCGGATGCGGCAGGTCCGGAAGCGGCCGGTCCGGAAGCGGCCGGTCCGGAAGCGGCAGGTCAGGATGCGGCCGAGCCGGACCAGGGCGGCGCGGGACGGCCGGACCGGGCCGGGCTGGTGGCCGCGGCCGAGGCGGAGGACCTGGCCGCCGAGGTCGAGGACCCGGACATCGCCCGCTGGCGGCGCGAGGCCCGGCTGCTGCTCGCCGAGCGTGCCGAGCGCACCAGCCGGGACGGCCCGATCGAGGTGGTGGTGCCCGCGCATCTGTCGGTCTCGCAGCTCGTGGTGCTGCGCCGTGACCCGCAGGTGCTGGCGCGCACGCTTCGCCGCCCGCTGCCGCAACGCCCGGCGCCGCAGGCCCGTCGAGGGACGGCCTTCCACGCCTGGCTGGAGCAGCGGTTCGGCGCGGTCCGCCTGCTCGATCTCGACGATCTTCCCGGTGCGGCCGACGACGACGCGGCCGCCGACGAGGAGCTGGCGGCTCTTCAGGAGGCGTTCCTGACCGGCGAGTGGGCGGAGCGGACGCCGGTAGAGGTGGAGGTGCCGTTCGCGACGACCATCGGCGGGGTGGTGGTGCGTGGGCGGATGGACGCGGTGTTCGCCGACCCGGACGGCCGTTTCGACGTGATCGACTGGAAGACCGGCCGGCGTCCCGGCGGTGCGGAGGCCGAGGCCGCGGCGGTGCAGCTCTCGGCGTACCGGATCGCCTGGGCCTCGTTGGCCGGTGTCCCGGTGCGTAAGGTCCGGGCCGGTTTCCACTATGTCCGGGAGCAGGTCACCGTCCGTCCGGCGGACCTGATGGACGCGGCCGCCCTGGCCGCTCTGATCGAGGAGATCCCGGAGGAGTCGCTCTGACCGGCGCCGGGGTGGTCAGAGCGCGGCGGCGAGGAGACGCAGCAGCGCCGCGGCGTAGGCCTCCTCGGCGGTCGCGGCCGGACAGACGTGCTCGTCACCGAGCAGCTCGATCCGTACCAGATGGGTGTCGTTCTCGTGTCGTAGCTCGCGGAACGTGCCGCCGAGCAGCTCGCGAAGCTGGTCTTCGCGGGGCAGCCACAGGGCCTCTTCGAGATCGACGTCGTCGAGCGCCCACTCGGTGGTGCCGTTGAAGCCGATGATCAGCCCTTCCGGGCGGTCGTGCACCTGGATCGTCATGTTGCTGAGCACGAAGAGCTCGTCGTCGAGGTCGCGGTCGGGGATCGCGAAACGGTCGCCGAGCTGTGGCTTCCACGTCAGTCCGGCGGCTTTGAGCTGCCGCGCCACTTGTACTCCGAGCACTTCCGGCCTTCTCCAATCATGCTAGGCTCCCTGGCGTTGTCAGTTTGGTTCCCAAGTACTCAGGAGCGCCTGTGGGGAAGTCTGCCCAAGGCGCTCTTTGTCGTAACCCGGGTTTCTCCGGTACGGGCGATCAGTACGACAGCACGAGACCCGCAGAATGCAGGTCTTACTATTTCGTTCCAGTCCATAATGGCCTGGAGCGATCGATCGTCGAGGAGACGAGCATGGTTACCGGTGTTGTGAAGTGGTTCAACGCGGACAAGGGTTTTGGTTTCATCACCCCGGACGACGGCGGCGCTGACGTCTTCGCCCACTTCTCCGCGATCCAGATGTCCGGTTACCGGGCCCTGGAAGAGAACCAGCGGGTTGAGTTCGAGGTGACCCAGGGCCAGAAGGGTCCGCAGGCCGCCAACATCCGCGCCCTCTGATTCACGCCCGAGTTCCGGCCGCGCGAGCGGCCGGTACCACGTGAGATCGGCGCCGTGCCCGAGCCGGGTGCGGCGCCGATGCCTTTTGCGCCACGAAAACCTGAAGGCTCCCGGCATGCCGGGAGCCTTCTACGATCGGATTCGGTCAGCTGCGGCGCGAGCCGGCACGGCGGGGCCGGATGAGCCGGCCGGGCGCGGTCAGACCGAGTTGGCCGGACTGGGCAGCGGCGCGGTGCCCCCGAGGTGTGCGGGCAGCCACCAGCGGTCGTCCGGGCCGGAGGGCTTGTCCGGGTACGCCGCCTGGACCTCGCCGAGCAGAACGGTCAGCCGCTCTTTCAGCGTCGCCGTGATCTCCTCGGGCGTGGCGTCACCGGTCACCGGGACCGGCTCGCCGATCTTGATGAGGACCGGCACGTGACGCTTGGTCAGCTCCTTCTTCCGCCCCTTGGTCCAGAGCCGGTGCGGGCCCCAGACGGCCATCGGGATGAGCGGGACCCCCGCCTCCTGCGCCATCCGCGCGGCGCCCGACTTCAGCGCCTTGACGGTGAAGGACACGCTGATCGTCGCCTCCGGGAAGACGCCGATGATCTCGCCGCCGCGCAGGGCCTCGATGGCGTGCCGGAAGGCGCCGGTGCCGGCCTTGCGGTCGACCGGGATGTGCCGCATGCCGCGCATCAGCGGGCCGCTGATCTTGTGGTCGAAGACTTCCTTCTTCGCCATGAAGCGCACCAGCCGTTTGGCCGGCTGCGCGCCGAGGCCGCAGTACATGAAGTCGAGGTAGCTCGAGTGGTTGCTGGCCAGCACCGCCCCGCCGTTGCTCGGGATGTGCTCGGCGCCTTCGACCGTGATCTTGTTGTCGAGCACCCGAAACATCGTCTTGACCAAGCCGACGACCGGGGGATACACCAGTTCCATGGCAGCACGGTAACCGAAGTTTCTGGGAACGGCGCGGCTCGCGCGGACGAATCGGGCAGGCTTTGGCGGCTCGTGGGACGATTCCGGCGTGACGCGGGTGACGGCGCCTGTGGTGTTCACTGGTGACATGTCCGAACCGAACCCGCAGAGCTCCGCCTGGGCCCGGCCGGCCGGATCATGGTCATCGGGCACGGTGACCGCCTACGGCGTACCCCCGCAGTCTCCGCCGCCGGCGGCGCCGCCCGCCGCGCCCCCGCCGGATGGACCACGACGGCGCAGGCGGCAGTTGCTGATTTTCGGCGGGGTGGCGGCGGCGATCGTCGCCGCCGGGCTCACCGTGCTGCTCGTCATGATCATCGGTGGTGACGGCAGCCCGTTCAGTGACCGGGCCGCTTCGGCGCCCGACCTGCGGCCGCCGCTGGCGCGGGCGTGCCCGGCGCCCACCGTCTCGCCGGGCGCCACGGCGAGCGCCGCGCCGGGCGCGCCGGCGCCGGTCACCGGCGAGCGCACGGTGGACGAGGCCGCGGGCATCTCCTATCAGCGGTACGGCGCACCCTGGGTCCCGTGGACCGAGGTGTGGAACGCGGGGACGCTCGAGGTGCCCTATCGGGTCGGGCAGCACTTCGTGACCGAGGTCTACCCGGGCGGGCGCTACCACGCCTCGATCCTGTCGGCGGCGGTCCCGGCGACCGACAACGACGCCGTCTCGCTCGACATGGAGTGCGTGGGACGGCAGGTCGCGGCGGACGTGCGGGCCGAGTACTACCCGCAGCCGAACACCATGGAGCCGCTGCGCGACGAGGTGACGACACTGGGTGGGCGCCCGGCATGGGTGAGCGAGTTCCGCCTGCGCTTCACGGCGCCGGGGCTGACCGCCACCGACGAGTACTCCGCGGTGGCGGTCATCGACGTCGGCAAGACGACGGCTGCGGTCCTCTACGTCTCCGTTCCCGGCACCCACAAGCAGTACGACCACGTGGTCCGGGAGGTTCTGGAGTCGGTCCGGCCGCTCTGAGCGCGACGTGCGGCCGGCTCAGCTCCCGGTCAGGCCCCAGCGCTTGCGCAGGGCGTTGTCGGAGGCGTTGAAGAGCTGGTCGACGAGGATGCCGATGACCAGCACCACGATGATGTAGGCGATCACGGCGACGGCGTCGCTCAAATCGCGGGCGGTCTGCATCCGTACGCCGATCGAGACCGTTCCCGGCACGATGACCAGCAGTTCGCCCGCCATCAGGCTGCGCCAGGAGAACGCCCAGCCCTGCTTGAGACCGGAGACGAAGGACGGCAGCGACGCCGGCAGGATCAGGTGCCGGTATTTCGCGAGGCCGGACATGCCCATCACCTGGCCCACCCGCAGCCAGGTCCGGGGCACGTAGTCGATGCCGCTGATCAGGCCGTTCGCCACCGACGGCGCGGCGCCGATGACGACCACGAAGAGGATCGCCTTCTCGCCGAGCTGGAAGAGCAGGATGGCGAGCGGGAACCACATGATCGACGGCATGGTCTGCAAGCCGGTGATCAGTGAGCCGATCGCGGCCCGCAGCGGGGCGAAGCGGGAGACCGCCGCGCCGATCAGGGTGCCGATCGCCACGGCCATCGCGAAGCCGGTGATCGCCCGGGTCATGGTCAGCTGCACGCCGTCCCAGAACTTCGGGGTGATGGCGAGTTCCCCGAGCTCGGCGAGGACGTCGGCCGGCGGCGGGAAGACGTAGGCCGGACGCCACTCGGACAGGTAGACGAGCTGCCAGATGCCGATGACGATGACGATGGCGAGCAGTTTCGGCCAGGTGCTGCTCCAGATACGCCGGCCGAGCTGGCCCTTCTTCCGCTGCGGGCCGAGTTCGAGCGCGTCCAGTCCGCTGACCTGGTCGGCGTTCCGCTGCTCTTCGGTGACCTCAGTGGGCATGACGGGCGACCTCCGCACGGAGCCGGTCAGTGATCTCGGCGGCCTGGCCGGAGACCTCGGGGGAGTCGATGCGGCGGGGCCGCGGGTGGCCGATCTTGAAGTCCTCGATCACCCGGCCCGGCCGGCTGCTCAGCAGGATCACCCGGTCGCCGAGGCGGACCGCCTCGCGCACGTTGTGGGTCACGAAGAGAACGGTGAGCTCCTGCTCGCGCCAGATCCGTTCCAGCTCGTCGTGCAGGATGTCGCGGGTCATCGCGTCGAGGGCGCCGAACGGCTCGTCCATCAGCAGGACGTCCGCGTTCTGGGCGAGCGCCCGGGCCAGAGCGACCCGCTGCCGCATGCCGCCGGAGAGCTCGTGCGGCCGCTTGTCGCCGAACCCGCCCAGCCGGACGGTCTCCAGCAGTTCCAGGGCGCGCTGGCGGCGCTCGGCCCGGCCGACGCCCTGCAGGCGCAGGGGTAGTTCGATGTTGCCGGCCACCGAGAGCCAGGGGAAGAGGGCGGCCTCCTGGAACATCAGCGCGACGTGCCGCCCGCCGATGTCCAGGGTGCCGCTGGTGATCTTGTCGAGTCCTGCCACCAGCGAGAGCAGGGTGCTCTTGCCGCATCCGGAGGCGCCCAGCAGGCAGACGAACTCTCCCCGCTGGACGTCGAGCGAGACGCGGTCGAGGGCGAGCAGGGTGTTGTTCCCGGACCCGTACTGCTTGGAGACGTTCTCGATGCGCACCAGCGCACCGGTGCGAACGTCCGTGGTTTCGAGGATGCTCACTGCTCGCCCTCCCATCGATCCGTCAGGACGCCTTGTCGGTGACCTCGGGCTGCCCGTCCGCCTTCAGCAGGTCGTTCAGCAGCGTGAGGTCGTAGATGCCGTTCAGGTCGACCGGGTCGAGCAGGCCGACACCCTCCGCGTGCTTGGCGCTGGTGAACAGTGAGGACGCGATCGGGTCGTAGGTGAACTCCAGGTTCGTGAACGCGGCCGTGAGGATCTCGTCCTTCAGCGGCTTGCTGGTGAGTGACTCGATCTGGGCGTTCGCGGCCTTCTGGGCGTCGGCGCCGTTGTCCTTGATGAACTTGACCGAGGCGATGTGGCCCTGCAGCAGCTTCTTGACCGTGCCGGGGTACTCCTTGAGGAACTTCTGGCTGACGATCAGGTGGGTGGTCACGAACTCCTGGTTCGGCCACAGCGTCTTCTCGTCGACCAGGACCTTGGCCTTGGACTCGAGGATCAGCTTGCTGTAGTTCGGCTCCGGGACCCACGCGCCGTCGATGGTGCCCTGCGCGAAGGCCTGCACCGCGGTCGCGTTGTCCTGCGGCAGGATCGAGACGTCACCGCCGCCACTGGTGTCGGTGGTGAGGCCGTTCTGCTTCAGCCAGGCGCGCAGTGCGACATCCTGGGTGTTGCCCAGTTGCGGGGTGGCGATCTTCTTGCCCTTGAGGTCCGCCGCGGAGTTGATGCCCTCCTTGACGACCAGGCCGGCGCCGCCCGAGGTGCTGCCCGCGACGATCTTCAGGGCGCTGCCCTTGGACTTGGACCAGCCGTTGATCGCCGGGTTCGGGCCGATGTAGGTGGCGTCGATCGCGCCGGAGAGCAGCGCCTCGATCGCGGCCGGGCCGGCGTTGAAGGTGGTCGCCTCCAGCTTGGTGCTGCCCAGTGACTGGGCGAACAGGCCCTTGCCCACGCCGACCAGCGCGGGGGCGTGGGTGATGTTCGGGAAGTAGCCGAGCTTGATGCTCGACGCCTCGGCGGTCGGGCTCTTCGCCTCGCCGGCATCGGAACCACAGGCGGCCAGTGCGGTCGAGGCGGCCAGGGCGGCCGAGGCGAGGGCGAGCGCACGTATGGTGCGGGAGCTCATGCTCACTCCTAGTTTCGTTTCACTGAGGTGATGGAGAGTTCGGCCAGGGTCTTGTGGTCGACCACACCCTCGATGGCCGCCTCGACGGCGACCCACACGTCGCGCAGCGCCGTCGCCGCACCGTGATAGTTCGCCGTGGACGTGGGGAGCCCGCGCACGGTGGTGAGGGCGCCCCCGACGGCGCGAACGACGTCGCCGACGGTGATCTCCTCGCCCGCGCGGGCCAGGGCGTACCCGCCGTCCACGCCGCGGTGGCTGTGCAGCAGGCCGGCGCGGCGCAGATCGAGCAGGATGCCTTGCAGGAAGCTGAGCGGGATGTCCTGGGCGGCCGCCAGCCCGGCGGCCTTGACCAGGCGGGGGTGCTCGGCGGTGACCGCCAGCATCGCGCGTACGGCGTAGTCCGTGCGGGCCGACACGTACACGGCGCGCCCCCCTTCCGTCGATACCTCGTTATACCTATCTGTTGGATGGGAATAGTGGACCCTATGGGTTTAGTGAGTCAAGCCGGGGTCGCATCGCGGGAATCCGGCATTCAGGTGGCTTTCGGGGTGTTTCGTGCCCGGTATCCGCCGTTGGGGTGACGGGGGGTGGCACCCGTCCGATTCGCGGCGGAAGATCGGCTCCGGATATTGATGTATTTACGCCCCGTCGTCACTCGACTACGGAGGTGAGTCCGCTAGATTCGTACCGTGGCGCCCAAAATCAAGATCCCCGCGACGAAATACCCGGTCGAGCGGTTCACTCTCGGCAACGGTCTGCGTGTGGTCCTCTCGCCGGATCGCAGCGCCCCCGTGGTCGGTGTGGCGGTCGTCTACGACGTCGGCATCCGCAGTGAGCCGGAAGGCCGCACCGGGTTCGCCCACCTCTTCGAGCACCTGATGTTCCAGGGCTCGGAGAACCTGGAGAAGCTGGCGCACTTCCGCCACGTGCAGGGCGCCGGCGGCAGCTTCAACGGCTCCACCCACCTGGACTACACCGACTACTTCGAGGTGCTGCCGTCCGGCGGTCTGGAGCGTGCGCTCTTCCTCGAGGCCGACCGGATGCGCGGCCCCCGGCTGACCGAGGAGAACCTGCGCAACCAGGTCGACGTGGTCAAGGAGGAGATCCGGGTCAATGTCCTGAACCGGCCGTACGGCGGCTTCCCCTGGCTCAAGCTGCCCCCGGTGATGTTCGGGACCTTCGCCAACGCGCACGACGGCTACGGCTCCTTCGAAGATCTGGAGAGCGCCACCGTCGACGACGCCCAGGGCTTCTTCGACCGCTACTACGCCTGCGGCAACGCGGTGCTCTCGGTCGCCGGTGACTTCGACGTGGCTGAGGCGACCGCCATGATCGAGCGGCACTTCGGCGACGTCCCGCCCCGTCCCGCCCCGGTGCTGCCCGACTTCGACGAACCCGACCTGACCGGGGAGCGGCGCGAGTCGTACACGGACCGCATCGCCCCGCTCCCGGCGGTGGCCGCCGGCTGGCGCGTGCCGGACCCGATCTCCGACTTCGAGTCCTACCTGCCGTTCGTGGTCCTGGCCGAGGTGCTCACCGACGGTGACGCCTCCCGGCTGGTCGAGCGGCTGGTCCAGCGTGACCGCACCGCCACCACCCTGGGCGGCTACCTCGGCTTCATGGGCGACGAGTACCAGGTGCGCAACCCGACCGCGATGCTGCTCCAGGCGCACATGCCGCCCGGCGGCGACGCCGGCAAGGTGCTCCGCACCATCGACGAGGAACTCGACCGGCTGGCCGCCGACGGCCTCAAGCCCGGCGAGCTCGACCGGACCCAGGCCCGGATGGCGACCCGTCTGCTGAACGGCACCGACGACGTCCTCGGCCGGGCGCTGCCGATGGCCGTTCTGGAACTGCAGCGAGGACGCCCCGGCCTGCTGAACGACCTGCCGAAGTTGATCAGCGAGGTGCGCGACGAGCAGATCGCCGCCGCCGCGGCCACCCTGCGGCCCGAGCGCCGCGCGTCCGTCGAAGCGATCCCGGGAGCCAGCGCATGATCGACCGCACCGAGCGGCACCTCGCCGCGCCAGACCACCGACCTCGCAGGCGAGGGCCGGGAGGGCACGTCCAGGGAGGCACAGCATGAGCCAGAAGACCTTGCCGGACCTGGTGCCGGACGCCGAACTGAACCTGCCGCGGGAGAGTGAGCGCACCCTCCCCAACGGCCTCACCGTGATCGCGATCCGCCGCTCCGCGGTGCCGCTGGTCGAGGTGCGGCTGCGCATCCCGTTCGGGCGCGCCCCGCTGGCCCAGGCCACCCTGCTCTCGCAGGCGCTGTTCACCGGCACCAGCACCATGTCCAGCATCGACCTCGCGGCCGAGTTGCAGGCCGTCGGCGGCAGCCTGGCCGCCGGGCTCGACCCGGACCGGCTGCTGATCACCGGCAACGCGCTCGCCGACGGCCTGGACCGGACACTCGAGCTGCTCGCCGGAGTGCTCACCGACGCCACCTACCCGGCGGAGGAGGTGTCCACCGAGCGGGACCGCCTGGTCGACCACATCCAGGTCGCGCTGAGCCAGCCCGCCCACCTGGCCCGGGTGGCGCTGCTCAAGCGGATGTACGGCGCCCACCCGTACGCGGTGCAGACCCCGGCCCCCGACGAGATCCGGGCGCTCAGCTCCGAGCCGCTGCGTGAGCTGCACGCCACCCGGCTGCGGCCTGCGGGCGCGGTGCTGGTGCTGGTCGGCGACATCGACCCGGACCAGGCCATCGACACCGCGGAGAAGGTGCTCGGCGGCTGGACGGGCAGCGCCCCCGACGGCAGCCTTCCGGCGACCCCGGCGCTCACCACCGGTCCGCTGCTGCTCGTCGACCGTCCCGGCTCGGTGCAGTCCTCGCTGCGTCTCGCGCTGCCCGCGCTGACCCGGACCGACCCCGACTACGCCGCCCTGAGCCTGGCGAACCTGGTCTTCGGCGGCTACTTCTCGTCCCGCTGGACCGAGAACATCCGCGAGGACAAGGGGTACACGTACGGCTCGTACTCCTCGATCGACCACTATGTCGCCGGTTCCGCCCTGGTCGCCGCCGCCGAGGTGGCCACCGAGGTGACCGGTCCGTCGCTGCTCGAGACGATCTACGAGCTGGGCCGCATCGCCAGCCTCCCGCCCGGCGAGGAGGAGCTCGAGCAGGCCCGGCGCTACGCCCTCGGCACGCTTCGCCTCGGCATGTCCACCCAGGCCGGCCTAGCCGCTCTGGCCAGCATGTACGCCGGCTTCGGGCTTCGCCTCAGCCACCTCAGGCAGCACTCGGCCGCGCTGTCGGCGGCCAGTCGCGACGAGGTCGCCGCCGCGGCCGCCCGATACCTTGCCCCGTCGCGGGCGGTGACCGTGGTCCTCGGTGACGCCGAGAAGATCGAGTCCCAGCTGTCCGCCCTGACCGTCGTGGAGCGCAGCGCAGCGTGATCAGTTCCGAAAAGCCGAGCGCTCCTCCGCTCGCCCGTACCACCCTGGACCGTGCCGCCGACCGCCGCAAGGACGAGGTGTGGCTCGCCGACGCCTGGGACCGCGGCCTGGTCCTCGTCGTCGACCTGGCCAAAGGCGGCCGGGCTCTGGTCCGGGACCGTCCCGACGGCGGCACCGCACTGATCCTGATGCCGTCGTCGGCCGTTCCGGCCGGCGCCGAGCGCCGGTTCCTCGGCGTCGACCCGGACGGCACGCCGGTCTGGAGCCTCGACGCCCCGCTCACCGCGGGCGACGGCGAGCGGCTGGCGGATCTGCGTGAGGTCGGGCACCTGCTCGACGCCGGCGACACCGGCCTGCTCACCACGGCCGTCGCCCTCGGGAACTGGCACCTGAGCCACCTGTTCTCGCCACGCACCGGCAAGCCGACCGAGGCGGTGGAGGCGGGCTGGGCCCGAGTCGACGCGGACGGCGCGATGATGTGGCCGCGGACCGACCCGGCGATGATCGTGCTGGTGCACGACGGGGTGCCCGGCCCGGCCGGGCGCTGCCTGCTCGGGCACAACGCGGCCTGGCCGGCCAGATCTGACGGCAGTCGGCGTTACTCCTGCCTGGCCGGGTTCGTCGAGCCCGGAGAGTCGGCCGAGGCCGCGGTCGCCCGCGAGGTGCTGGAGGAGGTGGGCATCAAACTCTCCTCGATCCGCTACGAGGGGAGCCAGGGGTGGCCGTACCCCGGCTCGTTGATGTTGGGATTCCATGCCGTCGCCGACCCGTCCCAGCCCTTGCGCCTGCAGCCCGAGGAGATCGACGAGGCGCACTGGTTCACCCGTGCGGCCGTCGCCGAGATGTTCCTGGGTGACGGGGCGAAGACCGCGCCGATGCGCGCGTCGATCGCCTTCTACTTGATCGAGAAGTGGCTGCTCGAAGAGCCGGAAAGTTTCTCCGATTAGCTGCAACCAATTCGCGGGGTGGTCGCGTCTTCTCTTCAAAGACGAGAGGGGAACCGATGACTCAGGTGGAGGCGCCGGCTTGGACGCCGATGACCGCGGGGGAGCGGGAGGCGTTCGACCGCGACGGCTACATCATCGTGCCGTCGGTGCTGGATGAGAGCGAGATCGAGGCCGGCCGCGCCGCGATCCTGGGGTACTACGAGAAGGCCAGGTCCGAGGGCAAGCTGAGCGCGACCGGCGCCCTGCACCAGCTCTCGCCGGTCGCCAACGTGCCCGAGCTGGCTTTCCTGCTCGACCACCCCCGGGCCTTCAAGTACATCTGGTCACTGCTCGGGTGGAACGTCCACGTGTACCACTCGCACATCGACGTCCATCCCAAGCTGCACGAGCAGCAGAAGCAGTGGTGGCACTGGCACCAGGACGGCGGCCGCCAGAACCGGGAGATCGAGACCGACCCGCGGCCGATGCTGTCGGTGAAGCTGGCGTACTGGTTCTCTGACGTGAGCGAGACCGGGCGCGGCAACTTCACCGTCCTGCCCGGCAGCCACAAGACCAACTGGCTGCCGGGCCCGCCGAGCCGTGGCGTTCCGTGGCCGCAGCCCGAGGGCGCCGTCCAGATCACCGCCAACCCGGGTGACCTGGTCGTCTTCGACCGCCGCATCTGGCACGCCCGGTCGGACAACTACTCCGACATCACTCGTGTCGGCGCGTTCTTCGGCTACACCCCGCGCTGGATCGCGATCCGCGACGAGAACGCCGCGCTGCCGGGCCGGCCGGAGTGGGACAGCCTCAACGACGTCCAGAAGCAGCTGCTCGGCGGCTTCGGCGACGGCGACGGCGACCACCAGTGGGGTCACTACCCGGAGCGCACGCCGCTTTACGGCGCGCTCAAAGAGCGGGGCCTGCTCGACTCGAGCATCCCGGCGCTCATCCCGTAAATGTCACGAAGGGCCGCCTCTGTCGAAGAGGCGGCCCTCGTTCTTCACGCCGCGATGGCGGCGAGGTGCTGCTTCACCTGAACGATCGACGGGTTGGTCAGCGCCGAGCCGTCCGAGAACTTCAACGTCGGCACCGTCTGGTTGCCGCCGTTCACCTGGCGCACGAACGCGGCCGAGGCCTCGTCCTGCTCGATGTCGACGACCTCATAGGCGATGCCCTCCCGGTCGAGTTGCGACTTCAGGCGGTGGCAGTACCCACACCAGGACGTCGAGAACATGGTCAGCATCGGTCAGGGCTCCTTCGATACAGGTCACACGGCGGTGCGGCTGACAACCACAACACCCTCCCGGGGTGTCATGATTCCCTACCGTGCGGACTGAAAGGGTGCTGGCCGGGCTCGACCCGGAACAGCGGACGGCGGTGACCGCGCCCGCGGGCCCGGTCTGCATCCTGGCCGGAGCGGGCACCGGCAAGACCCGGGCGGTGACCCACCGGATCGCCTACCGGACGCTCGCCGGTGAGATCAGCCCCCGGCATGTGCTCGCGGTCACCTTCACCGCGCGGGCCGCCGCGGAGATGCGGACTCGGCTCACCGCCCTCGGCACCGCCGGGGTGCAGGCCCGGACCTTCCACGCCGCCGCCATGCGGCAGGTGCGTTACTTCGCCCCGCGACTGCTCGACGGCCGGCGGATGCCCGAGCTGATGGAGAGCAAGGCGCGGATGGTCGGCCTGGCGGCCGCCAAGGCGGGCGTACGCGCCGACCGTACCGCCGCACGCGACCTGGCCGGCGAGATCGAGTGGGCCAAGTCGTCGCTCGTCGAGCCGGGGGAGTACGTGGTGGCGGCGGCCAAGGCGCTGCGCGAGCCGCCGCACGAGCCGGCCCGGGTGGCTGAGGTCTTCGCCGCCTACGAGTCGCTGAAACGCCGGCAGGGCGTGATCGACTTCGAGGACCTGTTGCGCGCCGCCGTCTGGGGCATCGAGGAGCATCAGGACGTCGCCGAGCAGATCCGGGCCCAGTACCGGCACTTCGTCGTCGACGAGTACCAGGACGTCAACCCGCTCCAGCAGCGGCTGCTCGACGCCTGGCTGGGCGGGCGCGACGACCTCACCGTGGTCGGCGACGCCAGCCAGACGATCTACTCGTTCACGGGCGCGACCTCGGCGTACCTCATCGACTTCCCGCGTCAGCGCCCCGGCGCGGTGGTGGTCCGGCTGGTCCGCGACTACCGCTCGACGCCGCAGGTGGTCGGGCTCGCCAACGCGGTGATCCGGCAGGCCCGCGGCACCGAGGCGAAACTGCGCCTGGAACTGGTCGGTCAGCGCGAGCCCGGGCCCGAACCGGAACTCAAGATTTTTCCAGACGAGCCGGGCGAGGCGGCGGCGGTGGCGCGGCGATGCCGCGAGTTGATCGCCGCCGGCACGCCGGCGAGCGAGATCGCGGTCCTCTTCCGGACCAACGCGCAGTCCGAGGCGTACGAGGAAGCGCTCGCGGAACTCGAGGTGCCCTACGTGGTGCGCGGCGCCGAGCGGTTCTTCGAGCGTCCCGAGGTGCGCCAGGCGATGGTGGCGATGCGGGCCGCGGTGCGTTCCATCCCCGGCGAGACGCCGCTGGTCGAGGCCGTCGTGGAGGCGCTCGCCGCGCGGGGTTGGAGTCGCGACCAGCCGCCGCCCGGCGGCGCGGCACGTGAGCAGTGGGAGGCGCTGGCCGCGCTGGTCGCCCTCGCCGAGGAATACGCGGCCGAACCGGAGATCCTGCCGATCGGGGAGGCCGGGCGCGTCCAGCGGGACGTGTCGCTGGCCGCCTTCAACGACGAGTTGATCCGTCGCGCCGAACAGCAGCACGCCCCGACAGTGGCAGGCATCACATTGGCTTCACTGCACTCGGCCAAGGGCCTGGAATGGGACGCGGTCTTTCTCGTCGGTCTCGCCGACGGGACAATTCCCACGACGTACGCGAAGACGGCCGAACAGCTGGAAGAGGAGCGCCGGCTGCTCTATGTCGGTGTGACCAGGGCCCGTCACCTGCTGTGGCTCTCGTACGGCCAGTCTCGTTCCCCGGGTGGCCGGACCCGCCGCCCGTGCCGTTTCCTGCCGCAGCTGTCGCGTGGCGGCTCCGAGCCGCGTGCCGCGGAGCCGGGTCGGAAACCCGACCGGCGCCGTCCGCAGATCTCGTCCTGCCGGATCTGCGGCGCCACCCTACTGGCCGGCGCCGACCGCAAGCTGGGCCGCTGCCCGACCTGTCCCTCGGACCTCGACGAGGACCTCTACGAGCGTCTCCAGGTGTGGCGGGCGAACACCGCCGCGGAGCTCAAAGTCCCTGCTTACGTGGTGTTCACCGACGCGACTCTGGTGGCCGTCGCGGAGCGCCGCCCGGCCGACCCGGCGCAGCTGGTCGCGATCGCCGGCATCGGCGCCCGGAAGCTGGGTCAGTACGGTGACGCGGTCTTCGCTCTGGTGGCTGGTGCGAGCCCTGATGACCTTGCCCAGAAAAACTTTGAAAACTAGTCCGTTAATTCGTTTGCCCTCCCGTGTAGGGCAGGCATAGCCTCAGAACACACCTTGGCGAGGGGTAAAACTTCGCCAAGATTCAACGACGAGTGCAAGCAAACGGAGGAGGTGGCAACGATGAAGCTCAACAACATGCTGACGATTCCGTCGATGCTGCCGACTGCTGCCTGCACTCTGCCCGTCCTGCTGCCCGCCACCGCCGCTCCGTCGGCGTGGCTGGCCGCTGAGCGGATCCAGGTTGAGCTCGTCCGCGCGCTGCCGACCGCGGCAATGCGCGTTTCGGCTCCGCAGGTGCACCAGGTCCAGACCCAGGCCGAGCTGGGCAACGCGGCTCTGGTGCACGTCGCCGGAAACAACGGGACCACTGGCTTCAAGGGCAGCAACAGCGTCACCTCCAGCAAGCGCTACACGGATGGTGGCAGCGGTGTCCCGCCTCGAGGAAGGCCGGTCTGACAAACAGACCTCCGGCTCACCTCGAGGCCGCGGAACCCGTAAAGGGATCCGCGGCCTCAACTTTTTGCCGGCTTACCTGCCGGTGTTCGACCCGAACTGCGATCCAGAAGATCGAGAAGAAGAGAGAGGTGACCGGGCTTTATGAGTCTGGCGCTGGCCCCGATCGACGTGACCGTCGAGGTCGAGGCAAACCTGCCCTGTCGGAAGTTCGACCCGGACCTGTGGTTCTCCGACTCCCCAGCCCAGCTGGAACTGGCCAAGTCGCTCTGCGGGGACTGCCCGCTGCGCGTCGAGTGCCTGGCCGGTGCGGTGGAGCGGAACGAGCCCTGGGGTGTCTGGGGTGGAGAGATCTTCGAGCGTGGCGCTGTGGTTCCGCGTAAGCGGCCCCGTGGTCGTCCGCGCAAGGTCGACGTCGCTCGCGACGCCGAGCTGGCCGTCGAGGTCGAGGAGCGCCTCGCCGCGAACGGTCTCGACTCCCGCAACTCGGTTCGCCTGGCGGCCTGAGATGACCACCCTCCCCCTGTCCGAGATCGACATCCGAAAGCCGAGTACCGAAATGAACCCCAACGGAGAACCGAAGATGAGACTCATCCACGAAGCGTTGTCACGTGCTCGAATGCGTCGGCCTCAGAGTGATCGTGCACCTGAGGCTTTCCGCTCCGCCCGCCGCATCACCATGGAAGCCCGGACCAGGGCGTCCCGCGAACTCGGCGCCGGACTCTAGCGACCAACGAGAATGAATAACGGCCCGTCCGCCACCGCGGACGGGCCGTTCCCGCTTCCCGCCTCAGTTGTAGGGCATACCCGAACCCGGCGGCCCGTGCGGCCGGTCGAAGTCGCAGTAGACGGTGACAAGCGTCTTGTCGAGATCCGTTGGGACGGGGATGTCCTGGTCCGTCAGATCCACCCGTTCGCCAACCGTCTTTCCTGGCCGGCATGAGTTGCGCGGGGTGTTGTCCAGGCTGCCTCCGACGATTGCGCCGCTTCGATCGCGGAACACAAGCGAGACGCCTTAGGACGCCATCCCGGTCGGCAGGCCGCGGGAGGCGGTCTCCGATACGCGACCTTGCCGGTGTCGTCGCGCAGAAGTACGCCCATGCTGGCCTTGGCGCCCATCTGCGAGAAGCCTCGCTCGACTATTCGGACACCGGCAGGATTGTCGGCGGATGCCGCCGGGGACGGCTTGAGCAATCGGCATGTCGGGACGGTCGAGTTCGTCTCTCCATCGGTCGGCCGGAGCAGCATGACACCGGCCGTGGCCAGTGCAATGACGCCAGCGCCGCCACCAGTCGTCACCACGTTACCGACGGAGAGTGCTGCTGCTGCAACCGTGAGCCAGAAAGCCTGTTGGTCGGCATCGGAGCTGTTCAATAAAATGAGTGCGTTGATGGCGTGGTGTGCGATCTCGTCCACGTTGTTGCGGCACTCCGGCCACAGCGCTTTCTCGGCCTCCATCCCCGCCATGAGTGTCGCTACGAGACTGAACCGAGCGGAGACGACGTCGTCCCAGTCCTCCACGAACGTCGTCTCGAATTGTCGGGCCGCGAAACCCTGCCACTCGTAGATGGTTTACCCGACCGTCTTCATGACTCCCATGTCGGAGTTGGTCGGCATGGTGACCCCGCGCGAGGGGTCGAAAGAGCCGTTGCCGGTCGAAATCAGCTCCGCGGCTTTTCGAAGTTGGACATGCATGGTGTCAAGGCCGCCGGGTCCGGCAGGTTCAGGAACGGCGCGAACATCTCTGCCAGGCCCTCGAAGTCGGAGCGGACGAAAGCGATGATTTCGGCGGGCACCGGATTGCCGTCCCGCATGGAGACGTACTGGCCGTCGACGAGGACGAACCCCTTCTCGTCCAGGGCCATCTCCATCGCTAGCTCTTCGATGCGCACCGCGTGCTGCCAAAGGTCGTCGTAGCTCATTCGGAGCCGCCGCCCGGAGCCTCGCCGCGTTCGGATCGCGCCTCGGTGTCGGCTCGGACGGCGATCTGCTTCGCGGTGTTGATCGCGTCGGTGTTGATTCGCTCGGTTTCCTGATACTCCCGGGCGGCCATGACCAGGACGTCACCGGCTGCCTCCAGGTTCTCCGCGGACTCCCGGGGTATCGCGATGGTGGTGTCGGCCAGGTACTGCCAGGCGGCCCGGGCCTCACCGTACGGCCCGCCGAGCAGGTGGTCTCTCCACAGCACATCGACACGGGCCTCCGCTGCGGCGATGTGGGCGACCACGGATCGGTAGTGCGCCGCCAAGGGCTTGAGCTTCAACTCGCCCGCTTCCCAGAGGCGTGCGCAGTCGGCCACGAGGGCTTTCTGCTCGATGCTCAGCTCTTCCGGCATCCCCGCGCTCCCGCGTCGAATCAGCGTTCCTCATATCGGGGTACGCCGATGGCGCCGGACAGGTTCAGCACCGGAAGTGCCGAGGTTGCCCGGCGCCAATCAGGTGATCGGTGCGCGGAGGGCCGGAGCGCGGGCTCAGGGGATGGGGGCGAAGCCCGGCAGCCACTCCTCCAGGATCTCGCGGTAGGAGGCCTCAGCCTCAAGCTGGCAGAGGACACCGATGGATCCCAGCGTCACCCGGTGGATGAGCAGGTAGGACGGCGGAAGGTTGAGCTTGCGGCTCAGCTGGAAGGCCGGGCCCCGGGGGTTGGTCAACCGGGTGGCCTCGCCACGGATCCAGCCGCGACTGAAGCGGAAACGGTCGACCGCGACCGGCTCGATCATCGGCAGGAGGAAGTCCAGCAGAGCCTGGGCGTCGATGTCATCGGTCGATTTGACGAAGTCCTCTTCGTGCAGCCCGTCGACCACCGCCTGGGCCTCGCCGGCGAGGGCGAGCCGGACCAGGCGGCCGATTGGCTCGGGGTGGCCGTCGGGCAGGCGGGCGACGGCGCCGAAGTCGATGACGCCGAGCCGGCCGTCGGGGAGGATCCGGAAGTTGCCGGGGTGCGGGTCGGCGTGCAGCAGACCGGCCCGGCTCGGTGCGGAGAAGTGCAGGACGGCCATCAGGCGGCCGGCCTCGTCCCGCTCCTCCTGGGTGCCGTCGGTGATCACGTTGGCCAGTGGGGTGCCCTCGACCCACTCGGTCACCAGGATCCGCGGGGCGGAGGCGACCACCCGGGGCACGAAGATCTCCGGATCGTCCTGGTACGCCTCGGCGAAGGCCCGCTGGGTCTCCGCCTCCATCTCGTAGTCGAGTTCCTCGACGACCCGGTCGCGCAGTTCGGCGATCAGCGGCTTCACGTCGATTCCCGGCTGGATGATCTTGAACATGCCGGCCAGCCGGGAGAGCTGTTTCAGATCGGAGACCAGGGCTTCGCCGGCGCCGGGGTACTGCACCTTCACGGCGACGGGCAGGAGTTTCGGTTTCCCGTTGCGGCGGGCCGGTGGCAGTTTCCAGACGGCCCGGTGCACCTGGCCGATGCTGGCCGCGGCGGCGGGGCTGTCGTCGAACTCGGCGAACCTGTCCCGCCAGTCCGGTCCGAGTTGATCGGCGAGCGCCTTGTGCACGTTCGCCACCGGCATCGGTGGCGCCGCCTCCTGGAGTTTCGTCAGTGCCTGGCGGTAGGGCCCGGCCATCTCGTCGGGCAGTGCCGCCTCGAACACCGAGAGGGCCTGGCCGACTTTCATCGCCCCGCCCTTGAGCTGACCCAGCACGCTGAAGAGTTGCTCGGCGGTGCGTTGCTGGATGTCGGCGGAGATGACGTCGGACGCGATGCCGACTGCCCGTTTGCCGAGGCCCAGCGCGGCCCGCCCGGCGAAGCCGAGCGGCAGGGCGGCGAGCTTTGCTGTCCGGGATGCGGCGCGGCGCGGTATGTCCGTCACCAGATCATTGTGACCGACGGCTCGCCCTCACCCGGCCCGTCACGAGGTGGTTTGGTAGTTATGCGGTGAAGGTCCTGTGAAGGTTGGCCTCCGGCGGCGCTTTTGACAGCCACAACCCGGGTGCGGCGGCCAGGTGCGGCGCCGGATCCGGCCGGGCGCGGCGATCTCCACGGCGGCGCCGAGCGTCTCCGGTGCGGCGCCGTCCAGGAACGTGAGGACCTCGGCGACCGCGTAGGCCGTCGCGGCGAGCAGCGTGGCGACCGCGCACGGCTCGGCGCCGCCCGGAGCGGCGGGCGCCGACGCGCCCGTCCAGCCCACGTCTCGGTCGAGTCGATGCAGTTCCAGACAGTTCAGGCAGGGTGCGCCGGTGGCGGGCACCAGCGGGCCGATCACGGCGACGCCGTCACGGACGGCGACGGCCAGATGCGGCTGTCGCCGGGCGGCATGCCCGGCCGCGATGAGAGCGGGCGGTTCGTCGTGGGCGAGCTGCACGACGAGTGAAGCGGGGGTACGGCGCACCGGATGCACCCCGGTCCCCGGCGCGGTCCGCAGGATCGCCGCCTGGACAGCGACCCGCCGCGGGGCGCCGACGTCCTCCGGCCGGAGCGGGGAACCGGTGATCTCGGCCACCCCGACGGCGCCGGAGAGGTCGGGATGCACGTGGCCGACGCCCGCCTCGGCGAGGGCGACCGCGACGGTGGCGCCGAGCCGGCCGCGCCCGCTGACCACCACCCGGGCCGACCGGCGGTGCCGCAGGATGCGTGCTGGTGAGGGCCCGGCATGGGGCTGGTGCCGGGTCGGCGCCGAGCCGAGGGCGAGTGCGGCCGCCTCGCAGGTGAGCCGATGCCGGGTGGTGGCCGGGAGGGCGGGCGGCAGCAGCGACGGTGAGGGGAGCACCAGGCCGGCCGAGTGCAGCAGGTCGAGCATGGCGATCGTGTCGCCGGCGGTTATGCCCAGATCGGCCGCCCGGTTCAGGACGAGCCGTTCGGACCGCTTGCCGTCCAGCAGGTCGAGCACTCCGGCGGCCCGGGGATCGGGCAGTTCGAGCACCACCGCGTGTGCGGGGTCGAGCCCCACCTGCAGCTCGCCGGGTTTGCGCCAGAAGCGCGGCAACCCGGGGATCAGGGTGGGCCGGGGCAGCGGTGTCCGGTTCATGGGTGACAGGGTGTCACTGCGAAGATGCGGAGGGATGATGTTATCCACAGGGCCCCATCGCTGTGGCGCGCGTTGTCCACAGCTTTGGGGCAGTTATCCACAGGCCTATGCGGGCTCTAGTTAACTCAACGTGCCTGAGTGAATACGGTTACGGGTTCGTGCCGCCGGGGAGGGCGGCCGACGGTGGCCGTCCCTCCCCGGGTGGCGATCACGCCTTGGCCTTGCCCAGGATCCGGTTCATCGTCGTGCCGCAGACGGGGCACTTGCCCTTGGCCATGTTCATGCCCGTCTTCGAGACCGCTACTTCACCCTCGAAGTCGCGCTTCTCCTTGCACTTGACGCAGTAGCCGTTGTACATGTTGTCGGCCACGGTTCCTCCTAGTCGTATCGTCGGCCGCCCGGCCCGGTGCCGTGTTCGCGGCGACGGGCGCGAACCTCTCTGCGGCGCTGGACCGCTTCGCGGCCACGCGGATGTGGCCACCCGTCCGGGGCGCTCACTTACCCAGGTCAGGGCGGTTCCATGTCAGCGCAGCGTCGGCGGTGTCGCCGACGTCGTGAGTGTGCCGGTCCTGAGTACCCTTTTTGGCCAGTTTTGCCGGGACACGCCGACGATTCCCATCGTAAAGGCATAAAACGGACAACTGGTCCGGTTGGTCGCGTGAGTCGACGATGGTCTAGGTTGACCGATGTCACCGATGTTGCCGGTGGGGAAATTTTTTTCGGGTATATGCGGGCGAAGTGCTCATATTCCGTGAGAGTCATTGTCAGTACTCTTGCGGTAACGGGGGTCCGGCGGATTAGCGTCTCAACGTGAACCCGAATCTGGGCCGCGCGAGCCGGTAATGGCTACCCGTGTGCGCAAGCCTGTCGTGGAAGTGCGGCGAAGCCAGCGCCGGCGGCGGACGGTGTCCGCGTATCGCGACGGTGAGCGAGTCGTGGTGCTCATCCCGGACCGCTTCTCCCGCGCGGAGGAGACGGAGTGGGTCGAGCGCATGCTCGCCCGCCTGGCCGCCCGCGAGGAACGCCTGCGGTGCACCGACGCCGAGTTGCTGGCTCGTGCCCGCCGTCTGATCGCCCGTTACCTGCCCGACCACGCCGACCAGGTGACACCGGCGAGCGTGCGCTGGGTGACCAACCAGAACGGGCGCTGGGGGTCCTGCACTCCCGACGACGCGAGCATCCGCATCTCCCACCGGATCCAGGAGATGCCCGACTGGGTCATCGACTACGTGCTCCTGCACGAGCTCGCCCATCTGGTCGTGCCCAGCCACAACACCCGCTTCTGGGACCTGGTGAACCGCTTCCCCAAGGCCGAGCGCGCCCGCGGTTACCTGGAGGGCGTCTCCGCCGCCGCAGGCTGAGGCCGACCCGGCGGGTGGGTAGGGTGAGGCCGTGACGCGGCGGGTCGTTGTGGTGATGCTGGTGCCGGTGCCGTGGAGTCCGCCCGGGGTGGACCGGGAACGATGGCGGGCCGCTCTGGCCGAGGACGTGGTCGACCTGCTCGCCAAACTCGCCCAGGCGGAGGCGGCGATCGCCACCACGCCCGCTGACCGGGCTCTGGCCGAGGAGATCGCCTGGCCGGGCACGCGGATCTACGAGGTGCCGGAGCCGACCGTCCTGCCCGTTCTGAGGGCCGCCGCAGCGGACGGTTTCGACCAGGCCGCCGTGATCGCCGCCGACGCCCCGGACGCACCGGGGATGACGCTCGGCAAGCTGCTCCAGCCGCTCGACGGCAAGGCGGTCGCGGTGGCGCCCGGCGGGCCGGGCGGCGGTCTCTTCGGCGTCGCCACCGGCCTGCCCGCGCCGGACTGGCTCGTCGACCACGATCTGGACACCGGTTCCGCCCAGATGCTGCGCCGGACGGCGCCGACCCCCGGCGAGGTCACCTCGACCCCCCAGTGGCGGCGCCTGCGCGGCCCGGCCGACCTGGCCACCCTGGACCTCGCCCTGGAGGGCTGGGAGAACACCCGAGCACTCCTCGGCGGGTAGGCCGCCCCTCGCGCGGTCACGAGAGGCGGCCCGCATCGACTCAGCCCTCCGGCGGGCCGTCGCCCAGGTTGTCGAGCTCGCTGATGTCCCAGTCGGAACGGGGACGGGCGAAGGCGCCCGGATCGGCGAAATCCTCGTCGGTCGGCAAGAGGTCCGGGTGGTCCCAGAGCGCGTCCCGGCCGGGAATGCCGCGGTGCTCGGCGACCGCGGTCCACAGGGCTCCGGCCTCACGCAGCCGGCGGGGCCGCAACTCCAGCCCGACCAGGGCGGCGAAGGTCTGCTCGGCCGGCCCGCCCGCGGCCCGGCGGCGGCGGAACGCCTCGCCGAGAGCGGCCACCGACGGCAACCGGTCCGCGGCGGCGGTGTCGACCACGTGACCCACCCAGCCCTCGACCAGCGCGAGCGCGGTCTCCAGCCGGGCCAGGCCGGCTTTCTGCTGCGGGGTGTCCTCCGGAGTGAAGATGCCCTCCAGAGCCATCGCCTGCATCGACTCGGGATCGGTCGGGTCGACGCGGCTCATCGCCTCCTCGATCGCCTCCCGGTTGACCGTGATGCCGTTGGCATAGGTCTCGACGGCGTTCAGCACGTGCGCCCGCAACCACGGGACGTGCCCGAAGAGCCGCTGGTGGGCGGCCTCGCGCAGAGCCACGTACAGCCGGACCTGGTCCTCGGGAAGTTCGAGGCCGGAGCCGTACGCCTTAATGTTGGAAGGAACGAGGGCGGCGGTGCCGGCCGGGCCGAGCGGAAGCCCGATGTCGCCCGCCGAGAGCACTTCGGCGGCGAGCTGGCCGAAGGCCTGGCCGAGCTGACCGCCGAAGAGCGCGCCGCCGAGCGTGGCGACCATCGACTGCATCGGGCCGAGCTGGGCACGGGCCTCCTCGGGCACGAGGTCGCCCATGGCGCCGACCATGCGGCCGGCGATCGGCTCGCACAGTTTCTTCCAGACGTCGAGAGTGTTGAAGATCCACTCATTGCGGTTCCACGCGACGGACTTGTGGATGCCACTGGGGAGCGCGCACACCGGGTCGAGCCAGAGGTCGGCGAGGCGCAAAGCCTCCTCGACCTGATGGCGCTCCAGCATGTTCACCGCGGGATCACCGGTCGCCGACAGCTGGCTGGCGGCGACCTGACGGGCGAGGTCCCAGTTGACCGGGCCACTGCCGGGCGCGGCGAACATCTGCTGCAGCTGCGCCATGAACTGCTGCATCTGCTGCGGGTCGGAGGGGTCGGGCGGCTGAGCGCCCGGCAGGGAGAAGCCGAACGGGATATCAGGCACGACCCCAACGGTACGCGCGAAAAGCCCGTAGCGGACTGAGGGAGGTATCAGCTCAGAGAGAACTCAGACAGGGTGGGTACGCTCACGCGCATGAGACGTCGCGGTGTCACCGTCATCCTCGGCGCCCTGATCACCGCTCTCCTGGCTGCCGGTGTCATGGTCGCACCGATGCCCTACGTGGTGCTCAAGCCCGGCCCCACGGTCGACACGCTCGGTTCGCAGGACGGGACCGAGGTAATCCAGGTCACCAAGGGCGAGACCTCGAAGTCCGCCGGTCAGCTGCGCCTCACCACCGTCAACGTGCAGTCACGGGTCGAGCTGGTGTGGGCGGTCCGCGGCTGGCTGAGTGATGCGGACGCGGTGGTCCCCTATGAGCTGATCTACCCGCCGGACCGGACCGAGCAGCAGGTCCAGGAGCAGAACGCGCAGGAGTGGCGGGAGTCGCAGACCAGCGCCGAGACGGTCGCGCTCCGCGAGCTGGGCTACCCGGTGCTCACCTACGTGCGGAAGATCACGGCCGGTGGGGCGGCTGACGGTTCGCTGCGTGAGGGCGACGTCATCGTCTCCGTCGACGGCACCGCGGTCACCGAGCCGGGCCAGGTCACCGAGCTGATCAAGGCCAAGCCCGTGGGGACCGCGCTGACCGTGGCGTACGACCGTGCCGGTCAGGCCGGCACGGCCAGGATCGTCTCCCGCGCCGACGAGAAGGACGGAACCCCCCGGATCGGCGTCGAGATCGCCACCAAGCAACCGCACCCCTTCGAGATCGAGATCGATCTCGACAAGATCGGCGGCCCGAGCGCGGGCCTGATGTTCTCCCTGGGCATCATCGACAAACTCCGCCCCGAGGACCTCACCGGCGGCAAGATCATCGCGGGTACGGGCACCATCGACGACGACGGCAACGTCGGCGCGATCGGCGGCATCCCCCAGAAACTGGTGGGCGCTCAGGAGGCAGGGGCGGCGCTTTTCCTGGTTCCCAAGGACAATTGCGCCGAAGCGCTGCGTAACGCCCGGCCTGGCCTGCCCATGGCCGAGGTGGCCACGGTGGACGACGCGCTCACCGCCCTCAAGACCTTCACCTCCGGTGGCACCCCGAAGCCATGCTCGGCATCGTGATGCACACGTCGGTAGTGACGAGACAGTTCTGCCGCACATCGAAGCCGGATGCGACATCGTAAGGTGAAACACCGGCCAGACGAACTGTGGAGCCTACGTTGGTCATGCGAAACAGTCCTCTACCGAGGATGAGCCGGCGCGGTCGCGTCACCGTCGGCGTCCTGGTCGGGGTATTCGTTCTATTCACACTGCTGGGTTGGGGTGTCGACGCGTACACCGACTACCTGTGGTTCGACGAGGTCGAGAAGACGAGCGTCTTCTCCGGTGTGCTGGTCACCCGGCTCGTCCTCTTCCTGGTGGTCGGTGCGGTGATGACCCTGGTCGTCGCCGGCAACCTCTACCTGGCCTACCGGCTGCGCCCACTGCTGCGCCCGCACTCCGCGGAGCAGGCCACCCTGGAGCGGTACCGGATGATCCTCGCGCCCCGTCTGGGCACCTGGATCGCCGTGGCCGGTCTCGTCATCGGCTTCTTCGCGGGTCTCTCCGCGCAGGCCCGGTGGGGCGACTGGATGCTGTTCCGTAACGGCGAACCGTTCGGGGTCACCGACCCCGAGTTCGACGTGGATATCTCCTTCTACATCTTCGAGTACCCGCTCTGGCGTTACCTGCTCGGCCTCGGCTTCACCGCGGTGGTGCTGTCGGTGCTCGGCTCGCTGGCGGTGCACTACATCTTCGGCGGCGTCCGCCTGCAAGGCGTCGGCGACCGGATGACCACCGCGGCCCGGGCCCACCTGACCTCACTGGTCGCGGTCTTCGTGCTGCTCAAGGCAGTGGCGTACGTGCTGGACAGGCGGGCGCTCCTGCTGGAGCAGCACGTGTCGCCCGGCCTGTACGGCGCTGGCTACACCGACGTCAACGCCCTGCTGCCGGCAAAGGAGATCCTGGCCTACATCTCGATCGTGGTGGCGATCGCGATCGTCGTCTTCTCCAACGCCGTGATGCGGAACCTCGTCTGGCCCGGAGTCTCCCTGGCCCTGCTGGCGATCTCCGCCGTCGCGATCGGCGGCATCTACCCGCTGGCCGTGCAGAACTTCCAGGTCAAGCCCAGCCTCCTGGACAAGGAACAGAAGTACATCCAGCGGTCCATCGACTCCACGCGGGCGGCGTTCGGACTGGAGAACACCGAGGTCACGCAGTACACCGCGACCACCGGCCGGCCACCGGAGACGCTGGCCAGCGACACCAGCGCGCAGAACGTCCGGCTGATCGACCCGCAGCTCGTCTCCCAGGCCTTCACCCAGTCGCAGCAGTCCCGCGGCTTCTACGACTTCGGCGAGAAGCTCGACGTGGACCGCTACACGATCGACGGCAAGACCCAGGACTACGTCGTCGGCGCCCGCGAGATCGCCGACGAGAAACTCACCGCTCAGCAGCGCAACTGGCTCAACCGGCACACCGTCTACACCCACGGCTACGGCCTGGTGGCGGCGCCGGCCAACCAGGTGTGCGGCACCGGCCTGCCGTACTTCGTCTCCGGCTTCCTCGGCAGCCAGGCGCAGACCCAGGGGAGTTGTGCCGCGCCCACTGACCTGATCAAGGCGGAGCAGCCGCGGATCTACTTCGGCGAGCAGTCCACCGAGTACGCGATCGTCGGCCAGGTCGGCGAAGGCAGGAACGTCGAGTTCGACCGGCCGCAGGACCAGAGCAACACCGGTGGCGAGGTCTACTACACCTACAGCGGTGAGGGCGGCGTCGAGATCGGGTCGTTCTTCCGGCGGATGGTCTTCGCGATCAAGAACACCGAGAGCAACTTCCTGCTCTCCGACGCGGTCAACGAGAACTCCCGGCTGATGTACACCCGTGAGCCGCGGGAACGCGTCAAGAAGGTGGCGCCGTTCCTCACCATCGACGGGGACCCGTACCCCGCTGTCGTCGACGGGCGCATCGTCTGGATCCTCGACGGCTACACGACCGCGAAGACGTACCCGTACGCCCAGAAGATCAACCTGGCCACTGAGACCCGCGACGAACTCACCGGGCAGGGCTCGTTCGCCCTCGCCCGCGACGACGTCAACTACATGCGCAACTCGGTCAAGGCGACCGTCGACGCGTACGACGGCACCGTGAAGCTCTTCGAGTTCGACGAGAAGGACCCGGTCCTCAAAGCGTGGAACAAGGCGTTCGGCGGCGACCTGGTCGTGCCCAAGGCCGAGACCCCGCCGTCGCTCGCCGAGCACTTCCGCTACCCGGCCGACCTGTTCAAGGTGCAGCGCAACCTGCTCACCAAGTTCCACGTCTCCGACCCGCGGACCTTCTTCTCCGGTGAAGACTTCTGGCAGGTGCCGAACGCGCCCGACTCGCCGCAGAGCGGGGTGCAGCCGCCGTTCTACCTGAACGTCAAGCTGCCCGACCAGGACGAGAGCCGCTTCCAGCTCACCGCCGGGGTCACCCCGAACGCCCGGGAGAACATGGCGGCCCTGATCTCCGCGTCCTACGTCAGCGGGCAACCACAGCTCGAGATCCTCGAGTTGCCCGACGACACGGTCGTACCCGGCCCTGTCCAGGTGCACCAGCGGATGGTCAACAACTACAACATCTCCCAGCAGCTGGCGCTGCTGACCCGAGGCGGCCAAGCCTCGGTGCTCTACGGCAACCTCATCTCCCTGCCACTGGCCGACGACATCCTGTACGTCGAACCCGTCTACGTGAAGAGCAGCCAGGCCGGCGCCGCACCACTGCTGCAGAAGATCCTGATGTCCTACGGCGACGGCGGCACCTACGTCGTCCTCGAGGACAACCTCACCAAGGGCCTCGAAGCCCTGGCCGCACTCGGCAAGAACGGCGCGCCCCCCACCGGCGGCACGCCGAGTGGCACACCGAGCGGCACACCGAGCGGCACGCCGAGCACACCGGCCACACCCACCACACCGCCCAGCAACGCGCCGCCCGGCCAGGTCAGCGCCGAACTCGCACAGGCCGCGGCGGCCGTCGACAAGGCCATCGAAGACCTGCGGGCCGCCCAGCGGGTCGGCGACTTCGCCAAGCAAGGCGAAGCGCTCAAAGCGCTCGACGAGGCCATGACCCGCTTCCAGAACGCCCAGCGGGCCGCCGGAGCGGCAGCGCCGGCAGCCGCACCGCCCGCCTCGGGCGGGCCGAGCCTCGCCCCCTCCGCCGGAGGGTGAGCAGCGTCTCCGGGGGCCGTTTTGCGGCCCCCGGAGCCCGTGCGCTAGGCTTTCACTACCGACGCGGGGTGGAGCAGCTCGGTAGCTCGCTGGGCTCATAACCCAGAGGTCGCAGGTTCAAATCCTGTCCCCGCTACGAGTGCAGAGGGTCCTTGTCCGCGGAAAG
>NZ_JASCTH010000079.1 GCF_030009775.1 Actinoplanes sandaracinus | reverse complement strand
TCGCTGTTCTGGGCACGTCCACCACCGGGATGCGGGCCAAGGACGTCTGCCTCGCCCTCGACATCGAACCACTGCACAAGAACGTCGAAGGCACCCGCGCCAAGCTGAAACGCCTGGTCAACCGCAACCTCGTCACCGAGAGCGAGACCGGAATATTCACCCTTGCCCCTAAAAGGACGTAATCTCTATAACCGCCCTCTCAGGGGTTGGTGGACATCATCCACCTGTCCGAGTACCGCGGCTCGGTGCCTTACCTGGCCACTTGGCCTTACCTGGCCACTTGCCAACCGTTTCTGCAACGCCAGCATCATGATACCTTTGGTGAAACTAGTTTCCCTTGAGGTAACTAACTGGATCGGGCGAGTCCGGAGGAGGCGACTGTGATGGGTATCAGCGAGGGCGCGGAGCGAAGTGCTGAAGACGCTCAACTCGCCCAAGCAGCTCGGCTGCAGGCGGTGGGGTCTCGTGCCGCCCGCCGTGCGGTACGCCGTGGCACGATTGCCTGGTCCGGCGCGGTGGGAGTGCTCACTTTGCTGATCGGTGCACTCAACACGTGGGTAGCAAACGGGTGGGCGTCGGCGGCAGCCGTGCTGGTATCGGTCTTCCTGGTTTTCCGGGGCACTGCGTGGATTCAGAGGCAGGGTCCCGTGCAGGCCAGACCGTCACACCGGGCCGCTCTTGTCGTGAACGCGGCCGGGCTGGCTATCGCTCTCTCATTGATGCTCACGGTCGGCCCTCTCCTGGGCGGAGGTATGGCGAGTTATGCGGTAGGGGCGGTTTCCTTCTTCGTGGTGGGGATCCTCACTGCATGGTGGGTTGGCCGGTGACTGACGCGCTGCACCATCCACGGCACCAACTCGATCCATTGCTGCATTTTCCCATCAGGTTGTCGATCATGGTGATGCTGGCGGAGGTTGAGGAGGCGGAGTTCCGCTTCGTCGCAGAATCTGTGGAGATCAGCACGGTGACAATGTCGAAGCAGGCCAGCATTCTGGAGGAAGCCGGCCTGATTCATGTCCGCAAAGGCTACGCCGGGAAGCGCCCGCGTACTTGGCTGTCACTCACTTCCGCGGGCAGGGAGAGCCTGGGATCCTACCTGCACGCATTGCGCTCCATCGTGGGGCGACTGCCCGGGTGAGGGATCATCTTTGGTAGCGGTTCTCGACCTGCTGAATGATGGTTTTCGCTACCTCCAAGAAGACACCGACGGACACGTCAATAAGGTTTTTTTGGCCCATCTCGGAAGAAGTGATCCCCGGTTTCTGTGCAGCGCGTCCCGGGGCATCTATTCCCCTGGCTATTGACTGCCAACGCTGCGTCCACTCTGTGACGTCACCTCCGCAAGATCTAACATAGGCCAGTGTGACATCAAGGCTAGGCAGCCGCCTTCCCGACGCGGCAGTCGAAAGAGTAGAAGCTGAAAAGTGCGTCCTGGCGGACAATTCTCGATAATTCGGTGACCCAGCTTTCCTCCTAAGATCACGCAGAGACAGCGCGAACTCCGCGACGGAACCCTTCGATTCGTCCACAGGCTCCTCTGGCCTAGGCATGTCTCACCCCCGTTAACAACGATCCGCATGCAAAGTATCGAAGAGGGTAAATGACGACAAGGCCAGAGTCTGGAATTATTACTGCACAGCGCGTGCAAAAATCCAGGCCGGAAGGCTTAGGGGAAACTTATGTGATCTGAATCACACTAAAGTGATCAAGGGTGGTGCGGGAATGTTACAAGCCCATGAGATCAGTATTTCCTGTACCCAAATAAGGGTCTGCGGCAGCCTTTCAAGATTTACTCAAGATTCTCTCAAGTGTTGAGCGCGACCCTTCCGGAATTCTGAGAATAGGACTATTGGCCAGGGCTGGCCGAAGGTCCTTGCTGGCCGGGCAGTGTTCGGCCTCGATAGCCCGAGTTGATTTAACGACTTCGTTGTTGATTCATTGATTCGCCGATCGCCTGGCGTATCCAATCATTTTTCGCCCTGCTAAGAATAGAGGCGCGCCACTTGTATTCATGTGGCAACTACTTCTATTCCCGTTGATGCAGGAGGTTAGTAGGGTGTCGTCTCAATTCAGTAGGTTCGTTACCCGTGCGGGGCTTGCCCTCGCCACCGCAACGATGGTTCTGGCTCCCGGTGCGCAAGGCGCCCACGCGGCTACCCCGGTCCCCGCCCACTCCACGTCTGTCGCGACCGCCGCCCCCCAGCAGCTTGAATACAAGGGCGACTACTACACATTCAGCGTCGCTGAAGACAGCAGCATCGTGGTCACCAAGGGCTCGCAGGACAGCACCACGGACGACCTGGCGACCAGGGCGTCGTGGAAGGTCAAGATGAGCCACGACCGGACGGTCGCCCTCTACTGGGCCGCTATCGCCGGGGCAACCGGCACCGTGGTCAGCATCTGCAAGTACTACATGCCGGGTGCCGCAGATGAGGCCTGCACCATCCTCGCCACTTCGATCATGGCGTACGTCGCACGGATGTCCCAGCCGGGCGAGAACGACTGCTTTGGTTTCGAAATCTCCACGCGGTGGGGCATCCCGCCCTGGAAATTCACCATCGGATACGTCTCCTGCAGGTAACCAGACCCTCCGTTCGGCAAGCCCTCTCCAAGGGGTCACCTAACTTGTTCTGACCTTCGAGTCCAAGGTTTGACAACATTCTTGGTGCAGGTGGTACGACTACGCATCGACCCGCACCGCGTCGGTAGTGGAACGCCGACGATTCGTGGTCGGGTTGAGTGGAAGGCCGGGCATCGTCCCTCGTGGGATGCCCGGCCTTTCGCTTGCGGCCGGCGGGGTGGCCACGGAGGCTTGATCGTTGACGCGCACACGGATCTTTTTCTCGAGCTCGGCAGGGTAGTCGGGCGGCGCTCCGGTTCGCGCGATGTCGAGCGCGTCCCCATCAGGAAGGCGGACGGGGATGTCATGACGAACGACAACGATGTCAGCGACGCGAACATCACTTAGTGCTTCAGTTCATAAGTCCTTCGGGGGTTGACGGCTCGGGGCTTCGCTGGGGCCCGTTGATGATAGGGCTGATGAGGACGTCGCAGACGAAGTTGAGTTCCCCCCGCTTCAACGGAGCTTCTCAAACATGATCGACTGATCATGGGAAGGAAGCATCTGTGGCAGCACCGAAGAAGTACCTCGACGAACTGCGGGCGCGTGCCGTGCGCCTGTATCGCGAGTCGGACCCCAAACCGACGATCCGGCGGCTGGCCGAGCAGTTGAACGTGCATCACGAGGCGTTGCGCAACTGGATCCGGCAGGCTGAG
>NZ_JASCTH010000078.1 GCF_030009775.1 Actinoplanes sandaracinus | reverse complement strand
CCCGCCTGACGTGACCGATGTTCATCTTTCATTCGATCGAGTGATCACTATCTATCGCGAACCCGCAGAACGATCTCCAAACGGACCCAACGCATAGATCAACCTAAACAGTTCATGACCGGCCTCTGAAGCGGGAGCCGGGCGGACATCCGGGGTCGGGTCGGCCGGGTTTTGGTGCGCTGGCGAGGCGCTGGTTGCGCGCAAATTCCGGAACTCCCGCCGCACCCGGGCCGGTTTGGGGTCGGCCTTCTACGTCTGTCCAAACGGTCAGTCGCTTGGTTCGGCGCTGGCCGCTTCCCGGGCAATTTCAGCCAGCCGCCGCAACCGATCGAGGACCTCTCGCGCCGGCTGCCTCGTGTAGGCCCGTACCCGGCGGCGGTCGGCTCCGGCGTTCCAGCGAACGACTTGGTCGGCCGCGTCCAGCAGGTCCAGGGCGGTGTTCACGGTCATCGGGACGAGGGCGTCGGCTGTGAAATGCTCTAGCCGGTCGCTGACCAGTCGGGCTGCCTCATATCCGTCCCAGTTGCCGCCGGTGATTGGCGGGTGCGCGAGCACCAATGTGACCGCGACCCGCCAGTCCATGGCAGGCCCGGACACCCGGGCGGCATCGAGCCGGTCCCACCGCCGGTCCCGCGCCTCCCACTCCGCCTTGCGCGCCGCGGCTGCCGGAGCCTGGCACGATGGACATGACCACGGCTTTCCGCGACGTACGCCTTCCGGCATCGGCCACGACCGCGAGGTTCGTAGCAACGGCGCCCGGCACTCGTCGCACCCAATCCCAGTCGGCACTGGCCCGATCGCCGTGGTCATCTCCGCCGGGTAGGCGAATCCGGCGGCCCGCGTCAGCGCGCTCGCCTGCACTGCCGGATGCTGCCAATACACCAGCCGCAGCAGAGAAGTGCTCCTCCAACGGCGAGTCAACCCGGGCCCGAGCCTGCCGCACCTGTTCCAAGACTTCGGTGCACGCCTCAACGTGCCGGATCTCCGCGGCGGCCAGGGTGCTGCCCGCGGCCACGAGCCGAGTAAGTGCCCGGACGGCGGGGCTATCCTCGTCGACGAGGTCGGTCATGGCGGCACCGTACCGGCCACCCACATCCGCACCAGCCCGCGGCGCGCGGTATTTCACCGGTTCGGAAGAAACGCCGGCTTTCACCAGTGGTGGCGGTTGACCTGTTGAAGATTCCCCGCTCGTACGGATGCGAGCGCGTCGCGGACCTCGGTGTCGTCCAGCCCTCCACTCCCGAGCGGTGTAGACGAGACGTGGGTGGGCGTTGAGGACTTCGGCGACGATCCGCCGGTCCATGCCAGCGGTGCCGGTATCGGCGTTGCTGCACGGCGGCGTCGACTTCGCCGGGCGTGACGGTCACGACTCATTGTCCTGTCCGCGGGTGACGGTGGTGTCGGGCGTAGGCGTGGAGGTGCGCCGACGGACCTGGGTGAGCAGTTCGGCAACTCCGCGGGCGCCAGCGGTAAGCCCGGCGGTGTCCGTGCCGATGTTCCCGGCGATTCCCGCCCGCAGTTGGTGCAGTTCGGCCCCGCTGGTGGTGGCGCCGGCGAGCGCGGAATGCTCCGCAACTTCTGCAACACCTGGATCGACCAGTGCCCGCACCCGAGCGGGTGCCTATGGGCGGATTACCTCAACGACCCACCCGCCGCCGCGCTCCGCCTGATCTACACCAAGTAGGACGGCCCTCACCAAAAGCGCACCGTCACCGAACGGATCAAGCGCCTCGGCTACAACCCGCTCTACCGGCCGGCATCCCGGGAGGTGAGCCACGCTGAGCGCCGCGCCGACGGCGGATCAGGACCAGATGGTGGAGAACCGGCATAGCTGGAGCGGTCCACGGCCGGTGAGCATTTCATGGACGCACATGCGGACCAGGGCTTCGGACATCTCGTCCGGATGCCAGAAGGGGCCGTACCTGTTGTCGAAGTCGGTCAGGAAGATGATCGCTCCCTCGGACGGGTGGTGCAATAGCCACCGCACCACGAACCAGGCAGCGTTTTCGAGCAGGTCGTCATCGACGGTGTCCGCTACCTCTGCCATCAGGGCCAGAGTGACACCGCTATCCGCGGTGGCCAGGTAGGCGCTGTTCCAGCGCTGTTTTCAGAGCGCTTCGATCGGCGGTCGGTACCTGCCACAGCGCATGTGCGAGATTCGAGCCCGTGCAGTTGGGCTGACCGACAGCCGCCGGGTCGCCGCCTGCTGCAGTGAGTGCGCTCAAGAACGTCTCCCGCCACCGGCACACCGCCACCGGTGATTCCGGGCTGACCCGCATGACCCCGACGCTTGTACCTCGGCCAGGACCGACGCGGTAGCCATGGTGTTCGGCGTCAATGGCTGCCGCCACTCCGCCGCCGACAGGCTCAGGCCTTGCGGAGCGCGCAAGATCGTGAGGGCGGCAACTGCCGCCGTGACCGACAGAGTGTCCGCGGCCGGTGCCGGCTGATCCGTGAGCTGATGATGCACAGGTGGCCGATCAGGCCGCGGCACCTCCGGCCGATCGGCGCCGCCCGCAGACCGCGAACGACGCCTTTCCGACGCTGCGGGCGAGCCGGCCGACCGACGGCGTGCCTACCCCTCAGTTGGAGGCGCCGGCAACGCGCGGGCGGGCTGGGGCAGCCGCTCGGTCGCGGTGATGACGGCGGCGCGGTCGGCCGCGTGGCTAGCCGACGAGTCCGCCGGATGTGCAGTAGGGCGCGGCGCCGGCACAGCGACACCGCCGAGGGGAATCGTTTTCCACCAGCCAACTCGCTGGCGGCCCTGACGAGAGAAAGGCCAGGTCACGGTCTACGTGGCCCCGAGAATCTGTGGCTGCGCGCGGCGCGGGAACGACCCCAGGTCCCGCATGGGCCGCCGGGACACGCCGACGAATGGCTCGCTGCTTCTGCACATGCGGCGGACAGCCGTTCTCGCGGAAGCCGTCCTCCGTCGCAGAGGTGCCGATCCTTTCCAGCTCACCGTGCAGCCCTCGTGCACAGCGAACTGCACAACCGGCGGACGATGACCTCTCCTTGGCTGCGCCGGCCCGTACCTGCCTGCGGCCCGCACCACCAGCCGACACCGCAGCCCGCGATCCGCCCAGCTGGGCGCATGCCGAGCGTTTCCGGGCCCTTGTCCATCGCGCGGTGAGCTGTGAGACCTCCACAGAATGATGCTGGCGAGTCGGGCAAAAGAGACACCCTTGTCGCGTCCTAAGTGCTTGGGTTCGTAAATTCTTCGGGGGTTATGCGGCCAGGGCGTGTGCGGCAGGCTGGGTATTGCAGCCGGCGGGTTGCTGGAGGTTCTGCTCTTTCTGTTCGTGTCGCTCGATCCGGGTCATCA
>NZ_JASCTH010000077.1 GCF_030009775.1 Actinoplanes sandaracinus | reverse complement strand
GATGTCCAACACAGGGAAACCTGCGTCTGAGCTGAGGAGGCCCTCCGACACACCGCGGGTCAAGACCCCGCACGGCGTACACCTCGACTCAACTCACCGACCGCAACGGCCGATGCATGTCATCTCATCTGCAGCGATGTCGGCGTGGAGCGGGAGGTAGGGCAAGCTGAGTGCCGTTACAGTATTAAAGGTGCATCCAGCACGAAGATAAAGGAAACCGTAGACGCGGACGGACGGTTAGCCTAGCTGCGGCACCGTACCCACCCGGAAACCGCGATCGTCGATGCGATGGATACCCTCTCCCGGTAATTCCAATCATGGGGGAACGCTTCGTGGACCGTAAGAAGACACTCACTGCCCTGATGGCCAGCTGTGTCCTAGCCGTCGCCGGCTGCACGGACGACGGTGCCACGGCACCGGCGGCGCCCGCCGCCGACGACGCGCTGGCCCAGCTGCGGGCCGCCGCGGCCAAGACCACCTCGGTTCCCGGGCACGTGACGATGAGCGCGCCCAACGTCGAGGTGACCGGTGACACCGACGCGGCCGGCCGGGCGACGGCGCTGGTGATCACCACGGACAGCAATGGGGAAAAGACCCGGCAGGAGGTACGGGTATTCGGCGACGACGCCTACTACAAGCTGGGCAAGACGATCCTGCCGAACCTGGACGCGACGAAGTTCATCGCATTCCCGGCCGCCGACTTCGCGACCGTGTCGCTGGTTCACCTCGGTGACCCTTTCGACCCGGCCGGCGCCAAAGGCCTGACCGCCGCGGCGACCAGCGCCACCCGGGCCGGCGACGGCACCTACACCGGCACCGCCGACCTCTCCGGCGCACCCGGCGCCACCTCGCGCGGCCTGCTGCCGGGTACCGCCGAACAGCTGGAACGCGGCGGTGCGAACCTTAAGGCGGTCCCATTCGAGGCGACCGTCGACAGGCAGGGCCAGCTCACATCACTGACCGTGCGGGTTCCCGCGTACGGCAGCGCGCCAGCGCGGGACAGCCGGACCCGGTTCTCCGCACTCGGCACGCCGGTGACCGTGGCGGCACCCACCGCGGCGGAGATCACCGACGTGCCCGACAGCCTGCGCAAACTACTCGCAGGCTGAGCGCCCGCCCGGGGCCGGTCAGCTGCGGGAGGTGACCCGGACGTTGTCGGCCCGGTCGTAGGTCGCGGTTTTTCGCTGGCGTAGGTCTTGGCGTAGGCCCGCTCGTCGGTCGAGCGGTCGAGGCGCCGAACGGCCGCCATCGTTCGGGATGCGGTATGGCCTGCGATCGAACGAGTCGTTGTTGCGCTCAGTGGCGTTGATGCGCCCTTCGGGCGGCACATCGAGACCATGACGCGGGAGGGAGTGAGCGAGTACATCGGGGAGGTGCTTGCCGGTGCCGGCATCGACGTCGAAGCCCTGCTTGAGCGACGTGGAGTCAAGGAGGCTGCCGGCGAGTGGCGTGACTGGTGATTCGTTATCGCCAAGATTTCGCTATCGTCCCGCTGTTTGACCGCTGCACTTACCTGCCGCAGAGAACGCACGTGCGACTGCTCCGGGTCTGTCCGGGCACCTTCAGGCGAAAGTAGCCATCGTGATCTCTCTATCGAACGCGTTCGGCATCCAATAGATCGGATGCTTCGGTAAGGACGGCTACGAACTCATCCGCCAGGATTTGGCAACGACGACCTTAGCCTGGTCCTCGGGCGAGGGATTGTCTTCCCGCCGGACGAGGGTGAGGACTAGCTCGTCGCCGTTCAGGTAGGCGAAGCAGGTCACGTCGTCAGTGGTCGGGCCCCAGTCCATCAGCCGGAATTGCCACGGGAAGTCCGACTCGCCAACCAACTCGGCGTAGAGCAGGCGGCAGACTTCCTCCGGCGAGTGCCCGGGGAAAGGGCAGGGTCTGATGTCACGGCGGCGCACTTGCTCCGCGTCGATCCGTATGTAATGGGTGAAGGAGGGAACGTAGGCCGTGTTGTCGAAGGTGGTCAGCCATGTGCCGCCGGCCCATAGATCGACAGTGCGTAGATCGCCGGTGGCCAGGGCGGGTGGCGGTGGCCAGACCTCGCCTACCTCCACAGCTAATCTGGCTCGGTCACCGAATCGTCGCGTCATTAGTCCGCCAAAAAGTTTACGGCGCTGTCCGCCACGGCGGAGCGGATCACGAGTGGACCACGACGTCCCAGCGCCCACACGGTGAGCGCGAAGCAGCAGAGCGCTGTTCCTGTGATCGTGACCGCTGTCCAGCCGCCCGCGGACCAGAGCGTGGTCGCGGCGGCGGAGCCGATAGCAGCGCCGATGAAGTTGCCGGTGGCCAGCGCTGTGTTGAGCCGGCTGCGGGCCTTGTGGGAGAGGGCGAACAGCCGTGCCCGGTTGAGGAGGGCCTGCGTCTGGAGGGCAACGTCGATCATGATGATTGTGATGATGATGAGTACGACGGACCGGCCGGCGATCGCCGCGACGGCGAAGGCGCCGAGGGCCAGTACCCAGGCCGCGCCGGTGGCCGGCAGCGACCAGCCGCGGTCGTGCAGACGACCGCCGTGCAGGCCGGAAAGGACACCAGCGAGGCCGGCCAACCCGAGCACCCCGATCACCGTTGCCGGGTATCGGAAAGGTGGGCCGCTGAGCAGGAACGTCAGCGCCGTCCAGAACAGCGAGAACGCGGCGAACCCGGTGGCGGCCAGGACCAGCGTCCATCGCGCCGCCCGCTCGCGCACGACCACCGCGCCGACGGAGGCGATGAGCTGCCAGTACGGCATGCGCGTCCGCGGTGCCAGCGGTGGAATCGCGCGACAGAGCAGGACCGCAAGCAGGACGGCGACAACCGCGGCGAGGGCGTAGATGGCGCGCCACCCGGCGGCATCGGCGATGAACCCGCTGATGGTGCGGGAGGCCAGGATACCGGTGAGGGTCCCGGACCCGACGACGCCGACGGCCCGGCCACGGTCGGCAGCGCCGGCGAGATCGCCGGCGAGCGGTGTGAGGACCTGCCCGGAAATCGTCGTCACGCCGAGCACACCGAGTGCGAGGAGGAGTACGCCGATCGACGGCGCCAGCGCGCACAGCAGCAATGCAGCGGCTGAGGTCAGCAGCATCACGGGGACGAACCGGCGGCGGTCGAGGACGTCGCCGAGCGGCACGAGCAGCAGCACACCGACGGCGTACCCGACCTGCGTCGCGGTGACGAGCCAGCCAGCGGTCGCGGTCGCGGTGTGTAGGCCGCCTGCGATGAAGCCGAGTAGCGGCTGCGTCCAGTACAGGTTGCCGATGGCCACTCCCGCCGCCACCGCGAACAGGAACGTCAGCCGGCGGCTCATCGCCGGCGGTGGTGCCGTGCGGGGTGCTGCCACCCCGCCACGCTAAGTGCTTCAGTTCATAAGTCCTTCGGGGGTTGACGGCTCGGGGCTTCGCTGGGGCCCGTTGATGATAGGGCTGATGAGGACGTCGCAGACGAAGTCGAGGGCTTCTTCCGTGGTGCCGCTGAACCAG
>NZ_JASCTH010000076.1:1436-4364 GCF_030009775.1 Actinoplanes sandaracinus | reverse complement strand
CTCAGCCTGCCGGATCCAGTTGCGCAACGCCTCGTGATGCACGTTCAACTGCTCGGCCAGCCGCCGGATCGTCGGTTTGGGGTCCGACTCGCGATACAGGCGCACGGCACGCGCCCGCAGTTCGTCGGGGTACTTCTTCGGTGCTGCCACAGATGCTTCCTTCCCATGATCAGTCGATCATGTTTGAGAAGCTCCGTTGAAGCGGGGGGAACTCACCGCTCCTGCTGCCCCGACGCGGCCGCACCAAGAAGCACGAGTACGAACCGGTCCCGAGTCGCGCGTGAGACTCCAACAGCCGAGCCACCCGACACAGAAAGACGCCTGTCTATGAATGTCACTGCCATCGACTCGTCCAGCGCCCTTGTTGCAGAACGCCCTCGTCAGCGCTCCCACAGCCCCATACTCCGACACCGAAGTGGCGGCTCGCGCGGTCGAACTGACCCGCGCCTTCCGCGAACACCGCGCCCCCGTCGTCCTGACCCGCGTCACAGCCCGAGCGGACGGATCGGATGCCGCTCCCGGCCGTACCGACGCACTCAATCAACCCGGCTCGTTGCCCGAAGACTGGGATGCCATCGTCGATGACCTGGCCGGCCACCCTGAAGACATCACCGTCACCAAGCGCACGTGGAGCACCTTTCGCGGAACCGACCTCGACCTGCGGCTACGCCGCCGTGGCGTCAGACAGATCGTGCTGGCCGGGCTCACCACCAGCATCGGCGTGTAGTCAACCGCCCGGCGCGCCTACGAACACGGTTGCCACGTCACGCTGGCGATCGACGCCATGGCCGACCTTGATGTAGAGGCCCACCGCAACAGCGTCGAACGCATCTTCCCGCTCCTCGGCCAGACCGGCTCCACCACTGCGATCGCGGAAATGCTCGCTAAAGCCCGATTCTGACGGCTCGTCAGGCTCAAAACCCACGGGCGAACGCCCGACCTTGGCGTTCACCCGTTCATTTCAAGATCATCGTTAGCGCCGGTTTCCGTTCCGGCGCTCCTCAACCGCCTACCACGCCATGGCACGGACACAAGCCGGTCGAAACCTGCTCGAACAGCTCCGCCAACCAAGCAACCGCAGACTGCTCGACCGCTACGCACCGGTGGCAGCCAAACGACCAAAACGACTTCTGAACAGTGCCACGGCCTCACCCCACGTTTGCCCACCGAGCCGGCACGGGGGCGTGAACGCGGCGCCGGTGCCCGACATTACGGTCGCACAAGATCACCGCGCCGTGGACCTCGGTATGCCGGGCCTGTGGCCGCCCGCCAATCGATTCGGCTGACAGGTGTCGCAGCGCACGGTTGTTTTGGTAGGTCCTTGGCCCATATGGTCCAGGGGTGCAGAGCTCGCCGGCCGCCGATCGCTCTGCAATCCGACCTCGTTGCCGGTGGCCTTCGCTGCAGGCGACCGCCACGACGGGCCGCCAGCCACGCGAACAACACCTCCCGGCCGATCTCAGAACTCCCATTTGGAAGCGAGCACTACACCGTGTCGATCACCGCTGACAGCACTGCCGCCCGCACCGATCCGGCGCGGCTCGCCGCGGTGCGCCGCTACGAGATCCTCGATGCCCCCGCCGACGGCCAGTTCGACACGATCGCGGCGGCCGCTGCGGCGGTGTGCGGCACCCCGATCGCTACGGTCAGCATCGTCGACGCGGACCGGGTGTGGTTCGCCGCCGCCAAAGGGCTGGACGGTGTCACCCAGGTCGGTACTGAACCCGGGCTGTGCGCGTCGGCGTTCTGCGCCGACGGCCCGTACGTGGTCAACGACGCCGTCACCGACCCGCGCACCCTTGATCACCCTCTTGTCCGCGGCGAGCTGGGGCTGCGGTTCTACGCTGCCGCCCCGGTCGTCACCACAGACGGGCACCACCTCGGCACGGTGACCGCGATCGACGCCGCCCCCCGGGAGCTGACCGAGGCGCAGACCACCGTGCTCGCCCATCTCGCCGACCAGGTCGCGCAGCACCTGGAGCTGCGCCTGGCCACCCTCACCGCGGTACGCGCCGAGCGGCAGTTGCGTGACGCCGCCGAGCAGCGCGCCGCCGCTGCCGCGGAACTCGCCGCCCGGATGCGCGACGCCGCCGCCGCACAGGCCGCTACGCCGCATCCCGAGCACTGCCAGCTCGGCGGGACCGCCGGGTGCACCGCACCGGCCGAGCTGAAGATCGCCGATTCGTGGGGGGACTCCGCGTGGGGCTGCCCCAACCATGTAGAGGAAGCCATCATCAACGTGCGGTCGGTGTTCATCGCCAACAAGGAACTCGGCGGGTTGGCCAGCTACCTCAATCGCTGACCCGCCCAGAAACGGTTCAGCCGGTCGGCGATCACGAAACATCCCGAAGCAATATCCGACCGGCGTTCGCCGGGCGGCCGATCCCCGTGCCCGTCAGTGACGAAGCGGGCCCATGCCGCGGGGCGTGGCAAGGAGCCGTTCGTCCTTCGAGACGTGAAGGCTTCGCGGTGTCGGGTGAAGTCGTAGGTCGCAGCGTCGGCTCGTTGATCACCACCTGGCAACTGACGGAGGTAGTACTCCCGGGCGCGAACGTGGTAGTTGCCCAGCCGCCTATGCTCCACGGCGATGCCCCGCCATCCGGTCGGATCCGAGCCCTCGCCGACCGCAAGGACGAGATCGGGCCCTTGCGAAGAGTCGTAACGTCAACGATCGTAGATCCCTGCTCTAATCGCGCACGGAGTCGCGAAGACTACTGGTGATAACTCCCCACACCTTCCACAAGACCGTCGCGACGCTCATCGACGATGAGGCAAACACACCAAGAGCGCCGCAGCTCAACTGAGCCATGGCAGCGAGGAGGTCACCACGACCTACTACATCGCCAAGCCCGCGATCGCCCCGGAAAACCCAGTAATCCTCGAACGGCTCGGCGCCGACCGGGCGACCGCCACCAGCCCAGGGCCCCA
>NZ_JASCTH010000076.1:0-1426 GCF_030009775.1 Actinoplanes sandaracinus | reverse complement strand
GGCCAGATCGTCGTCGTCGACTGCGAGGGCGACCCGGCCAAGTTCGAGAAGGCGAAGCTGGTCTTCCAGGGCGCCGAGAAGGGCGTGACGGTGCCCCAGGGCCCCGGCAAAGTCGTCAGGTGATTCCGAGCAGGGCGAGCGGGCGGGTGCTGTCGCGGGCGTGATGTCGGTTGGCGGCGGCGATGTTGGTGACGCCGGCGAAGCGTAAGGCGCCGATGGCGGCGTTGCGTAGGGCGGCCATGACTTGTTGCCCGGTGCCGGTGCGGATCTGCGAGCGGTCTTCGTCGTAGGTGACGTCTCGCACCCAGTGGATCTTGTTCTCGATGGACCAGTGTCCGCGGATCCACGCGGCCAGCTGGTGCGGTTTGGCCTGGTGGACGTGCAGGTCGGTGATGGCGTAGACGGTCTCGGTGGTGAAGCGTTTCGGTTCGTCGAGCCGTCGCCGGCGGCGACGGATCTGCATGGCCCGAGCGGCGTTCGGGAAGTCGATGCCGGTGGAGACGGTCAGGATTTTCAGGGTGCGGATCTCGCGCCGGCCGTGCCCGCGGTCGTCGTCACGGGTAGCGTCCGGGACCGCCTTCCAGGGCAGGCCGGCGAGCTGTTTGTGCAGGTGGGGCTGGTTGCCTTTCACGGTCAGGATCCAGTGTGCGCCGCGTTCGGCGAGGTAGGTGACGTGGTCGCGCTGGCAGTGCATCGCGTCGGCGGTGATCACGGCGTCGCGTAGGTCGCTGATCTGGTCGAGCAGAGGCGCGAACCGGGTGATCTCGTTGGTCTTGCCGTCGACGTCGGTACTGGCCAGGACCACACCGGCAGCCTGGTCGCAGGCGGCCATCACGTGATCGGCAGCTGTGGCGGCTGTGCGGGAGCCGCGCAAAGTCTTACCGTCGACCGCGATCGCCCGTCTGCCGGCCGGGATGTCCGCCAGGGTTCGGCCGGCGAGCCAGGCGCCGATCGCCGTGGTCAGTAGGTCCGGGTCCAGGGCCTGCAGCAGCCGGCGAATCATTGTTTCGGATGGGCGCCGATCAGCCGCCATACCCAGGGCCTGCACCGTCGTGTCCGGCACGTCGGCCACCCATTCCGCGATCGCGGCATACGAACGGTGACCGGCGACCACGGCGCATACCGCCGCGGTCACCACCACGCTGAGCTGATGCCGGATGCCGCGGCGGGCTCGCGGATCACGCACCGCGGCCAGCGCGGCGTCAAGCCCAGCGGCGGTTTCCGGCACGGTCAGAGCCGGTGCATGAGACAGAGACGAGATCAGCGATGATGGCAGTGCGGGCATGACTCACTTCGGACGATCAGCATGGCGTAGGAACCTTGATGATCTTCTGAACCGGTCATGCCCGTCTTGCTGTCACTACCAGCGGCGCTTCTATACCTAACCAGCCAAATCGGACAGCACTGCGACTTTGCCGGGGCCCTG
>NZ_JASCTH010000075.1 GCF_030009775.1 Actinoplanes sandaracinus | reverse complement strand
CCCGCCTGACGTGACCGATGTTCATCTTTCATTCGATCGAGTGATCACTATCTATCGCGAACCCGCAGAACGATCTCCAAACGGACCCAACGCATAGATCAACCTAAACAGTTCATGACCGGCCTCTGATGACGGGGGTCGGGCGGCACGCCGACGCCGTGGCGGCGGTTCCCGGAGACATCGGTTCAGTGATCCAGGCGGTGCAAGGGCTGCTCATTCATGAGTCCTGGGGTGGCTCGTACGGGGTCGCGCTGAGCGATGCTGATAGGGAGACGGCGCATGTGCGCCGTACTTGCGCTCTGCTGGGCTTGGTCGGTGATCGGCCGTTGACCGTGGCCCGCGAGCCTCGGGACCGAATTCCGGTCAGTTGCCGCAGTTTCACCGTCGTGTCGGTGGCGCTGTTGCGGGCACACGGGGTGTCGGCCCCACCCCGGGCTTCTTCGATAGCCACTGGGTGATCGAGTATGCCGACGGTGGACGGTGGAAGTTGGCTGACGCACAGCTCGACGAGGTGCAGCGGGCGAGGCCGTGTCCGTACCCGAGCAGGTGTTCAACGGCCGGCGTGGGCGGGTCGAACCGCTCATGTGAGGACCGAGGAGGAGCCTTTGCCGTTTCCGACGGCCGTTCCAGTTCCAGGGAACCGGAACAGCCGCCGGGCGCCGGCCGGGGGCGAGTCCCACTGATGGGCGGATGTGCCGGCGCTTCCACCAGATGGGGGTATGCCTGCCGTACCGGCCGAGTCATGGGGGCGGCGGTTCGTCGTGCCGTTGCCGGGTGGACGTGGCGCTCCTTCGCCTCTCTGGCATCGGACCCAGCGGCGGTGAGTGGCTGTGGCGATGCCGCGCACCATATGGGCGAGGCCGGCTGCTCCCTCGGAGTCGTCAGCGCGGCGGACAGTGGTGAGGATAGGGCCGACCTCGTCGAGTTCGACACCGGCATTCAGTAGCACGAAATGCAGGACCAAGCCGCCCAGGCGGGCGTTGCCGTCGTCGTACGGGTGGAAGAACGCGACATCGAGATAGGCCCGTGCCGCGCGCGCCGCCACCGGGATCGCCAGGTCGGTGGCTTCCGCCAGGCACGACTCGTACCGTTGCTGGGTGTCGGCGTGGAGCCCGTACCGCTCCCGCTCCTTTTTGGCGAAAGCCGGGCCCCGCCGGAAACCGGGAGCCGGTATGCCGCGCAGCATCCCGTTCCAGCGGGCCGTCATGTTCGTGGTGAGGCCGGGGCTGGTCGCCGCCGCACATCGGACGTCGTCGTACGCGGCCAGGAGGAGACTTCGCCGTCGCTGGTCCTCGCCGATCCAGGCATGGGCGGTGAACCCGTCCCGGACAGCGCGAATCGGTGTTGGCAGGTGTGGGACGATGTCGCGCCACAGTACCTGCTCGCGGACTCGCAACCAGGTCGTGAGCTGGTCAGGCACTGGCTACCTGCCCGGCTAGGCGCTCGGCCACCGATGCGATGAGTTTCCGGTCCGGCTCCACCCAACTGGCGAACCGGCCGCCGATCGCGTGATCGAGCAGCTTCTCTCGCTGCCTGGGGGCGATGCCGGCCGCTTCCAGAAACCAGCCAAGGACGGTGGTGCAGCAGCCGTACCAGCCAGACTCGTACTGGGTGCGGTCGCCGACCGCGGTCACCAGGTGAGCAACCGCGCGTTCCCAGCCGTCCAGGTCGTCAACGGCCAGTGGCAGGAACCGGTCGAACCGATCCGCGATGTCCTTCAGCCAATCACGCCACTCGATCAGCGAGGCGCAGACGGCGGCGGCGGTCGCCTCCGGGGTCGTGACAGAGTGCCTGAAGCAGCACCAGTGGCCGACCGGCCCGCCGTCGAGGTCCCCCTCGCCCACCGCCCAGCGCCAGCCGACCGCCCACAGCCCGTACCGCTCGATGAAACCGATCGATATGCTTTCCAGCCACAGGTCTCGCAGGCGCCAGTCCGCCTCCTGCGCCGGGATATTGCCGGCCGTGACCAGTTCAGCGACCACGGCCGCAACCGTCGCCGGATCGAAGTCCCGCCCTCGCGGATCAACGTCCACCCAGCTCAGGCTCCACGGGAGGGCAACACCTTCGGTGAATCGCCCGGGGCTGAAACGGCTGATGCCGGGCGCCTTCACTGCCCGCCACGCCACCGGGTCTCCGGTGCTGTCGGTCGTGGCCGGCGCTGCGGCGGCGAATCGGCCGCGGGCGTCGGTGGCGAGTTCGACGGTCAGCTCGTGCCAGGCCACCACGGCTTCGGCGAGGCGGTCCACGGTCTCGTCCGGCGTCGTGATCGGCAACTCCACGTTCCACCAGATCGGGATGACGCCGCGGCCCGGGTAGTCCTCCATCACCACCGTGTGCTGCCAACCGACCGCCCAATTGCCGAGGCGCTCGACCAGGGCCTCCGTCATCCGGTCCCACCAGAAGCCGGCGAGCCGCCAGTCGGTGCCGACCGGCGGGACCTCGGTGGCCGGAGGTAGCGACCGCACCAGTTCGGCCACACCGGCCGGGTCGAAATCGGGACGGGTCGCCGGGTCGACGTCACGCCATGTGAGCAGCCGAAAGTCGGGCAGGTGGACACGGTCAGTGGGCAATGCGTCAGCCTTTCGTTGGGCAGCCGTCCAGAATATCGATTCCTCCCATGGATTCGCTACCCCGCGCACTACTGAGCTTAAGATCGGTGGCGTTGCCGAAGATCTGTCAGGCCGCATCCGCGACGAGTAGAAAGCGGGATGATCTGTCCTGCCTCTCGTTGCGACACTCGACGACCTCGCTACCCTCCTGAGGTGAACGAGGCAGCAGAGCGAGCCGCGCGGATCCGGTTCTTGCCGGAGTCGGCGCGTACGATGCTCGCCGCCGGAGCTGACGCGGACGACATAGCCAGGGAATTGCTTCGGCGCACTGATTCGCCGATCTCGGCGATCAAGGCCATTTCCGACAGCACTGGCCTGTGCTTGGCTGATGCCAAGTGGGTTGTGCACCGCAACCTGGCCCCTGGGACCCGCAATGCTACGGAGAAGTTATGGAGCGATCTGCTCGACGCTCTTGCACCGGCCCGCGAGAGTCCCACCGGGCCGGAAGCAGATCGCCCGGACTCGTGACAGGTGTTACCGGTCAGGGGCAGTAGGCCCCAGCGCCCGGGGACGCGGGTTCACCTTGGCATGCCCGTCTTGAGGAGGATGATGCGCGGGTGTGGGTCCTGTTCGATGACGAAGTAGCCGTGGCGTTCCATTCCTTCTCGTTCGGGAGTGATCGCGGCGAGAGCGATGACGACGAGGACAATTCGAAGCCGGACAGCCGCGGGGGCCAGGTGAATGGTCTCCGCGGCGCGACGAAATCACCGATCCTCCGGAGCGTTATCTGACTCAGTTCTGGCCGGCGCTCCCGGCGCCGACCGAATTGTGCGGCAGACCAGCATCGGGGCCGCGTACTGGCATCAGGTCGCACAGCGGACTCCGGCACTGCCGCCCGCGGAGGAGCGAGCTGCTGCCCGGCAGCGGGTGCGCGGCTGGACCCGCCGAGCAGCGCGCCATGGCGGCGTGGGCTGCCCGGGAAACGTGCCGCCGAGCTGGCAACGAACCCGCGAACGCCGGCCGATGCTGAAGCATGGCACACGCCGACGCGCTGTCGAGGCTGCGGATTGACGCGACGCTTACCACCGATGCTCCAGCGGGGTTTGCCAAGCCGGCGAACGCTTTCCATCCCTCGGCCACCCTCGATGCGGCGGCACACCGGCGCCCAGGTCCTGGCCGCTGAACGCACTGATCTGCCGCCGTTCGTGTGCTCGGCCTTCGGTCGGCTGTCACCGTTGGACGGACAGCGGGGGATCGCCGCCGTAGAGGGCTGCGAAGACGCGGTCCCGCAGGATCTCGTACTGCTGGCGGCATCGCCGGGGTGGGCCCGGCAGGCGTTGCTGCACCTGGCCACCGACAACGACCTCCTGAGGGTGGAACTGGTCAGCCGTCAGGTCGACCTCGCGGCCGTCGGCCAACCGATTCCAGTAGTGGTAGCCGACCTTGGCGTCTCCTGCGAAGACCTCGCCGAGGATCAGCTCTCCGCCGATCAGGTCCTGAATGATCAAGGAGGTCACTCCACATTGGCCACGGGCTGCGTTGCCGGCGTGCCAGTCCTGCACATCGTGCGGGTCACAGGTATCCGCTCCCCAGCCAGCCCGCAGCACCGGCCGCAGCGTCTCCAGGTCAACCGTGAGCGGGGTTGTTCGGTGGTCGCGCTCTCCAGATGTCACCCAGGAAGGATCGGCCCTCGACCGGGTTGAGAGTCAAGGGAAGAACGTGCCTCGGCTCCTGACCGGCCGCCGTTGACACCACCGGCGGAAGCGCTCATCCAGCCGAGAGAGGGCGTTGGCGTCGCCCTGGCGAGACCGCTGTTCGATCTCTCGTTATACGTTCATGAACGGTCCATGCCGCTGCGTATGCGCCATGTATCGCGTAGTCCATCCCAAGCTTCCGGGAGCGCCGTGTCCGCCCAGCTGATCCTGCTCGCCTTGAGTTCCCCCCGTTTCGACGGAGCGGTGGTTACCTGCTTCCGGCGGGGGCAGGGGTGAGGTTATCTGGCTCGGTCTGGGCGTGCCAGGCGGTCT
>NZ_JASCTH010000074.1 GCF_030009775.1 Actinoplanes sandaracinus | reverse complement strand
TGATGACCCGGATCGAGCGACACGAACAGAAAGAGCAGAACCTCCAGCAACCCGCCGGCTGCAATACCCAGCCTGCCGCACACGCCCTGGCCGCATAACCCCCGAAGAATTTACGAACCCAAGCACTAAGGCGTGCGGCCGAGCGAGGGTCGAGCGTGGCAGGGCCGCATCCGCCGGGATGCTGCGGCGCGGCGTTGTCGGCGCGGTGGGTCCAGATCTCCCAGCGTCCTTCAGGCGTGCCCGGACAGGTCGGCACGGCGGGCAATGACAGTCCCCGCCGGTGGCGTCGCAGTAGGGCACGAGACGTTGTCTCGGTGACCGCGTGGGTATGGCTGGCCGGGGTGGTTGCCCGCCGACGTCGTCGCGGCTTGGTTCATGAGACCGTTAGGTAGTCTGACGCTGGGAGCCGGTTTCCAGGGCCCTGCATTGTTGCCTCGACCGACTGTCCGGCGCGCGCCCTGACACTGTGACCAGCGCCCACGCGCACGAGCTGCCCGCCGACGACCCCGGCGACGACGTGATCGCCGAGCGCTACCCGGTCCGGCTCGCCTCGTGACCGGCGGCCGGATCCTCAATTCGGGCGCCCGGGCAGCACTACTCGACGGCAACCTCTACCTGTCGTCGTGGCTCACGGTCGCCCGCACCGAGGCCATCGCCCTGGTCATCCGCGCCCTGGTCCGCGCCGAAGTCGCTGGGCTGCGCGTGCACCACGCGGCGCTGCTGACCATCCTCGACGATCACCCGCAGATCCTTGCCCTGCCGCTGAGCCGGACCGACGCCGTAGCCGTCGAACGGATGATCACCAGCAACGTATGGGACGCCACCGCCGGCACCGTGGCGCACCGCTCGCCAGCGCGGCTACCAAGTACTCACCGGCGACACCGACCGGCTGACCCGGATCGACCCGGACGTCTCGTTCGACGTCATCGCCTGATTGAGGCCCCTCGCTGGCCGTCGGCTTTAACGGAAGTCTGAGAAAAGTCGGGCCGGGCGGCGGTCATCGCTCGGGGAGAACCTCGCAACCTGTCGCTCAAGATGAAGGACAGGAAAGTCAGCTCACGTCGATGACTGCGAGGAGCGCGCTGGTGGGTTCGGTGGCTGAGAGCGCGCTGGCCGCCGCCACGAGGACTAGCAGGCTCGCGGTGAGAGCCATGATGACGCGGAGGGTCCTGCGCATGAACCTGACGCGGGAGTCGTCGGCGACGCGCCGCCTCCGCAGAGACGCACTTGCTAGGCCGGTTACCGCCATCGCCGTGGCGGCCATCGCGACCATGACCCAGTGGTAACGCTCCACCTCGCCGAGAAGCACTGTCAACGCGGGGGAGCTGGCATGTGGGCTAGCTGACTCCGTCAGCCCTTCGCGCATTTCACGCAGAGTCTGAGCGAGTTCACCGCCGGATGCTCCGCCGTCCAGCAGCGGCAGTAACGCGACCAGCGGTACGGCCGTCGCCTGGATGTTCAGGATCAGCAGTCCCGTCGCAAGGATCGTGAAGACGGTCGCGCCGATAGCACCCACCGCGTACCTGGCCGCGGCGTGCAGGTACCTGCGCCACAGCGCGACGGCGAGCAGGGCGAAGACCATGACCATCAACACGCTGATCACCACCTTGATCGCATGCCATCGGAACCAGTAGTCGACTAGCTTGGCCAGGAGGGCGGGAAACTCCGCTCCGCCACCTCGCCAATACTCGACGAGACCTCGCCCGACCGCGCCCCGCAGCGCCGGCTCGTCGCTGAAAGCCCCGTCGGTGCCGCGGAGGAGGGCGGCCGGGACGAGCACGAATGCCGCTACCAACGCCGAGCCGGTGCCCAGGAGTAGGCCGATCACGAACCTCGAACTCAGTTGAACCTTGCTCATCGCTGCCATCCCGCCACCCCGGATACCGCCCGCACGTCCGTCCGGAGAGCGCCGGTGGCCCAGATGAAGGGCGGATCGTCCCAGGCGAACCCGACGCCGACGTTCGCAGTCAGGAATACCGGGGCAGCTGCCTCCCAGCAGAGGGCGCCCATCGTGGTGTCCGCAGTAGAAGATCGCACGGGACTGAGTACATCAACGGCGCTGCTTCCAGAGCACTACGGCAGACACCCTTGGCCCTGGTAGGGCTAGCCCTACCAGGGCCAAGCAGGACGCATGGCGCCGTCGCCGGCGCCAAGCCGAGCAGTGCGGCACGTGTTCAATGCCGCTGCCTGATGTACGTCGTCTCGGCTCACCACCCGCAGGTCGGCCGATCGGACCTTCACGACGGGGGTATCGAACGCGAACTCCACGTTGCACCCCTCTGCGAACGAAACCGTTACGTGAGTGTCGGGACCTGCTGGATGGTTGTCCATCCATTGCACGTGGACGACCTCAGCCGTCAGGGATCCATCCGGACGCACCAACGCGAATCCTCAAGGTCGCCTTGGGCGACATCCGGATGGAGCCGTCCACGCTGCTCCTCCCGCCAGCGCCGTCGTGCGTCGGTGTTCGCCATGGAGTGCATTCTTCAACGGGCCACTCCGTCGCGAACCCTCGGTGTGTACAGCCAGTCACCGAAGTGCGAACGTCCGGATCTGGCCGCCGAGCGTGCGCGGACGACTCGCCGGGCCGTGACGCCCGGTGATAGGTCTCTAAACTGTCAGGCGTACTGAACTGCCGAGAAGAGTGCAGCTGATCGGGGCCCGCCATCCCTTATTGCTCGACACGGCCATGGCATGGTGATAGATCTTCGCGTTGTGGTGGAGAGCGAATACCGGGCTGGCGACGTGCTGAAGGTCTCCTGCTCGTTTACCCCAGCGAGGGTGATCGACGTTTCCAACGGACACGTGTCGATCCGCTGGCCATGGTGGCAAAGCGATCCGGATGCCGTGGGATTCGAATGGAACGGGAACGTGGCAATCGCCCGCGGCACCGACACGCCCGACTGGTCCGCCGAGCTGTTCCGCACCGAACCCTCCGCCGAGATGCTTCAAGCTGGAGCGGATTGCCGTGTCGGCATTCCTCCCACCGTCGTGCACGTGATTGAGGCGCAGAGCTTCGATCCGCCGCTCGAGACGGGTCGACTGCCGCGCCCTCACCGCGAGATCATGGTCCTGCGCTGCGGCGTGTCAGAGGATGTCAACGCCGTTGAGCAGGGAACAAGCATCAACCCAGACGATGACATCCCATTGGTTATCGATCTTGTGTTCCGACCGTACGCCTTCCTGAACATCGGCGACGATGTCGCCGACTGCCGCGGGCGGTGGTGGCGTTTCGGCGGGCCGTGGGACTTGCACGCTTACGACGAGCAGGAAGGAATCCCCACCTGGCCGTTGGTTCTGATAGCCAGCGGCGACGGCTCGGTGGACGCTGAGCGTCAGGCGCTGGTGGCTGCCGCCACCACGGCCGGCTCCCACGAGACAGAGATCGAAACGTGGCGACGAGCCGCCCACGCAGCGCCTCCGATGCACTGAAGCAGGTGCCTGGTGCAGCCATCACGTTGCAAGCGCGGCCAGGCCCCAGGGTCATTGCGTTGTCGGGTAGCTGCTGGTCACGGCGGTGATCAGGTCGTATGAGCGTCGGTTGGCTTGGCGTGTGGCGCGGGCGATGTTGGTGGCGCCGTTGAGGCGGTGCCAGCCGATCGCCGTGCTACGCAGCGTTGCGATGACGGCGGGTCCGGTGCCGGTTCGGGCTTGGTGCAGGTCTTCACGGAACGTCACGTCGCGGACGTGATGGAGGCGGTTCTCGATGTGCTAATGCCGCCGAATCCAGGTCTGCAGATCACGGACCGAGGCGTGGCTAGCGGTTAGTGACACGGTTAGGTAGGCCGTCTCGCGGCTGGTCTTGCCGGCGACGATCCGGGTGCGGGTGATCCGGACGGCTTGCAGGGCGTGCGGGAAACCGATGCCGCCCGGGGGTAGCGACGGTGACGGCCTTGACGGTGCGGGTCTCGCGGCGGCCGTGACCTCGATCGCGGGTCCGGTCACCGACGGGAATCTGCGCCCACGGCAGGCGTTTGAGCTGCTTGAACAGGGATGGCTGGTTGCCTTTCACCTGCACGAGCAGATGAGCTCGACGGGCGGTGACCTCGTCGGCGTGCCCGGTCTGGGTGTGCGGGGCATCGGCGATGAACAGGACCCCGGCCAGAGTGCCGAGCACCTTCTCGACAGCGTCGAGCAGCGGCGCGAACGAGGTTATCTCGTTGGACTTCGTATCCACGGTGACCTGGGCGAGCACGATCCCGGTCGCGGTATCCAGCGCGGACAGCAGATGAACCTGACGGCCGTCGCCCCGGCGGGCGCCGCGCAGGGTCTTGCCGTCCACAGCGATCACGCTGCGGTAGCGGCGTGGTGTCGGACCCGGCTGAGGAGCCCGGGCGTGCAGCCAGCCGGCGAGGATGGTGGTCAGCAGTGTCGGATCGAGACGGATCAACAATCGCCACATCGTCGTGCCGGCGGGCACACCGTCGCTGAAGCCGAGCCGGGTGCGGGCGTGTTCGTCGAGGTCGTGCAGCCAATCGGTGATCGCCGCGAATGAGGATGCGCCGGCCATGACCGCGCAGACCGCGACGGCCAGCACCGCCGACAGCGGATAACGGATTCCGCGGGGGTCACGCGGATCGGGAACCGCGGCGAGGGCGTTCAGCAACCCGCGCTGTTCACCGTCGGTGACCGGCCTCGGTGCGGTGGTGGCATGGGGTGTCGTGACGGTCAGTGCGGTGATGAGAGATGATGCCATCGGCGGGTGAGGTCCTCGGAGCTTCGTGTGGCCTAGAGAACTTCATGATCACCGACGTGATCTCACCCGCTACTTCCGCCTCCATAGAGGCCACTCACGCCGCGAATCCCCACTTCAGAGCCCTGCCGTCCGAGAATGCAATGGCCCTGCCGTCTACCGGTGGGTGCAGCGGTTCACCCCGCTGCTGGCCGACGCGGCCCGGTTCACCCGCCGCGCTCCGGGTGACCGCTGGTACGTCGACGAAACGTACGTCAAGGTCAACGGTGTCTGGCGGTA
>NZ_JASCTH010000073.1 GCF_030009775.1 Actinoplanes sandaracinus | reverse complement strand
AGCACCCCCTACCAGCAGATCCTCGCCGTTCTCGCCGCGCAACCGACCGGAATGCGGGCTAAAGACATCTGCCTTGCCGTCGGCGTCGACCCCGCGGCCCGACCTGCCCCGGTATGCCCGTGTCGCGCGCGCCTGGCACCAATTCCTTGCTGAAATCACCTCAGTGGTTGGCGTAGTAATTCCATGCGACCTGCTGGTCCGAGAGCTGCGTGGGGTAGATCGCCACCTCGTCCAGGGTGCCGACGAGACGGTCGTTGGCCGGCGCGTTGGGCAGCCCGGTCATCTGTATGCCGCCCCAGCGCCAGTGTCCGGCCAGGCTCATCGATGCGGTGTTGGGGTCGGACAGGGCCGGTTCGCCGTCGATGTACACCTTGGTGCCGCCCGCGCCGACACTGGCGGCGACATAGTGCCAGCTGCTGTCGTCGAAGCGCGCGGTGGTGCGCAAGGTGACCGGCGTCGTCGGCTTCACCGCAAAGCTCAGTCGTCCACCCGAATCGATGTACAAGACCTTGTCGGTGGTCGTGCCGGTGTACGTGTCCGTCGTGCTGGACAAGCCGATCAACGGCCCGAACTGACCTGGCCCGACCCGGAACCAGCACTCCAGGGTGAACGTGGTGGGGTTGACGGTGGTGCCACCCCGGTAGGCGTTGGCCAGACCCGCGAAGGCTATCCCGGAGCTGTTCTCCTGATTCTGCTGCGGACCTTGCAACGCTCCGATGATCTTGGCGGTCATGCCGACTTCGGTGAAGGTGCTGTTGTACAGGGCGGTGATCTCGGTGCCGGAGAGGACCCGCCCGTAGACGCGGACTTCGTCGACAACACCGTTGAACTGGTCGACGGGTCCTCCCCATTTGCCTCGGCCGACCACGAGGGGGCCTGTCGCGTCCCAGGCGCCCGTGACGCCGACAGCGGTGCCGGCGGTAGCGTTGACGTACATCCGGGCCTGCTGGGTGGCGCTGTCATAGACGCCCACCAGGTGATACCACGTGTTCGTGTTGACCGTCGCCGTGTGCCCCGCGTAGGCGTAGTTGGGGGGCGACGCGGCGTCCGGACCGAACATGGACAGAGTCCACTGGTCCGACGAGTAGTTCCAGTGCAGGTAGAAGCCGCTCAGGTAGGCGCCGTCCTGGCTGACCAGCGTGCGGTTGGCGGTGCCCTTGGCGCCGAGTTTGGCCCAGGCTACGACCGAGAACGACGCGTTGGTGGCGGTGGCCGGACGCAGGCCGGTGACGGTGTCGCCGGTGTTGTCGAATGCCAGCGCGGATCCGCTTCTGCCGGTGGCCGGCGCCGCGCCGGCCGATACCGTGCCGGTGTTCGCCGCGCCGGACGAGTCCAGCGCGGTGGTACCGCCGTTCTCGTCGAACTTCCACCACGTCGACGGCCCGGTGGTGGGGTCGTCGTAGGTTCCGCTACCCGCGGCGCCGGAGGTGTTGGCGGCGGCTGACGTGGCCGCCGCCGACCGGTTGTCCTCGCCGCGGTAGTACGCCCACGGACCGTTCGCCGCGACTTCGGTGGGATACGTCGGAAACGTCGTGGTGGCGACGCTGTTCCCCGTCGACGTGGTCAACGCGGTGAAGGCCGCTTCTGCGGTGTTCCAGACGACCGGGGTGATCGCGGTCAACAGGGCCAGCACGGTAGCCACAGCGGGCAGGCGCCATCGGCGGCGCAGAAGTGCCACCGGGCGCGTGGTCAGCCGCGGGCCGGCCGTTTCCCTACCCACTTCGGTCTGTTCGTCCGCCGCGCGGTCAAACTGAGGCCGGACGGCATTCGCGGTGCCGTAGCGCCCGTGTTCGGTGTTCTCTCCACCGCTTGCTACGGCCACGTTAAGGTGAACGGGATCGTTCGGGCTCGAGTCGGACGACTCCGAAGGGAGCATGGTGTCGGGCCGTGCTGACCTCAGGGATCGATCCCGGCAGCTTGAGAGGCGACCGGGCCGTACGTGTCGGCGCCTGACGCGTGCCTCGCCGTGGAGGCGGCTTGGTGCCATCGCGGGAATCCCCGTACTGCTGTCGGTCGCTCTCGTCCACATCCCTCACTCGGGTGCGGCATTCACGGCGTCATCGAGCACTGGCACGAATTCCTGGCAGACGGGGACGGTCACCTTCGGTGCGAACAGTCCGGCCGGCGCGCTGGTGTCCGTGACGGGTGCCATCGCGGGAAGTTTCGATCGCCGCTGCGTCAAGGTGGCCTACACCGGCTCGTTGGCGGCCCAGGCCCGTTTCTACCTGTCGTCGGTAGCCGGCTCGGGTCTGGCCCCCTACCTGACCGTTCAGGTGCGCACCGGCTCGGGCGACAACGCCAACTGCAGCGACTTCACTGCCTCGAGCACCGTCTTCAACGCCACCGGCCTGCTCGACAGCACCCAGACCCTGACTCTGCTCAACAGCACCAGTTCCAGCTACGCCACCGGGCTTGCGGCCTGGGCGGTGACGACCAACGACACGAAGACCTACCAGTTCTCCTGGCGTGTACAACCGACGAATCTCGCAGCGAGCAAGACAGCCACGTTCGGCCTCGCCTGGGAGGCACGACCCTGAGGTTTCCCGCCGAGCTGACGTTTCCGGGGACCGGGATCAGATGTTCTGCGCCTCCCACGTGAACACCGCCTGCGCGTTCACCGAGGAAGCGCCGGTGAGGGCGGTGTTCGCCGGTAGCAGCCAGGAGATCCGATACCACTTCGAGGCGTTCGGTGCGGCATTCGTCCAGGCCGTCGTATTGGCGGTGGCCCACGCGTTCGGGAATCCGCTCAGGTACACGGTGCTGTTGGGACTCGGGCCCGAAACGTTGGCCACACTGTTGTAGGTGCTGCAGGTCACGTTGGTGGCATTCCCGGCATCGGCGGTGGCGTTGGTGCCCGTATCGACGCTGAAGAGCAGGTACTGCGCGAGTCCGGCGTTGGTGATCGTGCCGTACATCCGGATGTTGGCCGTGATCGAACCGGTGTAGGTGACCTTGATGCAGGCCGAACCGCCGCTGGCGGAACTGCTCGCGCCGCTGTAGGCCCCGGCGGCATTCAGCACCAATGAATTGGCGGCGGCATCCGGCTTGAGGTTGGTGAGGCCGTTGAACACGGCAATTCCCACCTCATCATTGATGATCTTGACCGTTGCGGTGGCCCAGGAGTTGGCGGCCGTGCTGGTGGTGTCCGAGAATGTCGCACGCGTGGCCTGCCACACCACAGCGCTCCCCGCGAGCAGGCACACAGGTGGCAAGGTCAGTGAAAGAATGCGGTGAACGCGGTCGGGACGGCCTCGCAAACCGGATAGTCGCATGCGCATCCTCCGCCTACTGGTCAGGCATGGCCAGTGGCCGCACAGCGATGCTATAAGTCAACCGAAACCATTGCGCATGAGATCCCGAACATCTCGACATCAACCCGAGCACGTAGTGCAGGCGGCAGCCTACGGGCTCGGCCGTACCTCAACACCGCAATCAGGGCCCCGAAAGGCCCGCGAACTCCGGCTCGCGGGTTCCTGGCTGCCCTCGAAGGCCGGGCCCTGATCCCGAAGGTCCAGCGTTTTCCGGGTTCGTCCGCAGCATCGGTTCGGCGCCGGGAAACTCAGCCGGCGGCGACAGTGGTTCCTGTCACCGCCAGCTCAAGGATGCGCGTCACCGCAATGGTGTGACGGCGCCAGGCCGGGGTTACTGTCGCGTTTCCCAGGTGAAGTCGGCGCTGGCGGTCTTGGCCTGGGCGGCGTTGCCGCTCACTGAGGTGGTGAACTTGAACACCTTGGTCTCGCCCGCGATCGCCGGGGTCCAGCCGGTGGCCAGGCCGTCAGCCCAGCCGGTGCGCGCGGTGCGGAATGCGTTCAGTGTCCCGCTGTAAATGGCTGCGCCACCGGCGACGAAGCCAGTGCAGTTGCCGAAGGCGCCACCGGCCCCGGTTTCGATGGTCACGTTGAGGTACGGGTCTAGGGTGCCGGCGAAGTTTGTCACGTACAGCTTGACTTCCTGAGGGCTCAGGGTGCCGTCGTATCTGAGGACAATGCAGTTCTCCTGCGTCCCTGTTTCGGTAAGGTTGTTGGTGTTCGCCGCATGTCCGCCGACCGTCGAGGTTCTGAACATGGGCACCGCGCTGGGAGCAGTGTCGGTCAGCGTGACACTACCCGCGTTCCAGGCGTTGGTCTCGTTGCTCTCAGTGTCGGAGAAGGCGGCCTGGGAGGCGTTCCAGACGGTGAAGGCACTCAACAGGAGGCCGCTCATCAGACCTGCTGCCACAGCAATAGGGCCTTTGGCGCGGCGGCGCTTCTCGTTCGTCGACACGATGCTCTCCTCGGGGAACCCATTCTCGTTGTGTGCCCGGATTGATCGGTGCTTCGGTGGCCGACTTGAGGGACGGCGGCCAAGGATCCTCGGTGCTTCGTCGAGGTGCGGGGTGTGACCTCGCCCGCTCCCGGCCCCGGTTCCGACACTACGGAGGGCCCGTCAACGGTCGTGGCGCTGCTGTCCTTGGTGGCGGTGATGGTGCTGTCCGGCGGTGCCGGACTGGTCATCTGGACACTGATCCCCGCGATGTGGGGCTGGTCACCATCAGTCGTGTTGACGGGTTCGATGCGGCCGGCGGTGGAGCCCGGTGACGTGGTGGTCTCCGCGCCAGTGCGCGGCGATCGATTGAAGCGGGGGTACATCGTCCGGTTCGAGGATCCCGACGAGCCCGGCCAGTACGTCATGCATCGCATCGTGGAGATCGACAGTGACGGGGCCCTGGTCACCAAGGGCGACAGCAACCCCTCCGCGGACTCCACGACTGTGCCGCCGGCAAACGTCACGGGCATGGGTCGGCTGCGCGTGCCCTGGGTCGGTCTACCCGCTGTCTGGTGGCAGGAGCGGCAGTACGTGAGAGTGGGTATTGCCGCAGCGGTGCTTTCTGTGTGCTGTGCCGCGGTCCCGGCCGGCTGGAACTGGAACGGGCCCGCACCACGCACTCGAAAGAACCGTGCGGATCTCCCTCAGAATGGGGAGGGAGACGAAACACATCAGGACGAGGTGGACCCCCTGTGAGAGGGCGGTAGGGAAGGTTAGGTCCGTTTCGGAGCATGAGCGAATATTCCGGGTTCGTTCTCCGTCAGGATCCCGCGGCTGACCATGCGTCTGAGTCGTGCTCGGGCGCATTCGACATGTTTCGGGGCGGGGTCGACGCCGACGGCAAGGCAGATGTCTTTAGCCCGCATTCCGGTCGGTTGCGCGGCGAGAACGGCGAGGATCTGCTGGTAGGGGGTGCT
>NZ_JASCTH010000072.1 GCF_030009775.1 Actinoplanes sandaracinus | reverse complement strand
GCCGCTCGCCCCGACGCGGGCGCGGCCACGGCCGAGCTGGTCATCGCCATGCCGCTGCTGTTGCTCATCGTCATGTTCGTCATCCAGGCCGGAGTGTGGATGCACGCCACCCACATAGCCCAGGCCGCCGCCACTCGGGCGGCGAGCACCGCCGCCGCCTACCAATCCAGCGCCGGAGCCGGACAGCACGCCGGCGGTGACACCCTCGCCGCGATCGGCAGCGGAGTGCTCAAAGACCCGTCGGTGTCGGTGACCCGCACCGCTACCGAGGTCCGCGTCCAGATCTCGGGCACGGCCGCGACGGTGGTCCCGGGCATCCGCTGGCGCGTCGGTACCGAGGTGATGCGTCCCGTAGAGAGGTGGAGTGGACCATGAAATACGCCTGGCCTAAGCCGTTCGCCATCGTCGACGCCGACGGCGAGTACACGCCCGAGTTCGAGGCGTATTTCGCGGAGGAGCTCGCCCGCTTGGAGGCTGACGTCGATGACCCGGAACGCGGCGAGGACGCCCGCGAAATGCTGGCGATGGACCGTGAAGAGCTGCGCGCCTTGTCCGCGGTCACCTTGGACCTCATGAACGCACCTCCACCGTTGATGACGGCGGTGTTGGGGATCGTCCTCGCGGTCCTCTCCGCAGTCGGGGTGGCCCTCATCGCCTGGTACGTGCTGTGACCGCTCAGCTGGGCTCGCCCGAGAGGCGACGGGGCTTAAGCCCGCCTGGGGGTGTGTCGTGACCCCGCTGCGCGTGCGTGTCGCCGCCCGGTGGCGGCGGCTCACCGAGGTACCGGATGCCGGGGCGAGTACCGCCGAGATGGCGCTACTCACCCCGCTACTCGTCATGTTGTTGCTGTTCGTGGTGCTGTGTGGCCGGTTGGCTGCGGCGCAGATCGACGTGGACGCCGCCGCGAGTAGCGGCGCCCGGTCCGGGTCGATCGCTCGGAGTCAGGGCGCCGCCGTGGCGGGGGCGAAGCGGACCGCCCTCGAATCCCTCGCCGTGCAGGGTGTGACCTGCCAGTCCACCGATGTGCAGGTCAGCACGGGCGGGCTGAGGCCGGGCGGGGCGGTCACCGTGACGGTGTCGTGCCGGGTTCGGCTGTCGGACCTGGTGTTGCTGGGTGTGCCAGGGAGCCGGGTGGTCGAGTCCAGCGCGACGTCTCCGATTGACGAATGGATCGGAGGTGCCCCGTGAGGCATCGCATCCGTGACCTTGCCCGGTGGGCGCGTCACCGAACCGGCGGAACCGACGCCGGGGAGGTGACGCCGTTCGTGGTGCTGCTCAGCGTTGTTCTGGTGGCGGTGGCCGGGCTGGTCCTCGACGCCGGGCTGGCGATCTCAGCGAAGGTGCAGGCCCTCGACATGGCGCAGTCCGCCGCCCGCGCCGGGGCGCAGCAACTCGACCTCTACGCCTACCGCACTCGCGGTGTCGCCCGTCTCGACACCGGCCGCGCCGCCTCGACGGCCCGATCGTGGCTGGCCTCCGCCGGAGTGTCCGGGGATGCCTCGGCCACGGCGACCACGGTCACCGTCACCGTGCGACGGACAACCCGCACCCAGCTCATGCAGCTCGTCGGTGTGCGCAGCCTGAACGTTTCCGCGACGGCCACGGCGACCGCCGTGCAGGGCGTCACCGGCCCCAACACCTAACCCGACCTCACCGACGAAGGAGATCTGCGAGCATGGTGCGCGCCCTCGCCACGGTCGGCCGGCTGCTGCGAGCCTTGGCCGCCCTCGCCGTCCTGGCAGGCTTCATGGCCGGGGTGCCGTGGCTGCTGACCGCCTCGGCCGGATGGCCGCTCGGCTGGATCGGCTGGCCCCAGCTCACCCCGGTTCCCGCTCTGGCCGAGCTGACCGGGGCGTTAACGAGTCCGTGGTCGGATCAGATGATCCTCGGGCTGCTGGCCTCGATCGGCTGGGTGCTGTGGCTGATCTTCGTCCGGCACGTAATCGTCGAGGTCATCGAGGCCAGCGCGGACGCTGCCGTCGCCCGACGCGGTCAGCTAAGGGCGCCGGTGACCGGACGTGGACCGATCCGCTGGGTGGCCGCCGTGCTGGTCGGCGCCATCGTGGGCGCGGTGTTGTTCGACGCTGCCCGCGCCGTCACCAGCACGGGCGCCACGACCGCCGCCGCTGCGGCGGATGCGGCGGCGCGTCGCCCGGCCGTGGCCGTCGCGCCCGCCCCACCGGCCATCGCCGCCCCGGTCGCGCACACCGGCCCGCGCCCCGCGATCACCGTTCACACCGACGCCGCCACCGCACGGCCGGTGCTCGCCTCCACCAGCCACCACGACAGCGAAGTACCAGCGTGGGCGCGCGATGCGCCCGGCGGAGTCCACCGGGTCAAGGCTGGGGATAACCTGTGGGAACTGGCCGAGGAGAAGCTCGGCGACCCGCACCGCTGGCGCGAGATCTACAAACTCAACCGGGGCCACGAGCAGGCCAACGGCTACGCGCTGACCGACCCCGACGAGATCCACGTCGGGTGGACGCTCGCCATGCCCGCCCGCGACACCACCCCCGCACAGCCCGACCGGGGCACCCCGGCACCACCAGTCGAAACGACTCCGCCGGATGACGGCGTGACCGAGCCGGGACCGGCCGCCACACCCGCCCCGGCGGCGAGTACCCCACCGCCCACCGCCACCCCGTCGTCCCCCGCCTCCTCCTCAGCCAGCGCCATCCCGCCGGCGAGCGCCTCGGCACCCGCCAAGGAGCGCCCCTCCGCGGACGAGCCCGCCGCACCCGACAACGGCCATGACAGCGCAGATGACGAGGCGGGGATCAGCCTGCCCTCGGACGGCTGGGTCAGCCTCGGCCTGGCCGCGCTGATCGCCGCCGTCGCCTCCCTGCTGCGCCTGCAACGGCGCCGCCGGGCCCGGCTGAGTTTCCCCATCCCGGCCCGCATCGGCTCGCAACCCACACCGGTACCCGAACCCCTCGCTCCGGTCGACGCGGTCGGTGCCCGGCACCTACCCACCGACGATGACGAGCCGCACCGGCCCGTCGCCCCGGCCGTGCCCACACCGATCGGCCTCGACCCGGACGGGGCCGAGGTGAGCCTGTTCGACCTACCCGGCCCCGGCCTCGCCCTCACCGGCGATGGCGCCGAACCGGCCGCCCGCGCGGTACTGGCCGCCGCACTCGCCACCGGCGCCACGCAGAGCGCCGAGGCACGGCCGGTGGTGGTCACCACCACCGAGACCCTCGCCCGGCTACTACCCGCCGGTGCTCCGCTGGTCGGCCTAGACCGCGACGGCACCAGCTACGACGGCGAGCGCCTCATCGTGCTCTCCGACGCCGCCGCGGCCGTCACCCACGCCGAAGAGGAGATGATCGTGCGGCGCCGGCTGCTGGACACCTTCGACCTGGACTCCATCACCGCGCTGAACGAACGCACCGATCATGCCGAGGCGCAGCCGCCGTACGTGCTGCTCATCGAGGCCACCGGTCGGCACGCCGCCCGCCTGCGCGCGGTCGGCGCGCACCGCCCGGCGCTGCACCTTCACCCGGTCATCCTCGGCGGCCTCGATGGCCTCCCCGCCGTTGAGATCACCGCCGACGGCACGCCCGGCAACGAAACGGCCGGGCTGGCGCGGCTGTCCATCCTCACAGCGGGCGACCTCGCGGCCGTGCTGACGATGCTCACCGACGCCACCGCGCGCCCGGAGCCCGGCCACGACATCGACCTCGACCCGGCCCCGAGCGACCCGGCCGCGGCGCCGCACGAGGTAAGCGCCGAGCAGCGCGACGAGCCGGTTCCCGCCCAGCCGACCGAGGCGCCGGCCCCGGTACGGCTGCGGGTCCTCGGCCCGGTCCTGGTCGAAACCGAGACCGGGGCGGTGGCGACCGGGATGCGCAGCGGCTCCTACACCGTGCTCGCCTCGCTGGCCGTGCACCCGGGCGGACGCACCCTCGACCAGCTCGCCGCCGACCTGCACCCCGACACCAACCCGGGCACCGCCGGAAAGCGCATCCGTACCGACATCAGCACCACCCGACGGGTGCTGCGTGCCGCCACCGGCAACGGCGAGGCGATGTTCGTGGTCTACGACGCCGCGACCGGCCGCTACCGCCTCGACCCCGACCTGATCGCCGTAGACCTGTGGCAGATGCTCACCGCCATCGAGGCCGCGAACACCGTCGACGACGACACCCAGGCCCTCGCGTTGCTCCGGGAGGCGGCCGAGCTGTACGGCGGCGATTTCGCCGACGGCGCCGACCAGCCCTGGATCACCGACTACGCCACCACCTACCGCCACCAGGTTCTCTCCGTGTTCGCCCGCATCGCCGAAATCGTCGAAGCCGACCACCCCGACCAGGCCATTGCCGCCCTGGAACGCGCCCTGGAATTCGACCCGGTCAACGAGGAGCTGTACCAGCGCATCATGCGCATCCACGGCCGCGCCGGACGACCGGACGCCGTCCGGCGCACGCTGCGCCGTCTGGAAGAACGCCTCGCCGACCTCGGCGGCGCCGAACCGTCGCAAGCCACCCGCCGGGTCGCCGAACGGCAGCTACGGCCCGCCACCGTCAGCGGAGGCCACCGATGACCGACCACACGAGGAAAGGAGCCGCAGCCATCAGCACCACCGAGCGTCAGCCCACGCCCGCGCCGATCGCGAAGGGCGGCAACCCATCCGAGGGCAGAGGCCGGAGAAGGGCCTCGTGGGCGCCGGCACGATGGGCGTACTCGTTCTACGGCGTGGCCGCCACCGGCGCCGTGATCGGCCAAACCTGGGTCGCGCTCGAACACCTGCCCTGGCCGCCCGCAGTACCGCTCGCGGTGCGCGTGCTGGCCGTACTCCCGTTCGCCCTCTGCCTGGAGTTGCTGGCGATGGCTCTCGCCGCGATGGCCGACGAGCGCATGCGACTAGGGGAACGGGCCTACGGCTTCCGCACGTTCTCCGCCGTGGTCGCCGTGGTAGCCGTCGGCATCCAGGTGGTTGGGCACTGGCCAGTCCTGTACTGGTCAAGCGTGTTCGGTGTGCTGTCCGGATCGGCGTACGCGCTGTGGCTGCTGCACGCCGCCGCCCGGCGCCGAGACGCGCTACGCGCGATGGGCAAGCTCGCCGACACCGCCCCGGCCTACGGCCTCTGGCGAAGGGTGCGCCACCCCATCTGGACCGCCCGCGCGGCGGACCTGGCCCGCGAAGGCCACACCGACGCCGACACCGGCGCCTGGCGCCCGCTGGGCCTCTACGAGTCACTACGCGCCGCCGAACTGATGATGCGCGACGAGAAACGCCGCCCGGCGGTGGCCCACGCTGTGGAAAAGGTGGTACGCGCCGACCAATGGGATATGCGCATGGCCGAGATCGCGGTGCACACCTTGGACCTGGACCGGCTCGCCGCCGAGCTGGCCGCCCGCGTCGACTACCAAGCCTGGGCTGACCGGCTGGCACCCGCCATCACCGCGCCCGTACTGCCTCCAACGCCCCAGGACACCGACAGCCCTGCCGCGCCGAACCCGGCGAGCACCGAGGCGGCGCCCGAACAGCCCCACCAGCCTCCGACCCCGCACGACCCTGACACCCACCGGGAAGCCGAACCCGACCCCGAACCGCGACCAGACCCGCACGACCACAACGACCACGACGAGGAGCAGGACGACGACCAGGACGACGACGAGGAATTCGACGCGGACAACGATGCTGCCCTCGCCCCGGACCTCGTCCCGCTGCTCCCCGCCGCCCGCGCCGCCCGCGACGAGTTGCTCGGTGAGGGAAGCACGGTCAGCCGTGACGCCCTGGCGCACCGCCTCCGCCGCAACGGCACCGCCATCCGCAACAACCGCGTATCCGAGCTACTCAACGCGCTACGCCGCGAAGAGGCATCCCTCAACGCTGCTCACTCGAAGGTGCCGGCGTGATGACGCACCGGCCCCGAATCCCGCCACTCGACGGACTTGAGGAGACCGCCCATGGACGAGTTCGCCCCGGCGCCCGGCGCCGCCTTGTCCCGGCTGCGTTTGGAGTCCTGCCCGCCGTCGTGCGCCGATTGCTGTCACGACGACCTCGACCCGCCCGGCACGACGCTGCACCGTAGCCCGCCCGCCACTGTGCCACTTCTGACGACGAGGCATGTGAGCTGGTTGGTTCTGACGGCCTGGGGCCCATCGGCCTTAAGAGGGCATCTGATCCTCTAAGTGGCCCCACCACGAGGGCCGCCGGTTCGCCGCGTCATGACGCTGCGTTATGCGGCCTCTAGTCTGCGGCGCGCGTTATCAGCGGCAGATGAGGACGTCTGATTGGTGTAGTTAGCGAGTTATGTGACTTTAGCCGTATCGCCAGGTTGGGGTGGTTTCGGCGGTGAGCCGTTTGGCGAGGTTGTCGATCATCGCCAGGGTGATCATGCTAGCGGAGTTCTCGGGCCGGGCTTCGTAGTCGCGGACCAGTCGGCGGTGTTGCATGAGCCAGCCGAGCGTGCGCTCGACCACCCACCGCCGCTTGACCATGCTGAAGCCCTTGAGCTGGGGATTCTTGGTGACGATCTCGACGTCGATGCCGAGCTCGGCGCCGTGCTCGACGGTCTTGACCTTGAATTCGGCATCGACCCAGGTCTTGGTGACCGTCGGGTATGTGGTGGCGGTGTGGTCGAGCAGGTTCATGCCGATCGTGTTGTCGCTGCCGCTGGCTGCGGTGACGATCCGAAGAGCAGCAGGCCGAGGGTGTCGGTGATGATCCCGCGTTTGCGGCCGACGATCTTCTTGGCGGCGTCGGTGCCCTGGGTGGCGGCGGGGACGTTGGTGGAGGTCTTCACGCTCTGGCTGTCCCTGATGGATGCGGTGGGTTCGTGACCGCCGCGAGTATCAGCGACAACACCATCGGGATCGGGTTGCTCGACAAGGTCGCCGAACACACCCCGACGGTGACCCGCGCCTTCGTCGACGCCGGGTTCAAGCAGGATTTCGCCCTGCATGGCGCCGTGCTGGGCATCGACGTTGAAGTCGTCAAGCGATCCGACGTCCGGCCCGGGTTCGTGCCAATGAAGAAGCGGTGGCTGGTCGAGCA
>NZ_JASCTH010000071.1 GCF_030009775.1 Actinoplanes sandaracinus | reverse complement strand
TGCAATCCAGCGCGGCCGACCCAAACCCCAAGGCCGACACTTCGGAGAAGTCACTTCCCGGACCCGCCGAAACCCACCTTAGAGCAGACCCCGCCGCGGCCTCTTGACACAGAGGGGTGCCATGAGAGAGTGTTGCGGCGTAGGGCTGGATTAGTCCTCGTCGTCTCCCTGCACCCGCGCACGCGGGAGCGCCGCAAGCCGATTAGCGATCTCCTCGGCGTTATCGGAGAAATGGCCCTCGATCACCACACGGCCATGTCGCCATGAGAAGCCGACCGACGCGCCGGGTATCCCGTAGACGCGCTGTGAGCCGATGTCACGCCATCTCACATGACCGTCTAGCACTAGTTCGGGTGCGCTGTCCGCGAATCGTTCCCACTCCTCGCGGTCGATAGGTGACTACTCGCTGTCGGCCCAGTCCGCGGCCCGTGTCAGGTGGAACGCATAGCCCATGTCATCCTCCACGAAGCGCCGGCCAACATGGTGATGATCGTAGGAACTCGTCCGCGAGACACACGCCACGTTAGGTGTCACCGGCCCGGATTAGAGTGCGATCATGACCGACGCATCCGTGCACCTCGTCGCCCAGCCTCGTCTCGACACGCTCGTGACGGAGTTCCGCTCCGACGCCCAGCGCCTGCGCACCGACTTCGCGGGGACGGCCTGGATCGGTGACATCCCCGACCCGGCATCCGGGATGATGGGACCGAACTACCAGCGGCGTGTTGTCGACTCGCAGTTGTTTCTGCCTGACACCCACTGGTACACCGTCCGCGAGCTCGACGACGCCGAGATCCAGATTGCCGTCGGCCTGCTCCAGGTGCCGGGCACCACGCAGGGCTCACAAGGGTTGGTCGGCGCAATCGCGGACCCACGTGCGGATTTCTTCGAGCACCCGGAACACGAAGACCGGGTCGGCATCTGCCTCACGCTGCGGGGCCGGATCTGGTCCAACGTCGGCCTGTCATATCGAATCACCGTACTGTGCCGGCCGGAGGCCTTCATCAGTAGCACACCCGCGTGATGCGAGGTCCGCACTGATCTCGGCACCAGCGTGCGTGTCGGCTCGCCGCCTGGCCACCATGAGCGCTCGGCGGCAGATCCATGCGTCCAATAGCCTGGGTTTCAGACAATCTCCTGAGCCGGCCTACCGGAGAGTTCCTGCCCGGGTCGGAGCACTATCCACCCAAGGTTCTGCTCGACCAACGCGATCGCCAATCGCCGTAGAACCTGCCGGGAGTCGGGCGCGTCGGCCAAGATCTCGACGTCGAGATGCCATCCGGTCTCTCCGGTACCGGCTCCGGTCACCTCGCCGTCCGTTCCGAGCGCCTCGGCGAGCAGGTCCTCAACGTCATCGCGGTCAAGCTGGTCGGGGAGAGGGCGACGTCCGATGACCTCGATGAACACGCGCGTGATCCTACCCAGTCGCACATGAGCAGCGGCAGATCAGTGTGTTCGTCGGCTGAATGAGCCTGGCGTTTCGACGGCTATGGCGGGGCGGATTCTCCGCCGCCGCCAGGCCGCAACCGGCCCGTTTGCGGGTCGAAACAGACAAGCCCGAGCCGGGCTGCCAGTTCTGCTGCGTGGAGGGTCACCTCGCCGGCCCGGCTGTAGCTGAGCGTGATGTAAGCAATCGGTCCGGAGGCGGAGATACCCCCCGAGTAAGGGTTGTCCTCGGAATCTTCGGGCCAACGGGTCAGTGAACTGATTTCAGCAAGATTCGGATAGGTATTTGTATTCGTAGTGGGTCAGATGCAGTGCGGCGGCGACGATGTCGCCGATCCGGCGCGGGCTGACGGTGGCGTACCGCAGTGTTTTCCATCGGCCGATCAGGATGGCGAAGCCGCGTTCGCCTTGCCAGCGCAGGCCGCGCAGCAGCCGGTTGTGGGCGCGGTTGTCGATGGCAAGGGGTTTGCCGTCGGCCGGTTGCTTGATCGGGGTTTTGATGCCGTGGCCTGCTCTTTCGTAGCCGGAGTCGGCCAGGGCGGGCAGGTCGAGCTCGGCGGCGGGCCAGTTCAGCGCGGCGGTGGCGCCGAGTTCGCGGGCGCAGTTGGTGTCGTGCAAGTGCCCGGGCATCGCCGCGGAGGTCCAGATCGGCAGGCCGTGCGGGCGCATGACGGCTTGGATGTTCGCGCCGAAGTCACGGTGCTTTCCGGAATATCAGGCGTCGATGGTCTCGCCCTGGACCGAGAGGGTGGTCTCGGTCAGTCGGTCGCAGTCGAACAGCTTGCCGTCGAGGATGACGTACGACCAGCCGTCGTCGGGGACCCGTTTCAGGGCGGTGTGCAGGTCGGTTGCCTGGGCGGCGAGTACGGCGACGCCTTCGTCGCGGTAGCGGTACGCGGTGGCGCGGGAGATGCCGAATCCGGCACCCAGCAGGGTGAGGTCCTCGGCTTTGCGGAACCAGACGAGTACGAGAAGTGCTTGGTAGAAGCAGGTCAAGGCGCGGGTGTCACGCCGGGTTCCCCGGGTTCGGCGTTCAGCGGCGAGCAGCCGGCCGAGGTACTGCACGAGTTCCCTGGGAACGTCGATCATGGCACGGTATGCGATCACGCTGAGTCCTCACCGTGTAGGTGATCTTGTGGTGAGAACTCCCTACCGAGGGCTCCGCGCCCCTCTCCAGCACCGTCCGATCTCGCCGCCTTCGCCCGTGTCGCACCAATCAACACATTCGCGTCGCTGAGATCAGCTCACTGAAGTGCTCGGATCAGATTGGCTGAGACGGGCGCGGCCCCGGATTGTGCGTGGCGGGCTGTTTCCATGGCCAACCAGGGGTCACCATCGACCACCGCGGTTCTAAAAACAATCTCAGGTGCGGCACACTAGTCCTGACCGGGGCGGATGAGGCCGGTCTCGTAGGCGAAGACGACGACCTGCACTCGGTCGCGGAGACCGAGTTTGGTCAGGACACGTCCGACGTGGGTCTTCACGGTGCCCTCCACGACGCCCAGCCGTTCGGCGATCTCGGCGTTGGAGCGGCCGCGGGCCACCTCGGTGAGGACCTCGCGTTCGCGGTCGGTGAGCTGGTGCACCCGTTCGTCGACTGGTGAGCGTCCGATCGACGGGTCGGGCAGGTGGCCGGCGAACGCGTCAAGAAGCCGGCGGGTGACGTTCGGTGCGACCACGGCGTCGCCGGCGGCGACCGCCCGGATGCCGTTGAACAGGTCGGCCGGCGGGACGTTCTTGAGCAGGAATCCGCTGGCTCCGGCGCGCAGCGCGGCGTAGACGTACTCGTCGAGGTTGAACGTGGTGAGCACCAGGACCCGTGCCGTGAGCCCGGCGGCGACGATCTGCCTGGTGGCCTCGATGCCGTCCATGACCGGCATCCGCACGTCCATCAGCACCACATCGGGGTACAGCGTCCGGGTCATCGTCACGGCCTGCGCGCCGTCGCCTGCCTCGCCGATCACCTCGACATCGGGTTGGGTCTCCAGGGCCATGCGGAACCCGAGCCGCAGCAATGACTGGTCGTCCACGAGCAGCACCCGGATGGTCACGTACGCCCCTTGCCGTCGTCAAAGTGCAGCCGCACGCGGACACGCCACCCCGTGCCGGGCAGCGGACCGGCCTCGACGTCGCCGCCGTAGGCCGCCGCTCGTTCGATCATCCCGGGCAGTCCGTGCCCGCTGACGGGTGGGCACTGCGGTGGTCGGTCCGGCTGGTGGGTGCCGTCGTCGGTGACTTCCAGGTCCACGCTGGTGGCGGTGGAGCGGAGCCGTATCTGCGCGGTGGCCCGCGGGCCGGCGTGCTTGAGGGTGTTGGTCAGCGCCTCCTGCACGATCCGGTAGACGGCCAGGCCGGCGCCTGGGCCCCACTCGCCCGGCGTGCCCTGGCGGACCAGCGTGACCCGTAGGCCCGCGGCGCGGACCTGCTCCACCAGTTGGTCGAGGTCGTCCAGGCCGGGTTGCGGGGTGAGCCCAAGCGGGCCGGCTGGCGCCTGATCGCCGTCGCGGAGCACGCTGAGGAGTCGTTGCATCTCGCCGAGGGCCTGCCGCCCGGTGGTCGCGACGGTCGCCAGCGTGTCGGCGGCGCGCTGCGGGGCAGCGGCCGCGGTGAGCGCCGCCCCGTCGGCGAGGGCGACCATGACGGCCAGGTTGTGCGTGACGATGTCGTGCATCTCCCGGGCGATGCGGGCGCGTTCGGCGGCGGCAGTGAGCTTCGCCTGCTGGTCACGGTCGCGTTCCAGCCGGCGAGCGCGTTCCTCCAACTCCGCGAGGTACGCCCGCCGCGTCGTGACAGTCATCCCGAGCAACCCGGTGGCGGCCAGGATGGCGGTGAGCGCCACCAGATCGGTCCGCGGGAGTTCCCCCTGCCGCCAGGCCACCGCCAGGGTGAACTCGACCGCGGCGGCGGCCGGCCACAACTGCCGCCACGGCCGGTACCGGGCGAGGGCGTAGACCCCGACCAGAATGACGATCACCGGGTAAGCCACATCGACCCGAGTCACCGTCCACACGGTCAACGCCACGGCGAAGACCATCCAGAACACCGCGACCGGTGCCCGCCGCCGCCAGACAAGGGGAAGGTGGGCCACAACGAACCACAACCAGCCGACCATCCCGGTGCCGGTGTGCGCTGCCGCCGGAACGTTGGCCGCAGCCACCAGCACAGCCAGGCCAACGTCCACGGCCATCGGGTGGCGTCCGGCGACGGCCCGCACCCTATCCATGATCAGCAGCATACGGCGCGGGCATCACGCCTCCCGACCATCCAGGACCGCCATCGGCCTCCGCTTGATGCGCACCAGCGCTCCAAGGAAAATGGCCGTGAAGATTACCCCCGATATCGACCATATGATGTTGCCGATGAGCACGCCGAACACGACCGCGAGGGCGGCCTGCGCCGTGCCGCTGCCGAGCAGGAACACCACCACCTGCGCGCGGGTCGTTTCCCGTCGGCGGGCTATCGCCCACCCGGCCACCACCGCGAGAACGACGAAGTAGAGAGCGAACAGGAGCGGTGGAATGCTGTCCTGGGCCATGACCTCCGGGACCACCGACAAGAACAGGTAGAGCCCCACCCCCGAGAAGAACGGCTTCCAGCTGAAGCCGTTGGCCCCACCGTGCGCGACGATACGAGGGGTCCGTGGAAGTCTGCCCGCGACGAACCACAGCACCAGCGCGGCGACGACAAGAAACGTCAAATGGACGATCAACGTGGTGGCGTCCTGGGTGGTGCTCGCCTCGCCGACGAACAAGAAGTACGCGACCGCTGTTCCGACGCTGAGAATCGCCAACGACCACGTCGCCTTGACCGGTAACCACGGCTCGTCGGCCTTCTTCGGGAACAGGTACCCGACGAAGAGCACCGGAATCACCACCGAAAAGAGGCCGTGCCAAAAACTGATCCAGATCGTGAAGGGGACGCGCACGTCGGCCACGAGACCGTAGGTCGAGAAGGTGTCGAGCGGGGCGTCCAGCGGGTAGAACAGCGTTGCGGCACGGAGGCCTTCGTTGTACAACGCGTAGAGCAGTCCTAGACACCACAGACCGAGCACGCCGAGCTTCCCGCGGACGGCCACCTCGCGGATGACCAGGACCGGAAATCCGTACAGGAGGGTCGCGTACGGGAAGAATATCCCCGGCATGAAGAACAGCGTCGCCGGCGTGGCGCCGCTGATGACCTCAGCCAGCGGCGAGAGCACCATCAGCAGCAGGGCCGGTTTCCAGTGCTGTCGTACCATGGCGCTCACGCCTGGACCGCCTCGGTCGTTGCGCACGCCTGGCGCCCGCTCAAGTTCATCAACATGCCTCTCCATTCGGACGGGTCGTACGGGGATCTGGGGCTGCGGAAGCGAAAGCGAGCGATGGCTGAGTGAGGGTCGCCAGCATGCGTGCGGGGACCAGCGCCGCCCAGATCCAGCCCAGCGGGATGATCACGCGACCGGCGACACCGTCCGCCACGGCAATCCACTGGCTTGACAGCGAAAGCGTTTGAAAGATGAAGGCACCCACGATGAGAACGGTCGGTGCCGCTACGCCGGTCGCTACCAGACTGGCCGCCCACCAGCGTCCGCCCGGCTCCGCGGCGAACCGGCGGGCGAAGACGAAACACGCGGCGGTCAACGAGGCGTACATGAACAGCACCGAAACGGTGTGCACGTTCCCGTGCCAGCTGGCTTCGGCGTTGACGCCTGGGAGAAGATCCTGCGGGGCGCCGGGTGGGAAACCCAACTGCGGATCGGTGACGAAGACGCCGGTGCAAATCATGCCGAGCCCGTAGGCCACCATCAGCAACGGTCCCCACGATGATCCCAGCCCCGGCACCAGTGTCCGCCGCAGCCCCACCGCACACGCGAGCATCAATATCCCGGTGACCACGAAGTTGGTGATCTGGATCCAGCCCCAGTCACCAGTCATCAGCAGACTGGGCCCATGCCGAAGCAACTCGTAGCCTGGGCGGGTCACCGCATCGAGGTGGAACACGACCAGAGAGAAGGGCGCACCGACGGCCCCACAGGCCAACAGCACCCGCGTTACCCGCGATTCGACGGTCATGATGCGTCCCTGTCGTAACGCCGTCGGCCCACTGTCGCCATCCCGCGTGTGGGGAAGTCCAGGCCCAGGATCATCCGCATCGTGGCCGTCTTGGCGGCACCATTGGGACCGAGAAGCCCAGTCACCATGCCAGCCCGCATCAGGAACGTCAGGTCGTCAACGGCGGCTTTCCTGCTACAGCGCTTCGTCAGCGCATTCGCCTCAATCACAGGATCAACGCTAGGCACGACCCGTCGCCGGTACGACTGTCGCAAGGCGGGCGATGGCAGCCCGCGCTATGCGCCGCAGGTCATACACCCCTCCACCTGACGGCACATACCATCACTCGTCCAGCAACGGCTTGGAACCGGACGGCAAGCTTGTCGTAGCGCGTAGCGCGTGGCGACGCTGCGGTGGCGTTTGAGCCGGGCGATGCCGTTCTCAACGGCGTGGCGTAGCCGGTAGAGCTCTTTGTCGAAGGCGGGTGGCCGGCCGCCGTGGGAGCCTTTGGCTGAGTTCCCCCCGCTTCAACGGAGCTTCTCAAACATGATCGATTGATCATGGGAAGGAAGCATCTGTGGCAGCACCGAAGAAGTACCCCGACGAACTGCGGGCGCGTGCCGTGCGCCTGTATCGCGAGTCGGACCCCAAACCGACGATCCGGCGGCTGGCCGAGCAGTTG
>NZ_JASCTH010000070.1 GCF_030009775.1 Actinoplanes sandaracinus | reverse complement strand
CATCCGACGCGAACTCGGCCAGGTCATCACGCAACCGGTCAGCCTCAACAACGTCCATACCTCAATGACAGCGACCGTCCATGAACAAGTCACCATCAGCCACTCGAAAGTGACAAAGCACTACTAGGGCCGTAGCGAACATCAGACCGAGATTAGCACCCGCGCAAAGGACACAAATCTCCAAAGCAAGATGCCAAGAGCTACGCTGAAAAAAGCAGATGCTATGAATGTTACTGTGGCAAACCGAATCTTCCGCCGCCACAATAGGTAAGACGTGGCCAGCGCTGACAATGCGATTGTCAGGAATGCGGGCTGCATGAATTGTTGACCGAAATATTGCAGATGCTCGCGCAACGATGCTCGCAGGACCAAAGCATCAAAGCTCTCAGCGGAAAACAGCCCGAAAGAGGCGGCGATAAGGATGGAGCTTTGGCGTTCACTGCCGACTCTCATCTTCCAGCCGATAGTTCCGAGAAGCGGGCCGGCACACAATGATGCTATCGCCCAAAAAGCCGCGGCGCGACCAACTGAAAGCAAACTAATAAAATCAGCAGAACTGCCGTCCTGAAGGTTTCCGCCGCGCCATCGCTGACTAACCCCGAGGACCATTGCATAGTAGACTACCGTGGCTATAAGAAGAGTGGCCGTGCTCCCAAGAACGGCAGCTCGCCAAGTGTTCTGCCTAAAACCCGTGGTTAACGCAACCATGCCCCACGCAAGTCCGCTACTGGTCAGTGTCAGCAGCATGGTTCCGAGCGTTCCCGGAACTAAGTCGCAGAGAAAGGCCGCTGCGCCCAGCGCCACAGAAGAAAGGAGTACCGTGCGCTTGTTATACCGGGCTTCTTTTGCTGTATTTTCTGTATCGAATGTTTGAGCAGCAACCATGTCCGCCTCGTTGTTCATTTGCGCGTCCTCATACACAAACTAACCTTCGCGCGATAAATTCATGTCCTTGCGTGGACAATTTGCTTCGATAGTATCACGAAGTTGCTCCGTTTCCCCTGATTCAGCAAGGGCGAGGACTCTATCGCGCGGGCCTTTGTCTTCCGAGACTAATCCGTAGTGATAGAAAGCAGACTCCTTAAGCCGGAGAACTTGCTGAAAAGCAGCACCTCGTTCTGCAGTTGACGTAGCAGAAAAATAGTTGCGTGCCCAAGTACAATGCCAATACCAGGCAGCATCAACCCTACCAGTATTGACGCCATAGTTAATCTCGTTCCCGTCGGAGGCGTGGCTTTCATACTGCCTGCCTTGAGGCCATTCCCATCCTGGCGCGAGGGCTAGTTTTCTAGCTTCGTCCTTGTATTCCAACGTTGCCTGCTCCGCCGAAATCCACTGCGCCTCATCAGGTGTGGGACTGGCTTGGCAGCCTGCGGTAACGAGAGCGGCGAGGAGCATAAACGCAACCTTGCTCTCAGTAAATCTTTTTCTGATTTTGGCAGACGATAGCAAAATCATGTACAGTCGCCCATTCAGGAGGTTTAAAGCAGGCTGCCCAAAGAAGGTGGCGGCGAGGCAGAAGCCCCGCCACCACCTTATTTTTTTGTGATTCTAGTAATACTGCGTACCACTGAACCTGTGAATGCATTGATCGAAGCAAGTGGTGCCGCGCGCGAACTCGTTTCGGAACTGCGTGCCGCCGGAAAGCGAACCGACAATCGTACTCTCTTCATTTTGCAGAATTCCTGTCGTGTAGCTTCCGCTAATCACGCCGCCGCTTGAGTTAATGAGTTGCCACTTCATGGAGTCGTAAGTTCCACAGCGACCGTTAATTTGGCTGAGCCAGCAGGGCGTTATGGACAGCGTGACCGTAACGCGTCCCGTTCCCTCCTTAGTGCGAACGTTGGCCGAGCGGTACCACTTCGTCGCGGAACTCCAAGTCTCCCCAGAAGCAGTGTGGTTAGAAGCCGCTTGGGCAGCTCCAGGGAAGGCGAAGGTCGTTGCCACGACCGCCGTGAGGCCGAGTACAGCAATCGCCGCACGGCGAAATGTCCTTGACAATGAGATTCTTCGCACTTGATATACCTTTCTAGGGTTGACAACTGTTGCGCATAGCCTTCTAGAGTCCAGAGCGATTCCCCATTTGCTCGCCGCCGTTCCACGCATCGCCATGTTGCTGAATGCGCTTCAATCGGGGGTGTATCGGCATCATTTCGGTCGGCAAAAAATAGGCAGTGGCGGGCAATTTTAACTCCGGCAAAATTGCCCTGTGCGCACTTCAAACCTTACGCAAGCGACGTAGCTCGATCAAGGGCGTCGACAGACGTGATTGCGCAAGCGAGCGCCTGCGCCGCGACACTTCATCCGACTTCCCTCACTGCATGTGATGATGATGGCTGCACTCTGAAGAGCCTTAGCAGGCCTACAGCCGGTCAGAGATCCTGGTGAAGACCTCTCCTCTACCGCAAAGAGGAGTATTTCGGGTACTGAAGTGCAAGTAACGGATCCGATTCGGAGAGTGATCGCGAGGTGGAGTGGATCACATCTGATTGATTGCGCGGTCTAGATGGCGTATATGCGCTGAAAGCGGCAACGGCGGCATCTAGTACTACAACCGCAGTAAACGGCCGAAAAGTATCCGTGATCGATTCGTCGAGTCAGTCGCGGCGGACGTCGAGATGAGCCACGGGTCGGCAGGGCTGGACCGCCTAAATACTGGAATCGGGCCTCAGAGCGCCTGCAGAAGCCGATAACAACTGGAGAGCCGCGCGTACCGGGCTGCCGCTGCCGCGGCCCTCATAAGCTCTCTTGATCGTGGCCAACGTTCCATCTTGTTGATCGACTCTCGTGATCATCGGAGCACCACAGGCACCAAGGTCAAGTCCTGTCGAACAACTTGCCGACTCCGCCCTCACCCAGCGCGCACCCGGATGAGTTGGGTCGATGCCCGTCCGCTCGACAACGAGCAGCGGTCTCAATTGCGGTCTCATTCGTTGCCGACCGATGCCGTTCGACCTTGTCCGCCGGTAGAGGACTGCCGCAGGTCAGACACGGTATCGGTTGGCACCGAACGGTGGTCAACAGACTTGGAAAGCGTGTTGGGGGAAACCCCTCACGAGTTCGAATCTCGTATCCTCCGCCAGCACCACCTGCGACAACATGCAAGGCCGGACCCGTCGGGTCCGGCCTTCTTGCTGCCTGCGTCTCAGTTCTCGTCTCAGTTGACGCCTGGCAAGCCGCCTTGGGCCAGTCCGTCTCAGTAGGTCAACCTCAGTGTCAGAGCCGACCGCCGCCTTGTCTCGTGACATGATCGGGCACGACGCTGCCGTCCCACGGCTCGTGGCAGCGGCGCTACGCCGGACACTTGGCTCGCCTCGTCACCGATCAGAACTTCCGCTCACCCATGGGCGCATTCGCCGCCTGTCGGCTCGTTACCCACGTCTACTCGCCTACTGGCCGTACGACCGCAAGCCTGGTGTGCGTGACCGCGGGCGTTCCCTCGGTCACCGCATGACCATGCGCCGACATCCGGAATTGCGACTGGCGGAATGGCATTTTCGATCTGAAATTGATTCAAGATGGTCGCATAAAACGCTGCGCAAACCGACGCAATGCCCCTGTTCTTGCAGCATCGATAACTTGCGGACTATCATCTGCATCAGGCTCAGGCAGCTGACGCGTATAGGCAGGCTTCAGCCCGGGAATGGGCGCACACGTCGCGGCCCAGATCGGAGTTCCAATCATCGCCACACGACCCGATCCTTGACCTATTGGGTACTCTCGCCAGCTGAATACCTGAAACAGGACGTCCAATTCGGCCCGCCCCGCTATATGCCCACTACCTAAGGTGCTTGATATGGTTAGCGCCGAGCGGATAGCCTGTTCAGGATCTGAATCGCTGGCCCAAAGGGCCGCTCCGCTAACGTCTTCGCGGTCGCCGGAAAATGACGATACTAGCTTGGCCATGCCGACCGGAGCTGACGGATACCAACCGCGATAACGGTGGTCTTCGCCTTCAGAGTAACCTACGAAGTTTTGCAGCGATCCGCATAGAGCGGCGAAAGCCGGCCCTTCCTTTGTGTCCGCGAAACAGCTCATCCAGGCAACGCGAAACCCTCCTTCCAGGAAGGGCACCTCTGCCCAAGTAACTTCCATGCGAGCGCGCACATAAGTTCCAGGATCAAGTAGCGTTCCAGTATTGTCACGAACGGCTTCTGTAACCTGCCGCGCGAGCCAATAATAGTTATCCACCTGCTTGCGACCTGACGCCTTTAGATCAATTCCCGGGATTTTAGCCGTTACGTTCACTTCCATGCCGCGACTATGCGCCTCATGCTGATCATAAAGATCATTTATTATTCGGCGCGAGAGATAGATGTACGTCTGAGGGAAGTTGTCTGTTGTCACGACCACACAGTAGATATCCGGCGCAAGTTGAGCCCGCTAAAGGCGCTGTCACTTGACACCGCCGGACGGGGCTCCTGCGCAATCACACCCCGACTCGCTCCAGATGAAGAACAACAGCAGGGCAGGGGCGCAAACTCCCCGCCACGCAAGGATTGACCTTCCGCTCTAGCCTTCAGCCTCCAGCGCGGAACGCCGCAGGTCGAGTGTCACATATTATGCACAAATTGACACTTGCGATCTTGCCTCCTCGGCAACTCGATCGACATAAGTCCTGATAGAAAATTTCCGTCACGGTGTATTGCAATTCTCGGACGAAGGTGTAGTTAGAAAAACACCGCGCCTGGGGCTTGCTGCGCGGCTGCGACTGTTCTTAGCCTTAAGCACATGCGAAGGCAATACTTGGACATGACTTTCACGCCCGTACAGGACAAAAGCAGGAGCCATGCCGGATCAGGTAGCAGGCCAAAAGAGTTGCGATTCAAAGCAATGCGATGACTGCATATCGAAACAGTTCCGGATGGGCTTAATGGGCCTAGCCCCACACTTCATAAGCGCTGCAGCAACTGTTATTGCCGCATGGGTAATTGCGGGAGCATAACGGACCACGGAACGATCTTTTGATGATCTTGATCGCGAGAAGGCCGGACCCTCTGAGGTCCGGCCTTCTTCCTATCGCCTTTTGAGCTGCCGCCTTCGGTAAGATGCAGACCTTGCTTGTGGCCCTTCGGACAGATCAAGGCGCTCGGCGGTTGAGGGTTTGTGAGATGGTTGTTCGCCTGCCAGATGAGCGCACCGACTCGCTTTGCGATGTCAGCGCGGACGGGGTCAGTCACATGTTGATAACGCGCGGCCATGCCAGTAGTGGCCCATCCCATGATGTCCATTGCCGCGCGCTCTTGTACGCCGAGGAGCAGGAGCACCGTTGCTGCCGTATGCCGAGCGTCGTGCAGTCGGCCGTTTCGGACCCCTGCGTCTCGTAGTAGCCTCTTCCATTCGTGGTAATCCGTGTTTGGGTTGAGCGGGCGACCGGTCGGGGACGTAAACACCCAACCTTCCTCTTCCCAGAGCTGCCGAGCCGTTTGTCGCTCTCGATCTTGCACCTCCCGGTGATCACGCAGAAGCTGCACCACACTTGCGGGCAAGCCCATCACCCGGCGGCCGGCTGCCGACTTCGTGTCGTCGGTGTCTTCGTTTGTCCGCTCGCGCCGCGGGCAGTAGCCGGCCTCCTTGCCGCACGGTTTGTCCTCGCACCCATGCGCGTACTTCGGCCGGAGTCGGTTACGGCGGACTCTCAAGGTGTGCTTGTCGAGGTCGACGTGTTCCAACTTCAAGCCGAGCGCCTCGCCTTGACGCAGGCCGAGCGCCAGAGCGATAGCCCAGCGAGCGCTGTTCCGGCGCTGCCCGGCTTGCTCAAGGATCCGCTGAACCTCGGCCACCGAATACGGCTCGACCTCCACGACCGTCAAACGGGGAGCGTCCGCTCAAGAGAATCCATTCAACACACTCCAAGTTAAGTTCACTCTCAAGAGTACAGTACTCAACTTGCTGCTATTCATCAGCAGCGTGCACTATGCCTTCGAACGCAGACTTAGATAGGGCCCACGGATCCTCGATCCGCCCGGCGCATGTGAGCCCGTATCGGCGGAGGCGTTCCGCTTCTTCACGATTACCCGTCTCAGTCAAAAGATCAGACCATTCGCGCTGGACATCCCACCAGCAGCCCGCATTTGCAGCCATCACGAAGAAGTCCCTCGCTCGCTGCAATTCTCCGACATTCCACAATTTACATGCGAACCACCAAAGGGAAGTCCTATCGCCGGCAGCAGCAGCCTGCATGAATAAATCTTCGGCCCGGCGAATGTCCCCAGCGTTGGCAACTTTTCCAGCCCACCGCCGAATGGCTACTTCGTCGCCTGCCTCCGCAGCCTTACGGAAGAGCCGCTCAGCATGCTCTGGATCCGAGTCGAGAATGCCCTCTGCCCAGCGCCACAACGCTTCTGTACTGCCTCCGTCGACCTTCTCCTGAAGGAGAATTTCCGCCCGATCTTGAAGCCCCAGCTTAAACAGGAATCCCGACCACCAGAGTGACAAGTGAGATGGAGCGAGCTTCGCATCCTGCTCGCACAGCTCGATAATCAGGTCGCGGTCTTGAACCAAGTCCAGATCTGCCGCCCACCACCATCGCGCCCACGCATCTCTGCCTTCCATCGCTAGCCGATAGTACTTCTCGGCTCCGGATCTATCCCCATGCTCCCACAAAAATCGGGCACGTCGCCTATGCGCTTCAATCTCGCCAGCCTCAGCGGCCCTCTCATACACAACCTCAACCTTCGCCCTATCGTGCAGCAACCCGGCAAGATCGGTAAGGGCCGAAGAATCCCCTAGCTCGGCCGCCCTCTCTAGGCATCGTTCGGCTGCCACTCGCTCGCCTGCACTCCATAGGACGAAAGCCCAGTGACGCAATCCAGCAGGCTCGGATATGCGGACAGCATTCCTCATAAGCGTCGAAGCGTGTCGTAGCCTCCCCGCGCTTTCCGCTGACACGCCTAGGCGCACCTGCGCCGCAGCATCTTGCAGTTCGCCTTCCGCCGCTGCCCAGAACGATTCCGGAGGAAATTCAAACATTCTTACGGTACGAGCATATTGCGCAAGGTAGTCGGCAAGCTGGTACCTTACATATTGTTGACTCTCATCTGGATAAGGACGGATCAGAGTCAGCGGACTCACCGCGCCCCGTACCGGCCTAGTCAAGCATCGAAAGGCATCGGCCAGCCAATCACCTTCTAGGGACCCCCAAATCTCACGCGGAATGTAACGCGGGGCTGCAGCGATCAGAAAGCTTTCAGGAAGGGGATCAGGATGACCAAGCCGGTGAGCATCCATTGCAGCCGTAAGGACCGCCCACGCACCGATCCGAGACGCACGAATTGCCGAGTACTGCTCGAGAAGGGCCACTCCGGCCGCAAGGTATTGAGTCGGGCGGCTTCTGCCTTCGGCTGATTCGAACGCGAGCCGGAGTCGGAGGTCAGATTTAACGCCCTTAGCCACTTCGGACAGATCGAAATTGGGGTCGATATCTATGCGATAAGCCAAACTTCGAAGCAGGTCACGCGCAGCAGGATGGGGAGCGGGCGCGTCATGCGTCGGATCGGTAACCAGGGTGCTCCAATCGTCTGGCCAAATTGTAGCAAGGACCACAATTGAACCAGCCCCCTGAAGAAGGCCGTGCAATCGGGAAGCAGCCTCTTCACCGCCAGCGACGCCGATGTATTCACGCAATTCGTCCAACCATAGGACCGTCTTAGGCCCAATCGAACTGCTTGATATTGCCTCAATTAGCGCTGCAGGCTTTGATGGCGCGACCGGATGAAAGAGTGTCCATTCCGATAGGTCACGATGTATGGCCTCAAAGGCGGCTCTCGTCTTCCCAGTCGACGATCCTCCTACCACCACGACCATTGCTGGCTTGCTTCCAAGCCCTGCCAGGAGGGCCGAAAGGGCGTCATCGTGACGCCTCCTAATATAGGAGGGAAGCGACGTCGGCGCACCCTCGATTTGGATCACCGGATGCACTTTAAGCGCAATCGCGTCGGTCATTTCGCTAACGGGACGACCTACTGGAACATTCATCCGAGCCTCGACCCAAGTTGCCTTGACTCGTCGAACGGACTCTTGCACATCCCAGCCCGCGTGGCGAGCTAGCACAGCCGCGATTGACGCTACGTCATGTTGACTAGGTGGCATCTCGACGGATCCGATACATCGGCGGATGCTATCCCGTTCAGGGGCCCCAGGGAGCTCATCATCTTGTCCGATCCACGCCGCTATCTGATCCAGGGCCGGCGCTCCAGCCTCTAGATAGAGCTGGTAGAGCAGATCCTTCAGGCGTTTGAGTGGACCGGCGGGTAGATCGGGCTTGGCGATCGCGCGTGGTCTGCGGACAGATGCCTCAGGCTTGTCGCGACTCATCGCTTCATCATCTCTGGCACGGTTCGTCTCTGCTAGCCCTGGCAGTACTTACTCGCACTCGCGCCTCGGGGCTCGTCGCAACTCGTCGAAGAGGCTGCCAACAACTCCATCGTGGTGACCAGACCGGTTCGCCGGAGTCAACATCACAAGCCTTGGAGGAAAGATGGCAAAACCCCGTAAAGATCACCTCTCCAAGTCGCTACTGGCGCGAGCGGTAGTGACCGGTTTCGTTGGAGGTGTGGTGCGCGCCGTCGCCGATTGGTGGCTCAGGCATTTCATGGGCTGAGTAGATGTTGCGGTCCACAAGCCGGGCTCTGCCACTCGCAGGGCCGTCTCAGTCCCCGTCTCAGAGGGCGGTAGGAAAGATTAGGTCCGTTTCGTGGCGAGAGTGAATATTCCGGGTTCGTTCTCGATCAGGATTCCGCGGCTGACCATGCGTTTGAGTCGTGCCCGGGCACCTTCGACGTGCTTGGGG
>NZ_JASCTH010000007.1 GCF_030009775.1 Actinoplanes sandaracinus | reverse complement strand
CCGGCGGCGTCGGCGCATCGCCCGGGCGCGCGCTTTGGCGGCCTTGGCCTCGGCCCGCTTCTCGGCCTTCGTCTTGAACGGCTGACCGCCGGCGCTCTTGCGCGGCGGGCCGGCGGCGGCACGGGTGGCAGCCGCGGTACCGCGGCTCGCTACAGAATCGGGCACCGTCCGACGATACGACACTCGGCCCAGAACAGCCGACATCCGGCGCCGCGTCACCGAGATCAGGGATTTCACAGGGCTTCCGGCCGGCGACGCGTCCGGCCGCGCGGCGTCCGGCCGCCTGGCGGGCGGTCCGGCACAGGAGGCGTGTGAACGCGGGCGGTGAACCGCCGGCCGCGTGGCGCGTGAGCGGTTGAGCCAAGACGACGACGAGGCCCCCGACACCTGCCTACGCTAGGCGATGGCACGGCGATTCAGGGTGTGACCGGGTTTGTCGAGATGAGTGCGCCCGACGAGGCCGATGGCGGCTGCTGGATCGGACACCCGAGGTGTATCCGGTAGCGGACGCAGGGCGGAGCTCAGGCGTTGAGGCGACGAGTCGCATCGAATCAGGCGGTACCCGCGGGACTGACACTGCTGTCCTGCGTGATGCTGGCCGCCTGCAACAACCCTGCCGCCCGCGACACGCGGGACGAGCCCCCGGCGTCGCCTCCGGGGAGTGCGACGGCTGCCGTTCCCCTGGAGAGCGCGACGGCCGGCGCGGAAGCGTACGGCTCGGGCCGCAAGAAGTACTCCTGGAAAGACTCGCTGCCCAAGGGCGACGGCGGGGTGAACCAAGCGGCTCCTCTGTACTCGCGTCTGTACGAGGCCGACTGCGGCGGCGCGCAGCGATGGCTGAACCAGCCAGCGGGCGGCGCGGAGGGATGGAGCTTGTTGAGCAGTCCCCGGGACGTGTTGCTGTTCCAGGCCGCCATCTACTTCTGCCGTGGCGACGTGGCGGCTGGAAGGAAGATGTTCCGGCGCGCCGACCGGCACTCGGGAGAGTGGGCAGGTCTGGCCGGTGACCCGTACGCCTGCGATGTCTACAAGACCGCCGCCAGCGTCGTTCACCAGCGGCCGCGACGGGACTTCTCCTGCCCCGGTGGTACCGCACCGGCATGGGGCGACCCGCAGAAGAACCCGCTGAATCCCGCCGGGACTGGGAATCCGGATGAATCGGAAGAACCGCAGATCACGGAACCGGAACTGACCGAGACCACACCGTCGACCTCGGAGAACGACGGATCGAGCGCCCCGGCGGACAGCCTGCCGGATAAGCCGGAAGGCGCGCCGACGCCATGAGCGCTGTCCGACGGCGGCTCCAGCGCGAGACGGTCCTTCCTCCTCGCCGGCAGCCGCCCGGACCGCCGGTGACGCCGGCGAACAGCGAAGGCGTGGTGGGGCGGCTCAGCCTGCTGGCACTGGCCAATATCGGTGCGCTGACGGCATTGCTGGTCTATTTCGGCTGGCGTCGCAGCGAGACGCAGGCCCGAGCCCTGGGCATCGTGGAGAGCGTCCTCAGCATGACGACCCAGGAGTACGTGCTTCGCAGCGTCGGCCCGGTGTTCAACCTTCTGGCGCTGATCGGCGTCAGCGGCCTGCTGTGGATCGGGGTGGATGACGCCCTTCTGCGCTGGTCGGAGGGGTCGCCCACCGCCCGGCGGATGATCAGTCGCATCCTGGCCGGGGTGTGGCCGGCGCCGCTGCTGACGGTCTACCTCGCCGCCCAGTGGTGGGACAGCCAGGCATACATCCTGTTCCCACTCGGCATCGCGGCCGCCCTGTTCCTGGTCATGTACCGCATAGACCTGCGACAGCGGCTCGGTGGGGCGACGATGCCGGGATTCGCGCTCTTGCGCGGTTTCGTCGGTCTGTCCGCTGCCGCGTGCCTGTTCTGGTCGGCGTCCAATTACGCCCACGTCCTCGGTGAGGATCTGGCGCACGAGTTCTCCACGACGATCGAGAAGCAGGTGCGGGTGGTCGTCTACAGCTCAGCCCCGCTGCGCCTCACGGCGCCGGGCGTGCGCACCGACATCCTCGGCAAGGACAAGGAAGAGTTCCGGTACCGATACTCCGGTCTGCGGCTGATGGACCGGCGCGGCGGCAAGTACTTCCTGGTCTCGGACAGGTGGACGCGCGCCGAGGGTGTGGTCATGGTGCTGCGTGACGCCGACGCCATGCGAGTCGATTTCGTCAAAGGTTGAGCACCGTCAGCCGCGCCGGCAGCGGTAGGCGACCGGTGTGCCGGCCTGGAGCGGCGAGGGTTCGATGATGTTGACGGTGGCGGTCTCGGTGGTCGTGCCGACACCGCTGAACGTCCATTGGAGGGTGAGGGTGGCGGTGCGCTGGCCGCTGCCGACCTGTTCGGTGAGCACGACGCCCGGTGACGCGTTCGAACGGAACCACTGGTAGCGGATCACGCCGCTCCTGCCGTTGGTGCTCACGGTGGCGACCACGTCGACGGTGACATCGCAGCGGTTTCCGGCGGGCCGCGGGACGGTCACCGTGGCGCTCTCCACCACGAGAGGCCGGAGTCGTTGCCACACGTAGAACCCGACCACCACGACGAGCGCGAGGGTCAGCAGGCTGGACAGCAGCGACACCAGCCGGCGCCACAGCGGGCGACGCCGCCCGGCCGTGGGGGTGGCCGGCCAGCCGGGGGTGGCTACCGGAGCCGGCGGCACGCCGGGCCCGAAACGCAACTCGTGCTCGGCGCGCACGGTCGGCGCTGACGAGCCCAGGTGGACGGTCGGAGCAGTCGGGGAGCGGTGCACGGTCGGAGCAGTGGGAGACCCCTGCACGGTCGGAGCAGTGGGGAAGCCGTGCACGGTCGCGGCGGTCGAGGCGCCCTGCGCGGTCGGCGCAGGTGGCGGGATGCGCACGGTCGGAGCAGTAGGGGTCACGTGCGCGGCCGGGTTCGGCCCGGGCAGCTGCGCGGTCCGGTCGGACGAGCCGACGTCGACGGTCGTGTCCGGATCGCCGAGGTACACGGTGGGGACGGGGCGGTCGATGGTCGCCCACGGATCGGCGGGCGGCGGCATCGCCCGGTCGCCGAGGGGTTCCTCCGGCCGGGTCACGCCCGCCGTCCCCGCGTGGACACGTGCCTCTGTGCGGCAAGCACGGCGTGCTCCTAACCGGGGGTGCAGGTGTTGGAGAGGGTCACGTACGCCGGTGACGCCGACCGGGCCGAGTTTCCGGCCGCATCGACGGCGACGACGGAGACCGGAACGCGGGTGGCCGACTTCGGCATCGGCAGCGGGCCGAGCGTTCCCTGAAAGACGCCCCTGCCGGCCGATTTCATCGCGCCGGTCGAGGTGGCGCCGCCCAGGGTGTAGCGGAAGCTGACCTTCAGAGCGGCCGGGCCACTCTGGTCGTCGGTGACGGTGGCCGTGATGGTGCTCGTGCGAGCGCCGTACCGGCAGGTCTCGGCCTCCAGAGCCGACGGGCCGGCGCGGACGGCGCCGACCGCGGGAGCGGTGGCATCGGGCCGGGCCGAGGGCGAAGTGCTGGCCGACGGGGTCGGCGTGGGCGTGGTGGCGCTGGGCGACGGCACGCCGGTGGCCGAGGCGGAGGAGGACGGGCCGGGCGTGGCGCCCGGGTCCACCGGCAGCGTCGGACTGGTCGTCGCGGTCCGCGTCACCGAGCCGGCCGGGGTCGGCGAGGTCGATGAGGCCGACGGCGTCGCCGAGGCCGCCGGGGCGATCACGCTGGACGGTCCGGCCACCGCCGGATCGGCGGCGCCCGGGCTCGCCGGGCCTCCCGCGACGACCGGGTATTCGTCGGCGGCGGCGGCGTAGCGGTATCCCACCCCGCCGGCGAGCAGCGCCGCGACGAGGGCGCCGCTGGCCAGCACGGTCAACTTGCGGCCACGGCGGAGGACTCCGGGACGCCCGGGTGTGGCTTCCCCGAGCGTCGTTGCGGCGACGCTGGTGGCGCCCGCGGCGCCGTCGGGAAACGGCCACAGCGCGGCGAGCAGCGCGGCCCGGCGGGCCAGCTCGCGCAGCCCGCGGTCCTCCCAATCCGGGCCGTACGCGGCGCCGGCCACCCGCTCCAGCATGTCGAGGAACGCCAGGGCGTGCTGAGGCCGGTCGGCGGGTTGTTTGGCCATGCCGTGCCGGAGCAGGTCGTGCACCGGCGCCGGGGCCGGATCCGTCGGGATGGGCGCGTTGGCGTGCTGCTCGTGCAGGGCGAACAGGTTCGGCCCGTCGTACGGCGGGTTGCCGGTGAGGCACTCGAAGAAGGTGGCGGTGGCGGCGTAGATATCGCAGGCGGGCGTCGCGAGGGCGCCCGTCCACTGCTCGGGAGCCATGTAGCGGGGCGTGCCGGAGACCACGGTGTCGGCGCCCTGGCCGACTGGCGCGGCGATGCCGAAGTCAGCGAGCTTGCTCAGCCCTGCCCCCGTCACCAGCACGTTCTCCGGCTTGTAATCGCGGTGCACGACGCCGTGGGCGTGCGCCGCGCCCAGCCCGGCGAGGGAGCCCTTCAGCACCACCAGCGCCGCCTCGGGGGTGGTGGGGCCGTGCTCGCGCAGCATCTGGCGCAGCGACGCCCCGTTGACCAGCTCCATCACGATCGCCGCGCCGTCAGCGGACTCGATGTATTCGTACAGCCGGGAGACGTGTGGGTCGTTGATCACCCCGAGGAGCTGCGCCTCTTTCCGGAAGGCGGCCCGGAACGACGCCTCGTCCCCGAGGACGCGCACCAGATACTTGATCGCGACCGGGGTGCCGGTCTCGTCGTGGGTGGCGAGCACGACGCTGCCCGACGCGCCGGCGCCGAGCGGACGAACAGGCGTGTAGCCGGACAGCTGCCAGCCGCTCATTCGAGGCACTCCACCATCAGGGGGCGGATGTCTGCCTCCGCCGCGCCGACTCATTCTGGTCGCGAAGCGACTACCGGGGATCCGCGCAACGGCTGCTTTCGCCGACCGGATGGGCGACCCCGAGCGCCGTCAGGGCCGGATGTGTCCGGGATTGGGCCGGGATGCGGCACGGGCGATGGGATCCGGGCCGCCGTGGAACATGCGCTCGCTTGCCTGGCGGATGCCGAGGCCACTGGGCTAGCGGTAGCGGTCGGGAATGGTGAGTCCGGGCCGCTCGTCGTCCCACGCCATGGAGCTGATCTTCCAGCCGTGCGGAGTCCGGATGAACTGCGTCGAGATCATGCCGCGGCCCGTGAACGGGTCACCGCCGAGCACGCCGGACTTCGTGTAGGTGCTGAAGCGGTGCGCCACGTTGCCGAAGATCTCCGTGATCTCCGCGGTCTCCGCCTCCTCGAACGCGCTCAGCTCTCCCGAGTCGACCGACCGCTGTCTCGGCTCGACGAACTGCTCCACCGTCGCGATCTCGGGTTGGTCGCCGCTGTTCCTAATGAGTCGGCCGCCCTCGACGAACAGCTCGTGAAGCACGGGATATGCCGGACGCTGCCCGGACTCGAACGACACCGCCGCGAAGAACCGGCGGGTCAGCGCATCGAGCGCGGCGCGCACGGCATCGCGGTCCTCGGCCTCGGCGGTCATGGGCACCCCTCCACCTCTGCGATAGTTTCTCCCCCGATGATTACCAGAGACGACCGGCCGCTGCTCTTCCTGGACGTCGACGGACCGTTGATTCCGCTCCGTGCCCGGCCGGCCGGGCACCCGCTCGCGAGTGTCACCCCGAGGACGGCAGAGGCTCCGGGCAATCCGCTGGTGGATCGGCTTGACCCGGCGGACGGGCACCGATTGCTGGCGTTGGGATGTCAGCTGGTCTGGGCCACGACCTGGATGGCCGACGCGAACGAAGTCGTCGCTCCCCGGCTCGGGCTGCCGGTCTTGCCCGTGGTCGATTTCCCGGACGACGAGAGCCCCGAGCGCGGCCTGCACTGGAAGACGAGATTCCTCACCCGGCAAGCAGGCGGCCGCCCGTTCGTCTGGCTCGACGACGAGATCACCGGCGCCGATCAGCGATGGGTCCGAACCCACCATCAGGGACCTGCTCTCCTGCACCGCGTGGATCCCCTCGTCGGCCTCACCGATGCCGACTTCGCCGCGATCCGCCGATGGCTCGCCGCTCGATGACGCTGTCCTCACTGGGCGCCCAAGCGAGCGCTCGCGGCGACCGTCTCCTCGACGCCGCCGGGACCGCTCGACGCTTCGGTCATCCGCTTGCCGGGGTGCACCGGGATGCCCCGCGCGGTCGCCAGCTCCTGCAATGCCCGGTAGAGCGCGGCGCGGGTGAGGGATCGCGCCGGGCCATCGATCGGCCGGTGCCCGAGCCGCCGGCCCTAGGGGTCGAGTAGCCCCACCGCCCGCGCCGGGAACGACACCGCGTCCACCGCCTCGGCCGCGCCGATCCCCGCGAGCGCGGTCATGCCGTTGCGCATCACGGTGAGGAACGCGCCGGCGTCCGCGCCGCCGGACGCGTGCGCCTCGTACACCTCCGCCTCGATGCCGGCTGTCAGCAGGGCGAGCGCGGTCGCGGTCCCCGCGACCCCACCACCGGCGATGATCACTTTGCGTACGGCCATGTCCGCCATCCTGCCGCACCGTCCACTTCGCACGCCGCCCTCCCCGCGGAGTCAGAGCCGTGGGTGGCGGCACCCGGCCATCCGTTGACGGGCTGCCGACGGCGGTCTTCCCCGGCCGCCGGGCCGCGGTCATCGGCGGTAGCGTCGCCCTCTACACCGCATCGAGAGCCACATCGAGCGTCGGCTCCGCCGCATCGAGCAGCCCGCCGGTCCCTGACTCGCCGGATCCGGCTCCGGCGGATCTGACGGTGAAGTCGCGCCGCGGGGGGCCCACTCCATCGACGTGGACGTCACCTTGGCGAACGGAGCGCGTGGGAAGGGGACACAGCGCATCAGGGTGATTCCGTGACGGTGGCACGCCTGCGCTGTGCGCCGCGGCGCTGCCTCACACCACGGCTGAGCTGCCGGAGCTCTTCGCGGCGCAGCGCGGGCAGCGGGCCGGGCACGGTGTCAGGGCCGCGGCCGCGGCGAGACCGCTGCCGTGCAGGATCTCGGTGACCGCCTCCTCGAAGCCGGTGGTCTCCGAGATGACCCGCTCACCAGGGACCCCGAGCAGGTCACGACTGGTGTACCAGCCGCGCATCATGTCGGCGGTGACCGCGATCGGCTCCTCGCGGCGCCGGTGCCGGCGGACCGTCTCGTCGAACGACACGTCCAGGTAGAAGCACGCGGCCGGCCCGGTGTGCTCGGCGATCAGGCGGCGCAGCGGGCCGCCGTACTCCCCGGTGTCGAGGATGCCCTCCAGGACGACGTGGTAGCCGCCCTCCAGTGCCGCGCGGGTCGTGGCCGTGATGAACGACGGCGCCACCGCGTCGGGGCCGAGGCCGCCGTGCTCGCGCAGGATGATCCGGCGTAGGTGGTCCTGCTCGATCAGCGCGCAACCGCGCCCGTAACGGCGGCGTACCTCGCGTGCGGTCGTGGTCTTTCCGCTTCCGGAGTTGCCCCGCACGACGACCAGGGTGGGTTCGGAGCCGATCTCGCCGCCGAGCCCACCGTGGGGCACGGCCGCCGGGCCCGCCGCGTCGGGGGAGGAAGCCACAGTGGATTTTACCCTCGCCGGAGGGCTTGGCCTTGCCCCTGGGGCAGGGTTCGAGGATCTACGGCACGGAAGACATCGCTTCCCGGCCCCGGGCTCGCCGAGCCGGCGCCGGAACCGGGAGCCGGTGTGATCGCGGAGTGAGGATTGTCGCTGCGGTGGGAAGTGATCACCGGTAGGTTCGGTGGCAGGTGTGCCGGGAAGTCTGGTCGGCGATGTCTTCGTCGTGCCTGCTACTGGGAGTGATCGTGTCACAGACGCCGCCTCGTCCGGTTCGTCACCTGTTCGGCCGGGGCACCTGGCCGGAGGTCAGCCGGGTCGGCGACATCCTTCGCACCGAGACGGTGGGTGGCGCGCTGTTGCTCGGCGCCGCGGTTCTGGCGCTGGTGTGGGCGAACTCGCCGTGGTCGTCGGCCTACCAGGACCTGATCGGGCTGCGGGTGGGCCCGTCCGCGCTACATCTGGATCTGACGCTGGCGCAGTGGGCGGCGGACGGTCTGCTGGCGATCTTCTTCTTCGTCGCGGGTCTGGAGTTGAAACGCGAGTTCGTCGCCGGGGATCTGCGGGATCCCCGGCGGGCGGTCATGCCGGTCGCGGCCGCCGTCGGCGGGATGGCCGTCCCGGCGCTGATCTACATAGCGGTCAACGCGGGCGCGGCGGGCGGGGCGTTGTCGGGGTGGGCGGTGCCGACCGCGACGGACATCGCGTTCGCGCTGGCCGTGCTGGCGGTGATCTCCACCCATCTGCCGTCGGCGTTGCGCACGTTCCTGCTGACCCTCGCGGTCGTCGACGACCTGCTCGCGATTGCGATCATCGCGGTGTTCTACACCGGTTCCCCGAACCTGCTGGCGCTGGCCGCGGCTCTCGCGCCGCTGGCGGCGTTCGCGTTCCTGGTCCAGCGGCGTGTCAGGTCGTGGTGGCTGCTGTTGCCGCTCGCCGCGGCCACGTGGGCGCTGGTGCACGCGTCCGGCGTGCACGCCACCGTCGCCGGCGTGCTGCTCGGTTTCATGGTTCCGGTGATCCGCCGCGACAGTGGGCCCGGTCCGGGTCTGGCGGAGCAGTTCGAGCACCGCTGGCGGCCGCTGTCAGCCGGCTTCGCGGTGCCCGTCTTCGCGTTCTTCGCGGCCGGGGTGTCGGTCGCGGGCGTGGGCGGGCTCGGCGAGACACTGCGTGACCCGGTCACGATCGGCATCGTCGCCGGGCTGGTGGCCGGCAAATGTGCCGGGGTGCTGGGCTCGACGTGGCTGGTGCAACGGTTCACCCGCGCCACCTTGGGCGACGGAGTGAGCTGGTGGGACGTGCTGGGCCTGTCGCTGCTGGCCGGGATCGGGTTCACCGTGTCGCTGCTGATCGGGGAGCTGGCCTTCGGCGCCGGCAGCGCGAAGGACGGCCACGCCCGGATCGGCATCCTGGCCGGTTCGCTGATCTCGGCGGTGCTGGCCATGCTGGTGTTGCGGGCCCGCAACAGTCACTACCGGCGGCTGTGCGCCCGGGAAGAGGTCGATACCGACGCCGACGGCGTTCCGGACGTCTACGAGGACGACGCCGTGCAGCGCTGAAGGCCGGCCGCGGCGACCCCGGCCCCTCATCGGGCGGGCGTGGCCGGGTCCAGGTCGGGCGCCTGCTCGATCGGGGCGAAACAGGCGTCGACGAGTTCCGCCGGCACGTCGGCGATGGTGGCCGGCCGCCATCGGGGCCGGCGGTCCTTGTCGATGATCTGGGCGCGGATGCCCTCGGCCAGGTCGGGCAGCCGCAGCAGGGCGGCCGACAGCCGGTACTCCTGGTCGAGTGCGGCGAGCAGGCCGGGCAGCGTGGCGGCGGCGCGCACCGAGCGCAGCGTGACGGCCAGCGAGGTCGGCGATTTGGCGCCGATCTCCTTGGCGGCGGCCTGGGCGGCCGGATCGGGGTGGCCGGCGAGACGTTCGACGACGTCGGCGACGCTGTCGGCGGCGTAGCAGGGGTCGATCCAGTCGCGGGAGGTGGCGAGGTTGCCCGGCGGCGGTGGCGCGGCGCACGACGCGACCGCGCCGGCCGCGTCGCCGTGCGCGAGGAGCAGTGTCAGGTCGGCGAGCCGGCCGGCGGGCACGTAGTCGTCGGCGAGGCCCGCGGTGATCGCGTCGGCGGCTCCGATCGTGCCGCCGGTGAGGGCGAGGTGGGTGCCGATGCGGCCCGGGGCGTGCGCCAGCAGCCAGGATCCGCCGACGTCCGGGTGGAAGCCGATGCCGGTCTCGGGCATCGCCAGGCGCGAGCGCTCGGTGACCACCCGCAGGGACGCGTGCGCGGAGACGCCGATCCCGCCGCCCATGACGAGCCCGTCCATGAGGGCGACGACGGGTTTCGGGTAGGCGGCGATGGTGGCGTTGAGCCGGTACTCGTCGGCCCAGAACCCGAGGGAGCCGGTGCCGCCGGAGACGGCGTCGGCGTGCATGGCCCGCAGGTCGCCGCCGGCGCAGAGCCCTCGTTCCCCGGCGCCGGTGATCAGCACGGTGCGGATCCGGTCGGCGACCGCCCACTCGGCGAGGGCGCGCCGCAGGATGCCGACCATCTCCGCGGTGAGCGCGTTGATCGCGGCCGGCCGGTTCAGGATCAGATGGCCGAGGTGGCCGGTCTCCCGCACGATCACCGGTGGGTCGCTGCTCTGCGGCATGATCCGTCGTCCCTTCGATGGCGTACCGACGATCATGCGAGCCTACGTCGCGGTGAGCAACTCGATGATGCGGTCGACGTAGGCGCGGCGTTCCCCGGGGGTGCCGGGAACGACCTGCGGCGCGGCGTGCGCGAGCTGGGCATGGCCCAGGTAAGCGCTGACCGCGAGCAGGGCGCGGCGGGCGGCCTCCTCCGGAGGCAGGCCGAGAGCCTCGAACAGCCCGGCGGTGTACGCCACCCGCCGCTCGGTGACCCGGGCCAGCACCGGCGCCACATGCGGGTGGTCGGCCGTGGCCAGCATGGCGAGCTCGATCGAGTCGGCCTGTGGACTCGCGGTCGACTCGATGACCATGCCGATCAGCAGGCGCAGCCGGGCGAGCGGCTCGGGCTCGGCCTGGACCAGTTCGATGACCGCGTCGGTGTGGTCGGTCTCCCAGCGGTGCAACGCGGCCTGGATCAGGGCGTCCCGGTTGGCGAAGTGCCAGTAGAAGCTGCCCTTGGTGGCGCCGAGGTGGGTGGCGAGCGGCTCGACCGCCACCGCGGCGAGCCCGCCGCGGCCGATCGCCTCCAGTGCCGCCAGCGTCCAGTCGTCTGCTGTGAGCCTGGTCGCGGATGGCTTCCGGGTGCGGTGCTCGCCCATGGCCATACGCTACAGTACGGAAAAACATACGGATGCGTATGGAAGGTTGGTTCGCCGTGGAGAACGTGCACGAACGTGTGCTCCCCGTCCCTGCCGCCGAGGTCGGGCGCCTGCTCGACCGTGCCGGTTCCGCCGACGACCCGTTGTGGCCCACCCCGTGCTGGCTGCCCATGCGCTTCGACCGCCCCCTCGCCGTCGGGGCCGACGGCGGGCACGGCGCGGTCCTCTACCACGTCAGCGCCTACGAGCCCGGCCGCCGGATCGAGTTCACCTTCGACCCGCGGATCGGTCTGGTCGGCACCCACACCATGGAGGTGCTGCCGCAGGGCCCCGATTCGTGCCTGCTGCGGCACCGGATCGTCGCCGACACCCGCGGCGCGATGCGGATTCTCTGGCCGGCCATCGTCCGCGTCTGCCACGACACGGTGCTGGAGCACCTTCTCGACAACGCCGAGCGCGCCGTCACCGGCTCCGTCGCCGACCCGGTCCGATACCCGTGGCGGGCTCGGCTGGCCGTCGCGCTCGAGGGCGGCGGCAAGGTCCGGGCGCGCCCGGTTCCGGCCGAGGCCGCCCTGCTGCACGCCGCCCTGCCCCGGCCCGACCTGGCCGATGCCTTCAGCGTCCGGGTGCCGCCCGGCACCAGCGTCGACCCGCAGGTCTGGGCCGACGGCGTGTTCCGTGACCCGCCGGCCGTGGTCACCGCCCTGCTGAGGCTGCGCAACGTGGTCGTCGCCCCGTTCGGCATCGAGCGCGGTGACTCCTCGGCGTTCGACACGGTGGGCCGGGACGGCCGTGAGGTGCTGCTCGGCACCGACGCCGGCCACCTGGACTTCCGCGCCAGCATCCTGGTCGAGCCCGACAGCGACGGCACGACCGTGACCCTGTCCACCCACGCCGCCACCCGCTCCCGCGCCGGCCGCGCCTATCTCGGGCTGGTCGGTCTCGTCCACCCCGCCGTGGTCAGGGCCATGCTGCGGCGGGCCGCCCGCAAAGCCGTCTCCCCGCGTGCCCGGGCGACCGTGGCCGCTTGACGCCCGCCCGAGGGCGACCGGGGAGTGAATCGCCACGCAGAGGGGTGCGCCGGCGACCCGGACGGGTATAGGGGGCGCACTGCCGTACAGCGAGGGAGCACAGGTGAGCAGTGAGCTTGCGTATCCGGACACCGTCATTCTGTTGCCGGTGTTCCGGCCCGGCCCGCACCTCGGCGAACTCGTCGGCGACCTGATCGCCGACGGCGTGGCCGCGCCCCGGATCGTGGTGGTCGACGACGGCAGCGGCCCCGGCGGCGAACCGGCGCTGGCCGCCGTCCGCGGGCTCGGCTGTCCCGTGCTGCGGCATCCGGTCAACCGGGGCAAGGGCGCGGCGCTGAAGACCGGCTTCCGGTATGCCCGCGGCGCGCACCCCGGCCTCGACGTGGTCAGCGCCGACGCCGACGGCCAGCACCGTGCCGCCGACATCCGGCTGGTCGCCGAACGGGCCGGCGCCGGGCGGATCGTCCTGGGCGTCCGGCGGTTCGACGCGATGCCACCGCGCAGCCGGCTGGGCAACGAGGTGACGCGCGTGCTGTTCCGGGCCGTCACCGGCCGGTATGTGTCGGACACCCAGACCGGCCTGCGGGCCTATCCCGCCGAACTCCTCGACCACCTCGGCGAAGTCGAGGGCGAGCGCTTCGAGTACGAGATGAACGTGCTGCTGGACGCCGCCGGCGCGGGGCGACCCCTCGAGGAGGTGGTCGTGCCCACCACCTACCTCGACGGCAACGCCGCCTCGCACTTCGGCGGGGTCACCGATTCCCTGCGCGTCTACCGACCACTGTTGCGGTTCGCCGTCGCGGGCCGGCCGGCGGCGTCTCTCACAGGGCGTTGAGATCCGCATCGGGGTAACGGGTAATCTCCCCGGCATGGCCGACAGCGGAACCGTCGACGATCACCCGCCGGCCGGCGCGTTCGCCGGCTCGGCGGAGGCCGTCCTGCTGTCACAGGCGTTCGCCGCCACGACCATCACCGCGGTGCGCCGAGCGGTGACCGCCCGTGTCGCCGCCGCCGGGCTGGCCGGAGAGTCCCTGGAGGGCTTCGTGCTGGCCGTCCACGAGCTGGTCGCCAACGCGGTCCGGCACGGCGGGGGAGCCGGCCGGATCCACCTGCGCCAGCAGGGCGACACGCTGATCTGCGAGATCAGCGACCAGGGCCACGGCGACGCCCGGGTGCCGGCCGGGTTGCCCGCCGCGAGTGCGCCCGGCGGCCGCGGGCTCTGGCTGGCCCACCATCTGACCGGCGACCTGCGGATCGACGCCGGTCCGGCGGGGCTGTGCGTCACGGTCCGCACCGACCTGCCAGCCTTCTCCGGCGGCAACCCGGCCCTGCTCCACGTCGACGCCGGCTGACGTCCGGCGGGTACAGCAGGTCGACGGCCGGATCCGGATCGCCGGCAACACCGAGATGTTCACCGCCCCGGTGGTTCTGCAACTGGTCGCCGAGAGCAAGGTGGGCCTGGACGAGCCGATCGAGGCGTACCGGCCGGGCCTCGTCCGCGGCGCCGGCGGCATCGACGGCCGGCGGATCACCGTGCGGCACCTGCTCCAGCAGACCAGCGGCCTGCTGGACTACGACGAGGAGTTGTTCGCCGACTTCGTCGGCTCCCTGCACACCTACTACGTGCTACGTGCCCGCGGCCGGCGGCAGCGGCCCGGTCGACATCACCGGGTCCGAGTCGTCCGCCGGCTGGGCCGCGGGGCGCCCCGTCGGCACGCCCAGCGACATCAACCGCCGCGGTGAACTCGATGATCGCCGATGCGACCGCCGCCGAACACCTGGATCGGGCCCTGGGCACCGCCCTCTGCCACTGACGACGTGGCTACATGAAACATCTGCTATGTATGAATTAGCCTGTCCTGGCCCCGCTGCGTGCGTCGGCTGGGATAGGGGAGAGATACATGAAAATGTCGGGACATGCCGGTAAAGCGGCGGCGATGGCGGCCATCGCGGCACTGATCGGCGGCGGCATCGCGGGCTGCGCCAAAGAGGACACCGGTGGCACCACCGCCGGCGGCGTGAAACTGGTGAAGTCCGGGGTGCTGACCACGTGCACCCACCTTCCGTACGCGCCGTTCCAGTCGAAGGACCAGTCCGGCAAGGTCGTCGGCTTCGACGTCGCGCTCATCGACCTGGTCGCGGCGAAGCTCAAGGTGACGCAGGAGATCGTGGACACGCCGTTCGAGGGCATCAAGTCGGGCACCGACCTCAACGCCGGCAAGTGCGACGTGGCCGCGGCCGGCATGACCATCACCGACGAGCGCAAGAAGGTGCTGGACTTCTCCAAGCCCTACTTCGACGCCACCCAGGCGCTCGCCGTGCTCACCGGCAAGCAGGTCAAGACGCTGGAGGAGCTCGCCGGCAAGCGCCTCGGCGTGCAGGGCGGGACCACCGGCGAGGAGTACATCAACGCCCAGGTCAAGGCGAAGAACCTCACCATCGAGGTGGTCTCCTACAAGGACCTCGCCGCGCTCCAGCAGGCGCTGGCCACGAACCAGATCGAGGCCGCCGTCAACGACCTGCCGGTCTGGAACGAGTACATCAAGGCCAACCCCGGCAAGGTCGTCGTCGCGGCCGGCTTCGACACCGGCGAGCAGTACGGCTTCGCCGTCAAGAAGGGCAACGCCGAACTGCTCAAGGCCGTCGACGAGGCGATCACCGCGGCACGTTCCGACGGGACGTACGACAAGATCTACGCGACCTGGATCGGCGAGAAGCCGGTCAGTTGATCTCTGACATGAAGCTGAGCCCCCGCCGGCGGCAGCGGATCGTCCGCGCCGCCGGCTACATCGTCTTCGCGCTGGTGATCCTGGCCGCGGCGGGCGCCGCGGACTGGGGCCGCCTGTCCGAGGCGTTCCTCCGGCTCGACGTGGCCCGGAGCATGTTCCCCGAGGCGATCACCGTCGCGCTGCGCAACACCATCGCCTACACCCTGCTGGCCTTCGTGTTCGGCCTGACGCTCGGGCTGGTCCTGGCGCTGCTGCGGTTGTCGTCGGTGCCGCCGTACCGCTGGTTCGCCATCGCCTACATCGAACTGTTCCGTGGCCTGCCCGCGCTGCTGGTGCTGTTCATGGTCGGCTACGGCGTGCCGCTGGCCTTCCCCGACCGGGAGATCCCGGGCGGCGTGTACGGCTCGGTCACCGTCGGTCTCGGCCTGACGGCCGCGGCCTACATGGCGGAGACGATCCGGGCCGGCATCCAGGCCGTCCCCAAGGGGCAGCTCGAGGCGGCTCGTACGCTCGGCATGTCACACACCCGCGCGATGATCTCGATCGTGCTGCCGCAGGCGTTCCGGATCGTCATCCCGCCGCTGACCAACGAGATCATCCTGCTGACGAAGGACACCTCGCTGGTCTACGTCCTCGGCGTCACGTCGACGACGATCGAACTGACGAAGTTCGCCGGGGACTCGCTGAACACGCGGGTCAACCCGACGCCGCTGGTGGTGGCGGGTCTGCTCTACCTGGTGATCACTCTGCCGTTGTCGCAGGTGGTCCGCGGGCTGGAGCGCCGGGCCGGGAGGGAGAGGTGACCGGGGTGTCCACGATCGAGATCAGTGACCTGCACAAGTCCTTCGGCAAGCTGGAGGTGCTGCGCGGCATCGACCTGTCGGTGGAGCCCGGCGAGGTCGTCTGCGTCATCGGACCGTCCGGTTCGGGCAAGTCGACGCTGCTGCGCTGTGTGAACCTGCTCGAAGAGCCGACCTCCGGGTCCATCCGGGTGGCCGGGGTCGAGGTCACCGACCCGGACTGCGACATCGACGCGGTCCGCCGGGGGATCGGCATGGTCTTCCAGCAGTTCAACCTGTTCGGTCATCTGACCGTCCGGGAGAACGTGACGATCGCGCAGCGCCGTGTCCTCAAACGAAGCCGTGCGGAGGCCGACCGGATCGCGACGGCGAACCTCGACCGTGTCGGCCTCACCGAGAAGGCCGGCTCCTACCCGGCGCAGTTGTCGGGCGGTCAGCAGCAGCGGGTCGCCATCGCCCGCGCGCTGGCGATGGACCCGCAGTTGATGCTCTTCGACGAGCCGACCAGCGCCCTGGACCCGGAACTGGTCGGCGAGGTCCTCGCGGTCATGCGTGGCCTGGCCGCCGAGGGCATGACCATGCTGGTGGTCACCCACGAGATGGCCTTCGCCCGTGAGGTCGCCTCCCGGGTCGTCTTCATGGACGGCGGCGTGATCGTCGAGCAGGGCCCGCCCGCGGAGGTGTTCGGCCACCCCCGCCAGGAGCGCACCCGCGAGTTCCTGCACCGGGTGCTGGAGCCGGCTCGCGTCAGCGAGTCGGAGATCGGCGCCCACCTGACGGACTGAGCACATCGAACAGCCCGGTGGCGAACCGCCACCGGGCTGTCACGTCTCTGAAGGGTGGAGCGGTCAGATCGTGGCGCCGTCGAGGTGCGTGCGCAGCTTGGCGAGGGCCTTGGTGAGCAAGCGCGACACGTGCATCTGGGAGATGCCGATCTGCTCGGCGATCTGCGTCTGGGTGAGGTTGCCGTAGAAGCGCAGGCTGACGATCTTCTGCTCACGCTCGTCGAGGCTGGCCATCGCCGGGCCGAGAGCGATGCGCAGTTCGGCGTGCTCGTACCCGGAGTCCTCGCTGCCGAGGGTCTCACCGAGTTCGGTGCCGCCCTCGGAGATGGGGGTGGACAGGCTCGTCGAGTTGTAGGCCCGGGCGCCTTCCAGGCCCTCGATGACCTCGTCCTCGCTGATGCCGAGGTACGCGGCGATGTCGGCGACCTGGGGGGAGCGGCCGAGAGTGTTGGTCAGCGTGTTGTTCGCGCCGGTGATGGCCAGGCGCAGTTCCTGGAGCCGGCGGGGCACGCGCACCGACCAGGTGCGGTCGCGGAAGTGCCGCTTGAGCTCACCGACGATGGTCGGGATGGCGAAGCCGGCGAAGTCGACGCCCCGGTCGGGCTCGAACCGGTCGACGGCCTTGATGAGGCCGAGCACGGCGACCTGCTGGAGGTCGTCGCGGGGCTCACCGCGGTTGGCGTAGCGGTTGGCGAGGTGCCGGGCCAGCGGCAGCCACGCCTCGATCACCTGGTCGCGGATGCCGGGGCGGGACGGGTGGCCGGTCGGGAGGGCCGCCCATGCGTTGATCAGGTCACTGGCCCGGTCGGTGCTGGTTGACGCATCGGCGTGGGTAGTGGTGTCAACGGTGACGGTCATGCGGTTGCTCCTTGTTGTCGGCCACTTCGTCAGGCGGCGTTTCGCTTCGGGGGGATGCCGCTAGCGGACCGGTAGTTCCCGGCTACATGGGCAGGCGAAACCAACCTTTCGGTGATCTATTTCTAGCCATAGAGGAGTTGTGTCAGACCAATAAAAATGGTACTCGACTCGGTGTGCGACGTCCTCTTGTCACGGTGTGCATACTTACCGCCGACGATCACCGCCAATCCCCGGTCGGTGCGGGCTTCGGTAAGGAACGGGACTTCGGATGGCGCAGAGCGGGCAGCTCCGGCAGGCGGTCACCGACACGGGAACGGTGGCCGACGGTGACTTGAGGCAGTTGCTGGCCGGTCTCACGGCGGTCCGTGACGGCGACTTCCGCACCCGGCTGCCGGAGGACGGCGACGGTCTCCTCGGCGAGATCGCCTCCGTCTTCAACGGCATGGTCGACCAGCTCTCGCTGTTCACCTCCGAGGTCACCCGGGTGGCGCGGGAGGTCGGCACCGAGGGCCAGCTCGGCGGCCAGGCCGAGGTCCCGGCCGTCTCCGGCACCTGGAAGGACCTGACCGACTCGGTCAACGCGATGGCCGGCAATCTCACCGACCAGGTGCGGGACATCGCCCAGGTGGCCACGGCGGTGGCCCGGGGCGACCTGTCGCAGAAGATCACCGTGGACGTACGCGGCGAGATCCTGGAGCTGAAGAACACCATCAACACCATGGTGGACGAGCTGTCGTCGTTCGCCGACGAGGTGACCCGGGTGGCCCGGGAGGTCGGCAGCGAGGGCCGGCTCGGCGGCCAGGCCGAGGTGCCCGGCGTCGCCGGAACGTGGCGTGACCTCACCGACTCGGTGAACTTCATGGCCGGCAACCTGACCAACCAGGTGCGCAACATCGCCCAGGTGACCACGGCGGTGGCCCGGGGCGACCTGTCGCAGAAGATCACGGTGGACGCCCGGGGCGAGATCCTGGAGCTCAAGTCCACCATCAACACGATGGTGGACCAGCTCTCCAGCTTCGCCGACGAGGTCACGCGGGTGGCCCGCGAGGTGGGCACCGAGGGCAGGCTCGGCGGTCAGGCGCAGGTCAGCGGCGTGGCCGGCACCTGGCGTGACCTCACCGACTCGGTGAACTCGATGGCCGGCAACCTCACCGGCCAGGTGCGCAGCATCGCCCAGGTGTCCGCGGCGGTGGCCCGGGGCGACCTGTCGCAGAAGATCACCGTGGCCGCGCGCGGCGAGATCCTGGAGCTGAAGAACACCATCAACACGATGGTGGACCAGCTCTCCAGCTTCGCCGACGAGGTGACCCGGGTGGCCCGCGAGGTCGGCACCGAGGGCCGGCTCGGCGGCCAGGCCGACGTGAAGGGCGTCTCCGGCACCTGGAAGGACCTCACCGAGTCGGTGAACGTCATGGGTGACAACCTGACCGCCCAGGTGCGCAGCATCGCCGAGGTCACCACCGCCGTCGCCCGCGGCGACCTGACCCAGAAGATCCGGGTCGACGCCCGCGGCGAGATCCTCGAACTCAAGGAGACCATCAACACGATGGTCGACCAGCTCTCCGCGTTCGCCGACGAGGTGACCCGGGTGGCCCGCGAGGTGGGCACCGAGGGCCGCCTCGGCGGGCAGGCCCGGGTCCTCAACGTCGGCGGCACCTGGAAGGACCTCACCGACAACGTCAACGTGATGGCCTCGAACCTGACCAGCCAGGTGCGGTCGATCGCGTCGGTGGCGACCGCGGTGGCACAGGGCGACCTGAGCAAGAAGATCACGGTGGAGGCCAAGGGCGAGGTCGCGGTGCTCGCCCAGACGATCAACACGATGGTCGACACGCTCGGCGCCTTCGCCGACGAGGTGACCCGGGTGGCCCGCGAGGTGGGCACCGAGGGCCAGCTCGGCGGCCAGGCCCGGGTGCCGAACGTGGCCGGCACCTGGAAGGACCTGACCGACAACGTCAACTCGATGGCGAACAACCTGACCGGTCAGGTCCGCAACATCGCCCAGGTGACCACCGCGGTCGCGCAGGGCGACCTGACCAAGAAGATCGACGTCGACGCCCGTGGCGAGATCCTGGAGCTCAAGACCACCATCAACACCATGGTGGACCAGCTCAGCAGCTTCGCCGCCGAGGTGACGCGGGTGGCGCGCGAGGTGGGAAGCGAGGGCCGCCTCGGCGGCCAGGCCGAGGTCGAAGGCGTCTCGGGTACGTGGAAACGGCTCACCGAGAACGTCAACGAACTCGCCGGCAACCTGACCCGGCAGGTGCGCGCCATCGCCGAGGTGACCAGCGCCGTCGCCACCGGTGACCTGACCCGGTCGATCACCGTCGACGCGTCCGGCGAGGTGGCCGAGCTCAAGGACAACATCAACTTCATGGTGGAGTCGCTGCGCGAGACCACCAAGGCCAACCAGGAACAGGACTGGCTCAAGACCAACCTGGCCCGGATCTCCTCGCTCATGCAGGGCCACCGTGACCTCGAGGTCGTCGCCACCCTGGTGATGAACGAGCTGGCGCCGCTGGTCAACGCGCAGCTCGGCACGTTCCTGCTGGTCGACGAGACGTCCGCGGGCACCGATCTGCGCGAGGTCGGCAGTTACGGCCACCGGGGCGCCGGGCGGCGGTTCGCGCTCGGCGAGTCACTGGTCGGGCAGGCCGCGGTGGCGAAGCGGCGGATCGTCGTCGACGACCTGCCGGGCGGGTATTTCACCGTGTCGTCGAGTCTCGGCTCCGCCGTGCCGCTGCAGTTGGTCGTCCTGCCGATCGTGGTGGAGGACCAGGTGCTCGGCGTGATCGAGCTGGCCAGCATGACCACCTTCACCGACGTCCATCAGGACTTCCTCGACCAGCTGATGGAGACCATCGGCGTCAACGTGAACACCATGGTGGCCAACGCCCGCACCGACGTGCTGCTGACCGAGTCGCAGCGGCTCGCCGCCGAACTCCAGGCCCGGTCGGAGGAGTTGCAGGCCCGGTCGGAGGAGCTGCAGCGCTCCAACGCCGAGCTGGAGGACAAGGCGTCGCTGCTGGCCCGGCAGAACCGCGACATCGAGACCAAGAACTCCGAGATCGAACAGGCACGGCAGGAACTCGAAGCGCGGGCCCAGCAGTTGGCGCTCGCCTCGAAGTACAAGTCCGAGTTCCTGGCGAACATGAGCCACGAGTTGCGTACGCCGCTGAACTCGCTCTTGATCCTCGCGCAGTTGCTGGCGCAGAACCCGACCCGCAACCTCAGCCCGAAGCAGGTCGAATACGCCACCGTCATCCACTCGGCCGGCACCGACCTGCTCCAGTTGATCAACGACATCCTCGACCTGTCCAAGGTCGAGGCGGGCAAGATGGACATCGCGCCGGAGGCGTTCGAGCTGCGCAACCTGCTCGACTACGTCGAGGCGACGTTCCGGCCGCTGACCAGCTCCCGCGGTCTGGCGTTCGAGGTGTCCACCGGCGCGGACGTGCCGACCGGCCTGTTCACCGACGAGCAGCGGCTGCGTCAGGTGCTGCGCAACCTGCTCTCCAACGCGGTCAAGTTCACCGAGGCCGGCAAGGTGCGGCTGAGCATCGAACGGGCCCGCCCCGACGAGCTGCCCGAAGCGCTGGCCGGGCACGACACGGTCGTCGCGTTCCGGGTCGTGGACACCGGCATCGGCATCGCCGAGCAGCAGCTCACCGCCATCTTCGACGCGTTCCAGCAGGCCGACGGCACCACCAGCCGGCGGTACGGCGGCACCGGCCTGGGCCTGTCGATCAGCCGGGAGATCGCCTACCTGCTCGGTGGCGAGATCCAGGCGCAGAGCGTCCTCGGCCAGGGCAGCACCTTCACCCTCTACATGCCGATCGAGACCCCGTTCGCGCACCTGGAGGGCACGGTGGTGGAACCGGTCGCCGAGGCGCCGGTGCTGTCCGTGGCGGAGGTCATCGACCGGCCGGCCACCCGCCGGCTGCTGGTGGTCGAGAGCGACTCGCACGGGCTGCTCACCCTGATCGCCCGCGGCGCCGCCGCCGCGGTCGCCGACACCCACGGCACCGTCGCGGTGGCGACGGCGGTCGACCCGTTCGCGGCGATCGCCGACCTGATGTCGCAGCCGTTCCACGTGGTCGTGCTCGACCTGTCGATGGCGGGCGACAACGGCTCGGTGTTCCTCAAGGCCCTGCACGACCAGACCGGGCTGCGGCACGTGCCGGTCCTCGCCTACCGCACCCACCAGCTGTCGCCCAACCACGACACCCTGCTGCAGGCGCTCGCCCAGACCCGGCCGCTGGAGCTGCTGTCCAGCCTCGACGAGCTGCGGGAACGCATCACCCTGCACCTGTCCACCGATGCCGGGGCGCCGGTCATGCCGCCGACGGTGGAGACCGGCATCCTCGACGGCCTGGCCGCGCTGCCCGGGAAACTGGCCGGCCGTAAGGTCCTCGTGGTCGACGACGACGCCCGCAACGTCTTCGCCCTCACCAACATCCTGGAACTGCACGGCATGGAGGTCGTCTACGCCGAGAACGGCCGCAAGGGCATCGACGTGCTCGGACAGCACGACGATGTCGACCTCATCCTGATGGACGTCATGATGCCGGAGATGGACGGCTACGAGGCGACCACCGCGATCCGGGCGATGCCGAGGTACGCGAACCTGCCGATCATCGCGGTCACCGCCAAGGCCATGCACGGCGACCGTGAGAAGAGCCTCGCCTCCGGTGCCAGCGACTACGTCACCAAACCGGTCGACGCGGAAGACCTACTGCAGTGCATCGAACGGTGGCTCGCCGACGCCGGTAGGCCGTGAGCCACTGCCGACAAAGGTGGTATGTGTCCTCGTTCCGGTGCGGAACCGCGCTACGGCGGGCGGGCTCACCTGAGCGGACTACGGTGAGGCGTATCGGCGGCCCGGCGCTCTCCGGTGCCGGCTCTCGGCCAGCCGTTCCGATCAGGAGGTGGCGGTGTCCTCGGAATGCGGTTCACCCGGGCGGGTTCTGGTGAGCGAACCGGTGGACGGCACGGTGACGGCGGTGCTCTCCGGCAGCTTCGACATGGCCAACGCCGGCGATCTCGAGACGACGCTGCGGACGGCGCTGACCGAGAGGCGGCCGCGGGTGCTGATGCTGGACGCCGCCGCGGTCGACTTCTGCGACTGCGCCGGGCTGCGGGCCCTGCTCCGGGTCCGGTACCGGGCGGCCGAGCCGGACCTCACCTGCCGGCTCGTGATGTCGGCGGTGTCGCCGGCGATGATCTGGTTGCTCGATCTGCTCGGCGTGGGCCGGTTGTTCGGCTATCCCGCCGTCGGGTCCATGCCGGTCGCCGGGCCGGACCCGGCGGGCGAGCCGAGCGGATAGCACGTCAGCAGGCGGGTCCCGGTGATGCCGATGCCGATCAGCCGCAGTCTCCGGCCGTTCTCGAGATCATGGCGACGGGTGCCAGCCGATGGCCTCGTCCACCCGGCTCAGCACATCGTCGTCCTGGCCAACGCCGCGCAGCAGGTCGACGGCGGTCGTACGGATCTGGCCGACGATCATCGTGACCGGCGGCGCCGGCTCGGACTCCAGCAGTTTCGCGGCGATCCGGACCGCCTCCAGGGCGTCGGCGTCGGCCTGCCCGGCGTGCCGGTCCGGGTCGTCGCCGCCGGTCAGGTCGGTGGCCAGGGCGTCACCGGCGGAGCGGACGGCGCTCGCCAGAGCGCGGATCGCCCGCTCCAGATCGGGTGGTGTGCTGGTGTGCAGCCGGGTCAGCGTCACCGCGTGGCGGGCCAGCACCCACACGTTCCCGACGACGTGGTCGAGCTGATGGGTGGTCGCCTCGACGTTGCGCACCTGCTCCAGCCGGCGGCGCCGGCGGATCCGCAGCCGCAGCGTCTCGCCGGCGGCGAGCGCCTCGGTGTGAAGCAGTTCCACGCAGTCGTTCAGCCGGTGTGCCCGGTCGAGCACCGCGCCGGCGGCCGGCTCGTCGCAGTTCCCGATCGCCTCCCGCAGATCGTCGAGCAGATCGGCGAGGTCGGCGTATGTCTGCCGAGCCTGGGCCACCAGCGGTGCGAGCGGTTTGCGGGCCGCCATGATCTGGCTGGCCACGATGGCCACCGCGCCGCCGAGCAGCGCGTCCGCGAACCGGAACGGGATGAGGTTCCCCTGCGGCGCGGCCACCACCACGAGATAGAGAGCGGAGATCGACGCTTGTACGACCAGCGTGCTGCTCGCGCCGGCCGCGATCATCGGAGCGACCGTGAGCAGCAGCACGATGAAGAGGCTGACGGCGCCGGTGCCGAGCGCCCGCACGGCGAACTCGGCGACGAAGACGCCGGCGGCCACCCCGAAGACGGTCTCGGTGGTCTGCCGCAGCCGCCGGCCGCGGGCTTCGCCGAGCACGATCAGTGCCGCGGTCGGGGCGAAGACCGGGTCGGGGTGTCCGATGAGGTCGGCGGCGATGATCCACGCGCACGTGGCGGCGGCCGCGGCGGCGAGCGCCGGGCGAGCGGCCCGGCGTAATCGTTCCACCGAGGACCGGACCTGCCGGCCGGCACGGGCGAAGAGGCGATGATCGCCGAGCGGGAGTTTCATGATCGAGAGCACGACGAGTCGATCTACCCGGGCAGTCGTTCCGGTAACCGGGGGCGCCCGCCGCCGAGCGGCTCGCCGGCGTGTGCTGTGGCGCGCCGACCGCCCTCGGCATCCTTCCGGGGGAAGGGCGCGAGGCCTGATCAACGGCCCGATGCAGTATGTTTGCGCGGCAGCAAGGATCGGCACGTGTCGCAGGTACCTCCGACGGTCAAGGAAAACAATGAGGATGGCAGTGACCCACGTGCTGATCGTCGACGACGACGACGCCGACACGATGATGATCGAGGAAGCTCTGCTGTCCGAGCCGGGGCCGCCGGTGGTGAACCGGGTCGGCGACGGCGCGGAGGCCCTCCAGTACCTGCGCCGGCAGGGGGAGTACGCCGACGCCGTCCGCCCGGACCTGGTCCTGCTCGACCTCAATATGCCCCGCATGGGCGGCCACGAGGTGCTGCAGGAGATCAAGAGCGACGAGGACCTGCGCAGCATCCCGATCGTGGTGCTGACCACGTCGAACGCCGGTCTGGACATCACCACCAGCTATGTCCGCCACGCCAACGCCTACGTGACGAAGCCGATCGACCTGGAGGCGTTCGAAGAGGCGGTCCGGCGGATCCGGCACTTCTACAGCGAAGTGGCCGTCCTGCCCGAATGACAGCGCCCGGCGCTCAGTGTCCGGCCCCGCCCGCCGATGAGGCTCATGTGAGCGGCAGTCACTGCCGTCCGGCCGTGCGTGGCCGGGGACACGCGGGGGCGAGAGGTTCGTGGTGGTCGAGTCGGATGGCGGCACGCCGGAGGCCGGGGGCTGGTTCGCCGGTCTGAGCGTCAACGTCAAGTTCCTCAGCGCGGTCGCGGTGGCCTCCCTGGTGGCGATGGTCGTGGGGCTCCTCGGCCTGACCGCGCTGAGCCGGGCCAACGACGGCGCCCGTGACATCTACCGCGGAAACCTGGCCAGCGTCGCGGCTCTCGGTGATCTCAGGGCGTCGATCCTGCAGGCACGCCTGACCATCACCAACCACGCCCTGTCCCGCGACGACGCCACGCAGGCGGAATATCTGCGGGCGCTCGCCGGCGACCAGGAGACCGTGGAGGCGTCGTTCGCCGCGTACCGGGGGAGCGGGCCGGCCGTCGAGGCGGCCGCGATCGACGAGTTGTACGACGATTTCATCCAGCTGGAGAAGATCGCCCGGGAGAAGCTGATCCCGGCCAGCCAGCGCGATGACATCGCGGAGTGGCAGAAAGTCCGGGACGAGGAGATCACTCCGCTGGTGAGCGAGGCGATGCAGGACATCGCCGACATGACCGCTGCCGAGTCGAGTCACGCCGCGGCCACCGCCGCCGACACGAACGACGGCTACACCGCCAGCCGCGCCCTCATCCTGGTCATCCTCATCGTCGGCCTGGTGGTCGCGCTCGCCCTGGCCGTGTTCATGGCCCGCGGCATCGTCCGGTCGCTGCACAAGGTGACGGAGGTGTGCGAGAGCCTCGCCGCCGGCGACCTCACCCACACCACCGGTCTGACCAGTCGGGACGAGCCGGGCCGGATGGGCCGGGCACTGGACGCCGCGGTCGCCAGCCTGCGGCGGACCGTCGCCACGATCGGCGGATCCGCGGTCGAGTTGGCCGGCGCCTCCCGTGAGCTGTCCTCGGTCAGCGCGGAGTTGCAGGCCGGCGCGGCCGACGCCGCCTCCAAAGCCGGCACCGCGTCGCACGGCTCCGAGCAGGTCAACGCCGGTGTCCAGTCGATCGCCGCGGGCGCCGAGCAGATGAGCGCGTCGATCACCGAGATCGCCAGCAGCGCCGGCCAGGCGGCCCACGTGGCCCAGCAGGCGATGTCCATCGCCCGCCGCACCACCGACCAGGTCGCCGAGCTCGGCGCGGCGAGCGCCGAGATCGGTGACGTGGTCAAGCTGATCACCACCATCGCCGAGCAGACCAACCTGCTCGCGCTCAACGCCACCATCGAGGCCGCCCGCGCCGGTGAGCTGGGCAAGGGGTTCGCGGTCGTCGCCGGCGAGGTCAAGGAGCTGGCGCAGCAGACCGCCAAGGCGACCGAGGAGATCACCAGCCGGATCGGCGCGATCCAGAGCTCCAGCGGCAGCGCGGCTCAGGCGATCGGCGAGATCACCGAGGTCATCCAGCAGATCAGCGACTACACCACCACGATCGCGTCGGCTGTCGAGGAGCAGACCGCCACCACCGCGGAGATGAGCCGCTCGGTCGCTGACACCGCCGCCAACAGCGGCGAGGTCGCCGCCACCGTCTCCGGCGTGGCCGGCGTGGCGAACGCGACCGCGGCCGGCGCCACCACCACCCAGCGGGCCGCCGCCGGCCTGACCCGGCTCTCCGGCGAGCTGACCGCGCTGGTCGGCCAGTTCCGGCACTGACGGCCCGTGCCGGGGTGTCCGGCCGCGCGCTGATCGGCGGCGTCGTGCCGGTGGTCACCAGCGTTTGAGCGATCGCTCAAAACCTCGTAGACTCTGATTTGAGCAACCGCTCAAAGCAGGGTCCGTCGCGATGTGCCCCCGGGTGAGCACGACGACGGCGACACGCCGAGGCAAGGAAGGCGATCCGAGATGAGAGCTCCCCGGTTGGCGAGTGTGGTCGAGCGCCGGCTCCTCGTGAACTATCGCACCGACCCGCAGATCACCGCACGGCTGCTACCCGCACCGCTGCGACCGCAGGTCGTCGACGGGTGGGCGGTGTCGGGCATCTGCCTGATCCGGCTGGCCGGTGTCCGGCCCCCGTCCGTGCCCGCACCGTTCGGCCTGCGCAGCGAGAACGCCGCGCACCGGATCGCGGTCGAGTGGGACACCCCCGGCGGCGTCGCATGCGGCGTCTACATCCCCCGCCGTGACACCGGCTCCCGGCTCAACTCCTGGGCCGGTGGCCGGATCTTCCCGGGGTGGCACCACCGCAGCCGCTTCGACGTGCGGGAGAGCGCCGACGACTTGCGGATCGCCTTCGCCGGTCCGCGCGGCGAGCTAGGTCCGCGCGGCGAGCTAGGTCCGCGCGGCGAGCTAGGTCCGCGCGGCGAGCTAGGTCCGCGCGGCGAGCTGCACGTTGACGTCCACGTCCGCGGGGCGGCCACCCTGGCGGACAGCCACCTCTTCCGCGACCTCGACCAGGCGTCGGAGTTCTTCCGGCGCGGCGCCGCCGGCTTCTCGGCCACCCCGGACCCGGCCCGCCTCGACGGCGTGGAACTGCTGACCCGGGACTGGCGGGTCACGCCGGTGGAGCTGGCCTCGGTGCGGTCCACGTTCTTCGACGACCCGGTCCGGTTCCCTCCGGGATCGGCGATACCCGACTGCGGGCTGCTGATGCGCGATGTCGCCGCCACATGGCGACCGCTGCCGCCGATGGCGGTGCGGCCCACCGCCGGCCCGGTCGCCACCCTCAGCCGATGAAGGTCGTCATCGCCGGCGGTTCCGGGGCGCTCGGGCAACGGATCGCCCGCGACCTGACCGGCCGGGGCGACGACGTGGTGGTCCTGAGCCGGTCGGCCACGCGGGTCCGGTGGGGCCGGCAGGTTCACTGGGACGGCCGGACCCTCGGCCCCTGGGCAGCCGAACTGTCCGGCGCCGCACTGATCAACCTCTGCGGTGAACTCGTGTTCCGGCGGCCGACACCGGCCGGCATCGCCCTGCTGACACGTTCCCGGACCGAACCGACCCGGGCCCTCGCCCGCGCCTGCGCGGCACTGGACCGGCCGGTGCCGGTGCTCCTGCAGATGAGCACGCTGGCGATCTACGGCGACGCCGGCGAGGCGACACTCGACGAGTCCGCCCCGCCGGCCGACGGTCCGCCGCAGATGGCCGGTGTCGCGCGGGCCTGGGAGGAAGCCGCGGAGCAGATCACCGCCGCGCGCCGGGTCACATTGCGCACCGGCATCGTGTTCGATCGTGACACCCCGGCCTTCGACCGGCTGACCGGATTCGTGCGGTGGGGTCTCGGCGGCCGGATGGGCAGTGGCCGGCAGTGGATCAGCTGGTTGCACATCGACGACCTGTGCGCGATCGTGCGCCACTGCCTGGACGACCCCGCGATGTCGGGCATCGTGCACGTCACCTCCCCTCATCCGGTGCGCAACAGCGACCTCATGGCGGCGCTGCGCCACGCGATGGGCCGTTCCGTCGGTCTGCCCAGCCCCGCGCCCCTGGTCCGTCTCGGATCGGTGTTCATGCGGGCCGATCCGCTGCTGGTGCTCACCGGCCGCCGGTGTGTCCCGAAGCGGCTGCAGGATGCCGGCTTCGAGTTCCGGCATCCGCGGTTGCGACTCGCGGTCGCCGACCTGCTTCGCGGGGGCGCCTGACGGGAGACCCCGGTCAGGGCTGTGCCTTCCCGTCCGGTGCCCGGATCACCGACAGTTCCAGCACGGCGGGCATCCGCGCCACCCCGGGGCCGCCGTCGCGAACCCACTGGGCCAGATCCTCGACGACCGCGTCGTCGAGGACCAGCCCGAACCAGACCGGCCGGGCGCCCGCCCGCCGCGCCTCCGGGGCGGGGTGCACCACCACGACGTTCGACTGCGAGCAGGCGTCGAGGCACAGGCTGGTCCGTACGCGATGCGCGGGCTCCACCGCGGCCCGCAGCCCGTCGAGCTGACCGTCGTGATCGACGGCCGGATGTTTGCGGAGGCTGCCGCAGCAGCAGTCCCGGCACACCGTCAGCGTGCATCCGGGAGAGGAAGGGGTCGCGCTCGTCACCGGCTGACGGTACTGGACCACGACGCGCGGCTTCCTCCGAGCCGGAAGCGCCCGGTCCCGTCGTTGGGCGTGCCGCCCGCGTCGGCGGGCGCCCGGCAGGCGCGGGCGGGAGACGACCCGCGCCCACCGGACGTGCGTCAGGGCAGGTTGATGGGGCGCAGCACCCGGTCGATGCCGTGTGCGATCTGCCGGTTGCCCTTGTTGACGTCGAACCGGGCGATCCGCGGGTTTCGGTCGCTGCGATCGGCGTCGACCAGTTGGATCCGCTTGCGGTAGTGGCCGTACACGTCGACCTTGATCGTCGATCCGGCCGCGGTCTTCAGCTTGGCGCCGTCGGACTTGAGCGCCGCCTTGCGGTTGACCGTGGCGCCCGGCACCACGTGGTAGAGCAGCACCGACTCGACCGTGTCGATGCCGAGACCGGCCACCGCGGTGAACGCCTTCTTCTCACCGGGCAGCCGCCTGGTGTTCTGCAGGTCGGCGACGAGCAACTGGAACGCGCGGTCGCTGGGCAGGAACGCGGTGAGGGCGGTCTTGCCGTCGGCGAGGACACCGACCGGGCTGGACGGCTTGGCCTTCAGGACCGCCGCCACCGCGGCGGCCAGGATGTCGTAGTCGTGGCCGTTGCGGTCGAAACCCTTCTTGTCGGCGGTCAGCACCGCGGCCAGCGATTTGGTGCCCAGCGGCTTGCTGGTGTGTGCGGCGGCCGGCGCGGCGGTGAGGGCGGAGGCGACGAGCGCGGCGGTGGTGACGGCGGCGGCCCGCGTGCCGAGTCGGGTGAATCTCATCCTCGAGCGTCCTTTCGAAGTACCGGGGTGGTGGCTTCATCGCCACCACCCCGTACTTCGCTCACACTGTCCCGGACGGATGCACCTAGGACGTGAGAGTTCCGCGCAACAGGCTCTGACCCGAATGGGTGGCGTCGCCGTCGTGCGGTTCGTCGCTGATGTCGACGAGGCGGTACCGGTTCAGGTCGGTGCCGGGCGGCACCGGCAGTTCGACGCTCGCGCCGGCGGGCAGGTTGCCCAGCGACAACATCTTGGTGAGGTCGCCCGGGTCGATCAGCCACACCTCGTGGAACCCGGGGGTCAGCGGCAGGTTGCGCGCGTCGATGCGGATCTTGCCGCTGGAGGTGACCTCGGCGGTGCCGCCCGCGCCCACCGGCACCTTGGGCAGGGGAGCGAGCGTCGCCTGTGCCGTCACCGTCTCGGCCGGAGGCCGGTCGAGGACGCCGAAGGCCACGACGGTGCCGGCCACCGCCACGATCGCCGCCGCGGCCGCGGACAGCACCGGAGCGAGCCAGCGCCGGCGTTCCCGCTGGGGACGGCCACGCCGCCCGGCCAGGGGGGTGACCGGTGCCACGGGGGTGGTGATGCCGGCCTCGATGGCCCGCCAGACGCTCTCCGGCGGCGCCGGAAGATCACGTACCTCCTCTATCTCGGTTCCGATGTCGGCGACCTCCCGCAACGAGTCCAGGTCGTAGCGGCAGCCGGCGCACTGCGCCAGGTGATCCGACTCGCTCAGCTCCTGCTGTTGTTCAGAGAGCGCGAGAAGGACCAGCCGATCGGGATCCAAATGCTGCACCGTCCACCTCCCAACGACGACGTAGGTTCGCCATTCCGCGCCGGATATGGCTCTTGACCGTACCCAGGGGTAGTCCGGTGACGGCCGCTATCTGTGGATGGGTCAGATCGTCGAAGAACGCCAGCTCCAGGGTGCGCCGTTGTTCGTCGGGCAACCGGCCGAGCTCGTCGGCCACGACCAGCCGGTCGACGATCCGGTCCGGCGTCTGCGGCTCGTCCGGCGGCGCCAGGTGTGCCCGTACCGTCTCGGTGGCCCGGTCGTCGCGTGCCGCCGACCGCAGCCGGTCGACGGCCTTGCGCCGGGCGATCCCCAGCAGCCAGCCCAGCATCGTGCCGCGCCGCGGATCGAACATGTCCCGGCTCGTCCAGGCCGCCACGAATGTCACCTGCGTCACGTCCTCGGCGTCCGCCCGGTTGCCCAGCAGCCGCTGGGCCAGGTACAGCACGGCCGCACCGTGCCGGTCATACGCCGTACGCAGAGCTTTCTCGTCGCCGTCGCGCCATCGCTCGGCGAGTTCGTCGTCGGAGCTCATCGACCTCCCTCCCGCGCATGGATCCTCGTCGGGTTCATTCGCTTGCCGGCCCCCGTATGGATGCACTTCTTTTCCGGTGCAACCGATCCGCACTCCTCCTGACCCGGAAACAGCACCCGGCGGACCGCACAGTCGGACATCGACAAAGCGTGGGCCCCCGGGCCCGCCGGAGCCGAGGAGCGTACGCCCGTGAACCAGCGACATAGAGTCACCCGTCTCGCCGCCGCCCTGGCCATGACCCTCACCTGCGCCGCACCCATCGCCGTCGTCGCGCCCAGCCCCGCGCAGGCCGCGGTCCCCCGCGTCGCCGCCAGCTACCAGAGCCTGATGTACCGCAGCCTCACCGCCGACGCGACGATGGCGAAGTATCGTGCCGCCCTCTCCGCCGAGCTCGCGACCCTCAAGACGCGCACCGCCGGGGTCGCGCAGGCCACGAAGGCGAACGACACCGCTCAGACGCGGCTGATCACCGTCACCACCGCGCACGCGGGCGTGCACGACCGGCTCAAGTCCGCCGAACGGGCCCTCAGCGACGCGAAGAACGCCCTGGCCCGCGTCTCGAAGCAGCGGCCCCGCAGCAAAGCCGCGATCGCCCGCGCGAAGCGTGCCGTCACCGCCGCCACCAGCACCCGCGACGCGCGCCGCGCCCGCCTCCACGAGGCCGCCGCCACGCTGCGCGCCGCGAAGAAGGACGTGGGCACCGCCGGCGCCGCGCTGACCCTCGCGTCGTCGGCGCGGGCCACGGCCGCCTCCGCGGTGGAGCGGACCCAGCGCCGCATCGCCGGCGCCGGCACGGCCGCGGGCTTCGCCGCGCAGGCCACCGTCCTCAGCCGGGACGTCGTCGCCGAGGTCCGGCCCAAATTCACGATCAAGGACACCACGACGGTGTACGGGACGACCGTGCACCGCAGCGTCGCCTACGCCTTCAAGCGGATGGTCGACGACGCCCGCGCCGACGGCATCGCCCTGGCCGGCGGTGGCTTCCGGACCAAGGAACGGCAGATCCAGCTCCGTACGATCAACGGCTGCCCCGACGTCTGGACCGCTCCCGCCTCGTCCTGCCGGGTCCCCACCGCCATCCCGGGCCGCTCGCTGCACGAGATCGGCCTGGCCGTCGACGTCACCTCCGGTGGCAGGACGCTGACCCGCAAGAGCAAGGCGTTCGCCTGGATGGCCGCGCACGCCGACGAGTACGGCTTCGTGAACCTGCCCTCCGAGGCGTGGCACTGGTCCATCACCGGCGGCTGATCCGCGCAATTTCCCGTCGATTCCCAGGTTTGTCACCGGCCGTTCCGGGATACCGCATGTGACGGATTTCCCTGAAGCTGCACGATGCCGGAACAACTGATTAGCCTGGGTGGAGTGACTGCGCGCATGCCCTCTTCCGAACGCCGGATTCTTCGTAGTGTGGCGGTGCTCGCCACCTGTGGCCTGATCGCCGGGCTGGTCGTCGCCGCGGCGTCCTTCCCGGCCGTGGCGATGTCCGGGCTGGCCGCCAAGGCGGGTTCACAGGAGCTGGGCGAGTTGCCCGGCGCGCTCATCGAGCAGTCGTCGCCGCAGGTCTCGCGGGTTTACGCCGCCGACGGCAAGACCCAGCTCGCCGTCATGTATGACGAGTTCCGCAGTGACGTGCCACTCGCGCAGGTGGCACAGAACATGCAGGACGCGATCGTCGCCGCCGAGGACCACAAGTTCTACCAGCACAACGGCGTCGACGTGAAAGGCATCGCCCGCGCTTTCGTCAACAACAATCAGGGCGGCACCCAGCAGGGCGCTTCTACCCTCACCATGCAATACGTGCGGATGGCGCTCGCCTATTCAGCGACAGATCCACAAGATGTGGTGAACGCCACCAAGGACACCGCGCAGCGCAAACTCACCGAGATGAAGTACGCGATCCAGGTCGAGAAGGAGCTGACCAAACAGCAGATCGTGGAGCGTTACCTGAACATGGCGCCGTTCGGCAACGGCGCCTACGGCGTCAACGCCGCCAGCCAGGTCTACTTCAGCAAGAAGCCGTCCGACCTGACCGTGGCCGAGGCCGCCCTGCTGGCCGGCATGGTCAAGGCGCCCACCGCGTTCGACCCCACCGTCGACAGCGGCCACAAGCAGGCCGTGGCCCGCCGCGACTACATCGTCGACAACATGCTGGAACTGGGCCAGATCACCGCGGCCGAGGCCGCCGAGGCCAAGAAGACCGAGGTCGCCCGCACCACCAAGCGCCCCAGCCGCGGCTGCGTCTCCGTCGCCAAGAACAACTGGGGCTTCTTCTGCGACTACTTCTATCGCTGGTGGCTCGACCAGCCGGCCTTCGGCGCGACGGCCTACGACCGGGAGCGCCTGCTCAAGAGCGGCGGCTACACCATCGTCACCACCCTCGACGTGGACGCGCAGGCCGCCGCCCGTAAGCGGGTCAGCGAGCGGCAGAAGGACACCGACCCCAACGCGCTGATGCTGGCCGCCGTCGAACCCGGCACCGGAGCGGTCCGCGCGCTGGCCACCAACCGCAAGTTCAAGATCGATGACGCGGAGAACCCGCAGAACGAGCTGTCCTCCAACCCGGCCCTGGCCCGCCAGGGCGTCCGGGGAACCTATCCGAACACGGTGAACCCGATCATCACCGGCAGCGCCGACGTCCCCGGTTACCAGGCCGGGTCGGTGTTCAAGATGTTCACCATGGTCGCCGCCCTGGAAGAGGGCATGGGCCTGGACACCACGATCTACTCGCCGCAGCGTTACAAGTCCCGCTACCTCGACTCGGCCGCCCCGGCCGAGTGCGGCGGCTACTACTGCCCGAGCAACGCCTCCGCCGGCGAGGCCGGCAACTTCAACATGTGGACCGCGTTCGGCCGGTCGGTGAACACCTACTTCGTGCCCCTGCAGGAGCGCGCCGGCGCGGAGAACGTCGTCGACGTCGCCAAGCGGTTCGGTGTGCAGTTCCGGTCGGCCGAGGACGCGACCATGGCCAACGACCCCGACTCCGCCCACGAGTGGGGCGCCTTCACCCTCGGCGTGTCCGCCTCCACCCCGCTCGACATCGCCGGCGCGTACGCGACCCTCGCCGCCGACGGCAAGTACTGCTCCCCCACGCCCATCCAGTCGATCACCACGCAGGACGGCACCGAACTCGCCACCGGTAAGTCGGCCTGCACCCAGGCGACCAAGAAGGACGTGGCCCGCAAGGCCCTCGACGCGGCCCGCTGCCCGGTCGGCGACCGTGCCCAGCTCGGCGACTGTGGCGGCTCCACCGCCCCGCAGGTCCGCGACGTCGTCGGGCACCCGGTGTTCGGCAAGACCGGCACCACCGACAGCGACAAGACCGCCGCCCTGGTCGTCGGCACCCGGTCGCTGGTCGTCGCCGGCTATCTCGCCAACCCGGACTGGGCCGCCCACACCGACCGCATGTCCCACGGCATCGTCAACCCGGCGGTGTACGAGACCCTGGCCGACTACATGCGCGGCAAGCCGGTCGAGGAGTTCCCCACCCCCTGATCACCAAGCCGCCCGCCGGCGGGCGCGGCTCGGTTTGACGGATGCAGGGGTGGATCCGGTCGGAGAGGCCGGCGCTGAACAGGCGCCGGCCTCTTTCGTTGTATCGACGGTGATCCGGGCCGTGTCCTGTGGCGTATGGGTTGCCGTCGATGCGTAGAGTGTGCCGACGCCGTTCGGCGGTCCGCGTGGACATCGACCTGATGGATGTGTGTCACCACGGGGCCTCTCCTTACGGCAATCCACACAAGGAGATCATCTGTTGCGCCGCAACGTGTACACCGTCCTGCTGGGTGGCATCCTCCTGGCGGGGGGCACCGCGGGTGCCATGCCGGCGCTCGCCGGCAGCTTCGCGCCGCTGTCGCCCGCAAGCCCGACGCCCGCAAGCCCGACGCCGACGTCCGTGAGGCCGACGTTGACGCTGACGCCGGTGAGGCCGTCGGCGAGCCCTCCGCCGTCGAGCCTGCCGCCGTCGAGCCCTCCGGCCGTCTGCGACAGCCCCCCGTGGAAGCCCAGTCCCACGCCCACTTGGGGGTCCAGCACGCCGCCGACGTGGGATCCGAGTGCGACGGCGGGTCCGGGACCCAGCGTCACGCCGACGTGGGATACCAGTCCCACACCCAGTGGGAGGCCCAGCACGCCGTCCCCGTGGGATCCCAGCGCGACGCCCAGTGGGAGGCCCAGCACGCCGCCGACGTGGGATCCGAGCGCGACGGCGGGTCCCGGACCCAGCGTCACACCGACGTGGGATCCCAGCGCGACGCCCAGTCGGGGGCCCAGCACGCCGCCGACCTGGGATCCGAGCGCGACGGCCGGTCCGGGACCCAGCGCCACGCCCAGCCGGGGGCCCAGCACGCCACCCCCGTGGGGCCCCAGCGCGACGGCCGGTCCGGTGCCCGGTGTCAGCTCGACGTGGAACCCCACGTCATCGCCGGCCCCGACCTGGCCGTCGCCGAGCACCAGCATCCCCGTGCCCACGTGCGCGGCGCAGCCCAGCCTCACTCCGCTGCTCTCCTACTCCTAGTAGGCGATGCGGTAGCTGGTCGCTGATCCTTCCCGGCGCCGGGGGGGGGGGGGGGGGGGGGGCGCCCCCCCCCCCCCCCGGGGGGGCGGCCCCGGCGGGGCGGGCGCAAGCAGGCCTCTCCGGCCCGCCCCTCACCCCCGCCCGCGTGCTCTCCCGGGCGGCTCCCCCCCCCCCCCCCCCCGGCGCCGGGGGACTCGGGCCTCGCGGCCTCTCAATCGAGGCAGAACTCGTTGCCCTCGACGTCCTGCATCACCAGGCACGACTCGTTGTGCTCGTCGGCGAGCAGCAGTTGCACCCGCGCCGCGCCGAGCGGGAGCAGCCGTGCGCACTCGGCCTCGAGCGCGGCCACGCGCTCGGCGCCGACGAGCCCGGTGCCGACCCGCACGTCGAGATGCAGCCGATTCTTGACGACCTTGCCCTCCGGCACGCGCTGGAAGAACAGTCGCGGGCCGGCCCCCGTGGGATCGACGCAGGCGAACGCCGCGCCCCGCTTCTCCGGGGGCAGCGTGCGATCGACATCGTCCCAGGTGGCGAACCCTTTCGGTGGGGGCGGCACGACGTACCCCAACACCTCGCACCAGAAGCGGGCGACGCGCTCGGGGTCCGCGCAGTCGAAGGTGACTTGGATCTGTTTGACCGATGCCATCGGACCACCGTAGAGGCGGGATCTCCGGCCGCCGCCACGGCCCCGGCCGTGGGACCCGCGATCAGGCGACGAGGAAGGACCCCGCCATGAAGACCACCAGGAACACCGCGTGCAGGCCCACGCCGATCACCAGTACGCTGCGGTCGACGACCTGGTTGGCGCCCATCCGGCCCAGGACGAAGAAGATCGCCACGGCTTCCATCGCGTAGCGGGCCGCGGACTGCATCGCGCGGCCGCCGACCTCCGTCGACATCAGCATGAGGAGGGTGAGTCCGCCCTGCACCACGAGGTACATCTGGTCGCGCCGGAACTTGAACGGGCCGACCACGCACAGGATTAGCAGCACCACCGCGATCAGGGTGGTGCCGGCGTCGAGGATCGCGGCGAGGGTGGCCGGTTCCATGAGACCGCGCTCGTCCATCTGCCCGATCGCGATCAGCCAGGCCTCGCCCGGGATCGTGTACCGGCGGCCCCACTCGTTCTGGGCGATGCTGAAGGCCAGCGGACTGCCGAGCTCCACCATGCAGTAGATGCTGTAGCTCACCACGCCCAGCGGCACCAGTGCCAGGCCCAGCACGTCGGGCCGGATCCGGCGCGGTCGCCAGCCGACCTGGCGCAGGTATTCGACGGCCAGCGGGGCCATCAGCAGCAGACCGAACAGCCGGGTGGCGGACGACAGCGCGCCCAGCATGCCGGCGAGCCACCAGTGGCCGCGGCGGCCGGCGTACAGCGCGCCGACCGCGAGCAGGAGGAACAGTGACTCGTTGTAGCCGATGAACAGGAAGAACCCCATCGGGAAGGCGGCCAGGTACCAGGCGGCCCGCTGGGCCACCCGCGGCCCGAACTCGTGGTCGGCCAGCCGGTACAGCACCGCCAGCGCGCCGAACGCGGCGGCGTTCGCGACGACCAGGGCGCTGACCAGCGGGCCGCCCGGCAGCACCGCGTCGATGACGTTGATCAGCAGCGGGTACAGCGGGAAGAACGCCGGGAAGCCCGGGCCCAGGTGGTACCCGCTCTCGGCGATGCGCACGTAGTGGCCGGCGTCCCAGCCGTTCCAACTGAGGGCGATCATCCAGAGGTCCGGGGCCGGACCGCCCTTGCGGGGCAGCCAGGCCAGCGCGCTCACGGCCAGATGCAGGACGGTGGTGGCCGCCCAGATCGACAGGCTCGCCAGGAACGCCGACCGCCAGGGACGGTGGGCCGGCGCGACGTCCGGCGCGCCGGCCGGTGTTCCGGCCGGCCGCTCCGTGCGGTCGATCATCAGAGATGACATGGCGTGACCCCTACCGGCCGGTCGTCGCGTACGGGCGGTTCCGGCTGGACACCGCCGAATCGAAGGTGACCACGTACGGCGGGCGGCCCTGCATCGTGGTGAACATGCGGGCCACGTATTCGCCGAGCAGTCCCAGGCACAGCAGTTGCAGCGCGCCCAGGAACACCAGGGCCACGAACATCGACGTCCACCCGGGGACGACGGTGCCCCACAGGTACGCGGCCACGACGGCCACCCCCGACGCCATGCACAGGGCGATGCCCGCGCAGCCCAGCCAGGTCGCGACCCGCAGAGGCGCGGCCGAGAAGCCGGTGACGCTGTCCAGGGCGAGCCGGATCATCTTGGCGATCGGGTACTTGGAACGGCCCGCGGCGCGCGGCTGCCGCGCATACGTCACCTCGCCGCTGGGCAGGCCGAGCCACGGCACCAGCAGGCGATAGACCGGCAGATGTTCCGGCAGCTCGGTCAGGGCGTCGACGGCCGTGCGGCCGAGCAGCCGGAAGTCCCCGGCGTTGTGCGGAACGGACGCGCCGACGACGCGCCGCACCAGGCGGTAGTACAGCGCGGCCGTCCAGCGCTTGAACAGGCTGTCGGTGCTGCGATCGGTCCGTACGCCGTGCACCACGTCGAGTCCGGCGCTCTCGGCCAGGGACAGCATCTCGGCGATGACCTCCGGCGGATCCTGCAGGTCGACATCGATGCTCACCACGTACTCCCCGCGGGCACGGTGCAGGCCGGCTGTCAGCGCGTTCTGATGACCACTGTTGCGGCGGAGCCGGACGACCCGCAGCTGCGGCCACTGCCGGCGCATCATGTCGAGCACCGCCGGGGTGGCGTCCCGGCTGCCGTCGTCGACGGTCAGCACTTCGTAGGTCACGCCGAGGTCGTCGAGCACCGGGCGCAGCCGTTGTGTGAACAGCGGCAGCACGTCCTCCTCGTTGAACACCGGGACGACCACCGACAATCGCGGAATGGAGCTCGGCTGGCCACAATCGGCGCTCGTGACATTCATGTGGACCCTCCCTTTTCTGATCTTCGCCGGGGAGAGGCTGACCTGAGCGCAGCGGGGACCGGCCGTTCCCCGGAGGGCGTGGCACGTTTCTGGGAGTTTCGGGAGCCGAATCAGAGACATGCATCTCTCCATGCAACCTTCGGCCCACCGGCCACAGTGGCCTGATCAGTGCCGTGCACATAGTGACTCTTGACGAGAGACGCAGCTCACATCGAGGCTGAAGTTCGCAAGCGAACCCAGATGCACCTTCACCGTCGAAGGGACAGCATGGTGCTTGAGAAGAAGCCACGTCGATGGGCGTGCGGATCCGCTCTCGTCCTGTTCGCCTCGGTCCTCACCGGTTGTGGAGGCGAGGACGGCGGATCGACCACTCTGACCTACTACATCGCCGACGCCGCCCAAGAGGACGTGGCCACCCGTTGCGCGGCCGAGTCCGGCGGGGCCTACTCCTTCAACATCCAGCGGCTGCCGAACACCGCGGCCGGCGGACGGGAGCAGTTGCTGCGCCGGCTCGCCGCCGAGGACCGCTCGATGGACATCGTGAGCGTCGACCCGCCGTTCATGGCCGAGTTCGCCAACGCCGGGTTCCTGCGCGCGTTCACCGATCAGGAGCGGCAGGAGTTCTCCACCGGAGTCCTCGACGGCCCTCTCGTGCAGTCCACCTTCCGGGACACGCTCTGGTCGGCGCCGCTCTACGGCAACACCCAGCTCCTCTGGTACCGCAAGTCGGTCCTGCGGGAGGCCGGCGTCGACCCCTCGGCCGGCCCGGTCACCTGGGACCAGCTCATCGAGGGCGCGACGCGGGCCGGGGTCACCCTCGCCGCGCAGGGCCGCCGCAACGAGAGCCTGATGGTCTGGGTCAACGCCCTGGTCTCCTCGGCCGGCGGATCGATCCTGGAATCGGGCGCCGAGAACCTGCCGGCGGACGAGGTCAAGGGCGGCCTGGACACCCCGGCCGGTGAGGTGGCCACCCGGATCATGCGCGACCTCGCCGTCTCGCCCGCCGCGCCCGCCGGATTCAGCACCGCCGGCGAGGAGGACTCCCGCTCCGCCTTCCAGGCGCCGGACGGCGGCTTCATGGTCAACTGGCCGTACGTCTGGGCCGCCTTCGACGCGGCCATCGAGGAGGGCTCGCTGCCGGCGGACTTCAAGGACGACGTCGGCTGGGCCGCCTACCCCCGGGTCGACGCCGGCACCGAGAGCGCGGCGCCGTCCGGCGGTCTCGGCCTGTCGATCAGCTCCTTCAGCCGCAAGCCGGACCTCGCGGTCGAGGCCATCCGCTGCCTCGCGAACGCGCAGAGCCAGAAGGACTTCATGAAGACCGCGGGCAACCCGGCCGCCCTCGCCTCCGTCTTCGACGACCCGGAGATCCGCGACCTGTTCCCGATGGCCGACCAGATCCGTGAGGGCCTGGACGCGGCGACGCCACGGCCGGTCAGCCCGTACTACGGCGATGTGACCGGCTCCATCCAGACCGCCTTCCACCCGCCGGACTCGCTCGCGCCCGGCGCCACGCCGCGAGAGGGCAACGAGCTGCTCGAGGCCGTCCTGTCCAACCGACGACTGATCTAGGAGCGGCCGTGAGCACTGTTGAAGCGCCGCCGCGCGGGCCCGCGACCGCTCGCGCCCCGCGGCGCCGGATCCGGCTGACCGACCGCGCCCGGCACGAGCGCAACCTGGGCTGGCTGCTGGCCGGGCCGGCCTTCATCGCGATGGTCGCCGTCACCGGCTACCCGATCCTGAACGCCCTCTGGCTGTCGATGTTCGACTACCGCCTGACCGATCCCGGGGGCCGGGAGTTCGTCGGCCTCGGCAACTACACGACGATCCTGACCGACGGCCTGTTCTGGCAGCAGTTCGGCGTCACCTCGCTGATCACGGTGGTGACCGTGGCCGCCGAGCTGGTGCTCGGCTTCGCGCTGGCCATGGTCATGCACCGGGCGCTCTACCTGCGCACGGCGCTGAGAACCGCGATCCTCGTGCCGTACGGCATCATCACCGTCGTCTCCGCCTACGCCTGGGCCTACGCGTTCAGCAACACGTACGGCTTCGTGAACGGCCTGTTCGGTCTCGGCGAGTTCGACTGGTTCGGCGGCACCTGGTCCGCCCTGGTCACGGTCTGCGTCGCCGAGATCTGGAAGACCACGCCGTTCATGTCGCTGCTGCTGCTCGCCGGGCTGGCACAGATCCCCGACGACTACCTCGAGGCGGCGAAGGTCGACGGCGCCACGGCGTGGCAGCGGGTCAAGCGGGTCATCCTGCCGAACATGAAGGCCGCGATCATGGTGGCGCTGCTGTTCCGTACCCTCGACGCCTTCCGCATCTTCGACAGCATCTTCATCATGACCGCCGGCGCGCAGGGCACCGAGACCCTGTCGTTCCTGGCCTACCGGCAGACGATCAGCCGGGTGATGGTCGGGCTCGGCTCCGCGGTCAGCGTGATCCTGGCGATCCTCGTCGTCATCATCGCCGTGATGTTCGTGAAGGTCTTCAAGACCGACCTGTCGCAGCAGAGGGGTGAGCGCTGATGAGTACCAGCCGCAGGACCCAGGCAGGCTGGATCGCCGGCGCGATCCTGATCATCGCGTACGCCGTGATCCCGGTGCTCTGGATCGTGTCGCTCTCCTTCAAGGAGGGCGACGACATCACCAACAACGCGTTCCTGCCGACCGTGTGGAGCTGGGAGAACTACCGGACGGTCTTCGCCTCCGACCTGTTCACCACGGCGCTGCGCAACTCGGTGGGCATGGCGCTGATCGCCACGACCATCTCGGTGATCCTGGCGACGCTCGCGGCGTACGCCGTCTCGCGGTTGAACTTCCCCGGCAAACGCCTGGTCCTCGGCGTGGCGCTGGCGATCACCGTTTTCCCGGTCATCGCGATCGCCACTCCGCTGTTCAACCTGTGGCGCTCCATCGGCCTCTACGACACCTGGCTCGGCCTGATCATCCCGTACCTGTCGTACTCGCTGCCGCTGGCGGTCTACGTTCTGGCGGCGTTCTTCCGGGAGATCCCGTGGGAGATGGAGCAGGCCGCCCAGGTCGACGGCGCCACCGCCTGGCAGGCGTTCCGCCGGGTCATCGTCCCGCTCGCCACCCCGGGCGTCTTCACCGCGGCGATCCTGACCTTCTTCGCGGTCTGGAACGACTTCGTCTTCGGCATCACGCTCACCTCCAGCGAGGCGGCCCGGCCCGTCCCCGCCGCGCTCGCGTTCTTCCAGGGGGCCTCGCAGTTCTCGCAGCCGACCGCGCCCATCGCGGCCGCCGCCGTGGTGGTCACTATCCCGGTGGTCGTCCTCGTGCTGCTGTTCCAGCGCAAGATCGTGGCGGGTCTCACCAACGGCGCCGTCAAGGGCTGAATCTCTGAAGGCGGAAAGGAATCCGGCATGGCAGCCATCGAGATGCGCAACATAGTCAAGGAGTACGGCGACGGCTTCAAAGCGGTCAACGACGTCAGCCTCGACATCGCCGACGGCGAGTTCATGATCCTGGTCGGGCCCTCCGGCTGCGGCAAGTCGACCCTGCTGCGCATGATCGTCGGGCTGGAGGACATCACGTCCGGCGACATGGTGATCGGCGGCGACCGGGTCAACGACAAGGCCCCGCGCGACCGCAACCTGTCCATGGTGTTCCAGAACTACGCGCTCTACCCGCACCTGACCGTGTTCGAGAACATCGCCTTCCCGCTGCGGCTGCAGAAGGGCATCGCCGAGGACGAGATCCGGCGCCGGGTGCGGGAGGCGGCCGAGATGCTCGAACTCAACGAACACCTGGACCGCAAACCGGCCAACCTCTCCGGCGGCCAGCGGCAGCGGGTGGCCATGGGGCGGGCGATCGTACGCAGCGTCAACGCGTTCCTGTTCGACGAGCCGCTGTCCAACCTCGACGCCAAACTGCGCGGCCAGATGCGCACCGAGATCTCCCGCATGCAGCGCCGGCTGGGCACCACCACGGTGTACGTCACGCACGATCAGACCGAGGCGATGACTCTGGGCGACCGGGTGGCCGTACTCCGCCGCGGGTTTCTCCAGCAGGTCGCCTCGCCGCGCGAACTCTACGAGCAGCCGGTCAACATGTTCGTCGCCGGGTTCATCGGATCGCCGCCGATGAACTTCCTGCCGGCGGTCGTCGACGGCGACCGCCTGAAGCTGCCGTTGTTCTCCGTCGGCCTGCCGGCCGCGGCGCGGGGCAGGGTCGCCGACGGGCAGTTGCTGATCGCCGGGCTGCGGCCGGACCACTTCGAGGACGCCCGCCTGCTCGACTCCGCGAAGAGGGAACGGGGCGCGGTGTTCCGGGCGCGGGTCGACGTCACCGAGTGGCTGGGCGACTCGCAGTACGCGTACATCCCGTTCGAGGCCGGCGAGGTCACCAAGCAGCTCGCCGAACTGGCGGCCGAGCTCGACAGCGAGGCCCTGCGCACGCAACTGGTCGTCTCGATCGACGCGATGAGCCGGCTCCGGGAGAACCATGAGGGGGAGTTCTGGGCCGACACCGGCCGGATGCATCTGTTCGACCCGCGTACCGGTGAGAACCTCACCCGGGACGAGGCCGCCGCGGCCGATCTGGCCCAGCTCGAACAGGAGAAGCTCCGGGAACGGATGGGCTCGCCCGGCACGGCGTCCGATGAGCCCGTGGCCCGGCGCTAGACCGCCCGCTCGCAGGCCGCCGTCCCGCTCAACGCGTCGACGAGAGCGGTGGCGGCGCGGGTGTGCTTGGCGTACGCCTCCGGATAGCCCGAGATCTGGACGGCCTGGGCCGCTTCGGTGAGCCGCATGTCCTGCCAGCCCTGGACGGTGAGCAGCTTGTCGTAGAACTTCTGCGTCTGGTACGCCGGGTCGGCGAGCTGCTCGGGTGTTCCCCAGCCCTGGCTGGGGCGCTGCTGGAACAGGCCGATGGAGTCCCGGTCCCCGCCGCGCAGGTTACGCAGGCTGGACTCCTGCAGGGCGGTGGCGACCGCGATCACCAGACCCTGCTCGGGGACCCGCCGCCGGTCGCCGGTGGCGACGATGATCCGCGCGTTGGCGATCTGCTCGTCGCTCCAGCGCTGCAGCGCCGACGCGGGGTCCGACGGGGCCGGGGCGGGGATGCAGCCGGCGTCGGCACGCAGCAGCGGGCTCACCAGAAAGGCGACGAACACGGCGACGACAGTCACGAAGAACGTGCGCACTGCGAGGGGAACCTTCCGAAAGGAGCCGGGCACCCGCCATGGTGGGCGCCCGCGATGATCGAGGGGTCTGCCGAAGGGTACCGGTCGATCGCCGTCGACAGTGGACACGAGGCGCCCGGGCCGCACGCCGCGTCCGAAACCGTTACGATCTCGGCATGACCTCGACGCCGCCGTAGACCGGGCCACTTTCCCGTTTCCTGGTCGCTTCGTTCGAGGAGTCTCTTTCTCATGTCCCGCGCCGTCGGCGCGGAGAGTTACCGTGCCGTGCTCATGCTGCCGTTCGCGCTGCGCACCTTCGTGCCCGCGATCGTCGGCCGCCTGGCCTATGGTCTCTTTCCGCTCGCCACCCTGTTCACCATCCAGCAGGCCACCGATTCGTACACCACCGCCGGTCTCGCGGCGGCCGGCTTCGGCGTCACCGCCGTCACGCTGCCGGCCAAGGCCCGTCTCGCCGAGCGGTACAGCCAGAGTGTCGTCCTGCCACCGCTGGCGCTGGTGTGCGCCGCGGCCCTGCTCTGCGCCACCGTGCTCAGCGATCCCGTCATGCTGATCGCCCTGATCAGCGTGGCCGGCCTGGCCGCCCCGCCGCTCGGCTCGGTGATGCGGTCGAACTGGCGCCGGCTCACGGCCGGCACCAGCCTCAAACCCCGGGCGTACGGCCTGGACTCGGTCGTCGAGGAGACGCTCTATCTGATCGGCCCGCTCATCGCCGGGCTGCTCGTGGCGGTGGGGCCGGCCCGCTGGGCGCTGGCGCTCACGGCGGCTCTGCTGTTGGCCGGCACGCTCGGCATGGTCGCCGGACCGCCCGCCCGGCACCGCGAGCCGGCGCCCGCGGGCTCCAGGACGCTGGTGGACCCCGGGCCGCTGCGCTCGCCCGGGCTGCGCGGGCTGCTGGCCGTGATCCTGGCGGTCGGGGCGGGCAGCAGCGTGGCGTACACCTGTCTGGCCGTCACCGCCCAGGAGCACGGCAATCCCGGAGCCGCCGGTCTGCTGGAGGCGTCGCTCGCCGTGGGCAGTGTGGCCGGCGGCCTGCTCTGGGCGCGCCGTGCACACGGCCGGCGCCACCGGCGGCAGCTGGCCGCGCTGACCGGTGTGCTGGCGGCCGGGCTGACGGCCGCCTCCGCGGCGCCCGGCCTGGTCACGCTGGGTCTGGTGCTCTGCGTGACCGGGACGGCGCTGGCCCCGGTCTACGTGGTCGCCTACCTGGCCGCCGACGACCTGGCCGGTGAGGGTTCCGCCACCGAGGCGGGCACCTGGGTCAACGTGGCCACGAACGCCGGCAGCGCGGCCGGCGCCGCCCTCGCCGGGGTCATCGCCCAGTCCCTGGGCGCCGGGCCGGGCTTCCTGGCCGGCGGGGCGCTGCTGGCGGTGACGGCCGTGGCGACTGCCCTGACCGCCCGCCGGCCGGCCCCGGTCGGGGAACCCTCGGCGGACGTCCGGCCGGGCGCGGACCGTTACGGAGCGTAGGCGCGCACCGTGTGGCGCTGGCTGGTGAGCAGTTGGCCGCCCGCGGGCACGACGTGCCTTTCGAGTCCGCTGTAGGCCGTCTTCGAGCTGATGGGCTTGCCGTCGGCGGGGGAGAGGACGGTCAGGGTTCCCTTGCCGGTCAGCACGTAGAGCAGGCCGCCGGCGCGCACCGGGGCCCGCGGCGTGGCGAGGGCCCGCGTCCAGAGCAGACGGCCTGACCCGGCGTCGTACGTGTTGACCCGGCCGGCCGACGCCACGTAGACGCGCCGGCCGTCGGCGGCGAGGTCACCGGCCTCCTTCGGGATGTGCCAGACCTTGCGGCCGTCGACGGCCGACCGCGCGCCGAGGCCGCTGTCGTCGCGGAGGTAGAACTGCGTGCCGGCCGGGTTCGCGGCGACGGCGGTGGACGCCTGGTCGGTCCCCCAGGCCGGTGCGCCGGTGGTGATGCGGCCGGCCCAGATCTGTGTCGTGCCGGTGGTGCGGCGGAGCAGGACCGTGCCACCGGCGGACACCGGCCCGGCGAGGACCTCGTTGGGGTGCTTCCACTGCGGCGTGCCGTCGCTGACGCGGTACGCGTTCACGCCGTGCCGGGCGTCGTCGCAGGTGTCACAGGAGCCGGAGGTGACGATCGTGCCGGCGTCGGCCACCGCGGTGTCGATGGTCCAGGCGGCGGTCCGGCGCCACCGCTGAGCGCCGGTGGCGGCGTCGAGCGCGACCAGGGAGCCGTCGTAGGAGCTGTACGACTCGCACCGGGTGTCGGCGACGAGGACGAGGCCACCGGCCACGATCGGCCCGGTGGAGATGTGGCTGAAGCCGCTGTTGAGCCACAGGCGTTTGCCGGTCGCGGCGCTGTAGGCGGCGACGCCGCCCTTCTCCAGCAGGAAGACCCGGCCGCCGACGGCCAGCGGCGCGACCGGTTCGGGCGCGCAACCGGGCGGGCCCGGCGCGGGGGTGACGGTCCAGCGGAGTGTCAGCCGGTTGAAGGCGGCGGCGTTGACGGCGGACTCGGCCGGGTTGTAGCGGGTGTTGCCGGGACCGTAGCCGTCGTGGCCCCACGAGGCGGGTGGCGGGGCGGCGTGCGCGGTGGCCGGGCCCAGGCCGAGCACCACGACTAGTGCGATTACACCGACTTTGTCCATGGGCTGATGATCGTCTCCGTGAGACGTGTCCGCGGCGGTCGGCGCTCCGATGACCCGAAAGTCGGAAAAATCTGATAATTCGTCTGTTAGTGAATCGAATCGGGTTTGACTCGCTCCGGAGGTGGTTTCTGTGCTGATCGGCGCGTCCATCGCGGCTGAGAACCTCGCGTTCTACGAGCCGCTCTTTTCCGGGAACGACATCATGCGGATCTTCCCGGTCGACGTCACCATCGGTGGCGCCGATCTGAAGGTTCTCCCGCGCTGGTCCGACAGCCGCCTGGAGTACTGCCGGCGCAAGGGGACCATCCCGTTCCTGAGCTGCAAGGTCGACGGCCACGCCGGTGGCGTGGAACGTGTGCGGCAGCAACTGGAGGACATGCCCGCCTGGATTCGCGACGACCCGGCGATGCGGGTGTTCATCACCGACCGCCACGAGCCCGAGGGCGATCTGGCGGGCGGGCCGGACGCGTACCGGCGAAATTTCGCCCGGTTCCTCGCCATGATCGACGACCTGCGCCCGCAGATCCGGGACAAGGTCAGGTGCGGGCCGATCCTCACCCAGACCTGGACGGAGAACAAGAAGAAGGGCAACTTCGTCTACAAGACGTACGACCCGGGCACCGGCGACTTCTTCGGGGTCGACTGCTACGTCCCGGCCGGCAGCGACAAGAAGGTCATCAGTCCGGCGGCGCTGCCGGCGCCGGCAGAGTTCCTGAAACACGTCAAGGCCTACGAGTTCGGCCCGGCCGACAAACGTCCGCGGATCTTCCCCGAACTGGGCGTCATCGGCATGCCCGCCGACACCGACGGCTCGGCCCGGGCCGCCTGGCTCCAGGGCGTGCACGACGAGGTGTCCACCTGGCATCCCAAGGCGCCCGGCTGGCAGCGGCGGTGGAGCTTCCTCGGCTGGATCTGGTGGAACCAGCGGGGCAAGAACACCGGCCGGGTCGCGGTGATCGGCGGGCGCCGCGACTTCGCCCTCGACGAGCGCACCGTGGACGAGCACACCGTGGCGAAGCTGAACCCGCCCAAGCCACTGAACACCTTCAACGCGATCTGGTCGGCCCAGCGCCGTCCCGCCGTGGCCCGGCCGCACCACGCCGAGTCGCTGGCCACCGGCTGAGACCCCGCGAGCCGCCGGTGGAGCGAGCCGGTGGCGCAGCCCGTGGTCGCCCCATCGGCGCGGACCCGGGTGGCCCCGTTCGGCGGATCGCCGGCACGGGGACAGCGAGCGGCATCGATGTCGGTTACCGTGGCGGGCATGCGGGCGAACTACCGGTCAGTCGCTGTGGCCGTGGTGCTGTCACTCACCGGCTGCGCCGGGCCGGGCGCCGGGCGGCCCGGGTCGCAGGCGACGGGGCCGGACCGGGTCGCCGTGGTCGTCACCGCCACCGGTGTGGCCCCGCCCGGCGTCGTCGTGCCGATCCCCTCGCCGGTGCCGCCGCCCGGGTCCGCCACCGCGGCGTGTGCGCGAGCCGCTATGCCGAGACCAGCGATCGACCCGTCGGCCTCCTTCGTCGTCAGGGACCCGGGGGAGGGGGCACGCCGGGCGCTGGCGCAGAAGCATCGCCCGACTCCTCGGCGTGGGGTCGTTCCGGAGGCCGCCGTTCCCGGCGCCCAAGCCTGCGTCGATGCGCTGAGGACTGAGTTCGCGCTGCGGATGAGAGGCTCGCACGAGACGCCCGGCGGTCCGGTGATCGACGTGTCGCTGCGCTCGGCCGGTCTGACGCAGATCGTCATCGGCTCCGCATCGTTCGCGGCGTCAACCGGCGCCGCCTGCGTCTACGGCACATTCGCCGCGGCAGGCCCCGAGTTCGCCATCGGCCCGGTCGCCGCCGACGGATCCTGCCCGCCCTGACCCGCCCGTGCTCGTGGCCGGCGTCGCCGGACCGCCGCCGAACGCGCGGGCTCGGCGCGGATCGCCGATAATGCGGTGGTGCGAGTGGTGACGATGAATGTCCTCGGGCCCGCGAATCCCGGCTGGGAACGGCGCCGAGATCTGTCGGCGGCCACGCTGAGGCGGTTGAGTCCCGACATCGTGGCGTTGCAGGAAGTCCCCATCGGATCGGCGCCGCAGGTCATCGATGAGCTGCTGGGCCCCGGGTACCACGTGCGCGGGTTCTCGCGCGCGGCCGACGACGGCGTCGGTGGAGCGCTGGCGACACGCTGGCCCCACCGGCTCGTCGACGAGTGGGACCAGCGGTGCTCCGAGCGTGCACAGACGTTTCCGTGGTGCGCGACGCTCCTGGTCGAAGTGGAGACGCCGATAGGCCGGGTGCTGGTCGCGCACCACAAGCCGAGCTGGCAGTTCGGCTACGAGCTCGAACGCGAACAGCAGGCTGTCGCCGCCGCGCGCCTGGTGGAGAAGTACGCCCCCGGGGTCGAGCACACCATCGTGCTCGGTGACTTCGACGCGACACCCGACGCGGCCAGCATGCGGTTCTGGCGAGGTCTCCAGTCCCTCGACGGAGTCAGTGTCTGCTATCAGGACGCATGGGAAACGGCACGGCCCGGCGACGCGGGGCTCACGTTCACCGCGGCGAACCCGTTGGTGCGGGCCGGTGAGGTCGCCACCGCGTTGTCCCGCCGCATCGACTACATCTTGGTCCGGGCGGGCCGGCATGGCCCCACCTTGACGGTGACGCACTGCGACCGCGTCCTCGACCGACCGGTGGACGACGTCTGGGCGAGCGATCACTTCGGCGTGGTGGCCGACCTGGTGAAACCGGATCACCCGCCGGGGACCTGGAGAACCCCCACCTGACCGACGTGATGACGCAGCCGCGCCCACCAGGGGTGCGGCTGCGTCCGTGCGATCGAGCCGGTTCACCGTGACGGCACGACCGGTCAGAGCTGGCGGAGCAGAGCCAGAAGGACGTTGAGGATCGCGGCCAGCGGACCGGCGCTGGGCAGCGGGTCGAGCAGGCCCGCGATCGCGCAGAGCAGGTTGCCGAGCAGGTTGCCGGGGCCCGGCACCGCGTTGATCGTCACATGCACCCGGTTGAGGTCCACCACCAGGCCGAGCAGGTCCAGGTGCAGGGGGCCGAGAGTGAGGTCCAAAACCCGGCATGTCGCCTGGGCGACGGCCGCGGGCGCACTGACGGTCTGGGTGACCGTGCCGACGGTGCCACCGGCGGAATCGGTGAGCGTGCCGGTCAGTGTGCCGGTGGCCACCAGCTTTCCGTCTTGCGCCGAGAAGCTCGTGGGGGTGAAGGCGCCGGCGAAGGAGCCGGTGCCCCCGGCGGCGTCGGTGAAGGTGCCGGTGACCGGTGTGCTGGGGACGGCGGAGGTGGCCGGTGGTGCTGCCGGGGTGGCCGGAGCGGCGCCGGCCGCGTTGGCGCCCACGGTGGCCAGTCCCCACGCGGTGAGCAATGTTACGACGATCATCGAGAGCCCTCGCCGGTGTGTCATCGTTCCTCCCTGGTTGGCGCTTCGGGTCTGGTCCCAGCGCGGATCACGGGCTTGTCCGGACTGCTCCGTCGCGCTGCGACCTCTCCATTCACCGATAAGCATCGATGTCGACGTGGGCTCGTCCCAGTGAGCGCTGTCATCGGCTGATGGTGAGAGCAGTGAGGAAGGATTGCTGACAATAGTCACGTTTGACGCGCCCCTGCGGCTTTGACCAGGCGCCGGCCGGGCCACCGGGTCGCCGGCCGCGCAGTGGTCACGGGAACCAGCCCGCGTCCTCGGCGACGCGCACGGCCTCCAGCCGGTTGCGAGCGCCGGTCTTGCGGAGGATCACCGAGATGTAGTTGCGGACGGTGCCGGCGGTCAGGTGCAACGTGGCGGCGACCTCCGCGGCCGGCACCCCCGACGCGGCGACGCGCAGCACGTCCAGTTCCCGCGCCGACAACGGGCTGCGCGGCGCGGCGACCATGGCGACGGCCAGGCCGGCGTCGATGACACGTTCGCCCCGGGCCAACCGCCGGATGCCGCGCACCAGCTCACAAGGCGCGGCCTGGGTGCCGATCACCCCGTGGATGTGGACGTCCAGCGCCCGGTTGAGCCGTCCCGGAGCGTCCGGGCCGGCCAGCACCAGCGTGGCGCAGTCGGGCTGCTCCACGCTGAGCCGGGCCAACAGGCGCAGGCCGTCTCCGGCGAGCAGCCCGACGTTGACGACCGCCACGTCCGGCGGCACGGCGCGGGCCATGTCGAGCGCCTCACCGAGGCCGCCCAGTTCGGCGACCACGACGAAATCCTTTTCCAGCGACAACGTCACGGCCAGGGCGCCGCGCAGCAGATTCATGGGTTCGGCGAGCAGGATGCGGATCACGATGGCCTCCCAGCCAGGGTCAAGGCTTTGCGGTGGGAATGCCGGCGTCCGATCTGGCTTCAGCCCGGATGGGCCGCGCTCGGATCTCCGGATGCCGGCGGATGGCGCGACGCCGGGTCGATACACCGGCGCCGGCCCGATTCCGGACCGCGTGATCAGCGGGGAGGGCCGCAGTACCGGACGGTTCGTCCGGGGGCGCTCGTGGTCGTGGGCGGGGAGACGGCGGCGGCCGGACTCCTCGGCCACCAGGACGACGGGACGATTCCCATCAAGGGCGCGCCGCCGCCGGAGTCACGCGGGTGACCGGCGTCGGCGGAGTCGCCGCCCGGTCGTGGCGGCGAAACCGGAGGTGGCGGCGTGTCCGGCGCGGGGTTCAGCCCGCTCTCGTCGTGCCCTGCGGCGCCCTGTCCGGTGAGGTCACACCGAACCCGCGCGGCGGGCGAGCCCGGGCCGGTGAGCCGCGTCGGCGGTGTCATCGTGGGCGGCGGGCCGGCCGGGACGGGAGCGGCCCGCCCTACTGCCGGTGGCGCGGTGAGAAGAGCCGGCGCTCGCGGTGGCGGTTCGGAGGCGACCCCCGGAAGGACTGGCGGGACGCCCAGGGCGGCCGGTCCGGGAAGTGCGGGACCCGGCCCGTTCGCCGGCGGCCGTGATGGCGCGGGCAATCCAGAAACAGCCGCGAGGACGCGAGCGGTGAGCGCGTCGCCCCCGGCCGTCAGATTCGGGCCCTTCAGCGGCTCGGGCAGGACAGCCGCGACCACCGTCGCCGTCTGCGCGGCCACGTGCCGTGCCGACGCTCCGGCCGCGTCCGCCCGCGGCGCCGGAACCTTCCGCACCTCCACCGGCGAGGTCGGGATCCGGCGGGTGTCCGCCCGCAACTCCGGGACCACCCGTGTCTCGACCGCCGGAGCCGGGCTCCTCCGCTCCCTGGCCTTCGAAATCACGGCCTGCCGCTCCGTGGCTTTCGGAACCACGGTTTGCCGCTCCGTGGCTTTCGGGATCGCGGTCTGCCGCTCTCTGGCCTGGGGGACCGCGGCCTTCCGTGCCTCCGGTATGGGAGCTGCCGCCTTCCGGCGCTCCACCTCCGGAGGAACGGTCTTCCGCCCGGCGGCCCGGTGAGTCGGACCCTTGTCGGCGTGCGGTGCTGCGTGCCTCCGCTCGATGACCGTGGAGACGGCGGAATCCTTTCCGGTCGCGGCGGCCAGGCTCCCCGCGGAAGGGGTCGGATCAGCCTTCACCAGCCGATCCGCCACACCTTCGCCGGCCCGCGCCGCTCGGTCGAAAGCGCTCAGGGCGATGGAGGCGGCTACCGCAAGACCGATCAGGAACAGGAGACGGGCGATGCGCTGAACCGCCGCCGCCGACATGTTCACGCGCACGATCCACCTCCCGCCGCGACCTTCAAGCCATCGACGGTTGACTACCCATTACTCGATGGCCGACACCGGCTCGGCGACGCGGGAGGCTCGCGTCATCACCCGTGAAAGCGGTGAGCCAGAGCGCCTTGTCGAATCGCCCGGCGGTGAGGTCGTCGTGGCGGATCAGGAAACGCCCGAGGTGCACGCGATAGATTCAAGAACGCTGATCGCGTCGGCGCGCGGCCGTGGACACGAGTCGTCGATGTCGTAACGTCCAGGCATGACGCCCGACGACATGGTCAAAGCCGCGATCGACGTCGCCGAGGAGGGCATGGCGCACGGCGAGATGCCCATCGGCGCGGTCGTGGAGATGGGCGGCAGGATCGTCTCTCGAGCCTTCACCCGGGACCTCTCCTGGGGGCGCCGCCTGGTTCACGCCGACCTGCTCGCGATGACCGCCGCGGACGAGGAACTCGGCTGGGGACCACGCCCACACCCGGTTCGGCTGGCCGTCAATCTGGAGCCCTGTCTGATGTGCCTGGGCGCCGCGATGGCCCTGAAGGTGACCGAGGTCTACTACGGACTCGAGTCGCCGGCGGACGGCGGCTCCGCGGTCGCGGCCACCTGGCCGGCCAGCCCTGACCTGCCCTGGTACGCGGCGCCCGCCATCACCGGCGGTATCCGCCGCGCCGAGGTGCGGGACCAGTTCCGCCGCTACCGCGACCGCGTTCCGGAGTCCGGCTTCCGCCGCTGGGCGGACAGCCTCGCGGCGCTGCCGGATCGCACGGACGCTCAGTGACCCGGAGTGGCCGGACAGCCGCCGTGCGGTGGGGCCGGAACCGTCAGCGCCCGTTCGATCGCGAGCCCGGTCGCGCAGAGCAGATCCTCGCCGTAGAGGGGACCGACGAGTTGCAGGCTGACCGGCACGGGAAAGCCCGGCGACGGTAACGGCATGGCGAGGGCGGGGACGCCCGCGAGATTGAACGGCGCGGTGAGCCGGGTGAGTGGGGAGCCCGCGAAATCGGTCGACAGCGGCGGGTCCCCGACCAGCGTCGGCAGCGCCAGAATGTCGACCTCGCCCAGTGCCGCGACCACTTCCGCCTGCCATGCCGCGCGGGCGGACACGGCCTTCGCCAGGCGTTGCGCGGTGACGGCGCGACCGGCGTGCAGGACGCCGTTGACGAACGGGCCGACCCCGTCGGCGTCGATCAGCGTGGGGTGGCGTCTCCAGAACTCGCCGAGGATGATCGTGTCGAGGGTGTCGTAGGTCTGGTCCCAGCCGGGCAGCCGCACCTCGCGAACGGTGAGCCCGGCCGCCCGCAGCGCGGCGTCGATGACGTCTTCGGCCGCGGGGTCGGCGCCCTCTATCCGCAGCCGGCCGACCGACCGGGCGGGCGCTGACGCGACCGTCCAGCCCGGCTCGATCAGGCACATCCCGGCCGCGGCGCCGGCCACGTTGCGGGCGATCGGGCCGATGACGTCCAGACTGGGCGCCAGCGGCCAGACACCGCGGGTCGGCACCCGTCCCCAGGTCGTCTTGAGTCCGACGACCCCGCAACAGGCGGCGGGGATGCGCACCGAGCCGCCGGTGTCGGTGCCGAGTCCGATGTCCGCCTCACCGCGGGCGACCGCCACCGCGCTGCCGCTGGACGAGCCGCCCGGGATGCGGTCGGGCGCCACCGGGTTGACGGGGGTGCCGAACGTCGTGTTGTCGCCCACCGGGCTGACGCACAGCTCGGTGAGTGTGGTCTTGCCGACGAGGTGCGCGCCGGCCGCGCGCACGCCGGCCAGACACTGCGCGTCGGACCGGGCCGGAACCGCCCGGTCACGGACCGCCACGCACCCGGCGGTCGTGATCACGCCCGCCACGTCGATGGCGTCCTTGACGGCGACGCGGACGAGTCCGGCAGGGTCGGCGGCGGGCGGATCGAAGCGGGTCACCCAGATCGACATCGGGCCAACATACGGCGTACGGAGAAACCGGGCGCCGTGCGGAGGCGACCATTCATACCCGGCCGGGAGCCGGCGGACTCAGTCGCGCTTCAGGGAGACGCGCAGGAAGTTGACGTAGTTGGGAGACGACGTGAGGGACAGCCCCCGCACGTTCGATCCATGCAGGACCGTGACGCCCTGGAAGAGCAGGGGAACCACCGGGGCGTCTCGCATGATCCGCTGGTCCAGGGCGGCCCACTGGGCGAGCGCCCTGCGCTGGTCGGGTTCGGCGAGCGCCCGTTCCATGGCGGCGTCGACCTCCGGATCGGCGTACCCGGTGATGTTCATCCCGCCGCCGGCGCCACCCGGCACCTCGCGGGAGCCGAAGAGCGGCTGGAGACTGCTGGCCGGGCTGGGGAAGTCCGGTGTCCAGCCCCAGATCTGCAGGTCGAAGTCGGTGTCGCCGCTCCGGATGGTGGGCAGCCAGGCCTCGGACCTGATCTTCCGGAACTCCACGGTGATGCCGGCGCGGGCCAGGGCCCGCCGCACGATCCGGGCTCTGGCCAGCGCGATCGGCCGATCCTCGACGCGCATGGTCAACCGGAGGGCGGGGTGACCGGCCTCCGCGAGCAGCCGCTTGGCCGTGGCGACGTCCCCCGACGGGCCGGCCGGGTACAGGTCGTAGCCGACCCGTCCGGCCATCCCCGGCGGGATCAGCGTGGTGGCCGGCTCCAGGGTGTTCACCCCGTCGAGCAGCCGTCGATAGGCCGCCTTGTCCATCGCGTACTGCATCGCCTGCCGCACCTTGAGCTCGCGCAGCGCGCCGCGCCGGTTGTTGAGCGCCAGGTAGCTGAGGAAGGACGGCTCGGAGTGGACCAGCCGGCGACGCACGGCCGGCTCCTGGCGGGCCCGCGCCGCCCGGTCGGCCGGGATCATGCCCAGGGCGATGGTGTCCCGGGCCGTGCCGGTGTCGGCGGCGACCCGGTCGAACTGGGCCGCCTCGGTCAGTCCCATCTCCAGCACGATCCGGTCCGGGCCGGCGTCGCGCAACGGGTCGGTGGTGCGGTCCCAGTACGGGTTGCGTTCCAGCACCACCCGCTTGCCCGGCTCGGACGCGCCGACCCGGTAGGGCCCGGACGCGACCGGCCGGGCCGCGTAGGTCCGCGGGTCGTCGTTGCCGCGCGGCACCGGTGTGAACGCCGAGGTGCTGGTGACCCAGGGCCAGTCCGGATAGGCCGTCCGCAGGTGAAAGACGACGCGCCGGGCGTCCGGGGTCTCGATGGAGTCGAGGCCGGCCCCGGTGGCCGGCCCCCGGTAGGTGTCGCCACCGGTCAGCAGAGTCTTGTGATAAGCCAGGCTGAGGGTCACCTCGGGGGCGAAGGTCCGCTCGATGCCGTACTTGATGTCGGCGGAGGTGATCGGTGTGCCGTCCTCGTACCGCAATCCGGGTTTGAGGGTGTAGGTCCAGGTGAGGCCGCCGTCGGTGGTCTGGCCGGTGTCGGTGGCCAGGTCGGGCGCCAGTTTCGGGGGCTCGCCGGGCGGGGCGTCCCATCCGGTGAGCCGGCGCAGCACCAGCGCGGCCTGGGTGACCGGCGCGGACGTCACCCGGGCCGGGTCGAGGACCAGCTCGGCGCCGGTGTGCAGGAGGGTGAGCGTGCCGCCCCGCGGCGCGAACGCCGGGGCCGGCACGGCGGGGCCCAGCGCGACGGCCAGGACGGCCAGCAGGGCGGGCAGGCGAAGACGGATCATGATTCAGCTGACCACGGGTGGCCCCGCCGCCGGGCGGGTTCGGCGACGGGACACCACCCGGGCCGTCAGCCGTGATCCAGCGAGACCCGGAGGAGATCGATGGCGGCCGGGGCGGAGGTGATCGAGAAGTTCCGGACGTTCGAGCCCCGCAGCATCAGGATTCCCTGATAGATCAGCGGCACGACCGGCGCGTCCTTCATGATCCGCCGGTCCAGCGCCGCCCACTGGGCCTGGGCCCGCGCCGGATCCGGCTCGGCCAGGGCCCGCTCCATCGCGGCGTCGACGTCCGGGCGGCTGTACCAGGTGGGCGTGAGTTCGCTGCCGGAGGAGTAGAGCGGCTGCAGGCTGCTGGCCGCGCCCGGGTAGTCGGGGATCCATCCGGACAGTTTCAGGTCGTAGTCGGCATCGCCCGCCCGGTTCGCCGCGATCCAGGCGTCGTAGCCGAGTTTCCTGATCTCCACGACGATCCCGGCCCGGGCCAGCGCACGCTGGATCAGGACGGCTCGGGTCCGGGTCGACTCGTCGTCGAAGATCCGCATGGTCAGCCGCAGAACCCGATGCCCCGCCTCGGCGAGAAGCCGCTTCGCCGTCGCCACGTCGCCGGAGGGGCCGGCCGGATAGAGGTCGTACTGGACGTGTCCCGGCATCCCGGGCGGGATCAGCGTGCTCGCCGGAACCGCGGCGGTCAGAGCGCCGACCGCCTCTGCCACGGCCGCCTTGTCCACCGCGTACTGGATCGCCTGCCGGACCTTGAGCTGCTGCAACGCGCCGCGCCGGTTGTTGATCGCCAGATAGCTGAGGAAGCTCGGTTCCGACCGGACCAGCCGCCGTCGCAGGTCCGGATCCCCGGCGACCCGCGGCAGACGGTCCTGCGGGATCATGCCCACGGCGATGGTGTCCCGGGCCGCGTCGGTGTCGGCGGTGACCCGGTCGAACTGCTCGGCCTCGGACCGGCCCAGCTCCACCACGATGCGGTCCGGAGCGGCGGTGCGCACCGGGTCGGTCGCCGGATCCCAGTGCGGGTTGCGCACCAACTCGACCCGGGAACCCGGCACCGACGTCGCGATCCGGTAGGGACCGGACGCCACCGGCCGGTACCGGTAGTTCTTCAGGTCGGCCTTGGCGCGGGGCACCGGCGTGAACGGCGCGGTGGCGACGATCCAGGGCCAGTCCCGGTACGCCACCCGCAGGTGGAAGACGATGCGCCGGGAATCCGGGGTCTCGATCGAGTCCAGTCCGGCTCCGGTGTGGGGGCCGCGGTAGCCGGCGCCGCCGACCAGCAGGGTCTTGTGATATCCCAGCCCCCGGGTCACCTCGGGGGCGAACGACCGCTCGATGCCGTACTTGATGTCGGCGGAGGTGATCGGCGTGCCGTCCTCGTACCGCAGCCCGGGCTTCAGGGTGTAGGTCCAGGTCCGGCCGCCGTCGCTGCTGCGCCCGGTGTCGGTCGCCAGGTCGGGCGCCGCCACCGGCGGTCGCCCGGGCTCGGCGTCCCAGGTGGTCAGCCGGCGCAGCACCAGGCCGGGCAGGGTGGTCGGCGCCCCCGTCACCCACGCGGGGTCGAAGATCATGTCTGTGCTGCTGTAAAGGACGGTGAGAGTGCCGCCGCCCGGGGCGGCCCCCGAGGCCGGAGCGGCGGCGCCCAGCGCGGCGGCCAGGAGGGCCAGCAGGGCGGGCAGACGAAGTCGGATCATGAGCGAGCTCACCACGGGGCGGGTTTGCGGGCGGCCATATCGGCGAGATCCGTGGTGGATGGCGTCGTGGGTGCGGCTGTGCGGTCGTCGAGCTCGTCCTCCCAGAACCGCCGCAGCACCGTGGGAACGTCGTCGCGCAGCGCGTCGCGTACCAGAGCCAGCTCCTGGTCGGTCAGCGGGACGGCGGGAAACGCCCGGCCCACCGCGGCGGCGACCGCATGCCCACGCCGGGCCAGAGACGGGGCGACCGCGACGTAGGCGGCGACGTACGGCGCGACGAGCTCGCGCTGCGACAGCGACCAGAGCCCGGCGGCAAGAGCCCCGAAGCGGCGTACGGAGATGTCCGGGTCCCCGGTCATCTCCGCCCAGGCCGCCGATTTCGCCGCGGCCGTGGGCCGGGCGGCCAGCGCGGTGAGGGCGCCGAGTTCGCCCGCGGCGGTGCCGTCGTGCCGCCGCTGCGCCTCGATCTGCCGGGCGTCGAGGCCGCCGAGTTCGGCCAGCCGGTGCACGACGGCCCAGCGCAGGCCCGGGTCGAGTGTCCATCCCTGGTCGGTGGCGCCCGCGTCCAGCCAGCGGCGCAGCAGCGCGGTGTCGGTCGTGGCCCAGGCCAGCCCGCGGGCCAGCGCGACGGCGCGCTGCTCGTCCGTGTCGCCGGTGTGCGCGCACGCCGCGGCGACCACCTCGAGCGCGGCGGGGACCGCCGAGGGCGACAGCACCCGGCGCACCAGAGCGTTGCGGGTGTGGTCCAGGGCGGCGGCCACCAGGGTCGGCGACGACTCGCGCGGCAGCTGCCGCGCCAGCACGTCCAGGTGCGCGGCCGGCGACGCCTGGTCGAGCATCGTCGCCCACAGCACCGCCCGCACGAGCGGGTCGGGCAGGCCGGCCAGCCCGTTGGCGACGGCGTCGTGGGAGTACGGGTCCAGTTCGATGCGGGCGAAGGTCTCGCCGTGCGAGTTGGGCACCACGACGAGCCCGGCCCACTCCGGCAGCGCCACGGGTTCGCCGGCGAGATCGACCAGCCGTGAACCGGCCGGCTCCAGCGACGCGGAGTACGCGCTGACGGTGAACCGGTGCGGTCGGATGCCGTCGCGGGTCAGCACCGGAACGCCGTCGCGGTGGGTGACCCGGATCGTGTCGTGTCCCGGCTGCCGCAGCCACACCCCGGCCCAGCCGCGCACGTCCCGCGGCGAGGCGGTGACGAGCGCCGACAGCAGGTCGTCGAGAGTGGCGTTGGCGAACCGGTGCCGGGTCAGGTGCGTGTTGACCCCGGCCAGGAAGTCCGGCTCGCCCAGCCAGGTCACCAGTTGCCGTACGACGGCGTTGCCCTTGCCGTAGGAGATCTCGTCGAAGATCGTCCGGCCGGTGTCCACGTCGGGCACGTCCTCGGCGGCCGGGGCGACGGGGTGCGTGGAGCGGCGCCGGTCGGCGAGGAAGGCGCCGGGTTTGTGGGCCGCCTCGAACGACACCCGAGCGCCGGGATATCCGGCCACGGTCTCGGCCACCTGGAATCCCATGTAGTCGGCGAACGACTCGTTGAGCCACGCGTCCTCCCACCACACCGGCGACACCAGGTCGGCGAACCACATGTGCGACATCTCGTGCGCGATCACCATCGCGCGGCGCCGCCGGTCGTCGTCGGTGACCCGGTGCCGGGGCAGCAGGGACTCGTTGACGGTGACGCAGCCCGGGCACTCCATCGCGCCCCAGTTGAGTTCGGGCACGAAGACCTGGTCGTAGGAGTCGAACGGAAACGGCTCGGTGAAGATCTCGGCGTAGTGGTCGAAGCAGTCCCCGGTGACCCGCCGCAGCTCCGCGGCGTCGCGTTCCAGCTCGGCGGCCAGGGAACGGCGGGCGTGCCATCCCATCGGCAGGCCGCGGTGCTCCCACTGCACCGAGTGGTACGGCCCGGCCACGACCACGAACTGGTCGCACGGGATCGGCGGGGTGGCGGCGAACGTGAACCGTCCCTGATCGGCGGAGGCAGGCAGGGCGTTCGACAGGACCGTCCACGCCGGATCCGCGGTCACGTCGAGCGTGATCGGAGCCTTGAGATCGAGTTGGTCGAAGCAGGCGAACAGACGCTGGGTGACGTCCAGGCCGAGATATCCGCCGACGTACCGTTCGCCGTCCACCGGATCGACGAAGCTGTGCAGGCCTTCGCCGTCGGTGACGTAGCGCAGGCGCGCGTCCACGACGACCTCGTGCGCTCCGGGGGAAAGACCTTCGAGCGGGATCCGGTCTCCGTCGTACGCCGTGGCGAGGGCCGTGCCGTCGAGCGTCACCGCGAGAGACTCGGCTCGGCGCAGTTCGAGGAACGTGTCGCCACCACGGGTGCGGAACCGGACGACGACCCGGCTCCGGAACGCGTCCGTGGAGGTGACGTCGAGCGCGAGGTGGTACGAGACATCGGAGAGCAGCGCGGCCCGGCGGCGGGCCTCGTCCAGGGTCAGAGACACCCGGGCAAGGGTACGGCGGCGCGTCGCGTCCGTGGCCGGTCACGACGCGCCGCGTGGCGGTCAGTTGACGAAGACGGGCGCTGCCGCGGCGTCGGCCACCGGGGTGTACTTCGCGGTGAAGTAGCCGTTGGTGACGCACGCGCTCGGCCCGGTGCTCTTGTTGAACTTCTGGTCGGCGAAGGCGATCGAGTTGTCGGTGTTGTCGGCGGTGCCGCTGATGGTGTTGCCGTCGGCGACGAAGACGCAGGTCACCGAGCCGAGCAGGGTGCGCAGCACCAGGGTGGCGGAGATCGGCGCGCTGTCGGTTCCGGTGACCGTGACGGTCCCGTCGCTGGCGACGGTGGTGGCGTACGGCTGGTTGTTGACCGTCACCCGGTTGACGCCCAGGACGCCGGTGATCCCGGTGACCGTGCAGTCGGCCAGGCCCAGGGTGGAGCCGAGCACGGCCGCGCCGGGAGCGGCCGGGTTGTCGTTCACCACGGCGCTGAAGCTGGAGGTGTCGCACTTCATGCCGCTGGTGCCGGCCGGGGCGGTGGCGAAGACCGCCTGGCTACCGGTGGCGAGGCCGGCCGAGATGGTGTCGCCGACGGCGACGGCGGCGCCGGCCGGGCTGCCGGAGGTCAGCACGGTGTCGTCGTCGGCCAGCGCCGGGGCGGCGAACAGGAGGGCGACGGCGGCGCCGGTCAGTGCGGCGGCGGCGATGCGGTTGCTGTGCATGGGGGGTGCACCTTTCGTGAGGTTCGTCAAGACGTGGCCGAGGCGGCCAGCGCCTGGTTGAGGTCGTCCAGGTCGGGCGAGACGGCGAAGGTGGTGTCGTTGCGGCTGAACACCACCGCGTTGCGGCCGGCCGCCGAGGGCAGGCCGAACGCCAGGTTGATCAGGGGATCGAGGGTGCCGGGGAGGAGCCCGCAGCCGTTCGCCTTCGGCACCGCGTACGCGTTGTCGACCAGGGTCGCGCCGGTGAAACCGGCGGCGAGGGTCTGGAAGCCGTTGGGGTCGGGCTCGATGCGCAGCGTGCCGGGGTCTCCGGTGGCCGGCCGGTTCGGGGCCGGCGGATTCGTGGTGCCGGTGGTCGGGCTGAACATGATCGGGGCCCGCTCGGAGCCGATGTAACACCGGCTGCCGAAGAGCGCGTTGGAGAGGCGCAGTTTGACCGGCAGGGCGAAGACCGGGGTGTTCCCGCCGGTGGCCAGGGGAACGAAGTCGGTGATCGGACCGGCCAGTTCGACCTTGGCGAAAACGCTTGTCACGCCGGGGATGAGGTTGGCGATGCCGGGGAGAGTGACCTCGAGCGGTTCGGCGACCAGGGTTCTGCCCTTGGCCGCGGGGACGGTGGAGTAGATGTTGGCGACGGAGCCGTCTGGGAACTCCCGGACCGGCGCGCCGGCCGGCCAGTAGACGCCGAACTGCACGGTGATCGGGTCGTCGAACGCGACGGTGGTGGAGCCGATCGTGATGCTGCCGGCGTTCGTGACCGAGTGGACACAGCCGACCTGGAGGTTCGCCGGGTCCTTCATGGCGGCCGACGAGAGCGGGCAGTGATCCAGGCCCTGATAGACGCCGCCCGGTGCGGCGGCGTGTGCCGGGATCGCGCTGAGGGCCAGCATCGTTGCGCCGGCGGTGATCGTGGCGAGGACGGACTTGAGCCGTGACGCGGTCATGGCGCCACCCAACCTTTCGTCAAGGATGCGGTGGCCCGGCCGTTTCCGCAGCGTTCCGGGGCTTGAGTGGGAGGCGATACTGGGGGAACCGCCTCGGCACCATCGAGGTCGTACCTGACGTATGAGAAACCCCAGCGGTATGTCATGTCAAGGCATCGAAGGATGGCGATGGATAATCCGCTAGTCAGTCCGCTTCCGGGCGCCCGGGCCGGTCGTGATCCGGCTCGGGCGATCAAGCGCGGCCCGCGATCGATGACCCCCGAGGCGGTGGCCGCCACGCAACGGGAACGGCTCTATGACGCGCTGGTGCACACGGTCGCCGAGAAGGGGTACGGCAACGCCCGGGTGAGCGACATCTGCGCGGCGGCGGGAGTGACCCGGCCGGCGTTCTACGCGCTGTTCACCGGCAAGGAGGACGCGTTCCTGGCCACCTACCGGTACGGCACCGCGGTCGTCCTGCGGCTGATGGACGACGCCTACGCGGAGGCGGGTGATTGGCGTACCGGCGCCCGGGTCGCGCTCACGGTGCTCCTCGACGTGCTGGCCGGGGTCCCGGCCTTCGCTGTCATGGCGATCGTGGAGATCGACGCCGTCGGCCCGGTCGCGCGACGTGAACGCGCTGAGCTCCTGGGCCGGTTCGCCAGGTTCTTCACCGACGCCCCTCCGGTGCCGGAGGGCCTGATCGACACGGTGGTCGGCGGCGTCTACGCGACCATCTACGGCCACGTGTCCGCCGGCCGGGTCGCGGAGCTGCCACGGCTGGCGCCGATGCTCAGCTACTTCATGATGGCGCCGTTTCTGGGCCGGGACGGCGCGGCGTCCGAACTGGCCGCTCCGCCCGCCGGGGAACGGGTGGTGGCCCCGTGCGCGACGTCGGATACCGCCGAGGTTTTCCACTGATGCCGAATGTGGGCGCGCGGCCTTGACGGCTCTCATTACCGGGGCGTAACTTCCCGGAAATCCATCGAGGTGCGCCAATGGCCATTGCTCCGGGAGGGCATCCGCAGTGCCCTGTTCCGGCGGCGATCGCCCGACTCGCCAGACGCGAAAGGGAGAGAGCATGTCCTCCACACGTAGCGGCCGGACCCGCTGGCGCCGGTTCGCCGCGGTCATGTTCGGCGGCCTGGTGGCCACCACCGGCCTGGTCCTGCTCACCGGCCAGGGGGTGCTCGCGGCGTCCTTCTCGATCTCCGGCATGCCGTTCACGGTCACCTCGCCCAAACTGCACGGGTACGGCTTCGCGCAGTACGCGGAGATGGACCAGATGGCCCCGGACAGCCCGAACGAGGGGGACACCGGCGGCCAGGTACTCGTCATCGTCTCCGCGATCCGCGACGCCAAGCTGGACGGGCTGTGCCAGAGCATCAACCTCGGCGGCACCAATCTCAAGATCACCGCCGGCAGCCCCACCAACAAGGTCACCGCCGACACCCTCGTCGTCGACTCCGACCTGATCACCGCGAACGCCGAGTTCAAGACCATCGACATCGGGCAGGACGCCAGCACGCTCAACCGGGTCCCGGGCCGCAAGGGCGCCATCGGCGTCTTCGGCCAGCAGGCCGAAGAGGTGACCCTCACCAACCTGCGGCAGAACAACTACGCGACCACGGCCGCCACGTTCCGCCTGCCCAACCTGCGGATGGCCTTCACCGGGGACGGCTGCTGACCATGTCCGACACCGGCGTACCGTCTGTGCCCGGCACCGGCGTGCCGGAGCCGTCGGCCCGGGCCCGCCGCTGGAGGCGCTGGCGCCACAGCCGGCCCTTCTGGGGCGGCCTGCTCGTGCTGCTCGGCGGCATCGAGATCCTGATGACGGTCTGGGCCCCGCTCGGCGTGGTGCTGCACGTCGGCATGCAGAGCTTCATCGGCTACATGGTGCCGGTCGTGATCATCCTGTGTGCGCTGCTCCTCTGGTTCAACCCGGAGCAGCGGATCTTCTACTCGCTGATCTCCATCGTCTGTGCGCTCACGTCGTGGCTCACGTCGAACATGGGCGGCTTCGTCATCGGACTGCTGCTCACCCTGACCGGCGGGGCGCTGGCCTTCGCGTGGACCGCCGAAGCTCCGGCGGCGAACGATGACGAGGTGAGCGCGGCCGCGTCGGAGGGCTCACCGTGACGCCTGATCCCGGCCGGCCGGCCGGGATCAGGAGAGGGCGGCGGCGCGGGTCTCCGACAGTGGACTGATCCGCATCGCCGACATGGCGACGCCGTCCTGGTCGGCCTCGGGCACCCCGATCGTGTCGGCGACCGCACCGGTGGAGTCCGGATCCACGATGTACTGCCATGCGACTCCGACCCCGCAGTTCGCGCGGCCCGGGACGCAGCCGTCCCACTCGACCCGGGACCAGGCGCTGGCCTGCGGCAGCAGGAGGATCCCGGGGCCGCCGGCGGCCTGGCCGACCTGGCGGGTGGGAATCCGGACCAGGTCGCCGGGCGCGGTGACCAGAGCGATGTCGGCCCAGCCCTGGACCCGGCAGGCCCGGCCGGAGGTGTTGGTCAGGCTCAGCAGCGCCTCGCGTGCCCCGGGCCGTGCCGGCCGGGGGAGTCCGGTGACCGTGCCGGTCAGGTCGTCGGTGAGGCAGGCGGGGCTCACCTCGGCGGCGGGAACGTCCGGCGCGCTCGGGTTCTCGCCCGCGGACGCCTCGCCGGCCCGGCCCGCACCGACGAGCGCGATGGCGACGGCCCCGACGAGCAGCGCCGGCGTGAGAGTCATCAACATCCGGGAGGCGGTGTTCCGTGTCATGCCGGTTACTCTGCCGAGCCCGCCCTGCTCATGATCCGGTGCGCGGCACGGGTGGCACGAAGCCGGTACCGATCAACCGTGCCGGTACGGCCCCCACCGTGGACCGTCCTGCTTTTCCGGGCCGGCCGGAATCGGCGCGGCGGAAGGACGAGTGGACGGCGTTTGGGCCGCGAGAGATGCCGGGATCAGCGACGATGGCAACCTCCGGGGCTTATGGGGGGTTGTGCAAATGGCATGGAGATCTTTTCACGTTCGGCGGCGCTCGGTAGCTTGCGGACCGTGACGATGCGCAAGAGTGTCAACCGAGCGTTACGGGGCCTCACCGGGTACGAACTGCGGAAGGCGAAGAAGCCGGTCGCGAAGCCCGTGACCAGGCCGGAGCCCGCCCCCGCCGCGGAGCCCGCGGCGGCGAGACAGCCGGAGATCACGTTTCCGGTGGACTACGACGACGCCGCCCGGGACACCATCCGCACCGTCCGGCCGTGGACCATGACGTCACCGGAGAAGCTGAACGCGCTCGTCTACGCGGTGCGGTACGTCGTGCGGCACCGGATCCCCGGCGACATCGTGGAGTGCGGGGTGTGGCGGGGCGGCAGCATGCTGGCCGTCGCGAAGACGCTGGCCGAGGCCGGCGACACCGCGCGCCACCTGCATCTCTACGACACGTTCGAAGGCATGAGCGAGCCGACCGAGCACGACAAGCGGCACGACGGCCGCAGCGCCGCGGACATGCTGGCGGCCAGTGACAAGAGCGCCGGTGTGTGGGCGTACGCCTCGTTCGAGGACGTGCGGGCGACGATGCGGGAGTCGGCGTACCCGGCCGACCGGATCCACTACTACCGGGGCAAGGTGGAGGACACGATTCCGGCCGGCGCCCCCGAGCAGATCAGCATCCTGCGCCTCGACACCGACTGGTACGAGTCGACCCGTCACGAACTGGTCCACCTGTGGCCCCGGCTCGTGCCCGGCGGCGTGCTCCTGCTCGACGACTACGGCTGGTGGGACGGCGCCCGCCGGGCCGTGGACGAGTGGCTGGCCGAGACGAATCCGCGCGTGTTGCTGCTGCGCATGGACGAGGGCCGGATCGCGGTCAAGCAGGAGTGACGCCCGGCGGCTCCGTCCGCGCGTCCTCGGCGGCCCGGATGAAGGCGCGAACCAGCGGGGTCTCTCCGGTTCGGCGCCACACCGGGGCGTACCGCAGGATCGGTCCGTCGATGATGGGCCGGAACGTGATGTCCCGGCGCTGGCGGGAGGCGGCCGCCAGCGACCCGATGGGCGAGACGACGTCGCCGGTGGCGATCGCCGTGAACGCCTCCTCCAGAGTGGCCACGGCGGTTCCGCGCCGGATGGGCCGTCCGGCCGGCGTCACCGCCGGGGTGTGCGTGTGCCACACGTAGTCCGGAATGGGCCCGTCCACCTCCACTACCAGGTGATCACCCAGCTCCTCCATCTCGACCCGATCCCGGCGGGCCAGCGGATGGCCGGAGGCGACCGCCAGCACCAGCGGCTCGGCGTGCAGTTCCGGCCCGACGACGAGATCGGGCTCGCGGACCGGTAACCAGAGCAACCCGATGTCGACCCGTTCGGTGCGCAGGCCGCCGAACGGGTCGCTCGGCAGGATCTCGCGCATCCGCAGATCGCACTGGGGATGCCGCTGCCGGAACAGGTCGAGAACGGCCGCGATCTCCTGGTAGTGGGTGGAGAAGGTGCCGACGGTCAGGGGGCCGGCCTGGCCACGAGCGGTGGCGGCCGCCTCCTCGATGCCGGTCATGATCTCGCCGTACCCGGCGTCGAGCCGGTCGCGAAGTCGCGTCCCGAGCGGAGTCAGCCGCACGCTGCGGCTCGTCCGCTCGAACAGGGCGCCCCCGATCCGGCGCTCCTGCTGCTTGATCGACTGGCTGACCCGCGCCGGGGAGACGTGCAGGCGCTCGGCCGTACGCCCGAAGTGAAGCTCTTCGGCGAGCGTCAGGAAGATCTTGATATCGCGCAGTTCCACAGGCCGCCCCCTCGCGCTCGGTCCGCGCGCGTCGCCGCCGGAGTCGGCGGCCCGCGCGAGCCGGAAGTGTACGGAGTTACGTGGCCCACCCTCGACTGTGGGCCGTCGGCCTGACGTCGAACGATAACCGGGGGCTTAACGAGCGGTTCGATCTTGCGCATTGTTCCGGCCCCGCGGCCGGACGATGGTGAGCTCATGAGCGAAACCCCGATCGGCATCGTGGCGGCGACGGACCGTCCCGGAGTGTCGTGGTGGCAGGCGACGACGCCGCACGGCGTCGTGGCCGGCATCGCCCGCCTGCGGCCGGCCGGCCTGTTCAGGCACGACGTCCTGCCGCGCGCGGGCCCGCCCGGGAAACCGGGCCTCGCCGACCTGGGCGTCCCCGAACTGAGCGTGCACGTGCGGCCGGCATGGCGGCGGCACGGGATCGGCTCTCGGCTCCTGGCCGCCGTCCGGGAACGGACCGCCGAGCCCCGCCTGGTCGCCGATGTGGTCGCGGGCTCGGCGGGGGAGGCCTTCTGCCTGCGGCACGGCTTCCGGCACACCGGGTTCCGGCGCCATGACCTGCTCACCTATCGCGACGTCCACCGGGCGTGGCTGGGGGAGATGGTCGACGCCCAACACCCCGGGTACCGCCTGGCCCACTGGACCGGCGTCCTGCCCGACCCGCCCCGGCCCGAAGAACCGCTTCTGAGCCCGGGTGGCCCCGGTGACGCCGTGCTGACCGCCGCGGACTCCGGCGGCGACCGGGCGGCCTACGCCGTGGCGGTCGTCGGCGGACGCACCCCGCACCGCGCCCGCCAGTACGGGCCCGCTGTGCTCCCCGGCCACCACGGACGGGGGCTCGGCCTCTGGGTCAACGCCGCCCTGGTCCAGCGACTGCGCGAGGTCCACCCGTACGTCGACGAGATCGAGACCGCCACCGCCGAGGACGACCCCGGCCTGCTCGCCACGCGCGAACACCTCGGCTTCCGGGCCGTCGGCCGGACCCGCCTCTACGAGCTTCGGCTCGCCGGGGCCTGAACACCACGCGACGACGCGCCGCGTCGATCGCACACCGCGAACAAGGAGATCGATGATGGAACACGGCAACGGCGGCTTCTCCAAGACGGGGTTGCACCGGCTGCGTGACGTGCTGGCCCGGCATGTCGAGTCCGGACGGATCCCGGGTGTCGTCGCCCTGGTCAGCCGGGGCCCGGAGACGCATGTCGAGGCGCTGGGGACGATGCGCCACGACGGCGGCGCGCCGATGCGCCGGGACACCGTCTTCCGGATGGCGTCGACGTCGAAGCCGGTCACGATGGCGGCCGCGATGGTCCTGCTCGACGAGTGCCGGCTGCGGCTGGACGACCCGGTCCAGCAGTGGTTGCCCGAGCTCGCCGACCGGCGGGTGCTGAAGCGGATCGACGGGCCGTTGGACGAGACCGTGCCCGCGCGGCGGCCGATCATCGTGCGGGACGTGCTGAGCTCCACGTTCGGGCTGGGCATGGACATGACGGTTCTCGGCACGCCGATCATGAACGCCGTCTTCGAGCAGGGGCTCACCCCCGACCTGCCGCAGCCGATGCCGGAGCCGGACGAGTGGATGCGCCGTCTCGGCACGCTGCCGCTGATGCACCAGCCCGGGGAGCGCTGGCAGTACCAGATCAGCAACGACCTGGTCGGTGTGCTGGTCGCCCGGGTCACGGGCCAGTCGTTCGAGTCCTTCCTGCGGGAACGCGTCTTCGAACCGCTGGGTATGAAGGACACCGGGTTCCACACCCCCGCCGGCGAGATCGACCGGCTGCCGCCCCTGTACGCCCCCGACCCACGGACCGGGGAGTTCACCGTGTGGGACGAATCGGAAGGAGGCCGTTACAGCCGCCCTCCGGCGTTTCCGGGCGGCGGCGGGGGACTGGTGTCCACCGCCGACGACTATCACGCCTACTTCCGGATGCTGCTCCGTCAGGGGATGCACGGGACCGAGCGGATACTGTCCCGGCCGGCCGTCGAGCTGATGACCACGAACCGTCTCACACCCGAGCAGCAGGCCGCCCGCACCGCGACGGCCCGCGACAACGTCCATGTGTCGTTCGGTCAGGGCCAGCACGGCGGGTGGGGCTTCGGGATGGCGGTGCGCACCTACCGCGGTGACTACGCGCCGATCGGCCAGTTCGGCTGGGACGGCGGAGCCGGCACCTCGACCTACGCCGACCCGGGCAACCAGCTCACCGGAATCCTGCTCACCCAGGTCGGCATGACCGTTCCGGATCCGGCGCGGCTCATCCACGACTTCTGGACCACGCTCTACCAGGCGATCGACGACTGACACCGGCCGATCGCGCGCCGGAGGCGTCAGCCGCGCCGCCACTTCGGGTTCAGGGTGCCGGCGCACTCCGCCACCGGGGCCGAGCGCCATCGCCGCCGTTGCGGTCCATGATGTCGATGCGCTTCGCACTCGCGCGGGGCTCGGATTCCAAGGAGGACCATGATGGCGACGGTGTTTCGGATCGGCGGGGACCTGCCGGTCCGGCGGCTCGGATTCGGGGCCATGCATCTGCCGACCGAGTGGGGAGCGGCCCGGGAATCCGCGACGGCGGTCGTCCGGCGGGCCGTCGAACTGGGCGTCACGCTGATCGACACCGCCTACCTCTACGGTGGCGGAGCCAACGAGGAGCTTCTCGCCGAGGCTCTGTACCCCTACCCGGACGGGCTGGTCGTCACCACCAAGGTGGGCGTCGCGAGGTCGGGGCCGGACGGCGAGTGGCGACTGGACGGCCGGCCGGCCGTGCTGCGGGAGCAGGTCGAGCAGGCCTTGCGCCGGCTGCGGGTGGAGCGGATCGAGCTGCTGCAACTGCACCGGATCGATCCGCGGACGCCGCTGGCCGATCAGATCGGCACGCTGGGCGAACTGCAGCGCGAAGGCAGTATCGGCCGGATCGGGCTGTCCGAGGTCACCGTCGCCGAACTGGAGCAGGCTCGCCGGATCGTCGACGTGGCGAGCGTGCAGAACCGGTACAACGTGCTCGATCGCGAGCACGAAGCCGTTCTCGGAGCGTGCGAGCGGGCCGGGATCGCGTTCCTGCCGTGGCGGCCGGTCGCCGCGGGCGGATCGGGGGCGACGGCGCAGATCGCCGCTGTCGCCGCCGAGACCGGAGCCACCGCCACCCAGGTGGTGCTCGCCTGGCTGCTCGGCCGCTCACCGGTCATGCTGCCGATCCCCGGCACCGCCCGGGTGCGGCACCTGGAGGAGAACCTCGCCGCGGAGCGCCTCCTGCTGACTCCGGCCCAGCGCGCCGCCCTCGACGGCCTCGCCGGTGCGTGAAGGCCGGGCCCGGGAGCGTGCCGCCGGTGGCGCCCGGTGCGTTGGCCGGTCTGTCGCCGTCCGTGGCCGCTGATCGCGGCGCTGTCCCCGCGGCGCCGCCGTGACCGGCCCGGACGCCTAGCATGGTCTCGATGACCACTCCCGGAACGCGACTCGGCAACCTTCCCAGCGACCGGACCCGGGCGGAGGAGGCCCTGCGGCTGCTGTCCGGCACGCCGGTCGCGCTCGACGTCGCCGTCAAGAGACTCAGCCGTGGCAGCGGCGTCTACGCGTGGTGGGCCGCTCCTTCGGTCTTCCCCGATCTGCCCGGATCTCCGAACGGAAACGCCCCCTCGCTACGGCTGCTGTATCTCGGCCGGGCGACCAGCCTGCGGGGCCGGATCCTGCGCAACCATCTGCGGCGTTCGGGCAGCTCGACGCTGCGCCGCACACTGGCCGGGCTTCTCGTGGCCGAGGGCTACCGGACCACGTGGACCGACCGTGTCGTCCTGGTCCCCGAGGACGAGGCGCGGCTGACCGCGTGGATGTACGCGCACCTGCGCTTGACCTGGGCGCAGGATCCGGAGCCGGCGAGCACCGAGGCCGAACTGGTCCGCCGCCTGCACCCTCCGCTGAACGTGCACGGCGTCGATGCCGAACACGTCCAGGCGACGGTGGTGGCCGCGAAGAACGCGTACGAGACCTCCGGCAGCCCGGAGGCGACGAAGGCCCCTTAGGAGTGGAAGCGGGCGCGGCGGCGTGTGGCCAGCACGCTCCCCACACCGGCGCCGAGCAACAGCAGGCCGATCCCGCCGAGCGACGCGGCCGTGGGGCCGGTGATGGGCAGGTTCTCCCGGCCGTCGCCGATGACGTCGACCTTGCTGACGCCGGTGATCGGCGTCAGCCCCTTGGCGGAGAACGTGATGGTCACCGTCCCGGTGTCGCCCGGCTTGGCGGACTTGGCGGCCGTCACCACCACCGGCAGGTACTGCTCGATCGTCTCTCCTTCGAACGAGAGCTCTCGCGGGTCGGAGCAGACCACCCGGTTCGGTGACGGTGCGACGCATTCGCCGCCGCCGTCCTCGCCCGGGGTGAGCCGAACCCCGGCGGCGCCGCTCAGGTGATAGGAGACCTTCGCCTCCGTCAGCTTCACCGGGCCCGCCGTCGACCACAGGTTCGGTCCCAGCGGATCAACGGCGGTGCCGCCCGTGGGCACTTCGATGTCCGGGAAGGCGGCCGAGATCGGGCCGTCCCGGTGGACCGCACCGGCCCGGGCCGGGCCCAGGCCGGTGGCGAGGAGAACGCCGGCCGTTGCGAGTACGCCCGTCAGCAGTCGCGCGCACCGATGCCGCATCGTCGTTGTCTCCGTCCCGGCCGTGGATAAGGCCTACGCAGCGTAACCAGGGCGCGGAGCAAGTCCGCGACGTGACACGCTGTAACCGCGCGGTCGCAGGTGGCGGGATCCGCGATCAGTGGCTGCGGCGTTGCTCGTGGGCGGCGGCGAGGATCAGGTAGGCGGCCGCCGTCCAGGTGTAGGCGCGGTCCCGCAGGCCGGTGCCGGTGGTGGCGTCGAAGTTCTCGGCGAAGCCGGACTTCTCGCACAGGGCCCGGAACCGGTGGCTGACCTCGTCGGCGAAGGCGCCGTGCCCGCCGCGGCGCAGGCCGTCCTCGACCAGGACGGTGGACGGGGCCCAGATCGGGCCGCGCCAGTAGCCGTCGGCGAGGTAGTGGGGCGAGTCGAGGGGTTCGGTGGCGAGGCCGTAAGGCGTCAGGTGCCGCTCCAGCCGGGTGACCAGCGCGGTGCGCACGTCGGGCGGAAGCTCGTCGGCGAGCACGATCGCCATCAGGTCGAGGAGGCTGCCGCCGGCACCGCCGGCGTCGTCGCTGCCGGTCAGAGGGCTTCGGGCGACGAACCGGCCGTCCTGCCACAGTCGGCTCAGGAGGCCGGTCCGGAGGGCTTCGGCGGTCTTCGCGTGGCCGGCGGCCTCATCGGGCCGGCCCAGCTCGGTGCCGAGGGCCGCCAGCTCCCGCAGTTGCAGGATCAGGAAGGCGGCCAGGTCGGCGGTCTCCAGAACCCGGTGACCGTCGAACGTCGTGGCGTTGTCCCAGCCGCTGTCGTTGCCGTGCTGGTAGTGCGGCAGTTCGCGGCCGGGCACCCGTCGATGGGTGAGCCAGAAATCGGTCCAGCGGGTCAGTCGTTCGTACGCCACCATCAATTGATCTTGATCGGGCGGAGTGGTCATGGAGGTCCGCAACCGGCCCAGCGCCCAGCCGTGGATCGGTGGTTTGACGAAGTTGTAGAGGATCTCCGAGTGGGTCACCGAGTCGGGCAGCGCGCCCGCCTGGTCCTGGTGGTCGAAGGGCAGCAGGAACTGGTCCCAGGCCAGGCCGGGGTCGCCGGCGGCCAGGGCGAGGGCGTTGAAACAGTGGTCCCAGCTCCAGACCTTGTCCATCCAGTGCTTGGACATGAGCACGGCCGGGCGGGCCAGGAAACCGCCGGGATCCACCGTCGCCGACCAGATGACGTACGCGGCCAGCTCGGCGGCCGGGGTCTCGGCGGTACGCCACGGCGCGACCGCGGCCACGAACTCGTCGAACGTCTCCCGCGCGGCCCGGGCCACCCGGTCGAAGGGGAGATCGGCGCGGTACGGGTGGCGGGCCGTCTCGTACTCCTCCACGGCGACCTCCCACGGCTGCCCGGCGGCCAGGTCGAGATGCCGGTCGCCGTCGCCGAGCAGTTCCACGCCGTGCGCGGTGATCTCGCCGGTCAGGACGGTGACCCGGTAGCGGCGGCCGGTCTCGTAGGACGTGAAGACGTGCGAGCCGTCCACCGGGTCGCGGTAGAGGTAGTTGCCGCCGAACGGGGTCAGCGTCGCCACCGCCGAGGCGATGCGCAGGCCGGCGCCGGTGCCGCGGATCCGGATCGTGCTGGGGTCCTGGTAGGCCAGGTCGATCCGGCCCGCGCCGTCCTGCCAGGACAGCAGCGCGGGGGTGGCGGTGACCGTCGCCCCGGCGGCGGCCCGCAGGCGCAGCACCGGGTGCATTCCGGTCTGGTGGGAGACCAGGTGCAGGTCGTCGGCATAGGTCTTCTCGGCGATCACCGGGGAGATGCCGAACCAGGAGCCCCGGAAGCTGAACGGGATCTCCCGGACGGAGAAGGCCGGACTCGGCGGCATGAACGGCCTCCGGTGATGGTGAGTGATCCTTGGCGGCGCGGACTCAGCATTCCACACCCCGGTCGCGGCGACGGGCCCGGCACAACCGCCTGCCGCGACCCCGCCATCGAGTTAAGGTCGTCGATGAGACGTCACCGGCTCCTGAGGGGGAAAATGTGATCCGAAGACTCGCCGCCCTCCTGCTCGTCCTCGTCTCCGTCGCCGGACTGTCACCTGGCGTCGCCACCGCCGCGCCCACCGCCACTCACCACACGGGTGTGCTGCGCGACGGCGGCACCTGGGTCGCCGACGTGCCGGCCCGCTGGAACGGCACCCTCGTTCTGTACAGCCACGGCTTCGGCGCGCTCGAAGCCATCGATGCGCCCGATCCCGAGGTGCAGCGGGCGATGCTCGACCGTGGGTACGCCCTGGCCGGCTCCTCCTACGACCCGAACGGCTCACTCTGGGCGCTGAACAGCGCCACCCGCGACCAGTTCGAAACCCTCGCCGCCGTCACCGCGATCATCGGCGAGCCGCGCGTCACCCTGGCCCTCGGCAGCTCCATGGGCGGCCTCGTCAGCGGTCAGGAAGCGCAGCTCGGCGGCCGGCGCCTCGACGGCGCGGTGTCGATCTGCGGGCTGATGGGCGGCGGCATCAACCTCAACAACTACCAGCTCGACGGTACGTACGCCCTGAACCGGCTGCTGCGCCCGGATCGTCCGGTCAAGCTCGTCGGCTACGCGAGTCCCGCCGAGGGCGCCGCGGCGGCGGCCGAACTGGCGGCGAGCGCGAGCGCTGCGCGTACCACCGCGGAAGGTCGTGCCCGGGTGGCCCTGGCCACCGCCCTGCTGAACATGCCCACCTGGTCGGACTCGCAGGCGTCGCCGCCGCGTGATGCCGAAGGCATCGCCGCGGCTCAGCACGAATGGCTGGTCGGCACCCTGCCGTTCATCATGCCCGCCCGGCACTTCATCGAACGGTCCGCCGGTGGCAACGCGTCCTGGAACGCCGGCGTCGACTACGCGGCCCTGCTGGAGCGGTCGGCGCACCGCGACACCGTCGGCAGCCTCTACCGGGCCGCCGGGCTGAACCTGCGCGCCGACCTGGCCGACCTCACCCGGCACGCCGACATCACCCCGGACAAGCCAGCGGTCCGCCACCTGGCCCGCACCTCCACGCTCTCCGGCCACCTGGACGTGCCGCACCTGACCATGCACACCCTGTACGACCAGCTCGCCCCGGTCGAGTACCAGGAGCAGTACGCCCGCCGGGTGCGCGCCGCCGGCGACCAGCGGCTGCTCCGGCAGGCCTACGTGAACCGGCGCGGCCACTGCGCCTTCACCCCGAGCGAGATCATCGCCGCCGTCCGCGCCGTCGAGCACCGGGTGCGCACGGGGTACTGGGGTCCGGCCGCCACCACCCGGCGCCTGCAGGCCGACGCGGTGGGGCTCGGGCTCGGCGACACGCCGGCGTTCATCGACCACCGGCCGGGGCCTTTCGTCAACGACCGAATCACTTGATCGGGTGCCGAACGCGCCGATGGTGAGGGGGTCCAGTCCCGTCGGCGCAGGAGCATTCATGACGCGAGCCGCCCACGCCCCTCCAGTGGCGCCCGTCAGCGGCGTCACCATCGACGAGGTGCTGGCCGGGAGGCTGGTGCAGCCGTTGTTCCAGCCGATCGTGGACCTGTCCAGCCGGATGGTGATCGGTCTCGAGGCGCTCGCCCGCGGCCCGGCCGGCACGAGCCTGGAGTTCCCCGACCGGCTGTTCGCGGCCGCGGGGGAGGCCGGCTGCCTGGGCGAACTGGACCTGCTCTGCTCGGAACGGTCTCTCGAATGCGCGATCGCGGCGGCCCAGCCACCGCCGCTGCTGTTCACCAACGCCGAACCGGCGGTGCTGGACCAGCCGCTGTCACCGCGCATCATCGAACTCGTCGTCGGCGGGCTGCCGTTCCGGCAGGTGGTGGAGTTCACCGAGCGGGCGCTGCCCGCGGTGCCCGGCAGCATGCTGCGCATCGCCGGAATGACCCAGGGCTGGGGCAACGGCCTCGCCCTCGACGACGTCGGCGTCGACCCGATGTCGCTGGCGTTCCTGCCGCTGATCGAACCCGAAGTGATCAAGCTCGACATGAGCCTGCTGCGCGAGCCGGACAGCGACCACACCCGCGCGGTGTGCGCGGTGGTGCGCGCGGAAGCCGAGCGCACCGGCGCGCTGGTGGTCGCCGAGGGCATCGAGACCGAGGCCGACCTGGTCACCGCCCGGCTGCTCGGCGCCAGGTGGGGACAGGGCTGGCTGTTCGGGCGGCCCGGCGGCGTCGACCAGCCGCACCGGTACGACACGGCCGCCGTCGGTCTGCTGCGCCCGTCCCGGCCGGGTTTCCACGAGACGGCCGAGACGGCGTACGACTGCGCGGCGTCGTTGGCGACGCCGTCGGTGGCGACCACCGGCGACGTCGCGGCCGCGTTGACCCGGCTGCGTGACATCGTCGCCGCCCACGACTCGGCGGTGGTGGTGATGTCCGGCGCCGACGCCGGCGTGCCGGGCGTCGCCCTGCCGCTGGCCGAGCTGGCCGGCCGTGCCCGGTCGGTGATCGTCGTCGACCGCCCGGTGCCGGGCGAGTTCGCGGCGGTGGCGATCGTTCCCGGTCACGGTTACGCGATGGGTGTCCGGTCGTTCGACACTCCGCGACTGGTCACCGTCGACCGGCTGCCGGCCGTCGCGGCCGTCGCCCGAGCCCTGCTCAATCGGCACCGTTGAGACGTCGGGTGCTGCGGCTCAGCCGGTCGTGGTGGTGGCCGATCAGGGGCTCGTGAGCCCCTGGCAGTTCCGCGCATATCTGGCTGCCGGTACGTTCCTGGCCCTGCTCTACATTCTCGGCGGCGAGGTGACGCGGGCCGTGGTGTACGGGACGGCCGGCGTCTGCGCCTGGGCGGCGATCCTGACCGGTGTCCGCCGGCAGCGTCCCCGGCCCGCCGCGGCGTGGTGGCTGATCTTGGCCGCCGTGCAGGCCAGCACCACCGGCGACCTCGTCATGGGCCTGCGCACCTGGCTCTTCCCGGACTCCACCGGCCTGCTCGGCGCGGAGAGCATGATCTACCTGCTGTCCTATCCGCTGCTGGCGGCCGCCCTGACCGCGATCGTCCGGAGCCGCTCGGAGGGCCGGGACCGCGGTGTGGCCATCGACTCGGCGATCGTCGCCTGCGCGCTGGGACTGCCGCTGTGGCTGGTGGCGGTGGCGCCGGTGCTGTCCGAGCCCGGCCAGCCGGTGGGGATCCTGCTGCTGCGGCTCGCGTTCCCGCTCGGCGACGTGGCGTTGCTGACCCTGCTGGCCCGGCTGCTGGCCGGCGGCGGCACCCGCAACGTGTCGCTCTGCCTGCTGCTGGCGGCCGTCTGCGGCTGGCTGGCCGGTGACGTGGTGAACGCGGTGCTGGCCGAGCGGGGCGCGCTGGAGACCTACTGGGGTGGCGCGCTGTACTGCCTGAGCTATACGGCGTTCGGCGCGGCGGCCCTGCACCCGTCGATGCCGGGGCTGACCACCGCCGCCGGAGCGCCGGCCTCCCGGCTGACGACGCGCCGGCTCACGGTTCTCGCCGGGCTCTCGCTGCTCGCCCCGGTGTTGCTGCTCGGCCAGGCGCTCACCGGCCGGCAGGTGCAGGCCGTACCCGTGGGGGTGGCCTGTGTGGTTCTGTTCCTGCTGGTGGTGGCACGGATGGCCGGCCTGACCCGGCAGGTGGAGCGGCAGGCGCGGGAGCTGGCGGACCTGGCGGCTCGCGATGGGCTGACCGGCGTCGGCAACCGCCGCGCCTGGGACGTCCGGCTGCTGTCCGCGGTCACCGCCGCGCATCGCACGGGACAGCCGCTGACGGTCGCGCTGCTCGACCTCGACCACTTCAAGCGATTCAACGACACGTACGGGCACCAGGCCGGCGACCATCTGCTCAAGGGCGCCGCGGCGGCCTGGCTGGACGTGTTGCGCCGCGACGACGTCCTCTACCGCTACGGCGGCGAGGAGTTCGGGCTGATCCTGCCGGGCGCCGGCGGCGACGACGCGCTCCGGCTGGTCGAACGCCTGGGCGAGGTGGTGCCGTCCGGGCAGAGCTTCTCCGCCGGGATCGCCTCGCTGGACGGCGCCGAGACGCCCGACGACCTGGTGGCGCGCGCCGACGCGGCGCTGTACCGCGCGAAGGCGGACGGCCGGGCCCGCGCACGGCTGGCGACGGCTGCCTGAAACCGGGCCGTTTGCCGCGGACTCCACCGGGTAGCCAGTCCACCGGCGGGCACGTGCCCCCGTCCACGTGGGAGGACGCTCATGCAGGCGATGGTTTACCGGGGTCCGTACCGCGTGCGCGTGGAGGAGAAGGACCGTCCGGCGATCGAGCACCCCAACGACGCGATCGTCCGGGTGACCCGGGCCGCCATCTGCGGGTCCGACCTGCACCTCTATCACGGGATGATGCCGGACACCCGGGTCGGCACGACGTTCGGTCACGAGTTCGTCGGCGTGGTCGACGACGTCGGGCCGTCGGTGCGGCGGCTGAACCCGGGCGACCGGGTGATGGTCCCGTTCAACATCTTCTGCGGCACGTGCTTCTTCTGCGCCCGCGGCATGTACGCCAACTGCCACAACGTGAACCCGAACGCCACCGCCGTCGGCGGCATCTACGGCTACTCGCACACGGCCGGCGGCTACGACGGCGGCCAGGCCGAGTATGTGCGTGTGCCGTTCGCCGACGTCGGGCCGAGCCTGATCCCGGACTGGATGGACGACGACGACGCGGTGCTGCTCACCGACGCCGTCGCCACCGGCTACTTCGGGGCTCAGCTCGGCGACATCGCCGAGGGCGACGTGGTGGTGGTCTTCGGGGCCGGGCCGGTCGGTCTGTCCGCGGCCAAGTCGGCCTGGCTGATGGGCGCCGGGCGGGTGATCGTCATCGACCACCTCGACTACCGGCTGGCGAAGGCGCGGACCTTCGCGCACGCCGAGACGTACAACTTCACCGAGTACGACGACATCGTCGTCCAGATGAAGAAGGCCACCGACCATCTCGGCGCCGACGTGGCGATCGACGCGGTCGGCGCGGAGGCCGACGGCAACCTCCTGCAGCACGTCACCTCCGCGAAACTGAAGCTGCAGGGCGGCTCGCCGATCGCTCTGAACTGGGCCATCGACTCGGTACGCAAGGGCGGCACCGTCTCGGTGATGGGCGCCTACGGCCCGATGTTCAGCGCGGTGAAGTTCGGCGACGCCGTGAACAAGGGGCTCACCCTACGGATGAACCAGTGCCCGGTGAAACGGCAGTGGCCGCGGCTGTTCGAGCACGTCCGCAACGGCTATCTCAAGCCCAGCGAGCTCGTCACCCACCGGATCCCGCTGGAACACATCGCCGAGGGCTATCACATCTTCTCGGCGAAGCTCGACGAGTGCGTCAAGCCGCTCATCATCCCGAACGCCGCGTAGGGGAGAACTATCATGGCCTACACCCCGGACAAGCCGAAGCTGCCCGAGTCCAGCGAGGAACTGCGGGCCCGGATCCCCGGCTGGGGCGTCGACCTCGACCCGTTGGACCGGCCGTCGGTGCCCCGGGAGGTCTTCGACCCCACGTTCGGCGGCGCGCACTGGGAGTTCCCCGAACGCCAGCCGGAGCGCGTGCCCCGGGAGCGGTCCATCGAACACGAGTTCCTCACCCCGGTCTTCGGTACGTCATGCCCGCCGCGCGGACTGTCCGGTGTGATCCGCCGGTACTCGTACGCCAAGTACAGCGAGGGGCGGGCCGCGCACTGGCTGCTCCTGCTGGCCGCGGACCGGGTGGACGCGGTGGAGAGCGTGCTGCGCTCCCTGGCGACGGCGCGCCCGGACAACCCGGTCACGGAGACCGGCGTGCTCAGCGAGCTGTCGCATCACGGGCTCCGCTCCCGCCTGGGCCGTAACCGCGCGGACGTGGCGCACCACCCGCTCGACCCGGTGATCGTGGCCGCCCCCTGGGTCGTGGGCGCCTGGCTCGGATACGCCGCGGCCCGCCGGATCGCCCGTCGCGTCACCCGCTGACCGGCCGGAGCGGCCCGCCTCCGGGCCTCCACCCCGGCCGCGTCCTCCGCCGGCGGGACCTGGCGGAGAGCGCGGCCGGGATGGATCAGAGGCTGCGGGCGATGATGTCGCCGTAGGCGGTGGTGGCGTGGATGGCGAGCTGCGCGCCGGCGCCCTCGGAGTTGCGGAGCGCGTTCTGGATCCGGCCGGAGGAGGTGCCGGCGTCCAGGGAGGCCGACACGCCGGCGGCGGCGCCGACCGACACGTCGCCGGCCTCGGTGCGCAGGACGAGCTTTCCGCGTACGGCCTCGTCGATCGTGATGTCGCCCTTCATCGTCTTGATCTCCGCCGGGCCGGTGAGGCGGCCGACCGTGATGTCGCCGGCGTCGACGGTGACGAGGAGGCTCGCGGCCTCGTCGATCTTGACCGTGCCCTGCGAGCCGGCGAAGGCGACGTCGCCGAGCCGTCCGACGGCCCGGAACTCGGCGCCGGCCGCCTTGGCCTCGACCCGGGAGCCTGTGGGCAGCTGGACGGTGACCTCGACGGATCCGCTCGCGCCGAGGAACTGGTTCTTCGCGGAGGCCTTGATCCGCAGGACGCCGTCGGCGTACGCGACGCTGGTCCGTTCCGCGACATCGGCGTCGCGGGCCTTGGAGGCGTCGGCGGGGAGGATCTCGACCACGGTGTCGGCCCGGTCGGCGGCGATGAAGCGGACCCGTCCGGCGGGGATGTCGAGGACGGCGGCGATCGGGGCGGGGGTGTCGAACTTCGGCATCGTGCTCTCCCTGGTGGGTCGCTGTTTCTTACGTTGGAAACGCTACGTTGCGTTCAATAGGCAGGCAACAGATACGTTGCTGTAGTCGAACGTTTGCGCAGCTCAAAGCTTTGGAATCATTGCAATGGTTCTGAAGTCAATGCAACGCTGTCCGGTTGCTGCGTTGCAATGAATGGCAGTGAACGCTATGGTGGGGGTCACCGGGGCACACGAAGGGAACGCGATGCCGGGAGGCAGGCTCACTCAGCAGGAGCGCCAGCGGATCGCGCTGGGGCTGGCCGGTGGCCTGCCCTACGCGGAGATCGCCAGGCGCATCGATCGCCCGACCTCGACGGTCACCCGTGAGGTGATGCGCAACGGCGGCCCCACCGGCTACCGCGCCGACCTGGCCCAGCACGCCACCGAGCGACGCGCCCACCGGCGCCGCCCCGCCGCGTCCCGCGAGCCGGGAGCGGCCCCGCCGGCCCACGGGCGCGACGCCGCCGCCCTCCGCGCGTACGAGGAGGTGTTCACCACCACCCTCATGCAGGCGGGCACCCCCAGGATGATGGCCCGGGTGCTGGTCTGCCTCTACACCACCGACGCGGGCAGCCTCACCGCGTCCGAGCTCGTCGAGCGCCTCCAGGTCAGCCCGGCGTCCATCTCCAAGGCGATCACGTTCCTGGAAGGCCAGAACCTGGTCCGCCGGGAACGCGACGAACGCCGCCGCGACCGCTACGTCGTCGACGACGACGTCTGGTACCAAGCGATGATCGCCAGTGTCCAGGCCAACGCCCTGATCATCGAGACCGCACGGCAGGGCGTCGGCATCCTCGGCCCCGGCACTCCGGCCGCGGCCCGCCTGGAGAACATCGCACGCTTCCTCGACTACGTCAGCGAGGGCATCACCCGCGCCGCGGAGCAGGCCCGCGACGTCCTCCACACGAAGTCCGGCTGACGCTCACCCTCCGGCGGTGTCGTCGACGGATGGTGGCTGCGGAGGTCCGCTATCGTGCGACTCGTGCCGGCATCACTGTCGCCCCGCCTTCTCCGGATCGTGAACGCTCTTCCCCTTCGGCCGCACTCTCGAGTCCTCGAGATCGGATGCGGGCCGGGGGCGGCCGCCCGGACGGTGGCAAGCCGTCTCGACACCGGTCACATCCTGGCCATCGACCGGTCTGCCGCCGCCGTCGCCCGGGCCTGGGCCGCCGCGGCGGAGGCCATCACGGCCGGCCGCATGAGCGTTCGCCAGGTGGCGGGGGAGGACTTCGTCCTGGAGGCCGAGGAGGAGCCGTACGACCTCGTGTTCGCCATCCGGGTCGGCGGCCTTGACGGCCGGCATCCCGAAGTCGGCCGGCGGATCCTCCGGCGTCTCGCCAGTGCCACCACGGCGGATGCCCGCCTGTTCATCGATGGCGGCGATCCGCTGCGAGAACTGTCCATCCCAGGGTCATGAGCGCGGGGGACGGCAGCGCCGGATGCGGCGAGACCGTCCACGCCGCGGGAAGACGTTGATGAGGTGCCGTACCTTCCTCTCGGAGCCGCATCGTGTCGGCTGCGTCCGGGTGAAGGGGTGGCACGAGTGCGAAGCTGGCTTGGTTACCTGTTGTTGCATCCCTCGCTTGCCGAACGCCCGGACCTGATCTTCGGGCTGGCCGGGGGCTTCACGGCGGTGGCGGCCCTGATCCTGCTGGGGCGAACGCTCGAAACATCGATCAGGCCGCGGTGGTGGCCTTGCGCTGCCGTGGCCCCGCTGTGGGCGCTGTATGCCTTGTGGGAGGCCAGCCTGCAGGGCAAGGGGTACAACATCCGGGTCGATCTCCTGTTGATCCACCCGGTCCTCACGCTCCTGTCGGTGCTGGCGGTGATCGGTGTGGCGTGGCCGTCGGCGCGCCGGGCCGACGTTCCCCGCGTCGAGCCACACCACCCCACACCGTGACGCGGACGACGCCTAGCGGCCGCCGGCGCCGGCCGGGTTCGCCAGGTCACGCAAGCGCAGCCGCACCTCACCGGCCACCGCCTCGTGGTGCGACTGCACGAGCATGCTCAGGCGATCGATGTCGTTCAGCGCGGTGGCGCGTTCGTCGGCGAGGTTGCTCATCGCCTGGGTGTGCCAGTGCCGGGCGTCGCTGTCGATCGTGGCGGCCTTGATCTCGGCTTCGCTGGTCAACTGGTCGGCCTTGATGCTCGCCTCGGTCATCAGCTTGTCCGCCTCGCGGCGCGCGTCGCTCAGGTGCCGGTCCGCGGTGCGCTGCGCCATCGCGAGCACCCCGGCGCCGGTGTCGCGGGGATCCGGCTCGGCCCGCGCCTCGGTGCGGGCGCGTTCCAGTTCGGCCTGCACCGAGCGGGCGTGGCGTTCCGCCGCGGCCTGCTCCGCCTTCAGGCGTTCCAGTTCGGCCGCGAGCAGCTCGTGCCGCAGGGCCTGGTTCGCCGCCGTGAGGCGGGAGAACTCCCGCCCGACCTCGTCCAGGAACATGTCGACCTGGTTCTCGTCATATCCCTGCTTGCTCGCCGGCGGCCGCGGGAACGACATCTCGTGGATGTCCGACGGGGTGAGGGGCACTTCGCTTTCCCAATCCTTCAGGTACGTCGCGGTGGTCACAGCGGCGGCACGGCCCGGAACACGGTCGCCTGCTCCGCGGTCCGCTGCTCGAACCGAACCCAGCCGCCGTTCAGCACCAGGTGGTACGCCGGAAAGGTGCTCGACCGCAGCGCGAATCCGCCCGCGGTGGCCACCGTGCAGAACGTGGCGTCCTGATCGAACGAGCCGGGCGCCCCGGCCCGGTCCAGCCGCAGGAGGGAGTCGCGATGACGCAGGAAGTGCCCGGGGTAGTTGACGGACTCCAGTGACACGCACGAGGAGTCGGCCCGGCCGGCGCGTACCTGGAACTGCGCGTCCAGTCGATCGAGGGGCTTGCTCGCCGCCGTGATGAGGTCGACGCGAGCGACGAAGTTGTAGTGCCGCAGCAGGTGGTCGGGCAGGGCCGGCACAGCCAGCGCGACGGTGCTGCCGACGACGAGGGTGACGGGCGTGGGGCTGGGACTGGCCGAAGGGCTCTTGGTGGCCGAGGCTTTCGCGCCGGTGGTGATCACCCGGGGGCGCTGGGGCCGCAGGCTCTGGGCGGCGACGGGGTCGGTGCTGGGAGCGGGCTGGACCGAGACCGGCGGGGAGGCCGGCGGCGGGGTCCCGGGCAGCGCCCCGGCCTGCGGCAGCTGCCGTGATCCGGTCGCCGGTGTCACCGGCGACTCCAGCATCATCGTCGCCGCGGTCGCGTAACTCACGATGGCGAGTACGGACGCGGCGGCGAGCGCGAGCAGCGGGCGCAGCGTCTCGGAGTTGTGCTCCTCCGGCATCGGTGGCGGCTCCTGATAAGGGGTTCAGCTAACGTGAGACGTCGTCTCAGGACAACGTTGTCAGGGGAGTGAACGCCACGTTAAACACCATGTCAATCCCGGGCATTAGGCAACTTTATTGCCTGTATTGGGCTGTATTATTTGTCCGCTCGAGGGCGATTTGTCGCGTCGAAAGAGTCGGTATTTCGAGACTCCATCGTTGTCTCACCGTGACTCGCTCTCTAGGGTTGAGTTCATAGTGATTACGGGCAGCGAGGAGTAGCGTGCCAGCGCAACCCGCGTCCGGTGGCCGTCGAGGCGGCCGGCCGACGATGAACGACGTCGCCCGGGTCGCCCGCGTCAGCCTCAAGACCGTCTCCCGGGTCGTCAACAACGAACCGAACGTGTCTCCCGTGCTCATCGCGCAGGTGCGGAGCGCGATCGAAGCCCTCAACTATCGTCCCGACCTGGGCGCCAGCACACTGCGCCGCAGCGACCGCCGGACCGAGACGATCGCCCTGCTGCTCAAGGACGTCGGCAACCCGTTCTCCTCGGCCCTGCACCGGGCGGTGGAGGACGAATCGCGCGCCCGGGGCGTCCACGTGCTCACCGGCAGCCTCGACGAGGACCCGAGCCGTGAGCGGGAACTGGCCAAGGCCTTCACCATGCGCCGGGCGGACGGGCTGATCATCGTCCCGGTCGGCATGGACCAGACCTACCTGGCCACCGAGGTCAGGGCCGACACCCCGGTCGTCTTCGTCGACCGGCCCGGCCACGGCCTCCCGGCGGACACCGTCCTCGCCACCAACGTCCTCGGAGCCGCCGAGGCCACCCGGCACCTCATCACCCACGGGCACCGCAGGATCGCGTGCCTCAGCGACTACTCCCGCATCTTCACCGCCCGGCACCGGCAGGACGGTTACCTCGCCGCGCTGCGTGAGGCCGGCATCGAAGCCGAATGCCGGCTGATCATCCCGGAACTGCACACCGCCGCCGAGGCCGAGGCCAGGGTGATCGAACTGCTCCATCGCCCCGACCCGCCGACCGCGATCTTCGCCAGCCAGAACCTGATCACCGTCGGCGCCGTCCGGGCGCTGCGCCGCCTGGGCCTACAGCACACCGTGGCCCTGGTCGGCTTCGACGACTTCCCTCTGGCGGACCTGCTCGAACCGGCGGTGACCGTGATCGCCCAGGACCCGGCGCTGATGGGCCGCACCGCCGCCCAGGCGCTGTTCCGCCGCATCGACGGCGACACCAGCCCGCCGGCCGATCACTGGATCCCCACCACGCTCATCCGTCGTGGCTCGGGCGAACTGATCCCCGCGCCGCGCGCCCTCGCCGAACGGCTCGCCGGCACCCTCTGAGCCCGCGCGGCCCGCTGTCTCCGCGGGGATCACCACCGAGCACACCGGTGCTACACACTGGCGCGGTGAAACACATCAGACGGTGGGCGCGGATCGCTGCGGGGATCACCGGGCGCGGCCCGCGGGAACGACGACTGCGAGCGGCCGTCGCCGGCAAGACCGTGCTGGTCACCGGCGCCTCCGAGGGAATCGGCGCGGCCACGGCCCGCCGCCTCGCCGCGGCCGGCGCCACCGTGCTGCTGGTGGCGCGCACCGTCGAGCGGCTGGAACGGGTACGCGACGAGATCGAGGTGACGGGCGGGCGTGCCTTCGTACACCCCGCCGATCTGTCCTCGCCGGAAGCGGCGGCCGCGCTGGCCGCGGACCTGATGGCGCGCCATCGCCGGATCGACGTCGTGGTGAGCAACGCCGGCCGGTCCATCCGGCGCCCGGTCGCCGACACCGCCGACCGGTTCCACGACGTCCAGCGCACGATGAGCCTCAACCACCTGGGGCCGGTCCAGTTGTTGCTGGTGCTGCTGCCGGCGATGCGGGCGGCCGGCGGCGGGCACATCGTCAACGTCTCCACGGCCGGACTCTGTCTGCACACGCCGAACTGGTCGGCCTACCACTCCTCCAAGGCCGCGTTCGACACGTGGCTGCGCAGCGCCGCCGTGGAGTTGCGGCGCGACCGCGTCACGACCAGCACCGTGTACCTCAACCTGGTCCGCACCCGGATGAGCGCGCCGACGCCGCACTACCGGCGGGCCCCGATGATGACGGCGGCCGAGGCGGCCGAGGTCGTGTGCCGCGCACTCGCCCATCGCCGGTCGTGGTGGCCGTGGTGGGCCCGGATCGGCGCGGTCGTGTCGGCGGCGATGCCCCGCACCGTCGAGCGGACGCTGGCCGCGGGACTGTGGCTGCTCGACGCCGCCGAGCCGCTGCGGGTCCTGGCGGCGGTCGGCCTGATGCGGCCCGGCCGGCTGCTGCGGCTGCTGCGCGCGAGCCGCCGGCACGGGCGCAGCCTCGCCACGGCCCTCGCCGGCGGGCCGGCCGGCGGGCTCGCGCTGGTCGACGCGGACGGGCCGGTCACCTATCCGGAACTGGACGCCATGGCCGGCGCCTGCGCGGCGAACGCGGCCACCCTCCTCGGCCTGCGGGCCGGCGACCGGGCCGGGCTGGCCTGTGCCGGCCATCGGGGCTTCGTGGCGGCGGCGATCGGGCTGGCCCGGCTGGGCGTCGACGTGGTCCTGCTGCCACCCGACATGCCCCGTGACCGGATGACCGAGGTGCTGCGCCGGGAACGGGCCGGCGCGCTGGTGCACGAGCCGGGGGCGCCCGCCACCGAGTGGCCGTCGACGACCTGGCCGGAACTGCTCACCGAGGTCACCGGCACACCGCCGTCCGCGGCGAAGAGACCCGGGCGCACGTTCGTGCTGACGTCCGGCACCACCGGGGTGCCGCGCAGCGTGTCCCGCCCGCTGACCCCGCGCATGCTGCTCGGCCCGGTGACCACCCATTTGCGGCTGACCCCGGTGCGCCCTGGCGAACCCATCGTCGTGGCGACCCCACCGGACCACGGGTACGGCCTGACCTATCTCTCCGCCGGTCTCATCCTGGGCGCCCCGGTGGTCCTGGTGCCCGGAGGTGACCCGGAACGGATCCTGAACGCGGTCGCCGAGAACCGGGCCGGCCTGCTGTTCGCGCTGCCGATCCAGCTACGCCGGATCTGCGACGTGCCGGCCTCGCGATGGCCGGCCGTGGACTCGCTGCGCGGCGTGGTCAGCGGTGCCGCCCCGCTGACCGCCGATCTGTGCGAGCGGCTGCGCGACCGCTTCGGCGACCGGACGTTCAACATGTACGCCACCACGGAGGCCGGCTGGGCGGCGATGGCCACCCCGGCGGACCTGCGGGCGGCCCCCGGCACGGTCGGCCGCGCTCCCCGCGGGGTGCGGATCCGGGTCGGCGGCGCCGACGGCACGCCGCTGCCTCCGGGCGGGATCGGCGAGATCCAGGTCCGCGGCTGGCATCCGGACGGGCGGTGGTCCGCGACCGGGGACCTCGGCCACGTCGATCCGGCCGGCCGGCTGTTCGTCGACGGGCGGCTCGACGACATGATCGTGTCGGGTGGGGAGAACGTCTATCCCGGCCCGGTGGCCGCGATCCTCACCAGCCATCCCGATGTGGCCGACGCGCTGGTGGAGCCGGTCGCGGACGAGGAGTTCGGGCGGCGGCTGCGGGCCACTGTGGAACTCCACCCCGGCCGGACGCTCACCGCCGATCAGTTGCGGGAATGGCTGGAGACGCGGTTGTCCCGGGCCGAGCGGCCCCGCGAGATCACCGTCGTGGCGGCGCTGCGCCGCACCGCGACCGGCAAACCGGTCCGGGACCGGTGACCTCAGCCGGCCTTCGCCGAGACGTCGTCCAGATGTTCCAGCAGGTCGTACGCCGCCCGCATGACGTCGCGATGCCGCCACTCGGCGGCCCGGTACAGACACGCGATCAGGCCACTGCGGTGGATCCGCCTGAAGTCGCCGTAGACGAACGCGTGGCGGGCCTTGGTCTCCTCGTTGGCGCCCTCGGTCAGGCCGAGATGCCAGTCGGCGTACTCCTGCCAGGAGTGCGTCCGCAGATAGGCGTTGCCCGCCGCGGCGTCCGGCTGCACGGCGCCCCAGTCACTGTCGAGGACGTACTGCCGGGCGTCGATGAGGCGCCGGGCGCGCGTGACCGCCGCCTTGTTCAGCACATAGGACGCCATATCGACGGAGGTTACCCGGTGCCGGGCCGGCGAAACAGTGGGCTAGCGTGGGGCCGTGATCTCCGGGGACGAGGCGAGTGTGCGGCTGCCCGATGGCCGCGCCGTCGAGTGTTCCGACGGTGGCGATCGGTCGGGACGGCCGGCCGATCTGATCCGCATCGCCACCGCGCAGACCACCGTCACCACCGACCCGGTGCGTAACGGCGCGGCGGTGCGGGCCGCGATGCGACAGGCCGCCGCCGGCGGCGCGCGCCTGGTCCACTTCGCCGAAGGCGCCCTCAGCGGGTACGCCGGCGCCGCGAAACCGCACTTCGCGGGCTGGCACATCGACTGGGCGCCGGTTGCCGCCGAACTGCGCCGGACCACCGCCCTCGCCGCCGAACTCGGCATCTGGGTGGTGCTGGGCGGCAACCACCGGCTCACCGGCGGTCACCGGCCGCACAACAGCCTGTGGGTGATCAACGACCAGGGCGAGATCATCGACCGGTACGACAAACGCCTGCTCTCGTACAGTGAGATCACCGGCCTCTACACCCCCGGCGACCGTCCCTGCACGTTCGAGGTGGACGGCTTCGTCTTCGGCCTGCTGATCTGCATCGAGATCAACTTCCCTGAGTTGTGGACGGCCGAGAGGGACCGCGACGTGGACTGCGTCCTGTTCTCCACCTATTCCGACGACCCGATGTTCGAGGTCATCGCGCGCGGGCACGCCGCCACGAACGGCATGTGGGTGAGCGTCGCCCTGCCCGCTCAGTGCGCGCACGCCACGCCGTCGGCGGTGATCGGCCCGCACGGCCACATCCTGCGGCGGGCCCGCCCGGACGGCCCTGACGTGATCTGGGCCGACCTGGACCGCGCCGACCCGGACCTGGACCTGGCGCTGAACAAGGCCCGCCCGTGGCGGCGCGTCGCTCGTGACGGCGGCGTCTACGCCCGCGCCCGGGTCACCGATCCCCGCAGCGCCGACCGCACCGGCATCTGAGGGGCGGTCCGGCCGCCGCCCGGCGCGTCGCCTCACGCTCTCGCTGTTTCGCGTTCGCCCTCCCTGACGGTCGCGGCCGACGGTTCGTGGAATGACTCTGGTCAATGTCCGCCGGTGATGGTATGAACTCAGGGAAGTGCTGGGAGCGCTCCCAATCGGCGGTCGCCGTCCAGCTTTCGACATCGTGGGGAGTGGCGCACATGCGCAGACATCAAGGTGGGTGGCGGCAACGGATCAGGACCGGCCTCGCCGTGGCCGCCGGAGCCGTCGTGCTGGTTCTCGGAGTCCCCGCCGGCCCGGCGCTCGCGGAACCCAGCGCGGCGAACGTCACCGTCGCCACCGGCTACTCGCACACCTGCACGATCCCGGCCGACGGGACACTGTGGTGCTGGGGTGGCAACACCCGCGGGCAGCTCGGCGACGGCACCACGACGGGCCGCGTCACCCCGGCACGCGTCGGCGCCGCCACCACCTGGGCCGGCATCGACGCCGGCACCTCCTACAACTGCGCGCTGCGCGCCGACGGCTCCCTCTGGTGCTGGGGCGCCAACACCCGGGGCCAGCTCGGCGACGGCACCACCACCAGCCGTGCCGCCCCGGTGCGCGTCGGCACCGCCACCGACTGGGTCACCGTCAGCGCGGGCGACAGCCACACCTGCGGCGTACGGACCGACGGCACCCTGTGGTGCTGGGGCTTCAACCGGTCCGGCCAGCTGGGCACCGGCCCGGACGCCTACTACGAGACCACCCCGGTGCGGGTCGGCACGGCGACCACCTGGGCGACCGTCACGACCGGTTACGCGCACACCTGCGCCACCCGCACCGACGGCACCCTGTGGTGCTGGGGCGACAGCACGAGGGGGCAGCTCGGCCTCGGCATCCTGAGCTACCGGACGACCCCGGATCAGGTCGGCACCGCCACCACGTGGACCGGGGTCACCGCCGGCTACGGCTTCAGCTGCGGCGTCCGCGCGGACGGCACCCTGTGGTGCTGGGGAGATAACGGTTACGGCCAGCTCGGCGTCCCCGGCACCTTCCAGACCAGTCCGGTCCGGGTCGGTGACGCCACCACCTGGGCGAGAGTCACCGGCAACGACAACTCGGCGTGTGCGACCCGCACCGACGGCAGCCTGTGGTGCTGGGGCAACAACATGGCGGCCCAGCTCGGTGACGGCACCACGACCAACCGCTACACCCCGACCCGCGTCGGCGACGCGACCACCTGGACGAAGAACGTCGCCGTCCGCTACCACGCCTGCGCCATCCGCACCGACGGCAGCCTGTGGTGCTGGGGCAACAACGGCAACGGCCAGGTCGGCGACGGCACCACCACCCAGCGGCCCACTCCGGCGCGGATCACCCTGAGCTGAGCGCCGGCCGTACGACATCGTGATCGTCCGCCCGCACCGCCACCGCGGCGGTGCGGGCGCGTTCGCGACAGGTCGTGTGTGACAGCGGGCGACCCGGGTGTGCCGGACGGATCAGGCCGGCCGGCTCAGCGCGCGGGGGTCCTCACGGACCGGAACGCGCCCAGTGGCCGGATAGGCCTCGTTGCGGCCGGCCTGCCTGCGCTGCTCGGCGGTGGGCGCCCAGTCCGCGGGCTGGGTGGTGTTGACCTTGGCCACGTCATGCACGGGCGTCTCCTCCGGCGGTAACGGCATCGAAGACTGTCTTACCCTGCCCGGCGGGTTCGTAACGGCGCCCCGGGACGTCAGCGGCGCGTCGCCTCACGGACGTTGACCAGCAGCACCAGCAACGCGGCGGCGAAGAACGCGAAGGTGACGATGTAACGGCCGTCGAGCCAGAACACGACCAGGGCGCCGAGCCCGGCACAGGCGAGCGCCAGCCGCAGCATGACCGCCAGGAACTTCCCGCGGACGAATCCCTCGACCAGCAGCAGCACCAGCAACAGGGCCAGCGCGGTCTCCTGCCCCGAGACCGGCAGCGGCGACACCACCGCCCCGATCGCCCACAGGATCAGCGGCGTGCTGAGCACCGCCCACCACGACCGGGCCCGGCCCAGGAAGCCTTTCGCCGGTTCCAGCGGGAGCCGCCGGTGCAGCAGGTGGGCGTGTGGGTGCTGGGGGACCGGCACGGCGGTGGTGGTCCGATGCAACTCGTCGGCCAGACGGGTGCGTTCCATCCGCAGGCCGAGCAACTGCTGCTCCTGGCCGGCGAGGGCCCGAACCTCCGGATCGGCGGCCGGCAGGCCCGCCGCCGCGACCGTCAGCTCGTGCCGCAACGCGTCGATCTGCCGGTCGAGTTCCGCCAGCCGGTCCAGGTCACGCTGGGCGCGGATGGCGACAAGCTTGCGTTCGGCCGCCGGATCCGGCACGACCTTCGCCAGGCCCGCCCAGCCGACCGGGTCCGCCCAGGCGTGCCGCACCGCCCCGTCCCGCCCGTACCGGGGCCCGGCCGGACCGCGCTCGCCGCCGAGACGGTCGCGGGTGTCGCGGCCCCACAGCCCGCGGAAGTCCCGGACCCAGCCGGTGTCGTCGCCGATGACCACCGGATGCCAGGTCTCGGCTTGGCCGGGCCCGACCGAGCGGCCGTCACCGCGGGCGTAGTCGACGTACGGGATACCGACGTTGCGCCGGTCCTCGGCCGACCACGGCGCCAGCAGCCGGGCCGACGACCGCAGCGCGTCCACCAGGCCACGCAGGCGCGGCGGCCGCACCGTGATGAGGTAGTCACCCGGCAGGTACGCGCCGGAGTGCGAGCCCGCGCCCACGAAGACCACCGGATGCCGGCCGTCGACCAGGGTCAGGTCCGGGTCGTCCCAGCGCCGCCGCAGGTCGTCGCCGATCTCGTCGTGCGCCGAGAACACCACCCACGCCGGCTGCGGCAGCCCGTCCGGGCCGGGCTCGCCGGTCGCGTCGAGGAAGACCGTCACCTGCTCCCAGTCGGCCTCGTGCTCGTTGACCCCGCCGAACGCGGACCGCCAGTTGTTGAAGCTGTAGAAGAACCAGTACTGGCACACCGTCCACGAACCGTCGCGCAGCACCCGCCCGTAATAGGTCGGCCGCAACGGGTCGAGATGGTCGCGCTGCAGGAGGAACGAGCGGGCCGCGCTGCCGCCCGGGACGCTGCCGCGGAACAGCAGCGAGAACCGGTTGAGTGTGTCGACGAGCCGGGCGGTGAGACCCACCGACGCCAGACGGCTCGACCGGGCCAGGTGGTGTGGGCGGTCCCGCAGCGGGATGTGCGCGTGCTTGTCGTCGTTGTCGATGCCGGACAGCGAGTACCCGACGCCGAGTTCGGCGCCACCGGCCGCGGCCAGCGTGTCCAGGCTCAGCCCGCCCGGGCGCACGATCTGCACCGGGCTCGTCCCGGGTTCGATCCGCCACAGGCCCGCGCGGCTCACGTACCGCTCGGCCGAGACCGGGAAGAAGTACTCACCTTCGGTGAAACGCGCCACCGGCTCGTACGCGCGCAGCAGACGCAGATCGTCCCCGTTCTCCAAGTGCGTTCGTTCCCTTCCACCACGGCGTACCGCAAGGAGATTATCCGGATCGAGCTCGTCGCCCGGCACCGGAGCGTCGCCGTGCCATGTGTTCCATCCTCCTCCCGGTGCGGCCTGCCCGCGCCCCGCGGTCGCGGTGGCCATGGCGACGGCGGTGACTTCGCGGCGCGATTGGGTAGCATTCGATCGATGTTCGACGGTTTCCAGCTCGATCACGTTGACGTCGGCGAGGTGACTCTCCGAGTCCGGCACGGGGGCGCGGGTGCCCCGGTCGTCCTGCTGCACGGCCATCCCCGCACCCACACGACCTGGCATGCGGTCGCGCCGCTGCTGGCTCACCGTCACTTCGTGGTGACGCCCGACCTGCGAGGGTACGGCGGATCGACGCTTCCGCCGGACGCCCCGGACCACGCCCAGTCCAGCAAACGCGCGATGGCCGGCGACGTCGTACGGCTGATGGCCCGTCTAGGCCATGACCGGTTCGCCGTCGTCGGGCATGATCGTGGTTCCCTGGTCGCGTTCCGCGCCGCGATGGACCATCCCGCGGCGGTGTCACACCTGGTGGTGATGGACGGCCTGCCGGTGGTCGAGCATCTCGAGCGCACCGACGCCGTCTTCGCCCGCGTGTGGTGGCACTGGTGGTTCCTGGGCCAGACCGACAAACCGGCGGAGCGGGTGATCTGCGCCGACCCGGACGCCTGGTACAGCACCCCGGAACCCGCCGCGATGGGCGCCGGCAACCATGCCGACGTCTGGGCGGCTCTGCGTGACCCGGCAGTCGTGCACGGCATGTGTGAGGACTACCGGGCCGGTCTGGGGATCGACCGTGCCCACGACGAGGCCGACCGGGCCGCCGGGCGGCGCGTCGCCTGCCCGGCACTGCTGCTGGAGTCGGCCGGCGACGACCTGGACATCCACGGTGACCCGGCCGCGATCTGGGCGCCCTGGCTCACCCACCCGCTCCGCCACCGTGTCATCGACTCCGGCCACCACCAGGCCGAGCAGGCGCCCGGCCCGGTGGCTGAGGCGCTGCTCGACTTCCTCGCGCCGGTGCGGTGACCGGCTGTCTCCGCGTCGCGGCGTGTGATGGTCAGGACGGGAACCGCCGCGCCCGGCGCACGGTCAGCAGCACCAGCGCCACACCCGAGCCGATGAGGATCAGGCCTCCGGTCAGCAACACGCTGTAGTCGCCGCCGGTGATCGGGGTGCGGCCCGGCGAGGTGTCCTGCGACCGTGACGGCGACGGGGTTCGCGAGACCGGTGCAGTGGTGCGGCTCGGCGTCACGGTACGGGTGCGCGACGGTGACCGGCTGGGCGTGACCGTGGGCGACGGCGCCCGGGTCGGCGTCACGGTGCGCGACGGCGACGGCGTCATGGTGCTGCTCGGCGAGAGGGACGGTGACGTCCCGCTGGGCGAGGTGGTGGGGCCCGGTGACGGCGGAGTGATGGAGGCCGGCGCGTCGGCCTGCACCCCGCCGATGTTGCTCGGGGCCACGGCGTTCGCCCGGACGGTGAAGGTCGTCTGCCCGGCGGCGACCTCCGCCGCGGTCAGGTGGTAGGGGTCGGAGACACAGGTCATCCGCTCGCCCGGAGCCAGAGTCGTCTTCGGGCAGGTCACCCCGACCGGCAGACCGGTGAGGCCGATGGCGTTCAGAGTCACGTTGCCGTCGTTGGCCACTTCGATGGTGGACGTGACGGCGTCGCCGGTGCCGAGCGCACCGTCACCGTCGGTGTCCGTCCAGGCGACCGTCTGGTCGGCGCCGATCGACGGCGCGGCGGGCTCGACCGGGGTGTTGGCCACCGCCGGAGGGGATTGGTAGCGAACGGTCGCCGCCGGTTCCAGGCCGCTCGCCGAGGCCAGGGTGGTGATGACCCGGCTGGTGTCGATGTCCTGCTGGGTCACCCGGTAGACGTCGTCGGCGACGCAGTTCGTCGTGTGGCCCACGGCGAGGTTCGCGTCCATGCAGGTGACCGTGCCGACCAGGGTGTCGACGACCGTGATTCCGAACATCGTCACGTTGCCGTTGTTGGTGACGATGTAGCGGAACCGGATGCCGTCGCCGGCCGCCGGCGCGGTGTGCGGGGCGGCTGCCACGCTGACTTCCCCGGCCTTGACGGGCGGTTCGACGTCGGCGGAGATCGCGATGTCCAGCCGGCCCTCGCCGGTCGCCAGCTGGACCGTCGCCGACTCCTGGTCGTAGGTGGTGTCGGTGGGCGCGCCGGGCCGGCGGCCGGTGACCGAGGCCAGGTTGTCGATCGCCCGGCCGGCATCCACCTCCGACTGGGAGACGGTGTGTGGCCGCACGCTGTCGCAGGTCATCGAAGCGCCCACCGCCAGCCTGTCGGCGGGGCAGTGCGCCACCCCGGTGAGGTCGTCGTCGACGGCGATGCCGGTCACTTCCACATCGCCGTCGTTGGTGACGACGTACCGGTAGTCGATGGTGTCCCCGGCGGCGGCGGCGAGCCGGCGCGAGGCCGGGGACACCATCGCGGTGACAGCCAGGTGGAGCGAGTCCGCCGCGGCGGCCATGAGTTCGGTGGCCGTGGCCGGCCCGAACGTCAGGTCGGTCGTCGTGCCGGCGGCCCGCGCCGTGACCTGCGCGCTCTCGGTGATCGGCTGTCCGGCCTCCACGTCGGGCTGTGTCACCTGGTACGTCCCGCTGGAGACGCAGGTGGTCGTGGCTCTGATCGCGAGGGTGACGGCCGGGCACGTGGCGGCGCCTCCCCGGGTGCCGGTGACGTCGATGCCGGTCATCGTCACGTTGCCGGTGTTTCGGACGGTGTACCGGTAGGCGATGCTGTCGCCCAGCACGAGCTGGCCCTGGTGGCCCGCCGGGGTGACCACGGCGGCGGCGCTGACGGTGAGCGCCGGCGCCGAGGAGACCACCGGGAAGCCGGCCGCCTGGGTGAGCAGGGTGCTGCTCGACGCGTCTCCGGGGCGGCGCCCGGAGACCGTGACCGTGGTCGCGGCCGGCGCGTTCGCGTCGACGTCCGCCGAGGTGACGGTGTACGGCGACGCGCTCGTGCAGGTCATCGTCGCCTGCGGCGCGAGGACGGTGGCCGGACAGGTGGCCGTGCCCGCCCGTGGCTCCTCGATCACGATGCCGGTGATCGTCTGGTTGCCGGTGTTGGTCAGCACCGTGCGGAAGCGGACACTGTCGTCGACCTCGGCGGCGTTCTGGTGCCCGGCCGGCGTGATGAGCTCGGACACCGTGGCGGTGAGCGACGCGGTGGCCGGCGCCAGCGCGGTGGAGACGACCGCCGGACCGTACGAATACGGTGTCGGCGAGTTGACCCGCTGGCCCAGGACGTGTGCGTCGGAGACGATCGCCACGCCGCTGTCGACGTCGGCCTGGGTCACCGAGTAGGACGGCACACCCGTGCAGTTCACCGTGTCGCCTACGTTCAGTGCGGCGTTCGAGCAGGCCACCGGGCCGAACAGGGTGTCGGTGACGGCCAGGTTGTCCATCGTCAGGTTGCCGTCGTTGGTGATCGTGTACTGGTAGGAGATCGTGTCGCCGGCCGCGGCGGCGTTCTGCCGGGCCGGGTCCGAGACGGTCTCCACGGTGCTGATGGTCAGCGACGGCCGGGGCGCGGCCACCGGGGCGCTCGCGGTCTGCGGCCCGAAGGTCAGGTCGGTGGAGGTGTTGACGCGTCGCCCGACGGCCGAGGCGACGTCGGTGATCGGCAGGCCGGCGTCGATGTCACCCTGGTCGATCTGGTGCGATGTCCCCCCGGTGCAGTTCGCGGTCTGGGACGGCGCCAGCGAGGTGGGCAGGCAGGACACCGTCCCTGAGATCGTGCCGCCGACCGACAGCGTGTCCATCGTGATGTTGCCGATGTTCTGCACCGCATAGTTGAACGTCACGGCATGGCCGACGTCGGTCCCGGCCGCCACCACGGTCGTGCTCAGCTGCAGCAGCGGGCGTGCGGGGGTGACCGGCACGGTGGCGGTGAAGGAGCCGTACGACCGGGGAGCCAGTTCGGTGTTGCTCTGGCCGTATGCGGTGACCGTCGTGGTGACCAGACCGTCGTCGACGTCGCTCTGGGTTACGACGTAGGGCGAGCCCCCGGTGCAGGTCGTCGAGATGCCCGCGTTCAACGTCGAGGTCAGGCAGACGGCGGTCCCGGTCTTCGGATCGGTGAGGCTGATCGCGGTCATCGGGACGGTGCCGTTGTTGGTGACCACGAACGTGTAGGTGATCGTGTTGCCGGCGGCGGCCGCGGACTGGTTGCCCGGTGGGCTGACCGCCGGGGTGACGGCGACGGTCAGCGAGGGGACGGGCCGGACCAGCGCCACGGCGTCCGAGCCGGTCGCGTAGAGGCTCGACACCCCGGCGCCCGGCGCCCGGGCGGTCAGCGTGGCGTTGTTGACTATCGAGGCGCCGGCGAGGTCGCCCACGACGACCGTGTAGGAGCTGCTGCTGAGGCAGGTCATCGACGCGCCGACGGCCAGGGAGGCGAACGGGCAGTTGCCGCCGCCGGCGACCGTGTCGGCCACCGCGATCGAGCTCATCGTGACGTTGCCGGTGTTGGTGATGTCGTACTGGTAGGTGATGGTGTCGCCGGTCTGCGCCTGGTTCCGCCGGGCCACCGGGTTCACGAACGCGGTCACCGCCATGTTCAGCGACGGGACGGCCGGGGCGATGGTGACGCTCGCGGTGAACGGCCCGAACGGAACGCCGGCGCCGGCCGGTGTGGTGGCGGTGGCGGACGCGCTCGCGGTGACCGCCCCGCCGGCGTCGATCCGGGCCTGGTCGACCACGAACGGCGAGGCGCTGACGCACGTCATCGACGCGCCCACGACCAGCGACGCGAACGGGCAGTTCACCGCGCCGGCCAGGGCGTCGCCGAGATTGATGCCGGACATCGTGACGTTGCCGTCGTTGACGACGGTATAGGTGTAGGAGATCGTGTCGCCGACCCGGATCGCGCTCTGGTGTTCGGTCGGCAGCACCGCCGCGGCGACCGAGATCGACAGCGACGCCACCGGTGCGGCGACCGCCACGCCGGCGGTGACCGGCCCGAACACCGTGTCGGACACGGCGCCGGGCCCGCGCCCGGACACCGAGGCGCTGGTGGTGATCGGCGTACCGGCGTCCACGTCGCCCTGCGTGACCGTGTAGGTCGCGGCGTTGGTGCAGGTCACCGTGGCTCCGGCGGCCAGCGGCCCGGCAGGGCAGGTGGCGGCGCCGAGCCGGCTGTCGGCGACGCTGATGTTCGACATCGTGACGTTGCCGTTGTTGGTGACGGTGAACGAGTACCCGATGGTGTTCCCGGCCTTCGCGGCGCTCTGGTTGGCGAGCGGGGTGACCGCTGGATTGACCGTGACGGCCAGCATCGGGGCGGCCACCGCCACGGCGACGCCGGTGGTGAACGGCCCGTAGGAGGTGGCCGCGGAGCCGGGCGCCCGCCCGGAGACCGTGGCGCTGTCGGTGATCGCGATGCCGGCGTCCAGGTCGGCCTGGCTCACCGTGTAGGAGGCGGTGCTGGTGCAGGTCATCGTGGCGTTGACGGCCAGCGGCGTGGCCGGGCAACTGGCCGTGCCGACCCGGGTGTCGGTGACGCCGATCGACGACATCGTGACGTTGCCGTTGTTGGTCACCGCGTACGAGTAGCCGATCGTGTCGTTGCGGGCGGCCGCGCCCTGCCGCGCCGGCGGTGTCACGTTCGCGGTCACCACGGCGGTCAGCGAGGGCACGGCCGGGGTCACCGCCACGCTGGTGGAGAAGGGCCCGAACGTGCGGGTGGTCGCGGAGCCGGCGAGCCGGCCGGACAGGGTGGCGGCGTCGATGACCGGCCCGCCGGCGTCGACATCGCTCTGGGTCACCGTGTAGGGGCCGCCGCTGGCGCAGGTCATCGAGGCGCCCACCGCGAGGGTGGCGCTCGGGCAGTTCGCGGCCCCGCCCAGAGTGTCGGTGACCGCCACCTGGCCCAGCGCCGCGTTGCCGTCGTTGGAGACCACGTACGTGTAGGTGATGGTGTCGCCCACCTGGGCCGCGCCGGTGTGCCCGGCCGGGTTGACCGCCGCGGTGACCGTCGCCTTCAGCGACGCGGTGCCGGTCGCCAGCGACACGGTGACCGGGGCCGGCCCGAAGGTGGCCGGCAGCAGCCCGCCCGGCGGGACGGCGGTCACCGAGGCGTTGTTGTAGACCGGCTGCTGGGCGTCGAAGTCGGCCTGGGTGATCGTGTAGGGCGCCGGGCTGGTGCAGGTCATCTGCGCGCCGGCCGCCAGGGACGTGCCCGGGCAGGTGGCCGTGCCGGTCAGCGCGTCGCGGACCGACATCGCGTTCATCGCCACGTTGCCGTCGTTGACCACGGTGAACCGGTAGGTGACGGCGTCTCCGGCGATCGCCGCGTTCTGCCGGCTGGCCGGTGCGACGGTCGCGGCGCTGGTGATCTTCAGCGATGCCGCCGCGGGATCGATCGTCACGGCGGCCTGGGCGGTGTTGTTCGCCGCCGACGGGTCGGTGCCGTCGGCGGAGAGCACGCGGACCACGTTGTTCGGGGCACCGGCGCTGACCGCGCTGCCGGACAGGTTGAGGGTGACGGTCGCCCCGGAGGCGAGCACCGGGATGGACCAGCGGCCGGTGCCGGGGTCGTAGCTGCCGGCGCCGGAACCGGAGCTGATCAGCAGGCCGGTCTGCGGCTGCACCTGGACCACCACGTTGGTCGCGTCGGACGGTCCGGCGTTGTGGGCGTCCACCGAGAACTGCACCGGGTCGCTGGCCACCACCCGGGTGGTGCTGGTGGTCTGGGCCAGGTCGATGTCGGCGATGTGGTCGACGGGCGACGTGGTGGTGACGCTGTCGTTGGCCGGGTCCGGGTCCGTCGAGGTCGCCGACACGGTCGCGGTCCGGGCGTACGAGGTGGCGGTGTATCCGGCTCGCAGCGTCGAGTCGAAGGTGATGGTCCAGGTCGTCGCCGCGTACATCAGCGGGCGGCTGCAGATGAACACGCCGCCGTCGGGGGTGATGCCGTTCAGGTCGGTGGTGCCCTGGAAGGTGCAGGTCCCCGCGGCGGTGCTGGCGGTGGGCACCGGCTGCCCGGCGGGGACGGGCCGCTGCACGAGGACACCCTCGGCGCGGGTGATCCCCTGGTTGGTCACCGTGACGACGCTTCGGGCCCGCTCACCCGGCACCAGGTTGCCGCCCGGCCGGTCCGGGTTGCTGAGCGTCTGCGACACCGCCAGGTCGCTGCTGAGCAGGACCATGACGTTGGTGGTCAGCTTGTCGTTGGCGGGATTGGGGTCGGTGGTCGTGGAGATGGCCGTGACCGTCGCCGTGCCGGGGCCGGCCTGAGCGTCCCGGGTGAGTTCGATGGTGCCGGTCAATTGGACCGAATCCCCGGAGGGCAGGCTCGGAACGGTGCACGCGTACGGCGTGCAGTACGACGCCAGCGGGCCGGTGGTCGGCCGGATGACGTTCACGCCGGGCGGCAGCACCGGGATGAACGTGATGTTGTCGGCGATCGACGGGCCGTTGTTGCGGACGGTCAGTGTGTAGGAGGTGTCGGTGCCCGCGTACCCGGTGTACGCGCCCAGTGTCAGGCTGATCTCGACGTCCGCCACGAGGGCGCCCGCGCCGGTGACGGTGACGATGTTGTTGCCGACGTCGGGGTCGGGTGTGCCCGAGGCGATCGAGACGGCGTTGTTCACGTTCGGATTGTTCTGCGCCAGCGTCATGGTGATGGTGATGGTTTTGGTCGCGCCGGGTGCCAGGGAGGCCCAGATGCACTCGATCGTGCCGGTCGTGGTGCTGTTGCAGACGCCACCGGGGACGGTCGCCGACGCGTTGGTCGAGCCGATCGGGATCGGGTCCGAGAGCACGATGCCGCGAGCCAGCGACGGGCCCTGGTTGGTGACCGTGACGGTGTAGGTGATGGTCCCACCGCCGACCGGCACCGAGGGCGAATACGTCATGGCGACGTTGAGGTTGGCGCTGGCGGTCACCGGGGTGCTGACCGAGGCCGAGTTGTCCGCCTGCTTCGTCTCGTAGGTCGCACTGGTGACCGAGGCCGCGAGGGTGTAGGCGGTGCCGGGTTCCGCCGTCGACGGCACGTTGCCGCTGATCGTCATGGTTCTGGTGGCGCCGGACGCGATGCTCGGATAGTCACACTGCGCCTTGGTCCCGGCGACGGTGCAGGCGCCTCCGGCCGACGTCGCGGTCACCCCGGTCAGCCCGGCCGGGACCGTGCCGATCAACTGCACCGTCCCGGCGCTGCTCGGTCCGGCGTTGCTCGCCGTCAGGGTGTAGCCGGCCGCCTGCCCGGCCACCACGGCCGGGGTGACCAGCGCGGCGGTCACCGACAGGTCGGCCGCCGGGTTGACCGCGATGGCCGCCGTGTTCGAGGTCGAGGTGGCGGGGCTGTTGGTGACGGTTTCGGTGTAGGACGTGGCCGCGTCGTTGTTCAGGGTGGTCCCGGCGGTCGACGAGTTGACGGTCACCTGGTAGGACAGCGTCTGCGACTCGCCGGGCGCGAGGGTGCCGCCGGACGCGGACCCGGCGCCGGCGCCGACCCGCAGGTTTACCGCCCGGCTGCCGCCGACGTACTCTCCGGCGTCGTCGCCGGCCGCGTCGGTCGGCTTGGTGGTCGTCGACCCGCTCACCGACCGCAGCGATCCCGGGACGTAGGTGGTCCCGGCCGGGAGGGCGTCGCTGATCGCGGAAAGCCTCGCCGGGCTGCCGCCGTCGTTGCGGGCGGTCACCGTGTAGGTGAGGGTGTCGCCGACGTTGGCGGTGGTGGCTCCGCCGGTGTTGACGACCGACGTGGTGGTGGTCAGGCAGGCTGCCGATCCGAACGAGATGCCGTCCAGGAAGTTGCCGACGCTCGGGTCGGCGGTGGCCGAAGACACCGACTTGAACGCGAACCGGGTGCTGGTCTGCCCGGCCGGAACCGTGTAGGTGCCGGTGTAGGTGCCCCAGGCGGTCTTCGGGTCGGAGATGTTCGGGCCCTGCTGGATCAGTGATCCGGCCGGCGGCCCGATCATCACCGCCATGGTGTCGGTGCCGGTGCGCCCTCGGTGATTGAGCTGCCACCGCAGAGTCTGGCCCGGGGTGGTGGCCAGATCCTGGTAGAGGGTCGACACCACGTTGGCGTTCAGTTCGGCATGCTGGCTGCCGGACGCCGCGGGCACCCCGCCGTAACCACGCCACAGCTCGATCATCTTGTCGGGGGCCGTGGTCTGCCAGCCGGGGATCAGCGTCCGCGACAGGATCTGCACCGTGCCGGCCGGGATCACCGGCTGCTCGAAGTCGCCGTTGGTGAGGGTGACCGCGGTGGGACAGACGGTCTGCGCGGCGAGTGCCGGTGTCGCCCGGAACGGCGACGCGACCGAGACCGCCATGATCGCGCCGAGCGCAGCGACGACCGCTCCGGCACGCGCGAATACGCTACGCACGACTGTGTTCCCCCGCGTTCGAAGGTCGATACGCAGGCCGAAACCGGCCCACTTCCCCAGATCGCAGGCTAATGCGAAGGAGTGGGCACAAATGGGAAGTCGGTCAGGCCGGGTCCCGAAACATCCCAGAGTCGTGGGCGCCGCGCCGTCCGGCTGTGTTCCGCCGGTTCAGCAGCTCGGGCCGGGCAGGCGCACGGCCCCGAGCGGGCAGAGCGCCCGCAGCACGATGGGCATGGTCATGACGGTGAGGCGCACGTGCCCGTTCTGCGGGTTGGTGACGAAGACGCCGTCCCAGACGTCTCGCAGCGCCGTGCAGGCCGCCTCCTCCGGGGGCCGCAGCAGATCGTCGCGAAGCGTCCGGGCGACCTCGAACCCGTACGGCCCGGCATGCCATTCGATGTGCATCTCGCGGTTGCCGAGACCGGGCCACCAGTCCAGTTGCCTGGCGCCGGGAAGCGCGTCGGTCGCGCGCAGGGCGTCCATCATGCGGCCGAACGCCTCGTAGCGAACGGCCGCCGGAGGGGCGTGCTGGGGCAGGGTCATCACGGCCACCCCGGAATTGTGCGCACAGCGCGGGCCCGCTTGGCGAAGGCGCGCCCCCCGCGCCACCCGTTCGAGCGAAGGACCAGGTGTACGCGGAGGGCCGGGTGACCCCGAGAGGCCGCCAGGAACGCGCGGGGATCAGGCGAACAGCGCGCTGCCCCAGTGGTCGCCGGACCCGGTGACGCCCGGCGGGCAGGCGAACAGCCCGCTGGACACGTGCCGGATGTACTCGTTCAACTCGTCCCGCCCGGCGAGACTGCGCTGCACCGGGATGAACGCCTTCCGCGGATCACGCTGGTAGGCGATGAAGAACAGCCCCGCGTCGAGGCGGCCGAGGCCGTCGGACCCGTCGACGAAGTTGTAACCGCGGCGCAGCATGCGGGCCCCGTTGTTGGTGTCCGGATGGGCGAGCCGGACGTGCGCGATGTCGGGGATCACCGGTTCGCCGTCGGCGCCGACCGCCTGGAAGTCGGGTTCGTCGAACTCGCCGGTGCGCCCGAGCGGCGCCCCCGACCCCTTGAGCCGACCCATGATCGCCTCCTGCTCGGCCAGCGGCGACCGGTCCCAGGTCTCGATCAACATCCGGATCTTGCGGGTGACCAGGTAGGAGCCGCCGGTCATCCAGTCCGGGCCGTCGCCGGGCTGCACCCACAGGTGCTCCCGGAGCAGGTCGGGCTCCTCGGCCTTGAGGTTGCGGGTGCCGTCCTTGAAACCGAACAGGTTGCGCGGGGTGGCCTGGCCGGTGGAGGTCGACGCCGTGCGCCCGAAGCCGAGCTGTGACCAGCGCACACTGACCACGCCCATGCCGATGCGCGCGAGGTTGCGGATGGCGTGCACCGCGACCTGCGGGTCGTTGGCGCAGGCCTGGATGGCGATGTCGCCACCGGACAACGCGGCGTCGAGGGTGTCCCCGGTGAACGCCGGGAGCGGGGCGAGCGCCTCGGGCATCCGCGCGGCCAGCCCGAAGCGGTCCTGGCCGTCGGCGGCCCGGAACAGTGTCGGGCCGAAACCGGCGGTGATGGTCAGCGCGGACGGCGGCAGGCCGATCGCCTCGCCGGTGTCGTCCGGCGGCGCTTCGGGGATGCCGGCGACCGCCCCGATCTCGCCGGCGTCCTGGCCGGCGGTCATCCGGGCGGCGGCGGCCGTCCACTCCTTCAGCACCTTCACCAGCCGGTCGCGGTCCTTGGTGACCACGTCGAACGCGACGAAGTGCAGCCGGTCCTGTGCCGCGGTGACGATGCCGGCCTGGTGGGCGCCGGTGAACGCGACCGCGCCGGTGACCGGGTCGGGCGCGTCGTCCGTGGTGAGGTGCCGTGCCGCCGCAGCGGTGCCGGCGATCCCGGCGATCCCGGCGCCGGCGAGAGTGAGGGCGCGCCGCCGCGAGACCATGTCAGGCCTTCTTGGCGACCACGGCGGCCACCTGGCTGATCGGCTCGGCGAGCGCGTTGATGGCGTCGGTGAGCTCCTTCAGGTCGGCCTGCGACAGCTCGTTGTGCAGCTTCCAGCCGTCACCGGCGCGGTGCTTGGCGAGCGTGGCGTCGACGTTGGCGAACTCGGTGTCGAGGGTCTTCACCAGCTCGGGGGCGCGCTCTTCGAGGACCGGGCGCAGCGCGGCGATGGCGGCCTTGGAACCGTCGATGTTGGCGTTGAAGTCCCACAGGTCGGTGTGCGAGTAGCGGTCCTCCTCGCCGGTGATCTTGCCGCTGGCGACCTCGTCGAGCAGGGCCTTGGCGCCGTTGGCGAGCTGCAGCGGGGACAGCTTCTCGGCGTTCGCCTTCTGCACGATCTCCTTGACGTCGGCGAGCAACTGGTCGGCGACCGGCCCGGACTTCGCCGCGCTGCCGTCGACCCACAGGTCCTTCTCGATGCGGTGGAAGCCGCCGAAGACCAGGCCCTCCTCGGTGACCTCCTCGCGGCCGTCGATGCGCGGGTCGAGATCGCCGAAGATCTCGGCCACCGGCTCGATCCGCTCCCAGTACGTGCGGGTGGTCGGGAACAGCGCCTTGGCCTTCGCCACGTCACCGGCCTTGACGGTCGCGACGAACTCGGCCGTCTTCTCCTCCAGCGCGGCGGTCTGGCTCTTCACATACCGCGAATAGCTCTCGGTCGCGGCCAGAAGCGCCGCGTCGTCGGTGAGCGGGGCGGCCGAGCCGGAGACGGTGAGCGGGCCGCGGATGCCCTTACCGATCATGCCGGGCTTGCAGGCGGTCTCGTACGTGCCGGCCGGCAGCTCGACGTGCAGGTTCCGGGAGAGGCCGGGCGCGATGTTCTCGACCTCGGCCATCACCCGGTCGCCCGGGGCGTACACGTAGAACTCGGTGACCTTCTGTCCCTTGTTGGTGATGGCGAAGACGCTGGTCCCGGCGTCGACGGAGGTCTTGGCGACCTCACAGGAGCTGTCGGAGGCCGCGACCGCGATCGGTCCGCCGGCGGGCGGCGCGGCGTCCGGGCCGCCGGAGCCGCAGGCGGCGAGCGATCCCACGGTGACGAGGGTGATCAGTCGGTAAGGGGAACGCACGGGTGACTCCTATGGCTGTGACGCGGGAACAGGGGCGGGCGTACGCCCGGAAGGGCGCAGGAAGAGAGCGAGCACGGGCACGGCGTACGCGACCCAGGCGACGGCCTCGAGGACACTGGCCGTCGGCGTGACGTTGAACATGCCGGTGAGCAGGGCCGTGTACCAGGTGGACGGGTCGAGCGTGCCGCTGACGTCGTAGGCGAGGGTGTTGAGTCCGTCCAGTACGCCGGACTCCTGCAGGTCGTGCACGCCGTACTTGAGGATGCCGGCGGCGACCAGGATGAGCAGCACGCCGGTGACGGTGAAGAAGACGCCGAGGTTGATGCGGACCGCTGTCGCGTACATCAGCCAGCCGATCGCGACGGCGGTGACGATCCCGCCGAGCAGGGCGTAGAGCGGTCCGCCGTCGACGCCGGCGCCCTGGACCGCGGAGTAGAAGATCAGCGAGGTCTCCAGGCCCTCGCGGACGACCGAGAGGAAGGCCATCACGGCGACCCCGATCGAGCCGACGGCGAGCGCGTCGGCGAGCTTGCCGCGCAGGTCGCCGGCGATCGAGCGGGCCGCCCGGCGCATCCAGAAGATCATCCAGGTGACGAAGACGACGGCCAGGATGGAGGTGATCGCCTCGAAGAGCTCGCGCTGGTCGTAGTCGCGCAGCAGAGTGGTGGAGGTGTAACTGAGCAGCGCACCGAACCCGACCGAGAGCGCGACGGCCGCACCGACGCCGGCCCAGACCTGCGGGAGCCGATCCTTGCGGTCGGCCTTCACCAGGAACGCGACGAGGATGCTGACCACCAGGGTGGCCTCCAGCCCTTCGCGCAGGCCGATGAGGTAGGTGGCGAGCATGACACTCTTTTCGTTGAGGCTTGATTCGCTAAGGCTGGCCTTACTTAGGTTCTACAGACTGTAGATTAGGGTTGGCTTGCCTGACTGTCCAGGGCGGCCCCTCCGGTGTGCGACACTGCGGTTTCCAGGGGGAAGGAGCCCGCGGTGTTCGATCACTTCATCTGGGAGGTGGTGATCTGCCCCCTCCTGGTGGCGGCCGCGATCCGGTACCTCGCCGACCGGCTCCGCCCGGACGCCGCCGCGACGTTCCTGGTCACCGCACTCGCCGCGGCCGCCGCCGCCTGCCTGGTCACCGTCACGGCCTTCGCGGTCAAGGCCTTGGCGGAGCTTCCGGCCATCGCCTCGCCACTGCGCATCTCGGACGCGTACGTCCGTGCCGACACCGCCCAGGAGCCATGGGTGTCCTGGCTGTCGCTCGCGATGACCGTCGCCGCCGTCGCCGGCCTCGCCCGCGTGCGGCGCCGGCACCGCCGCGACACCGCCTACGCCCGCCGCTACACCGGCCTGCCGGCCACCGGCGACCGGATCGTCCTCCTCGACGACGATCGCGCCGAGGCCTTCGCCGTCCCCGGCCCGGACGCCCGCATCGTCGTCACCACCGGCATGCGCGCCGCCCTCGACGACACGCAGTACGCGGCCCTGATCGCCCACGAGCGAGCCCACCTGCGGGCCCGCCACCACCGCCTGATCCTGCTCGCCCACCTGTCCGCCGCCGTCCACCCGGCGTTCCGCCTGCTCCTGCGCCCCCTCGACTACCTGGTCGAACGCGCCGCCGACGAGCGGGCCGCGGCCGAACTCGACGACCGGCGGGCGGTCGCCCGGGCGATCGGCGCCGCCGCCCTGGTCGCCGACGGCGCCCACCGGGCCGGCGGCCTGCGGATCACTCCCGGCCGCCGCGAGCTGCGCCACGCCGGAGCCGTCCCGCGCCGGGTGGCGTCGCTGCTGGCCCCGCGTGGCACCCGCTCGCTGCTCCCGCTCGCCGTTCCGGTGCTGATCGCCGCGTTCTCCGTGGTCTGGACCGTGGAGTGCGTTTACGACCTGGGCGAACTGCTCCACGCCGCGCGGCGGTGACGGTCAGTCGTCGTCGCTGAGCAGCCGCCGCAGCAGCTGCTCGTCACCGGGACGCAGCCCGGCCACGAACCGGCGCAGCACGGTGGCGCGGTCCGTCCCGGCGCCGAGAGCCTGGTTCATCCGCTCCGCCGCCACCGACGCCTCATCGGTCAGCGGGGCGTACCGGAACGACCGGCCGTCCCGGTAACGCGCCGCCCTGCCCTTGGCGTGCATGCGGGTCAGGATCGTCACCACCGTGCTGTACGACAACGACGAGTCCAGCAGGTCGCGCACCTCACGGGGATTGAGCGGGGCGGCCGCGGCGCCCAGCACACGCAGCACCTCCGCTTCGAGCGCCCCGGGTGGCCGGCGCGCCCCGATCTCCTCTTCCGGCGGCACGCGGGAATCATAGCGGCGCATCCTCATCCGCCGATGCGAGCCGGGGTGCGGCGGTGCGCCGTACCCGCGGAAGGTCCGCGGTGTTCCGGCGCCGGGACTCAGGCGTGGATCACGGCCGGCCCAGCGACGCGGAACTCGTCGGCGGGCACCGGCCGGCCGAAGTGGTAACCCTGCAGCAGGCGGTAGCCGAGCCGGTACAGGACCTCGGCCTGTTCCGCGGTCTCCACACCCTCCGCCACCGCGGTCAGGCCCAGGCCCGCGCTGACGTGGATGAGCGCCTCGGCGATCACCCGGTGCTCGCCGGCGCCGGTGATGTCGTCGACGAACGACTTGTCGACCTTGAGAATGTCGACCGGGACGGTCTGCAGCAGCCGCAACGACGAATGGCCGGTGCCGAAGTCGTCGAGAGCGATCCGCACGCCGAGCGCCCGCAACTCGTGCAGCGCCGCCACGGCGCGGCCACCTTCGAAGACGGCCGTCTCGGTCACCTCGACCGCCAGACACTCCGGCGGCAGGCCCGCCGAGGCCAGGGCCTCCGCAACGGTGTGCGGGAACCCCGGGCGCGCCAGTTGCCGTGCCGACACGTTCACACTGATCCGGTCCGGCGCCCGCGCACCGAGATCGCGGCGCCAACGGGCCATCTGCTCGCACGCGGTCCGCAGCACCCACGCGCCCAGCTCCACGATCAGCCCGTTGCGCTCCGCGACCGGGATGAAGTAGGCGGGGCTGACCGGGCCGCGTTCGGGATGGTCCCAGCGCACCAGCGCCTCGGCCGCGGCCACCCGTCCTTCGGGCACGGCGACGATCGGCTGGTAGACCACCCGGAACTGGCCGGAGTCGAGGGCTGTGCGGATCTCGGCGCCGAGCCGGGCCTGCTCGCCGGCGCTCTCGTCGATCGTCGGTGACCACGACTGATACGGCTCCCCGGTGGCCTTGGCCGCATACATGGCGGCCTCCGCGCGGCGCAGCAACTCCTCAGGCCCGACCGCCGTGCCGGAGGCGGCGACCCCGATGCCGGCCCCGACGAGCAGCTCATGACCACCGGCGTGCACCGGCTCGCGCATGGCGTCGGCCAGCCGGCGGGCCAGATGCTCGGCGGCGCCCGATGCCGGTCCCGGCAGCAGGAGCGCGAACTCGTCACCGCCCACCCGGGCGATCAGCGTCGAGGAGGGGACCGCGTCGCGGATGCGGGCGGCCAGGATCAGCAGGGCCCGGTCCCCGACGGGCCGCCCGAGTTCGTCGTTGACACTCTTGAAACCGGTGAGGCCGAGATGCACCACCGCGGGTTCGCCGTCCTCCGCCGCCTGCCGCAGCATGCTCTCGAAGTGACGCCGATTCGCCAGGCCGGTCAGGTCGTCGTGCGTGGCCAGGTGCTGCAGCCGGTCCGTCTGGCCCCGCACCGTTCTCATCAGGCCGGAGGTGCGCACGAAACCGAGCAGGCCCAGCACGGTGGCGACAGCGGCGATGGCGATCCGGTCGACCGTGTTCGCGCCGACGTTCGGCATGAACAGCATGGCCGGAGCGAGAAGCGAACACAGGGTGGCCAGACTGAGAGGGCCCCGGCCGGCTCTCGCGGCTCTCGTGGCCCGCCGGGATCGCCGGGCTCGCCGGAACCTCGGGGCGGAGGCCGTCGCCGTCGGGTGCCGCATCGCCATGCTGGGATGCAGGGCCGCGGCCGCCCACAGGACGTAGGACATCAGCCAGCCCGCCGACAGTTCCTGGCCGTCACCGTCGGAGTGCAGGGTGACCACGGAGAACGCCACATCCGCCATGAACAGCAGCAGGGCGGCGGCGCCGAGCAGCCGCGTGCTCGTCGTGCGGGCGCCCCCGCTGACGAACAGCCGGGTCAGCATCGCCAACAGCAACACGTCGGCGACGGGATAGGCGATGCTGATGACCTGCTCCAGCACCGAGGCGGCCTCGGCGGCGGCCGTCGGGTGCAGAACGAAGATCCACAGGACCAGCCCGATGCCGCTGGCGATCATGGTGGCATCGATGAGGCCGCCAAGGTCCCCGCGGCCCCGGCCGCGGACGAACTGCAGCAGCCCCAGCACCAGCGGCAGATAGGCGGCGAGGTAGAAGGCGTCCGCGATCGACGGGTACGGCTCCTCGTGCAGGACGAAGACGTAGTACTGCCACACCAGGTCCCCGGCGACCGAGCCCAGCTGCCCGGCCGCGAACAGGTACCACAGACCCGGCCGCCGGGGCCGCTGCCGGCGCACGCCGACGATGATCATCAGTGCCGCGCACAACCCGATGCCGCTGTACAGCGTGCTCGCGGCGAGACTGCCGCGGGGCAGCAGGTAGTAGCCGACGGTCGCCAGCGCCCCCGCCGTACTCCACCAGAACCACAGACCACGCCGCACAGGGCGACAGATCGGCATTCCGCCGCCCGAACTGAGCGGTCGCCGTGCCGGTGGTGACCGTCGTCGCCGAAGCCGGGGAACTCTAAAAAACCTGAGTTTTACGCCGAACAGATCTGGCGATGCGCCGCAACGGCGCGCGAAGCCCGAGTGGGAGTCCACAAAATGCGTCTTCGTGATGTGAGCGTCGGTACCCGGCTCGGCGCCTCGTACCTGGTGCTCACCTCTTTGATCATCACCTCGGCCGGCGTCGGCTGGTGGGGGCTGCGGGAGCAGTCCGACACCCAGCAGCAGCTGGCCGGCCTGGAACAGCTGCGCGACGACATCCAGACCGCCAAGTACAACGCGGCGGACGTGACCGGCTGGCAGGGCTTGTTCATCGCCGACGTCGGCGCCTTCGGGTACACCTACGCCACCGGCCCCGACGGGTACAACCGGCAGGGCGAACTCAAGAGCAAGGACGCGATCTACGACGGCATCACCGCCACCCACGTCAGCGAGATGACCGCGGCCGAGCAGGCCGAGTTCGCCAAACTGAAGCCGGCCTGGGACGACTTCTTCCAGTGGGACGCCACGATCACGCAGTGGCTGGCGGAAGACACCACGGCGTCGCGGGCGAAGGCGATGAAGAGCGTCAACGGCGGCGAGGCGTCCGAGTCGTACGGCAAGGTCCTGGAGATCACCGGAGCCCTCGACGAATCGGTCAGCGCCCGCGCCGAGGCGCTCCGCGCCGAGGTGCAGGAGGTCCGCGACACCGGCGTGCGCGCCCTCGGCGGCGCCCTGCTGCTCGCCGTGGTCCTCGCCGTGCTGATGGGCACCTTCGTCACCCGGTCGGTGGTCCGCCCGCTCGCCGTCGCCGTCGGCGCGCTGAACCGGCTCGCCGCCCGTGACCTCACCGTCCGCGTCGAACTCGACCGCAACGACGAGCTCGGCCGCCTCGGCACGGCCCTGAACAGCACCGCCGCCTCCCTGCGTGACACCGTCTCGGCCATCGCCGGCCACGCGGGCACCGTCTCCGTCGCGTCCAAGGAACTGTCCGAGGTCTCGTCGCGGGTCGCCGCCTCCAGCGTCGAGATCGACGCGCAGGCCGCGGCCGTCGCCGACGCCGCCGGCAACGTGTCCGGCAACGTCGGCACCCTCGAAGCCGGCAGCTCCGAGATGAACCTGGCCATCGACGAGATCGCCCGCAACGCCGGCGAGGCCGCCCGGGTCGCCGGCGAGGCCGTCGGCGCGGTCACCCAGACCAACGAGATGATGGGTAAACTCGGCGCCTCCTCCGCCGAGATCGGCAGCGTGGTCGCCCTGATCACGTCGATCGCCGAGCAGACCAACCTGCTCGCGCTCAACGCCACCATCGAGGCCGCCCGCGCCGGTGAGCTGGGCAAGGGTTTCGCGGTCGTCGCCGGCGAGGTCAAGGAGCTGGCGCAGCAGACCGCCAAGGCGACCGAGGAGATCACCAGCCTGGTCCAGGCACTGCAGGCCGACTCGTCGAACGCGGTCCGCTCCATCGGCCAGATCGGCGAGGTGGTCACCCGCATCAGCGACTACCAGACGCTGATCGCCGCCGCCGTCGAGGAGCAGACCGCCACCACCAGCGAGATGGGCCGCAACGTGGCCGAGGTGTCGGGCAGCAGCGCCGACATCGCCACCAACATCGCCAAGGTGGCCGCCGCCGTCGGCAGCACCACCACGGTCGTCAACCAGGCCCAGGACAGCGCCGCGAACCTGGCCCGCACCAGCACCGACCTGCACGACCTGGTGGTCAGCTTCAAACTCTGACCAGCCCCTTCTCCGAACCTTCGGGGTGCCTGCCGATCCTGGCGGGCACCCCTCACCGGTCGGCGGGTTCGCCGTCCGGCCGTGTCAGGATCACGACGTCCCGCACCGCTCCGGCGGGGGAGCAGCAGCCGGGTGTGGAACAGCCGCACACGTCGGCGTCCCGGGGCGCCGCCTCGGCCGGGACCACGCAGCAGACGTCGCCGCGCCAGGCCTCGCGGCCCTCCCGCACCGCCACCGCGGCGATCACCAGCGCCGCGACCGGGTCGGCCCACGACCACCCGAACAGGCTGTTCACGACGAGACCGACGAGCAACACCGCGGAGAGGTACGTGCACAGCAGCGTCTGTTTCGAGTCGGCGACCGCCGACCGGGACCCGAGCTCGCGGCCGGCCCGGCGCTGGGCATAGGACAGGCCGGGCATCACGGCCAGCGAGACCGCGGCCAGCACCAGGCCGACCGTCGAGTGTTCGGCCTCGGCGCCGGAAGCCAGCGCCCGCACCGATTCGACGCCGACATACGCCGCCAGCGCGAAGAACGAGACCGCGATGACCCGCAGCGCCGCCTTCTCCCGGCGCTCCGGGTCGGCGCCGGCGAACTGCCAGGCCACCGCGGCGGCCGACGACACCTCGATCACCGAGTCCAGACCGAACCCGATCAGTGCGGTCGATGACGCGATCGTGCCCGCGGTGATCGCCACGATCGCCTCGATCACGTTGTAGGTGATGGTCGCGGCGACCAGCAGCCGGACCCGCCGGTGGAGCACCGCCCGGCGCGCCGCCGGGGCGCCCATCAGCAGCATCCTTTCGTGGCCGCGTCGGCGCAGGCTTCCGGGTCGACGGCGAGCACCACGGAGATCAGGTCCTCGAGCGCGTGCGCCAGGCGCGGGTCGGCCAGTTCGTAGCGGACCCGGCGGCCCTCGGGCACCGCGACCACCAGACCGCAGCCGCGGAGGCAGGCGAGATGGTTGGACAGCTTCTGCCGGGTGCAGCCCAGCAACTCGGCCAGCTCGGCCGGATAACCGGGCCCGTCACGCAGCGCCAGCAGCAGCCGGGCCCGGGTCGCGTCGGACAGGGCGTGACCGAAGCGGGCCAGCACCGAACCGTGAGTCAGGATCTCCACGCCGAAGACAGTACAGTCAAACCTGTACTTTCGCATCGCCGCGATCATCGTCGCTCGATCATCGAGCCGGTCGCCGGTCGCGACGAGGCCGGCCGCGGAAGGGACGTGAGCGTCGAACGGCGCTTTCCCCGCACGCCGCGTAGACGATGATCCAGCGGGGTAAGTCGGGGCGATGCGTGAGGAATCCGCGTTCGCCGGCCGCTGGACGACCGTCGGCGGGGTGCGCACGCACGACCGCCACGACTGCCGGGCCGGCGGCCTGCCGGTGGTCCTGGTGCACGGCCTCGCCGTGTCGCACCGCTATCTGATGCCGACCGCCCGGGCCCTGGCCGGCCGCCATCCGGTTCTGGTGCCTGACCTGCCGGGCTTCGGGCACAGCGACAAGCCACGGCGGGCGTACGACGTGAGCCGTCACGCCGCCCACCTCGCCGCCTGGCTGGACGCGCTCGGCCTGTCCCGGGTGTGCGTCGCGGGGCACTCGTTCGGCGCCGAGGTGGTGGCCCGCCTGGCGGTGCTCCGCCCGGACCTGGTAGCGGCCATCGTGCTGGCGAGCCCGACCTGCGACCCGGCGGCCCGCTCCCGGCGCGCCCTGGTGGGCCGCTGGTTCGCCGATCTGTTCGTCGAGGCCCCTTGGCAGGCGGCGGTGCTGGCCCGCGACGTGGCCGACGCCAAACCGTGGCGGGTGCTGGCCACGGTCGGCCACTCGGTGCGCAACGCGATCGAAGGCGACCTGTGCCGGCTGCCGGTGCCGCCGCTGGTGCTGGGTGGCGCGCTGGACCCGGTGGCGCCGTTGCGCTGGCGTACCCAGGTCGCGGTCTTGACTGGAGGGGTCTCGGTGACGGTGCCCGCCGCCGCCCACAATGTCATGACGACCTCGGGCCGCCGCTCGGCGGCCGCCATCGCCGCCTATCTGCGCAGCTCCAGCACGCGCCCGGCGCCCGTGAGCGCATAGCGGGCAACGCCCACGAGGCCCCGCCGGGCGAACCCGGCGGGGCCTCGATCGGGCAGGGGCCGGGCCTACTTCGTGGCGCGGCCGGTGAGGTGGTCGCGGAGCCGGTCGACGAGGCCCACTCCCGGGCCGACCAGCTTGTGGAACAGCGCGCTGTTGGGCGCGTTGGGGTGCGGCCGGGTCGGCGCCAGCTTCTTGGCGGTCTCGACCTTGCCGGCCAGTTCGACCAGTTCCTCGCGCGGGATGTGCCGCCGCAGCTCGGGGAAGTGCTCGTTCTCCTCGTCCTGGATGTGGTCGGCCAGGACCGTCTCCAGCTTGCGGAGGGCGTTGTCGAACTCGGCGCTGGAGACGTCGGCGGCCTCCAGCTTCTTCATCGTCTCTTCGAGCTGCTTGTGTTCCTCCACGTCGTGTTCCACGGCCTTCTCGCCGCCGGGCATGTGCTTGCGCATGGCCGGGTAGACGTACATCTCCTCGGCGACCGCGTGGCGCACCAGCTCGCTGATCGCGGTGTCGGTGAGGTCCCGGCGGATCATCGGGTCGGCGACCGACCAGATCGAGGTGATCAGCGCGGTCACGTCACGGTGGTCGTCGGTCAGGATGTCGATCACGTCGGTACGGGGGGCGTCGGTCACGGTGTCCTCCTTCGCGTTCGGAAGTTCAGTCGGTGGGTTCCGGCCCTTCGACGTCGTCGGGGCCGGGCTCCTCCGGTGGCTGCTCGCCGGGGACCTCGTCGGGTTCCGGCTGCTCGTCGGGTGTCTGTGGCTGCTGACTCATCGGTTCACCCCGCGTTGAAGTTGTCGCTGACTTCGGACCGCAGTCCGCCCATGGCTTCGTCGAGCAGGTCCGTCACGGTCTTCTCGTCGCCGTCCGGCGCCGTGACCTCGGCGTGGACCACGCTGCCGCCGCCCGGCGCGTCCTCGACGCGGGCCACGCCGTGGGCGCCGCCGGAGTCCAGCGACCGCCAGAGCACCCGCAGCTCGTCGGCGGCGATCTCCACGCCGTAGTCGCGGGAACGCTGCCCGTCGGCGATCCGTACCCGCTCGGTGCTCGCCGCGACGACCTGCCCGGGGCCGGGCAGCCATCGTGCCGCCCGGTCCGGATCGGTCAGTACGCCGAAGACCACTTCGGGCGGCGCGTTGAAGCCGTACGAACCGGTGATGCTGGTGGTGTCCGTTCGTGCCTTCACGCCAGGAGGACTTCCCCGTGTCCGGCGTCCTATGCACCCGGCCGCTGATCCTGTGCCGCCTGTGGACGGACCGGGCGCGGGAGGCCGCCGGGACGCAGGATGGACACATGACCGATGACGGACTGGACCTCACCACGTTCAAGGCGCTCAGCTTCGACTGTTACGGCACGCTCATCGACTGGGAGGCGGGCATCGCCGCCGTCATGGCGCCGTGGGCCCGTGAGCAGGGCCTGGACCTCACCGACGAGGAGCTGCTGGGCGCGTACGCCGATCATGAGGCCGCCGTCGAGCGGGAGACCCCGGCGGCCCGCTATCCGGAGGTGATCGCCGAGGCGTTCCGCCGCACCGGCGCCGGACTCGGGCGGCCGGTCCCGCACGAGTGGGCACGGCGGCTCGGCGACTCCGTCGCGGACTGGCCGGCCTTCCCGGACTCGCCGGACGCGCTGGCCCGGCTCGCCGGGCGCTACCGGCTGATCGTGGTCTCCAACGTGCACCGCGACGGGTTCGCCGGCAGCAACAAGCGGCTGCGCGGCGACTTCGCGGCGATCATCACGGCCGAGGACGCCGGCGCCTACAAGCCCGCCGGAAACCACTTCCGCGCCCTCGACGCCACCCTGCCGCGGCTGGGCGTGCGGCGTGGCGAGCTGTTGCACGTGGCGCAGAGCCTGTTCCACGACCACGTGCCGGCCAAGCGCGAGGGCCTGCCGTCGGTGTGGATCAACCGCCGGGGCGATCGGCCCGGCTGGGGCGCCACCCCGCCGCCGGGCGGCGACTTCTCCTACGACCTCGAGTTCGCGTCCATGGGCGCGTTCGCGGATGCGGTCGAGCAGGCGTTTGTCGCGCTGGATCAAATGCCTGTCGCACAGGATCAAGCCGGCGGCGGCGGGAACCTCTAACTTGAGCGCATGGATTTCACGCCTTCCGAGCGCGCCGCCGAGCTGACCGAGGCGGTGCGGGCCTTCATACGCGACGAGATCGAGCCGCTGGAGAGCCGGCTGCCCCGGCCCGACGGCGACGGTCGCTGGCACGTGCCCGAGGAGGTCCGGGAACTGCGCCGCAAGGCCCGTGACCAGGGGCTGTGGAACCTGTTCCTGCCCGCCGGGCACGAGGGGCAGTACGCCGCCCGGTACGGCACCCGCGGCGGCGCCGGCCTGTCGAACGCCGAGTACGCGCCGGTGGCCGAGGCGACCGGCTGGTCCTTCCTGGCGCCGTACGTCTTCAACTGCAACGCCCCGGACACCGGCAACGCCGAGGTACTGCTGAAATACGGCTCCCCGGAGCAGCGCGACCGCTGGCTGGACCCACTGCTCGACGGCGCCATCCGCAGCGCCTTCGCCATGACCGAACCCGGGGTGGCCTCCTCGGACGCCACGAACATGCGGCTCACCGCGGTCGTCGACGGTGACGAGGTGGTCCTCGACGGCCGCAAGTGGTGGACCACCGGCGTCGGCCACCCCGACTGCCGGCTGCTGATCGTGATGGGCCTGACCGACCCCGGGGCGCACCGCTACAGCCGCCACTCGATGGTCCTGGTGCCCCTGGACACGCCGGGCGTGCGAGTGGAGCGAATGCTCGACACGATGGGCTTCTTCGACGAGCCGTTCGGCCACGGCGAGGTGTCGTTCACGAACGTGCGCGTGCCGCTGTCGAACGTCATCGCCGGACCGGGCCGCGCCTTCGAGATCGCACAGGGCCGCCTCGGCCCGGGCCGGGTCCACCACGCCATGCGCCTGGTCGGTCTCGCCGAACGCGCCCTGCACCTGGCGTGCGAACGCGGCCTGTCCCGCACCGCGTTCGGCAAGCCGCTCGCCGACCTGGGCGGCAACCGCGAACGCATCGCCGACGCCCGTATCGCGATCAACTCGCTCCGGCTGCTGATCATGCACGCGGCGTGGAAACTCGACACCGAGGGCCCGCTGGCGTCGATGTCGGAGGTCAGCCAGATCAAGGTGGCCGCCCCGAACGTCGCTCAGCAGGTCATCGACTTCGCCATGCAGATCCACGGCGGCGCCGGGCTGTCCAGCGACTTCCCGCTCGCCCACGCCTGGACCGCGGCCCGCGCCATCCGGCTCGCCGACGGGCCCGACGAGGTGCACCGCGGCGTCATCGCCCGTATCGAACTCGCACAGCATGGAGCCACCCGATGAAACGTGTCCTGATCACCGGCGGCGCCTCCGGCCTCGGCGCCGCGCTGGCCGCCCGCTTCGCGGCCCGCGGCGACCGGGTGCTGGTCACCGACCTCAACGAGCCGGCCGCCCTGCCGGGCGGCGCCGCCTTCCAGAGACTCGACATCACCTCCGAGGCCGACTGGGCCGCCGCTCTCGACCGGGTACGGCAGGAGTACGGCGGCCTGGACGTGCTGGTCAACAACGCCGGGATCGCGGCCGGTGGCCGGATCGACCTGCTCAGCGCCGAGCACTGGCAGCGGGTGCTGAGCGTCAACGTGCTCGGGGCGGTGCACGGCTGCCGGACCTTCACCCCGCTGTTCAAGAAACAGGGCAGCGGTCACGTGGTGAACGTGGCGTCGGCCGCCGGCCTGATGCACCCGCCGGCGATGAGCTCGTACAGCGCGAGCAAGGCCGCGGTCGTCGCCCTCTCCGAGACGCTGCGCCACGAGCTGGGCCCGTGGGGTGTGGACGTCTCGGTGGTGTGCCCGACGTTCTTCCGCACCAACCTGGCGGCCTCGATGTCCGGCGACGACCCGATGATGGAACAGGCCGCCACCAAGCTGATCGACAAGGCGCCGCTCGGCGCGGACGAGATCGCCGCCCGGGTGCTCCGCGACGTCGACGCGCGGAGATTCCTGATCCTGCCCGACCGGCCGGCCCGCGCCGCGTACTGGGCGAAACGGTTCGCCCGCCGCCTGTACGACCGTCGGATGATCGCCACCGGCGCCAAGATCCGGCGCGGCGAGCTCGACGGAGGCGCCCGATGAGCAAGGGGGTCGTGCTGATCACCGGCGCGAGCGCCGGTCTCGGTGAGGAGATGGCCCGGCAGTTCGCCGCGCTCGGCTACGACCTCGCGCTGTGCGCCCGCCGCACCGACCGGCTCACCGCGCTCCAGAAGGAACTGGCCGGAACCCGGGTCAGCGTGCGCGCCCTCGACGTCACCGACGACCAGGCCGTGTTCACCGTGTTCCGGGAGTTCGCCGAGGAGTTCGGCCGCATCGACCGGGTGATCGTCAACGCCGGGCTCGGCAAGGGCGCGCCGCTGGGCACCGGCCGGTGGGACGCCAACCGGTCCACCGCGATGGTCAACTTCGTCGGGGCGCTGGCACAGACCGAGGCCGCGCTGGAGATCTTCCGGGCCCAGCAGCGCGGCCACCTCGTGCTCATCTCGTCGATGTCCGCCCTGCGCGGCATGCGCCGGGCGATGACCACCTATGCCGCCACCAAGGCCGGTGTCGCCGCGATCGCCGAGGGCGTCCGCTCCGAACGCATCCGCGGCGTCGACGTCTCGGTGATCTTCCCCGGCTACATCCGGTCGGAGATGAACGAGCACGTCACACAGAAGACCCGGTTCATGGTGGACACCCCGGCCGGTGTCCGCGCGATGGTCGCCGCCATCGAGAAGCGCAAGGCGAAGGCGTACGTCCCGGCGTGGCCGTGGGTGCCGATCGGCGTCGCCATGCGCACTCTGCCGCTGTCGGTCGTCCGGAAGCTGACGTGAGTCTCCGCCCGGTCCGCGCCGAGGACGCCTTCGACGTCGCCGCGGTGGGCCAGTGGCTGGGCCTCGACGGCACGCCCGAGGTCCGGCAGTTCTCCGGCGGGGCCTCCAACCTCACCTACCTGCTGCGCTACCCCGATCGTGACCTGATCCTGCGCCGCCCGCCGGCCGGGAGGAAGGCGGCGAGCGCCCACGACATGGGCCGCGAGTACCGCATCCAGTCGAAGCTGGCGCCGGTCTTCGGCTACGTGCCGCGGATGGTCGCGTACTGCGAGGAAGAGTCGGTGATCGGCTCGCCGTTCTACGTGATGGAGCGGGTCGAAGGGCACATCCCCCGCAAGGAGCTCGGTCTCGACCTGCCGCCGGCCGAGGTGCGGCGGCTCTGCACCCGGGTGCTGGATCTCCTGATTGACCTGCACGCCGTCGACCCGGCCGCCGCCGGTCTCACCGACCTGGGCAGAGGCGCGGGGTACGTGGCCCGGCAGGTCGACGGCTGGTCGAAACGCTACCGGGCGGCCCGCACCCGCAACGTGGGCTCGTTCGAGAAGGTGATGGCGTGGCTGCGCGACAACCAGCCCGCCGACCGCGGCACCTGCCTGATCCACAACGACTTCCGCTTCGACAACGTGGTCTTCGCCCCCGACGACCCGACCCGGCCGGTGGCCCTGCTGGACTGGGAGATGGCGACCCTCGGCGACCCGCTGATGGACCTGGGCGGGGCGCTGGCCTACTGGGTGCAGGCCGACGACGGGCCGGTGTTCCGGGCCTTCCGCCGCCAGCCCACCCACACGCCCGGCATGCTCACCCGCCGCGAGGTCGTCGACTATTACCGCACCCGCACCGGCATCGCGCTGACCGACCGGGAGTGGGCGTTCTACGAGGTGTTCGGCCTGTTCCGGCTGGCGGTGATCGTGCAGCAGATCTACTACCGCTACCACCACCGGCAGACCACGAACCCGGCGTTCCGCCACTACTGGGTAGCCTGCCTCATGCTCGAGAATCGATGCCGGCGGATCATCCGCCGGGCGGGGAGGTAACGGCGTGGGGCGGCTCCTGCTGGTCCGGCACGGCCAGGCGTCGTTCGGCGCCGACGACTACGACGCGCTGTCCGATCTGGGCGTGGAGCAGGCGCGGGTGCTCGGCAAGTCGTTCGCCGGCCGCGGCATCCGGCCCGACCTGGTGCTGTGCGGCTCGCTGCGCCGGCAGCGGGAGACGGCCGCCGGGCTGCTCGACGGCCTCGGTGACCCGGCCGTCGACGTGCGCGCCGACGCCGGGTGGGACGAGTTCGATTTCCAGCACGTCGTCGAGGTGCACCGGCCGGCGTACCGTGACCGCGCGGTCCTAGCGGCCGAATTGGCCCGCAGCGAGCAGCCGGCCCGGGCCTTCCAGGAGATCTTCGAGGCGGCCACCGGCCGCTGGTCGTCCGGCGGGTTCGACGGCGAGTACACCGAGTCGTACCCCGCCTTCCGGCAGCGGATCGCCGGCGCCCTGGAGCGTGCCGGCGAGCTGCTGCGGGAGCATCGCGACATCGTCGCGGTCAGCTCCGGCGGCCCGATCGCGATGGCCGCCGCGCTGCTCACCGCCGGTGCGGACGCCGCCGCCGTGTGGGCCGCGCTCAACCGGGTCGCGGTGAACACCGGCGTCACCAAGCTGGTCTCCGGCCGCCGCGGGCTGTGGCTGTCCACCTACAACGAACACACCCATGTGGAAACCGAACCGCGACTGCTGACCTACCGCTGACCGTCTGAGGAGGTTCGCATGGCCCGCCGCATCATCCACCCGCGCCGCTGGACACCGCCCACCTTCGCCGCCCGCGTGCCCACCGGAAAGATCTCCGTCCGGCGCCGCCTGCCGACCGGCGGCCACGGCCCCGAGGACGTCGTCCTCGACGACGCGGGCCACATCATCACCGGCCTCGCCGACGGCCGGATCGTGCGCATCGACCCGGCCACCGGCGACCGCACCGTCCTGGCCGACACCGGTGGGCGGCCGCTCGGGCTGCATCCCCGCGCCGACGGCGCGGTCCTGGTCTGCGACCACGACAAAGGCCTTCTCCTGGTACGCCCGGACGGCGCCGTCGAGGTGCTGGCCGACTCGGCCGACGGCGAACCGGTCACCTTCGCCAGCAACGTGGTGGAGAGCAGCGACGGGACCATCTGGTTCACCACCTCGACCAGCCGGTGGCACCTCGACGACCATCTCGGCGACGTGTTCGAACACTCCTGCACCGGCCGGCTGCTGCGCCGCGACCCGGACGGCGCAGTCACCACCGTGCTGCGCGACCTCAAGTTCGCCAACGGCCTGATCCTGGCCCCCGACGAGTCACACCTGCTGTTCGCCGAGACCGCCGGGTACCGGATCCGCCGGCACTGGCTGACCGGCCCGGCCGCCGGCCGCACCGACATCCTGGTGGAGAACCTGCCGGGCTTCCCCGACAACATGTGGCTCGGCAGCGACGGCCTGGTCTGGGCCGGCATCGTCGCGCCGCGCAACCCGCTGCTCGACCGGTTGCTGCCGCTGCCCGGACTCCTGCGGCTGCTGGTGTGGAACCTGCCCGCCGCGGTCCGCCCGCAGCCCGCCATCGTCGCCTGGATCATGGCCTTCGACCTGGACGGCCGGGTGGTGCACGACCTGCGCGCCGACGACGGCTCCTACGGGTTCGTCACCTCGGTCGCCGAACGCGACGGAGTGATCGTCCTCGGCAGCCTGATCGAGGACGACGTGGCCGTCCTGGACCCACTGCCGTCCCGCTCGTCCTGACGCCGCCGGGGTGCCTTGCGCAACGCTGTCGGGCTCATGCCCCACCACCGCCGGGCGCACCGGCTCAGCACCGCCTGCTCGGCGAACCCCAGCAGCCGGCTCACCTGCGCCAGCGGCATGTCCGTCGTCGTCAGATAGCTGCGGGCCCGCGACCGGCGCAGACCGTCGAGGATCGCCGCGTACGACTGGCCCTCGCCGGCGAGATCCCGCTGCAGCGTGCGCGGATGCACGGCCAGCGCCCGCGCGACGTCCGCCAGGTCGGTCGAGCCGGTGCCGAGCGCCTGCGCCAGCACCGCCCGCACCCGCGCCGCCGTCGGCGTGCCCGGGCCGGGCGCCTGCCGTGACAGGAACGCCAGAGCCAGCCCCCGCAACGTCGCGTCCACCCCGGCGAGCGGCCGGTCGAGCAGCGTCGCCGGCATCCGCAGCAACGCCTCCGGCCGGCCGAACCGCACATGCGCGCCGAACACCTCCGCATACCGATGCCGGGGCGCGGCCGGCTCGTGCGGCAGATCCACCGACCGTAGCCCGTACCCGCCGCCGGCCAGGAACGACACCGCCCGGTGCACGAACAGCATCGTCATGTCGGTCGCCTGCGGCAGCGGGCGCACCCCCGACCCGAACGCATACCGCAACCCCACGATCCCCGGTACGCCCTCCGGGTCGCCGATCAACGAGACGTGCATGTCCCGGGCGTGCACGAACATGTACCGCGAGGTGCATTCCAGGGCGTCGCGCACCGACGGCGAATGCTGCATCGCCACCGCGAGCGGCCCCAGCATGCTGAAATCCTGTGCCGACGCCACCCGCAGCCCCAGGTCGGGGCAGCGCAGGCCGATCGCCGCGATCTCCAGCACGCCCGCGAGCGCGGTGTCCTGGATCAGCAGGTCGTCGGCGTCGAGCGCCTCGACGGGCAGCCCCGCCTGCCGGGCGTAGAGCACCGGGTCGCCGCCCAGCGCCTCCACGGTCTCCCGGAACCTCTGCAACCCAGCCGACCGAACCAGCGACACCGCCGAAGATTCACAGCCCTGTCGCCGAGAGTCAAATCCGATCGACGACGCAGCGGTGGAGATCCCGGCGCGGGGATGCCAGGATCCATGGATGGGCGTTGACGGCAAGGCTCTCGTGCTCGGTGGCGGCGGTGTCACCGGCGTCGCGTGGGAGGTCGGGCTGCTGCACGGCCTGGCCGAGCACGGCGTCGATCTCACCGACGCGGGGCTGTTCGTCGGGACGTCGGCCGGATCGTCGGTGGCCGCCCAGGTGCTGTCCGGCGTACCGCTGCGTGATCTCTTCGAAGCGCAGCTCGCCGACGCCGGACAGGAGACCGCCGCGCGCATCGGGATCGGCGGCCTGCTGAGTTTCGCCGTCGCCGGCCTCTGGCCGGGCGACCCGGCGCGGGGGCGCGCCTGGCTGGGCCGCCGGGCACTGCGCGCCCACACGGTGCCGGAATCGGAACGGCGGGCGGTCATCGCGCGCCGTCTCGGCGACGGCTCCTGGCCGGCGACCCGCCTGCTCATCATCGCGGTCGAGGCCGAGACTGGCGCGGTGCGCGTCTTCGACGCCGCCAGCGGCGTCTCCCTGATCGACGCTGTCGCGGCCAGTTGTGCGGTGCCGCTGACGTGGCCGCCGATGACGGTCGAGGGGAAACGTTACATCGACGGGGGGATGCGCTCGGCCGCCAACGCCGACCTGGCCACCGGCAGCGAGCGGGTGGTGGTGCTCGCCCCGGTGACGCAGTCGGTGCGGCCTTCCGGGCGGCCCGGCGCGCAGCTCGCGGCGCTCGGGCCCGGGGTGCTCGGCGTGGTCGTGTCGCCGAACGCGGCGGCCCGCGCGGCCATCGGCCGCAACCCGCTGGACCCGGCACGGCGGCGCCCCGCCGCCGAGGCCGGCCGCGCCCAGGCCGCCACCGAGGCGGACCGGCTGCGTCCTGTCTGGACGTGAGCGGCGGGCGCTAGCCGGCCGCGCGGTTCGCCCACACCGGGCTGTCCACGTAGTGGTTGTCGTAGTGGTCCTGGGTCTCGCCGACCTGCTGCCAGGTGGCTTCCCCCTGGTGCACCTTGTCGAGCAGCCGGTAGTAGTCGAAGCGGGGCTTGCCGGGGGTGATCACGACGAGGAAGTCGGCGTCCTGGCCGGCGGCGGGGGCGAAGGCGTGCGGGGTGTTCGGGGCGACGAAGAGCGCGTCTCCCTGGCGCAGGGTGTGCAGCTCGTCGCCGACGAGCATCTCCAGGGCCCCGTCGAGCACGAAGAACAGCTCGCCGGAGCGGGTGTGCAGGTGCGGCGGGGCGCCGGCGGTGCCGTCTTTGAGCAAGGTCCGGTTGCTGGTGAGAGCGCCACCGGTGTGCTCCGGGTCGAGTAGCAGGGTGATCACGCTGGTCGGGTCGCTGTCGAGGACCTCGGCCTGGGCTGCGCGGACCAATGTCATTGCCGGCTCCTTACGTTCGGTGATTCCTAGATATTAGATGTCCAGGATTGCCGTCGCCAGTGATCGTGTCGGGCGTCACCGGTTCTGGACACGTAGAGTCCAGAACTATGCGGATGAGTCAGGGCGTCGAATGGGCCCTTCACACGTGCCTCAACCTGAGCTGGCTGGACGCCCCCGTGCCGACCGGCGCCCTCGCGGCGTTCTACGAGCTGCCGCCGGCCTACCTGAACAAGCAGCTTCAAGCCCTGGTCCGGGCCGGGATCCTGACGTCGATCTCAGGACCGCGCGGGGGCTTCCGGCTGGCCCGGCCGCCGGAGGCGATCTCTCTGCTGGACATCGTGTCCGCGATCGAGGGCCCGGAGGAGCTGTTCCGGTGCGACCAGATCCTCAGCAAGGGGCCGGGGGAGCACGCGGGTGTCGACTACCGGCAGTCCTGCGCGTTCGCCCATGCCATGCGGGGCGCGGACCTGGCCTGGCGGCGGGAGCTGTCCGGCAAGACCGTGGCCGACGTCCGGTCCGACGTCGAGCGAGGGCATCCCGGGGCTCCGGCCGACACCCGGGCCAGGATCGCGGAGCTGCGCTAGGTCCGCCGCTCATGGCGGCTCATCAGGACACCGGGCGCCGATGTACGACTCAAGTCGTACTCCAAGATCCATCATCAGGGTGGACGCCGGGTCCCCGTTGCCTCCCTAGCGTGGTGGACATCGTCGATCCACGATCCAACGGGAGCTCACCGTGTCATCGCAACCCCTGCTCGTCGCCGACGGCGTGAGCAAGTCGTTCGGCGCCACCCATGCCTTGAACGGCGCGTCGTTGCAGGTCTTCCCGGGTGAGGTGCTGGCACTGACCGGGCCGTCGGGCTCCGGCAAGTCCACCCTGCTGCACTGTCTCTCCGGGATCCTCGCCCCGGATTCCGGTCGGGTGAGCTACGAGGGCCGCGACCTGACCACGCTGACCGACCGGGAGCGCAGCGCGCTGCGGCGTGGCGCGTTCGGGTTCGTCTTCCAGTTCGGCCAGTTGGTGCCCGAGCTCACCTGTCTGGAGAACGTCGCCCTGCCGCTGCGACTCGCCGGGGTCCGGCGCACGCGGGCGGAACGCTCGGCGGCCGATCTGCTCACGCGTCTGGAGGTGGGCGAGGTGGCCGGCAAACGCCCCGGGCAGACGTCCGGCGGCCAGGGCCAGCGGGTCGCGGTGGCACGCGCGCTGATCACCTCTCCCCGGGTGATCTTCGCCGATGAGCCGACCGGCGCCCTCGACTCCCGCAACGGCGAGCAGGTGATGCGGTTGCTCGTCGCCGCCGCGAAGGAGCGTTCAAGCGCGGTCGTGCTGGTCACGCACGAGGCGCGGATCGCGTCGTGCGCCGACCGCGAGGTCGCGTTCCGTGACGGCGCCGCGGTGTTCGCGGAGGCCGCCCGATGACCGCCGACGTCCAGCGCGCCGACGTCCAGCGCGCCGGCCGTGGCGGGTTCGCCTGGCTGCGCGACCTCGCTCTGGGGGTGCGGCTGAGCGTTTCCGGCGGGCGCTCCGGCTGGCTGCGGCTCACCCTGATCGCGGCCGGAGTGGGCCTCGGCGTGGGGATGCTGCTGTTGCTGGCGGGCGCGCCGACCGCCGTCGCGGCCCGCCAGGAGCGACTGGCCGACCGTACGCCGGGCGCGGCCGCCGGTTCGGCCGGGCCGGGCACCCTGCTGGTCCAGGCCATCGAGACCCGGTTCCGCGACGAGGTCGTGCGGGGCCGGATCCTGCGCCCGGAGGGTGACCGCGCGCCGGCGCCGCCCGGGGTGGCACGGATGCCGGCGGCCGGCGAGCTGTTCGTCTCCCCGGCGCTGGCCGCCCTCCTCGACGGCCCCGGTGGTGATGTGCTGAGACAGCGGTGGTCCGCCCGCGTGGCCGGCACGATCGCGCCGCAGGGTCTCGCCGGGCCCGACGAGGTGTACTTCTACCTGGGCTCCGGCACGCTGACCACGGACGACGGGGCGGAGCGGACCGCCTCGTTCGGTGGGGGCGGCCCACCGACGACCGATCCGATGATCGTGCTGCTCGCCGTCGTCGGAGCGGCCGTCATGCTGCTGCCGGTGCTGGCCTTCGTCACGACGGCCGTGCGGTTCGGCAGTGAGAGCCGGGAACGGCAGCTCGCCGCGATCCGGCTGGTGGGCGCCGACAGCCGGATGACGCGCCGCATCGCGTCCGGGGACGCCCTGATCGGCGCGGTGCTCGGTCTCGTCGTGGGTGGCCTGGTCTTTCTCGGCCTGCGCCAGAGTATCGGCGCCCTGCTGCCGTCCGACTTCAGTCCGTACCCCTCGGATCTGCGCCCGGTACCGGCGCTGTTCGCCATGATCCTGCTGCTGGTGCCGGCCGGCGCCGTCCTGGTGACGCTGTCGGCGTTGCGCCGCGTCGTCATCGAGCCGCTCGGCGTGGTGCGGCAGAGTGGCGTACGCCGCCGGCGGCTCTGGTGGCGCCTGATCCCGCCGGGCGCCGGAATGGCGCTGCTCTACCCGCTGCTCGGCGGGATGTCCGGCGACATCGGGGACGGCACCCGCGGCCAGCTCGCCGCGGGGGCGATCCTGCTGCTGACCGGCGTCGTCGTGCTGCTGCCCTGGCTCGTCCAGGCGCTGGTACGGCGCCTCGGAGGCGGTGGCGTCGCATGGCAGCTCGGCATCCGGCGTCTGCAACTGGACAGCGACGCCGCCGTCCGCTCCGTCTCCGGCATCGCGGTGTCGGTCGCCGGCATCATCGCCATCCAGGGACTGCTCGGCGTCTCGATCGCGGCCACCAACGGGACGCAGCCGCCGGCCGACCGTTTCCAGGCCGTCGCCTACACCAACGGCGCCGACGGCGCCGGCTGGGACGCCGCGCTGGCCGGCACCCCGGGCGTCGGGGCGGTGCGCACCGCCGGCTACGGCTACCTGCGGACGGATCCGGACGACCAGAGCGGCGTGACCGTACGGGTGGGCGACTGCGACGTGCTCCGGCAGTACGCGCCGCTGCCGTCCTGCGCCGACGGGGACAGCTTCGTGGCCGTCCAGCCCGGCTGGGACAGCCCGGTCCTGCGTCCCGGGATCGCCGCGCCCTTCTACGGCGCCGACGAGGCGACGCCGCTGTCGCGGTGGACGGTGCCGGCCGACCTGCCGGTCGTGACGCTGTACGCCGGCGAGGCCTTTCCGGTGTCGTACCTGGCGACCCCCGCGGCGCTGAAGGTCCCCGCCGACCTGCGCGGCATGATCACCGACGCCTACCTGGTGAAGCTGGATCCGGCCGCCCCGGATGCCATCGAGCGGGTCCGCAACACGATGGCCCGGCTGGCGCCGGCCGCGCCCCTGCAGCTGTTCGGCGACAAACGGATCGGCGACCAGTTCGCCGGCGCCCGGCAGGTGGCCCAGGCCTGCGCCGTCCTGCTCCTGCTGTTCATCGGCGCGAGCATGCTCGTCAACGTCACCGAGCAGCTCCGCGAGCGCCGCAGGCTGCTGGCCGTGCTCGCCGCCTTCGGCACCCGGCGGCGGACGCTGTCGGCATCGGTGCTCTACCAGGTCGCCGTCCCGGCCTCGGCCGGACTGCTCCTCGCGGTCGTCATCGGCAGCACCCTGTCGGCGGTGCTGCTCGCGGCCACGAAGGCCCCGGTCGTGCTCGACTGGCCGGTGATCGCCGCGATGACCGGCACGGTCGCCGCGATGGTCCTGGCCGTCACGGCCGCCGGCCTGCCGCTGCTGTTCCGCCTGCTGCAGGTGCGAGAGCTGCGCAGTGAATGAAGGCCATACGCTGACCGGCATGCTGTTGCGCGCACGTGCCGTCGGCCGGGGTCTGCCGGCCGACGTGCTGGTCTCCTGCTCGGTGGCCGCCCTGTCCACGTGGTGGTGGCATCAGTTCCCGCTGGGCGGCCTGCTCTTCGGGGCGCTGGCGGGGCTGGCGCTGATGTGGCGGCGCCGACGCCCGATCACCGTCCTCGTCGCCGTGGCGCTGCTGACCACGGTGACCGCGACGATCGAGGTCGACGGGACGAAACTGCACGAGGGCATGCTGCTGATCACCATCGCCGTCGCGATGTACGCGGTCATCGTGCACGCGGCGACGCTGGGCCGCGCGGTGGCCGGCGGGGTCGGCGCGTGGGTGTTCACCTCCCTGCTGCTGCCGCTGCGGGACGACTCGGCGCTCTCGTTCGACGAGGTCGCGCGCAACTTCGGGATGCTGCTGGGTTACGGGTCGGTGGTCTGGGCGGTGGCCCTCAGCGTGCGGTACTTCGGCCAGTTGCAGGAGAACGCGTTCGAACGCCGGCTGAGCGCCGAGCGGGAGCGTGAGCACGTGGCGCGGATCGCCGTCGCCGAGGAGCGGGCGGTGATCGCCCGGGAGCTGCACGACATCGTCGCGCACTCCCTCTCGGTGATCATCCTGCAGGCCAACGGCGCCGCGTACGCGTTCGACCGCGACCAGGAGCGGGCCCGCGAGGCGTTACGGACGATCGGCACGACCGGCAGCGACGCACTGGAGGAGATCAGGCAGTTGGTGGAGTTGCTGCGCAGCGACGGCGACGGCCCGTCGGACCGCACCCCGCTCGCGCTGGACCAGGTCGAGGCCGTGGTGCAGCGGGCCCGCGACGCGGGCCTGACGGCCGCCCTGACCGTGCACGGCACCCCGCCCGAGGTGCCCGGGGGCATCGCCCTGGCGGTCTGCCGGATCGTGCAGGAGTCGCTGACGAACACGTTGCGGCACGCCGGCCCGGAGCCGGCCGCCACGGTGACCGTCAGCTACCGGGCGGGCGGCATCGACATCGAGGTGAGGGACTCCGGCGCGGGCGGCGGGCCCACCATCTCCGGCGGGCACGGTCTCGTCGGCATGCGTGAGCGGGTGGCCCTCTACGGCGGCACGTTCGAGGCCGGGCCGATGCCGGGCGGTGGCTGGCGGGTCCACGCCGGCATCCCTCTCGCCGGCGCCCGGGCGGTGCCGGCGTGATCCGGATCGTGCTCGTCGACGACCAGCATCTGGTCCGGGCCGGGTTCCGGATGGTCCTGGACTATCAGGACGACATGACCGTGGTGGGCGAGGCGGGCGACGGCGCCGAGGCGCTGCGCCTGCTCCGCACGACACCGGCCGATGTCGTCGTGATGGACCTGCGGATGCCGGTGCTCGACGGGGTGACCGCGACCCGGCGGATCTGCGCCGCCGGCCCGCTTCCCCGGGTGCTGGTGCTGACCACGTTCGACACCGACGAGGACGCGTTCGCCGCCCTGCAGGCGGGGGCGAGCGGCTTCCTGCTCAAGAGCGTGCCGCCGGACGAACTGCTGAACGCGATCAGGGTGGTGGCCGGCGGCGACGCGGTGGTGGCGCCCCGGGTCACGCGCCGGCTCCTGGACCGCTTCGCCGGCCGGCTCGTCGCGAAGGGACCGGCCGCGGCCGGCCCGCCCGACCTGACCGACCGGGAGCGGGAAGTCCTGCTGCTCGTCGCGCAGGGACTGTCGAACCTCGAGATCGGCGGCCGGCTGCAGGTCGCCGAGGCGACCGTGAAGACCCACATCGGCCGGATCCTGGCCAAGCTCGGACTGCGCGACCGGGTGCAGGCGGTGGTCTACGCCTACGAGTCGGGGCTGGTGCGACCCGGCAGCGGTTCCTAGGGGCCGGCCGGCCGCGACGGCCGGCCGGCCGGATCATGGGCCTAGGGCAGCTTGACCTCGCCCTGGTTGAGGACGCGGGGGTGGAAGTACGCCGCCTGGATCTCAGCGTTCGTGTTGTTGCCGCGCAACTGCTCCGACCAGATCATGAAGTACGCCCACCGCGGCTGAGTGGTCAGCAGGGCCGCGTTCGGGACCTTGCCCATCTCGGCGATCGCGATCGGCTTGCCCGCCGCGATGGACTGGATCTGCTGGTAGTCGGCGGTCGACGGGTGGTTCTTGTACCAGACGTCGACCGACACCACATCGGCGTAGCCGGCTCCCGGGTAGTAGTTCGCCCAGCCGCCGGCCGGGTTGTCCTGAACGTTCCAGACCCAGATCAGGTTCGTCAGGCCCTGGCTGTCGAAGTAGTCACGCATCTGCTGGTAGATCTTGGCGCCGCCGTTGGCGCCGGGCCGGCCACCCCACCAGTTCCACGTCTCGTTCATCTCGTGGAAGGGCCGCCACAGCACCGGCACCCCGGCGTCCCTGAGCTGCCGCAGGTAGGGCACCACCTCGGCCATCCGGCTGCGCCACGTCTGGTTCAGCGCGGTGCCGCCGGTGACGATCTGCTGGAACTGGGCGTTCGAGATCGGGGTCTTCACGCCGCCGTCGAATTCGCAGGTGCGGCCGACCGTGGGGGAGCAGGCGTGCCAGGTGAGCGCGACCAGCGAGCCGTTGGCCCACTCCCGTCGGGCCTGGTCGATGACGCGCTGGCGGTTGTCGACGTCGTCGGCGCGGAACATCATGTCCCCGCCCCACAGGCCGGGCCACTGCCCGGTGACGTCGTTGACCTGCTTGGTGTACTGGGCGGGCGCGACGGCCGGCTCCTTGTTGTGCTGGCCGGAGACGATGCTCGTACCGGTGATGGATCGCAGGTAGCCGATGACGGCCGCCTTGCTCGTCGCGGAGAAGGCGGAGGCGTCCGGGGCGGTGTGGATCATCGCGGCGGCGCCGAGGATCAGCGCCGCGCCGAGGATCGACGGGGTTCGGGGGATCTTCACGGGGGAACCTTCCTGACTAGGGGTTCAGGACCGTGGACAGGTCGGTGAGCACCCACGGGTCCTTGATCGAGCCGGGGTCGAGCTCGATCGGGGCACGGACGTGCAGAACCGTCGACTCACCGGGCAGCAGGGTGAGGAACCCCCGGTCGACGACGGCGTCGGGGTGGATCCGGTCGGCTTGCAGAAGGACGTCGCGGGCCGGGCCGGCGGCGTGCAGGCGCACGTCCAGGCCGCCCGGCACGGACTCCGCGGTGACGGTCAGGCCCGCGTCGGCATATCCGGAGTCCTCGGCGAACCAGATCGCCCGCGCCTCGCCCAGCGTGGCCACGACGAGGGCCGCGTCGCGGTTCGCCGCCCGGACCGGGGCGGCCGGCTGGGTCCCGGCGGCCACCGGACACGTTGCCGAGGCCTGGACCAGGGCGACCGACCGGGCCTCCGCGATCACCGGGGACGTCGTCGAGGAGAGCACGGCGCCGTTGATGTCGCGGTGTTCGAGGCGCAACTCGCCGGTCCACGCGGACGGGTGGTCGTTGAGGACGGCGACGACGAGACCGCCGTCGCGGGGCGCGATGGTCAAGGCGCGGTCGGCGTACATCTCCCGCAGCGCGAAATAGAGCGGCTTGAACCGGCCGGCGCCGTCGATCGCCGCCCAGGAGGTGACCGGCCACAGGTCGTTGAGCTGCCACACAATGGTTCCGCCGGTGTGCGGCCAATAGGAACGCCAGTGCTCGATCCCGGTACGCACCGCGCGCACCTGATTGAGCTGGGTGAGGTAGTGCCATGCCTCGGTGGTGGCGGGCGCCGGGAAGTGCGGGGCCAGACCGCGGGCGAGTTTGCCGTTGCCGTCCTCGGCCTTCTGATGGTGCAGCACGCCCGGCGAGTCCGGCAGCATCGGCTCGTCGGAGACCGCGTCGCGCAGCGTGCGCCAGGCCGGTGGCGCCTGCCAGCCGAACTCGGCGACGAATCGCGGCGCCGAGTCGCGGTAGTGCCGGTAATCCTGCCGGTTCCACACCTCCCAGGAGTGGAAGGTCTGGTGCGCGGGATCGTTCGGCTCGTGCTCCCAGGACCCGGACCACGGGCTACCCGCCTGGTAGGGCCGGGTCGGGTCCAGCTCGGCGACGATCGCCGGCAGGTCCTCCAGGTAGTAGCCGGCGCCCCAGCTCAGATCGCCGCCCGGGTCGCCGGCCCAGCCGTGGGCGCCGCGCAGCCACAGGTTCTCGTTGTTGCCGTTCCAGGTGACCAGGCTGGGATGCGGCGACAGCCGGGTCACGTTGTCGCGGGCCTCGGCGAGCACCTCCGAGCGCAGCGGCTCCTCCTCGGGATAGCAGGCGCAGGCGAACAGGAAGTCCTGCCAGACCATCAGGCCGAGCTCGTCGCACACCTCGTAGAAGGCGCGGTCCTCGTAGATGCCGCCACCCCACACCCGGATCAGGTTGACGCCGGCGCCGGCGGCCTGACGCAGCCGCAGCTCATACCGCTCACGGGTCATCCGGGACGGGAAGATGTCGTCCGGTATCCAGTTGACGCCCTTGACCAGGACGGGTTCACCGTTGACATGGAAGACGAAGCGGGTGCCGGCGTCATCTGCACTGCGATCAATATGTACGGTGCGGAATCCAGTCAACTGTTGCCAGCGGTCAAGTACAGTCCCGTCAACTGCAGTCAACATGACCGTCAACATGTACAGCGCGGGTTCGCCGTGCCCGATCGGATTCCACGGGGTCACACCGGGCACCTTGATCTCGCCGCGCACGCTGGTCTCGCTCGCGGGCAGGTCCAGGACGGCGAGCTCCCGGCCGTCGAGGAGCACCTGCGCGCGGAGCGCGCTGTCCCGGGTGCGCTCGACGCCGGCGGTCAGGTCCAGCGTTCCGGCATCTCCGTCGTACGTGCACAGCGGGCGGACCGTGGCGATCCGCGCCGTGCTCCAGCCCTCCAGACGGACCGGTCGCCAGATGCCGGCGGTGACCAGCGTCGGTCCCCAGTCCCAGCCGAAGCCGCAGGCCATCTTGCGGATGAACGGGAACGGCTCGGGATAGGCGTTCGGTCGTGGCCCGACGATGTCCCTGACCCGCTCGGCCTCGGTGTAGGCCGAGGTGAAGTGAACCTTCAGCGCCCGGCCGCCGGTCGGCGCGGGCGGTCCGGACCGTCCGGCGAGGATCGACGTCACGTCGAAGCGGTGGGTCCGGTGCATGTTGCGGGTCTCGCCGATGACCGTGTCGCCGAGTGAGATGCGGGCCGCCGTGTCCAGCCCTTCGAAGACCAGGTCGACCCGCTCCTGGGACGGGCCGTCCCAGGAGACGTCACGCTCGTATGTCCAGTCCTGGCGGCCCACCCAGGCCACCGCGTGCTCGTTGTCGTCGAGGAACGGGTCCGGGATCCGCCCGTCGGCGAGCAGATCGGTGTGGACGCAGCCGGGGACGGTCGCCGCGATGTCCACGCCGGTTCCGCGCAGCCGCCACGAGCCGGCGAGATCCTGAGAGAAGGTCACTTGGTCGCTCCCGCGGTGATGCCGTTGTAGATGAAGCGCTGCAGCAGCAGGAAGAGCACGACCGTCGGCAGGATGACGATCATGGTGCAGGCGGCGATGGTCTCCCACTGCGCGCCGTATGGCCCCTTGAAGCGGAACAGCGCCGTCGAGATCACGCTCAGGTCGGGCGAGCGCAGGTAGAGGAACGGGATGTAGAACTCGTTGTAGATCGCGATGCCCTTGATGATCGCCACGGTCGCGATCGCCGGCTTCATCAGCGGCAGGATGATCCGGCGGTAGACGGTGAACCGGGAGGCGCCGTCGATCATCGCCGCCTGGTCGAGGCTGGGCGGGATGGACTGCATGAACTGGATGAAGATGTAGATCGAGATGATGTCCGTGCCGAGGAACAGCACGATCGCCGACGCCGGGGTGTTGACCAGGCCCATCGACTTGACGATCTGGTAGGTCGCGACCTGGGTGGTGACGCCGGGAACCAGCGCGGCGACCAGGAACGAGCCGAGGACCAGGCGCTTGAACGGAAAGTCGAAACGGCTCACCGCGTACGCCGCGAGCGTCCCCACCAGGATCGTGCCGGTGAGCGAGACCGCCAGAATGACGGTGGTGTTGCCGAAGCCGAGCAGCATCCGCCCCTCGGACCAGGCGGTGACGAAGTTGTCGAAGTGGAGCCAGTTCCGCGGAGGCGTCAACGGTCCGGTGGTGCTGTACTCGGCGCGGGTCTTGAACGCCGCGAAGAACACGACGGCCAGCGGCACGAGCACCACCAGGGAGGCCAGCACCAGGGAGGCGTACATCGCCGGTCTTCTCATGACAGTTGCACCTCCTCGTCGGGCACGATCCGGCGCTGGACCCAGGTGATCAGCAGGACGACCAGCAGCAGGACGACGGCCATCGCCGAGGCCAGGCCGATCTGCCGGAACTGGAACGCGGTCTCGTACGCCTGGACCACGAACGTGCGGGTGCCGTTCGCGCCGCCGGTCATCACGAACGGGATCTCGAAGACCGCCAGGCTCCCGGAGATCGCGAGGATGAAGGACAGGCTGATGATCCGCCGGATGCCCGGCACGATGATGTGCCGGAACTGGTGCCATCGGCCGGCGCCGTCGATCTCCGCCGCCTCGTAGATCTCGCCCGGGATGGACTGGATCGCCCCGAGGAACAGCACGAAGCTCAGCCCGGTGAACCGCCACACCGATGTGCCGGCCAGCGAGATGTTGGCGATGTCCGGGTCGCCGAGCCAGTGCCGGGTCTGGTCACCGAGCCCCAGCCAGCGCAGCACGGTGTCCAGCGTGCCGTCCGGCTGGAACAGATAGAGGAAGACGAAACCGACGGCGACCCCGTTGAGCAGGTACGGGAAGAACAGGATGCCCTTGAACAGGTTCTTGAACCGGACGTCGAACGAGAGCACCACCGCGAAGTACAGGGCGATCGCGATCTGCGCGAACGACGCCGCGAAGTAGTAGCCGCTGACCAGGAAGACCCGCCAGTACCGTTCGTCGGTGAACACCCGCACGTAGTTGTCCAGGCCGACCGGGTCCATGGTGACGTCCAGGCCGTCCCAGGAGTGAAAGCTGTAGAAGAGCATGTTGCCGACCGGCACGTAGGTGAAGGTGATCAGCAACCCGAGGGCGGGCGCCAGGTAGAGCCACGGCAGGTACCGCCGCTTGTTCACCTCCGTCACTTCATGACCTGCGACTGCGCGGCGCTCCACCGCTTGTTCAGCTCGGCGAAGTAGGACTCCTTGTCACCCTTGGCCGCGCCGCGGGCGATGTCGACGAGCTTCTGCCGGTAGATGTTGCCGGTCAGGTCGACCTCCGACATCTTGATGATCTCGTCCTCCTTGCCGCTGTTCGCGGTGGCGGCCGGAAGTTCGAGCAGTTCGACGCCGGTGGCCTGGAAGTCCTTCAGCACCGGCGGCAGGTCCTGGCCGACGGCCGAGGGGATGGCCTGCTGGTCGCCCGCGAAGCCGGACTCGGTGATGAACCACTCCAGCCAGGCCTTGGCGGTGGCCTTGTTCTCGCTGGTCCGGCTGACCGCTGCCTTGTAGTCGCCCTCGATGCGGGCGTAGAACCTTCCGCCGGTCTGGTAGGGGAACGGCCAGAACACGATGTCGTCCGGGTTCGCGCCGGCAGCCTTCGCCGCGTCCCGCATCTGGGGCACCGCCCAGGAGCCGAGCAGCATGCTCGCGACCTTGCCCGTACCGATCATCGGTTTGGCGCCCTCCCAGTTGGTGGTGAGCGGGTCGGGTTCGCTGAGCCTGTTGTGGACGATGTCGAAGAGCAGGCCGTCGGTGATGTGCTGGACCTTGCCGGGCTGCCACGGGTTCGCGTCGGCCGGGAAGGTCTCGTTGGCGGCCGGGTCGCCGAGGATGGCCCGGTGGCCGTTCCACATGCTCAGCGGCCAGCCGTCCTTGTAGTTCGTGTAGTAGGGGATGGCGTCGGTGGCGTCGTCGATCGCCTTGAGGCCGGCCAGGAACGCCTCGGGTGTGGTGGGCGGGGCGGTGATCCCGGCCTGCGCCCAGACCCGCTTGTTGACCACGAAGCCGTTGGCGACGCCGCCGAGCGAGAGACCGTAGACCTTGCCGTCGTACGCCTTCTCGTCGACGAACCGGTACTTCGCCTTGAGTTCGCTCGTCGTGCCCAGCGGCTCGAAGAACTGTCCGAGCTGGTCGACCTTGACCGTGTTGGGGATCAGCAGGACGTCGCCGTACTGGCCGGAGCTGAGCTGTGTGGTGACGTCACCCTCGTAGTTGGTGACCGGCTCGAAGGCCACCCTGGTGCCCGGGTATCTCGCTTCGAAGGCCTTCGCGTACTGCGGCAGGGCGGTGGTGGCCAGGTCGGTCCGGTTGGTCAGAACCGTGATCGCGCCGGTGATCTCACCCGTGACGCCGCCGGTCTCCTCGCTCGCGCCGCCGGTGCACCCGGCTGTCAGCGCCAGCACGGCGGCCGTGCCGATACCGAGGAACTGCCTTCTATCGACCATGTCGCTCATCCGTTCATCAGCGGTTTGAGCGCACAGCATGGTGGCCGCATTACGGAGCCGTCAAGGTTAAATTAATAATTTATGTAGTCTGAAGACCGTGGACGGCCAGGGCCGGAAGCCGCATGATCAGATCAGAGGGGGTGGGTGCTGTCGCGCACGACGATGTGAGCCGAAGGAGCCTGGTAGACGGCCGCCGGCGCGCCCGCCATGGCGGCCAGCACCGCCTCCGCGGCCAGCTCGCCGATCCGCTCCACGTCGTGGCTCATCGCGGACAGGGCGGGTACGGCGAGCTGACATTGCGCCGAGTCGTCCCAGGCCACCACCGACAGGTCGGCCGGCACCCGCAGCCCGCGGTCGGCCGCCGCGGCCAGGCCACCCAGGGCCATCACGTCGTTGTCGAAGACCAGCGCCGAAGGCCGTCCTCGGAGGAGTTCCCGCGTCGCCGCCCGGCCGCCGTCGAACGAATAGTCGCCCTCCGCGACCAGCAGCGTCATCGCGCGCTCGGCTGCCTCCGCCGCCAGGCCGCTCTGGCGCATCTGCGTGTGCGCGAACCGCGGCGGCCCGGTCACGTGCCCGATCATCCGGTGTCCCAGGCCGTACAGGAAACCGACGACCTCCTCGGCGAAGCCGGCGTCATCGGTCCACACCGTCGGCAGCCCCTGCGACGTCGACGGATCGCCGATCACCACGGCCGGCAACTCCAGCGACGTCACCAGGCCGACCCGCTCGTCGTCCGGCCCGAGGTCCACCAGGATGACCCCGTCGACCCGGCGCTGCCCGGCCCACCGCGCGTAGGTGGCCGACTCGGCCTCCCGGTCGGTGACCACCTGCACCAGCACCGACACGCCCGCCGGAGTCAGCACCCGTTCCAGACCTTCGAGGAACTCGTGGTAGTACGGTTCCTCACCGAGCACCTGCGAGGCGCGCTCCAATACCAGCCCGACCCGCCGTGGCGCCTGAGTCACCGGTTCCTCCCGGTAGGGTGTTGCAGTCAGCACGAGACCCGGAGACCCTACCTCGATGGCACGACGTGAAGCGCCCGCCGCGGGGCCAGGCAGCCGGGCTCTCATCGTCGACGTCATCCGCTCCGCGGCCGAGATCAGCCGCGTCGAGCTCGCCGACCTCACCGGCCTCACCCAGCCGTCGATCTCCAACATCGTGCGCGACCTCATCGCCGACGGCATCATCCACGAGGTCGGCTCGGCCGATTCGATCCGCGGCAAGCCGCGCAAACTGATCGCGATCAAACCGGCGAACCGCTTCGGTATCGGCTTCCACCTCGGGCCCGACACGGTCACCTGCGTGGCCGTCGACCTGACCGGCGGCGTGGTCGGCCGTGAGGTCGTGCCGCGGCTGTCCGCCGACCGGCTCGCCGGGCGCTTCGACGACTTCACGGCCGGCCTCGACCTGCCCCGCGGCCGGATCGAAGGGCTCGCGATCGTGGCGCCCACCCCGTACCCCGGTGATGCCTTCGCCTTGGGGGGTTTGCCGGCGCTGCGAGCGGACCCGGCCGGACAGGGGTTGCCGGCGCCGGCCGCCGGCCTGGCCGAACAGGGGCTGCCGGCGCTGCGTGCCGACCTGGCCGAACGGCTCGGCCTGCCGGTGATGGTGGAGAACGACGCGGCGGCCGCCGCCCTCGGCGAGTTCTGGAGCCGCCGGGTCTCCCGCGAGCAGGCGTTCGGCTGCATCTACCTCGGCACCGGCATCGGCGCCGGATTCGTCTTCGGCGGGGCGCTCTTCCGCGGCGCGAGCTTCGACGCCGGCGAACTCGGCCACATGTCGATCCACTACGACGGACTCGAGTGCCCGTGCGGCAACCGTGGCTGCGTGGAGCGTTACGCCTCGATGCCCGCGGTCGTCGCCACCGCCCGGGCGGATCACGCTCTGAACGGCCGGCTCGGCCTCGACACCATGGCGACCACCTCCAGCGCGTACGACGCGGTCGCCCGCGCCGCCGTCAGCGGCGACGTCACCGCCTTCGACGTGCTCGACCGGGCCGCCGGCCACCTGAGCGTCGCCGCCACCTCGATGGTGAACCTGCTCGACCTGGGGCGGGTCGTGCTCACCGGCCCCGGCGCGGCGCTCGCCGGCTCGATCTACGCTCGCCGGCTGCGCGCCCACCTGGAACGCACCGCCCACTCCCGCAAACGTCACCCGATCCTGGTCGAACTCTCCGCCCAGCCCCGGGACGCCGCCGCCATCGGCGCCGCCGCCCTGATCGTCCAGGCGGCGGTGGCTCCCGGCCACACCTCCGCCCCCGCCGGGTCAGCCCAGCCCGCGGGAGGCCGCCCGGGTTGACCGGCGCCGACATCGCGCGCGCAGGGGGAGTGCCCTCGCGTTCGATCGCCGCTCCAGACCTCCGGGAGAGCCCGCCCTCCCGGGAGGTCTCCTACCATCGCACGGACCCGGTTCGAAGATGGCGATCGTGGGGGCTGTACCAGGTGAACAGGAACCGGTCGGCGGTGGAGAGTTCGGCGTGACCGTGCAGCGCGTAACAGCCGTAGCCGACCGTGCCGCACCGGTCCGGCACCCGGCCGGCCGGTCCGGGGGTCCACGGCCCGGCCGGTGAGGCGGCCTCCAGGATCTGGAACCGGCCGGTGCCGAACTCGGTCTGCACGATCATGGCGAGCCGGTGCGTGCCGAGGCCCGAGTAGTCGGCGACGTGCACCGATCCGGCGAACGGCACCGCGGCGATCGAGACGGCGTCCCCGGGCTCCGGGCTCCACGAGCCGTTCCACCAGCGGTAGTTCGCCGCATCGCCCCACGCCGCGGGGTCCGCCCCGACCCGGGCCACCATGATCTTGCCGGTGGTGACGTCGTGGGCGTACAGGTAGAGGTGTCCGTCGTCGCCGAACACCGGTGAGCCGAGGCGCTGCGCGACGGGCAGGCCGGCCTCCAGCGGCTGCGCGGCGAACGGGGTGCGGCTGTCCAGGAACCGGTTGGCCACCGGGTCGTAGACGGCCATGCTGACTCGCTGGGTGAGCATGTCGGTCACCGAACGGACGCAGATCTCGGCGTACACGATCAGCAGGTGCCGGGTCCCGGGAATGCGGGCCAGACCGGACGGCCAGGCGGCCGGGTAGGGGTCGATGCCGTCGCAGCTCTGCCGCGCGGTGGCCCGCAGACCTTGCGGGGTCGGCAGGAACAGCGCCGGGGCGGCCTGCCCGGCGCGGTGCGGCGCCGGTGGGGTGGGCACCTCACGCAGGGCGGTCGGCGCCGCGCCCCGGGTGTACGCCCCGATGGCCGCCGTCGTTCCCGCGAGGAACGCCGGCCCGTTCTCCTGCGACGTGTCGCCGAACAGCCACAGGCTCTCGTCCGGCGACCATGCGGCGCTGAGCCCGGCATCGCGGGAGATCCGCTGGTGGGGCTTGTCCGCGTCCGACAGCGGACGGCCGAGATCCACGGTGGCGCCCGGCGCGGCCAGGCACCCGGACAGTGCCAGGCAGGCCACCATCGACGCCGCCCGCCGCGTGACATCCATCGACCAATCGTGACACCCCGCGGGGTCTCAGGTGGAGGCGGCGCCCATGACGCTCGCGGTGACCCAGCGGAAGACCGGCTCCCGCAGCGAGCGCAGGTCCGGTTCGGGCTGTTCGTCGAGCCGGTCGCAGGCGAGCTGCCGCAGCGCGTAGACGAAGCCCAGGAAGGCCTCGCCCGGCAGCGGGCCGAGGGTGCCGTCCCGGCCGATCCAGAACGTGTGCCGGTCGTGGAGGAATCGCGCGATCACCGCGAGCGCCGTGCGGCGCCGGTCGCGGGCGGCGCGCCCGGCGGCGTCCATCTCCAGCATCATGGCCCTGGTCACGACCAGGTCGGCGGCGATGGTGTCGAGGTAGGCGTCGATCACCGACCGGATCAGCGCCAGCCAGTCGTCGGCGTCGGTGCACGCCGCCGCGAACCGTTCCAGCAGCACCTCGATGAACCGCTGGTAGGCGGCGTCGGCGCAGGCGGGCAGGTCGGTGAAGACGGCGTAGAAGGCGCTCCGTGACACGGCCGCCCGCTTGACGACGTCGGCGACGGTGACCGTGGTCAGGCCGCGGTCGGCGACCAGCTCGGCGAAGGCGGCCAGGATCCGCTCGCGCTGCGCCGCCCTGACCACCTCGGGCTCCAGGGCGCTGCGGCCCCGTGGCAGGTCGCGGCCCGCCGGGCTGAAGAACACTCCGGGCCGCACCCTCGCCTCGCTCATCGGGGAATCGTCGCACGCCCCTGGCCCTTCACAAGTACCATGCCGTACTTTAAAAATTCTGTGACAGTCGTCGATGCCTGGGGGTCAGCGAATGGAGACTTCTTCCGTCGGGGCGATGCTCGCCGACCGGGTCGCCCGCACGCCGGACGCGCCGTCCTACCTCTGGCCGGGTGACGCGGCGGGGGAGCCGCACACCGAGACGTGGGCCCGGACACAGCAGGCCGCCCACGAGATCGCCGCCGGGCTGCTCGCGCTCGGGCTGCGCCGCGAGGACCGGGTGGCGATCATGTCCGGCACCCGCATCGAGTGGATCCACGCCGACCTCGGCATCATGTGCGCGGGCGGCGCCACCACCACGATCTACCCCACCTCGTCGCCGGAGGACGTGGCCCACGTGCTCGCCGACTCCGGCAGCCGCATCGCCGTCGTCGAGCACGCCGGATTGCTGGACGGCGTGCTCGCCGCCGGATCGCCGGTCGAACACGCCGTGGTCATCGACGGCCCGGTCGTGCCGGGCCCGCGCACGCTGAGCCTCGACGGCCTGCGCAAACGCGGGCGCGCACTGCTCAGCGGCACACCAGCCGCCGTCAACCGGGCCATCGAGGCGGTCCGCCCGGAGCATCTGGCGACGCTCATCTACACCTCCGGCACGACCGGCAGACCCAAGGGGGTACGCCTCCCGCACCGCTGCTGGATCTACGAGGGACTCGCCGGGCAGGCCATCGACCTGGCCGGGCCCGACGACCTCGGCTATCTGTGGCTGCCACTGGCCCACGCGTTCGGCAAGGCGCTCATCGCCACCCAGCTCGCGATCGGCTACCCGTGCTTCGTCGACGGGGACCTGACCAGGATCATCGACAACCTTCCCGTCGTACGGCCGACGGTGATGCCCGCCGTACCCCGGATCTTCGAGAAGGTGCACGCCGGAGTGCGGACCGCCGCGCACCGCGACGGTGGGCTGAAAGCCCGGCTCTTCGACTGGGCCGTCGATGTCGCCCGGCGGGTCGTCCGGGCCCGCCGGGCCGGGCGGCCGGTGCCGGCCGGGCTGGCGGTGCGCCACCGCGTCGCCGACGGTCTGGTGCTCGCGAAGATCCGGGTGCGGTTCGGTGGGCGGCTGCGCTACTTCATCTCCGGCGCCGCGCCGCTGTCGGCGGACATCGCCGAGTTCTTCGACGCGCTCGGCCTGCCGGTTCTCGAGGGCTACGGCCTCACCGAGTCGTCGGCGGCCACCTTCGTCAACCGCCTCGAATCGCTCGAACACGGCACCGTCGGCCTGCCGCTGCCCGGCACCGAGGTGACCATCGCCGGCGACGGCGAGGTCCTGATCAAGGGCCCGGGTCTGATGGACGGCTACCACGGCCTGCCCGGCGAGACCGCAGCCGTGCTCACCGGCGACGGCTGGCTGCGCACCGGCGACATCGGCGAACTGACCGCCCGCGGCAACCTCAGGATCACCGACCGCAAGAAAGATCTGATCAAGACCGCCGGCGGCAAGTACGTGGCCCCGCAGTCCCTGGAAACCCGGTTCGCCGCGATCTGCCCACTGGGCGGGCAGCTCGTCGTGCACGGCGAGGGCCGCGGCTACATCACCGCGCTCGTCGACCTCGACCCGCAGGCCGTCCGGGCCTGGGCCGAGCAGCACGGCGTCACCGCCGCCGGGCACGCCGAGATCGTCCGTTCCGCACCGCTCGTCGCCGCCGTCGACGGCTACATCGCCCAGGTCAACGCGGGCCTGGGCCGGTGGGAGACGATCAAACGGTTCACTATCCTGGAGCAGAACCTGACCGTCGAGGGCGGCGATCTGACCCCGTCACTCAAGGTGCGCCGCCGTGCCGTCGAAGAGCGTTACCGTCATCTTCTCGACGCCCTGTACCCGTGATGACGCACGCCCGCGGTGGGCGCCTCAGATCAGAGGCGCGTACCACCGGGCGCCGGTGACCAGAACGCGGGTGGCGAGGCTCCGGTTCCACTGGACCTCCATGCCGTGCCCGCGGAGCACCGGGAAGACGCGCTCGTCCAGCAGACGTTCCACTTCGGCCTGGTACCAGGCCTCCTTCTCGTCCTCGGACAGGGCGTCGTAGGCGGCCTGGTCGAGATCGTCGGGCCGGTAGGCGCCGTACCCGAGATAGACCGCGCCGCCGGGGCTGGAGATCAGCGACTCGGTGTCCTGCTGGTGGTACCACACGTATCCGTGCCAGTGCCGGGACCCGTCGCGCTCGCCGTGGATCTCGGCGCCGGCGCACGTGCCGCAGCAGGTGAAGTTCTCCCTGGCCAGCACGCCGATCCGGTTGAGTTCGGCGAAGGCGAGGGTCAGGTTGCCCCGCACGTCACCCCAGGCGCGCTGCTGGGAGCGCCGGACGTCGAGCGCCTTCTCGTACGCCGAGGTGATCTCCTCGCCGGTGAGACCGTGGTTCTCCTCGCCGTCGTCGAGGTAGTCGACGAATTCGCCGGCGTCGACCTCCCCGCGCACGATCCAGGTCCAGATCTCGTCCTCGATCTCGGCGCGCGCCTCCTCGTCGACGCGGTCGGGAAGGAACCGGACGCCGTCGGGACGGTCGTTGTAGGGCCATGCGGTCACACCGGCGATCATGGCATGAGCACCCCGATGATCTTTCAGCGGTTGGTCATCCGCTCCAGGTGGTCGGGGTAACGGGCGCCCTGAATATCGATCTTCGCGGTGGCGGTGTCGATCTCCTGGAGGTCGGTGGCGGTCAGTTCGACGTCGGCGGCGCCGATGTTCTCGGTCAGGCGCTCGAGGCGGCGGGTGCCGGGGATCGGCACGATCCACGGCCGCTGGGCGAGCAGCCACGCCAGCGCGATCTGCGCGACGGTGGCGTTCTTGCGGGCCGCGACGGTGCGCAGCAGGTCGATCAGCGCCTCGTTGGCCCGGCGCGCCGCGGCGTCGAAACGGGGGAGAGCGCCGCGCATGTCACCTTCGGTGAAGGTGGTGTTCGCGTCGATCGCGCCGGTGAGGAAACCCCTGCCCAGCGGACTGTAGGGGACCAGCCCGATCCCGAGTTCCGCGCACATCGGCAGGATCTGTGCCTCCGGGCCCTTCCACCACAGCGAGTACTCGTTCTGCAGTGTCGTGACCGGCTGCACCGCATGGGCCCGCCGGACGGTGGCCTCGGCCGCCTCGGACATCCCGAAATGCTTGACCTTGCCGGCGGCGATGAGGTCCCGGACCGTGCCGGCGACCTCCTCGATCGGCACGGCCGGGTCGACGCGGTGCTGATAGAACAGGTCGATGCGGTCGGTGCGCAGCCGCTTCAGGGACGCGTCGGCGACCCGCCTGATGTTCTCCGGCCGGCTGGACAGGCCCGTCTGGCGGCCGTCGGCGTCGATGGCGAACCCGAACTTGGTGGCGATGACGACCTGGTCGCGCACCGGCTGGAGGGCCTCGCCGACGAGTTCCTCGTTGACGAACGGCCCGTACACCTCCGCGGTGTCGAAGAAGGTGACGCCGCGCTCGACGGCGGCGCGCAGCAGGGCGATGTTGCCGGCCCGGTCGGGGCCGGGACCGTAGCTCTGGCTCATGCCCATGGCGCCGAAGCCGATCGCCGAGACCTCGAGACCCTGGCCGAGTGTGCGACGTTTCATGAAGCCCAGTCAATCGCATCCCGGCGGCACACGGGAGGCACTGCTGAGACAGGTACCCGCAGTACACCTATCACCAATGACTCCCCGGCGGAGGGATCATCCGGTTAGCTGGGTAATGATCGTGAGACGAACCATGATCCTGATCGGAGATGCGCCATTCTTACCGTCAACGCTCTCGCCGCGCCCTCGGCCACCGAGCCGCTCGTCCGCACCACCGTCGAGCGGCGTGATCTCGGGCCGCGCGACGTCTTGATCGAGATCAGCTACGCCGGCATCTGCCACTCCGACATCCACACCGTGCGCGGGGACTGGGGCAAGGTGCCCTATCCCCTCACCGTCGGGCACGAGATCGTCGGCCATGTCACCGAGGTCGGCTCCGAGGTCACCAAGCACGCGGTCGGCGCCCGGGTCGGTGTCGGCTGCATGGTCAACTCGTGCCGGGAGTGCGAGAACTGCCAGGCCGGGTACGAGCAGTACTGCCTGAAGGGCAACACCGGGACGTACGCGGGCCGCGATCGCGACGGCACGGTCACCCAGGGCGGTTACTCCACGCACATCGTGGTCGACGAGGACTTCGTGCTGCGTGTGCCGGACGCCATCCCGCACGAGGCGGCCGCTCCGCTGCTGTGCGCGGGCATCACCACGTACTCCCCGCTGGCGCACTGGAAGGCCGGGCCCGGCAAGCGGGTCGCCGTCGTCGGCATGGGCGGTCTGGGCCACATGGCCGTCAAGTTCGCCGTGGCGATGGGCGCCGAGGTCACCGTGCTGTCGCAGACGCTCGGCAAGAAGGACGACGGGCTGGCGTTCGGCGCGAAGGACTACTACGCGACCAGCGACCCGGCCACGTTCGAGACGCTGCTGAACACGTTCGACCTGATCATCAACACGGTCAGCGCGCCGCTCGACATGAACGCCTATCTGCGGCTGCTGCGCCTGAACGGCACCCTGGTCAACGTGGGCGCGCCGCCGGAGCCGCTGCCGGTGCAGGTCTTCACGCTGTTCGGGGCGCGGCGTTCGTTCGCCGGCTCGTCGATCGGTGGCATCGCCGAGACCCAGGAGATGCTGGACTTCTGCGCCGAGCACGGCATCGCCTCCGAGGTGGAGGTGATCGGCGCCGACGCGGTGAACGAGGCCTACGAGCGGGTGCTCAAGTCCGACGTGCGGTACCGCTTCGTCATCGACGTGGACTCCCTGCGCTGAGCCCGGCTCTTAGCGCTGACCGCGGCGCGGGGGGCCCCGAAAAATTAAGGGGCCCCCGCCCACAACCCGGGGTGAACGGTTGCCGGAAGTTTCGGATAATCGACTTGCAAATTATCGGCAATATCCCGGAGGGTGTTTTCGTTGCCTGCCGACAAGCTGCTGATATGTGATCGCTAACTTCCGATAGACGCCCGAAAATTGTTGACATGGTGTCAGGATGCGGCCAATACTCGCGCCATCGAGATGCGCCAATCCCTTCGCCCGGCTCCCCCAGCCGGGCGTCAGCGGAAGGAACAACCGCATGCCTGACATCCCCAGACCCCGGCGCGCCGGATTCGCCGCCGTAGCGGCCGCGGTGGCCGTCACCGCCCTCACGGCCGTCGCCGGCCTCACCGCGATCGAGGCCACCGCGGCCAAGGCCGCGGCCTGCAACGGATACGTCGGCCTGACCTTCGACGACGGCCCTACGGCGGGCAACACCCAGAACCTGCTGACCGCGCTGCGCAACAACGGGCTGCGGGCCACCATGTTCAACCAGGGTCAGTACGCCGCGGCCAACCCCGCCCTGGTCCGGGCCCAGGTCGACGCGGGCATGTGGGTGGCCAACCACAGCTACACCCACCCGCACATGACCCAGCTCAGCCAGGCCGCCATGGAATCGGAGATCTCCCGCACGCAGACCGCGATCGCCAACGGGGGCGGCGGAACCCCGAGACTGTTCCGGCCGCCGTACGGCGAGACCAGCGCGACCCTGCGGGCCGCCGCGCAGAGGTTCGGCCTCACCGAGATCATCTGGGACGTCGACACCCAGGACTGGAACAACGCCAGCACCGACGCGATCGTGGCGGCCGCCGCCCGGCTCACCAACGGGCAGGTCATCCTGATGCACGACTGGCCGGCCAACACGGTCGCCGCCATCGGGCGCATCGCCCAGGGTCTGGCCGCCCGTGGACTCTGCGCCGGCATGATCTCCCCGACCACCGGCCGCGCCGTCGACCCGGGTGGCGCCACCACCCCGCCGCCGACCGGCGGGACGTGTACGGCGACGATCTCCGCGGGTCAGCAGTGGAGCGACCGCTACAACCTGAACATCGCCGTCACGGGCTCGAGCAACTGGACGGTGACGCTGAACATCCCGTCACCGGCGAAGGTCATCGCCACCTGGAACACGTCGGCGACCTGGCCGTCGGCCCAGCAGATGGTCGCCAGACCGAACGGCGGCGGCAACAGCTTCGGCGTCACCATCCAGACCAACGGCAACCGGAACTGGCCTTCGCTCTCCTGCACCGCGACCTGACCGGCGCGACACCGGGCGCGGCGGCGGGTTTCCGGGCCGACGCGCCGGGGCTCCCGCTCGACGGATCCGCAGAGGACTCGGCGCCCCGCGTCATGGATTCCGCGAGCCGGGCACGTGGGGCGAGGGGTGTACTGCCAGTGCATTCCCAGCCGGCGGCGCGGGTCGTACCGTCGGGGCATGGACAACCGAGTCGAGGTGCGGGAGTTCCTCACCTCCCGCCGTGCCCGGATCAGCCCGGACGGGGCCGGCCTGCCGGCCCCGTCCGGGCGGCGCCGCGTGCCCGGCCTGCGCCGCAGTGAGGTCGCCGCGCTGGCTGGCGTGAGTGTGGAGTACTACGCGAAGCTCGAACGCGGCTCGCTCGCCGGGGTCTCGGCGGGGGTCCTCGACGCGATCGCCCGCGCCCTGCGGCTCGACGACGCCGAACGCGCTCATCTGCTGCGCCTGGCGCACGAGGCCGACGGCAGCAACGCGATCCTGCGGCCGCGGCGCCGCGCGAAGCCGTGGGCGCTGCGGCCGACGCTGCGGTGGTCGCTCGACGCGATCACGACCGCCCCGGCGATCGTCACCAACAACCGCGGCGACCTGCTCGCGGCGAACCCGATGGGCCGGGCCATGTTCCACGACCACTTCGCCGACCCGGCCGGCCCGAACTTCGCCCGGTTCGCGTTCCTCGACGCGGCCGCCCGCCGGTTCTATCCCCACTGGGACGTCTCCGCCGACATCATCGTGGCGAACCTGCGCACCTCGGCCGGCAAGGACCCGCACGACAAGAGCCTGCACGACCTGGTCGGCGAGCTCTCCACCCGCAGTGACGCCTTCCGTCGCCGGTGGGCCGCGCACAACGTGCGCACCCACGGCACCGGCGTCAAACAGTTCCATCACCACGTCGTCGGCGATCTCACCCTCTCCTACGAGAGCATGGATCTGCGCGCCGAACCCGACCTCAGCCTGACGGTGTACGCCGCCGAGCCGGGCTCGTCCACCGCCGACGCGCTGCGCCTGCTCGCCTCGTGGGCCGCCACCTCGGTCACGGCGGTCTAGGGTCTGCCGTACTCTCTGCCGGTGGGAACGAGGCAGGAGATCGGTGCGCTGCCGCCGGAGGCCGACCTGGCCCGGGCGGACTCGCTGGCGCGGGAGATCTTCTCCGACGTGGCCAACAAGTGGGCAATGCTGATCATCGAGTTCCTCGGGCAGCGGACCATGCGGTTCAGTGAACTGCGCGACGAGGTCGGCGGCATCAGCCACAAGATGCTCACCCAGAACCTGCGGATGCTGGAGCGCAACGGTCTGGTGGTCCGGACCGTGCACCCCAGCATCCCGCCGCGCGTGGAGTACACGCTCACCGAGGCGGGCGTGGCCCTGCGGGGTGTGGTCGACGGCATGTGCGGCTGGACCCAGCGCTACCTCGGCCACATCGAGGCCTCCCGCAGCGGCTTCGACGCCGGCGGCTAGCCGAGGCGTGTTCTCTCCAGGGGCGGCTGGGCCACGCCTCAGTCGAGGACCGCCGTCGCCTCCAGTTCGACCAGATGCTCGGGCACGTCGAGCGCGGCGATGCCGAACAGCGAGGCCGGCGGGGCGGCGGTGATGCCGAGCCGGGCTTGCGCCCGGCCGACCCCGTCCATCAGGAGCGGCATCCTGTCGGCGGTCCAGTCGACGACGTGGAAGGTCAGTTTCACCACGTCGCCGAAGGACGCGCCGACGCCGGCCAGTGCGGCGGCGACGTTCACGTAGCACTGCTCCACCTGCGCGGCGAGGTCCGCGTCGCCGATCGTCTTGCCGTCGGCGTCCCAGGAGACCTGGCCCGCCACGTGGATCAGCTTGGATCCGGTCGCGACGGACACCTGCCGGTAGACGTCGATCACCGGCAGTCCGGGCGGGTTCACCAGAGTCACGGCCATGGGTTCACTACCTCTCTCTTTCGGTTCCTCAGTAACCGTAAGAGAGTGAGGCTGAGCTGGGAAGAAGGCACTTTATCGATACCGGGTCACCTGTGGGTAACCCGCGTCTGGCCTGGGGTTCGGTATCACGCACCACAGTGGGAGCGAGCGGCACAGCTTTCACCTTTCGGCTTATCCGTGCTGATCCCGCCCGGCACTGGAGGAAACGGACCTATCGTCGCCATCATGATCTTGGCTGGTCCCTCTCCGCGGCGCCGATTCCCGCAGCGCTGCCTCGCGACCCTGCTCACCGGCGCACTCGTCCTGACGGGGACGCCCGCGGACGCCGGGCGCGTCCCGCTGATCTCCGCCGAACCGGACCAGACCGTCGGCTTCGACGGCCTGGTGTACGCCAGCACACACGTCGGCGACACGGTCTACCTGGGCGGCAACTTCACCCACGCGATCGTCGACGGCAAGGAGGTGGCCCGCAAACGGCTCGCCGCCGTCGATGCCCGCACCGGCCGGCTGCTGCCGTGGGCCCCGCTCCTCGACGACACCGTGCTCGCGCTGACCGCCTCCGGCGGCAACCTCTACGTCACCGGCGAGTTCACCACCGTCGCCGGCCAGCCCCGCGCCGGACTGGCCGCGATCAACCTGACCACCGCCGCCGTCAGCCCGCTCAAACACACCATCAAGGGCGTCGGCCAGGCGATCACCGTCGCCGACGGCCGCCTCTACGTGGGCGGCAGCTTCACCGCCGTGAACGGCAGGACGGCCCGCAACCTGGCGGCGTTCCGGCTGTCCGACGGCGCCGTCGACACCGGTTTTCAGGGCGGCACGGACGGCAAGATCCAGGCACTGACCGCCACCGGCCCACGGCTCTACGTCGGCGGGGCCTTCAGGAAGCTCAACGGCACGGACGCGAGCGCCCGCCTCGGTGCGCTCCGCCTGGCCGACGGCAAACTGGACACCGGCTTCCGTCCCCAGGCCCCGTACCCGGTGTTCGGGCTCACCATCGCCGCGGACAAGATCTACGCCGCGGTGGCCGGCGCGGGCGGCCGGGTCGCCGCCTACCAGCCGGACGGCAAACTGGTGTGGAGCAGTGTCACCGACGGTGACGTGCAGGCGATCACCTATCTGAACGGGGCCGTCTACGCCGGCGGCCATTTCACCGTCGCCTGCCCGCAGCCGTCGCGTGACGCCAAGGCCTGGTGCCCGACCAAGAAGATGCGCCCGCAGCCCAAGATGGCCGCCTGGGACCCGAACAACGGCGCCCTGCTCGGCTGGAACCCCCGCAGCAACGGCAAATGGGGTGTCCTCACCATGAAGGCGAACCCGAAACTCCGCACGGTCACCGTCGGCGGCGACTTCACCGCCTTCGGGACGGCCAGCCGGCCCCGGTTCGCCCAGTTTCGTGCCAGTGGGTACGGCGCCTGACGCCGGTGGCAAGCTTGCCCGGTGACAGTGGGAGTCGACGTCGATCTGGCCCTGGTCGGCGGTGGGGGCGCGGCCAGCCTCGTGCTGGCCGCGCTGGGCCGGGAGAACCTGTCCGGGGTGCGGGTGGCGATCGTCGACCCGGTCCACAAGAGGGGCCAGGACCGCACCTGGGCCTTCTGGGGCACGCCCGGAACCGCCCTCGACCCGCTGCTCAGCGCGAGCTGGAACGCGGTCGACGTGGTCACCCCGGCCGCCCGCCGGACGCTGCCGCTGAGCCCGCTGCGGTACGCGATGCTGCGGTCCGGTCCGCTCTACGATCTGGCCGGCGACGCTGAGAAGCGCCTGGACGCGATCCGGATCGCCGCACCCGCCGGGGCGCTGACCGACGACGGCGACCGGGTCGTGGTGTCGCACCCCGACGGCACGCCCCTGGTCCGCGCCGCCTGGGTGCTCGACTCGCGGCCCCGGCGGCCGGCCCGCCCGGGCCGGACGAACTGGCTGCAGCACTTCCGTGGCTGGTGGCTGGAGTCCGGCCGGCCGGTTTTCGACCCGGGGCGGGCGGTGCTGATGGACTTCCGTACCCCGCAGCCGCCCCGTGGGGTGTCGTTCGGCTACGTCCTGCCGGTCAGCGACCGGTTCGCCCTCGTCGAGTACACCGAGTTCTCCCCGGCCGTGCTCTCCGGCGACGCCTACGACGCCGCGCTGCGCGGATACGCCGCCCTGCTCGGCCTCGATCTCGCCACGCTGACCGTGCGGGAGGTGGAGAACGGCGTCATCCCGATGACCGACGGCGTGTTCGAGACCCGTCCGTCGCCGCGGGTGGTGCGGCTGGGCACCGCGGGCGGCGCCACCCGGGCGTCGACCGGTTTCACGTTCACGGCGATGGTCCGCCAGGCCGGCCGGATCGCCGGTGAGGTCGCCGCCGGCCGCCCGCCGCTGCCCGGCCCGCCCTACCCCGCCCGGCACCGCTGGATGGACGCGGTCCAGTTGCGTGCCCTCGACCGCGGTCTGGTCGACGGGGTGGCGTTCTTCGACCGGCTCTTCGACCGCAATCCGGCGCAGCGGGTGCTGCGTTTCCTCGACGGCACCACCTCGCTCGCCGAGGACCTGACCCTGATGGCCTCCAGCCCGCTGCTCCCGATGGCTCGCGCGGCCGGCGGCGACGCCCTCGCCCGGCTGCGCCGGAAGCGGTGAGTGGGATTTTGCACTCTCAGTGCACTTGTCCCGTCCGGGCAGGCTGTTTACCGTCACGGCATGCCTGATTCATGGACGTTCGCCGTTGCCCGCGACGACCTCGGCCGCACCACCCTGGCAGAGACGTCGACACCCGCCCTGGTCGACGGTGAGGCGCTGCTGCGGGTCGACCGGGTCGGGCTGACCGCCAACAACGTCACCTACGCGGTGCTCGGCGAGTCCATGCGCTATTGGCAGTTCTTCCCTGGCGAGCCGCGCGGGCTCGGCCCCGAGTGGGGCCTTCCGCCGCTGTGGGGCTTCGCCGAGGTCGTCGAGTCGACGGTCGCCGGCGTCGACAAGGGCCAGCGGGTGTACGGCTACCTCCCGCCCGCCGGGCACCTGGTGGTGCGCCCGGACCGCGTCGACTCCACCGGCTTCCGCGACGCCACCGAGCACCGGGCCGACCTCCCATCGCCCTACAACGCCTACCGGTCGGTCACCGGCGACGCCGCCTACCGCGCCGACCAGGAGGATCTGCTGATCCTGTTCCGGCCGCTGTTCTTCACCTCGTTCATGCTCGCCGACCAGGTCGCCGACAACGGCTTCTACCGCGCCGACCAGCTCATTCTCTCCTCGGCGTCCAGCAAGACGGCGTACGCCGCCGCCTTCGAACTGCACGGCCGGGGACCCGGGATCGTCGGGCTCACCTCACCCGGCAACGTCGCCTTCACCGAGTCCCTCGGCTGCTACGACACGGTGCTCACCTACGACGCCGTCGAGGACCTCGGTACGAAGTCCTCGGTCTACCTCGACCTGTCCGGGGCGCCGGACACCCGCGCCGCCCTCCGTGCCCGGCTCGGCGACCACCTCGTGCGTGACATCGCCGTCGGCCTCACCAACCGGATTCCCAACGCCGACGCCGCCGGCGAGGTGTTCTTCGCCCCGGTGCAGATGCGCAAACGCCGCCAGGACTGGGGCCGCGACGGCCTGGACGAGCGGTTCGCCGAGGCCTGGAAGCGTTTCGCCGCGGTGGCCGGGCAGTGGCTCGATGTGCGGGCCGGCGCCGGCCCCGAGGACCTGCGGCGGGCCTGGCTGGAGGTTCTGGACGGCCGCACCCCGCCGCGCGTCGGCCAGGTCGTCCAGCTCTGACGCCCGGCCCGGGGTCCGTCCTACAGCCCGAACGCTCCGCCTTCGGCCAGGATCAGCACGCCGACGCCGATCAGCACCACCGGCAGCAGGACGTGGCCCCAGCGGCCGAGCGCCCTCGCCACCACCGGGCGGGTGGCGAAGAACCGGCCGGCCGCCACCCAGACGGCGACCAGCAGCAGGAACACCGCCACGAAGACGACCATGCCGCCGGCGCCCGTGGTCGCGAAGACGGGGACGTAGACGCCGATGTTGTCGCCGCCGTTCGCGAACGTGACCGAGGCGACCGTCAGAACGCCCGGCCCGCCCGTACCGCTGACGTCGTCGTCCTCGTCCTCGCCGCGGTCTCGCCACGCCTGCGCCGCCGCCTTGACACCGAGCAGCAGCGGCAGCAGACCGAGGTAGGGAAGGGCCGCGCCGGGCAGGAACGTCACTCCGATAGCGGCCGCGACGGCGACGGCGACGATGCCCGCGAACCCGAGGTACTGGCCGGTGAGGATGTCGCGGGTCGTGTGGCGGCGCCCGGCGCCCCGGGCGAAGAACAGGGCCAGGATCACGATGTCGTCGATGTTGGTGGCCGTGAACAGGCCCACCGCCTGCCCGATGACGCCCGCGTTCAATTCGGCCTCCACCGGGATCGTGACGGCGACCAGCTTCTCATGGCGTGATCATCGGCCGGGCGGGGGCGGTGTGGCGGCGGGGCGGGAGCGATGGCATCGTCGCGGGCATGTCGATCCCTCCGCGACTCCTCGCCCTCTGCGCGGCGCTCGTCCTGTCCGGATGCTCCTCCGCGCAGCCCACGCCCGCGCCCGTGCGGGCGTCCGGCCCGGTCGTCGAGGCCGCGCCCGCGGCGCCGAACCCGTCGGCCGCGCAGTCGGGATCCGCGCCGGCCCGGCAGCCGGGCGCGAGCAGTCCCGGCGTCCTGCCGCCGGTGATCCAGAACGGTCCTCGTGACCGCCAACAGGTGGCGCTGACGTTCGACGCCGACATGACCGACGCGATGATCGCCCGGCTGAAGCGGGGCGAGGTCGCCTCCTACGCGAACCTGCGCCTGCTGGGCATGCTGGAGCAGCGCGGGATTCCCGCCACGTTCTTCGTCACCGGCCAGTGGGCCGAGCAGTACCCCGAGGTCACCCGCCGGATCGCCGGCAACCCGCGGTTCGAGATCGCCAACCACAGTTATGAGCACGCGGCTTTCACCGGCGACTGCTACAACCTGCCGCGGGTGCCGGCGGACGCGATGACCGAGGACGTCGCCAAGACGTTCCGGGCGCTGGAGCCGTTCGGCGGCAGGCAGACCCGCTACTTCCGGTTCCCCGGCCTCTGCCACGACCGGAAGGCGCTGCAGGCCCTGGCGCCGCTCGGTGTCACCGTGGTCGACGGCGACGTGGTCAGCGGGGATCCGTTCGCCCGCGGTCCGGCGCCGGTCGTGAACGCGGTGCTGTCGCAGGTCAAGCCGGGATCGGTCATCATCCTGCACGTCACCGAGGCCAACGCCCTCTACACCGACGACGCGCTTCCCGAGATCCTCGCCGGCCTGCGCCGGCGCGGCCTGGAGCCGGTCACGCTCTCCGACCTGCTGGCGGGCGGCCGCTGATCCGGTCTGGCGACGCGGCCGCTGGTCCCTTGGGGTGGGCGGCAGAGCTGCTGGTCCGGTGCGGCCGGGCGGTGGGTTGCCGGTCAGAGGGCGGCGATCCCGGTGGGCGCCCGCTCATGCCGGGCCAGGGCACGCAGCACGGCCGTCCCGCCGTGCCGGGACGCCGACCACCGGCACAGCAGATCGAGAACCGTCTCCAGCGCCGACGGGGGCAGGACCGGGGTCGCCACGCCGACGCTGACGGCCAGGTCGTCGGAGTGCACCGCGATCTCCAGCATCCGGGTGGTGAGGAAGTCGTCCAGCGTCAACGCCCACGGCCCCCACGGCAGCTGGATGATCCGCTCCACGGGTTCGGCGGGAAGCCGCCGCCGCAGATCGGTGAGGGCGGCGGTGACCTCGGTGTGCATGGCGGTCACTCCGGCGGCGGCGGTGTCCTCGCCGCTCTGCCGGATGCCGGTGTTGAGCGCGCTGTCGATGTCCCCGTCGGTCCACGTCGACCGGCCGTAGTGCTCCACCAACGACACCGGTGCCGTGCCGGGCGGTTCGCTGTCCAGCACGCCGACGACCTGGGTGACCTGGCCGGCCAGATGCCCGGCGACCCCGCAGACCCGGAACTTGCGCAGGCAGCTCGGCTCCGTCCAGCAGCGGGCCACCGCCGGGTCGGCCAGAAGCGTGGTGGCCACCGCCGCCGTGTCCAGATAGTCCTGCCTGACCATCGCCGCCACCTCCCGCCGATCAACGCAGTGTGACAGTGCGGTCGCGCTCAGCGCCAGAGCGGCCGAGCGTTTCCGTGTGCCGGAGGACTAACCCGCCTCCGGATGGTCCGTGACGTTCTGCAGGTAGAGCGCCTCGCCCAGCTTCTCGATCAGGGCAAGCTGCGTCTCCAGGTAATCCACGTGGTGCTCCTCGTCGATGAGGATGTCCTCGAAGATCCGGGCCGACGTGACGTCACCGATCGAGCGCATGTACTCCAGGCCGCGGCGCAGCCGGTCGACCGCCTCGACCTCGATCTTCATGTCGCACTCGAACTGCTCCTTGACCGACTCGCCGATCCGCAGCACGGACAGCTTCTGATAGTTGGGCAGTCCTTCGAGGAAAAGGATGCGGTCGGTGAGGACCTCGGCGTGACGCATCTCGTCGATCGACTCGGCCTTGGTGTGCTTCGCGAGCACGGTGTATCCCCAGTTCTCCTGCATCTTCGCGTGCAGGAAGTACTGGTTGATCGCGGTCAGTTCCGCGGTGAGCTGCTCATTGAGGAACTCGATGACACGGGCGTCACCTTGCATGCCGAATACCCCCAGTTATGGCTAACTGGGGTTGATCGTAACCGCTTGGTGACGCTATGCGACCAATGGCAGGCGCGTGTCGACGGTCTCCTCTTCGATCAGGTCACAGATCCGGTCCAGGCAACTGCCGCAACCCGTTCCGGCGCCGCAGGCGTCCCCGACGGACTCCTCCGTGTGCGCACCGGCGCGGATGACGGCGCGGACCACACGCTCGCGGACTTGAAGACAGATACAGGCGTACATCGAGCGTGGGTTCCTTCGATTTGCTTAGCCTTACCTTCGTTAGGTTGCCCTAAAAGCCCTGCTCACGCAAGCTCTGTGAGCCAAGCCGCTGTCTCGTGCAGGGGCGCCCATCAAAGGCCGTCGCTGCGAGGCGAGCCGGGGCGGATGGCCGTTCCTCGGTATTTCACGCTGCCGGGCGGCGGATGAATCAGGTGGCGGCCATCTCCTGCACCCGCGCCCGCACCGTCAAGGTCTTCGACATCGTGGCGTCGCCGTCGAACGCGGTGAGCGTGTAGGTGTGCGCCTGATAACTGCCCGGCTCCCCGCCGCACGGGAAGTTGACCCGCGTGGAGCCGGTGACGCCGTACTCGGCGTAGTGACCGGGACCGTCGACCGCCAGAGTGGTCCGGTCCGCGCCGGTGACCTGCCACTCCAGGATCACCGGGTCACCCTCGTGGCGCACCTGGTCGGTGCCGGACGGGCAGGCCGGCGGTGACACGACCCGGAAGTGGACGATGACCGGCCGGGCCGGCGCCGGCGACGTCGTGCCGGACACCGCGCGCGTGGTGGCCGGGGGCTTCGGCGTACCCCTGCTCGGCTCGGGCTCGGGCTCTGGCTCGGACGCGGGGCCGTCCGGGAGCGGGCCGGCGGCGGCGGAGAGAGCGGCGCCCGGGGCAGAGGCCGGGGTGGACGTCTCCGGCTCGGGGCCGAGGCCCGTGCCGGCCTCCGTGCCGCGCGTCCGGGACAGTGCGGCGCCACCCGCCACGGCCGCGATCACCATGAACAGCAGAGCCGCGACGAACCAGCGGCGCCCTGTGGCCGCCGGCGGTGTGGCGTTCTGATCCGACACGTTCCCTCCCTGCCGAGCACCGGGTGTGGCGGCAGTCTAGGAACGCGGTGACCGGGTCAGTTCCGCCCGCGCTCCGGCCTGGCACGAAGCCGGTACTGGCGTGGCGGAACCGGCGCGTGGCGGGCGCCGCTCACCGCGGGACTCGCGGCTCGCCGACGCGGCCGTGGAGGCCTGCCCCTCGCCGGGCCCCGGCGAGTTCGTCCGCGGTCACGCTCCCACTCCCGATCGGTCCGCGACGCGGGTGAAGTGCAGTTCGGGGTCGGTGACGTCATCGGAGCGCAGCAGCTTGACGTCGGAGGAGTAGCTCATCGAGGTCAGCCACGGCATCCGGTCACCCTGCCGGGGCAGATCGCCGACGACCCGCTGGATGTAGCCGGCGGCGAAGTCCAGGAACGGCCGGGTCGGCATCGCCGGGTCGGCGAGCTCGGGACGGCAGACGTCGTAGCCGTGGGAGTCCATGTGCGCCAGCAACCGGCAGAAGTGCTCGCACAGCAGCCCGATCTTGAGCGTCCACGAGGAGTTGGTGTAGCCGATCGCGTAGGCGAGGTTCGGCACGCCGGACAGCATCACGCCCTTGTAGGCGACGGTGTCACGCAACAGCACCGGCTCCCCGTCCACGGTCACGGTGACGCCGCCGAACGCCTGCACGTTCAGGCCGGTCGCCGTGACGATGATGTCGGCCTCCAGTTCCCGGCCGGACTCCAGCAGCACGCCGTTCTCGGTGAACGTGACGATCCGGTCGGTCACCACCGAGGCCTGACCGTGCCGGATCGCCCGGAACAGATCGCCGTCGGGAACCGCGCACAGCCGCTGGTCCCACGGGCTGTACGGCGGGTTGAAGTGCTCGTCGACCGGATAGCCGTCCGGCAGTTGCCGGGTGTTGACCCAGCGGATCAGCCGGCGGGCCGCCGTCGGGAACCGCTTACAGAACCGCCAGACCGCGAGCTGCTTGAGGATGTTCTTGCGACGAGCCAGCGCATACCCCCGCTGGTCTCCGAAGATCTTCCGCAGCAGTTCGGCCAGGGCGTCCTCGCGCGGGACGGGCATCACGTACGACGGCGTCCGCTGCAGCATCGTCACGTGCGCCGCGGTGTCCGCCATGGCCGGGACCAGGGTCACCGCGGTGGCGCCGCTTCCGATGATCACGACCCGTTTGCCGGTGTGGTCGAGGTCCTCCGGCCAGTGCTGCGGGTGCACGATGGGGCCGCGGAACCGGTCGCGGCCGGAGAACACCGGCGTGAACCCCTCGTCGTAGCGGTAGTAGCCGCTCGCCGAGAACAGCCACCCCGCCGAGAGCAGCAGGCGCTCACCGGTGTCGGTGCGCTCGATCTCGACCGTCCAGCGTGCCCGCTCGCTGGACCAGGAGGCGGCCAGCACCCGGTGGTGGTAACGGATCGCCCCGCCGAGACCGTTCTCGCTGATCGTCTCGCGCAGGTACGACAGGATCCGCGGCGCGTCGGCGATGGACTGCCGGTCCCGCCACGGTTTGAACTCGTACCCGAAGGTGTGCAGGTCGGAGTCGGAGCGGATGCCCGGATAGCGGAAGAGGTCCCAGGTCCCGCCGGAGGCGGCGCGGGCCTCCAGGATCGCGAAGGTCTTCGCCGAAAGCTCGGTCCTGAGGTACCGGGCGGCGCCGATGCCGGAGATCCCGGCGCCGATGATGAGCACGTCCAGGTGTTCCACCGGCTCAGCCACGTCTGCCATGCGCTCCAGTGTGCGGAGAACATCGATCACGCTCTTGACCTGACACGACAACTGTTTGACCCTGTACGACATGCCGCTGATCCGGTCCGCAGGGCTACGAGGCTTCCGGGCCACGGTCGCCGAACTCGGCGGCGACGCCGAGGCCTACGCGCACGCCGCCGGCCTTCCCGCGGCGGCGCTCGACGCCGACGACATGCTGGTCAACGACGACGCCCTCGCGCGCACGCTCGAGGTCGCCGCCCACTGTCTGAGCTGCCCCGACCTGGGCCTGCGCGTCGCCGTGCGGCAGGATCTCGGCACACTCGGGCCGCTCGCCCTGGCCATCCAGCACTCGCCGACCGCCGGTGACGCCCTGGAACGCACCTCGCGGTACCTGTTCGTGCACGCCGAGGCGCACAGCCTCACGCTGGAGGCGGACCCGTACGGCCAGCCGGGAACCGTCGCCCTGCGCTACGACATCGGGCGGGGCCGTCCCGCACCGGTCCAGGGCACCGACCTGTGCCTCGGGTTCCTGCACCGGGCCATCATCACCCTGATCGGCCCCTATGATCTGCGCAGCGTCGAACTGCCGTACCGGCCGCGGGCGCCGCTCACCGCCTACCAGGACTTCTTCGGCGCTCCGGTGCGCATCGAGCGCCCGTCGGTGATGCTGCGCATGCCGGCCGGGCTGCTGCGGCACCCCCTCGACCGCGGTGATCCGCAGCTGAGCCACCTGGCGCTGGCGTTCCTCGCCGAACAGGCGGCGCGGACCGGCCCCGGCATCACCCAGCAGGTGCACGCCGCGCTCGTCCAGACGCTCGGCACCGCGCCCGCCGAGATCGGCGCGATCGCCGCCCTGCTCAACCTGCATCCGAGGACGCTCCAGCGGCGCCTGCGCGCCCACGGCACCACGTTCGCCGCCGTCCTCGACGACGTCCGCCGGGCCGCCGCGCACCGCTACCTGACCGGCACCGACACGCCGTTGGGTCAGGTCGCGGGACTGCTCGGCCTCTCCGAACAGTCCGCCCTGACCCGCTGCTGCCGCCGCTGGTTCGGCGCCACCCCGACCGCGATCCGGCGGGCGTCAGGGAGCACGTGAGCCGCGGGCGCCGCCCGGCGGGCTCAGATCAGCGGGATCAGGGCCTGCGCGATCTCCTTCGCGTCGTCCAGGTTCTGCTCGTCGGAGGCGCCGCGGGAATAGACGTCGATCTGTACCGTGCCGTGCAGGACGTAGAGGTGACCGGAGTGCGCGTAGGCGTCCTGGCCCACCCCGTCCACCCACTCGGCCTCGGCGATCGTGACGTCGAAGTCCTCGGCGGTGGTGCGGGTCAGGAAGATCGCGACCTGGCCGCCGGACTGCTGCCACTGGCAGTGCCGGGTCGTGTCCCCGCTGCCGCCGCCGTCCTCGTCGACCTGGGTCACCTCACGGCCGGTGAGATCCGCGACGTCGCCGGAGTCCAGCAGGGTGCACGGGTCGGGCAGGTCCCCGCCGTCCTTCACCGACTCCTTCGCGGACTCCCCGGCCGCCGGCGTCGCAACGGCGGTGGCGGTCTTCGCGATGGGGACGCCACCGGCGGCGGCGCTTCCGATGGCTCCGCAACCGCCGGTGAGCGCGACGGCGAGGATGGCGGTCAGGGCTACGAGGCGGTGCTTCACGGGAGTCTCCTTGGCGATGGTGCCGGGCTGGTGCTTAAGACCATGAGGCAGGCCGCCAAAGAAATCCCAAAGACGCTCAGACCGCGAGCAGCGCTGTCACCACATCGGGTAACGAGGTCGCGTTCGCCTCCCGGTAGGCGGTCGCGACTCCGGCCGTGCCCAGGCTCTCTCTCGCCGTCCTCTCCGCCGCGTCGCGGTCGGCGATCTCGTCGGGCGTGAAGCTCGGCGCGCCGAGCGCCGACCGCTCCCGTGCGGCGAGCGCCAGCAGCCGCAACCCGCCCGCCGCGTCGCCCTCGAGGACGTCGAGTTGCGCGAGCCCCTCGACGGCGTCGAGCTGGCCCTCGACGATCCCCAGCTCGGTGTAGATGGCCAGGGCCTCCCGCATCGCCGACCGGGCCGGCGCCGACCGTCCCCGGCGGCGGTCGGTGGCCGACAGGTTCGTCAGCGCCGCCGCCTCGCCTCGCCGGTCACCCAGCTCCCGGAACCCCTGAAGGGCCCGCGCGAACAGCGGCTCCGCCTCGTCGAGACGGCCCATGCAGCGCAGTGTCCCGGCCGTGTTGTTCGACGCCGCCGCCACCATCCGCGCGTCCGACGCCTCCCGCGCCGTCCGCAACGCCTCGAACCCGAACTCCAGCGACGCCGGATAGTCCTCCTGCGCCTGCGCGGTGATCAGCAGATTGTTCAGCGCGGCGAGCACCCCGCCGCGGTCGCCGACCGCCCGGAACGTGGCCAGGCACTCCTCGCCCAGCCGCCGGGCCTCCGCCAGGTCACCGGAGTTGCGGGCCAGCGCGGCCGCCGCCCGCAACGCCCGGCCGCGCAGCGCCGACGACTGCGCCGAAGCCGCCGCGAGGGCACGTCCCAGCAGCTCGCGGCCCTCGGCCATCCGGCCGGCGATCCACCAGTACCACCACATTCCGGTCGCGAGTGTCAGTCCGCGTTCCGGGTCGCCGTCCCGCAACGCCCAGTCGATCGCGGCCACGATCGTGTCATGGTCCGCGGCGATGCCTTCGAGCCACGCGGCGTGCGCCGGTCCGTCCGACGGCGGGGGCGCCGCCAGGCGGCTCTCCCAGAGACCGGCCAGCCTGCCGTACGCGATGACGCGCTCGTCGGCGGCGAGATGCTCGCGGGCGTACGCGCGGATCATCTCGATCAGCCGGTAGCGCCCGCCGGTGTGCTCCACCATCGACCGGTCCACCAGTTGCGTCAGGGTGTCGATCGGGTCGGCGCCGTAGACCTCCTCGGCGGCGGCCAGGTCGAACCCCCCGGCGAACACTCCGAGCAGCCGCAGCAGCTTCTGCTGCGGCAGGTCGAGCAGGTCGTACCCCCAGTCGATCGCCGCCCGCATGGTTCGGTGCCGTGCCGACGGCGATGTGCCGCTCAGCAGGTCGAGCTGCCGGTCCAGCCGGGACGCGACCTCGGACAGCGGCAGCGCCCGCAGCCGGGCGGCGGCCAGCTCGATCGCCAGCGGCAGACCGTCCACGCGCCGGCACAACTCGGCCGCCGCGGCCTGCTCGGCCGCGCCCAGCCCCACACCGCCGCGTGCGGCCGCCACCCGGTCGGCGAGCAGCCGGACCGCGTCCGCGTGCGGATCGGTCGCGTCCGGCGCCGGTGTGGCCAGCCCGCCCAACGCGAAGATCACCTCGCCGCCGAGGCCGAGCTGCTCCCGGCTGGTCGCCAGGATCCGCACTCCCGGGCAGGCCGCCAGCAGTGTGTACGCGAGTTCCGCCGCGGCGGCCCGCACGTGCTCGCAGTTGTCGAGCACCACCAGAACCCGCCCGGTGAGCTGCCGCGCCACGGTCGTCAGCACGGGCACGCCGGGTTCCTCACGGACGCCGGCGGACGCCGCCATGCGCGCGCCGAGCGGCCCGTCACGGTGCTCGGCCAGTTCGACGACGTGCACCGCGTCGTGCTCACCGGCCACCTCGCGGGCCACCTCCAGGCTGAGCCGGGTCTTCCCCGCTCCTCCCGGCCCGACGACGGTCAGCAGCCGGGCGGTCCCGAGCAGTTCGATCAGCCGGTCCAGCTCGGCCCGCCGCCCGATGAAGCGGCTGCGCCGCGCCGGCAATCCGGGCGCTGGCCGGTCGAGCGTCGGGTCCTGCCTCCGCACGGCCGCGGCGAGCGCTTCCAGCTCACCACCCGGCCGCGCCCCCAGCCGGGCGAGAGCCTCCCCGGTACGGCCGAACGCGCCCAGCGCGTCGCCGGCCCGCCCGGACCGATACAGCGCCAGCATGAGCAACTTGACCAGGCCCTCCGCGGCCGGCTGCTCAGCGGCCCAGGCCGCCAGCTCGGTGGCGGCCGCGACGTGCCGGCCCTGGGCGAGTGCCCGCCGTCCCCACTCCGTCCGGGCCGCCAGCCGCAACTCGCCGAGCCGGGCCGCGTCGGCCGCCACCGAGGGCGCCCCGGCGACCCCCTCGTAGGCGTCCCCGCGCCACAACTCCAGCGCGCCGCTCTCCTCGAACTCGGCGGCGTCGAATCCCGCGCCGGCGAGGTCCAGGCGATAGCCACCCGGGGCGGTCCGCATGCGGTCGCCGACGACCTTGCGCAGCGCCGACACGTGCATCTGCAGTGTCGCGCTCGCGGTCGACGGGGCGCCGTCCGGCCACAGCTCGTCCAGCAGCCGCTCGGAGGTGACCGGCCGGCCGCGGGCGGCCAGAAGCACGGCGAGCAGGGCCCGCGGTTTCGGCGCCAGAGCCGCCTCGCCGGCATCGGTGCGCACCCGCACCGGCCCCAGGACCTCGAACCGCACCCACACCTCCGCCGAACCGGTCAGACAGGCGTGCCCACAAGCTTCGCCACAGGCGTGTCCACATGCTAAGGCCCGGCGGGCCGGCCGGCCGTTCCCGCCACGATCGTGGCCGTCGTCCGCGCCGGCGTTTGACGACCAGATAGTAAGTGCGCATACTAAATGCATGAGGACGCCCACCACCGGCAAGATCATCTTTGACGTTCCACCGCGGGCCTTCGCCGAGTTCGTGCGGGCGGCCCGCGCGGCGAGGGCGCGGGCATGACGCGCTGGCTCGGTGTGGTGTGCCGCGACCACGTCCAGCGCGGCGCCGAGCTGGGCATCGCCCAGCTCGGCCATGGCAGGCGTGACGGGTTGGCCCGGCTCGCGGCGGGCGACTGGCTCGTCTACTACTCGCCGCGGACCAGCCTGCGCGACGGCACCCCGCTGCAGGCGTTCACGGCAATCGGCGTGGTCGCCGACGGCGAGATCTGGCAGGCCCACGAGGGAGACTTCCATCCCTGGCGGCGCCGGGTCGACTACCTTCCCGATGTGGTCGACACACCGATCCGGTCGCTGGGCCTGGACCTCACCGCCCGGGCGGGCTGGGGTGTCCAGCTGCGCCGCGGCCTGCTGCGTCTCACCGACGGCGACTTCGAGCGGATCCACGCGGCCATGCGCTCCCCGCGGGTGCCATCGTGACGCTGGCGTCGCGGCACGACAGCGCCGACGACAGCCCCGGCCTGCTGCTGTGGCAGGTCACCAACCGGTGGCAGGCCGCCCAGCGGGCGGCGCTGAAACCGTTCGACATCACCCATGTGCAGTTCGTGCTGCTGGCGACGCTCACCTATCTGGGCCCGGCCGGCCCGGTCACCCAGAAAGCTCTCGCCGACATGGCCGCCACCGACGCGATGATGACCTCGCAGGTGCTGCGCACCCTGGAGAGCCGCGGCCTGGTCCACCGGCCGGCCCATCCCACCGACCGGCGGGCCCGGGCGGTGGCCGTCACCGAAGCCGGCCGTGACCTCGCCAATCAGGCCGTGGTCGCGGTGGAGGCGTGCGACGCCGCCTTCTTCGCCGGTCTCGGCGACCACCTGCCCGCGTTCACCGCGGCTCTGCGCACACTCCGTGCCGGATGACATCCGGGAGCACGGCAGGCGGCGCCGGCGGCCGGTGATTCGCCGTTCTCCTACCGCTTCAGGAGGCGGCTGAGCGAGTCGCGGCGGCCCCAGGCGATGAACACGAAGAGGGCGAACAACGCCACGGGGGTGATCACCAGCGCGCCGCCGTGCAGGATGGCGGCCTGCGTGATGGCCGCACCCACCATCAGCAGGGCGAGGCCCACGGCGGCGGGCCCGGCGAGGCGCGGCACGAGCAGTCCGGCACCACCGGCCAGCTCCACCAGCCCGACGAAGTAGCGGAACCACGTGGGAGCGCCCATGTCCTCGAAGGTCTGGACGGCGTACGCCTCACCGAACAGCTTGGGCCCGGCCGAAGCGACGACGAGAAACACCCCTAGGAATACCTGAATCACCCACAACGTCCGGTGCAACCGGGGCGCGGCCGTGGCAGGTGCGGTGTCGACGACGGTCATGGTGTGTCCTCAGCTCGCAGGAAGTGACGCTTGCCGCCCCGGACTGATCGAGGCGTCTGTGTAGACCTGCGAGGCGGGCGGAACTCATCGCCCGCCGCCCACGAATCCCGGCGGGAAATGAGGTTTCGCCGCCGCGAGGTGGCGCCTATGCTCGCCGGGACTCCGCTTCCCGGGCCGAGAACCACGTCGCAGACAACCCCGGGGCCCGCACCTCACCGGGCAGGAGGTGGCGACTCGCTGGTTGCCGCCTACGTTCGGAGAGAACATCATGGATTACGGTTTGGGCCTGCCCATCAGCGCCCCCGAGCGGTTGCTCGATTGGGCCCGCGCGGCCGAGGCCGCCGGCTTCGGCACCCTCGCCCTGCTCGACCGGCTCGCCTTCGACAATCCTGAGCCGCTGACCGCTCTGGCCGTCCTGGCCGGCGCCACCGGTCGCATCCGCCTGCAGACCGAGGTCCTGCTGGGTCCGTTGCGGGGCACGGCACTGCTGGCCAAGCAGGTCGCCACGATCGATCGCATGTCCGGCGGCCGCTTCGTGCTGGGTGTCGGCATCGGCGGCCGCGAGGACGACCACGCGGCCGCCGGGACACCGATCGAGCAGCGCGGCCGCATGCTCGACGCCCAGCTGACCGCGATGCGGGAGATCTGGCGGGGCGGGGAGTTCCGCACCGCCACCATCGGTCCCCGCCCGGCCACCGCCGGCGGCCCGCCGATCCTCATCGGCGGCTTCGCCCCGGCCGCGCTGCGCCGGGTCGCCCGGTACGGCGAGGGCTTCATCTGCGCGGCCCCGCTGACCTGGGCCGGCCCACTGGTGCAGACGGTGCGACAGGAGTGGGCGGACGCCGGGCGGCCGGGAAGGCCGCGCCTGGTCTGCCAGATCAACGTGGCGGTCGGCCCACGCGAGACGGTGGAGCGGGGCCGCCGTGCCGTGGCCGGCTACTACGCGTTCACGGGCCGGCCCGGATGGGGCGAACCGCTGACCGATCCGGCGCAGATCGCGGAGACCGCCGCCGCCTACCGCGAGCTCGGCGCCGACGAGCTCGTGCTGTACTGCTACGCCGACGATCCTCGGCAGGTGGACACCCTCGCTGAGATACTGCTCTGAGTCACGTCGGTGAGCGGGGCCAGCTCCGCTGACGGGCCGGCTCCGCTGACGGGCCGGCTCCGCTCACCGATCCGGTTGCCGAACGGGAGAGGCCATGCTCCGGAGAGCTCGGCCGTCAGGCGGAGGCCGCACCGACGTCCAGGCGATCGACGTTGACCAGCCCGGCTGCCGTGGTCGGATCCAGCCGGATGGTGTTGGCGCCGGCCTTCAGCGTGACGGTCACGGACTTGGTGGTCCAGCTTGCCCACGTGCTGGTGGACTCGAACGAGACCGTCGAGACCGCGATTCCGTTGACTGCCAGGTTCGCTGACCGTGCGCCGGTGGCGCCGTTGGCGAACCGGATCCGCACCGTGACCGGGCCGGCCGCGGACGCGTTGACCGTGAACTGAGCGTAGGCGCCGATCGCGTTGCTTCCGTTGCAGAATCCGGTGCCGGAGTAGCCGGCGTGATTCGCATCGATGGTGCCCTGGCACACAGCCGGTGCGGTCTCCGCCTCATACCGCTGCGACGGTTGGGCCGGGCCGCTGCCGACGGCGCTCATGATGGCATCAACAATGCCCTGCTGGGTCACCGTGGCAGAGCCTCGGTTGAACAGCCCGAACCCGTACTGCCCGTTCACACCGTTGTCCCAGTAGGCGGTGGCCGCTCCGTATTTTTTGGCAGTGGCCACCAATGTGCGCGCGAAGTCGGCACGGTACCTGTTGTTCGAGGAGTCGAACGACGTCTTGTCGATGGCGCCGTATTCGCCGACGAACACCGGATAGCCTCGCACGACGAAAGTGTCGTACATCTTCTTCAACTGCGCGTCCAGATGGTCTTCCTGTCCCCAGGTCGACCTCTTCGACGGGTTGGTCGCGGCCGGCCCCCATTGCGTGATGGTGCCGTCCTCCGTTCCCGTGAAGTCCCACGGGTCGTAATAGTGAACCGAGATCATGATCCTCTGCTCATTGCTGGGAATGGTTGAGGATCGATTCAGGTCCGTCGGAAGAACGAAGCCGTAGTTGCCCGCGGTGTACTCGATGTTCGTGTTCCAGCCCGGGACGAGCAGCCACCTTGAACTGTTGTTCGACCCGGTTCTCCGCACGGTGTCCACGAAGATCTGGTTGTAGGCGTTGATGTTCGAGTAGCACGGTTGAGTGGGGCGGCCGTATTGCCCGTCGAAGTTTTCGTTCATGGATTCGAAGATCAGGCGATCGCTGTAACCCTGAAACCTGGTCGCGATCTGCTGCCATGCCTTCTGGTACCGGTCCCTGATCGTCGTCTGGGAAGTCGAATCACAGATCAGCCAGGATCCGGAGACGGTTTTGTAGCCGTCTCCATGCATGTTGATCAGCACATACAGGCCTCGGTTGTGGGCGTAGTCGACGACTTCTCGGACCCTGTTCAGCCAGGAGGGGTTGATCGTGTAATTCGGGCCGGGGCCGATGTGGCCCAGGTAGGACACCGGGATGCGGATCGTCTTGAATCCCGCCGCCTTCACCCTGTCGACAAGAGCTTGCGTTACGATCGGGTTGTTCCATGCCGTTTCGCTGGGGATTCCGTTGGCACTGGCTTCCAGCGAGTTTCCTAGATTCCAGCCCGCGCCCATGTCGGCGACAAGCTGCGAAGCGTTCAGTGGGGCCGCGACGTCGGCCGACGCCGGACTCGTCACGCCGGACACGGATCCGGTCAGCGTCAGAGCGGCGGCAAGAAACGCGAACCGGACCTTCCTCGATTGTGAGCCCATCGGTATCTCCCTGCATTCGGTCTGGAGGCGTGGAAACCAACTTGATCGACGTGGCTGACTGCGCGGCGTCGGCGCTCGGCGTGACCACCGGTGTGGCCGTGCCCGGCGGGAAAGGCGGCGCCTTCGATTCATTGCGTCGCAGCGCGTTTCTGTCCGAGGCGGATGCATGCGACCGTGTGCGGGCATGCGAAGGGAACGGTCGACGAGGCCCGCCGATCGACACATAGAGTTGTCGAACCGCTTCGACGTTGTTTGATGTTGCGGGGATGTTAACTTTCGGGGTGGCTGAATCATAGGCATGTGTCGATGGCGAAACAAGGGCGGAGTCCGTGTCAGCCCAGCATGCCGAGGATGGTCATCGCGGCGCCGGCGATCAGGACCGCGCCGCACCAGCCGGCGACCGCACGTGGACGGGGCGTCTGGCCTTCCCGGAGAACCCGCGCCCCCAGGGGAATCAGGGCCACGATCAGGCCGGCCACGGCGATGATCGACAGCGGGGTGGTGCCCTTGAGTACGCCCAGGGGCAGTGCGGACATCGCCGCCAGGGCGATCGCCCGGGGCAGGCCGAGGACGCGGGCGCGCCAGGCGCCGACCGCGAGCACGATCCAGCCTGCCATGATCGCCACGGAGAGCGCGCTGATGATGTGGTAGGCAGTGTAGGAGTCGGCCACCGCCTGGGTCGCCGTCGGCAGGTCTTGGACCCGGACCAGCTGAAATGCCAGATGGTCGACTCCGGCGTGGAAGGTTCGGGCGAACAGGCCGAACGTCGCCAGGGCCCCGCCCCAGACAGCGATGATCGGCTTTGTCGCGCCGATGCGCTGAGCGAGCACGGCGACGGCGGGCCACAGCAGCACGTTGCCGGCGAGGAAGCAGCTGTAGGCGGTGAGCATCAAGGCCGGGTGCTGGGCGTACGCGGCGAGTTGCTCGGGGAAGAAGAAGTCGCGCCCAGCGCGGAGCAGGACCCCGGTCGACATGAGCAGCGGGCCGAGAACGAGTGCGACGCCGCCGAGCCAGCGGCCGGGAAAACGCGGTTCCGTCATGAGATCGACAGTGGCCCATCGGTGACACCCGGCGCGTCGGAGCACGGTATGAACGTGACCGTCAGACCGTGGTCGGACGGCGCCTTCCGCCGAACCTGCTGCGGCCGGAATCGCGAACGCGTCATCGCGGCACAAGCGGATGGCGCCTACTCTTTCGTCGTGGCCCGGTCCCGTATCAGGAGCATCGTCGTCGAGGACATCGCCTACCGATGGACCGTCGGCCTGGTGGATCCTGGCCATGTCAGGGTCAAGGTCTGGCACGACGCACCCCGGCGCGGCGGCGCGTTGGAGGTCATGGTGGCCTTCGACGACCCATGGCTGAACTACGGGCCGATCATCACCGCACCTGCCGGCCGGGCGGCCGAAGTGTTCGAGCTGAACCCCATCGCGCCGGCTCTGGTCGCGAAGATCGTCCGGGAGGCGCTCGGCGCGGGCTGGCAGGCGCATCACAGTGGAACGACGCGGTTCCAGCTCACCCGTGACCGGGAACGCCTGGAGCCATCCCCGCAAATGACAGGGCGTCGGGCGTTGCCGTGCACGCCTCCAGCTCAGACGGCGCGGCGGATCACACCACCGGATTGACCTCCTTCGATAGAACCTGTTCTACTGGCGTGACGGCGGTGGTCACGAGGACGCTGGGGGACAGCCCGCGAGTGCGGCCGCATGACGGGAGACCGGTGATGACGGAAGCGGTCGCGACAGTGCGGGACCTGGCACGCCGTTCCCAGGCGGCGGCCGGCGCCAACGACCGGGAGGCCTGGCTCGGTCTGTTCACGCCGGACGCGATCGTCCAGGACCCGGTCGGTCCGTCGCCGCTCGATCCCGCGGGCGCCGGGCACCGCGGCGCCGCGGCCATCGCGGTCTTCTACGACACCGTGATCGCCCAGGTGGACAGTCTCCGCTTCGAGATCGAGCGGTCGTACCTCTGCGGCGACGAGGTGGCCGACGTGGGCTCGATCCACATGAGCCTGCCCGGCGGGCAGACCGCCGTCGTGCGCGGCGTGTTCACCTACCGGGGCGACGGCAACGGCAGGCTCTCCGCCCTGCGGGCGTACTGGGAGTTCGGCTCCCTGGAGTTCACCGACGCTCGATGAGCCTCCCGCGCGGGCGCCGCGCCGATGGAACCCACCCGTCCGGCCGGGGCTTGTGGCTGCCGCGCGCCTCGTCGTGACGCGACGGTCGGGTCAGCGGGCCGGGGTCTCGGCGAGGGTGGCCAGACGGTCGAGGTCCACGGCGAGGGAGTTCTGCACGTCGTCGCCCATGCGCCGGGCCCACCGGCGGGCCCGGGCGTCCACCGTCATTTACGATCATGCAATGTTCGTGGTGGTACTTACCTACCGGGCCGACCTCGCCCGGGTCGACGAGGCGCTGCAGGATCACATCGCCTGGCTGGACCGGCAGTATGCCGACGGGGTGTTCATCGCCTCCGGCCGGCGCGTGCCCCGCGTCGGTGGCGTGATCCTGGCCGGCGGCCTCTCCGCGGAGGATCTCGAGCGCCGGCTCGCCGAGGATCCGTTCCGCCGGCTCGGCCTCGCCGAGTACGCCGTGACCGAGTTCGTCGCCTCCCGAGCCGCGGCCGGCTTCGAGCGACTCCTGTCGTAGCCGCGCGGCCCGACGGCCGCGCCGGCCGGAGACCGACGGCCGGGCCGAGGTGGAATGGGTGGTCAAGGCCACATTCAGGGCTGGAAAAGCACGCGGATGTGACCGATACAGCCCGAGATGTCGTTGCTGTCTGTTGGTGCCTAGCGGTGTCGCGGATGGGCCCGTCCTCCGAACCGCCGTCCGAAGACGGTCAGACGATCGATTTCGTGCCCGGCATCCGCGCTGCTAGCTTGGCCTCTGCTGCGGGCGACCTGGAAGCTCCAGCCGCCTTGTGGCATGCGAGTTCGCACCCGACATGGATGAGCGTCAGGCCCGGCGGCCGGTAGTCATCGGCGGGATGCCCGATTCGAGGGACAGCGCCGATTGACAGCGAAACATAGGTTGTGCCCGTGAACATTCGGTATCTGTTGCACAACGCGTACGGGATCGGCGGAACCATCCGTACGGTCTTCAATCAGGCCAACGCGCTGTGCGCCACCCACGACGTCGAGATCGCCAGCGTGTACCGGACCTCCGAGGTGCCCGCCTTCACGCTCGATCCACGGGTGCGGCTGGTGTCCGTGACGGACCTTCGCCCCGACGGCTCGCGGTGGACCGACGAGGCGGGCACCAACTCCCGGCTGTGGCGCAAGACCCGTCGCATGCCGAACCCGATGCCGCACGGCCGGGACTTCCGGTACAAGCGCTGGGATCCCCAGGTCGACCTGTTGGTGATCCGCTACATGCGCGCCCAGGAGAAGGGCACGGTGCTGATCTCGACGCGGCCGGCGCTCAACCTGCTGTCCGCCTGGTTCGGGCCGCGCAAGCTGATCCGTATCGGTCAGGACCACATGAACTACCGCAGCTACCGGTTGCGGCTGCAGGCACAGATCAAGCGCGCCTATCCGCGGCTGGACGCCGTGTCGGTGCTGACGCAGGCCGACCTCGCCGACTACCGCGAGGCGCTCGGCGACGCGGTCCGGCTGGTCCGCATCCCGAACGGCATCCCGGCTCGCACCGGCGCGCCCGACGCCGAGCGGGACCGGACGCTGATCGCCGCCGGGCGGCTGGAGCGGCAGAAGGGCTTCGATCTGCTGATCGAGTCGTTCGTGCCGGTCCACGAGAAGCACCCGGACTGGCAGCTCAACATCTTCGGTGACGGCAAGTGGCGGAAGAAGCTGACCGCCATGATCGCCGAACGCGGTCTGGACGAGGTGGTCCATCTGCGTGGGACGACCCGGAACCTGGACGCGGAACTCACCAGGTCGTCGATCTTCGTGCTCAGCTCCCGCAAGGAGGGCCTGCCGATGGTCCTGCTGGAGGCGATGAACGCGGGTCTGCCGGTGGTGTCGTTCGACTGCCCGACCGGCCCGGCCGATGTGGTCGACGACGGCGGCAACGGCGTGCTCGTTCCGGCCGAGGATCTGGAGGGTCTGGCCGCCGGCATGTCGCGCCTGATCGAGAACAGTCAGGAGCGCGAGGCGATGGGGTTGGCCGCGCGTGCCACCGGCGCTCAGTATGAGATGCACGTCATCGCCGCGCACTGGGAGAAGCTGTTCGCCGAGCTGACCGGCCGGACGGCCGGCGAACCGAAGATCCCGGCGCAGAGGGTCAGCCAGGAGAGCGCTGAGGAAAGCGCGCGGGAGAGCAGGCGGTAAACGGTGACGCCGGCTCCTCGGCCGAAGGGGTTCAGCCGAAGAGCCGGCGCACCACCGTCTCCGCCACCGCGTGCGCGAAGGTGGCGTCGTCGTACGGTCCGAGCCGCAGTGTCACCGTGTCGCCGCCGGGCAGGTGCAGCCGGACCACGTACTGCCTGGCGTTGGGCTCGTCGTCGTCCTGATGCACCGACCCGACCAGCACCGCGGTCGCCTGGCGCGCGTCGACGAGGCCGCCGAAGCAGTGGAACCATCCCTCGACGTCGGTCACCTCGGCCCGCTGCACCTCGGTGCGCATGAGTTCCCTGCCGGCGGGTGACGCCGGATGGACGGCCGTCCGCAGTGGGGAGGCCGGTCGCTCTTCTTCAGTCATCCACCAATAGGACGTGTTTCGACCGGGTTGCCGCCATCCTCCGTCGGATAGACGCCGCCGGGTTGACAATTGTCTGAAGGGCGTGGGCGTCTGCCCAGCGACCGAAGACTGAGCAGACTGCTCAGCTAGCGGCGGCCTTGGTGATCCGTTCTGGGCAATCTGCTCGGCCGTGAATGTACTTGTTGTGCAGTGAGCGGCGTCTCACCATTCTGTGGGCATCAGCAAGGCACGCGGAAAGGGAGCAGGATGTCTGTCAATGACACGCTGACCAGCGAGGAGCGTCTCGCCGAGCTCGACCTCGACACGCTCAAGCAGCTCGTCGGACTGGTCGAGTACGACTCGGCCGGCGACCCCTTCCCGGTGACCGGCTGGGACGCGATCGTCTGGGCCGTCGGCAACGCCACCCAGACCGCGCACTTCTTCCAGTCCGCGTTCGGCATGGAGCTGATCGCCTACTCGGGGCCGGAGACCGGCAACCGCGACCACATGTCGTACGTGCTGAAGAGCGGCGCCATCCGCTTCGTGATCAACGGCGGGGTGCACCCGGACAGCCCGGTCATCGCCCACCACGCCCGGCACGGCGACGGCATCACCGACATCGCCCTGTCGGTGCCGGACGTCGACAAGTGCGTCGAGCACGCCCGTGCCCAGGGCGCCACCGTGCTGGAGGAGCCGCACGACGTCTCCGACGAGTTCGGCACCGTCCGGATCGCGGCGATCGCGGCGTACGGCGAGACCCGGCACACCCTGGTCAACCGCACCCACTACACCGGCCCGTACCTGCCCGGCTATGTCGCCCGGACCTCGGCGTACCGCAAGCGTCCCGGCGCCCCGAAGCGGATCTTCCAGGCGCTGGACCATATCGTCGGCAACGTCGAGCTCGGCGCCATGGACCAGTGGGTGGACTTCTACAACCGGGTCATGGGTTTCACCAACATGGCCGAGTTCATCGGCGACGACATCGCCACCGACTACTCGGCGCTGATGAGCAAGGTCGTCGCGTCCGGTAACCACCGGGTGAAGTTCCCGCTCAACGAGCCGGCGATCGGCAAGAAGAAGTCGCAGATCGACGAGTACCTGGAGTTCTACGGCGGCCCCGGCGCGCAGCACCTGGCGCTGGCCACCAACGACATCCTGCGCGCGGTGGACGCCCTGGTCGAGGAGGGCGTCGAGTTCCTCGCCACGCCCGACTCGTACTACTCGGACCCGGAACTGCGCGCGCGTATCGGTGAAGTCCGGGTTCCGATCGAAGAACTGCAGAAGCGCGGAATTCTGGTAGACCGGGACGAGGACGGCTATCTGCTGCAGATCTTCACGAAGCCGATCGGTGACCGGCCCACCGTCTTCTTCGAGCTGATCGAACGGCACGGCTCGCTCGGCTTCGGCAAGGGCAACTTCAAGGCCCTGTTCGAGGCGATCGAGCGGGAACAGGCGAAGCGCGGCAACTTCTGAGTCAGATCTCAACGGAGAGGTCTCATGGCGCACTATCAGCGGGCGGGCAGCATCCCGGCCAAACGGCACACCCAGCATCGTGACGCGGACGGCAAGCTCTACTACGAGGAGCTGATGGGGGAGGAGGGCTTCTCCTCCGACTCGTCGCTGCTCTATCACCGGCACGTCCCGTCGGCGGTCGTCGGCGCCCGGATCTGGCAGCTGCCCGACCAGGCGACCGAGGCCAACCAGCCGCTGTTGCCCCGCCATCTCAAGCTGCACGCGCTCTTCGAGGGCGAGGAGTGGAAGAGCTGCGACGCGGTCCGGGACCGGCGGCTGGTCCTGGGCAACGCCGACGTGCGGATCAACTACGTGGTCGCGGGCACGGCCTCGCCGCTGTACCGCAACGCCACCGGTGACGAGTGCGTCTACGTCGAGGCCGGCACGGGCGCCGTCGAGACGGTCTTCGGTGACCTGGAGGTCGGGCCCGGCGACTACGTGATCATCCCGCGGGCCACCACGCACCGCTGGGTGCCGGCGGGGGACGGGCCGCTGCGCCTGTACGCGATCGAGGCGAACAGTCACATCGCCCCGCCGAAGCGCTACCTGTCGCGGTACGGGCAGTTCCTGGAACACGCGCCGTACTGCGAACGCGACCTGCGCACCCCGAACGCTCCGCAGTCGGTGGAGGGGGAGAACGTCGAGGTCTACATCAAGCATCGCGGCGACGGCCCGGCCGGGCTCGCCGGGACCGTGTACGTGGTGCCGCACCACCCGTTCGACGTGGTCGGCTGGGACGGGTGCCTGTACCCGTACGCGTTCAACATCGCCGACTTCGAGCCGATCACCGGCCGGGTCCACCAGCCGCCGCCGGTGCACCAGGTCTTCGAGGGCGCCAACTTCGTGATCTGCAACTTCGTGCCGCGCAAGGTCGACTACCACCCGCTGGCCGTGCCGGTGCCGTACTACCACGCGAACGTCGACAGCGACGAGGTCATGTTCTACGTGGGCGGCGACTACGAGGCCCGCAAGGGTTCCGGCATCAACGTCGGCTCGGTCTCCCTGCATCCGGGCGGGCACTCGCACGGCCCCCAGCCGAGCGCGATCGAGGCCAGCCTCGGCGCGGAACGATTCGACGAGCTGGCCGTCATGGTCGACACGTTCCGGCCGCTCGGCCTCGGCGAGGCGGGCCGGGTCTGTGACGACGGCGTCTACGCCTGGACCTGGGCGCGGAAATCGTGAACCCGCTGTTCACGGGCCTGTTCGACGACGCGGCCATCTTTCCGCCCGGCAATCTGCCGATGCCCGCCGCCGTCACCGCGCACCGGGAACGGCGGGCGTCGCCGCTGGCGCCGCTGCTCGGGCCGTTCGTCTGCTCACTGGCACGCTGGGGCGAGCTGACCGCCGCGGCCGAAAGGTCCGCGGCGGACGGCGGCCCGGCGCTGCCGGTCTCGCTCGTCCTTCCGGACGGCGGGGCCGAGCTGCCCGCACACCCGGCTGTGGAGATCGTCGCGGTGGAGAGCACGAGGACCGGCCTCGTCGGGACGCTTCCGGCGTACCAGGAGATCCCCTGCGCGGAGATCACCGCGACGCGCGTCGCGGCCTTGCGCGACGCCGGCCTCCGCCTCAAGATCAGGACCGGTGGGGTACGGGCGGAGGCGTTCCCGTCCGAGGAGGAGCTGGCGCAGGCCATCTGGTACGCGGTGCGCGGCGGGCTCGCGTTCAAGTTGACCGCCGGGCTGCACGATCCGATCCGCCATCGCGACCCGGTGACCGGTTTTGAACATCACGGCTATCTGAACGTCCTCCTGGCGACCACCCGGGCCCTGCAGGGTTACGCGATCGAGCGGGCGCTGGCCGACCAGGACGGCGCACGGGTGGCGGCCGCGGTCGCCGCGATCGACGAGGTCGTGGCCAAGGCGGTCCGGCACCATTTCATCAGTTTCGGCACGTGCAGCATCAGCGAGCCGGTCGACGGCCTGCTGCGATACGGACTTCTCTCAAAGGATCTGCGTTGACCTGGCTCGGCATCCCGGCAGACCACCCGTTCGGCGTCGCCACCCTGCCCTACGGGGTGTTCGGCACGCCCGGCGACCCGCACCCGCGCGCCGGCGTCGCCGTCGGCGAGTGGATCATCGACCTTCCGGCGGCCGCCCGCCGCCTGGCCCCGGAGCTGGCCGGCGCCGTCGCGGGGCCGTCGCTCGACGCCCTGCTCGCCGCCGGCCCGCGGGTCTGGGCCGAGGTGCGCGCCCGGCTGACCACCTGGCTGACCGAGGAGGTCTACCGTGACCTGCTCGCGCACGCCCTGGTGCCGGCCCGCGACGCGATCATGCACCTGCCGTTCACGGTCGCCGACTACGTCGACTTCTACGCCTCCGAGCAGCACGCGACCAACCTGGGACGGATGTTCCGTCCCGGCCAGGACCCGCTGACCCCGAACTGGAAGCACCTGCCGATCGGCTACCACGGCCGGGCCGGCACCGTCGTCGTCTCCGGCACCGAGGTCGTCCGCCCGTCCGGCCAGCGGCGCGGCCCCGACGGTGAGATCACCTTCGGGCCGTCCCGGCGTCTCGACATCGAGGCCGAGCTCGGCTTCGTCGTCGGCGCCGGATCGACGTTGGGCCGGCCCGTCGACATGAGCCGATTCCCCGAGCACGTCTTTGGGGTGTGCCTGGTCAACGACTGGTCCGCCCGCGACATCCAGGCGTGGGAGTACGTTCCGCTCGGCCCGTTCCTCGGCAAGTCGTTCGCCACCTCGATCTCGCCGTGGATCGTCCCGCTGACCGCTCTGGATCACGCCCGGGTGGTGCCGCCGGCACGGACCGTGCCGTTGCTGCCCTACCTGGACGACGCCGGTGCCCCGCCGTGGGGTCTCGATCTGCGCCTGGAGGTCCGGCTCAACGGTCACGTCGTGTCCCGGCCGGAGTTCGCCGGCATGTACTGGACCGGCGCGCAGATGCTCGCCCACATGACCGCCAACGGGGCGTCGCTGCGCACCGGCGACCTCTACGCCTCCGGCACCGTCAGCGGCGCCTCGCCCGACCAGCGGGGTTCGCTGATCGAACTCTGCTGGGGCGGTGAGGAGCCGGTCAAACTGCCGGACGGCTCGGTCCGCACCTTCCTGGAGGACGGCGACGAGGTCGTGATCACCGCGACCGCGCCCGGCCCGGACGGCGCCGTGATCGGCCTCGGCGCCGTGGGCGGCCGCATCGGCGCCGCCCGGTAGCGACGTCTCCGGCCCGGCCGCTCGGCGACAGCGGCTCAGCCGGTCTGGGACAGGGCGAACGCCACGAGGAAGCCCGCCACGGTGATCAGCCCGGTCAGCAGGTGGGCCTCCTCGAACGCCTCCGGGATCATGGTGTCCGCGACCATCGCCAGGATCGCCCCGCCGGCGAACGCGGTGATCGCGGCCAGCACCGCCGCGGACAACCCGCCGAGCAGGGTGAACCCGGCGACCGCGGCGATCCCGCTGACCAGCGCGATGCCCGACCACAGGCCGAGGACGTACGCCTTCGAGCGGCCGGCCCGGCGCATCCCGGCCGCGCTGGACAGGCCCTCGGGCACATTGCTGACGAACACCGCCGCCACCGTGACGACGCTGACCGGACCCCCGCTCAGCAGGCTCGTCCCGATGACGATCGACTCCGGGACGCCGTCGAGGAGGGCGCCGAGCGCGAGGGCCGTACCGGAGCCGCCCTGTTCGTTCTCGGACGGCTGCTGCTCGCCGGACCGCTTACGGTGACGCGCGCCGCGGCGGGCCAGCAGCACGTTGCATCCGGTGTAGACGACCGCCCCACCCAGCGCGCCGAGCACGGTGGGCGGCAGGCCCGCCTGCTCGTGAGCCTCGCCGATCAGCTCGAACGCGACCGCCGACAGCAGCACCCCGGCGCCGAACGCCATCACCGACGCGATCACCCGGCGCGGCACCGGCGCCAGAAAGCCCACCGCCGCGCCGATCAGCAGCGCCGATCCGGCCAGCAGTCCCCACGCTCCCGCTTGCACCCAGCCTGGCATGGGGGCGCGGTTGCCCCGAGGCCGATCACCGCAAACGTCGGCCGGGGGCCGCGGACGGCAGCACCGGCGAGCCGAGGCCGGCGCGGTCCGCTGATCATCGCGCGCCTTCGCCGGTCCACGAGCCTGGGATGGCGCACGCGTCATTGGCCCGGGCGGGCTAGATTCGGTGCGTGCCCGCCGACGAAGCTGAGGTGGCCGACCACGAGGCGGCGATCGAGCAGGCGTACCTGCTGGTCGAGGCCGCACAGGGCCACAACGACGCCGCGCGGGTCGAGGCCGCCGACCGGCGGGCCAGGGCACGAGGCTGGGACGACGTACGCCTGCTGTTGCACTTCGCCCGTTCCCTGGCCTGTCTGGAGGACGGCCGCGACGGCACCGCGCACACCGACGCGATGCTGGACACGGCGGTGCTCCTCGGCGACACGGCGCTGCTCGCCCTCGCGATCGCGGTCAAAGCGGCCCGCCGCGCCACCCGGCGGCGCACCTCCACGGCCGGCGAATCGGCGGCGGCTCTGCTCGTGCAGGCCGTCGTGATGCTCGACGACGACGACCCGGCCACGCCGGTGGTGCACCGCGCCGGCGCCCTGATCGAGGTCGCCTGCGTGGCCCACGAGCTGGGGTTCTGGGAACTCGCCCTGGATTACTACGAGCTCACCGCACAGGCCCTGGCCGGCGAGGGTGGCGGCAGATGGGCCGAGACCGTCCGCCGGCAGTGGCGCGTCGTCGCCATCAACTCGTTCGACCTCGCTCTCGACTGGGCCTCCTGCCTCGCCGCCATCGGCGAGTGGGACGCCGCGGCGGCCCGCGCCGGCGAGCTGCTGTCGGCGGTGGGCGATCCGACCGACGACGCCTGGCCGCCGGTCTGGGTCACCCAGCTCCACGGCAGCCGGCACCTGCTGACCGCCCTCGCCGGCCGCGCCGCGACGCCCACCGAGGAGCGGATCGCGTCCCTCGGCGCCGCCATCTCGGCCGCCCGGGCCGGCGACGCCGACCGCGCCGCCCGGCTCGCCGAAGCCGCCACCGACGATCCCGGCATGCCCCTGCCCACCTGCACCCAGTTGCTGCGGCTCAGCCTCATCGCCAAACGGCCGGGGACCAACCCCACCGCCATCCGGTACGGCGACGAGCTCGCCCGGCTGCGCTGGAACGACCGGGTCGACCGGATGTCCGGCATGCGCGACGCCATCGCCGTCGAGCGGCGCCGCCGCGACCACGAACAGTTGCGCCGCGATCTCGTGGTCGACGAACTGACCGGCCTGGCCAACCGGCGCGGCTACCAGGCCTACCTCGCCGCTGTCGACGGGACGTCGTACGCCGTGATGATGATCGACGTCGACCGTTTCAAAGCGGTCAACGACAACTTCGGCCACGACGTCGGCGACGTGGTCCTCGCCCGCCTCGGTCACATCCTGTCCGCCCACGTCCGGCCGACCGACCTGGCGGCGCGGCTGGGCGGTGACGAGTTCGTGGTCATCCTCGCCGACGTGCAGCCGGAGGTGCCCGGCGCGCGGGCGCAGCACATCCTCGACGCGGTGCGCACCCACCCGTGGGACGAGGTGGCGGACGGGCTCACCATCTCGGTCAGCATCGGCGTCCATCACGGTGGCCGCCACGAGCTGCCGGCCCTGCTCAACGACGCCGACCGCAGCCTCTACCACGCCAAACGCCACGGCCGGGGCCGTGCCTCGACGCAGGTGTCCACCGTCGTCTAGACCCGTCGCCCGCTCGACCGATGTACTACCGGCTCAGTGGGTATGGCATTGTCGCCGGGATGAGTGCGGAGGGCGATGATGACGGTCGGTGACGCGGAGGGGCAACGCCTGGCCGCACTGCTGCGCACCGGCCTCGGCGCGATCCCCGATCCGATGTTCGACCGGTTCGCCGCCCTGGTGCGGACCGTGCTGGGCGTGCCGGTGGCCCTGGTCTCGCTGGTCGACGCCGAGCGGCAGTTCTTCCCGGGCGCCTACGGCCTGGGCGAGCCGTGGCAGCGTCGCCGGCAGACGCCGCTGAGCCACTCGTTCTGCAAGCATGTCGTCGAGACCGCGAAGCCGCTGATCGTCACCGACGCGCGTGAGGACCCGCGGGTGCGTGGCAACCTCGCCATCGAGGATCTCGGTGTGGTCGGTTACGCGGGCATGCCGGTCCTGGACGCGGACGGGCGGGTCCTCGGCTCACTGTGCGCCATCGACCACGAGCCGCGGCAGTGGACGGAGCAGCAGACGGCGCTGCTCGCCGATCTGGCGGCGGCCTGCTCGGACAGCCTTCAGCTCCGGATCGCGTCTTACCACGCCGAACAGCAGCGCCAGGTGGCGTCGGAGGGCCAGGGCCGGGCCCACCTGGTGGCCGAACGCAGCCGGCTGCTGCTGCGGGCCAGCGCCGCGCTCGGCGCCGCCGCCAGCTCCGACGACGTCGTCGAGACCGTCCGCAACCTGGTCATCGGCAGTCTCGACCCGGCTTACGTCGGGGTGTCGTGGCTGGAGGCCGGCGGGACGATCCAGCTCGCCTCGGGCCGGCTGCTGCCGGGGCACCTCGCCGACCGGTGGGCCCACTACGGCGGCGACGTGCGAACCCCCTCGGGACTGGCGGCCCGCACCGGCCGTACCGTCATCCTGCGTGATCTCGCGGCGGTCGCGGAGCAGACGCCGGACGCGCTGGACACCTTCGCCGAGATGAAGTGGCAGGCGGCCGTCAGCGTCCCGCTGCCGGGCGTGCACGGGCCGATCGGGTCGCTGACCTTCTGCTGGCGGCAGCCCTACTCGCCGGACGAGGCCGAGCAGGCGGTGCTGACCGCCCTCTCCGGTTACGTCGCGCAGGCGCTGCTGCGGGCCACCGAGTACGACGACCGGCGCACGGCCGCCGAGACGATGCAGAAGGCTCTGCTGAGCCCGTTGCCCGAACTCGACCACGTGCGGATGACCGCGCGGTACGTGCCGGCCGGCCGCAGCGACCTGGTCGGTGGCGACTGGTACGACGCGGTCCGCATCGACGACACCCGGATGGCCGTGGTCATCGGGGACGTGGCCGGGCACGGCGTCACCGCGGCCGCGACCATGGGCCACTACCGCAGCATGCTGCGGACCCTGCTGGTGGACCGCTACGACTACCCGTCGGCGCTGCTGCAGCGGTTCGAACGGGCCGTGAAGGCGCTCGGTGTCGAGGGCATCGCCACCGCGCTGGTCGCCTACCTCACCGCCGAACCCGACGGCGGCCACACCCTCACCTGGGCCAGCGCCGGCCACCTGCCGCCGACCGTGGTGCTGCCGGACGGCACGGTGACCCAGCTGGCCCTCGGCGGGCCGCTGCTCGGCGCGTTGCGCGGGGTGACCCGGCGCACCCACACCCGGCGGCTGCCCGCCGGGAGCCGGCTGGTGCTCTACACCGACGGCCTGATCGAGACCCGGACCTGCCCGATCGACGACGGCATCGACTGCCTGCACCGGGTGCTGACCGACAATCCCGGTGCCGGCCTGGACGAGCTCGCCGACCTGCTGATGGAGATCACCCCGCTCGGTGAACGGGAGGACGACGCCTCGGTGCTGCTGATCGACACTCTGGACTGATTCACGCCGCCGCGGTGGGGGACAGGCGGCCGTACGAGGTGAGGGTGCGCAGCGCCTGCAGGGTGACGATCCCACGCCAGTCCATCAGGGACGCCTGGCCCGGCGGCTCCCAGGTGACCGGCCAGCCGCCGTCGGGCAGCTGCGCCCCGGCCAGGTGGTCCAGGTGCGCCTCGATCTGGGTGTCGTCGAACAGCCCCCGCCAGGGCGCGTCGGCGGTGGGAGCCACGTGCAGCGGGGTCAGGCCGTACTCGCCGGGCCGGGGCATCGCGTGGAACATCGTGGTGGCGGCCATCTGCTTCAGCACCTCGGGGGCGTGCCGGCCGGCCCGCTCGCGGTCGGGGACGTGGCCGAGGAACACCAGCACCTCGCCGAGCCCGTGCACTTCGCCGGGCAGCGTCCCGGCCTCGATCTGCCGCCAGCACCAGCCGGTGGCGTCCTCCCGCCACGGGTGGTCGAAACCGAGCTGATGCAGGTGGCCGGCCAGGCCCGCGGTCGGATTGACGCTCGGCGCGTACGTCCAGTCCGTCCAGTGGGCGGCCCGCGGGAACCGCTCGATGATCGGAAACGCCAGGGGCACCGCACCTCCGGCGCCGGCCTCGGCCGCGACCCGGCTCAGATAGTCACATGCCGGCGCCAGCAGGCCCGGGTCGGCCGCGCCGGCCGTGGCCAGCGCCTGCAGGGCCACCTCGACATCGATGGGCAGGCTGGCCGGGCAGCGCTTGTCCGGTTCCAGCCCGTGGCCGAAACCGCCGTCGTCGTTGCGGTAGCCGCGCAGCACGTCCACCACGCCGTCCGGTGACGCGCCCTGATAGAGGGTGGCGAACAGGCGGCGCTCCAGCAGGCGGCCCTCACGCTGAAGGAACCGGTCAGCGGCCAGGAAGGGGTCGTCTTCGGTCATGTGGCGACCCTAGGCGGCCCGTCCGGCGCCCGTCTTGAAGGAAACGGACACGCGCGATAATGCCGTGGTGACGACCTATGCGGAGTGGCCGCCGCCGGCGCCGCTGCGCGGTGCCGTGGTGTGCCTGTGGCGGCGCCGGGCCACCGAGACCCGGCGCGCGGCGCTGGTCCTGCCGGACGGCTGTGTCGACCTGATCTGGGAGAGTGACCGCGGCGCGTTCCTGGCCGGGCCGGACACCGGGCCGATGCCGGCGGTGATGACGGCCGGGCGGACCCTGGTGGGCGTGCGGTTGCGGCCCGGAGCCGGCGGCCCCCTGCTGGGGCTGCCGCTCGACGAGGTCCGCGACCGCCGCGTCGACCTGGTGGATCTGCGTCCCGCCGCCGCCCGCCGCCTGCCCGGCATGCTGTCGCCGGCCGAGGCGCTGGACCGGCTCGTCACGCTGACCGGCGCTCTGGCGGGGGAGCGGCCACCCGACCCGGCGACGCTGGAGTCGGTGCGGCTGCTCCACGACCCGCGGGTGCGGGTCCACGAGCTCGGTTCGCACGTCGGCCTCGGCGACCGGCAGTTGCGGCGCCGGTTCACCGCGGCGGTCGGTTACGGCCCGAAGACCCTGCACCGGGTGCTGCGGTTCCGCCGGTTCCTCGGCCTGCTGGAAAGGGCCGCGCCGGGTGGCCTCGGTGAGCTGGCGCTGCGTGCCGGGTACGCGGACCAGGCGCATCTCAGCCGAGAGACCGTCCAGTTGGCCGGGCTCCCACCGGCCGCCCTGGCCCGCGAACTCGGTGTTCCGCCCGGCTAGCGCTCGCTGCCGCTCCAGGCGAACGCCTGCGCGGGCACAGCGGCCGCGGTGGCGAAGTTCGCGTTGACGGTGGCCGCCTCACGGGTGTTCGGGTTGGGGTTGGTGCAGCTGACCGGTGCGCTGCTGCCGGACATCAGGTCGGCGCACAGGCCGGTTCGCCGGTCGGGCAGCCCGAGCAGGTGACCGAACTCGTGCGCGGCGATCCGCGGCGGGTGGTAACCCTGGTTGACGGCCTGGCGGCCCATGTACCAGCGGCCGTTGCCCAGTGAGGTGGTCTGGGCGCGGGGCCAGCCGTTGTCGGCGTACACCCGGATGTTGGGGGTCCGGCCGGCGGTGACCGGCATCAGGCGGACGTTGGCGACCCGGCTGTTCCAGATCTGGGCGCCCTGGTCGACGACGGACCGGAACTCCTGGGCCTGGCTGGCGTCGTAGTAGAGGATTCGGGGTGCCGCGGCGGCGGGCGCGGCGGTCGCCGCCTGGACGCCGCCGACGGCCAGGACGGCGAAGACGGCCGCCGCGAATTTGCGGAGCAGCATTGCTTCCTCCGGGGATGGGGGATACGGGAGACCTCCTTTCTATCGATGTTTGCCGATTGATGCGGCATATCGGTTCGGCCCTCTGGCCGACGTGATGCCGCGCCGGTGACTAGCCGCGGAGCACGCCGTCCACCTGGCCGATCGCCTCGGCGGCGGTGATCGTGCCGTACGCCCCGGTGAACTGCCGCACCTCGACGCCCTCGTCCCGCCAGAGCCGTTCCCGCCCGAAGGCCGTGCCGAGCGCGCCGGACCGCGGGCCATTGCCGCAGACGTGCGAGGCGACGTCCTCCATGTACCTCGGATCGCGCTCGGCCGACGGCAGCCGGCCACCGGCGCCCGGGCCGAGCGTCGCCCGCTGCACGCGCTCGGCGGCGCCGGGCCGGAACGACCCGGGCGGCTGCTGTCCGGGCGCTGCCGTCGGGGCGGCCGGGATCGTGCCGCGCCTGGTCCGGCAGTCGGAGCCGCTGCGCAGTTCCTCCGGGCTGACCAGGCCACCCTCCTGCCGCGTGAGGTACCGCACCTGCCGGGGATCGGTCCCGGCCGGGTACTGCGGAATGCCGGCCGGCACGGGCTCGAAGCCGCCGCTCCCGCCATTGCCGAGCAGATCGGTGAATGTCATGAGGACGCTGAACGTGGCGGGCAGGTCCGGGGTCGACGGGTCGCCGCCCGCCGGCACGGCGATGTCGGTGAACGGGCCGTCCTCGCCCAGGACGACCACCTCACCCGGCCCGTCCGCGGACCTCGGCCCGGCCGCCTGCCACCAGACGTCCGGGTCCAGGGATTCGTCCCTTGCGGACTTCTCGCGGTAAACCCTGATCTCGACCATCTTCTCGCCGGGGCACACCGGTGCGAAGACCTGGTAGGAGTCGCCGATCTTCGCGATACCCGGCAGGAATCGACGCCGCGCGGCATCGCTCGGCTGGCATCCGGTCAGCGCTAGCGCGGCCAGCGCGGCGACGGCCGCGGCCCACCCGCGCCGCATCGTCGTCCATGCATCCCCCATGGCCGGGATCGTATTCGTGTTCCTCCATGCGGAGCCGGTCCTTTACGGGACCGGCGCCCGGGCTTTACGAGACCGTGACGCCGTTGCGGCGGCGCGTCCGCCCGGCCTGGCAGCCAGGTCAGATGTCCGCATCCGGCCGCGGCGCACCGCCTGCATCGCCGCGGTGAACGCGGAAGGCCGCGACGCGCAGCGGCGCCCAGGCCGACGGTGGGGTGGTCCGGGCGGCGGGCGCGTCGATCGTCACCGCCCATCCCTACCCCACGGCCGCCGGTGTCTATCGCCGGCCGGCTGATACGACGGGCCCGTGGCGGAACGTGAGGTCGACGTCGTGACGGTGCGGTGGTGCGAGCGTGCCGGTCACGCCCCCGACATCGTGACCCGCCGCCCGGCGGCATCTGCCCGAGGCGGTGCCCCGCCGGTTCGGTGACGTGGAACCGTTGCGTGGCCGGTTCGACAAGGCGGGTGAGGACGGGTTTCGTCGCGCCTACGGCCAGGCCGTGTCCGGCGGCTGGATCCTCGACCGCGGCGTCCTTCACGGCGGCCCGGAGAGCCGTACCTCGCGCCGATGGGCGACTGGCTGGGACTGCCGCCGCGGCCGCCGGCCTGGTGCTGGCTCGGCCCGGCGTACGCCCGGCTGGTGCGGCGTGGGATCGACGGCGAATCGATCGCGGGTGGCCTCCTCTACACCGGCGGGCCGTGGGTGGACCCGCGGCTGCACGCCCACCTCGACGAGGTGGACCCGAGCCGCCGGACCGCCCGGCGCATCCCGCGTGGGTTGCGCCGCTCCACCCTGGGCCTGCTTCTCAGCGGGCGGCCCGGGCCCCGGTAGTCCGCCGGGTGAGGTTGCCGGGCAGCCGGGGCGCGACCAGCCGGTCCACACTGAACCGGCCCGCGCCGGAGACGCCCAGCAGCAGCGCGGCCGCCGCCAGGGTCAGGACCAGCTCGAAACCGCCGGCGCTGACGAAGACGCCGTTGCCGGCGTGCACGATGAGCAGGGCGCCGATCATGTCGACGGCCAGCAGCAGCGCCACCAGGGGCACCGCGAGCCCGGCGATCAGGGCGACCCCGCCGGCCAGTTCGATGATCGCGGCGAACCAGGCGCTCGCCGTCGGCAGCGGGACGCCCATCTGGCCGAACGCCGCGGCGGTGCCGTCGAGGCCCCACTCGTCGAATTTCTGCCAGCCGTGGGCGATGAAGACGACGCCGAGGGCGACCCGGGTGACGAGCAGGGTCAGGTCACGCAGCATGGTGTTGTTCACGGAGCCGGCCCTTCAGTTCGTGACGGCGAAGCCGCCGGCCCAGGAGATTTTCTCGCCGGCCGCGAGGGTGATCTGGAGGAAGGCGAGGGCTTCGAGCTCGCGGGCGCGCTTGAGGCCGCCGGCGTCGACCGTCTTGAGGCCGGCATCGGTGATCACGCCGGTGAGCAGGGCCTTGGCGTCGGCGTCGTCGCCGGCGATCAGGACGGTGGTGGGCTGGCCGCCGATGGTGCCGGCGACGAGCGTACCCCCGAAGTTGGTGTTGAAGGCCTTGAGCACGACCGACCGGGGGAGGGCGGCGGCGATCTCGGTGGCGGCGGAGCTGTCGGCCGGGACGGTGAGGCCGTCGAAGGTGGCGAAGTCGACGGGGTTGGTGATGTCGACGACGATCTTGCCGGCGAGCTGCTCGCCGCGCCGGGCGATGACGTCGCCGACCGCGCCGTAGGGGACGGCCAGCACGATGATGTCGCCGGTGACCGGCTTGGCGGTGTCGGAGCTGTTCACCGACTCGACGGTGTGCCCGCCCTTGGTGATCAGGCCGGCGAGGGCCTGGCCCATGTTCCCGGCGCCGATGATGCTGACGTGTGTCATGACGACCTCCGAAGCAATTGGTTGTAGCTACAACCATGGCACCACACGGAACTTGAAGCAACAACTATTGAAGTTTCAAGCTATGCGGAGGGTCACACGGCGGGCGGGTCATAGCGCCGGTACGTCGCCGTCCGGTCGTCTCCCGGCTCCAGCCGCCGCAGGATGGCATCGCTGATCTCCGACAACTGGACGACCTGTTCCGGCGTCAGCGCGTCGATCACGTGCTCCCGGACCGTCGCCACGTGGCCCGGCGCGCTCTCCTGAACCTTGCGCCAGCCGTCCGCCGTCAGCCGGGCGTTGGTCGCCCGCCGGTCCTGCGGGCACGGGAACCGCTCCAGCAACCCCCGCGACTCCAGCCGCTGCACGACATGCGACAGCCGGGCCAGCGAGGCGGTGGTGCGCTCGGCCAGCGCCGTCATCCGCAGCGTGTGCGCCGGGGCCTCGGACAGTTGCGACAACACATAGTAGTCGAAGTGCGTGAGCTGAGCGTCACGGCGCAACTGGCCGTCGAGCACACCCGGCAGCAGTTCGACCACACCGATGAAGCGCACCCAGGCCGCCAGTTCCCCCGGTGTCAGCCATTGCGTGTCCACCTGATGATTGTCCCGCCGATCACCGGAAGATCCACGGCCAGGATGCCGATAATTCACAGGTGAGCGCCATCCAGACGAAGGTCAGCCTCGACACCCTGCTGCGCGACGGCGGCGTGTACTGCGTCTACCAGCCGTTCGTCGACGTGGACACCGGCGCGGTGGTCGCCTTCGAGGCGCTGCTGCGGGCGCCCGCCGAGTCCGGCTGGCAGTCGCCGATGGAGATGATCCACGCCGCCCGGGCCGCCGGGCGGCTCGCCGACCTCGAACGAGCGTCGCTGCGGGCGTCGCTCGCCGACGCGGCGCACCTGTCCGAAGGCCGCCCGGTCACGTTGTTCGTCAACCTCGAACCGAGCACGCTCACCAGCCGGACCGACGTCGTGCTCGACGTCCTCGCCACCCGCGCCCCCCACGTCCAGGTGGTCGTCGAGATCACCGAGCGGGCCCTCGCCGAGGACGTGGCCGGAGTGCTGGCCGGCGCCGAGCGGCTGCGCGCCGCGGGCTGCGCCATCGCCCTCGACGACGTGGGCGTGCGCCCCGAATCCCTGGCCTTCATCCCGCTGCTGCGCCCCGAGGTGGTGAAGCTCGACCTCGGGCTGCTGCGCACGGTCAAGGACCCGGCCACCGTCGCCGTCGCCGGGGCGGTGCGTGCCTACGCCGAACAGGCCGGCGCCGAGGTGGTCGCCGAGGGGATCGAGAGCGCCGAGGACCTGACCCGGGCGCTCGTGCTCGGCGCCACCCTCGGGCAGGGCTGGCTGTGGAGCCGCGGCGAGCGGTGGTTTCCGCCGGCGACGTTCCGGCCCGAACGGTTCACCGCCCAGCCGATCGGCGCGGCCCTGCAGGCCACGCCGTACGAACTGATCGGAGCCGGCCGCCGGGTCCGCTACGCGCCGAAAGACCTGCTCGTGCCGGTGTCCAAGACGCTGGAGATGATGGCGCTGCAGGCGGCGGTGCCGCCGATCCTGCTCGCCGCCTTCGAGCACGTCCAGTTCTTCCGGCCGTCCACCATGCTCCGGTTCACCGAACTCGCCGCCCACCTCCCGTTCGTCGCCGCGCTCGGGGTGGACATGCCGGTGTCGCCGGCGCCCGGGGTCCGCGGCGCCGCCCTCGCCGTCCAGGACCCGATGGCCACCGAATGGACCGTCGTGGTGCTCGGGGCGCACACCTCGGCGGCGCTGATGGCCCGCGATCTCGGCGACGCCGGGCCCGACCGGGAACGGCAGTTCGAGTTCGTCGTCAGCTACGACCGCGCCCTGGTCACCGCCGCCGCGCACTCCATGATCGGCCGCCTCGCCGTCGGCTGACCCGCCACCCGTGGCGGTGCAAGATCGGCGCTTTCGGAGGCGAACCTCGGGCGACGGGCACAATGGCGGGCATGGCGGAAGCGATGAGCAAGGCGCAATGGCAGACGTTCCTCGGCGCCGGAACCCGGACCGGAAAGCTGGCGACCGTCCGGGCCGACGGCTCGCCGCACGTCGTGCCGGTGTGGTTCGTGCTCGACGGCGACGACCTGGTGTTCAACACCGACGCGGCCTCGGTCAAGGGACGCAACCTGGCCCGCGACCCGCGGGCGGCACTGAGCGTCGATGAGGAGCACCCGCCGTACGCGTTCGTCACCGTCCGTGGCGAGGCCACGCTCAGCACCGACCTCGACGAGATGCTGATCTGGTCCACCCGCATCGCGCACCGCTACATGGGGGCCGACCTGGCCGAACGCTACGGGGCCCGGAACGCCGTGGAGGGCGAGCTGCTGGTCCGCCTGCACATCGAGAAGGTGGTCGCCTTCACCGGCCTCGCGGACTGAGCTGCGGGCGGGCGGCGGCCGCACCGGCGGGCCGGGAGCGGGCCAGGACGGGTTCGGCGGCCAGCACGGCGAACGCGGCGGCCACCAGCAGCCCACCGGCCAGGTAGTCACCGCGGACCCCGGTGTGCGGCAGCAGCACCCCACCCAGCAGGGCGCCACCGGCGATCCCCGCGTTGAACGCCGACGACAGCATCGCCGAGGCCAGATCGGTGCCGCCGGGCGCGACCACCAGAACCCGGTTCTGCATCGCCGACGGCACCTGCGGCATGGCGAAACCCCAAAGCGCCACCAGCGCCACCACCGCCGCCTGCCAGGCGGCGAGCAGGAACATGCCGAGCAGGACCACCACGAGCAGACCCACCGGCAGCAGTACGGACAGCCGCGCGGCCCGGTCGGCGAGGAAGCCGGTCAGCACCACCCCGCCGAGCCCCGCCGCCCCGTAGACGAGCAGCAGCAGGCTCACCGAGCCGGACGGGAACCCGGCCACGTCGGTGAGGTACGGCGTCAGATAGGTGTACGCCGTGAACACGCCGGTGATGGTCAGGGTGGTGGCCACCAGCAGCAGCCGGAACCGGCGGGGGTCGGGTGCGGACCCGGCGGCGGCGTGCCCGTCACCGGGCTCGCCGGCGGGCAGCAGCACCGCCACTCCGGCCATCGCGACCAGGGCCAGCCCGGCGACGGCCAGGAACGCCACCCGCCAGCCGGCCTGCTGGCCGAGCCAGGTGGCGGCGGGCACGCCCAGGACCGGCGCGATCGACGCGCCACCGAAGACCGCGGCGACGGCCCGCCCGCGCATCCGCGCGGGGAACAGCGCCGCGGCGGCGGGCGCGGCCACCGACCAGAAGACCGCCTGCGAGAGGGCGGTCACCACCCGCCCGCCGAGCAGCACCGGATAGCCGCCGGTCACGGTCGCGGCGGTGGCGGCCACGAACACGGCGAGCAGTCCGCTGATCAGGCGGCGGCGCGGCACCCGGCGAACCAGCCTGGTCAGCGGCAGGGAGAAGATCGCGACGGTCAGGCCGTAGCCGGTGACCAGCAGCCCCACCGACGGCAGGGACACGCCGAGGTCGGTGGCGATGACCGGCAGCAGCCCGACGGGCAGGGTCTCCACGGTCAGGTAGCAGAACGCCGCCAGCATCAGCGCGCCCAGCGCCGCCACGTTGCGTCGATGGCTCATCGGAGCACTGATCATGAGGTTGATTCTCTCCGGGCACGGCCGCCGCCCGCCTCACCGATTCCCGCATAGGGAGACGGGTTCCCACATGGGGAGACGGGGGGCCGGGGGCGCTCGACAGCCGTCCCACCGCTCTTCGATTTGGTACTTATGTGGCGTACCTTGTTAAAAAGGTTTAATGCTTTGAATAGTAATGATTGGCGATGCTGCCGTGATGACCAGCATGCTGGACGATGCGCTCCGCCCCGGCGTGACGGTGCCGGTGGACAGCCTGTGCAGGCTGGCCGCCTGCCTGCTGAAAGCGCCGATGGCGGCCATCTCCCTGGCCGGTGAGTCGGGGCAGCGGCGGCTGGGGTCGTACGGATTCCCGCCGGTCCCGACCGGCGACGATCTCCGTGCGCCGTCGGATCCGGTGGTGGTCCACGGGACCGGCGTCCAGCCCGCCGACCTGTTCCACGACGGCGCGCCGGGAGAGCCCGCGATCACCGGCTACGGGATCAAGGCCCTGCTGGCGGTGCCGGCCGGTGGCCGCGGGGAGCGGCCCCCCGCCGCCCTCATGGTCTTCGACACCCGGCCGCGCACGTGGACCGACGAGGACACCACCACCCTGACCGAGGTCGCCGCGCTCTTCACCGCCCCGCACACGCACGGCGGCGGCCCGGCCCAGGCGCAGGCGCTCGACAGCGCCGCGCTGCTCGACACCGTTCAGGAGGCGTTCATCGCGGTGGACCCGGCGGGGCGGATCCGGGACTTCAACCGTGCGGCCGAGGAGCTCCTGGGGTTTCCGGCCGCTCAGGCGTGCGGCCTGCCGCTGGCGGACACGCTGCGGCCCGAGTGCGGCGGGGAGCCGATCGAGGAGGCGCTGGGGCGGCTGTTCGCCGCCGGGCCCGGGCCGGCGGCCCGGCGCGACCTCACCGTGCGGCACCGCGACGGGCACGCCATCCGGACGCGGGCCGCATGGACCGTGACGGTCGGCGCCGCCGGCCCGCTGGCGGCGGTCTTCCTGACCGACCTGTCCGCGCAGGCCGCCGCCGAGGACACCGCGGAACGGCACGCCGGCTTCCTGACCGCCCTGCTGGACAGCCTGTCGGTCGGCGTGATCGCGTGCGACGACACGGGTCACATCAAGGTGATCAACCGTGCGCTGCGCCGCGTCCACGATCACCCCGAGGGTGCGCCGGTGCCCGGTGACCTGCCGCCCACCGACCTGTACGACTCGCAGATGCGGCCGTTGTCCGGGGACCGGACACCACTGATGCGCGCCTGGCACGGCGAACACGTCGCCGCCCTCGAGGTGCTCGTCAAGCCGCCGGGCCGGCGGACCCGGGCGTTCGCCGCGACGGCGCAGCCGATCACCGGCCGTGACGGCCGCCGGCTCGGCGCGGTCGCCGTCGTCCACGAGGTCACCCTCCTGCGCCGGATGGAACGGTTCCCCGCCTGCCATGCCGAGGTGGAGCGGGCTCTGACATCGTCGGACTCGATCGTCGAGGCCGCACCGGGCGTGCTGAGCGCGGTGACGGCGGCCCTCGGGTGGCCGTTCGCCGAGTTGTTCATCGTCGACGAGGGCACCGGCGACCTGCGGGCGGCCGGGCATCACAGCTCGTCCGGCGCCGAGCCGGACGGCTTTTTCGGTCACCTCCCGGTCAAGGGCTGCGGCGTGACCGGCCGGGTGTGGCAGACCGGCAAGCCGATGTGGGTGCCCGACATCAGCCGGTGCCGCGAGCTGACCGGCGAGTACGAGAAGCGCCGTGCCGCCCTCTGCGTCCGTCATGGCATCCGCACCGTCCTGGCCGTCCCGGTCCGTGACGGCGGCACGCTGCTCGGCGTGCTCACCTGTTACGCCGGGTTCGTCGAGGTGCACGAGGACCTGCTCACCCTGCTCGTCGAGGGGGTCGCCACGCAGGTCGGGGTCTACGTCGCGCTCCGCCGGGCCGGGGAGCTGGCCCGGCAGCTGACCCGCGCCCAGGACGACTTCCTCGACCTGGTCGGTCACGAGATGCGGACCCCGCTGACCTCGATCGCCGCCAACGTCACCATGCTCGCCGAGGACGCCCCCGGTCGCGGCGAGGACGAACAGCAGATGCTGCACACCGTCGTGCGCAACACCGAGGTGCTGCGGGGGATCGTCGAAGCCCTGCTCGACCTGGCCGCCCTGGAGAGCGGCCACCATCAGCTGACGATCGAGCGCGTCGACCTGGTCACGGTGGTGGCCGACGCCGTCGCGGGCATCCGGCTGGCCGCCGCCGACGCGGGAGTCCGCCTCCACTCGCTCCTGCCCGACGCCCTGTGGGTGCCCGGCGACCCCCGCCGCCTGCGGCAGGTCCTCGACGAGCTGCTGTCCAACGCCGTCAAGTACAGCCCGGCGGGCGCCGAGATCCGTGTAGGTCTGCACGGTGACGGCCACCACGCCGAACTGCACATCAGCGACCGCGGCATCGGCACGCCCACCAGCGAGCAGGGGCGGGTCTTCGACCGGTTCTTCCGGGCCGGCAACGTCCGGCATCACGGCATCCCCGGCAACGGCCTGGGACTCAGCTTCGCGCGTACGATCGCGCGATTGCACAGTGGAACGATCGCGCTGGAGGACAACCAGCCGACCGGGACCACCGTCCGCGTCCGTCTGCCCCTCTGACCGCCCGCGGACAGTCCGCCACGGTCCTGTTCAAATTCGGTCGTCGGGTGCCCCGTCATCCCTGCTCGCTGCCATGGTGCCCGGTCTCGCCGGGGCGACGCTCCCGCCGTGATCCGGGCGGTCCTGCCCGCCGCGGTCGCCGGGACCGGTCGCCGATTAATAATCGCAATACTTGTACGCCTTACCGGCGCCAATACGAGATCGATTCTGGTCTGCCGATGAGTTGTAATAGAACTCACATATGCTGCTTCGGTGTGTGGGGCTCCTTCCCTTCGGTCCGCCGTGCGAACCATTATGAGTTCGACGCCCGTAAATCCATGTCGGCTCGCGCCCGCGGTGAACGCGGGGAGCGTAGGGCCTCGGACCAGGGCGTATAGACATCAAGGGCGCTGGAGTTCCGGCGGAATCGTTGATTCACGAATCCGCTGCAAAGTGATCTACGCACCTCAAGGGGCGGGGGACGAAATGCATGCTCAGGCAGGAAAAACGTTCACAGTCCACCTACTCGGGCCGGTATCCATCACGGCGGGCGGTCAGCACCACCGCAGCCTGCCCGCCCAGCTGCGAAAGGTGCTGGCCCTGCTGGCCGTGGGCCGCGAGACGCCACTCGCGGCCGAGCAACTGGTTCGGCGGATCTGGGACGACGCGCCACCGGACAGCGCGGTGCAGATGGTCCGCAACCAGATCCGGGCGCTGCGGCTGCTGATCGGCCGGACCGCGCTGGAGAGCGACCTGCCCGGCTACCGGCTCGCGGACCGGGACGTCGAGATCGATGCCGAGGTCTTCCGCGCGCTCGTGCAGCAGGGCCGGCGGCAGCTCGCCGACAACCGGATCCTGGAGGCCGTGCACACCGTCCAGCGTGGACTGTACCTGTGGCGCGGGCCCGAGGCGCTGTCCGGCGTCCGGGACATCCCCAGCCTGGAGATCGAGGCCGTCGACCTGGAGGATCTGCGGTTCCAGGCTGAGGAGGCGATCGTCGAGGGATACCTGGCCCTGGACCGGCCCGGCGACGCGCTGCCGCTGCTGCGGGTGATGACCGCCGCGCACCCGACGCGGGAGATGCCGTGGCTGCAGCTGATGGCCGCGGAGACCCTGATCGGCCGGCGGATCGAAGCGTCCGTCGAAACATTCCGGCGGGCTCAGCACCACCTCGTGGAGAGCACCGGCCTGGACGCTCCGATGCTCGCCAGCATGCACACGGCCCTGCTGCGCGGGGCCGAGGGCCCGGAACTGGTCGCTCTGATCAGGCGGCGCCCGAGAGAGTGGCACCGAAGCTGAAATGCAGGCGGCCTTCCCGACATGTATGGGGTGTCGGGACATGAAGCGGCAGCGAGGAGGGCACGTCCGATGAGCGATGAGCGGGCGGCCGCCTTCGAGACGCTCTACACCGGCATGTTCCACCATCTGCTCGGCTATGCCACGCGGCGTTGCGACACTCCGGAGGACGCCGCGGACGTGGTGGCGGAGATCTTCGCTGTCGCCTGGCGCCATCTCGACCGGATCCCGCCGGGCGAACAGGCCCGGCTCTGGCTGTACGGGGTGGCCCGCAACGTCCTGGCCAACCAGCGTCGCGGGGCGACCCGTCAGCGGCTGCTCCCGAAGGTCCTCGCCTCGGAGGTCGCCACCCTCTACGAACCGAGCGCCGAGGACAGCGCCGACCTCGGCACTGTCGCGGCGATCTTCCGCGGCCTGCCCGACAGCGACCGGGAACTGCTGTCGCTGGTCGCCTGGGAAGGGCTCGACCCGGGGCAGATCGCCACGGTCCTCGGCTGTTCCCGCAACGCGGTGCGGATCCGGTTGCACCGGGCCCGCAGGCGTCTGGCCAAGGAGTTGGCCTCCGCCGGCATCGTGTCCGATCTGCACAGTCTGTCAGGAGGAGGTGTTCGATGAGCCCGGCGAAGGACGTGGACCGGCAGGTGGCACGGCTGGCCCGGGTCACCGACGACGAACTCACCGGTCACGACCGGTCCGGCCCCGCTCGCGACCTGATGGCCGCGATCGTCGACGGCCGGTTCACCCCCGCCGAGGAGGAGAGATCTAGCCGATCGCCGGTGGGCCGGCGGATCAGGCGGTTCGCCGTGGCCGCGGCCATGACGTTCGCTGTCGTGGTCGGGCCCAGCCTGCTTCCGGACGGAGCGGGGACCGCGACCTCGTACGCCAACGCGGCCATCGAGATCGAGAAGGAGGGCGGCGAGTTCGTCGCCCGGATCAAGGACCCGCTGGCCGACAGCGCCCTCTACGAGCAGGGATTCCAGGCGGTCGGCCGGGATGTCGAGATCGTCCTCGTGCCGGTCCCGCCGTCGATGGTGGGCATGCTGCTCGAAGCCGGCGGCGACGGCGGCATGCGGGTCACCAGCCGGCTCGTCTGCGCCGGCGACCCCGAGCCGTGTTCCCTGGAGATCAGAGTCTCCGCCGACGGCGACGGCACGGTCCGGCAGACCATCGGCCGGGCCGCGCAACCGGGGGAGGACTACCGGGTTCCCGGTTCCGCGGACCCTCAGCAATCGGTTCCCGGCAGCACCGGCGGTGGTTCCGGTGACTGATCGGACACCGATGTGGGACACGTTATTGCGTGATTACGCAGGCGATTATGACCGTCCCGGATGCTACTTCTCGGGGAGCGATGGGGATCGATCGCAGAATCGGTTCACCGGGGTCTCTCACACGGTGCTACGACCGGTTGATGAAACCGGATCGAGCCCGCTCGAGAGGAGCAGGAATGCGCAACAAGATCACCTCGATGCTGGCGGCCGCGGGTGTTGTGGCTGCCACGTCGATCGCCGCTCTGACGGTGGCGAGCCCGGCGCAGGCAGCGGTGTCGTGGTACTACGACATCGGGCCGGCGTACTCCTACACCGAGGCGCACACCGAGGGCGACCCGCGTCAGAGCAGGTCGTACGCCCAGCACGGCGGCGTTTCGGCGCTGTCCGGGTGGTACACCGAGAACTCGTGGGCGTTCGCGGACGCGGGCACCGCGAGCACCTGGTCGGCGCGCGCCGACTTCCGGTAGACGCCGCACTCCATTAGCGGCCATGGCCACGCTTTCCCGCGTGGCCATGGCCCCTTTCATTGTCAGGAGCACAGGATGAGACGAATCGGTCTCGGGTCGGCGCTTGCCCTGATCACCCTTTTCGGGGTGACGGCATGCGGCGCCGAAAAGGCGAACAATGAAACGGCGCCGGGAAACCGCCAGCAACCGGACGGGCAGTCCCAGACGCAGGTCGGGCAGAAAGGCGAGCCGCCGCAGAGCGGGGAACGGCTCAAGCCACTCATCGACCAGTTCAAGGAAGCGCGATCGCGGGCCTCGTCCGACTTCGAGAAGGCCACTCTCGACCGGGCCATCGCCAACGGGAAGATCACCGCGACGGACTACGAGGAGGCGTTCAGCCGGTACCGGCAGTGCGCCAAGGACTCCGGCGTCACCGAGACCTACACCAAGGAGGCCAACGGCTTCTACCGGATCGACCCGCCGGCCGGTCTCGCCGACATCGACAAGTACCTGAACGACACCGGCATCTGCGCGAAGAACGCCGGGCTGATGAGCATCGAAGCCCTCTACCGCACCCAGGTCGACAACCCCGGGCTGCTCGCCGACCCGCGCGAGCTCGTCGTCCGCTGCCTGGTCAAGGCCGGCCTGGTCGGCGCCGACTACACCCCGGAGCAACTGATGGCCTTCATCCAGGGCGGCTTCAAGAACAACGACTTCGACGCCCGCGACCCCGAGGCGCAGAAGTGCTTCACCGCCGGCGGCATGGCGGTCAACGTGGCCGCCGAGCCGAAGGGCGGGGCCTGAGTTGGCGCGCGGCCGCTTTCTGGGTACCGCCCTGCTGGCCGGACTCACGTTGCTCGGTGCGGGCGGTGCGACCGCCGTCCTGCTCCGGCCCGCCGCCGCACCGGCCGGGCTGCGCACCGCCGTCGACGTCACCTCGGCGCCGACCGGCCGGGAGAACCTGACCGACGAGCGGACCGTGAAGATCTCCCTCACCGACCTGCCGACCCCACCACTGATCGTCGGGATCGGCGGGCGCGTCACCCGTACCGCCTGCAAGGCGGGTGAGGCGTTGCGGTCCGGGCAGGCGGTCGCCCGGATCGACGGGAAACCGGTGATCGCGCTCGCCACCCGGACACCGCTCTACCGGGACCTCGGTTCCGGCGACAAGGGCGACGACGTACGCGCGCTGCAACGCGAACTGCACCGACTGGGGCACAAGCGGGTCGAGGCGACCGGACGGTACGACCGCCGTACCCGGGCGGCGATGCGCGCCGTACAGAAGAAGGCCGGTATCGCCGACCCCGAAGGAACCGTGACCATCCGGGAGGTTCTGTGGCTGCCGGCGCCGAGGGTGGTGCCGAACTCCTGCGAGCTGACCCTCGGGGCGTTCGTGTCGGCCGGACAGACCTTCGCCAAGGTGCCGCCGCGGCTGACGTCGGTCGTGGTGAACTCGCTGCCGTCCGGCATCGTGCCCGGTGAGCGCACCATCGAGGTACTCGGCGTGACCGGTCCGCTGAACGCGCAGGGAGCCGCCACCGACGGCCGTTTCCTGAGCGAGCTGGCCGCCGGGCAGGAGTACAAACTGCTGCTGGCAAGCGGTGAGAAACCCGACCTGTCCGCGATCATCCGGCTGAAGACGGCGATCCCGACGGTGAAGGTGCCGCCCGGTTCGGTCTTCGCCCTCGACGGCGACCAGGGCTGCGTCCAGTCCGGCGACACCGGGCACCCGGTCACCGTCGTCGGCTCCCGGCTCGGCGCCACCCTGGTGACCATGAAAGGCGACGTGCCGGCGCAGGTCCACGTCGGCTCCGCGATCACCCTGGAGGACTGCCGGTGAGCGCGAAGGCGGTCCGCGGCATCGGGCTCGCGCACCGGTTCACCGGTACGCACTACCTGTTCGAGAACCTCGACTTCGAACTGCTGCCCGGACAGATCGTCGGCTTGTGCGGACCGTCCGGGTCCGGCAAGTCGACGCTGTTGTCCATCCTCGCGACCTGGGTCGTTCCCAGCCTCGGCCGCGTCGAGACGATCGGCGTCGAACGCACCGGCTGGGTCTTCCAGAATCCGTACGGCGTCCCGCGCCGCACCGCCATCGACCATGTCACCCTGCCCCTGCTCGCCCAGGGCCGGTCCCGTCGCGACGCCGAGGACCGCGCCCACCGGGTGCTGGCCGGATTCCGGCTGGAACACGCGGCGGACCAGCCGTTCCGTGAGCTGTCCGGCGGCGAGGCGCAGCGGCTCATGCTGGCCCGCGCCGTCTGCTCCGGCCCCGATCTGCTGCTGGTCGACGAACCGACCGCGCAGCTCGACACCCGCACCGCGGCGACGGTCAACGAGACCCTCGGCGCCGTCGCCCAGGACGGCACCATCGTCGTGATCGCCACCCACGACCCGCACACCCGGGCCGCGTGCACCCATGTCATCGACCTCGCCCTGGCCCACCCCGGGAGCCGGCTGTGAGACTTCGCTCGATCCTCTCCGAAGCCGGACGCAACCTCCGTACCGGCACCACCCGGGCCCTGTCGTTCGGGGTCCTGCTCGCCGCAATCAACGCCGGCCTGGCGATCGCCGACACACGGTCCATCGTCGACATCGAACAACGCGCCGCCGGGTTCGTCGCCGCGGGCGCCTCGGTCCGCAAGATGGTCGCGAAACAGTCCACCGACCCGGCCGCCTGCGAACGGCTCGGCGAGGTTCAGGGCATCCGGTCGGCGGGCGCGCTGCGGGAGACGGACGCGATCGTGCTGAGCACGATGCGATCCAGCGCCATCCCGGCCTATGCGGTCTCCCCCGGGTTCCTTCACATCCTCGGCGGTACGGCCGACGCGCCCGCCGGGGTGTGGATCTCCACGGAGCTGGCGGGGACGCTCGCCGTACAACCGGGCCACTCGATGGCGACCACGGTGGGGTCGCTGACCGTGGCCGGTGTCTTCGACTATCCGGACGACGGGCGGGACAGCCGGCTGGCGTACGCCGTGCTCCTGCCGGAACCCGCCGCCGGCGACTTCGACGAGTGCTGGGCCGACGTCTGGCCACTGTCGGACTCCCGCAAGGCCCTGCTGCACGCGGCCCTCAAGGTCGACACCGCCTCCACCGACCCGGTCGAGACCGGCCAGCTCAACACCAGGCTGGGTACGGTGTTCGACTCGCTCGGACAGTTCGACACCCGCCCGACCCGGTTCGTGGTGCCTGGCTGTGCCCTGGCCGGCCTGCTGCTGGGCTACGCCGCGATCCGCCTGCGCCGCCTGGAGATCGCCGGCGCTCTGCATCTGGGCCAGTCCCGCCGGGCGCTGCTGGCCACCCTGGCCCTGGAGACGGCCGCCTGGGGTGTGCTCGCGTTCCTGCTGTCCGCCGGGGCCCTGTTCGCGGCGGTCCGGTGGATGAACGCCGCCGACGCCGTCGACATCTACCTCATCGACATCCGGGGCCCCGCCGCCGCGGCCGCGTCCGCCCTGATCGGGGCGGTGCTGGCGACGTTCCGCATTCGCGAGAGACATCTGTTCGCCTACTTCAAGGACCGGTGACGCCAGCCCCGTTCACCGCGCGGTTGCGGGTGTTGCGGTGCGTAGCTATCGTGGTGATATCACTTTGATAGTTACGGGGAGGCGTTGTGGAGCGTTCGGTGTTCCGGACATCGGGGTTCGTGGCATTGGCGGGATGGTTGCTTCTCACGATCGGCGGCCTGGGCGCCGCCGCCGCGGATCAGCATCCCGCCGTCCTCGGCGCCGTGGGCACGGTGTGGCTGGTCGGCACGATCGCCGTGTTCACCGGCCTGATCGTCATCGACCCCAATGAGTCCCAGGTCGTCCAGTTCTTCGGCCGCTATCTCGGCAGCATCCGCGAGCCCGGCTTTCACTGGACCGTTCCGCTGACCACGAAGCACCGGGTCACCCTGCGCGTGCGCAACTTCGAGACCGACCGGCTGAAGGTCTCCGACGCCGACGGCAACCCCGTGGAGATCGCGGCCGTGGTCGTCTGCCGCGTCATCGACACCGCCAAGGCGAGCTTCGCGGTGGACGATCACCTGGCCTACGTGGCGGTGCAGGCGGAGACGGCGGTGCGGCATCTGGCCACCAGCCACCCGTACGACTCCCACGACACCGGGCGGCCCAGCCTGCGGGACTCGGCCGTGGTCAGCGACGAGCTGACGACCGAGCTCAGTGAGCGCGTCGCTCTCGCCGGCGTCGAGATCGTCGAGTCCCGGATCACCCACCTCGCCTACGCGCCGGAGATCGCGCAGGCGATGTTGGCCCGGCAGCAGGCGGCCGCGGTCGTCGCCGCACGCTCGAAGATCGTCGAGGGCGCGGTCGGCATGGTCTCCGGCGCCTTGGAGCAGCTCCGCGCCGAGCACGTCGTCGAACTCGACGAGGAGCGCAAAGCGCAGATGGTGGCCAACCTCCTCGTGGTCCTCTGCGGCGACCGTGCCGCTCAGCCGGTGGTCAACACGGGAACCCTGTACTGAGTCGCGGTGCCTCATGTCTGAACGCAAGAAGCTCCTGCTGCGCCTGGACCCGCATGTCTACGACGCGATCGCGCGGTGGGCCGCGGACGACCTGCGCAGCATCAACTCCCAGATCGAGTACGCACTACGTGCCGCTCTGCGTGCCGCGGGCCGGTCTCCCCGCCCCGCCGAGGCCCGGGCGGACGACGACGCCGACGAATGAGGCCCGCGGAGCGGCGCGCTGGAGAAGCCGGGCTCCGGCGTCGACCGTTCCCGGGTATGGTCTTCCGACATGGGCGCGATCAAGCCGTGGCACCTGCTCGTCTGTCTCATCGTCGTGCTGATGATCGTCGGAGTGACGGCGGTCTTCATCAGAGCAGGCCGGCGCAGGTAGCAGTACCGGGATGGCGCACGATCACCTTCCGCGCGCATCCAGCCGCAGATGACGCGCGCCCGGTCGCACCGGCGCAACTTCGGCCGCCGCCCGCCGGTTCACCTGATGTGACCAACGTTCCCACCCCCGCCTGGCGGACCCACCAGAACGCGCTCATCCTGGCCGCTGCCGGCGCCTTCGCGCTCCTCACTCTCGGCATCCTTCTGACCCGCCCCTCTCCGGACCAGCTCGCCTCACCCGGTCCGCCGGACGTCGCGTCGCTGCCGCCCGCGTCACCCGGCACCGTCACCGCCGACTATCGGGGCATCCGCTGGCGCCTTACCGCCGTGACGGACCGCCGCGGGACCACCGAGATCCCCTCGTCCGTCGACGCGTGGCTCCACCTGGCCGCCGACGGCGAGCTCCTCGCCTCCGACGACGTCAACGGGATCAGCGGGCGCTTCGCCACCACCAGCGCCGGCTTCGACGTCACCGAAACGACCACTACCGCCGTCTTGTACGCCGTCGGCGACCTCGCCCAAAGGGCCGCCATGACCGGGATCAACGCGGTGACCGTGAGCGCCGACGTTCAGCCTCTGCACGTCACCGTCCTGTCAGCGGACCGCGAACACCTGAACGTGCAGGCCAACGGGGTACGGCTCACGTTCGTCCGAAACGGCGCGCAGTCGCCGCACGAGCCTCGCCGCCCAGCGCGGGACACCACCGACAACTGATCCAGAACCCGCCACCAGGACTGGCACGCCTCGGCGTCTTCCACGGAAAGGATCTGGTCGGCTATGTCGACTTCTACGGCGACGACCCGGGATACCGGAAATCGGCTTCCTGATAGGCGACCGCGGTCGGTGGGGCGTGGCTTCGGGCTCAGCGCCGCCGCCGGGCTTCGCTACGGATTTGTCGATCTGGGGCTCGACGAGACCAGGGCCGAAGCCTTCGAATCCCATCAGCGTTCCATCCGCATTCTCAGAAGGACCGGATTCAAGGAGGCCGATTGGCCGAGCGGCCAAGAGCTGCGCGGCTCAGGGGCGACGTCGGTGCGTTTCGCTATCCGGGCAACCCAGTGGAGGCGGGCCTCATGACAGGTGCTGCCGTCCCCTTTCCGGAGAACCGGCAGGATCAACACGTCGCGCGACGGAATCCAGCGCACCCCGTCAATCGGCGCTGATCATCATCGGTCAGGTACTCGTTGTGGCCGGTACGGTGCCTACCGGTCGCGCCACGGACCGGTGATGTCGCCGCTGCGGATGCCGTTGCGGCGGGCAAGGTCGTCGGCCTGGATTCCGCTGCTGCGAGAACACCGTCGATGTACTCGCAGAGCAATTCCCGTTCATCGGTTTCGAAGGCGGCACCCTCGAACCTGTCGTTGACGGCATTGAGCGCTCGGACGGGCGTCCTGCCCCAGACGCTCCCGGCGGACGCCGACCCGATCACGGCGAGCTTCTCCGACTACTACCGCACCGAGCGCGGCTACCACCCGCGCTCGATCAACTCCACCACCGCGTGGACCGCGACCACGCCGATGTCGTTCTTCGCCTTCCCGCTGATGACGAACCTCGACATGCTGGCGCCCCGCAAGGCCCTGCTGGTTGCCGGCGCCGACGCGCACTCTCGCTACTACTCCGAGGACGTCCGGGCGATGGCCCCCGGCACCGTCGACCTCGTCATCGTCTCGGGCGCGGACCACGTCGACCTGTACGACCGCAAGGACCTGATCCCCTTCGACCGGCTCGACGACTTCTTCACCACGAACCTCGCCTGACGGGAAGTGCCCCGGCAAGCAACGTCATAGCCACTCCGGCAGACGGTCGGCTGGGGAGGGTCAGGGGCGTGCGTCGAATTGGGCGCGGGCTTGGAAGACCTGGTCCATGTGCGTCTCCGCCCAGTTCTTGATCGCGATCATGACCGGAAACAGTTCGTGGCCGAGCGGAGTGAGTTCGTAGTCGACGCGGACCGGCACCGAGGCGGTGACCGTGCGGGTGACCAGGCCGTCGCGCTCCAGTGTGCGCAGTGTCTGGGTGAGCATCTTCTGGCTGACGCCGGCGATGCGGCCGGCGAGTTCGCTGTGCCGCCGCGGGCCGTCGGCGAGGGCCGGGATCACCAGTGCGACCCACTTGTCGGTGAGCCTGCTCAGCAGCTCACGGGTGGGGCACCGGTCCAGGAACGCGTCGTAGTCGCGTTTTGCCTGTTCGCGGCGTTGTGCCGCGGTCGTCGTCGCCATCTTGCCCTCCACCGGTGTCCTAGGCACTTCCAGGTACCTACTTTCTCATGGTGCCCGTCGATTCGTACGGTCTTGGTGATCACGAGAGTCCATCAAGGAGACGGCGATGCGCGCAGTAAGCTATGCACAGTTCGGCGGGCCGGAAGTTCTGCACGTGGCCGACGTGCCGGTGCCCGTGCCGGGTCCGGGGCAGGTGCGGGTGCGGGTCGCCGCGTCCGTCGTCCATCCCGTCGACCTGATGATCCGCTCGGGTCGGTTCCCGGCCCCACTGCCGACCGGCCTGCCGTACACGCCCGGCTGGGATGTGGCCGGCACCGTCGACGTCGTCGGCCCGGCGGTCGAGCAGGTCACCATCGGTGACGAGGTCATCGGCTTCTCGCCATGGCTGCGGACCACGGCCGGTGCCCACGCGGAGTACGTGGTGCTCGACGCCGCCTGGCTGGCCCCCGCGCCCGCCGGCGTGCCCGCAACCGATGCGGCGACCCTGCCGACCAACGGCCTCGCCGCCGCCCAAGCCCTCGACCTGCTCGCGCTGCCGGCGGGTTCGACCGTGCTCGTCACCGGCGCCGCCGGGCAGGTCGGCGGGTTCGTCCTGGCGCTGGCCCGCGTGACCGGCCTGCACGCCACGGGCCTGGCCGGGGCCGGTGACCGTGCGTTCGTGGAGTCGCTGGGCGCGGCGTTCCTGTCGCGTTCCGACGGCCCGACGGGGATGTTCGACGCGGTCATCGACCTGGCGGTGATCGGCCCCTCGCTGCTGGACCTCGTCCGCGACGGCGGGGGCTACGTGGCCGCGTCGCCGCCGCTTCGCCCGGAACCGGTGCGGGAGATCCGGACCTACGCACTGGAGGTGCTGCCGGACGGATCGCGGCTGGGTGAACTGGTCAAACTGGTCATCAGCGGCGACATCCCGCTCCGGGTCGCCGGCGTGTACCCCTTCGCCGACGCCGCGGCCGCTCACGACCGGCTGGCCCGAGGCGGCGTCCGCGGCGGCGTGGCGATCGTCCCATGACCGTCGGTCGAGGCAGGGGAACGGCGTCGCCCGGCTGACGTCGCATGAGCGAATCCGACGGATCCGTGGCGGCATCGGCCGGGTCCGCGGCGTCCGCGCGGGCAGTGGCCGGCGCTGATGTTCAGGGCCGAAACCCGCCAGCCAGGACGAGCGCGAGCGGCGAGACTTCGAGCCGGTCCGATGTCGCCGAACGAGGATGGATTCGATGGTTGACGCACTGAACACCGGCAGGGCGCGGGCGCTGCGGGCATGGCACGGGCAGGGCGTGCTGGTGCTGCCGAACGCGTGGGACGCGGCCAGCGCGGGACTGGTGGTCCGTGCGGGTGCGGCGGCCGTCGCGACCACGAGCGGCGCGGTGGCCTGGTCGCTGGGGCGGCCCGACGGGGAAGGGCTGACGCGGGACGAGATGATGTCGGCGGTGCGGCGCATCTGTGCGGCCGTCGACGTTCCGGTGACCGCGGACGTGGAGGCCGGTTACGGGCCGTCGCCGGAGGATGTGGCGGCCACCGTGCGGGCGGTGGTGGAGGCCGGCGCGGTGGGCGTCAACATCGAGGACGCCCGCAACGGCGCGCTGTTGACCGTCCGGGAACAGGAGCGGCGTCTGCGGGCGGCCCGCGACGCCGCGGACGCCGCCGGGCTGCCGGAGTTGGTGATCAACGCCCGTACCGACGTGTATCTGTCGGGGGCCGGTGGGCCGGCCGAGGTCCTGGCCCGCGCCGTCGCCTATGCCGAGGCCGGCGCCGACTGCCTGTTCGTGCCGGGTCTGACCGACCTCGGGGCGCTGCGGGAACTGGTTGCCGGCTCGCCGCTGCCGGTGAACGCGATGACCGGTCCGGGTGGCCCGTCGGTCGCCGACCTGGCCGCCGTGGGGGTCCGCCGGGTCAGCGTCGGGACATCGATCGCTCAGGCGGCGTACGGGCTGGTCGAGCGTGCCGCCCGCGAGCTGCTGGAATCCGGCGCCGGTGACGTGCTCGACCCGGCGCTCGGCTACGGGGATCTCAACGCGTTGTTCGCCCGTACCCCGCATGGATTTTGATCGGCTGGTTCTCCGTGCGTCTGGAGGTCGATCGAGACGGCACGGAGAACCAGCCGGGGCGCGACGCTGGTCAGAATCGGTCGGCGAGGCCGGTGTTCGCCACGGCGGGCAGGTAGCCGCGGGCGTGGCCGGTGGCGGTCGGGTGGAGGGCGGTGTTGTCGCGCATGCCCTCCGCGCCGACGAGCCACGGCCGGGCGTTGCAGAGCGCGTGCCCGGCGAAGGTCTGCTCGACGTCGACGAAGCGCACCTGCTCCCGGGCGGCCGCCGTGGCCAGGACCCGGTTGAGGCGCTGGACGACCTGGTTGGCGCGGGCACGCAGCTTCGCCGGGACGGGCACGGTCGCGCACTGCCGGGCGCGGGCGAACGGCAGCGGGTAGCCGGTCACGACGACGCGGGCGTCCGGGGCGGCGGTGGTCACCGCGCGGATCATGCGGCCGAGGTCGCGGGGCATGGTGGCCGCCAGCTTGCGGTCGACGGCGGCGTTCGCGGTGCGGCAGTCGATCGCGGTGGCCGGGTTGGCGCAGGACCGCAGCACCCGGGCGACCTGCAGGTCGTTGGCGCCCGCGGTGATGGTGACCAGGCCGGTGCGCGGGCTCAGCGAGGACACCTGCCGGTGGGTGACGTCGGCGGTGGTCGCGCCGACGCAGGACGCGTTGCGCAGGGCGACGCCGCCGTGAGTCTCGCGGGCCAGCAGGGCCGGGTAGGCGGCCGAGGTACGGCCGCAGGCGTCGCGGGTCGGCTCGGCGCCGAAGCCGGCGGCGTAGGAGTCGCCGAGGGCGACGTACTGCAGTGGCGCGGGTGCGACAGACACGGCGACGGCGGTGGCGGGGGCCGCCCAGCCGGTCGCGGTGAGGGCGACGGCCGCGCAGACGGCGACGACGCGATGGAAGATCGTGCTGGGGTACGACATCTGAGTCTCCGAAACTGCAGCGAGCGCGGGGAACCGGGGGGAACCGGAAACGGACATTGCGACCATACAGTGCTATAGGTCTCATGTCTGTCAGGCTCAACGCCGCGCACCGGCATTCGGTGACGATCGGGCGGTAATCAGAACGGGTACGACAGGCGCATCACACTGCCGTCCGCGGTGCCGGCGAGGTAAAGGGAGCCATCGGGACCGGCGGCCAGCGCCGTGAACTGCCGCGGCACACCGGGCATGCTCTGCGCGAACAGCGCTGGGCGGGCGTGCCGGGGCGCGGCGATCGGCAGGTCCGCGGCCAGCACCCGGAGCGGTGGGCCGACCTCCACGAGCCGCCTGCGGCCGGCCTCCACGACGATCGGCCGGCCGTCGGCGACCACCAGACCCTGCGGCGTGTCGAGGCCCTCGGCCAGGGCGACCGGTTTGCCGCTGTCGAGGCGGTAGACCGTGCCGTGCTGCTCGTCGCTGACGTAGCAGCGGCCCCCGGCGTCGAGGGCGACGTCGACCGGCCGGCCCAGACCCTCGGCGAGCACGTCCGTCGTGCCGCCGGGGCCGACGGCCAGCACGCGACCCGTGCCCGCCTCGGCGATCACCAGCGCGCCGTCCGCCCGTACCGCGATGCCCTGGGGTTGATCGAGGTCCTCGGCGCGGGTGCGGGTGGACCGGGAGCCGGGGTCGAACGTCACCGCCTGCCCGTACTGGGAGGTGAAGTGCAACGCGCCGTCGCCGGCGGCGAGCGCGTGGGCGAACGGCAGGAACACGCCGTCCAGCCGGTAGTGGTCGGCGACGTGCAGGGCGCCGGCGGCGTCGACGGCGAGGCCGTAGGGGCCGGCCAGCCCGCGCGGCACCACGTCACGGAGACCGCCGTCCGGCAGCACCTCGGTGATGCCGCCGGCCGAGAAGCTGGAGACGAACATCCGGTTCCGGGCGTCGAAGGCGGCGTTGTCCAGCCCGGCAATGCCGGTGGTGACCGTGGTGCGGCGGTCGCCGTCGATGCGCCAGATCGTTCCGGCCTCGTCCAGCGAGAGGACGATCAGGACGCCGTCGCGGTCGAAGCGGACCGCGACCGTCTGCGGCACGTCGCCGGCGACGAGCTCCGGCGTGCCGCCGTCGGGGCTGATCCGGTAGACCTCGCCGGGGAACATGTGCGGGTAGTAGAGCAGGCCGTCCGGGCCGGCCTGCATCGCGTTGCCCATCATCAGGCCCTCGGCGAGGACCACCGGCTCGCCGGCGCCGACCTCCAGCAGGCGGCCGCCGGGGACCATCTCGTTGACGAACACCCGGTTCCCCACGCAGGCGACGCCGTTCGGGTTACGGATGCCGTCGGCGACGAGATCGAAACCACCGGCCGGGGTACGCCGCCAGACTCTTCCGGGAGCCAGATCGGTCACGTACATCGCGCCGTCGGCGTCGAAGGCCAGGTCGTCGGGTGATGCGATCGGCCCGTCCGGCGCGACCACCACCTCGACGTCGCCGGTGGTGACGTCGACGGCGCTGATCCGGCCGGGGAGATATTCGGCGACGTGGAGACGGCCGTCCGGGCCGAAGGCGATGCCGTTCGATCCGCGCAGCGGCGTGGGGTTGATCAGCCGTTCCATAGGACCTGCTCCATGCTGTCGGCGCGCCAGGCGCGCAGGAGGTCGTGGAAGGCGATCGGGCCGGGGCCGAAGGAGAGACCGGCCCGCATCGGATTGCCCTCGTTGTTGTAGTAACCCGGGGTGCAGTCGGCCTGGAACCGGAAGCTGTTCTTCGCGGTCCGGTCGATGGTGGCGGACCAGGCGTCCTCGGCTTCGAGGGTCGGCTCGATCCGGCGGGCGCCGCGTTTGTTCGCCTCGGCGACCACGGCCCCGATGTGGTTGGCCTGTTCCTGGAGGATGTGCACGAAGTTGACGGCGTTGGCGTTGTGCACCGGCCCGAGGTTGAAGAAGTTGGGGAAGCCGTGGCTGTAGAAGCCGTGCAGGGTGCGGAACCCGTCGGCCCAGTGTGCGAACAGGTGGCGGCCACCGCGCCCGTAGACCTGGAGGCTGCCGGAGAGGACGCCGGAGATGCCGACCTCGAAGCCGGTGGCGAAGATGACGCAGTCCACCGGGTACTCGGTGTCGCCGACGACGACGCCGGCCGGGGTCATCCGGGTGACGCCGCCGTGGTCGGCGGTGTCGACCAGGGTGACGTTGGGCCGGTTGAAGGTCTGCAGGTACTCGTCGCTGAACGTGGGCCGCTTGCACATGTACCGGTACCAGGGCTTGAGCAGCTCCGCGGTGGCCGGGTCGTCCACCACCCGGTCGACCCGGGCGCGGATCTGGTTCATCTTGGCGAAGTCCGCCAGCTCCAGCTCGTCGTCGGTGAGTTCGTCGCGGACGCCGCCCAGGAAGGCGCGCTGCAACCGGGCGGTGCCGGTCCAGGCGTCGTCGATCAGGTCACGCTCGGCGTGGCCGCCGGTGACGACGGTCAGGAAGTTGTCCATCCGCTCGCGCTGCCAGCCCGGTCTCAGCGCCGCCGCCCAGGCCGGGTCGGTGGGCCGGTTGTCGCGGACGTCGACCGACGACGGGGTGCGCTGGAAGACGTACAGGCGCCGGGCGTCGCGGCCGAGGTGGGGCACGGCCTGGATGGCGGTGGCGCCGGTGCCGATGACGGCCACCCGCTTGTCGGCGAGCCCGTGCAGGCCGCCGGTCTGGTCGCCGCCGGTGTAGCCGTAGTCCCACCGGCTGGTGTGGAAGGTGTGGCCGCGGAACTCCTCGATGCCGGGGATGCCCGGCAGTTTCGCCTGCGTCAGCAGGCCCGAGGAGAGCACGACGTAACGGGACCTCGTCTCGTCGCCGCGGTCGGTGCGCACGGTCCACTCGCAGGTGTCGTCGTCCCAGGTCAGATCGGTGACCCTGGTGTGGAACAGAGCGCCGCGGTAGAGGTCGAACGTCGTCGCGACGGCGACCGCGTGCCGCCGGATCTCCTCGCCCGGGGCGTACCGCCACCGCGGGACGTACCCGACCTCCTCCAGCAGCGGCATGTAGACCGTGGCTTCGATGTCGCAGTGGATGCCGGGGTAGCGGTTCCAGTACCACGTGCCGCCGAAGTCACCGGCCTCGTCGATCATCCGCAGATCCTCGACGCCGGCCTGGCGCAGCCGGGCGGCGGTGAGCAGCCCGCCGAAGCCGCCGCCCACGACGACCGCCTCGACGCGGTCGCGCACCGGTTCCCGCTCGGTCCGCTCGGTGTACGGGTCCGTGGCGTAGTAGCCGAACTCGCCGGTCACCTTCCGGTACTGGCCGCCGCCGTCCGGGCGGATCCGCCGGTCCCGCTCCGCCCGGTACTTCTCCCGCAGGGCGTCGATCTCTCGCGGTGTGAAGGAGGTCGTGGACATGTGTGTCCTTCCGGCGGCGTGCTTCCCCGCCAGACAGCTAAGCGGCGAAGGATGCGCGAATCAAGAGCTTGCACTATTACGGACATCGATATCTCGGTCGGCCTCGCGATGCGGCACGGTCCGCCTCTGCGTGACGCGGTGACGACGATGCGTCGTGGAGTGTCCGCATTCCCTGCCGTTCGATCGATCCCTATGGACTTAATCGCACACATTGTCCGTTGGCGGGAGGTGTGGTCGAGCCATTCTCGGCGCCAGCGCGTTCATCGCTCGTACGCAGAATGCGCCCGGTTGGCCGCAACTGTGGGGGGAGAGGTGCTACCGCGGCTGCGGCGAATGCGGGACCGAACAGGCGGAAGGCGGCCCGGGTCTGGTGGTTCCTTGCGGGGACCGGCTCGGACGGCCGACGTGTCGATGCCATGGCCGAGGTCGAGGCGACGGGGCCGGAGGCCTGCGCCAAGGTTCAGCTCGAGCTGGAGCACCGGGAGTCCGGCCGCCGCGACGTACGACACGACAAGGCGCTAAATGTCCGACTTAGGACCTTTTGGTTTGAGCTAGGCGATAATAGATTTTGGTTGGTCTACGGCGTCGATGGGAGATTCCTGGTGGTTCTCTCGTTCGTCATCGGGGGTTCCGGGGCATTACCGGAGGAAGCCGTGGAGGTGGCCGAGCGGAGGTGGAGTCTGTGGCGGAAACAGAAGGCGCAATGATCCGGGCGACGGTCGCCGACGGCTGGTGCGGCGCGCAGGGCGGGCTCGGTCCCGCCGTGACGCCTGCCGTCACCGGGTGGACGCGGAACCTCGAGACATGGGAGTTCTGATGCCGTCGCACGACACTCCACCGGCCGTCGGCACCCGTGCCGGCCTCCTGGCCCGGCTGCTGTCCACCCCGCAGGGAGTCGCGGCGGACTACGATGTCCGGGCTCGCGACGGGCTGGTCCAGGCTCTGGTGCGAATGCGCCGCCGGAGGGGCTTGACCCAGGGGGAAGCCGCCAGACGGATGTCGACGACACAGTCGGCCGTCTCCGAGCTGGAGAACGGTGTCACCGACGCCAGGCTGTCCACGCTCCAGCGGTACTCGAGGGTGCTCGGCTGCAGCCTCGAACTGATCCTGCGCGAGGGGGCGACCCGGCACTTCACCTCCTGGGAGGAGCGGACGCTTCCCTACAAGGCGAACTCCCGGACGAAGGTGCTGAGGGGCGACGCGTCCGCCTGGGGATTCGTGGGCGGCGCTGACGTGGTCGCCGGGGCCGGCGTGCCCGTGCGGCTCCGTCCTCGTGACAACGACGTGCGGGTGAGCCCACCCGGCGACGATTGTTTCGTCAAAGCGCTGGACGAGCTAGTAGCGGCGGCGTGAGGGCGCGGACCGACCTGCGTCAACGCTCAGAACGCGTGATCCGCCGTGCCTCGCTGGTCGACCTGCGGCTGCGCAAACTGGACGCCGAGTTGCTCCTGCCGGTGGTCAAACCACCCCTTCGGGTGGTGCTGCTCGACCTCACCCGCGAGATGTCGTCGATACCCGGGCATATGGTCTACGCGTGCTCTTACGAGCTGGAGGGCCGGGACGGCACTCAAGAGACGTTCCTGAGCCTGAAGATCGTGCTCAACGCGGTGGTGCGAGTGCCCGACGATCCACCGTTGACGGAGAGTGAACTGAAAGCGTTCGGCGCTGTCGGGTTGATCGAGATCGCCCATCCCTACATCCGGGAATTGGTGCACTCCCTGTCCGGCCGAATGGGTTTGCCGGCTCTGGTCGTGGAAGTGGCTCCTCCTATCGCGTGACAGCGGCCTCCCGTGCTTCCGGGTACTGTTCGGATTGTTTGTATCGCTGCTTTCAGGTATGCGTCGCGAACATGAGATCCGGGTATTCGTCGAGCATTTTCGCAGGGGGAGCGATGCCAGCGATGAAGTTCTTCGGCGGCATCAAGAGCGTCGGTACGTGGGTGGGGATTGTCCGTAATCTGGGTTGGCTCGCGATGGTGGTGGCGGGGGCCATCTATGTGGGCGCGAAATATGCCGGGTCCAATGAATCCGTACCCTCGTCCGTATCGTCCATCGCGCTCGGTCTGGTCGCTTTCGGCGCGGGCCTTCTCGTCGGCACTCTCACCATGCAGCGGCGGATGAGCAAGACCGCTGAATACTCCTGGGAGAGCGCGGAATACCTGTACGAATTCGATCCGGCCGACATATTGAGGCATCGGCAGACCGTCCGGATCACGATCCGGGCCAACAAGCACAACGTGGAGATGTTCAAGAACCGGTACCGCTGGACAGGAGTCGGTGACATCACTCGGCCGGCGGTGCGCAGCCCGGGGCACACGCTGATGACGGAGATCTCCCGGGACCGTTCCTGGCGAGAATATTATGTCGTCTTCGACAGGCCGCTGCGGAAGGGTGCCAAGACCGAGATAGAGATATTCCAGGAATTGAATGACGTGGGCCGGACGTTCGAGCCCATGCTGGCCAAGATTATTGTCGAGCCGATCGGCTCCTTGAAGCTGCGCGTCATCTTTCCGCAGGCCATGCGGCCCGCCGAGGCCCGGGCCATCGAATTCATCCGGTCCCGCGGCGGCGGCACCGAATGGGAGATCGCGGATGAATGGCCGGTGCCCATTGATTCCAATACCGGCGAGGCAGTCTACGAGATGAAGAGGCCCAAGATCGGGGCTCGGTATCAGGTGGTCTGGGACGGCGCTAATTATCCCCGCTAGGACTGTCCGGAACCGGCGGGAAAGCTATCCTGATCTTGATATGCTTGGCGGCGTCGTCGTTTCGCGGGAGGTGCACGTGGAGAACTAGGCTGGCAGCCGAAGGTCGGACCAGCATGAGTCTCCGTGCTCGAGCGGCGATACAGGTGCTCACTGAACGTGAGGATGGATCTGCGGGAAGCGTTCGAGTGGTGTGGCCATGCCCGGACTCTTTCGCCGCAGGTCGCCCGTTCGGAAGGATGGCGTGGCCGACGGGGCTCGCGCGGGGTCCGATTGGACGATGCAAGGGCTGTCGAAATCAGTTCTAATGCAAACATCGCCGGATAACTTTGCCAAGAGGGCCGGCTTCACACGACGGCGGCACCCGGGTCGACTCCGGGTGCCGCCGTCAGTGCGTCGAGCCCTGTCCATCTTTGCGCCGAGCTCTAGTTATCCACTTGCGCCCCCTCGCCGAGAACCATTGCCAAGAGGTGGAAACAACCGAGAGCATACATCGCCCGGGCCAGGCCGGGGTAACGGATTGTGACGCATCCGGACCCGTGGCGGGCTCCTCATAGCCTTAAGCCGATAATGTCCCCAGTTCTGCTCGCCAGCCTATCATTCTGTGTTGACGGCTATCGTGAACGTGAGATCGAATCGGGTTGGCGCCGGGCCGCATCGCGGCAACATTCATAATCGCTGATTTGTCGCTGTCTCGACATATTTTAGTGCCCTCGTTGATTGCCTGGCGAGCCGCCGGCCAATGCGAGAGGGATTCTCTTGACAAAGGATTCCCGGACCGCTGCCACCGCTGTCCCGGCTCCTCCGCGCGCCGGCCGTCCGGTCGACGGTGCGGCCTCCGGATCGTATGGTGATCCGGCAACCGATCGACGCGGCGGCCGCTCCACGTGCGACTTCCGGCCGGCGCCGACCCCTGACCCGCCGGAGCCGCCGTGACCGAGCATTCATCAGTGGGGATCCATGCGGCATGGCTGCCGTCCGAGGCCTTCCGGGCGCTCGGCGCCAGGCGGGTCCTGGTCGCGGGGGCCGGGCCGATCGTCGAGACCGTGTGGGACGAGGTGACACGGGCCTGTGACCGGTTCGGCGGGGCGGCATATCGTTCGGGGCTGTCGGCCGAGGTGCCCGCCCATCTCGATCTCGTGCTCAGCACGGCGGGCCGGTGCCCGGGCGCCGGCTCCGCCTCGGCCGCCTCACCCACGGAGGGACCGGCCGCCTCACCCACGGAGGGATTCGTGCTGGGCCGGCGCGCGGAGAGCACGACGGTGCTGGCCGACGGGGCGGCCGGAATGCTGTACGGCCTGTTCGAGATCGCCCGCCGCGGCGAGTCCGCCTTCGATCCGGGCCTCGCCGACGAACGCCACGACCCGGCGCTGCTCCTGCGCGTGCTCGACCACTGGGACAACGTCGACGTGCACCCGGTGATGGGCCAGGTCGAACGCGGCTACTCCGGCGGCTCGATCTTCTGGCACCAGGGGCGGCCGCACGACGACCTCACCCGGGTGCGGTCCTACGCCCGGCTGCTCGCCGCCTGCGGCATCAACGCGATCACGGTCAACAACGTCAACGTCCACCTCTCCGAGACCCGCCTGCTGACCAGCCGACTCGACGAGGTCGCGGCCATCGCCGGAATCATGCGGGCGTATGGCGTACGCGTCCATCTCTCGGTCAACTTCGCCGCCCCGGTGATCCTCGGTGACCTGCCGACCGCCGACCCGCTCGAAGACACGGTCCGGCAGTGGTGGGCGCAGACGACAGAGCGAGTGTTCGAGGCGATCCCCGACTTCGGCGGCTACCTGGTCAAGGCCGACTCGGAAGGGCAGCCCGGCCCGTTCACCTACGGGCGCGGCCACGACGACGGGGCGAACATGCTCGCCGCGGCACTCGCGCCGCACGACGCGGTGGTCCGCTGGCGGGCGTTCGTCTACGACCACCGGCAGGACTGGCGTGACCGGTCCACCGACCGGGCGCGGGCGGCCCACGACCATTTCGCCCCGCTCGACGGCCGGTTCCACGACAACGTGATCGTGCAGGTCAAGCACGGCCCGATGGACTTCCAGACGCGGGAGCCGGTGTCCCCGGTGCTGTCGGCGATGCCCGCCACCCGGCTGGCGGTCGAGCTGCAGGTCACCCAGGAGTACACCGGCCAGCAGAAGCACGTCTGCTACCTGGCGCCGATGTGGTCCGGCGTGCTGGCCGAGGTCGCCGGCCAGGTGGGCGCCCTGGCCGCGGTCTCCAACGTGGGCTCCGACGAGTTCTGGACCGGCCACCCGCTCGCCCAGGCCAACCTGTACGCCGCCGGCCGTCTCGCCTGGGATCCGCACCGGGGCCCGGTGGCGCTCCTCGACGAGTGGATCGACCTGACCTTCCCGTCCGCTCCCGGCCCGCTGCGGAGCATCCTGCACGACCTGATGGACGAGTCCTGGCGGACGTACGAGCAGTACACCGCCCCGCTCGGGGTCGGCTTCATGGTCCGGCCCGGCCACCACTACGGGCCCGACGTCGACGGCTACGAGTACACGCCGTGGGGCACCTACCACTTCGCCGACCGTGACGGGGTCGGCGTGGACCGCACCCGGACCACCGGGACCGGGTTCGCCGGCCAGTACCCGCACGATCGCTACGAGTCGGTCGCCACCTGCCCCGACGAGCTGCTGCTCTTCTTCCACCATGTGCCGTACGGCCATGTCCTGCACAGCGGCGTCACGGTGATCCAGCACATCTACGACACCCACTTCGCCGGCGCGGAACGGGTGACGGCCATGCGGCAGCGGTGGCGGCGGGCCGAGGGCCTGGTCGATCCCGCGCTGTACGCCCGGGTCGCCGACCGCCTCGACGAACAGGTGCGCAGCGCCGGGGAGTGGCGCGACCAGATCAACACGTACTTTCACCGGAAGTCCGGAGTCCCCGACGCGCACGGCCGCCGCATCCACTGAGGGGGCGTGCCCCGGCGGCTCTCATCGATCGGTGACGATCACCATGACGTCGTGGGCGTCCAGCGTCACCACCTGACCGCGGGTGACGCGGTCGCCGGAGAGCAGGTCGCCGTAGGTGTTGCGGGTGACCGCCGCCGTACCCGCGTAGAAGTCGCTCCGGTATCTCCCGACGACCTCGGCGCCCTGGGGGATGACCAACTCGAACAGCAGGCGCGCCGCGACCGCCGCCGGGCCGATCGCCACCGGGTTCACGTGGTCGCTCTCCCGGGCGTCCCACTCGTCGACGCGCACGCCCATCAGCGGGCCGAGCGGCCCCGGCACGTCGGTGAGGAACGCGTTGTCGTTCTCGTCGACCCGTCCGGACAGGAACGTCGTCACCACCGAACCACCGCGTGCGGCGACCTCGGACAGCCGCGCCGCCAGGTCGCCCTTGACCATGTGCAGGACGGGCGCCACCACCACGTCGTAGCCGGTCAGGTCGGCGGTCACCGGGACCACGTCGAGGCCGGCGCCCGCGTCCCACAGCGCCCGGTGATAGGCCTGCACCACGTCGAGGTAGCGGACCAGCCGGGACGGGCCGTCCGAGATCTCCAGCGCCCACCAGCTGTCCCAGTCGAACAGCAGCGCCACCCGTGCCGGGGTCCGGCCGCCCAGGGTGGCCGGACCGATCCGCCGGAGTTCGGCGCCCAGCGCGGCGACCTCGCGGAACACCCGGGTGTCGGCGCGGCCGGCGTGACCGATCACGGCGCCGTGGTATTTCTCGCTGGCCCCGCGCCCGGCCCGCATCTGGAAGAACAGGACCGCGTCGGCGCCGTGTGCCACCGCCTGCCAGCTCCACAGTCGCATCACGCCGGGCCGCTTGAGCGGGTTGACGTCGCGGCACGCGGTCACGCTCGGGGTCTGTTCCATCAGCCAGAACGGTTGCCCGTCCTTGAGACCGCGCATCAGGTCGTGGGCGAGCGCCATCCGGGCCGCGGACCGGTCGTCGGGCGGGTAGTTGTCCCAGGAGACGAAGTCGAGGTGCGGCGCCCACCGGTGGTAGTCGACCGGCCGGTACAGGCCCATGAAGTTGGTGGTCACCGGGGTGTCCGGGTCGGACTCGCGGATCGCCGCCTTCTCGTCGGAGAAGTTGGCGAGCATCGCGTCCGACATGAACCGCAGATAGTCCAGGGTGATGCCCTGGAAGGCGGTGTGGTCGGGTCCGCGCCAGTGTTCGGTGAGCGCCGACGGCGGCTCGATCTCGTCCCAGTCGGTGAACGTGTGCGACCAGAAAGTGGTGTACCAGGCCGCGTTCAGGCCGTCCAGAGTGGAGTAGCGGGTGCGCAGCCAGCCCCGGAAACCCGCCGCACAGTATGAGCAGTAGCAGGCGCCGCCATATTCGTTGCCGACGTGCCACGCGATGATCGCGGGATGGCCGGCGTAGCGCCGCGCGATCCGGCGGGCCGTCTCGGCCGAGAGCCGCCGGAACTCCGGTGAGCTGGGACAGGAGTTGTGCCGCTGGCCGTACCGGTGCTTGCGTCCTTCGAAGTCGGTGCGGGTCACCGACGGGTACGCCTTCGCCAGCCAGGGAGGGTGCGCGCCGGTCCCGGTGGCCAGGCAGATCCGCCTGCCCGCGGCGGCGGCCCTGCTCACGATCCGGTCCAGGGTCGAGAAGTCGTAGACGTCCGGCGCCGGCTGCGTCAGTGCCCAGGTGAACACTCCGACGGTGAGCGTGTCGATGTGTGCGGCGTCGAACAGCCGGTGGTCGGTGTCCCACACCTCGGCCGGCCACTGCTCCGGGTTGTAGTCGCCGCCGTAGGGGATCGTCACCGGGTGAAGTCCCTCCGGATCACGGCGATCAGCTTCCGGCTGTTGGCGAGCAGCACCAGCGCCAGCACCGAGCCGGCCAGCGCCAGCACGGCCTCCGAGAAGATCAGGATCCCGGCGAGGACGACGATGACGAGGCAGACGTTGGCGAGGGTCACCGGAGGCGTCCGGACCAGGGTGTACGCCGCCAGGCGCACCACATCACGGGTGCGGAACTCGAACAGCGAAGTGATCACGAGCGCGTTCAGCATCCACAGCGTGACGCCCATCAGCAGGACCGGCCCGGCCAGACCGGTCGCGCCGAGGTGAGCCAGGTTCAGCGTGAGAACGGTCAGCCAGATCGCCCAGACCGGCAACGCGCCGCGGGCGTTGAGCCGGTAGCCGTGCAGGAACACGCTCGCCGGCCGCAGGTCGGTCAGGTCGAGCCGCCGGTGGTGCAGCGTGTAGAGGGCCGCCGACAGCGCCGGCCCGGCGGGCAGCGCGCACAACGCGGCCAGCGGCAGGTTGGACGGGTCCCGGTCGAGCAGCACCAGGACGGCCAGTCCCGGCCCGGCGGTGACCAGCAGCAGCGACTCGACGACGATCAGGTGATAGGCGAGCGCCGCCGCCTGCGCGAGCAGGCCCGTCCCGAAACGCTCCTGGACGGCGCTCACGACGGTCCGTCCAGCAGGTCGTCGTCGTCCCACCACGGCGGCGCCGAGCCGGTCACCGGGGTGATCTCCAGCAGGGTCACCTCGTGCCGGGCGAGGGCGATCTCCATGTCGACGCGGCCGTCACGCACCGGCAGGCGGCGATGGCTGCGAGCCGGTTCGGCGGCCTCCCGCAGCGTGTCGAACTGGCGGGGGAGCGGGGACGGGGGACGGCCCATCTCCTGCCAGGCCGCGAAGGCGTTGCCGTGCTCCTCGTCGACGGTCGAGCGCAGCAGGAACGCCGCCGGCGCGTCGACCGGCACCGAGAACCGCAGGTTGTGCGTGCGCGGGGACCGGCCGGCGCCGGTGTGGTCGACCGGCGCCCAGGCGAGCACGGTCACCCGGCCGTCCGCGTCGGTGGTGATCAGGTGATCGGGGCCGCGGGAGAGGAACCGGTCGCCCATGCGCGCGACGAAGGCGTACAGATGGAAGGCCGGTTTCTTGATCTGGCGGTGGGTGAGGAGGCCGAAGCCGCCGTGGAACAGTTCGGTGGGGACGTCCGCCTCCTCGAACACGTCGCTGAAGGTCCAGTACGAGAAGGAGTCGGCGGGGTCGCCGCCGGCGGCGACCACGGGCGCCAGATAGGCGGCCTGGAACGCGGTGTCGTGGATCGGGTTGTCGGGACAGTAGGAGGAGTTGAACTCGGTGATGTGCACCGGCAGATCCGCGAGCGGGGTGCCGGCCAGTTGTTTGCGGGGCAGGGCGAACTGGTCGAGCAGGCGCGACGCCGGGGCCAGCCTCTGACGGCTGCCGAACGGCACGTGCCGGGCGGGGCCCGAGGTGTAGGCGTGCCGGCTCACGAAGTCGATCGGCACGTCGTGACCGATCACGAAGTCGGCGAACCTCTCCAGCCACTCGTCCGCGCCGGGGGAGATGGCCGGGCCGCCGACCCGCAACTGCGCGTCCACCTCCTTGATCGCCTCGGCGCTCACCTGGTAGAGCCGGTAGTAGGCGTCGGCGTCCGCGCCCTGCCAGAACTGGGTCAGGTTCGGCTCGTTCCACACCTCGATCGGCCAGCCGCGGACCTCGTCGAGCCCGTACCGGTCGACCAGGTGGGTGACGGTCGCCCGCACCAGATCGGCCCACGCTCTCCAGGAGCGCGGGGGCGTGACGTTGCCGCGCCACCAGAAGACCGTCTGGTCACCGGAGGCGAGCCCGGACGGCATGAACCCCAGCTCCAGAAAGGGCCGGATCCCCAGTTCGAGATAGGCGTCGACGACCTGATCCAGATAGGTGAAGGAATACCGCACGTGCTCCTGCTCCAGGTGCCGGAACGGGCGGTGGATGCCCATGCCGTCGCTGAACAGGCCGTGCCCGCGGATATGCCGGAAACCGATCTCGCGCTGGATCAGGGCCAGCGAATCCTGATAGTCGCGGCGCAGCGCCAGGTCCATCCGGCCGGTGCCGACACAGGCGCGCCAGGCGTCGGAGAACCGCATCAGCCGTGCGCCTTCTTGTAGCGCTCGTACGCCTTGTTGACGATGTCCAGGTATTTCGTGGAGTTCTTGCCCTCCAGTTCTTTGACGTAGGCGTCCCATTCGCCCAGCGGCCGCTGGCCGAGGATGAACCGCAGCGTGTTCTGGAAGACGTGGTCCTTGAGCGCCGAGTCCCAAAGCGTGACCTGTTCGCGTTCCTCGGCCGACAACGGGGCGGGCGGGGGGACCGGCTGGGCCTTGCGTTTGTTCATCTCGGCCTGGAAGGCCTTCTCCTCGTCGGAGAACTGCGTGCTGAGCAGCTTGGTGCTGCCGCCGTAGGAGAAGACGCCGTTGGAGTACCCGTAGTCGACCTGCAGGCCCTTGGGCGCGTCCGGGTTCAGGCCGGCCCATTTGACGCCCGGGTCGAGCTTGAAGGTGCCGTCCTCGATGCTGCCGCTGTAGGTCTGTCCCTCGATGCCCCACTTGCTGAACAACTGGCCGGCGTCGGAGTACCAGACCCAGTCGATGAACTGCATCATGGCCACGAAGTTCTTGCTCTCGGCGGCCTTCTTGGAGATCATGATGCCGTTCTCCAGGCGGTTGTAACCGGGCAGTGTCGCGCCCATCGGCCCGGTCGGCAGGATCATCTTGGCCACCGTCGCGCCGGGGATCTTCGCGATGTCCTTGCGGGCCTCGTTCACCAGGGTCTGGGCGTTGCAGCTCATCACGAACGACTTGCCGGCGGCGAACTTCTGCCGGGCGTTGTCGTCGGTCTGGGTGAAGCTCTCCGGGTCGACCAGGCCCTCGGTGACCAGCTTGTTCAGGTACTCCAGCATCTGCCGGTACTGATCCATCGCTCCGGAGTAGACGAACCTGCCGGCGGCGGCGTCCCAGACGGCCGGGGTCCAGCCCCAGCCGGCGCGCGCGCCGTACGCGGTGCCGACCAGATTGATCAGGTTGTTGCCGCCGGGCTGCGGCGGAGTGCTCCACCGGTCGGACAGCGGATAGCGGTCCGGGTACGCCTTCTTCATCTCGCGCAGCACGTTCGCCAGGTCGTCCCATGTCTGCGGGGCGGTGAGGCCGAGTTTGTCCATGATGTCGGTGCGCACCGCGAGCGAGTAGTCCTGCCAGACGTTCTCGTGCAGGCCGGGCAGCAGGTAGTACTTGCCGTTCTCGGCCTTGAACCCGTCCACGTTGGGCTGCAGGTTCCAGCGGGCGAGCTTGTCGGAGTAGTTCGGCATCAGGTCGACGTAGTCGCTCACCGGCAGGATCGCCCCGCCGGCGATGAACGCCTCCTCGTCCGGGTGGTAGGTCTTCGGGATGATGAACGGGGCGTTCCCGGCGCTCACCATCACGCTGCGCTTCTGGTTGTAGTCGCTGCCCGGGACGGCGGTCGCCTCCAGCGACACGTTGGTCCGCCTGGTCAACTCGGTGAGGAACGGCCAATCCGCCTTGTACGGATAGGTCTGGTTGCTGAGCATCATGATCGAGAACGTGAGCGGCTCGGTGGCCTTGAACTGGTCACCGACCTTGAACGCGTCCATGGCTCCGGCCCGTTTGCCGTCGAGGCCCTCCTTCGCGTCCGGCTCGTCGTCGCCGCAGCCGGCCAGACCGGCGACAGCCGCGGCGCCGGCAGCGGTCAGGAGATGACGTCTGGTCAGTGGGATCATGGGAGGGCTCCTAGCCTTTGACGGCTCCGAGCGTGACGCCGGAGACGAAGAACCTCTGGATGAACGGATAGACGAGCATGATCGGCAGCATGGTCAGCACGATCGTGACGGCCTGGATGCTCGCGGCGATCTGCAGCGCGGCCTCACTGCTCGCGGTGTTGTCGGTGCCGGCGGTGGCGCCGGCGATCAGATTGCGCAGATAGACGGTGACCGGGAACAACTCCTGCCGGTCCATGTAGAGGAACCCGGCGAACCACGAATTCCAGAACGACACCGCGTAGAACAGCAGCATCGTCGCGAGTACCGCCTTCGAGAGCGGCAGCACGATCCGCAGCAGCGTGCCGTAGGTGCCCGAGCCGTCGACCGCCGCGGCCTCCTCCAGCTCGGACGGCAGGCTCTCGAAGAACGCCTTCATCACCAGCAGGTTGAACACGCTGATCGCGTTCGGCAGCACGATCGCCCACAGCGAGTTGCGCAGGCCGAGCGTGCTGACCAGCACATAGTTGGGGATCAGCCCGCCGTTGAAGAACATGGTGAACACCGCGATCCCGACCAGCAGGCCGCGGCCCTTCAGGTTCTTCTTCGACAGCACGTACGCGTAACAGGTCGTCAGCACCAGCGCGATGGCCGTGGCCACCACCGTGTAGACGACGGTGTTGCGATAGTTCGTCCAGAACAGAGCGTCGGACATCACCCGCTCGTACGTGGTGAGGTTGAACCCTTTCGGCCAGAACGTGACCTGACCCGCCCGGATCTCCTGCTCGCCGCTGAACGAGCGGGCCACGATGTTGACGAACGGGAACAACGTCACGAGCACCACGCCGGCCAGCGCCACCGCGTTGACCGCCTGGAACGCCCGGTACCCCCGGGTCACGGTCACCACAGGCTCGTCCCGGTGGTCCGCCGCGACAGCGTGTTCGCGCCCAGCACCAGCGCCAGCCCGATCAGCGCCTCGAACAGGCCGATCGCGGTGGCGTAACTGAAGCTGCCGGAGACGATGCCGACCCGGTACAGATAGGTGGAGACGACGTCCGCCGTCGTGAAGGTCAGCGGGTTGTAGAGCAGCAGCACCTTCTCGAAACCGACCGCCAGGAACGTGCCGATGTTGAGGATCAGCAGCGTGATCATCGTCGGCCGGATCCCGGGCAGCGTCACGTGCCACGTCTGCCGCCACCGGTTCGCGCCGTCCACCTTCGCCTGGTCGTACAGGTCGTGGTCGATCGTGGTCAGCGCCGCGAGGTAGAGGATCGTGCCCCAGCCGACGGTCTGCCACACCTCCGACGAGACGTAGATGGTGCGGAACCAGCCGGCCTCCTGGATGAACGCGACCGGATCCTCCCCGGCCGCCCGCAACCCCTGATTGATCACCCCGTCCACCGACACCGTCTGCAGCACCAGGCCGGCGACGACCACGATCGACAGGAAGTGCGGCAGGTACGACACGGTCTGCACCAGGCCCTTGAGCCACCGGGTGCGCACCTCGTTGAGCAGCAGGGCCAGCACGATCGGCAACGGGAAGCAGAACAGCAGAGTGAGCCCGCCGAGCACCACGGTGTTGGTGAACACCTGCCAGAACGTGGGGTCGGCCAGGAACATCTCGAAATAGCGCAGCCCGACCCACCGCTCGCCGAACAGGTCACCGCCCGGCTCGTACCGGCGGAACGCGATGACGTTGCCCAGCATCGGCAGATAGCGAAAGACCAGGAAGAACATCAGCGGGAGTACGGCCAGCGAGTACAACTGCCAATCCCGGCGCAGCGCCTGCCTCCAGGTGCGACCCGGCGCTCGTCTCGCGCCGCCGCCCACCGTGCCCGTCCTGTCCCCGGCCGCGGGTTCTCTCAGGTCACCGCGCGGCGCCTCGCTCAGGCCGCCGGCCACAGGCGTTTTCAGGTCGCCGTCCGCTGGCTTTCTCATGTCACCTCCCGCCGAAACTTTCGGAGATTTCATCGATGTAACGAGATGTCTGGCGGCGAACGTAAGCCCGGTACGGAAGGCATGTCAACAGTGGACTTCGTCGATGGGAGGAAAGTATGGTTGCTGGCACCGGGGTCGCAACTACCGACATCGGCACGTCATTTTTCGGCTCCTCTGGGGGCACGCTATTCAGACACAACCCGAACCCGACGACTTCGACGCCTTCTGGAAGGCGACCCTCGCCGCGGCCGACGGCCCGCCCATCCTGGACGTCCATCCCGAGCCGAACGGCCTTCCCCTGTTCGACTGCTGGGACGTCACGTTCGCCGGATTCGACGGCGACCCGATCCGCGCCTGGTACACCCGGCCCGCCGGTCAGCGCGGCCCACTGCCCGCCGTCGTGGAATACGCCGGTTACGGCCGTGGGCGCGGGTTGCCGCACGAACGGCTCACCTGGCCGGCCGCCGGATACGCCCATCTGCTGATGGACAATCGGGCCCAGGGCGACCAGTACGGTTCCGGCGGCGACACCCCCGACCCGCAGGGCACCGCGGCGGGCCTGCTCGCCCGGGGCATCCTCTCGCCGTACGACTACTACTACCGCCGGCTCATCACCGACGCGGCCCGGGCCGTCCACGCGCTGAGAGCCCTGCCCGGCGTCGACCCGCATCGCGTCGCCGTGGCCGGCAACAGCCAGGGCGGCGGGCTGGCCCTCGCCGTCGCCGGTCTGGTCCCCGACGTGGCCGCGGTGCTCACCTCGGCGCCGTTCCTCTGCCAGATCCAGCGCGCCGTCGACCTGGCCGGCACCGAACCGTACAACCTCATCGCCGCCTACCTGGCCGTCCACCGCGACGCCGCCCCCGCGGTCTGGAACACCCTGGCGTATGTGGACGCCGTCACCTTCGCCCGCCGGGCCGTCGCGCCCGTCCACTTCGGTATCGGTCTGCGCGACACCGTGTGCCCGCCGGACACCGGCTTCGCCGCCTATGACCAGTACGGCTCGGCCAACGGCCGCTCCGCCCCGCCGTCTCGGACCATGCGGGTCTATCCGTACAACGGCCATGAGGGCGGGGAGGCCTTCCACACCCGAGACCAACTCCGCTGGCTCGCCGCCACCCTCGATTCCGCCTGACGAAGGGAAGCGAGGAATTCATGGCGAGCGGACATCGTCTCCTCTCCGGTCACCGACGCGGTTGAGGGCGGCGTGACGGTCCGCGCGGTCCCGGCTTCGGTGACCCGTCCGGCCGGACCTGAGCGCACGACGGGACTTCTTCTGCGCGACGCCGGCGGAGGTAGTGCTGGGTCTACCCCCGGATGTCCACGGTGGGTGACTGTGCTGGGCGGGCCGGTGCGGTTGGCTGGACGCATGACGACACGGATGGATATCGCCAAGAAGGCCGCCGCTGCGTTCGTGGTGGCGGCCACCGCCTTCGTACCGCCGGCTCTGTCGGTCTCACCGGCCGCCGCGACGGTCGCCGCCGGCTATGAGACGGCCGCGTCGCGGTTCGTGTTGCCGGTCCCGTCGGGGGCCCACGCCGTGGGGCGAGAGGTGCTGCATCTGGTCGACCGGAGCCGGCGGGACCCGTGGGTGCCGGCGAGCCCACGTGAGCTGATGGTGTCGATGTACTACCCGGCGGCGGCCCGCCCCGGGCCGGCGGCGACCTACCTGACCGTGGACGAGGCACGCCGGTTCGTCGAGGACCGCAAGGTGTCCGGCCTCGTCGAGCCGGAGGAGCTCAGTGCGACTCGCACGGCCGCCCGCAGGTCGGCGCAGCCGCGCCGGGGCCGTTACCCGCTGGTGGTGCTCTCGCCCGGCTTCACCCTGCACCGACACACCCTCACCCACCTGGCCGAGGAACTCGCCAGCCGAGGATATGTCGTCGCCCTGGTGGACCACGCCCACGAGTCGGCCGGGACCGCGTTCCCGGGTGGGCGGCTGATCGCCTGCACCGCCTGCGACGTGTTCGAGCAGCAGGAGAACGACGACCTCGCGCGGGTCGCCGAGGGCCGGGCGGCGGATGTGTCGTTCCTGCTCGACCGGCTGACCGGGGTCCGCCCGGCCTGGCGGCACGCCGGCCTGATCGACCGCCGCCGGATCGGCATGGCGGGGCACTCGATCGGCGGCAATGCGGCGGCGGCGACGATGGCGGCCGACCGGCGGGTCCGGGCCGGGATCAACATGGACGGCACCCAGTTCGCGCCGCTGCCCGCCGACGGGCTGGCCGGGCGGCCGTTCATGCTGTTCGGCGCGCCCGGCCACAGTCCGGGCGTGAACCCCAGGGACACCACCTGGGACCGGGACTGGGCACGGCTCGACGGCTGGAAGCGCTGGTTCACCGTCACCGGCACCGGGCATCTCGATTTCAGCGACACCTCGGTGCTCTCCGAGCAGGCGGGGCTGCCGGACAACGGCTCGCCGCTGCCCGGCGACCGGACCGCGCGGATCGTCCGTGACTACGTGAACGCGTTCTTCGACCTGCACCTGCGCGGTGTCGCCCAGCCGCTGCTGGACGGGCCGGCCGCCGACCATCCGGAGGTCGTCTTCCACCAGCCGTGAGCGGCGGTCACACGATGCCGACATCGGCCGTCATCGCCGTGCCCTCGTGTTCCGGGGTCGTGACAGCGCGGCACGCGGCGGGCCCCGGTGGCCGGCGGGATTCACCGGCGTGCGCACAGTTTTGTCGCCGCTCGCCGCTCGCCGCTCGCCGCTCGCCGCGGTCGCCAGGTGATCCGGGACCTCACGATCATCTCTGAGCCCGCCGCGTCCGGCCGCTAGGTTCGGTCGCCCGCCTGTCGGCGCGGCTGATGGGCGCCGGCAGGTTGGCGACGCCTGAAACGCAACTAATGGTTGCGCATGACCCGCGCCAGGGCTACCGTGATGCGCAACCAAAGGTTGCGGGAGGTTGTCATGGAGACAGGTTCGATCGAGCGGGAGATCTACGTCGAGGCGTCGCCCGAGGTCGTGTTCGAGGTGGTGAGCAGCCCCGAGCACCTCAAGCAGTGGTGGCCGGACGACGCTCGCTACGGCACGGAGCCGGGTTCGTCCGGGGAGATCGTCTTCGGTGACCGCGATGCCGGCGGAACGGTGGTGGCGCTCACCGTCGTCGAGACGCGGCCGCCGGTGATGTTCTCGTTCCGGTGGACGCACCCGGCCGGCGAGACGGCGGCCGAGGGCAACTCGTTGCTGGTGACCTTCGATCTGGCGCCGTCCGGCGCCGGCACGCTGCTGAAGATGACCGAGACCGGCTTCCGCGAGATGGGCTGGGAGGTCGCCGTCCTGGAGGAGCAGTACCGGGACCACGTCAGTGGCTGGGACTTCTACCTTCCGCGGCTGGTGTCGTACGCCGCGAAGCTCGCGGTGCGGCCGTGAGCGTCCCGGTGGCCGACCCGGTCGACGATGATCTGTGGTCCGCGATCGGCGACCCGACCCGGCGCCGGATGCTCGACCTGCTGCTGGTCGACGGCCACGGCACGGCGACCACGCTGAGCCAGCAGATGTCGGTCACCCGGCAAGGGGTGGCCAAGCACCTCGGTGTCCTCGACCGCGCCGGCCTGGTCCGGGCGACCACGGCCGGCCGGGAGAAGTTGTACCGGGTCGACGACGCCCAGCTCGCGCGAGCCGTGGCCCAGCTGTCGTCGGTCGGCGCGGCGTGGGACGCCCGGCTGCAGCGGATCAAGCGGATCGCCGAGGCGATCCAGCGCAATCGGCAGGAATGACGACGAGATCGACCAAATCAGGAGGACGAGATGGTGGACATCCTGCACCGCGTGGGCGTCAAGACCCCGCAGCCGGAGAAGGTGTACGACGCGCTGACGACGATCGAAGGCCTCGCCGGCTGGTGGACCGAGGATACGAAGGGCAGCGCCGCCGAGGGTGGTGTTCTGGAGTTCCGCTTCCTGCCGGGCGGTTTCGACATGGAGGTCGTCGAGCTACGGCCGCGGGAGCGGGTGTCGTGGCGGGTCGTCGACGGGCCGGAGGAATGGATCGGCACCACGGTCGACTGGAACCTGCGGCAGGACGGCGATTACACGATCGTGCTGTTCCGGCATCAGGGCTGGGCGGCGCCGGTGGAGTTCATGCACCACTGCAGCACCAAGTGGGCTTCCTACCTGCTGAGCTTGAAGTCGCTGGTGGAGACCGGTGAGGGCGCCCCCTCGCCCCGCGACGTCCCGATCAGCGACTGGCACTGAGCCGGAGCCGCCGTCGGCGGTTTGGCTGGTACTGAGCGGGGAGCCGCCGTGGGCGGTCTGGCCGGCAATGAGTGGGAGCCCCCGTCGGCGGTCCGGCCGGCAATGGGCGGGGGCTGGTGTCGGCGGTCTGGCCGACATGGAGGCGGAGCGCCCGTCGGCATCGCGGCCGGCATGGAACGGGGGCTGGCACCGGCGTCCCGCCGGTATGGAGCCGGAGCTGCCGCCGGCGTCCCGACACGTCGGAACGCCGGCGGCAGCCCGGTCACGGATCAGCGGCGCAGCAGCGCCTGCCACCGGCTGCGCGGTCGCCGGGCCTCAGTGATCTTGCGGGCGCCCACCGTGCCGGCGACCGCGGTGACGACGAGCAGCAGGGTGGTCACCGCCGTCGTGCGGGGGCGGTTGCGGACGGCCTGGCCGGCCTGGCGGGCCTTGACCGGTGCGGCACTGAGAGCCTGCCGGACCCGCGAGCCGGACGCCGGGCCGTCGGTGTCGAGCAGCCGGTCACGGGTGGCGTCGATGTCAGCGCCCATCGTGCTGGTGCGGGCATCGGTGCTGGTGTCGTACATGGTCATGAGAAAGCCTTTCCACTGCGGACTTCGCGCTCGGTTCTCGCGATGGTCGTCTTCCGTATGCCCTGCCCGCCGGTCCGCTAACCCCGGGACGATGATCGGGCCGCGCGGTAGCGCAGCACGACGACGCCGCTTTCCAGCGGGGTGGCCTCGATCAGGGTGAACCGGTGCGGGTCGAACCCGGTCGCGGCGAGCTTGATGCCGTCACCGGCGATCGTCGGGTTGAGTTTGATGACCAACTCGTCGACGGCCGGCATGAGGTGCCCGGCGAGGCTGCCGCCGCCGGCGAGCCAGATGTCCTTGCCGGGCTGCTGTTTGAGCTTGTCGACGAAGTCGCGTGGATCCTCCGCGACGACCCGCACGGCCGGGTCGGGCGAGGTGGTGATCGTGCGCGAGAAGACGATCTGGGTCAGATGGGAGTAAGGGCTGGTGAAACCCTCTTTGAGGGCGGGCTCGTAGGTGTTGCGCCCCATCAGGACGGTGTCGAACTCCTGGTTGGGGCCGTCGACGCCGAACATCCCGCGGATGTGGGTGGGCACCGTCTCCGGATAGCGCGCGTTCATGAGCGCGGTGAGGTCGGCGGGCATGAGGAAGAAGTCCCACGAGCCGTCCGGCGCGGCGATGTAGCCGTCGAGGGTGCTGGCGACGTAGTAGACGAGCTTTCGCATGGAGGCCTCCTGGCGACGGGACGAGGGTGAGGAGAAGAGGGCGACGGGACGAGGGCGACAGGATGAGAACAGAACCACTATGGCTGTCGTGGTTCAACGTACAACAGCTGTAGTGGTTACTGCTACCGTGTCGCCATGCCGAGAAATCCGGATCGCCGTCGCCTCCTCGCCGACGCCGGCCTGCGCGTGCTCGCCGAGCAGGGCGCCCGCGGCCTCACCCACCGCGCCGTCGACACCGGGGCGGGGGTGCCCGCCGGCACCGCGTCGAACTATTTCCGCTCCCGCGACGCGCTGCTCGGCGCCCTCGGCGAACGGATCATGGAGCGGTTCGCCCCGGACGAGAAGGTCATCGCCGCCCTGGCCGCCCGCGAGCCGTCCCGCGAGCTGTTCATCGACTATCTGCGCTACATCCTGGAGCGCACCACCCGGCAGCCCGACGTGACCCGTGCGCTGATCGAGCTGCGGCTGGAGGCGGCCCGCCGCCCCGAGCTCGCCGAGATCCTCGGGGCGACCCTGCGCGGCGGCTTCCGCGACGACGTCGCCTTCCACGCCACCACCGGCCTGCCCGGCGGGGAGTTCGAGATCGCGCTGCTGCACTACGCCATGGACGGGCTGCTGCTGGACATGCTCACCACCTCGATCGGCGCCGCCGCCGACCCGGACGAGGTGGTCGCCGCCTTCGTCGAACGCCTGGTGACCTGAGAGCTCGCCGCCGAGCTGAGAAGGACGGGGCGGATCGCGGCCGAGGATTCAGGGAACTGCCAGTTTCCTCCGCACCGGCCTGGGCAATCGGCTTTGCCATGAACAGTTCCGGTCACATCGCATGATCAATGAAGAGATCTGCCCGGCGGACCCCTGGCAGGTGCGCGAGACGCGCCTCGACACCCGGTTGCTCGCCCAGATGGAGTCGGTGTTCGCGCTCGCCAACGGCTATCTCGGCCTGCGCGGCAACCTCGACGAGGGGGAGCCGCACGAGATCTCCGGCACCTACCTGAACTCGTTCTACGAACAGCGGCCACTGCCGTACCCGGAGGGCGGGTACGGCTATCCCGAGCAGGGGCAGACCGTCGTCAACGTCACCGACGGCAAGCTGATCCGCCTGATGGTCGACGACGAGCAGTTCCACATCGACCGGGGCCGGTTGCACGCCCACGAGCGGGTCCTCGACCTGCGGTCCGGGCTGCTGCGCCGTGACGTCGACTGGGAGTCGCCGGCCGGCCGCCGGGTGCGGGTCCGCAGCGAGCGACTGGTCTCGTTCACCCAGCGGGCGGTGGCCGCGATCGCCTACGAGGTCCAGGCGGGCGATCAGCCGGTCCGCGTCACCGCGCAGTCGGGCCTGGCCGCCAACGAGGAGCAGGTGAAGGTCTCCGATGATCCGCGGGTCGCGGCCGCGCTCAAGGACCCGCTGGTCGCCGTCGAGCAGGACACCGAGCAGCACGGCGCGGTGCTGCTGCACCGTACCCGGCGCAGCGGGCTGCTGATGGCCGCCGGAATGGACCACATCGTCGAGGCGCCCGGGGACTACGAGGAGGAGACCGACGTCCGGCCGGATTGGGCGAGGACGACCGTGGTCACCGTCCTGCCGCCCGGCGGGCGGCTGCGCATCGTCAAATTCCTGGGGTACGGGTGGAGCACGTCCCGCTCCACCGAGGCGATGCGCGACCAGATCGCCGCGGCCCTGCACGGCGCCCGCTACGCCGGGTGGGAGGGTCTGGTCGCCGAGCAGCGCGGCTACCTCGACGACTTCTGGGACGCCGCGGACGTGGAGATCGACGGTGACCCGGCGCTGCAGCAGGCCGTCCGGTTCGGGCTGTTCCACGTGCTGCAGGCCGGCGCCCGCGCCGAGCGGCGGGCCGTGCCGGGCAAGGGCCTGACCGGTCCCGGCTACGACGGTCACGCCTTCTGGGACACCGAGGGCTTCGTGCTGCCGCTCCTGACCTACGTCGCCCCGCAAGCCGCCGCGGACGCGCTGCGCTGGCGGTGGGCGATCCTGCCGCACGCCCGGGAGCGGGCCGCCACGCTGGGGTTGTCCGGCGCGGCGTTCCCGTGGCGGACCATCGGCGGCCAGGAGTGCTCGGCGTACTGGCCGGCCGGCACTGCCGCGCTGCACCTGAACGCGGTCGTGGCCCGGGCCGTCGACCGGTACCGGCAGATCACCGGCGACAGCTCCCTCGAACAGGAGTGCGGGCTGGAGATCCTGGTGGAGACGGCCCGCCTGTGGGAGTCGCACGGCCACCACGACGCCGACGGGGTCTGGCACGTCGACGGGGTCACCGGGCCCGACGAGTACAGCGCGGTCGCCGACGACAACGTCTTCACCAACCTGATGGCGGCCCGAAACCTGCGGGCCGCGGCCGAGGCCTGCGCCCGTCACCCCGAGCTGGCGAGACGGCTGGGTGTGCGGGCGGACGAGCCGGACACCTGGCGGGCGTGCGCGCACGCCGTGCACCTGCCGTACGACGAGCGGCTCGGCGTGCACCCGCAGTCGGCGGGCTTCACCCGGTACGCGCCCTGGCACTTCCCGCCCGAGCGCCCGGACGAGCCGCTGATGATGCGGGCCCCGTACTTCCAGCTCTACCGCCGACAGGTGTGCAAGCAGGCCGACCTGGTGCTGGCGATGCACTGGTGCGCCGACGACTTCACGCCCGCGCAGAAGGCCCGCAACGTCGACTACTACGAGCGGATCACCGTGCGGGACTCGTCGCTGTCGGCGTGCACCCAGGCGGTCATGTGCGCGGAGGTGGGCCACCTGGAGCTGGCGCACGACTACGCCTGGGAGGCCGCCATGGTCGACCTGCGCGACCTGCACGGCAACACCCGCGACGGCCTGCACATCGCGTCCCTGGCCGGGGCGTGGTCGGCGATCGTCGAGGGGTTCGGCGGGCTGCGGGAACGCGAGCACGGCCCGGTCCTGGCGCTGGCGCCGCGGCTGCCGTCCGGCATCACCCGGCTGCGGTTCAACCTGCGGCACAGCGGACTGCGGCTGCTGGTCGAGGCCGACCACGAGACGGCCCGGGTGAGCCTGCGCGACGGCGCCGACGGCCGGCTGCCGATCCTGCTGTACGGCGAGGAGGTGGAGGTGACCGCGGCCGAGGCGGTGACGCGTCCGGTCGTGCCCCTGGAACCGGTCCTGCCGCCGCCGCGGCAGCCACCGGGATACGCGCCGCGCCGCCGCGACGAACGATGAGGTCACCCGGACGGGTGGCGGTGGTCCCCACACCCCGTCGCAGTGACCGAGAATGGTCTCCGCCTGCCGGTTAAGACACAGCCGCTGGTATGCGTCTGGTGGCTGATCTGGTGGAGGGTGAATGATGAGGCCGGCGACCGTCGAGTACGTGGCGGCGACGAATGTGGACGAGGTGCTGGGCGTGCTGGCCGACGGTGACACGGCCGTGCTGGCCGGCGGGCAGAGCCTCATCCCGGAGATGGCGACCATGGATCATCCGCCGCGGCGGGTGGTCGACATCAACCCGGTGGCCGGGCTCGACGCTCTGGCCGAGACCGAAGGCACGCTGCGGGTGGGCGCGCTGGTCCGGCACCGGGCGTTCGAGTCGGACGCGGTCGGCGGCCCGCTCGGTGACCTGATGCGCCTGGTCGTGTGCCACATCGGGCATCCGCCGATCCGGGCGCGGGGGACCATGCTGGGCAGCCTCGCCTACGCCAATCCGGCGGCGGAGTGGCCGGTCCTGGCCGTCACGGTCGGCGCGCGGCTGGTCCTGACCGGACCGGACGGGCGCCGGACGGTTCCGGCGGAGCAGTTCTTCACCGGGCCGTACACGACCGTGCGCCGGCCCGAGGAACTGCTGATCGAGGCGCGGCTGCCGGTGCTGCCGGCCGGAACCGGCACCGGGTACGCCGAGGACCGGCGTACCACGATCTATCCGCAGGCGGCCGCGATGGCGGCGGTCACCGTCACCGATGGGGCGGTCAGCGCGGCGGCGATCGGCCTGGTGAACGGCGGCCCGTGTCCGGTCCGGGCCCACGCGGCCGAGAAGGCCCTGGTGGGTGGCACGTTCTCGGACGCCGCCATCAACGCCGCCGCGGAGGCCGCCGCCGGGGTCGACGCCGTCCACAGTGCCCGCCCCCGCGCGTTCCGCCTGCTGGCCCGCCGGGCTCTGACCCGGGCCCGGGAAGGGCTGTGACGTCGGGCCCAGACGGCCGGGCGGAGTGTCCGGCGATTAGGGTCGCTGTCGTGGACACGGCGGCCGGCAACCAGTTCGGCCCGGAGCTTTTCCGGGCGCACGCCGCCCGGCTCGACGCGCTGCGGGCCAGGCTCGGCCGGGTGCGGGTCACCGTCGCGGAGTTCGAGCGAGATCAGGCGGCGTTCGGGCGCCTGTGCGGCTGGATCCTCACCGGGCTGGAGGAACGGTACGTCCGGCACGACGAACTGGTCGCGTACGTCGAGGAGACGTTCGTCCTGACCGTGCACGGACTGACCCGGGTCGCCGACGGCGAGCAGCGGCTCGCCGACTTCCTCGGCCTGCCCGACGAGGACACCGAACCCGTCCCGGACGAGCCCCCGCGCTCGGCGACCGAGATCGTCGACGGTGTCCTGGAGACGGTGTCGAGCCGGGAATGGGTGGAGCCGCAGCTCGCGGAGGCCGCGCCGGTGGCCGAGTTCGCGGCGCCGGTCGACGACACCGTCGCCGCGCTGCGCGCCGCCGGCCTGGACCGGGCGATGACGCACGTCTCGGCGCTGCGGCAGATGCTCGACGACCTGACCGGCATGCCCGACGTCGTCGCCAAGCAGGCCGACCTGTGGACCGGCATGGCCGCCGACCTGCGCGCGATCGGCGCCGATCTGCGGCGGTGCCTCGACGAGGATCTCGGCGCGGTCGGGCGGCCGGACGTGCGCGCCTACCTCGCCCTGATGGCGAACAACGTCGAAGCGCTCCGAGGGCTCGACGCGACCTGCACCGCCATGACCGTGATCACGAAGGCGGCCGGCGACCTGATCCTGCTGACCCGGGACATCGTCCGCGGGCTGATCGGTGACCTCGTCGCCCGCGTCATCGTCTGGGCGGCCGGCACCACCGTGGTTCCGCTGCCGGTGGTGGTGGCGCGGCTCGCGACCGTGGTCGCCACCGCCTGGCGCATCGACGCCTATCTGACGGCCCTGGTCACCAGCATCGCGAACCTGTCGCAGAGCATCGACGGCTGAGACGCCGACGAGCCCCGGCCGATCGGCCGGGGCTCGTCCGTACAGCAGGATCAGGCGAGATCGAAACGGTCGAGCTCCATGACCTTCGTCCATGCGGCGACGAAGTCCTTGACGAACTTCTCCTTCGCGTCGGCGCTGGCGTACACCTCGGACAGGGCCCGCAGCTGCGAGTTCGAGCCGAAGATCAGGTCGACCGAGGTGGCGGTCCACTTGACCTGGTCGGTGGCGAGATCGCGGATCTCGTACACGTTCTCGTCGGACTCCGACGCCTTCCACCGGGTGCCGGGGGAGAGCAGGTTGCGGAAGAAGTCGTTGGAGAGCACGCCCGGCTTGTCGGTGAGGACACCGTGCCGGCTGCCGCCGACGTTGTTGCCCAGCGACCGCAGACCACCGATGAGGACGGTCATCTCCGGCGCGGTCAGGTCCAGCATGTACGCCCGCTCGACGAGCAGCTCCTCCGGCCGGTTCTTGTCGCCCGCGCGCACGTAGTTGCGGAAGCCGTCGGCGCGCGGCTCCAGAACCGTGAACGACTCGACGTCGGTCTGTTCCTGGGTGGCGTCGGTGCGGCCCGGGTGGAACGGCACGGTCACCGGGAAGCCGGCGTCGGCCGCCGCCTTCTCCACCGCGGCCGAACCGGCCAGCACGATCAGGTCGGCCAGCGAGATCTTCGCGCCGCCGGCGGCGTTGAACTCCCGCTGGATGGTCTCCAGGGTCCTCAGCACCGAGGCGAGCTGCTCGGGCTGGTTGACCTCCCAGTTGCGCTGCGGCTCCAGGCGGATCCGGGCGCCGTTGGCGCCACCGCGCTTGTCGGTGGACCGGAAGCTGGCGGCCGAAGCCCAGGCGGTCGAGACCAGCTGGGCGGTGGACAGGCCGGAGTCCAGGATCTTCGCCTTGAGGGCGGTGACGTCGGCCTCGCCGACCAGCTCGTGGTCGACGGCCGGGACCGGGTCCTGCCACAGCTGGGGCTCGGCCACCCACGGGCCGAGGAAGCGGTCCACCGGGCCCATGTCACGGTGCAGCAACTTGTACCAGGCCTTGGCGAACGCCAGCGCGAACTCGTCCGGGTTGGCCAGGAAACGGCGGGAGATCTTCTCGTACGCCGGGTCGACGCGCAGCGACAGGTCGGTCGTGAGCATCGTCGGCAGGTGCTTCTTCGACGGGTCGTGCGCGTCCGGGATGATCGGCTCGGCGTTCTTGGCGACCCACTGCTTCGCGCCGGCCGGGCTGGTGGTGAGCTCCCACTCGTACCCGAAGAGGATCTCGAAGAAGCGGTTGCTCCACTGGGTCGGCTTGTCGGTCCAGGTGACCTCGAGGCCGGAGGTGATGGTGTCGCCGCCCTTGCCGCTGCCGTGCGTGCTCAGCCAGCCGAGGCCCTGCGCCTCCAGCGGTGCGCCCTCGGGCTCCGCGCCGACGTGGCCGTCGGCCGGGCCGGCGCCGTGCGTCTTGCCGAAGGTGTGGCCGCCGGCGATGAGGGCGACGGTCTCCTCGTCGTTCATCGCCATCCGGCGGAAGGTCTCCCGGATGAACCAGGCCGCCTCCAGCGGGTCCGCGCTGCCGCGGGGGCCCTCGGGGTTGACGTAGATGAGGCCCATCTCGGCCGCGCCGACGTTGTCGGTCAGCTTCTGCTCGCCGTAGCGGGCGTCACCCAGCCAGCTCTCCTCGAGACCCCAGATGATCTCCTCCGGCTCCCAGACGTCCTCGCGGCCGAAACCGAACCCGAAGGTCTTGAAGCCCATCGACTCCAGTGCCACGTTGCCGGCGAGCACCAGCAGGTCGGCCCAGGAGATCTTCTGGCCGTACTTCTCCTTGACCGGCCACAGCAGGCGGCGCGCCTTGTCGAGGTTGGCGTTGTCGGGCCAGCTGTTGAGCGGGGCGAAACGCTGGCTGCCGTCACCGGCGCCGCCGCGGCCGTCGTGGATGCGGTAGGTGCCCGCGGCGTGCCAACTCAGGCGGATCATCAGACCGCCGTAGTGGCCGAAGTCGGCCGGCCACCAGTCCTGCGAGGTGGTCAGGACCTCGGTGATGTCACGTTTGAGGGCCTCGACGTCGAGCTTGGCGAACTCTTTCGCGTACTCGAAGTCCGGGCCCAGCGGGTTGCCCTTGGGCGAGTGGGCGTGCAGCGCCGACAGGTCGAGCTGGTTGGGCCACCAGTCCCGGTTGGTGCGGGGGCGGCCGCCGGTCTTCGGCGTCGGCGAATCGATCGCGGGGTTCTCGCTCTCGCTTCCGGTGGCCGTCACGGAGTCGTGGGCGACCGGGCACTTGGCCGCGGAATTGTCCTGGGTGTCGCTCATCAGCTTCCTTCCGAACTGTGGGTCACACACTCGGGGCAGGTGCCCCAATAGACGACCTCCGCCTCGTCGATCACGAATCCGTGATCGTCGGAGGCGGTGAGACAGGGGGCGAGTCCGTCAGCGCAGTCGACATCGGCGATCGCGCCACAGGTGCGGCACACGGCATGGTGGTGGTTGTCCCGCACCCGCAACTCGTAGCGGGCGGTCGCACCGGCCGGCTGGATGCGCCGCACCAGACCGGTGTCGGTGAGCGCACGCAGCACATCGTAAACCGCCTGGTGAGACACCGTCGGATGATCGGCGCGCACCAGCGAGAGCACCGCATCGGTGTCGACGTGGGGGTGGTCGCGCAACGCGGACAGCACCGCGAGCCGGGGCCGTGTCACGCGCAACGAGACCGCACGAAGCTGCGCCTCGAAGTCGGACTTCATGGGGACGACCATAGTGCCCCTTTCTGGAATCGTTCAAGTTTCGTGCGAACTCGTCACATGCCGGGGCCGGTGTGCGCGAGCCACTCAGCTGGACCGGGACAGGACCGCCCAGCCGTGCGGGGGCAGTGTCACCCGGCCGTCGGCGACGTCGCCCCGACCGGCAAGGAGCCGGCCGGCTCCGGGCGCGCGGACCGTGGTCGCCGTCGCCGCGGTGGACAGGGCCACGACGATGCCGTCCGCGCCGGCGCTGGTGGCATAGCTGAGGTGCTCGTTCGCGGTGTCCAGGATCGTGGTGCGGGCCGCGTGCAGCCACGGATGACGCCTCCGCAGGCCGATCAGCTCCTGATGACGGTGGAACGTGGGCAGGCCCAGCGGCGACAGGTCGTCCGGCGATTCGGGGAACTCCGGCCGGACCGCGTCGTCGCCGCCGGCACGGTCCTCCTTGACCCCGCGGAAGGCGTGCTCGTCACCGGCGTAGATCGCCGGGGTGCCGCCGACCGTGGTCAGCACGACCAGGGCGTGGTCCAGGTGCCGTTCGTCGGCGAGACGGCTGGCGATCCGGGTCACGTCGTGGTTGCCGAGGAAGGTGTACGGCACGAACGTGTCGAGGAACTCGTCGTGCCGGCGCAGCGCGTGCGCGAGTTCGAACAGGTTGCGGTCGTTGAGGCTGCTCCAGATCGCCTTCCACAGCTCGTACTGAGTGACCGAGTCCAGGTGGCCGCCCGTGACGGCGGCGGCGTAGTCGCCCTGGATCACCTCACCCATCAGGTAGGCGTCCGGGTGGCGGGCACGGACCCGGTCGGCGACCTTCGCCCAGAAGGCGGCAGGTACGGCGTACGCGGCGTCGAGCCGCCAGCCGGAGATCCCACGGTCGAGCCAGTGGTTCATCACGTCGGCGACGTGGGCGGCCACCGCCGGCTCGGTGTGGTCGAGGGCGACCAGATGATGATGGCCCTCGAAATCGTCGTAGTCCGGCTCGGTGCCGGGTTTCCAGGCTTCCGGCCCGTCCGGCCAGCGGAGCCGGAACCACGAGGCGGTCGGCGCCGCCGGTCCCTGCTCCAGCACGGCCTGGAACGCCGGATGCGACCGGCCGACGTGATGGAACACCCCGTCGAACAGGACCCGGACGCCGCGCTCGGCCGCGGCCTTCAGCAGCGCGTCGAGGTCGGCGTCGTCGCCGAGGCGTGGGTCGATCCGGTAGTGGTCGGTGGTGTCGTAGCCGTGGCTCTCCGAGGCGAAGACCGGGCCGAGGGCGAGGCCGGAGGCGCCGAGCCGGACCGCGTGGTCCAGCCAGCCGGTCAGCCGCTCCAGGCGGTGCCGGACCACCTGGTCCCGCGGCGCTCGCCCGCCGTCGTCAGCCCGCGGCTCCGCGCCGACGAACCCGAGCGGGTAGACGTGCCACCAGATGACGTGCCGGGCCCAGTCGGGTCCGGGCCGGTGCGTGCCGGACATGGGTGTTCTCCGTTCGGGCCGGGGTCGGCGATCAACGTTCGCGGTCGATGATGCCCGGTCCCGGCGTCGCGTACCCCTTTTCGTGATCTCGGGATGAGGGGACGGCGTATCCGCGGTCTACGACCTAAGTCGAGTCTTGCGGTCCCGGAGCCCGCTGCCACCTGTGCGGCCCGGCCGGCGTCCCTACGCTCGGCAGGCGTAGAGGACCCGCGACCACAGGAGCGCCCGATGCCCGAACCGGACAGCCCGATGCCCGAACCGGACCGGCAGAGGCCGTGGCGGCGGCGCGCGGGCACCGCGTTCCTGGCCGTCGCCGTGATCCTCGGGGTGGTCCTCGCCGCCCGGATGGTCGACCCGCGGGCGGTGTCCGCGATGACCCGCCCCGAAGCGTTGCCGCTGCTCGTCGGCGCGGTCCTCGCCAACGCGGCGGGAGTCCTGCTGAGCTGGCTGTCGTGGCGCCGGCTGCTGGCCGCGGTCGCCGCACCGGCCGGATTCGTCACCGAGTCCCGCATCTTCTTCGTCGCGTTCCTGGGCAAGTACGTGCCCGGCCGGGTGTGGGGCGTCCTCGCCCAGCTGGAGATCGGCCGCCGCGCCGGAATCGCCGCCGGCCCGCTGATGGCCGTCTTCCTGCTCGGCCTGGCGACCGCCGCGCTCACCGGCGCCGCCGTCGGCCTGCTCGCGGCCCCCGGCCTGCTCGGTACGTCGATGGTGTGGCTGGCCGCGCCGGTGGGCGCGGCCGTCGTCGGCTACCTGCGGCCGGAACTGGTCTACCGGCTGGTCGCCCGGGCCGCCCGGCTGGTCCGGCGGCCCCTGCCCGAGCAGCCGCCGCAGCGCCGGGCGATCCGCCGCTCGGTGACCGCGTCGGTGGCCAGTTGGGCGGTCGGCGGCCTGCATCTGTGGCTGCTCGCGATCGCGCTCGGCGCCGATCCGGTCGCGGCCCTGCCGGTCTGCGTCGGCGGGTTCGCGCTGGCCTCGACCGCCGGAATGCTCGTCATCGTGCTGCCCGACGGCTGGGGCGCTCGCGACGTGCTGCTCGGCGCCCTGCTCGTCACGGTGCTGCCGCTGCCCCTCGCCGGCACCGCCGCGCTGGCCAGCCGGGTCGTCTGCGTCGTCAGTGAACTCGCTCTCAGCGGCGGGATGCTCCTCGCCGCCGAGGTCCGCCGGCGCCGGCTCGCGCCCGTCCTTCTCGGAGGTGTGTCATGACCCTGTCGGTGTCGATCGTCGTACCGGCCTACAACGCGACCCGGACCATCGCCGTCTGCCTCCGGGCCGCGCTCAGCCAGACCCACCCGGTGGCCGAGGTGATCGTGGTCGACGACGCCAGCACCGACGAGACCGCGGCCCAGGCGGCCGCGTTCGGAGTGCGGGTGATCCGTCAGCCGCACAACCGGGGCGTCTCCGCGGCCCGCAACACCGGCGCGGCGGCGGCCCGGGGCGACGTGATCTTCTACGTCGACGCGGACGTGGCGATCGAGCCGGAAGCCGTCGCGGAGGCGGTGGCCGTCCTGGAACAGGACCCCGGTGTCGGCTGTGTCCACGGCATCTACGCGCCGGAGCCGCTCTACGACGACGGTCCGGTGGAGCATTACAAGATCCTCAACAACCATCACTGGCGGGTACGGGCGGTGGGCGAGGTCGGCACCGCCCTGTTCGCGCTCGGCGCCATCCGCCGGCGGCTGCTCCTGGACGCCGGCGGCTTCGACGAGTCCCTGCGCGACGGCGAGGACGTGGAGATCAGCACCCGGCTGGTCGGTCGCTGCCGCATCGTCCTGACCGACCGGATGGTCGGCCGCCACGACGACGCCGCCTCCCTGCGCGACGTTCTCGGCGAACAGTTCCGCCGCTCCCGGCTGCTGGTCCCGATGGCCGTCGCCGAGCTGCGCGACCGGGCCTCGCGCCCCCGCTCCGGCGGGCGTGGCCCGGCGACCCTCACCGGTCTGCGCCCCGCGTCCGTGGCGGCGACCGCGGCGGGCCTGGCGACGCTGCCGCTCGTGTGGCTGTCACCGTGGCTGCTGGCGGTCCCGGCGCTGGCCTTCGCCGCGATGGTCGCGGCCGACCCGGGTCTGTGCCGCCTGGTCCTGCGTGAGCGGGGAGCGGCGTTCCTGGCGTTCTTCCTGGGCCTGCACCTGACGGTCCAGGTGACCACGCTGGCCGGCGCGGCCACCGGCGCCCTGCACTGGATGACCGCCCGCCGCCGCCCCGCACCGGTGGGCTGAACGGTTGACCGGCGCTCCCTGGCCGCGCCGGGTCCCCTGTCCCGGGACTCCCGGGTGGCCGGGAGCGTTCACCGCGGATCCGGCTCAGCCGGGGATCTCCAGCCGGGTCGCCGCGACGAGGGCTCGGACCGCTTCGGCGTCGCCGGACACGGTGATCGCCGCGTCCCCGGGCGGCGGACCACCGAGCACGAGGGTCTTCCACGCGAGTGTCGTCGCCTCGACGTGCGCGTCGACGTCGGCGGGGAGCGGCTGTCTCGACACGGTGGTGCCGCCGGGGCCCACGGTCGCGAGGTAGCCGGCGGGCTCCTGCCCGGCGATGCGGGAATCGGTCAGTGTCAGGGCGATCCGTCGGGTGGGTTCACCGGCCGACGCGGGCCGCGCGTGGGCGCGCATGGCCAGGACGAGGGTGTCGGGGCTCATGTCGGCCTCGACCGGCAGCGCCGGTGAGCGCACGGCCCACCGCGACAGGGCCGCGTTGACGGCTTCCAGCTCGCGGCCCCAATCGGTGAGGTCGTAGAGGGTGACCGCCGCCGGGCGGGGCAGGCTGCGGCGCACGACGATCCCGGAGTCCTCGAGGTCCTGCAGACGGCGGGAGAGAGCGCCGGGGCCGATGCCGGGGATGTCGCGCTGGATGTCGACGAACCGTTTGGGGCCGAGTATCAGCTCCCGCACCACGATGAGTGCCCATCGCTCGCCGATGAGGTCCAGCGCGTGGGCGGAGGCACAGCCGTCGTTGTACGAGCTGTACGTCCGTCGCGTGGCCACCCGACCATGCTAACTACTTGCCCGGTAGTGGCTACTACTGTTTTAGTAGTGCGATGACCGTTCAACGCGCCACCGTCTGGAGCGTGGTCCACGAGGAGCGCGCCACCCTCTGCCGTGACCTGGCGACGCTCGCGCCCGAGCAGTGGAGCGCCCCCACCGCCTGCACCGGATGGGACGTGCACGACGTCGTGGCCCACCTGGTCGACAGCGCCAAGGCCACCAGGCTCGGCTTCGTCCGCGACATGCTCGCCGCCCGAGGAGACTTCGACCGGCAGAACGCCTTCGGTGTCGCACGGGAGAGGCGCGACGATCCGCGGGACACCCTCCGGGCGTTCCGGTCGGTCGTGACGCGCACCAGCGCTCCGCCGGCGCCGGTCGCCACGCGCCTGGTCGAGGCCTTCGTGCACGGCGAGGACATCCGGCGCGCCGTCGGGCTCCGTGGCGACTATCCGCCCGGCCCGGTGGTGACGGCGCTGGCGCACCAGCTCCGCACCACGGTGCGGATGGGCGGCGGCAAGGAGCTCGCCGCCGGCCTGCGGCTGGTCGCCTCCGACGCGCCCCTCGACACCGGATCCGGGCCGGAGGTGCGCGGTCCGGCCATCGCGCTGCTGCTCGCGGTCTCCGGCCGTGCCGTCGAGCCCGGCGAGCTGACCGGCCCCGGGGTGACCGTCCTGGCCGAGCGGGCGGCTTCCTGAGCCGCCGTCCTGGCCGAGCGGGCGGCTCCTGAGCCGCCGTCATGACCGGGCGGCTTCCTGAGCCGTGCCGGCCGCCGGCGGGGAAGGGCCGACGGGCGATCATCACTGGGCGTGGCTCATCAATGGCCAAGAGTGACCAATCTGACACGGTGAACTCTCGACGGTGCGGGTGGCCCGACCGGGCCACGGCGCCGGCGTGCCCGCGACCGGCGCTGACACACGGCCGAGGCCCCTTTCGCCCCGGCGTGCCGACCCCGCGCCGGCCCCCCGGGGGCCGCCATGTCGTCGCATTGTTGGAACAATTGAAAAGCTGTCGGTTTGACGCCCGCGAAGCGTCGTCTTAACGTGCTCGTGACACATGAGTGGCGAACGGATGAGGTGCTCTCCACAAGAGAGTGATCCCCTTTTCGCCGCCCCCTTCCACAAGGAGGAATCGATGTTGCGAAACCGACGTGCGCGCATTCTCGCGCTATCCCTCTGTGCCACGGCAGCCGCGCTGCCGCTGGGTTCGCCGGCCGCGGCCGAGTCCGCGCGGCCGCTGGCCTCCAGCACCGTCCTACTGAGCGTCATCCCCGCTGAACCTGCTGGTGGGCCGATTCAGCAGGCCCTGTTGAGGTGTGACGCCGACGGCGGGACGCACCGCGCGGCGACCGCCGCCTGCGACGATCTCCGCTCCGTCGGCGGCGACATCCGGGCCCTGGCCACGGAGGACGGCATCTGTACTCGTGAATATCGTCCGGTGACCGCGGTGGCGATGGGAGTGTGGCGGGGAGAGCCTCTTTCCTACCGTGCCACGTTCTCCAACCGCTGCCTTCTTCTGCTGGCGACCGGCGACGTTTTCAATTTCTGAAATACGGATTTCGCGAAGACCGTGTGACGGTTCGCCGCGAAACCGTGAAACGGTGACAAGAAACTGTGAAAATATGAAATCGCGAGCCGTCCGCGAAGTCGGTGAACCAGCCGTCCGGTGAGGTTCGCGGCGCGCGGACAGCGCGATGGCCGCCGCCGGCAGGGAGCCGGCGGCGGCCGTCATCGCTGGGGCGCCGTCAGCGGGCGCCGATGTTCTGGCCGGCGGCGTCGAGACGGTCGCGGATCTCCGGGGCCAGGGTCACGTCGGCCGCGCCGAGCAACTCGTCGAGCTGTTCCACGCTGCTCGCGCCAATGATCGGGATGACCGCGGGCCGGCCCCGCATCATCCACGCCAGCACCACCTGGTTCGGGGTGAGGCCCAGGTCCGCGGCGACCTCCCGCAGCACCCGCAGGCGCGCCGCGTTGGACGGGTGGTCGTAGGTCAGCGGCAGCTCCACCTCGGACCGCACATAGGCGCCCTTCAGCAGCGGCGTGTAGGCCAGCACCTGCACGTCCGGCTGCGAGGACGCGTAGTCGAGCAGTTCGTCGCTGGCCTGGTCGGTCTGTGCCGGCAACTGCCGCGTCCACAGGTAGGTGTACTTCTGCTGCACCGCCGTGTAACCGGGACGTCCGGCGGCGCGGGCCAGGGCGCGGGCCTGCTCGATCCGCCAAGTGGCCTGGTTGCTGGCGCCGAGGGCGCGGACCTTGCCGGACTCCACCAGCCCGGCGAAGGCGTCCACGGTCTCCTCCAGCGGGGTGTCCCGGTCGTCGAAGTGGGCGTAGTACAGGTCGATGTGGTCGCGGCCGAGGTTGCGCAGGGTCTCCACGGCTCCGCCACGGATCACGTCGGCGCCGAGGCCCTGGAAATAGTCGGGGACGGGCTTGCCGGGCACCGTGGTCTGGCAGCCGACCTTGCTGGCGATCACCATGTCGTGGCCGCGGGAGGCGAGCCAGCGGCCGATCACGGCCTCGCTCTCGCCGCCTTCGCCGAGCCACTGGTTGTAGCAGTTGGCGGTGTCGACGAGGGTGCCGCCGGCCGCGTGGAAACGGTCGAGCAGGGCGAACGCGGTGTCCTCGTCGGTCTGGGTGCCGAAGTACATGGTGCCGAGGGCCAGCGCGCTGACCTGGAGACCGCCGATGTGACGCTGTTCCATGGATGTTCTCCCTACGTGAGGCTGATGCGCAGGTCCTGCGCACGGTGGTCGGAGAGATCGAGACTGTCGTGCAGGTCGTAGCGGTGCACGGCTACGTCGTCGCTGGTGAAGACGTGGTCGAGCCGCCACCAGCCGCGGCCGCGGGCGTCCCAGGTGGACGGGTAGAGGCCGCCGCCGGTGAGAGCGGCCTCGTCGAGCCGGATCCGGTCGAGCTCGCCCATCGCGGGGGTGCTGTTGAAGTCGCCGGCGACGAACACCGGGCCGGGGTTGCCGTCGAGGTCGGTGGTGAGGGCCCGCCAGCTCGCCTCGCGCCGGGCCGCCTGGTCCTGGACGACGGTGTAGAAGCGGGTGGTCAGGGGACTGCGTTCGGCGTCGAGCTGGACCGGTGTGTGGACGTTGTAGAACGAGATCACCCCCCCGCCGACCTCGATGTCGGTGCGCAACGTCTTGGTGGTCCAGTAACTGAGGAAGTCGGTGCCGGCCGGTGGCGGCGCCGCGTCGTCGACGGCGGCGAGCGGGCGGGAGTCGCGGATCGGCAGGCGCGACAGGGTGAGCAGTTCGCTGTCGGCGACGATCTGGTAACCGGGGAACCACTGCCGTACCTCGGCGAGCCGGTCGATCCGGATGGGGCCGTCGGTGAAGTAGAGGTACTCCTGCAGTAGGTAGACGTCGGCGTCGTACGACCGCAGGTATCGATAGAAGGCTTGCGGATCCTCGTCCTGCTCCCAGAACTGGGTGTTCCAGGAGACCACCCGGATCGCGCCGGCCGGCACCGGGCCGGGGGAGCCCAGGGCGGGCAGGCGCAGGCCGGACTGGCCGGCGGTCAGGGCGAACGCCACCACCGCGAGCAGGGCGGCGCGCCCGCCGTGCCGTCCGCGCACGATCGCCGCGCCGCCCAGCAGCAGCGCCGGGATCAGGGCGAACACGAACGGCGGGGCCAGGTCGGGCAGCAGCATCCACCACACCCGGCCGGACAGCAGCTCGTGGGCGAGCACGTAGCCGAGCCAGAGCACCGCAAGACCCAGCACGGTCAGGCCGGAGCGGCGGCGGGCCGGTGCGACCGGTTCGGCGACTACGGGGGAGGAGGCTTCGAGCAGGGTCATGCCGGCACCGGGTCGTAGAGCCGCCGGAACCGCGCCGACCCCAGCCACTTCAGGGCGCCGACGGCGACCCCGGTGGCGATGGTGACGTTGACGGCGAAGTGGACGGCGGCGAAGTACAGCAGGAAGCCGACGCCGCGGGACTTCCGGACGAACCGGTACATGCCCAGGTCGGCCGCGAGCGAGGCGCCGAGGGCGGCCCCCGTGAGCAGCAGCGCCCACGGCCCGAGGAGCGCGACCAGCGGGAGCGTGGCCACCGCGCCGAGGGCCGCGACGCTGCCGAACGCCCGGTTCGAGGTCTCGAAACCGGTGGCGAACGCCTTGCGCCGGGCGTAGAGCGGCACCCGGGCGCGGGCCCGCCGGTAGAGCTTGCGCAGCAGCGGGACCAACTCGTCGTCATGGTCGTGCCTGGCCCGGACCTGGCTGGTCAGCAGCATGCCGTACCGCTGGGTGAGCCGGTTGCCGTAGTCGACCTCCTCGGTCTGGGTCAGCTTGGTGTTGAACGGCCCGATCTCGTCGAAGACGGCCCGCTCGATGGCGCAGACGGCCGGGAACATGAACGAGATCCGGCCCTCCGACGAGATCGACCAGTAGTGGTACTGCAGGGCCCGGTACTCCTCGACCATGCTGTCGCGGATCAGCGGCTCGGGATCGTGCACCCCGCAGACCGCGCCCAGGGTCTGATCTTGATCTAGATAGAAAACCGCCTTCTCGATGGCCTGCGGGTGCAGGGCCACGTCGGAGTCGACGAACATCAGGATCTCGCCGTTGCTGGCGGCGACGCCCAGGTTGCGGGCGGTGGCGCAGCCGGAGTTGACCGGCGTGTGCAGTACCTTGACGCCGAGACGTTCGGCGATGGCGACCGAGTCGTCGGTGCTCCGGTCGTCCACCATGATCACTTCGACATTCGGGTACGTCTGCTTCCGGATCGCCTCGATGCACAGCGGCAGCGAGACGGCGTAGTTGTAGTTCGGGATGATCACCGAGACCAGTCGCATGGTCAGGCCACCTTCAGCGCGTAGGTGGTCCGGAACCGCTGCGACACCGCGCACTGGGCGAGGCCGGCCACGACGGCCAGGCCCACGGTCACGTTGACCACGAAGTGGACGGCCGTGTAGTAGGCCAGGAACAGCGGGCCGACGTGCCCGCGCACGATCCGGTACATCGGCAGGTCGGCCAGCACGAACGTGGCGAACAGCAGCGCCGGCAGGGCCAGCCACGCCACCCCGAGGACCGCCGGGGCCAGGAGGGAGACCGCCGCCAGCAGGGCGGCCACGCTGCCCCAGCCGCGCGAGCCGTTGGTCGGGCCGCCGCTGAAGTCCGGCCGGGTCAGGAACAGCGGCACGTGCAGCCGGGCGCGGTGGAAGAACTTGGTGAGCAGTACCCCGAGTTTGTCGTCGTGGTCGTGCCGGCCCTGGATGCGGTCGGTGAGCAGGATCCGGTACCGCTGCGACAGCCGGTGGCCGTAGTCGGCGTTCTCGCTGTGCCGCAGCGCCGGGTTGAAGCCGCCGACCTCGGCGAACACGTCGGCCCGGATCGCCATGATGGCGGTGAACACGGTGCTCGTGTCCCCGAGGTCGCCGATCCACCACGAGTAGAGCTGCAGCGCCCGGTACTCCTCGACCAGGCTGTCGCGGATCAGCGGCTTGGCCTCGTAGGTGCCGCACGCCGCGCCGACGGCCGGGTCGGCCAGGATCGCGACCGCCTCGGCCAGGGCGTCCGGCCGCAGCGCCACGTCGGAGTCGAGGAAGAACAGCACCTCACCCTCGGCCTCGGTGGCGCCCAGGTTGCGCGCCGCCGGGGCTCCGATGTTCGTCCCGGTACGGATCACCCGTGCCCCGCGCGCCTCGGCGATGCGCACCGAGTCGTCGGTGCTGTTGTCGTCGACGACGATGACCTCGACGTCGGGGTACGTCTGCGCGTTCACGGCCGCCAGGCACAGGTCCAGGGTCCTGGCGTAGTTGTAGTTCGGCACGATGACCGACACCAGCATGGTGTTCTATCCCTTCACGAGTTGCGCGGTCAGGAGGATGGAGCCGAGCACGAGGGCCCACAGCAGCGAGGTGACGACCATGGTCCGGTCGCGCAGCAGGACCCGCACCGGGTCGCCGCCGTCCCCGAGCACCACCAGCGCCTGCAGATAGCGGGCCAGCGCGAACAGCCCGAACGGCACGGATCCGAGCAGCGCCGCGGTGCCGTAGGGGGCGGGAAAGGCGTCGTCGACGTAGAGCAGGAACGCGCTGACCGCGAGCACCGAGCAGAGCACGATCATGTAGTCGAGATACTGCGTCGAATAGCCGCGCAGCGACGGCCGGTGCAGGGCGCCGCCGGTGCCGACCTCGTGCCGGCGTTTGCCGAGGATCATCACGAGGCAGAGGCTGAACACGGCGACCAGCAGCCAGCCGGCGACCGGTGTGCCGGCGGCCACGTAACCCTGCACCACCCGGAGCACGAACCCGAGCGCCACCACGAACACGTCGATCAGCGGCACGTGCTTGAGCCCGCGGCTGTAGGCCACGTTCAGCGCCAGGTACACCAGCAACGGCCACCACGCGGCCGGGGTGACCGGCCCGCTCACCGCCACCGCGATCAAGAGCAGGACGAGCATCATTCCGTACGCGTACGCGAGTCCCACCCCCACGCGTCCGGAGGCGACCGGGCGGAGCTGTTTGACCGGGTGGAGCCGGTCACGGTGCCGGTCGGCGATGTCGTTGAAGACGTAGACCGCCGACGACGCGACCGTGAAGCCGAGCACCGCCCAGGCCACCGCGAACAGCGCGGACAGGTTCAGGGCCGTCCCGTCGAGCAGGACGAGCGGCACCACGAGCAGGTTCTTGGCCCACTGGTGCGGCCGGATCAGGGTGACCAGGTCACGCAGCCCGTTCGCCACCCGGGCCACCGGTGGATTCAGCGGTACGGCCGTGTCCACCGCGGTCATCAGAAGACCGCCTTCACCAGCGAGAGGACGCCCTGACGCCACGGCTCGCGGCTGGTGCGGCCGGTGCCCGCCGGAACCGGGGCGCCGCGCCGCTGCTCGCGCCACCACGCGTAGGTGCGCAGAATGGCGTCCCGGTTGGACCGTGCGGGCACGAAGCCGAGCACGTCCCGGGCCTTGTCGATGGAGACGTAGGAGTCGGCGAGCAGTTTGTGCAGCAGCCGTCCGTAGACCGGTGACAGCTTGGCCTTCTGCAGCAGTTCGAGGACCGCGACCGCGGGCCTGGCCGGGATGCCGACGACCCGTTTGCCGTGCCCGGCCGCGTCCAGGACGGCCTGGAAGTCCTCGCGGATGGTCCCGAAGTCGCCGGCCGCGATGTTGAAGGTGTCGTCGGCGACGTCGATCGGCGCGTCCAGCACGGTGTGCACCGCGGCGACCAGGTCCTCGATCGCGAGCATCTGGATGCGCACGTCGCCCTTGCCGAGGACCGGGAAGTTGCGGCCCTCCTCGGCCCATTCGAACAGCATCGAGAACAGGCCCATCCGGCCCGGGCCGACGAAGGTCTTGGGGCGCAGCACCGGGATCCGCAGACCGGCCGCCCGGAACTCCTCGACGACCTCCTCGGCGCGGGCCTTGGCGCGGCTGTACGGATCGACCGGCTCCCGTGGGTGGCTCTCCGTGGTGGGAACGATCTTGGGAAGGCCGTACACCGCGGTCGAGGAGATGTGCACGACCCGCGGTGTGCCGGCCTGTTTCGCCGCGCCGAGAACGCCGCGGGTGCCGCCGACGACGATCGAGTCGATCTCGGAGTCGGAGTAGGTGGGCAGCGCCGACGCGGTGTGCACGATCGCGTCCATCCCGTCGGCGGCGCGCAGCATGCCGTCGGCGTCGCGGATGTCGCAGGTGTGCGTCTGCACGCCGGGGACCGGCTCGGCCGGCGGCCGCAGGTCCACACTGCGGACCCGGTGGCCGGCCTCGGCCAGGGACCGCACCACGGCCCCGCCGAGCATGCCGGAGCCGCCGGTGACCAGTATCGATGTCACCACAGGGAACTCACTTTCTCGCGCATGAAGCGCATGACGAGTCGGGGCAGCCCGACGGCCAGGGTGGCGTCGAGGGCTTCGAGGAACCGTTCGACGTGGGCCGGGTCGGTGACCAGCGGCGGCGCGACGACGAACGGGTTGCGGCCGTTGAGCGTGTAGTAGGTGTAGAAGTCGTGCCGCCGGTACAGCTCGTCGATCACCGCGCAGGTGACCAGCTTGGTGCCGAACTGCGGGTCCTTCGCGAGGCCGCCGGGGGCCACCTTGCCGACCAGGTCGAGCACGGCCCCGGCCTTGAGGAAGACGCCCCACAGCGCGCCGGCGCCGCGGACCTCGTCGATGACGGTGGAGTGTTCCTTGGCGATCCGGGCCAGACCGGGGGCGAGGATCCGCTCGATCTGGCGGGCCTTGGCGGGGAAGTCCTCCTCGACGGCGATGTTGACCGCCTCGATCGCGGTGGCGGTCTCCTCACCGAACCCGTAGTAGGTGGTGCTGGTGCTCTGCAGCAGCGCGTCGGTGAGGCTGTCGTACGCCTTGCGGAAGATCGGTTCGCGGGCGACGTACGCCGAGATCGAGGATTTGCCGCCGCCGAACGACTTGGAGGTGGTGACCACGTCCGGGAGCAGGCCGGGGTAGCGCATGAAGTAGAACATCGTGCCGGTCTTGCCCCAGCCGGTGTAGATCTCGTCGAAGATCAGCACGATGCCCTCGGCGGTGCACAGCTCGCGCAGCCCGCGCAGGAACTCCTCCGAGCAGGACCGCATCGTGGACGCGCTGAACGGCTCGATGAGCAGGGCGTAGACGTCGCAGCCGCCGTCGGCGCGGCGGGCCTCCGCGACCGCCGCGCGGACGGCGTCGAGGTCGCCGTAGGGGAACTTCACCACGCCGGGGATGCCGGGGAAGGCGAAGTGGTTCTGGGTGCTGCCGGTGAGGCTGCCGGACCCGAGCAGCTTGCCGTGGAAACTGATGTCGGCCCGCATGATCGTGTTCCGCTTGCCGCCGTGGTACTTGTACGCCAGCTTGACGGCCCCCTCCACGGCTTCGGCGCCGGAGTTGGGCAGGAACGACATGTTCAGGTCGCCGGGCAGGACCGCCGCGAGGTTGTGGCCGAGCGCGGCGACGTACGGCGAGAAGTAGGTCTTGTGCACCTCCATCCGGTGCCGCTCGGCGAACCGTTGGCGAGCGGCGAGGATGCGGGGGTGGTTGTGGCCGTGGTTGAGCACGCCGACGCCGCCGGTGAAGTCGACGATCTCGCGTCCGTCGCGGGTGTGCAGGATGGCGCCCTCGGCGTGGTCGATCAGCTCCTGGCCGAAGCCGAACGAGGTCATCAGGGCGACCTGGCTCTTGTTGACGTGCCGGCGGTACAGGTCGTGCACCTGCTTCACCGACAGCAGTTCGCAGTCGTCGAGGCTGATGAGTTCCGTCATGGGAAGCGACGCTAGGGATCTCGCGGACCCGGGAACAGGTGGCGTCGTAGCTGGGCGCGATGTTGTGCACACAGGTCGTAGGCGAATCTACGACCTGTCGTAGGCGGGGTGTAGCCGTGAGCGGGAAAGCGCTCTCACGCCGGCGCTGAATAGGGCGGCTGCTCGCCCGCGGGCTTGATCAACCGGGCGGCGGTCGCCTTGCGGATCGCGTCCACCCGCGACACCGCCTGCAACTTGGCGTAGATGTTGGTCAGGTGGCGTTTCACGGTGGCCTCGGTGATGAACAGCCGGTTCGCGATCTGCGCGTTGCTCATCGCCTCGGCGATGCAGACCAGCACCTCCAGTTCGCGGGCGGTCAGTGGGGTGCCCTCGGACCGGGCCTTCTGCCGGTCGAGCTGCTGCACCGTCTCACGGGACACCGCGAGCAGGATGTTGTTCTGCGCCGGGCGCCGCACCACGGAGCGGACCGCGGCGATCAGCTCCTCCCGCAGGATGGTCTTCAGCAGGTACGCCACGGCGCCGGCGTCCAGCAGCTGGTGCACCATCTCGGCGTCGTCGTGCATGGTCAGCACCACCACGCGGGTGGTCGGCGCCATCGCCCGCACCTGGCGGATCACCGCGACCGGGCCGGGGCCGGGCATCTCCACGTCGAGCAGCAGCACGTCCGGCCGCAGCCGGGCGACCAGGGCGATCGCGTCGTGGCCGGAGGGCGCCTCGCCGACGACCCGGAACTCGGGCTCGGTGGAGAGCATCTCGCGGATGCCGTCGCGCATCAGGGTGTGGTCGTCGGCCAGGCAGACCGTGATCGATTCCAGCGCCGGGCCGGTCACAGCGTCACCCGCGCGAACGGGAGGCGGACCTCGACCCGGGTGCCCGCGCCGGGGGAGCTGGTCAGGCGCAGGGAGCCGCGCAGCAGCTGGGCGCGCTCGTGCATGGACGGCAGGCCGCCGTGGGCGATCTCCGGGTCGCCGGGGTCGAAACCACACCCGTCGTCGGACACCACCGCGTGCGCCTCGGCTTGTGACACGTCGATCCGAATCTCCAGACGGGTCGGCGACGCGTGCCGCAGCGCGTTGCGTGCCGCCTCCCGGACGATCAGGTAGAGCTCCTCCGGGGCGTCCGGCGGAAGCAGGCTCAGGTCGCCCGAGGTGGAGACGTCCACCTGGACCGACGGGGGCGCGTTGACCGCCAGATAGTTGCGCAGCATCCGCTCCAGGCCCTCGGTGCGCGCGGACCGGCGCAGCTCGGCGGAGAGCAGGCGCACGCTGCGGGCGGCCTCGTCGACGCACTCGATGCCGGCGTCCACCTTGGCGCGGGCCTGCGCGGGGTCACGGTCGGCATAGAAGCGGTACAGATCGAGGCGGTGCACGGCCAGGCCCATCTCGTGCAGCACCCGGTCGTGCAGCTCGCGGGAGATCCGCAGGCGCTCCTCCTCGCGGGACGCCTGCAGTTTCTCCATCAGGAAGTTCACGTAGGACAGCGAGGCCTGGGCGACCCGCGTCATGATCGCCTTGTGCAGGACGCGGCTGATCCGCAACGGGTCGTGGCCGTCGGCGGCCAGCAGGTCGGTCAGCGCCGGGAGCATCACGTCGAAGAGGGCGGTCGACGCCCGCAGCGACTCGGCCGGATGGATGCCGCGCCGGGCGCGGTCGGTGCCGACGTCCAACGGAGCGCGACCGGGAGGAACGCCGCCGGTGATCTCGGCGGTCACATCGTCGAACACCGCCCGCACCTGGATCGCGAGCTGCTCGGCGACCTCGGGGTGGGCGATCAGCTCACTGCCCTGCTCGGTCAGGAGTGCGCGGAGTGTATCGAAGACCTGCTCGGCGACAGTCGTCTGGCTGGTCACGAGCCAGATGCTAACACCCTTGAATCCAAGGTGAGCGATGGGATATGCGGGTCAGAAGGCCACAATGGACAGGTGTACGACATACTGACTGCCCATGAAGTACCGGTACGGGCGACGTTGCCGGGAACGCTCCCGGGCCCCGGCGCCGGCGAGTGTCAGGAAGGCGACAGCCAGCGCGCCACAGCCCAGCAACAGCGCCGGGCCCAGCAGCGCCGGCGCGGCCAGCGCCGTGGCGGTCACCGTTCCGGCTCCGGCGAGCAGCACCGACGCCGCGGTCAGGCGGCGGGCCCGCACATCACCGAGCAGGACCGGCAGGGTGCGGCGGCCGGCCGCGCGATCCCCGGCCGCGTCCCCGAGATCCTTCGTGCACCCGGCCAGCGCCATCCACAGCGACATCGACAGCATCAGCACCAGCAGTTCCGGGCTCACCACCCCGCCCGCGGCCGCGCAGCCGGCCAGATAGGTCACCACCCCGCCCATCGTGACCACCACCGCGAACCCGAGCAGGCTGCGCTTCTGCGGGTGCGGGCCGGCCGAGTACACCCAGCCGAGCGCCAGCATGATCGCGGTCAGCACGGCCAGGCGCACCGACACCGCGAGGGCCAGCAGCAGCGCCGTCATCGCCAGCGACGTGGCGTACCGGTGCGCCACCCGAACCGGCAGGCGGCCCGAGGCCAGCGGCCGGACGGAACCGTTGGCCCGGTCCTCGACCTGGTCGGAGATCCCGTTGATGAGGTAGACGTACCAGGTCGCGCAGAGCCAGGCGGTCCCGCCCAGCAGCACCGACGCGGGCCGGGCGGTGAAGGCCTGCGGGGCGGTCAGTGCCACCGCGGCCCAGAAGCGGAGCTGGAACACGATCTGGACGACGGGTCTGGCCTCGGACCAGCAGGCGGAGAGCTGGCGCAGCGGGCTGAAAGCGGGCTGGAGCACCTGGGACGTCATGGCTCACATCCTGTTGCCGCCACCGGCTACCCCGGACCGTCCGGAGTGCCGAGCCGCGGTACGACCTAGGTCGTAGGACCGGTACCACCTCCCGCCACAGTTGCGCCCGGCCGGGCCGCGCCACCTTGCGAGCGGCCGGACGCAGGCCGGACGGTTGCCGGGTACCCACCCGAAAGGAGCAAAAGGATGAAGATGATCCGGAAAGTCCTGGCCGCGACCGAGCGTGTGTCGGCGCTCGCGTTCGTCCTCCGCTACTGAGCTCTCCCGAGCCCGCCATGCGTGCAGTGAAGTCGGCCTATTTCCGCATCGTCGTCAACGAGATCGGTGACCGCGGTGTGTGGCCGGTCGGGCAGATGCCCCCGGCCGGCTGGCGGGCGACCCCGTTCGCCGGCACGGTCGAGGCGTGCGCCGACCAGGTGGCCGAGCTCGGCGCCCGGCAGCAGCCGGGCGACGGGCCCGCACCGGTGTCCCGTGCCACGGACGAGACGCTGGTGCGGGCGCTGCGCGCGGTGGCGCGCCGGCAACCGGACGCCCCGGCGCTGCGCCTCGGGACGCGGTCGCTGACCTATCGCCAACTGTGGGACGCCGTCGACTCGCCGGCCGGTGACCGGGCCGGACCGGTCGGCGACCTGCTCACCGCGCTCGTCGACGGCGCCGCCCAGCCGGTGCCGGAACTGCTCGTGATGTCCGGTGATCTGCCCGTGCGATGGCGTCACCGCACCCTGCTGCGGCTGGCGGGGGAGTGCGGCCTGCCGAGACTCGGCCCCGGATCGCGACTGCTGCAGAGCAGCCCGGCCGGCCACCCGCTGTTCCCGGTCGAGGTGCTGCGCGCGCTGCTGACCGGGGCCGAACTCGTCCTGGCGCCGGCCGGCGTGCCGTGCGACGCGCAAGCGCTCACCGTGCTCGCCGGCGGCCCGGGCCTGACCCGGTTCGCGGCCGGCCCGGACGTCCTGCTCGGCTGCCCCGAGACGACCATGCTGTGTGCCGTGACCGTGCCCGGCACCGCCTCGTGCGCGCCGCTGCCGGGCGGTCACCTCTACGTCTTCGACGAGCGGTTCCGGCCCGCCGAGGCCGGTGAGCTCTACGTGGGCGGCGAGCCGATCGCGGCCGGCTACCTGGACCGGCCCGACCTGACGCTGAGCCGCTTCCTGCCGGATCCGCTCAGCTCCCGGCACGGGCGGCTGATGTTCCGCACCGGCCTGCGGGTTCGCCGCCTTCCCGCGGGCCGGATCGAGATGGCCGCTTAGATCCTCGCGCCGACCGCGGCGCCGTTGGACGGGACCAGGAAGTTCGACGACCTGATGGACCCGTCGGCGTTGCGGGCACCGGTGATCGTGGCGGCGTCGGTGCCGGCCAGCGGCCAGGTGCCGCCGATGTTCCACGAGTTGCCGGAGGCGGTCGACGAGCCGAGCGCCACCGCGGAGGCGTTGCCGACGGCCAGGTTCGCCGTCAGCTTCGACTTCGAGCCGCCGTCGACGTCGAAACCGGTCTTCGCGTTCTGCCAGGCGGTGCTGCGGCTGATCGCGATCGCGCCGGTGTTGCCGTTGTCGGTGAACCCGTGTGCCGCGTTCTTGAAGGAGAACGTGTTGTTGACCGCGTGCGCGGCGGCCGGGCCGGTGCCGCCGCTGCCGCCGAGCTTGAGCCCGTTGCCGTCACCGGAGAAGTTCGGCAGGCTCCAGCGGTTGTAGCCGTTGCCGTACGCGACGGTGTTCTGGATCGTGATCGGTGATGTGAAAGCCCAGGCGTCGAAGCCGTCGTCGACGTTGTTCCAGAGCCGGGCGCCGCGTACCACGTTGCCGGCGCCGCCGCCCTCCTTGATGCCGAGGCCGTCGGCGCTCTCGCCGTTCTTGCGAGGGTCGCGGTTGCCGTGACTGTCCAGGTTGATGATCTGGTTGCCGGCCGAGGACCCCTGCAGTTGGAAGCCGGTCTCGTAATTGTCGCGGGTCACGAGGCGTTCGAAGGTGTTGTCGTCGCACCCCGCGCAATAGACGCCGTACGGCCCGTGAATGATCTCCAGCCCGGCCAGCCTCCAGTGCGACGCCTCCATGTGGATCGCGCCGCGCTGCGCGCGCGGGATGGTGGAACCGACCGCTCCCGGCGTGTAGTCCAGGTTCTCACCGTCGATGATCACCCGTTCGGTGCCGTACGCGGTCAGGGTGATCGGCGCCCCCGACGTGCCGCTCCGGGTGATCTGGATGTTGGTGGCCAGCATGTAGGTGCCGCCGCGCACCGCGATCGTGCCGCCGGCGGTGACCATGCTGATCGCCTTCTGAATGGTGGCGAGCGGCGCCGACAGGGTTCCGGCGCCGGCGTCGTTGCCGCCGGTCGCCACATACAGCGTGGTGGCGGCCGTCGCGGGTGCGTGGAATACGACGGACAGAGCCACACCACTGATCATGGCGGCCAGCACATTCCGCAATTTCATGGGGATTCTCCTTGATTCGCCGCCGGCGCGCGACCGAGGTGGCCCGGGGCGGCCACGACGTGGGGGAATGCGCTTTCCCGCCGGGACGGTACGACACGCATGGACGCAAGTCAATCCACTGACTTCGCAGTGGGTGAACTGCAACATTCCTGCAAACGCCAGAGCATTGACGTGCACGGATGGCAATTTTATGGTCGGCCCAAGGTTACGCGGATGTTACGCAGCCCATTCTCGGTCACTGATTCACGCCGTCGTCTTCAGGCTTCGGCGGCGATTCCGCGTACCCGCTCCTGCTCTTCCGACGGCGTCAGCAAGGACTCCACATGCGAAGAATCCGATGGATCAGCGGCGGCACGGCGGTAGCCGCGTCAGCCGTGCTCCTCACCGCTCTGATCAGCGCCCCCGCACGCGCGGAAACCCTGTTCGGCGACACCTTCGACGACGGCGACGCCAACGGCTGGAGCCGCAACGGCGGCACCTGGGCGATCGTCGCCGACGGCAGCCCCGCCTACCGGCAGTCCGGGACCAGCGGCAACGCCCGCGTCCTGGCCGGCAACAACTCCTGGACCGATTACACCGTCCAGGCCCGGGTGAAGACCCCCGGCACCGCCGGGGTGGCCGCCCGCGCCCAGTCCACCAGCCAGTACTACACCCTCGTGCTGACCGGCTCGGGCAGCGCCCAGCTGCAGCGCGTCTCCGGCGGCTCGGCTTCGGCGCTGGCCACCGCGGCCGTCTCCGGCGCGGGTTCGTGGCGAACCCTGGCACTGACCGTGCGCGGCAACACGCTCACCGGCCACGTCGACGGCAGCCAGGTCGTCCAGGCCACCGACAGCGCCTTCGCCTCCGGCCGGATCGGCCTGATCACCTCCTCCGCGAGCGCCACCTTCGACGACGTCAGGGTGGACACCACCGCGCCCGGACCCGGCCCGTCGCCCAGTTCGCCGACCCCGACCACCCCGCCGCCGCCCGGCGGCTGCGCGGTCACCGGCGCCCCGGCCGGCTTCGCCACCGTGAACGCGTGGGGTCAGAACGGCACCACCGGCGGCGCGGGCGGGCCCACCGTCCAGGTCGACACCGCGGCCGAACTGCTGTCCTCGATCGCGGCGCCCGGCCCGCTGACCATCTGCGTCCTCGGCGTCATCGCCCTGCCCGCCGGCATGTACGACGTGACCAGCGACAAATCCATCGTCGGCGTCGGCGCGACGGCCGGCATCACCGGCGGCGGCCTCAACATCGGCCTGCCGGTCTCCACCGTCACCACACCGCCGGCCGACGCGGTGCACAACGTGATCGTCCAGAACCTGTCGTTCCGCGGCGCCAGCGACGACTCGATCAACGTGCAGATGTTCTCCCACCACATCTGGATCGATCACAACGACCTGGCCCGGGGCTACGACGGCCTGATCGACATCAAACGCGGCTCGTCCTACGTGACGGTGTCGTGGAACCACAACCACCACCACACCAAGAACATGCTGCTCGGCCACGACGACGGCAACGGCGCCCAGGACACCGGGCGGCTCAAGGTCACCTACCACCACAACTGGTTCGACGCGACACCGCAGCGCAACCCGCGGGTCCGGTTCGGCGAACCGGTGCACGTCTACAACAACTACTACTTCTACAACACCGACACCGGCGTGGCCTGCCAGAACACCGCCGGCTGCCTGGTCGAGGGCAACTACTTCGAGAACGTCGAGGAACCGGTCACCAACACCTACGCCGGGCCCGCCGGCCGCTGCGTCGCCCGCGACAACGTCTTCGCGGGCGAGTCCGGCCCGCCGGACTGCAGCGGCGCCGTGCAGGAGCCGTCCACCTACTACGGCTATACCCTCGACGACCCGTCCGCGGTCAAGTCGATCGTCACCGCCGGCTCCGGTGTGGGGAGGCTCTGATGCACGGCCTGCTCGCCGCACTGCTGATCGCACCCAGTCTGGTCGCGGCGCCGCCAGCCACGACCGCCGACGGCTTCGCCACCGGCACCACCGGGGGCGCGGCCGGTCCGACCGTCACCGTCACCGACTCCGCCGGCCTGGCCCGGTACGCGGGAGCGAACACCCCGTACACCATCCTGGTCAGTGGCCGGATCTCCGCCGGCGGCATGATCACCGTCGTCGCGAACAAGAGCATCCTCGGGATCGGGTCCACCGCCGAGATCACCGGCGGCGGCCTGCAGCTGGGCACCACCACCCGGCCCGGCAACAACGTGATCATCCGCAACATCCGGTTCGGCAACGCCTCCGACGACTCGATCAGCGTCACCAACAAGGCGCACCACGTGTGGATCGACCACAACGAGTTCCTGCCGGGACACGACGGCTCGCTCGACATCAAACGGCAGTCCACCAACGTCACCGTGTCGTGGAACCGTTTCCTCGGCACCGACAAGTCGATGCTGCTCGGGCACTCCGACACCTTCACCGCCGACGTCGGCTACCTGCGCGTCACCTACCACCACAACTATTTCGAGGGCTCTAACCAGCGGCACCCGCGGGTCCGGTTCGGCGAGCCGGTGCACGTCTACAACAACTACTACAAGAACATCGGGTTGTACGGCATCGCGTCCACCGAGAACGCCGGTGTCGTCGCCGAGGGCAACTACTTCGAGAACGTGCCCCACCCCTGCCACTCCACCGGCGGTTACGCCGAGAGCGCCCCGGGCCGCCTCGTCCAGCGGGCCAACGCCTTCGTCAACTCCGGCGGTTGCGAGGCCGGCGGCGTCGTGACCGAGCCCCGCACCTTCTACTCCTACACGCTGGATCCCGCGGCGAACGTCCCGGCGCTGGTCACCGCGGGCGCGGGGGTGGGCCGATGAGACCGCTCCGCGTCCTCGTCACCGCGCTGCTCGCCGCCGGTTCGCTCACCGTCGCCGCGGGTCCCGCGCACGCCGCGCCCACCGTCGACGGGTTCGCGTCGGTCGCCGCTCTCGGGGTGAGCACCACCACCGGCGGCGCCGCCGGGCCGACCGTCACCGTCGACACCACCGACGAGCTGCTCGACGCCATCGACACGGTCGGTCACCTCACCATCCAGGTGTCCGGCGCCATCGACATCACCAGCAAGCAGGGCGTACGCCCGAACAAGACGATCGTCGGCATCGGCGCCGGCGCGACGATCCGGGGCGGCGGGTTCGACTTCTACAAGTCGTACAACGTGATCGTGCGGAACCTGACGTTCGTCGGCGCCGAGGACGACGCCGTCAACGTGGGCCAGCAGTCCCATCACATCTGGATCCACCACAACACGTTCGTCAGCCCGGTGGACGGGTCGATCGACATCGTGCGGGGCGCCGACTACGTCACCGTGTCGTGGAACCACTTCGCCGGAACCGACAAGAGCATGCTGATCGGCCACTCCGACGGCGCCTCGTCCACCGACGTCGGCCACCTGAAGGTCAGCATCCACCACAACTGGTTCGACGGGTCCCGGCAGCGGCATCCCCGGGTCCGGTTCGGCGAGCCGGTCCACGTCTACAACAACTTCTTCGACGGCAATGCCCTGTACGGGGTGGCCTCCACCATGAACGGCGGCGTGCTCCTGGAGGCCAACAACTTCAGCGCCGTCCCGTACCCGTGCTTCTCCACCAGCGGTTACGCCGACAGCGGCCCCGGCCGCCTGGTGCAGCGCGGCAACGTCTTCACCGGCTCCGGCCGGTGCGAGGCCGGCGGAGCCGTCGCCGAACCCCGCGCCTACTACGGCTACACCCTCGACCCCGCGTCGGCGGTGCCGTCCCTGGTGCGGGCCGGTGCGGGCGCCGGCCGGCTCTGAGACCACCCGCACCTGATCAGGAACGGCGCGTCGCCCTAGGGTGCCGCGCCGTTTCCGGTATTCCACCGGCGTGGTGACGTGGCGTGAGATCGTTGAAGATCGCATGTTAGGTTAGGGCAACCTAATTAACTCTCCTTACGGTGGACTGCTCGATGACGATTGCCGCTGCGCCCGCAGCCGAGACGACGTCATCGCGCGATTCCCGGCCGGGCCGCCGGGTGCTGGTGGTGGCCGCGCTGGTCGTGCTCCTGGCCGTGATGGTCCTCGCCGGCTTCGCCCTCGGCAGCAAGCCGCTGCCGCCGGGCGACGTGTGGCGGGCCCTGATCGCGCCGGACGGCGGCGAGGCCAGCGTCATCGTCCGGGAACTGCGCCTGCCGCGCACCGTGCTGGGGCTGGTGGTCGGCGTGGCCCTGGCCGTCGCCGGGGTCCTGCTGCAGGCGCTGACCCGCAACCCGCTCGCCGAGCCGCGGATCCTGGGGATCAGCGCCGGCGCCTCGGTGGGTGTGGTCCTCGCGATCTCCGTGTTCGGCGTCGGGACCCTGACCGGCTACGTCTGGTTCGGCGTCGCCGGCGCCCTGCTGGCCGGCGTCCTGGTGCTGGGCCTGACCGCGGGCACGCCCGACGGCTCCAACCCGGTCACCCTCGCCCTGGTCGGGGCGGCCCTGGACGCCAGCCTCGGCGCGGTGGTGGTCGCGCTGCTGACCGCGGACGCCCGCACCTTCGAGGAGTTCCGCTTCTGGGTGGTCGGCGGGCTCGGCGGCCGGGACGTGTCCGTCGCCCTGCGGGTGCTGCCGTTCGTCGCGGTCGGCGCCGTGCTGGCCGCGGCCGTGGCGCGCGGCCTCGACGCGCTGGCTCTCGGCGACGACATGGCGCGCGGCCTCGGCCACCGGGTCGGCCTCGTCCGGATCGGCGGCGGCGGCGCCGCCGTCCTGCTCACCGGCGCGGCCGTCGCCGCGGCCGGGCCGATCGCGTTCGTCGGGCTGGCCGTGCCGCACCTGGCGCGGGCCCTGGTCGGGGCCGACCACCGGTGGACGCTGCTGGTAGCGGCGCTGCTCGGACCGGCGCTGCTGCTCGGCGCGGACGTCGCGGGCCGGCTGGTGGCGCCGCCGGGGGAGATCCCGGCCGGCATCATCACCGCGCTGATCGGCGCTCCGCTGCTGGTGGTTCTGGTCCGGCGGGCCCGGATGGCCGCGCAGTGACCTCCGCGACGATCGGCCGGTCGGTCGTGCGTGCCGGAGCCGTGACCGTCCTCGTCCGGCGCCGGTCCGTCATGGTCGCCGGCGCCCTGCTCGTCGTGCTGGCCGCCGCGGTGCTGGCTAGCCTCTGCGTGGGCAGCCGGTACATCGCCCCTCTCGACGTGCTGCGTGCGCTTCCCGGCGACGGCACGCCCTACGACGTGGTGGTGCGGCAGCTCCGGCTGCCCCGCACGGTGCTCGCGGTCGTCGTCGGCGCCGCCTTCGGTGTCGGCGGAGCGCTGATCCAGAGCGTCAGCCGCAACCCCCTGGCGAGTCCCGACATCATCGGCATCACCCAGGGCGCCGGGCTGGCCGCCACGGTGGCGCTGACCACCGGGGCCGCCGCGGCGCTGGTGGCCCCCGCGGCGCTCGCGGGTGGCCTGCTGGCCGCGGCCGTCGTCCTGGCGCTAGGCTCGCGGCACGGGCTGGCCGCCCGGCGGTTCGTGCTGGCCGGCGTCGCGGTGGCGGTGGCGTTGCGCTCGCTCACCGAGGTGGTCATGCTCTCCGCCGACCCGATCGACGGGCTCCGCGCCCAGATCTGGCTGATCGGCACGCTCGCCGGCCGGGGCTGGACCGAGGCGGCGTACGTCGCCGTCACGCTGGCCGTCCTGCTGCCGGTGCTGTTGTGGGCCGGCTGGGCGCTGGACAGCAGTGCCCTGGACGACGACACGGCCCGGGGCCTCGGGGTGCGGCCGGTGGCCCGCCGGACCGGGTTCGTGGTGACCGGTGTGCTGGCCGCCGCCATGGCGACCGCCCAGGTGGGCGCGGTCGACTTCGTCGCCCTGGTGGCGCCGCAGGTGGCCCGGCGCCTGGTCCGCGCGGAGCGCCCGCCGCTGCTGTGCGCCGCGCTCGTCGGCGCCGTCCTGGTGGTGCTCGCCGACCTGCTCGGCCGCCGGCTGTTCGCGCCCACCCAACTGCCGGCCGGCGTGCTGACCGCTGCCCTCGGCGGGCCGTACCTGCTTTTCCTGCTGGTCCGTGGACGTAGGAGGGTCTTGTGACGGCTCAGCTTTCCACCCGTGCGCTCATCGCCGGATACGAGGACCGCGTGGTGCTCGACGGCCTCGACCTGGACCTGCCCGGCGGGGAGTTCACCGCCATCGTGGGCCCGAACGCCTGTGGCAAGTCGACGCTGCTGCGCACGCTGGCCCGGCTGCTCAAGCCCCGGTCCGGCACGGTGCTGCTCGACGGCGCCGCGGTGCGCGACCTGCCGACCCGGGAGGTGGCCCGCCGGCTGGCCGTGCTGCCGCAGAGCCCGCTGGTCCCGGAGGGCGTGACCGTGGCGGAGTTGGTGGCGCGCGGGCGGCAGCCGTACCAGCGATGGTGGCAGCAGTGGTCCACGAGCGACGCCGAGGCGGTGCGCGAGGCGATGGCGCTGGCCGACGTCGACGGCATCGCCGACCGGCCGGTCGACACCCTCTCCGGAGGACAGCGGCAGCGGGTCTGGATCGCCATGACCCTGGCCCAGGACACCGACATCCTGCTGCTGGACGAGCCCACCACCTTCCTCGACCCGGCACACCAGGTCGAGATCCTGAACCTCGTGCACCGGCTGCGGTCGGAGCGCGGGCGCACCGTCGTCGCGGTGCTGCACGACCTCAACCAGGCGGCCCGCTACGCCGACCACCTCGTCGCGATGCGCGGCGGAGCGGTGGTGGCGGCCGGCCCGCCACGCACGATCCTCACGGTGGACCTGGTCCGCGACGTCTTCGGGCTGGACTGTCTCGTCGTGCCCTGCCCGGCCTCCGGTGCACCGCTCGTGGTGCCCACCTGGCCGGTCACCGTATCCCCAGGAAAGGACGCCTGATGCGTCGATTCAGCACCGCGGCCCTCATCGCGGTCGCCCTCACCCTCGGTGTGGCCGGCTGCGCCAGCGATGCCCCGCCGAGCGCCCCGGCCGGCGCGACCCGCCCGGTCACCCACGCGATGGGCACGACCGAGGTGCCGGCCAGCCCGCAGCGCGTGGTCGTGCTGGACACCGACAAGGTGGACACCGCCCTGTCGCTGGGCATCGTGCCGGTCGGCGCCGCCCGCGCGGGCGAGGCCTCCGGGTGGCCCGCCTATCTCGGCGACAAGGTGTCGGCCATGAAAGAGGTCGGCGTGCTGGCCGAGCCCGACCTGGAGGCGATCAGCGCCCTGCGGCCGGACCTGATCCTCGGCTCCAAGTTCCGCCAGGAGAAGTTCTACGACGAACTGTCCGCGATCGCGCCGACCGTGTTCACGGAGAAGGTCGGCATCACCTGGAAGGAGAACTTCCTGCTCGACGGGGCCGCGCTGGGCAAACAGCAGCAGGCGCGCGACCTGCTGGCCGCCTACGAGACCCGCGCCAAGCAGGTGGGCACGAAGATCGGCACCCCCGGCGACCGGAAGATCTCGATCGTCCGGTTCATGCCGGCGGAGATCCGGGTCTACGGTCCGGAGTCGTTCTCCGGCATCGTGGTGGGCGACGTCGGGCTGGGCCGCACCGAACGGCAACTGCTGGCCGGCAAGGACGACAAGCGGTTCGACAAGGTCAGCCCCGAGCGCCTCGCCGAGGTGGACGGCGAGGTCATCTTCTACTGTGCCTACGGCGAGAAGGCCGCGGCGCAGCAGGCCGGGGTGACGGGCGGCGACCTGTGGAAGAACCTCGCCGCGGTGAAGGCGAGCAAGGTGTACCCGGTGACGGACGAGACCTGGATGCTCGGCATCGGAGTGACGGCCGCCGGCAAGATCCTCGACGACCTGGAGAAACACCTCACCAGCTGACGACGCGTGTCTCGCCGCCGGCCGGCGGCGAGACGTGTGATCGTCGCGGGTGTGTGGCGATCACACCCGCGTGAGGTGCAGACCGATGTTCGTGCCGAGGCCCTGGCGGTACGCGAGCTGCAGGAGCAGTACGACGGCCGGCTCCAGGTAGCGGGCGTTGGACAGCGGGCCGGCGTCGATGGCGTCGAAGCCGAGCTGGATGCCGAGGTCGATGACGGCCCGCTTGGCGTCCGGGTCGTCGCCGGCGACCGGCAGCAGCTGTGCGGCGCCGCCGAGGGTGGGCGTGCCGAGCGTGGCGGCGAAGATCGTGTTGAACGCCTTGACGACGTGCGACCGGGGCAGTCGCTCGGCCACCCGCTCACCGCCGGAGGTGGTGTGGCCGACGGTGAGCGACATGAAGTCCGGGGCGAGCGGGTTCGTCGCGTCGATCACGACCTTGCCGGCGAGCGCGTCGCGGACCTCGTCGGTGAGCAGGTCGTCGATCGCGGCGAACGGCACCGCGAGCACGACGTGGTCCGCGACGGTGGCGGCGTCGACGGCGGTGCCGATCTCCGCGCCCGAAGCCGCCGCGGCGGCGGCGAGCCGGGGTGAGCCGGGATCGCTGGCGACGAGCGTGACGTGGTGTTCCCGCTCGACGAGCCGGGCGGCGAGAGCGGATCCGACGTGGCCGGCGCCGAACACTGCGATCTTCATGGTTCTTCCCTCGGGCTGTGGTGAACGGAGGTACGCGATGGTGTTTCCACCCACGCCCAAGGTAATTCGGATTCGAACTACAGGGAGGCGGTATGCCTGCTTCCCCCGCGAATCCACCCTTGGGGTGACGTGGATCGCTGTCACACCGCGGTCGGCCGCCTCGTCTGTTCGGTATGAGTGTGATCAGCAAACAGGGCATGGCGGCGGTGCTGGCCGCCTCCGCCCTCGTGGTCGGCGGGTGGGCGGCCGTGGCCCCGGCGTCGTTCTATTCCGATTTCCCGTTGCCGGGACGGGCGTGGGTCAGCGGGCTCGGTCCGTACAACGAGCACCTGGTGCGCGACGTCGGGGGCCTCTATCTGGCCCTGTTCGTGCTGACCGCCTGGGCGGCGGCGCGGCCCTCCGGCGAGCTGGTGCGGGTGACCGGGCTGGCGTGGCTCGTCTTCGGCGCCGGGCACCTCGCCTTCCACAGCCTGCACCTGGAGATGTTCCCGACGATCGACCGGATCGCGATGATGGTCGCCCTGGGTGGATCGGTGCTGCTCGCCGCCCTGCTGCTGATACCCGGCGGGGCGCCCTGGTCGACTCGCGGGCGTACGGAAGCGGAGGTGCGGTGATGCGGATCGCGGTTGCCGGTGGCACCGGCCTCGTCGGGCGGATGGCGGTCGAGGCCGCCCGGGCCGCCGGACACGACGTCGTGGTGATCGCCCGTTCGGCCGGGGTCGACCTGACCACCGGTGAAGGGCTCGACAGCGCATTGCGGGACGTACAGGCCGTGATCGACGCGACCAACGTGATCACGACCAGCCGTACGAAGTCCGTGAGGTTCTTCGAGGCGAGCACCGGGCACCTGTCGGCCGCCGGCCGGCGGGCCGGGGTGCGCCACCACGTGGTGCTGTCGATCGTCGGCGTCGAGCGGGTGAACTACGGCTACTACCAGGGCAAACGACGGCAGGAAGAGCTGGTTCGCGCGGGCGGGACGCCATGGACGGTCCTGCGCGCCACCCAGTTCTTCGAATTCGCCGGCCAGCTGCTGGACCGGGTGCCGGGACCGGTCGTGCCGCTGCCCCGAATGCTCAGCCAGCCGGTCGCGGCCATCGAGGTCGCCGGCGAACTGGTCCGGCTGGCGGTCGCCGAGCCGCGCGGCGCGGTGATCGATATGGCCGGCCCGGAGCGCCTCGAGGTCACCGCCATGGCACGGGCCGTCGTGCGCGCCCGGCGCATGCGAAGGCTCGTGCTGCCGGTACGGCTGCCCGGGGCGACGGCGCGCGCCGTCGCGACCGGCGCCCTGCTGCCCACCGGGGAAGCGGCGCTGGGCCGGCAGCGGTTCACCGAGTGGCTCGGCGGGCAGGTCGCCGGCCCGAGCCCGGACCGCACCCGCGCCTGACCGCACCCGCGCCTGACCGCGCCGCCGGCCGCCGTGCGGGAGGCGCGGTCAGGCGACGCAGAACTCGTTGCCGGAGGGATCCCGCAGGACGATCCAGTGGATTCCGTGCTCCTGGTGCTCGGACCGGACGACGGCGCCGAGCTCTACCAGGCGGGTGACCTCGGTGTCGCGGTCGTCGGCGGTGAGGTCGAGGTGGCAGCGGTTCTTGGCCGTCTTGTCCTCACCGACCTGCAGGAACATCAACACGGGTCCGGGCCCGCCTTCGCCGATGGTCGCGTGGTACTCGCAGGCGCCCTCGTCGACCGGGCGTCCCAGGGCTTGCGACCAGAAGCCGGCCAGCGCGGCGGCGTCGGCGCAGTCGAAGGTGATGTGTTCGATGGTGAGCATCAGTTCTCCAGGGCGGTGAGGGGCCAGCAGATCTCGGTGCGGTACTCGTTCTCGGACGCCACGTCGCCCGGCCCGAGCAGGTAGCTCTCCCGGACGCGCCCGGTGATGGCGAGGTCGGTGCCGGCGAGCCAGGCGCCGAGCGCCCGGTAGCCGGCCGACATGCCGTGGTAGGGGCCGGTGAACTCGGCGACGGCGAACCGGCCGCCGGGCAGCCGGTCGGGGCCGTGCTCCGCGGGGACGTACGCGGTGACGGGGACGGCCTCGTCGTGGTACTCCGCCGGGAACAGGGCGCCGGACGGGCCGTGGACCGCTCCGGCTGAGGCTTCCAGCAGGGCGTACGCCTCGTCGAGGAAGTCGGCGAACTGGTCCTCGCGGACCTCTCGGGTGAGGGTGAAGGCGGTGACCGGCGCGATGGTCCGCTCGGTCACGACGGTGGGGGTGATCGCCGCCGGCTCGTCGAGCAGTTCACCGGTCACCCGCAGGATCTGTTCCATCCGGGCCTGCTGCGCGAGGGTCCGTTCGCGGTGTTCGGCCAGGACCCGGCGGGTGACCGCGGGGTCGCGGGCGGCGAGGACCTCCCGGATGCCGGCCAGCGGCACGTCCAGGGAACGCAGGTCGCGGATCACCGCGGCGTCGCCGAACTGGGCGGCACGGTAGCCGCGGTATCCGGTCCGCGGGTCCACCACGGCCGGTTCGAGAAGGCCGGACTCGTGATAGGCCCGCAACGTGTTCGCCGAGATCAGCGTCGCGCGGGAGAACACGCCGATCGGCAGTAGGTCGTCCACGACCTCAGTCTCAACCTTCACCCCGGGCGAAGGTCAAACGGCTACGAGGCCCGGGTGCCGAACGCACCCGGGCCTCGTGCTCACATATGCCCTACAGCGAGGAGTCGGTGCCGGTCTTGCTGGGCGACGGCCGCCGGCCCGTGGTCACGCCGGGAGTGGGCGACGAGGTCGTGGCAGGCGTGCTCACCTTGCCGGCCGTCGAGCCACCGGCGGAGCTGCCCACCGAGCCACTCGTGGAGCCACTCGTGGAGCCACTCGTGGAGCCACTCGTGGAGCTAGTCGTGGAGCTGCCGGACGAGCCGCTCACCGAGCCGCCCGACGAGCCGCTTGAGGAGCCGATCGCCGCGCCGCTCGTGGAGCCGCTCACCGAGCCACCCGTGCCGATGAAACCCTTCACCTTCTCCTGCGCCTGCACGACGGTGGGGTGCGAGCCGACCTTGCGCGCGGTGGCCGCGATGTTCTCGTACTTCTCCCGGCCCGCCCGGCTACCGAGCACATATCCGACGGCTACACCAGCGGCCAGCTTGAGCATTCCCATCAACACTTCTCCGATCACGTCATCGAGCCCACATGTGAAAGTCCGTGTCGTGGATGACCGTCCTTCCAGGCCGGCGCACCCACCGTGACGTCCCTTACCGGTTCTGGTGTTGCCCGCGACCGCTCCCGCCAAACAAGACTGTCACGCTCCCGGGTCCCCGGACGGCGGCGCCGTCATCGGCACGCATCCGCCTTCATCGGCGAGCATCGAAGTCACGCCCGTCGTCGCGCTCGGAAACCTTCCCTTCGAGCGCGGCCGTGACGCCGATAGGATCGCGGGGACCGACGGCCCGCCGGATGTCCCGGCCCCGTGTCCCGACCCCTACCGAGGCAGGTTGCCGATGCGTCTGCATCCGGGTGAGCCCGAGGCCGCCGGCTGGCAGGTGGTGACGGTGGCCGACGTGGTCCGGCGGCTGCGCGACGCGTCGCCGGGCGTCAGCGGGCGTCCCCGGGTGGTCGCGGTCGACGGCCGCGGCGGCGCCGGCAAGACGACCCTGGTCGCGCGGCTGTGCGAGGCGGTGCCCCGGTCCGCCACCGTGCACACCGACGACGTCGCCTGGAACCACGCCTTCTTCGACTGGGGCGCCACGCTCGCCGGGAACATCCTGCGGCCCCTGCACCGGGGTGAGGCCGTGGACCATCGCCCGGAGGCCTGGGCCGCGCACGGCCGGCCCGGATCCATCATCGTGCCGGCCGGCGCCGACTTCGTCTGGGTCGAGGGCACCGGGATCATCCGCGACGAGCTGGCCCCGTGGCTGGACGCCTCGGTGTGGATGCAGGGTGACCTCGATGAGCGGGAGCGCCTGCTGGCCGCCCGCGACGGTGACTCCGTCGAGCAGCGCGAGCATGTGGCGAACTGGCTGCTGGAGGAGGTGCCGTTCCTGGCGCGGGAACAGCCGTGGGCCCGGGCCACCCTGATCGTCGCCGGTCCCGGCGGTCCTGCCGGGATCGACCATGATCCGGCCACCGAGCTGGTGGTGGCCCCACCTTCTTTCGGCGGCCGGTGGCAAAGCATGGCCTGACATCGACAGCCGTGGTTGAATCTTGTCGGGCCGGGCGGCCTCCCAACGTTCCCGCGGCGAGAGGGTGCCGGAATGACCGTGGTCGGCAGCCACAGCTTCACCAATCCGGTGATCGCCGGCATGCATCCGGACCCGAGCGTCTGCCGGGTGGGCGACGACTATTACCTGGCCTGCTCCAGCTTCGAGTACTTCCCCGGCGTGCCGATCTTCCACAGCCGCGACCTGGTGAACTGGGAACAGATCGGCAACGCCCTCGACCGCCCCGGCCAGCTCGCCCTGCCGCCCTCGACGCGCTCGTCCGGTGGCGTCTACGCGCCGACGCTGCGCCACCACGACGGACGGTTCTGGCTGATCACCACGAACGTCGCGCCCGGCGGGGGCGCCATGATCGTCACGTCGGTCGACATCGCCGGCCCCTGGTCCGACCCGATCCGGGTGCCCGGCGTCGGCATCGACCCCGATCTGGTCTGGGACGACCAGGGCAACTGCTGGTGTACGTACGCCGGCATCTCCCAGATCCGCATCGACCCGGTCACCGGGCGGGTCCTGACGCGGCCGCGGAAACTGTGGTCCGGCACGCCGGGCGCGCAGGCGCCCGAGGCCCCGCACCTCTACCGGATCGGCGAGTACTGGTACCTGATGATCGCCGAGGGCGGCACCGAGCGCGCCCACGCCGTGTCGATCGCCCGCGGTCCCGCGCCGGACGGGCCGTTCGAGCCCTGCCCCGCCAACCCGATCCTCAGCCACCGCGGCCGCGACCACCCGATCCAGAACACCGGCCACGCCGATCTCGTGAGGGCGCCCGACGACTCCTGGTGGATGGTTCTCCTCGGCGTACGGCCCGGCGGCGGCACCCCGGGCTGGCACGTGCTGGGCCGCGAGACCTTCCTCGCCCCGGTGACCTGGCACGACGGCTGGCCGGTCGTCGGTGCCGTGGAACCGGTCATGACGGCGTCCTGGCCGTCCGGCCCACCGGTTCCCGTCGACGGCCGGGACGACTTCGACGAGCCCGCTCTGCATCCGCGATGGGTGTCGCCGCGTTCTCGTCCCGACAGTTGCTGGTCCACCACCGACCGCCCCGGGTGGCTCACCCTGCACGCCCGTGACCGTTCCCTCGACGACCCGTCGGTCACCTTCGTCGGGCGCCGCCAGCAGCACCCGTCCTGCCGCGTCCGCACGCTGGTCGACAGTTCCTCCGGCCGCGGCGGCCTCGCCGTCCGGCTCGACGAGAGCCACCATTACGAACTGCAGACCGGAGACGGCGGGGTACGGGTGACCGCGCGTCTCGGCTCGGTGCGGCACACCATGCCCGCCTGGCCGGTGCCCGACGGTCCGGTCCGGTTGCGCATCGACGTGCGGGCCGCCGCGCCCGGCGACGGCCATCCCTGCCAGGAGCCGGACGTGCTGCGTCTCGGCGTCGAGGCCGAGGACGGCCACTTCGAGGTGCTGACCGAGCTGGACGGCCGCTATCTGTCCACCGAGGTGGCCGGCGGATTCACCGGCCGGGTCATCGGCATGTTCGCCAGCGAGGGCACGGTCCGCTTCGACTGGTTCGACTATGAGCCCGCGTGATCCACGGCCCGTCTCCGCCCCGGCCTCGGAGAGGACGTGAGCCTTCTTGCCGCCGGAGGCGCATCGATCTAGCCTGGGCCGACACGACTGGCGCGGGTGGACCACCACCGGGGAGTGAGTTCGGAGCATCGACCGCCTGGGTGCTCCTCATCTTCGTGATGAGGAGTGTGCGCATGACCGACACGAAACGGCACCGCATCCTGCACCTGTCCGATCCGCACCTGACCCGGCCCGGCGCCGGTGCGGACGCCGCCGCCGCGGCCGCGCTCGAACGCATGCTGCATGACCTGCGATTCGTTCCGGGAATCGACGCTGTCGTGGTCAGCGGAGACCTCGCCGACGACGGCTCCGCCGAAGGCTGCGCCGCCGTCCTGCGGCAGATCGGCTCGTTCGCGCGGGAGCGGGGCATCCCGCACATCTACTGCACCGGCAATCACGACTCCCGCGATGCCTTCGCCGCGGTCCTCGGGACCGGGCACCTCGGGCCCGGCGGCGACGACGTAGGCCGGCCGGCCGACGACGTGGGCGACGAACGGGCGGCCGTCAGCGAGGTGAACGGCCTGCGGGTCATCACGCTGGACAGCCTCGTCCCCGGCGCCGTGCACGGCGCCGTCAGCGACGCGCAGTTGGTCTGGCTGCGGTCGCTGCTGTCCCGGCCGGCGGCCGCCGGATCCCTCGTGGTCCTGCACCACCCGCCGATCGCGCTCGCGTCGTCGGAGCTGATGCCGACGGTCAACCTGCGAAACGCCGGCCGGCTCGCCGAGGCGCTGGCCGGCAGCGATGTGCACGCGGTGCTCTGCGGCCACTTCCACCTGCAGTTGTCGGGAATGCTCAGCGGCATCCCGGTGTGGGTCGCCCCGGCCGTCGTCACCCGGATCGACCTGACCGCCCCGGCGCGCCTCGAACGCGCGGTGCGGGGTGCGGGCGCGACCGTCGTCGATCTCGGCGGCCCGTTCTCGCCGATGTTCCACACACTCCAGGCGCGCGATCCCGGCGCGGGCACGCAGGTGTACCTCGTCGACGCCATGTCCGGCGACGACGTGGCCCGGGAGTTCTGAGGCATCCCGGCTCCCCGGGATTCGCGCCGGGATTCTGGGTAGTGTTCGCCGTCGTGGACGTTGTCGTGGTGGGGGCCGGGATCGCCGGGCTGTCGTGTGCACGCGCGCTGGCTGCCGGCGGCGCCCGGGTGCGCGTCGTCGAGCGGGGCCGGGTGCCTGGCGGCAGGCTGGCCAGCAAACGCTATGACGGCCGCTACGCGGACATCGGCGCCGCCTACCTCGTCGCCGACGACCCGGACTTCACCGCGCAGGTCACGTCCTGGGAGTCACGCGGGCTGGCCCGGCCGTGGACCGACACGTTCCGGGTCTATCCCGGCGGCGCGGAGACGGCCGGGCCGATGCGATGGGCGGCGCCCGGTGGGCTGCGGTCTCTGGCCGCCGACCTCACCGACGGGCTCGACGTGCGGCTGTCGGCCCCGCTCGACGCGGTGCCCGGGGACGCGGATGTCGTCGTGCTCGCCATGCCCGGCCCGCAGGCTCTGCGCCTGGCCCCGCCACCCGCGATCGTCGCGGCGGCGACCGCGCAGATCTGGCAGTCGGTGATCACCGCCGTCCTCACCTATCCGTCCCACGAGTGGGGCGAGTTGCACGGCGCCTTCGTCAACGACCATCCCACCCTCGCCACCGTCTGCGACGACGGCGACCGCCGCGGCGACGGCGCTCCGGTGCTGGTCGCCCATTCCACCGCCGCGCTGGCCGCCCGGCATCTGGAGGACCCGGAGACGGCCGGGCCGATTCTCGCCGGGGCCGTCGGCGAGTTGCTCGGTCTCCGCGCCGAGCCCGAGGCGCGGGTGCACCGCTGGACCTATGCCCGATCCGAACCCACCGACGCGCCCTACGCCGTCGACGGCCGCGTCTGGCTCTGCGGCGACGCTTTCGGCCGTCCTCGCGTCCAGACCGCCTGGCTCTCCGGCCGCGCCGTCGCCCGGGCCCTGCTGGGTGATGGCTGAGACGCTGTCCGGCCCTGCTGGGTGATGGCTGAGACGCTGTCCGGCCCTGCTGGGTGTGGATGCCGTCCGGGCGCGCCGTGGACGCGCCCGGACGGCATCGGTCACGCCGGCTCGAAACCGGTGACGTGCAGCGAGAACGCCCGGATCGAACCGGTGTCGCTACCCGCCCGGTCGGCGACGGTGAACGTCCACGTGCCGTCGGCCGAGGAGGCCCGGAACGGCGCCAGCGGGTCGTCCGGCCGCCAGGTGCCGGTGTACGGCGCGTTGCTCGACGTCACCGACGCGAACGCCGTGGTGGCCGCGTCGTCGAACACGACCTGGCACAGGTTGTTGCCGCCGGCGCCGTCGCGGGCGAACAGGGTCGCCGTGCGGCCACCCGGCCCGGTCAGCGTGGCGACCAGGTCACCGACCCAGGTGTGGTCGAGGCCCACCGTCGCCGACGCGGTGTCGGTGGAGCAGGCCGTACCGTCGATGGAGAAGGTGATCCCGGAGGCGAAGCCGACGCCGCTGACGTCGACCGTGACCGAGGCGCCGGTCGGGTCGTTGTCCGGGATCGGCACGGGCGCGCCGGTGTAGGCGAAGTCCCGGACCGTGGCCGACGGCTGCCCGGTCGCCACCAGCAGGCTGCCGGTGGTGGGGGAGAGGGTGCCGGCGAACGTGACCCGTGCCTTCAGCGTGACCGGCCGGCCGAGCGGGTAGTCGGCGGCCAGCTTGACGGTGTAGTCCCGCGACTTGGACGCGCCCGCGGCGAGGTTGCCGTAGGACCGGGCACGCGGGGTGACCGTGGCTCCCGGGTGGTCCGGGTCGAGCACCACGTTGACGCCGGTGGCCGTGCCGTCGCCGATGTTCTCCGCCGGAACGGTGACCTTCGCCTGCTCGCCGGGCTCGAGGAAGGCGTCGCCGTCGCCGGTGGTCGGGGTGACCGTGGGGGTGCCCGCCCGTACCAGCGGCTGGGGTGTCGCCCCGGTGTTGCGCAGCAGCAGGTCGGCGCGGATGACGCCGTGCCCGGTGCGGTTGTCGGAGCCGGCCGGGGCGAGGTCGAGGGCGGTGCCCTGCAACGCCGTCCGGATCTCGTCGTTGCTGAGGCCCGGGTTGCCGGACAGCGCCAGCGCGGCGATCGCGGCGGCGTGCGGCGCCGCCGCCGAGGTGCCGAAGAACGGCGCGAAGTCGGCGACCGAGGTCGCCACGCCGTCCGCGGCGGTGATCTGCGGCTTGGCCCGCACGGCGCCGCCGGTCGAGGTGAAGTCGCCCGGCGTGATCGGGGTGCCGTCGGCGTTGAAGAAGACACGGCGTGGCCCGTCGGAGGTGAACCGTTCCGGTTTCGACTGGCGGGTGTGCACGTTCGGGTACGGCCCGGCCGGGTTCGCCGGGTCACCGGTCTCCAGGGCGAACGGCAGCGGGTCCTTCGCCGGGGTCGCGGCGACCGAGAACGCGCCGACGGCCGAGTTGTGCCCGCGGGTCACGCCCGGAGTGGAGAAGCCCTTGAGCCCGTCGGTGGAGTCGGCGAAACGGCCGCGGAACGCGCTGAGCTGGAAGTACCGTGCCTCGCCGGAGAACTTGACGACGGCGAGCCGCTGCCCGGCACCGGCGCCGGTCCGGAGGATCTCGAACGGATCGTCGTCACCGTTCTGCACGTCCTGCGAGAACGACGTGACGTTGCCGAGCGAGTTCAGCACGTACAGGTCGTAGTCGTTGGCCGAGGCCTCCAGCGCGTCCGCCCACCACAGTGTGGTGACCTGGCCGGCGCTGTTCGGCGACAGCGGGTTGAACTCCTGCACGCCCGTGCCCGGGTCGAAGTCGTGCGCGGCGCCGGCGAACTTGCCGATCCCGCGGCCCGAGTCGGCGAAGTCGCCCTCCCAGTTGCCGGAGGTCCCGTCGAGGGTGTTGCCCTCGTTGCCGGCGGAACTGAAGTAGTAGGCCCCGTCGGCGGTGACGTCGTTGACCGCCCGCGCCGGAAGCCCGTCCTGGAAGGGGCTCTCGTGGTAGTAGACGACGTCGTCGACGATGATGTCGCAGCCGGCGGTGAAGCGCAGCGCGCGGATGTTGTCGGCGAAACTGGCCTCGCTGGTGAACGCGGTCGCGAAGCCGAGCTTCGCGTTCGGCACCAGGTCGTGGATGATCTCCAGCATCGCGGTGCCCTCGTCGCCGGAGCCCTCCTGGCCGGGCAGCACGTCGAGGTCGGCCGGCAGGTCGCCGGACGCCTTGGAGGCGGCGAGCGAGTCCACGCCGTCGGACAGCGCGCAGACCTTGACGCCGGTTCCGGTCACCTTGTACCTGGTGCGGGCGGTGTCGGCGGCGTGCGTACGGTCGCCCTCGGAGACCACCGCTCCCTGCGGGGCGGCGGCGACCTTCGGTGCGGCCTGGGCCGCGCGGACGGCGGTCTCGATGCGGGCCGCCTTCGTCTGTTTCGACTCGTCCGTCTTCTTGGCGTTCGGGTCGGTCTGCCGGGCGCTGATCAGGCCGTGTTTGAGGTTGACGCTGGTCACGTCCTTCCAGCCGGCGATCTCCGGCAGGGCGGTGAGCGGCGCCTCGACGAGGACGGTTCCGGTCGCCGCCGACGGGAAGCGGATCCCCGCGCCGATCGCGCGAAGCCGGGAGATCAGCTCGTCGCCGACCTTCTCGGCGTGCACCTCGACCTCGGTGGTGCCCGACTTGGACACCTCGACGCCGGTGCCGAGTTGCGGCAGGGTGTTCGCCGCGACCTGGCCGCCGCGCTTGCGCAGTTCGACGGCGAGCCGGCTGTCGAGCTTGCGCTCGGCCGGGGTCAACGACTGCTTGAGCTGCTGGAGCGCGGCGATCTGAGAGTATGCGCGGGCGGTGGGATCGTCGGGTGCTTTCGCGTTCGCGCCGGGTGTCGCGAGTGCGGTGACGGTGGCGCCGATCGCGGCCACCGTCACCGCGCGCCGGAGACTGGTCCTACTGAAAATGTTCAATGCCTGGGCCCCCCATTGACATCTACTGATCTCGATGTCGAGGAGCCTATCGGTCGCGATCGATGCGCGACAGTGCTCTCCGTGTTGGAGTCGTCACGCAGTGAACGCGAAGAGTGGCGCGAGCGTCAGCGGCCGGTGCGGGCGGTCACCTTCTTCTCCCAGATGAGACGCACGGCGGGCAGGATCTCGGAGACCGCGGGAATGCCGGGGCCGGGCTCGCGCACGCCGACGGTCAGCGCGGGCGCGGAGCGTTCCAGGGAGCCGGCCATCCGGTCGATGTCGGTGATGATCGAGCCGGTGAGCACCAGCACACCGGTGTCGTCGACCTCGGTGCGGACCTTGCGCAGAGTCCGCTGCCGGGCCTCGCGCAGACCGTCGAGCAGCTCGTGCAGGTTGCTGGCGTCCCGGGTGGAGTCGGCGTGATGGTCGGCGACCAGCGTGGCGTGCGCGGCGAACGCCTCCGCCGCCTTGGAGAGGACCTGGCCGATCTGCCGCGGCACGCCGGCCGCCTGCGGGGTCGCGGTGGCGTCGAACATCGACCGGGCCACCGAGTTGACCTGGTGCACACCGTGCTCGAGGGCGCGCAGGGTCTGGTGCATCGGCGTCACCCGGGTGAGCGGGGTCGTCAGCGACCACCGGGCCTGCCGGGTCAGGTCGTCGACCGCGGTGACCGCGTCCTCCAGGTTCTCGCCGAGTTCGCGGGACCGGGCCAGCCACTCGGCGGCCTGGTCGCGGGTGTAACCGCCGCACACCCCGGCGCCGAGGTGGCCGAGCAGGCGGGCGATCTCGCCGGACAGGTCCGCCAGCCGGACCCGGGCCCGCTCCAGCGGCGTCATCCCGCCGACCAGCGGCGACAGGATCGCGCCGACGACGATGCCGAGGGCGGTCGCCGCGATGCGCTCCCACACGAAGGCTTCGGTGACGGCGCTGCCGGCGACGATGATGCCGAGCGAGGTCGCCGGGACCGTCACGGCGGCGTCCCCGAGGCGCAGCAGCCGGCCGGCGGCCAGGCCGCAGCCCGCGATCATCGCGATGGACAGCGGGTTCAGGCCGAACGCGCCCCACGCGACGACCGTGAGAGCCAGCCCGGCGAGGGTGCCGACCAGGCGCTGCGCGCCCTCCCGCATCGAGGCGTGCGAGCTCAGCTGCACCGACAGGGTCGCGGAGATCGCCGCGATGATCGAGCCGGACAGGTGCAGCGTCTCGGCCGCCGACCAGGCGATCCCGGCGGCGATCCCGGTGATAACCACCGACCGGGCGGTGGCCGGCTCGACCCGGTCGCGATAACGGCGTGCCACCCGGCGCAGCGGGGCCGGGAGGTGCGGCCGCAGCCGGGCGACGACCGCCCGGAAGGCGGCCTCCACGGCGGGCCGGACCTTGCGGCTCAGCAGCGTCGCGGCCAGCGCGCAGAGCGCGAGGCCCGTGGCGACGACGGTGATCGGGTTGACGGAGGCGACGAGCAGCTGGGGCAAGGCGTGGCTTTCTCTCTCAGGAACGGAAGGCCGAATGTCGACCCGGTATCCGTTCGCCAAGTTATTGCCAGTGCTGAACCGAAACGGCCGATTTAGTGGGAATGTGATGGGCGTCGCTCAGCCCACGGCGGCGCCGACCAGCCGCCCGAGGCCGAAGGTGACGGCCATCGCCACCGCGCCGCCGCCCACCAGGCGGGCGACCGCACGCCCGGCCGGCGAGCGCCCGAGCCGCGCGCTGACCGCGCCGGTCACGGCCAGGGCGAGAACGACCACCGCGAACGTGACGGCCACCCGCAGATGCGGGGGCGGCAGCAGGATCGCGGTCAGCGGCAGCAGCGATCCGAGGGTGAACGCGGCCGCCGAGGCGCCGGCGGCCTGCCACGGGCTGGCCAGCGCCTCCGGGTCGATGTGCAGCTCGGCGTCCGCGTGGGCGGCGAACGCGTCCTTCGCCGTCAGCTCCTCGGCCACCCGGCGGGCGGTCGCCGGGGTCAGACCCTTGGCCACGTACAACGCGGTCAGCTCGTCGAGTTCCTGATCGGGGAAGTCGGCCAGCTCGGTGCGCTCGGTGGCCAGCAGCGCCCGTTCGGTGTCACGCTGGCTGCTCACCGAGACGTACTCGCCCAGCGCCATGGACACCGCGCCGGCCACCATGCCGGCGACTCCGGCGGTGGCGATCGGGCCGGTGGCCAGGGTGGTGCCGGCCACCCCGACGACCAGGCCCGCCGTCGAGACGATGCCGTCGTTGGCGCCCAGCACGCCGGCCCGGAGCCGGTTCAGCAGTCCGGACAGGTCGTCGGTGTGCGGTTCCCCGGGATGCGTCACGGACGCCATCGTGCTCCCGTGCGCGGGATCACGTCGACTTCGGGTGGGGGACGGCCTCCTGCCCGGCGTCGGCCGAGCGGGGCGCGGGCGTCTCCCGGTCCACTCCCGCCCGGAACTTGACGGCCTTGTGCGTACCGTCGCAGAAGGGTTTGATCGCCGATCGTCCGCAGCGGCACAACGCCACCGTGGTGCGGCCCGGGTCGATCGTCTCGCCGTCCGGCGTCCGCAACGTGAAGCTGCCGCGCAGCAGTAGAGGGCCGTTCTCGTACACGACCACGCTGGCGCCCTGCTCCTGATCATCGACGGTCATGCGGTCGGGGATGCCCGCACGGCACCGGCCGAAACCCGGGCTCAGGCGGGATCCGGCCGCTGCGGCGCCTCCGGCTCGGCCAGGAGCCCGGCGCGCCGCTCCACGTCCTTCGCCTGGGCGGTGACCTCATCGCCCAGCTCGTGCAGCCGGGCCCCGGTCTCGGGGTCGGGCGACTCCTCCGCGCTCTGGTGCAGCCGGGCCTCGACCGTCTCCAACTGGTCCGCGGTGTCGCGCATGGCCGACGCGGTGCGCCGCCCGAGATCGTCGATGTGGGTCACACGGCGACACCTACCCCGCCCGACGGATCATCATGCGTCACACCTTCGCGACCCGGATCTCGCCGTGCCGGTGCTGGCGGATGCCGGTCACGACGCCGGCGATCACGACCGCCGCGCAGAGCCCGACCAGCACCGGCGCCGCCAGGTCCAGCACCATGATCACGATGATCGCGGGGACGCCGAGCCCCGGCCAGATCAGTGCGGCCCGGTACCGGTGGGTCAGCACGCTCTGGATCACGGCCGCGCTGAGCAGATAGCCCGCCAGGCCCGCGCCGAGCACCCCCCGGGTGCCGGGGCTGAGGTGACCGTCCGAGCCGTGCGCGATGGCATGCTCCAGGCCGACCGCCACGGCGGCGAGACTGATCGCGACCGGCAGGTGGGCGTACACGTAGAAGTCGTGCACGCCCTGGCGGGTGTGTTCCCCGCCCTCCTGGACCAGACGGCGTTTCGCCGCTCCGCCGGAGAGGTCGAAGTAGGACCACCAGAGGGCGGCGGCGAGCAGGAACGCGGGGAGCGCCGTGGTCACGACACCGGCCGACCACGCGCCGTCGTGCAGCCCGTGCACGGTGCCGGCGACCGCCTCGCCGAGCAGCAGGATCACGAACAGGCCGAACCGCTCCGGCAGGTGCTCCATGTGCAGCGGCGGGGCGTCCGGCACCCGGGCGGCCAGGGTGGGGCCGAGCAGGTCCACCAGGACGCCGGCGGCCCACAGGGCGTAGCGGCCGGGCCCCTCCACCGTCAGCGAGGCCAGCCACAACACCGCGCCCGCGGTGTGGCCGATCAGGTACGGCCGGACCCCCGCCCGGGTGTCCGGCAGGTTCCGCCAGACCCGCAGGTAGCCCAGGATCAGGACGATCCGCAGCGTGACGTAGCCCAGCGCGAACCACTTCCCGGCCGGGCCGGTGACCTGGTCGGCCGACGCCGCCATCACGATCACGCCGCCCATGCCGGTGAGGGTGAGCAGCCGGAAGATCGCGTCGTCGGTGTCGAACCGGTTCGCGTACAGCGTGGTGCTGGCCCACGCCCACCACCCGACGGCGAGCACCGCGGCGAACTTCAGCCCGCCGGTGACCGTCTCGTTCTTCGACAGCACGTCCGCGCACCCGGCGACGAACAGCACGAACGCCAGGTCGAAGAAGAGTTCCAGCCGGGTGGCGGAGCGGTTCGACTCCTGGTTGACGTCGGGCGGGCGGACGAGATCGCGTTCCTCCTCGTCCTCCCGGTCGAGCCGGTCGAGGTCTTCCTGGTCTGCTGACACGGCCTCCGGCTACCCCGGCGGCCGGTGCGGCAACCCCGACCTCGCGGTGGAACCTCCCGCCGGGGGCGGCGGCGTCGCCTACCGCAGCGACCGGCGTCCCTTGACGACACCCAGCACGAGCGAGGCGGCCAGAGCGATGAGGCCGATAATGATCAGCCACTTGACCGCCTTGACCACCAGGCCGAGGACGATGAGCACGACGGCGACGACGCCGAGGGTTACCAGAAGTGCGCGCATGAGGGGCTCCCTACGTTGATGTGTGGGGCATGCCCGGTGTGCTGACCGGTCAACCACCGCGTTTCGAACGATCCCTGCCGGGCAAGGCGATGACATGTTCCCGGCTGAGAACCTGCGTGACTGGCGTGGCGAGAACGTCATCGACCCCGACGGCGGCAAGATCGGCGACCTGGAGGCGGTGTACGTCGACACGGTCAACGACGAACCGGTGTTCGCCACCGTGCGGGTCGGTTTCATCGGCCGGCACCGGCTGGTCTTCGTGCCGCTCGCCGGGGCGACCGTCACCCCCAAGGCGGTCCGGGTCCGGTACGACAAGAAGCTGGTCGGCGAGGCGCCCAGCATCGACCTCGACGGCGAACTCGCGGCCGTCGACGAGCCCGCCGTGTTCGCCCATTACGGCCTGCCTTACGGCGCCGGGGCGCCGGGGTCACGGCGGCTCGCCCGCCGCTGACCGGCTGTCGGGCCACCGGCCGCCGCACGCGGATCAGGCGCGGTCCGGAGCCTGGTCCGGTCGGGCGAGACCCGTAGAACAACCGTTCGATGCTAGCGTGTGTGCATGGAAAACCCGGATCCCGAGCGTTCATCCCCGACGTCCGATGCCGCCGTGCGCGCGGCCGTGCCGCCGGTGGTGTTCTCCAGCCCCGGCGCCTTCGACAACCCGGAAACCGCGCCACCACAGGTCCAGCGACGTCGCACGGTCACGACCCGCAGGCCGCCCCGCAACCCCAACTGACCACTGATCAACCGGTCGGCACGAGCCGGCCGAGTTCCTGGGTGCATCGGGTGAGCGCGACGTAAAGCCCGTTCCAGCCCCGCGGTTCGGCGGCGATGCCGTCCGGGTCGATGAGCAGCGTCGCATCCCACTCCAGGCCCTTGGCCTGCGTCGCGGTCAGCACCGGCACACCGGTCAGCACCGCCTGGAGTTCCTCGACACGGGCAGCGGGGGCGACGACGCCCACGGTGCCGCCCTCCCAGCGGCGCCGCAGTTCGTGAACGGCCTCTGCCGCGGCGCCGGCCAACTCGTCAACGGTGACGGTGAGCCGCCACGGTGCGATGCCGGACGACCGTACCGCCCGCGGTGGGGTGTTGTGGCTGCCCGCCCTGGCCAGGACGGGGCCGGTGAGGTCCATGACCTCGCGCGGCGTCCGATAGCAGACAGTCAGTTCGGCGGCGGTCCAGCGGTCCCCGAGAGCCGCCTCGACGGCCTGTGCCCAGCTGGTGTGCCGGTGTGCCGCCTCGGCCTGGTCGATGTCGCCGACGGCGGTGATCGACCGGCTGGGGCAGCGGCGCAGCACCATCTGCCACTGCATCTCGGACAGCTCCTGCGCCTCGTCGATGACGACGTGGCCGTAGACCCATCCGCGTTGCCGCCGGGCGTGTTCGGCGACGGGCCCGCCCGGCGGTGACGCGGTTCCGGCCGCGACCTCGCCGAGCAGGTCGGCGACGGCGTCGAGCAGGGGGATGTCGCCGGAGGACCACGATGGGGGCTCGGCGGTCACGGCCGCGATCTCCTCCGGCGACAGCTCCGGCGCGAACCGGGCCAGCCGGGCCGGGTCGGCCAGCAGGTCACGCAGCGCCTGCTGGGGATCGCGGGTGGGCCACCAGGCCTCGACGAACCGGGCGATGGCGGGACTGTCGGCGATGCGGTCGCGGAGTTCCTCGACCTCCTCCTCGGAGAGCACGCCGTCGACGTCGCTGCCGTGCCCGTCAGCGGGTTCCGAGGCCTTGCCGAAACGGGCGAGGATGTCCTCGTACCCCTCTTCCATCTGCTCCAGCAGCGTCTCGCGCTGCTCGGCGACGGCCGCCGCCAGGATCTGATGCAACTGCTCGGCGAAGACCGTGCGGGCGCGATGGTACGAACGCCCCCGCACCGCCGAGGCCAGCGCCTGCGCCACCGTCGCCGCGGCGATGACGTGGAACTCGCCGTCCCAGCGCAGCTTCAGCTTACCGGCGCCGGGCAGCAGCGACGTCACGTACCGCTCGAGCGCCGGCTGCCAGAGGGCGCGGCCCTTGATCTCGGCGAGCCGGCGGCTCTCCTCCCGGCCCACCCGCACGCCCGGCAGCAGGGTGTCGCAGGTCGCCGACACCACCGCGGTCTCACCGAGCGCCGGCAGCACCTGCCCGATGTAATCCAGGAAGCGCGGCGACGGACCCAGGACCAGAACGGCCTGGTCGGCCATCCGCTGGTGGGTGAAGAGCAGGTAGGCGACGCGATGCAGGGCCACCACCGTCTTACCGGTGCCCGGGCCGCCCTGCACGATCAGGGGACCGGTCGCCGCGGCGCGGATGATGTCGTCCTGCTCGCGTTGCAGGGTGGCGATCACCGTCGACATGTGGCCGGTGCGCCGCTCGCCGAGGGCGGCGAGCAGAGCGCCCTCGCCGACGAGGCCGGCGGTCGCCGCGCCGTCCAGCGGCTCGTCGTCGACCCCGATCACCACCGAGCCGGTGGTACGGATGTGCCGCCGCCGTGCCAGCCCCTGCCGGTCGACGGCCGTCGCCGTGTAGAACGGCCGGGCGGCGGGGGCGCGCCAGTCCAGCAGCAGCGGTTCGGCGCTCTCGTCGTCGTCGCGCAGCCCGACCCGGCCGACGTGCCGCACGGAGCCGTCGGCGCCGTCGAGCCGGCCGAAGACCAGCCCCTCACTCGCTCGGAGCAGTTCCTCGTGCCGGCGGCGCAGCATCCTCAGCCGGGACTGCTCCAGCGCGTCGGTGGCGTCGTGCGACAGCTCGGCCCGCAGGAGATCGGCCAGTTCGGCGCGGCGGGCGGTGGCCAGGTCGAGGAACTCCTGTTCCTCGTGGACAGCATTCCGGTGCATTCGCGGATCCCCGTAATGGTCGCCGAGTCGTATTCGGCGGCAACACTAGGGTCCGAAAATCCCGGACGGCCAGTCACGGAGACCGTTCTCTCAATACCCTTGCTCTTTTCGGCCGGATGCCATCTCTCCATGGTGAATTCATTCTTGACGGGGAGCCTCTTGTGCTGACAGCGACTCGCCGGCGGTCAGTGCCGGCGGCTCGTCCAGGGCCGAGGTCTGCACCACCAGGACGTCGCAGATCGCGTTCTTCACCACGCCGGCCGGCACCGAACCCAGCAACTGGCCGTGGCTGGCGCCCAGCCCTCGGTTGCCGACGACGATCAGGTTCGCCGGGTCCGCGCCGACCGCGTCGAGCAGCGCCTGCGCCGGGTCGCCGACCACCAGCCGCTGGTCGATGTAACGCGCCCGCTCCTTGGTGAGCCCGGTGACCGACTTCTCCATGGCCTCCCGGGCGGCGTCGACGCCGTGCAGATCCCGGTGCGCGCCGGCGGTGGCATCGGCGGGCGCGCCCTCGCGGTAGGCGGTGACCACGACCAGGCGGGCCTGGGCGGCCTGGGCCACCTCGGCGGCGCGGTCCACGGCGTACAGGCTGGTGGGAGTGCCGTCGGAGCCGACCACGACCCGGTCGTAGACGGTGATGCTGCGCTTGCTGCCGAGCGGCACGATCGGCGACTCGTCGGCCTCGTCGGGCGGGTCCACCCACAGCATCGCGATCGCGCCGATGCCCAGCAGCACCCCGGCCAGCATGATCGCGTTGCTGCCCCGGCCGTCGAGGAGGTTCTCGAAGATCCAGCCGAAGGTGATCGTCTGGATCAGCATCGGCACCACGATCATCATGTTCAGGATGCCCATGTAGACGCCGGTGCGCTTGGCCGGCACCATGCTGGCGACCATCAGGTAGGGCACCCCGACCGCGCTGGCCCAGAAGACGCCCAGGCCGATCATCGGGATCAGGGCGACGTACTGGTCGTCGATGCCCGACAGCCAGACCAGCGAGACCGAGGCCAGGCCGAGCGCGACCGCGTGCACCCGTTTCGCGCCGATCCGCCGGGCGAAACCGACCAGGAACAGCGCCGACACCATGGTGACGAAGTTGTAGGCGGCGTTCTCCAGGCCGCTCCAGCCGATCGCCTCCGCCCACGCCGGGCCGCCCTCCTCGGGCGTGGCGCCGAACACCGTCTCGCCGAGGCTGACCGCCACGAACTGCCAGTAGATGAACATCGCGTACCACTGGAAGAGGAACACCACGCCGATCTTGTGCATGGCGACCGGCATCGTCCGGACGGCGTCGGCGATCTCACCGACCGCGTGGTGCAGACCCTTCGGCGCGGCCTTCATCTCCGCGATGTCCTCGTCCGAGGGAACGATTTCCTTGGTACGCGCCATCGCGGTGAGAACGGTCAGCAGAATGCACACCGTCCCGATCATGAAGCACACGTACATCCAGTAGGGCACGCCGTTTCCTGCCGTCTCCTGGAGCGCCTCGACCTTTTCCAGAATGAACAGCGACAGGTTCGCCAGCACCGCCCCGGCGCCGGTGAACATGCTCTGGGTCAGGAAGCCGCGGGCCAGTTGCGATTTCGGCAGCCGGTCGGAGATGAACGCCCGGTACGGCTCCATCGAGGTGTTGTTGCCGGCGTCGAGCAGCCAGAAGCAGACCACCGCGAGCCACAGGATGCCGACGAACGGGAACAGGAACAGGATGGCCGCGCACAGCAGCGCCCCGGCGGTGATGAACGGCCGCCGCCGGCCCCAGCGCGGATGCCACGTCCGGTCGCTGATCGCGCCGATGAGCGGCTGGATGATCAAACCGGTGACCGGGCCGGCGAGGTTGAGGATCGGCAGTTGGTCGGGGGTGGCGCCGATCAGCAGGAAGAGCGGGTTCACCGCGGACTGGGTGAGCCCGAAGCTGAACTGCACCCCGAAGAAGCCGAGGTTCATCATCAGCAGGGCGGGGCCGCTCATCAGCGGTTTTCGCTCGATCTGCCCGGAGTCGAGCGGGGCGGTTCCGGCAGTCGTGGTGGTGGTCACGAGACCCCCTTCGGCCGACGCGATCAGAGCCAGACCATCGATGCGAAGCTAAGCCCGATGTAACGGAGCCGCAACACGAAGTAACGGCGAGCGCCGATTTCTGCGAAACCGGGGGGATGGCGGCCCGGCAAGATCTCGACCACTCTGAGAAGCACGGCTTGGCGTGGAAGGGAGACGACGGTGAGCGAGTGGCGGACCATCGTGGTCGGCGTCGACGGGTCGCCCGGCAGCCGCAAGGCGCTGACCTGGGCCGCCGCCGAGGCCGCGCAGCACGGCGCCGACCTCGTCGTGCTGAACGTGTGGGAGCACACGCTGCTGCCGCCGGCCGGCAGCGTCAGCGTGTCCGAGCGGTACGTGCCGGACCCGAGCCAGCGCACCGCCGACGACCTGCTCCAGGTGATCAAAGAGGAACTCGGCGAACAGCCGCCGGTCGTGGTGCGGCCGGTGGTCCGGCAGGGCAGCCCGGCGAAGGTGCTGATCGAGGAGTCGGCCGGCGCCGACCTGCTGGTGGTCGGGAAGCGCGGACACGGCGGATTCGCGGGACTGGTCCTCGGCTCGGTCAGCCAGCACGTCTCCGCCTACGCCCGATGCACCGTCGCGGTGGTGCGCTGAGCGCGACGATGACACCGGGCTGACACCGCCCCGTCTCTTTACTGGCACCGACGCCGATCGGTGACAGCGAGGAGACCACATCATGAGCGAGGCGACGATCGTCGTCGACGGGCTGCGGAAACGGTTCGGATCGACGCAGGCCCTCGACGGCATGACCTTCACCGTCCAACCCGGCCGGATCACCGGCTTCATCGGGCCCAACGGGGCCGGCAAGTCCACCACCATGCGGGTGATCCTGGGCCTGGACCGGCCCGACTCCGGCGCCGCGCTCGTCGGCGGGCAGCCGTACCGGACGCTGCGGCGGCCGCTGTGCCACCTCGGGTCCCTGCTCGACGCCGCCGCGCTGCAGCCGAGCCGGACCGCCCGCAACCATCTGCTGTGGATCGCCCACTCGCAGGGCCTCGGCGCCCGGCGGGTCGACGCGGTCATCGAGGAGGCCGGCCTGCAAGGGGTCGCCCGGCGCGCGGCCGGCGGGTTCTCCCTCGGCATGCGGCAGCGGCTGGGCATCGCGATGGCGCTGCTCGGCGACCCGCCGATGCTGATGCTGGACGAGCCGTTCAACGGCATGGACCCCGAGGGCATCATCTGGATGCGCGGGTTCCTGCGATCACTCGCCCGGCAGGGCCGCGCGGTGCTGGTGTCCAGCCACCTGATGAGCGAGCTGCAGGACGCCGCGAGTCAGGTCGTCATCGTGGGCCGCGGCCGGGTGCTCGCCGACACGGCCGTGGCCGACCTGCTGCGTACCTCGTCCTCGCTGGAGGAGGCCTACCTGAAGCTGACCCGCGACGCCGTCGAGTACCGCGCGGCGAACGGCACGGAGGCGGCACGATGACCGGGTTCGGACGGCTGACGCGAACGGAATGGACGAAGTTCCGCACGGTCCGCGGCCGGCTCGCCGCGATGCTCGTCGCGGGCGGCGTGATCCTGGGTCTGGCGCTGAGCCCGATGTCCGGCACCTGCACCCGGGACACCTGCGGGCAACCCGTCGGCCCGGAGGGCGAACAGGTGCGCGACAGCTTCTACTTCCTCCACCAGCCACTCACCGGCGACGGCGCCATCACCGCCCGGCTCACGTCGATGACCGGCCTGCTGCCGCCGGAACCGGGATCGGCGTCCGAGGACGACGAACGCGCCGCCATCGGACCGGGCGGGAGCGGCGGCATGCGCCCCGGCCTCGTGCCGTGGGCCAAGGCGGGACTCATCGTCAAGGACGGCACCGGCCAGGGGACGACGTACGCGGCGGTGATGGCCACCGGCGGCCATGGCGTCCGGATGCAGCACGACTACGTCCACGACCGGGCCGGACAGCCCGGCGCCGTCAGCGACACGGCGCCACGATGGCTGCGGCTGACCCGCGACGGTGACACGATCACCGGCGAGGAGTCCACCGACGGCGTCATCTGGACCACGGTCGGCGCCGCCGAACTCGACGGGCTGCCGGCGACGGTCCGGATCGGCCTGTTCGTCACGTCGCCCCAGCATGTCGAGGCTCTCGGGGCGGCCGGCAGCGCCAGCGCCCCGACGGTCGCCGCGGCCACCTTCGACGCCATCACACGTACCGGCGCCGGCGCGGGCCCGGGCTGGTCCGGTGAGGCGATCGGCGAGCCCCCGGGCACACCCGAACAGGAGCGGGGCCGTCACGAGCCGGCCGGTGACGGTTTCGTCCTGACCGGGTCCGGTGACATCGCGCCGGCCGTGGCGGGTGCGGCGGGCCTCGGCGTCTCGGTCACCCAGACACTGGCCGGCACGTTCGCCGGGCTGGTCCTGGTCGTCGTCGTCGGCACGGTCTTCATGACCGGCGAGTACCGGCGCGGCATGATCCGGACCACCCTCGCCGCCAGCCCGCGGCGGGGCCGGATGCTGCTGGCCAAGGCGGTCGTGGTCGGCGGTGTCACCTTCGTGGTGGGGCTGGTGAGCGCCGCCGCGGCGGTCACGATCGGCCGGGAGTCGCTGCTCGACAACGGCGTGTACGTCCTGCCCGTGTCGACTCCGACCGCGTGGCGGATGATCGTCGGCACAGGGGCGCTGCTCGCGGTCGCGGCCGTGCTCGCCCTCGGCATCGGCGCCATGCTGCGCCGCAGCGCCGGGGCGATCACCGCGGTCATCGTCCTGACCGTCCTGCCGTACCTGCTCGCGCTCACGGTGCTGCCGGCCACCGCCGGGCAGTGGCTGCTGCGGGTCACGCCCGCGGCGGCGTTCGCGGTCCAGCAGAGCGCCAAGCAGTACGCCCAGGTCGAGAACCTCTACACGCCCGCCGGCGGGTATTTCCCGCTGCCCTGGTGGGCGGGTTTCGCGGTGCTGTGCCTGTGGGCCGGGGCCGCGCTGGCCGGCGCCGGCGTCCTGCTGCGCCGGAGGGACGCATGACCGGCGTCCTGCGCTCGGAGTGGACGAAGTTCCGCAGCGCGCCGGGCGCCGTCTGGCTGCTGGTCGCGGTCGTGGCGGTGACCGTGGCGGGTGGGGCGGCGACCGCCGCCACCCTCCGGTGCCCGAGCACCGGCTGCACCGGTGACCCGGCCGAGATCAGCCTCACCGGGATCCAGCTGAGCCAGGCGGTCGTCGCGATCGTCGCCGCCCTCATGGTCGGCGGCGAGTACCGCACCAACATGATCCACACCACCCTGGCCGCGACACCGCAGCGGATCAGGATGCTGATCGCCAAGACGGCCGTCGTCGCGGGGGTGGTGGCCCTGGCCGGGGCGGTCGCGGTGCCGGCCGGTGTGCTCGTCGGGCGGCCGATGCTGGCGGACCGGGGACTCACGCTCGCCCTGAGCGACGCGGCGGTGCAGCGCGCCGCGTTCGGGTCGGTCCTCTATCTGGTGCTGATCGCGCTGCTCACCGTCGGGGTCGCCGTCATCGCCCGGGACGCCGCGGCGGCGATCGGTGTGGTGCTGAGCCTGCTGTACGTCTTCGCGATCCTCGCGCAGATGGTTCCGGACGCGGAGCTGCGGGAGAACCTGCGGGAGATCGCGCCGATGACCGCCGGCCTGGCGATCCAGGCGACTGTGGACCTGGCGAGCCTGCCGGTCAGCCCGTGGCGCGGGCTGGCGGTGCTGGCAGCGTGGGCGTTCGGGTCCCTGGTCGTCGGCGGGGTGCTGCTGAAGGCCCGCGACGCCTGACCCGGTGTTCGGGTACGTGGCGTGCCGGGGCGGGCCGGGGCGCGGCGGGCAAGGAACGGGGCCGCCCGACCTGGGTTGGGTGTCCGCCGCGCCCCGGGCCGGCCGGGTACGCGACGTCAAGGAAAGGTGACCTCGATGTCCATGCCCCCGGCCGGGCGGGCCCGCGCCACCAGCGCGGCGCCGTGCGCGGTGGCGATCGCCCGGACGATCGCCAGCCCCAGACCGTGCCCGTCGCCGTGCCCGGTCCGCGCTCGGTGCAGCTGCTGGAACGGCTCGAACAGCCGGTCCATCTCGGCCGGCGGCACGATCGGGCCGGTGTTGCGGACGACCAGCCGCGCCCCGTCCGCGACACCGGCGGTCGTCACCTCGACCCGGCCACCGGCCGGCAGGTTGTGCCGGACGGCGTTGTCGACCAGGTTGGCGATCAGGCTCTCCACCAGCCGCGGATCCCCCGAGGCGGGAGCCGCGCCCAGGGACGTCTCGACGGTCAGGCCGGGGTGCGGGCGGCCCCGCAGCACCGTGCGGGCGAGGCCGGCCAGGTCGAACGGCTCCTTCCGCTCCACTCCCTGCTGGCCGCCGGCCAGAGCGAACAGCGCCTCGATCAGCCGTTCCTGTGCCGCGCCGAGCAGCAGCACCTGCTGGCAGGACTCGCGCAGCGACTCGACCGTCGCGTGCGGGTCGGCGAGGGCGACCTGCAGCACGGTGCGCTCGGCAGTGAGCGGCGTGCGCAGCTCGTGGGAGGCGTTGGCGATGAACTGCCGCTGCGAGGCGAACGACCCCTCCAGCCGCTGGAACAGCTCGTCGAGGGTGGCCGCCAGCTCGGCGAACTCACCCGCGCCGCCGACGTCGCCGAGGCGGCGGTGCAGGTCGCTGGCCGAGATGTCCCGCGCGGTCGCGGTGATGGCCCGCACCGGCCGCAGGAAGCGGCCGGCGACCAGCCGGCCGAGGACGAACGACACCAGCACGAAGGCGGCCACCGCGACCGCCCAGATGACGACCGGGAACCGGCCCGTCTCCGCGTCCGGTGGAACGACGGCGCCGGGGGTGCCCACCGGCACGGACTCGCGGCCGGCCAGCATCGCCCCGGTCAGCAGCAACGCGCCCGACACGGCGAACGGAACCGCGTAGAGCAGCATGAGTTGCGTGCGCAGCGTCCACCAGCGGCGGCTCACGGCTCGCCGACCCGGTAGCCGCCCTCGCGGACGGTGTGCACCACGGGCGGATCGCCCAGCTTGGCGCGCAGCCGGCGGATCGTCGTCTTCACCGCTGTGGTGAACGGGTCGGCGGCCTCGTCCCAGACCCGTTCCAGCAGCTCCTCCGCGGGCACGGCGCGCCCGTCGGCGGACAGCAGGTATTCGAGCACGGCGAGCTCCTTCGGGCTGAGGTCGAGCCGCCGGCCGCCGCGAGCCGCGAGCCGCCGGCCGGTGTCGAGCGTCAGGTCCGCGTGCCGCAGCACCGGCGGCACCAGCGCGGACGGCCGGCGGGCCAGGGCGCGGATCCGGGCGACCAGTTCGGCGAAGTCGAACGGTTTCGGCAGATAGTCGTCGGCGCCGAGGCCGAGCCCGTCGACGCGGTCCTGGACCGTCCCGGACGCGGTGAGCATCAGCACCCGGCTCTCCCGGTGGGCGGCGATGATCCGCCGGCACACGTCGTCACCGTGCGTGCCCGGCAGGTCCCGGTCGAGCACCACCACGTCGTAGCGGGTGACCGCCAGGCGCTCCAGGGCGTCGTCGCCGTCCAGGACCACATCGGTGGCCATGCCCTCGCGGCGCAGCCCGACGCCGATGGTCCGGGCCAGGATCTCGAAGTCCTCCACCACGAGCACACGCATCCCGCCATGATTTCAGCCCGGCGGTGTCAGCCCGGTGTCGGCGCCGGGCACGTCTGCCGGGCCCGGCGGCAGCAGGGGCCGGCGCGGACGTGGTTGTGCACCTGGCGGGACGGCCCGGGGTGCGCGGCTCGTGGGGAGGGGCGCGGCGCACACCCACCGGGACGACGTCATCGCGACCGAGCGGCTGCTCACCGCCTGCGCCGCGCGGCGGCCGCGCTTCGTGCTGGCGTCGAGATCCTCGGTGTACGGCAGCGCCGCCCGCCCCTGCGGGGAGGACGACCGGCCAGGGTGTGGCGTTGTTGTGGGGCCTCAACTCTTGCGCGAGGTGACTGTCTAAATTAGATCTTTAAGACGAGCAGATCCATTGAAGGGCCCCACGTGAGGGTGGACTGTGCGACCTTTTTCCAGCCCGCGTTCGCGTAGATCTTACGCGCCTCGGACCGCGGGTCTGAAGCTAGAGTTGCGTAATGCTCAGGCCGATTTCTGAGCAACCGGCTGAGTAGTTCGTTCCCTACACCTCTGCGGCGTTGACTTGGATGCACTATCCACTCCATGATGGCGAACTTCTCAGCATTGTGGATTGATGCTGACGGCTCATGGTCGGCTTTTGACCACCAACTTCCTGCCGGCATCGTCCATCCATATGCAACCCCTGTAAGGCATCCGGCCCCGTCATGTGCCGTTATCATGGCGAAACCGGGTCGATTCACCTCTTCAAGAAACGATTTCCGGAACCGCTCCACCTGTTCCGGCCCTTCCTTGTAGGGTGCTTCGGAGTACACCAATTCATATAGCTCGGCCAGGTCAGAGACCATAGCTGCTGCCGAAGCCGGGTCGTGACTCAAGTAGGAGATCATAGGATCGGCCCCTCAGGAGGTCGGTGACCTCGCGATACTCCGGACGCTTCCGCGCTTCAGTGGGAACCGAGTGGACGACCTGTCGGATTACGGTTCGCAGGAGCTCATTGTGGTTCTCGGCAGGCAGGCTTTCCAGGGCGCTCGCAGCTAGCCGCAGCCCGTCCAAGATTTGTCGACTGCGAATCATCGCCGCAGCGTGGTGGAGTTGGACTTGCGTGCGGAGCCGTGTCATCTGAGGTGGGTACAGTTCGATTGCTCGCTCCTGCGCCTTGGTTGCATCGACTAGAGTGCCGGAATGGGCATATACCCATGCTTCGGTGTGGCGAAGGCGATGCTCCGGCCATCCCCATAGTGAATGCACGCCATTTGCCACATTCGCTGGCATTTTTTCCGATGCGTCGGCAAGTTGCCGAACTGTGTCGATAGCTTCGCTGTGTCGTCCCGCGAGCGAGAGCGCTTGCGCGCGCCCTGCCAGCAGGCCGCACGCTTCCGCGGATGAACGTCCTGCAGTGAGTGGCATGACTTCGTCAGATAGGGCCACAACGTCGCCTGGATCGCGGCGGTCATAGCAGCCATTAACCACGCTCCAGGCGCGAGCGTGGAGAATGCTGTCCTTATCTCCTGACTTGACGGCATACTCGTACGCGTCGCGCCACCATCTGCCTGCGATAAGAATCTGACCAGCGGCCACCATACCGAGAGCCACAACGACAGAAAGGCGACTCGTTGCCCGGAGTAATGGTTTTCGTTCCGGGCCGTCGGCGGCGGCGATGAGGGAATGTAGGACAGTCAGATCGGCGCGGACATTCTCCATCAGCTGATCGCTTCGCAGGCGATAGTATGATTCACCGTAATCAGCGACGACCTGATCCCATCGATCCATGTCAGGATCCGATGCTGCGGCCATACTGTGGCGCAACGCCTCCCACTGCACTAGCGGTAATGAATTTGCGGCTAGGGCGCCTAGGGTTCTGATCAGCGCGTCGATGCATGTCTTCTTTTCCTGCCCTTTCATTCCAGTATGCGCTGACGAGCACCCCTTCCGCATTCAGCTTTTCATCGCATAGGTGGGCAAGTTTTTCAGTCGCATTTCGCTCGCCGCGTTCGATTTGCGAAAGGAATGTGAAGCCGAAGCTCGTCATTTTGCCGAGTTCGCGCAGCGAAATCCTGCGGCCCTGACGGTGCTGCCTAAGTGTCTGCCCGAAGGTGCTCAAGTCGCCTCCAGATTCTTGTACGCAGCTTGTCCGCGTACGCGGCACACCTGCCCATCGCTCTGCGTATCCGTCACGCTACCTCTGCCAGACTCCACCGTCACCCGTGTGGCGTAGCGCTCAGGTCTATCAGTATCAGCCGGAGCCCTCACCCCGGCTCAGGCCTATCGCGGAAGGGGCGGCACGACGTGGTGAGTCCGCGGAAGAACACGAGAAGGAGGTGAACAGTGGAGCGCCGCATTCCGCTCGCTGATCGTGAGATCTTGCCGGGTATCACTCTGAAGGTCAGCACGATGGGGGGCTACTCGGTTCACGTTGGCACCGGGTACGTCGGATGGATCAACGCAGCCGGCGACGGTTTGTTCAACGCCTACGTGCGAGTGCCTGGTCACTCCGGAGGTTCCTGGCTGGGGAAGTACGCCGGCGAGGCGGAGTCGGCTCGGCAGGTGGTGAGCGCGCACCAGAACACCTGTGTGGCTACCAATCGGCGGGTGGCGTGATGGCGGAGCGCAAGCACTTCCCGCCGATCGCGCTCTTTCGTCTGCATCCTCATATTCCGGCGGGGCGCGGCCGAATGCCCCCTGCCCCCGCGCTCCGCCGACCCAGCACGCCACGGCGGCGAGGGCCAGGGCCACTCGATCGGAGTTGGAGCAGCAACCGGACTTGACCCACTGCCACACCCCGGAGGGTGAAATGTCTCTTTCGATGTTGTTCGACGAGGCCACGGTCAGCGACATGATGACCGCCTGGCCGACCAAGCCGGCGCTTCACACGCCGCCCGACGCCAGCCCCGTTCCCCGCATCGTCAACGGGGAACTCATCATCACCTATCTCGAAACCGGCACTGCCCCCGCAGATCAGCTCATCGTGATCAAGGACGGGCATGCGCTCCACTCGCGGGCGTACACAACGGACGGCTACCTCGACGCGGGCAAGATCGCGAAGTGGCGCGGCCGGGGCTACACCGTCCAACTGCGCAACCTGCACCGCTGGTGTCCGGCAGTGCACGCGATCTGCTCGGCGATCCAGAACGAAACCGGATACGGCACCTACGCCACCGGCTTCGTCACCCCGGCAGGCGGACAAGGTCTGCATCACCACTGGGACCAGAACATGGGCCTGGTCTACCAGCTAGCCGGTCGGAAGACCTGGCAGATCTGGGAGCCCGGGGTCGAAGAACCTCACCGCGAGCAGTTCGCGTCCAACACCTCGTCCGGCAGTGACGTTCTCGACCGCATGAAATCGATGCGACCTGATTACGAGTTTGACCTCAGTCCTGGCCAGATCTTGGTACTTCCGCGCGGCTGGATGCACAACCCGCACGCTCGCGGCCAGACGGAGGAGAGCGTCCATGTCACCTTCGTGGCCCGCGAGCGCACCGGCTATTGGATCGCCGGAAAGCTTGCCCAGGCCGCGCTCGCCTCGACGCCGCTGCGGCGCGTCATTCAGCCCGCCAGCGTCGTCGACCGCGCTGCCTTCGCCGGACAGGTCGCCGAGGCGCGAGACCTGCTGACGGAATGGCTGGCCCGCGCCGATGTCAACGCACTGGCCGCCGACCTGCTCGACGCGGCACGTACCGAGTCGAACGTCGACTACATCTCTCACGCACCGCGACACGGCCCCAACGGCCATCACCAATCAGCCCGCTGATTCGGAACTTCCCCGGCGCATCAGGCGTCGGTGATCCATACACCCCCAAGGAGCAGTCGTGACACTCAGCCCCACGTTGCCGGCGAAGGCCGACAAAGACCCGCAGACCCTCGTCGACCCGGAGACCTTCGACAAGTTGGCCCTGCACTTCGCCGTCACGCAGGAGGTCACCAAGACCTACGCCCGACGGGCCGTCGGACAGATGTTGCTCATGATGAAGGCCCACGCCAACTCGAAGAACGACCCCGACTTCGGCCGGCTGCTGCCGGACGGCCGGTCCTACCGCGTCGTTCCGACCGAGCCGGTCGACGCGGCCTGGCACGCGTCGCTCCAGCACACCGAGCCGTACATGGCCGCCTGTGTACAGGTCGTAGGGGAGTTCATGCATCACGTGCCGATCATGACGGAGGGCATGGCGGACGGCTCCTCGATGGATTACACCCGTCAAGCTCTGACGGCGACCGGCTACTACATCGACCCCGAGTTCTGGGACGGCGAAGCGAAGTCCTGCTGCCCGCCCAACCCGGGAATCTGAAGGGCCATCTGACCGATGCGCATGGATTGGACCGCGTTGCCCGAGGCCGTCACGAAGGAAGTGGCCAACCGGATCGACGGATCTCGCGTGCTACCCGCTACAGCCGGTGACCATGCGGAGATAGCCGCAACCGTCGCCGGGGCACGCGGGAAGGTGTTCGTCAAGGCGGCCCGTACCGAGCTCGGTGTCCGGTCACTGCGCTACGAGCTGCGGGTGAGTGAGGCCGTCAGCGGATCTCACTCACCCGCGGTCGAGTGGCACTTCGAGGCGGCCGGCTGGCTGGTGGTGGCCTTTGAGCACTGCGAAGGCCCGCACGCCGACCTCTCCCCAGGGAGTACTGATCTCGGACTGCTCGCCGCGACCCTGCAAGACCTCGGCGGAACACCCGCGCCGGACGCCCGACTGTTCGTGCCGAGCGAGCGTTTTGGGTTCGCTCACCCTGCGATGGATGGTGACAGGCTCGTCCACACCGACCTCACTGCGGCGAACCTGATCGTCACGACCCAGGGTCTACGCATTGTCGATTGGGCCATGGCAACGGAGGCGGCTCCATGGGTTGAGTTGGCCGCGCTCGTCGCATGGCTGATCGGTGCCGGCCACACCCCGGAGCAAGCCGAACAATGGCTGGCGCAGCACTCTGCGTGGCATGAGGTCGATCCAGCGGTTTTGACCTTTTTCGCGTTGCGGAACGCCGAGAAATGGGCGCTGAAGTCGCGGCAGGGCTCCGCTGGGTGGATGCACGACCTTGCGGACTGGACCGGCCAATGGGCGGCGTACCGGCGTCGCCCGGCCAACTGACCCCCAGCATCCGATGGCGTGGAGTATCCCCAGGTTCACGCCGAGCCGGATTTCAACCACAGCCTGTGTCCTTCGCCCCAACGATGCGCAGGCTGGGACGACCAGTTCACCCGTGCGGCCCGCGCCCGCCGCTCGGGGTGGCCGACCGGACGGCCTGGAGCAGGTCGGCGGTGGTGAACGGCTTCTCCAGCAGGCGGACGGCCGAGTGCGCCGCCGGGTCGGTGTCGAGCAGCGGCTCCGCGTACCCGGACATGAAGACCACCCGGATGCCGGGGCGCAGGTCGGTGACGCGTTCGGCGAGTTCACCGCCGTGCATCCGCGGCATGATCACATCGGTGAGCAGGATGTCGATCTCGTCGCCGTGCTCGGTCACCACGTCGAGGGCGTTGCGCCCGTCGTAGGCGGTCAGGACCCGGTAGCCGTGCCGGGTGAGCACGCGGGCGGTGGATTCGCGCACTCCCTGCTCGTCGTCGACCAGCAGGATCAGCCGCTGTCGCCCGGCGTCCTCGTCCGGGGCGCCGTCGGTGTGGCCGGCGCCGGGCGGCGGCGCCGGTTCTGGCGGACGCTGATCGGTGGCGGGCAGCAGCACCGTCACCGTGGTCCCGGTGCCCGGCTCGGACTTGAGGGCGAGACAGCCGCCGGCCTGCCCGACGACGCCGTGAACGGTGGCCAGGCCCAGGCCCGCTCCCTGGCTCTTCGGCTTGGTGGTGAAGAACGGCTCGAACGCCCGGGCGGCGACCTCCGGCGGCATGCCGGCGCCGGAGTCGGCGACGCGGATCCGCAGGTAGCAGAGCCCGGGTTCGGGGGCGGGCTGGCAGGTCGTGTCCGCGTCGGCGGGCCACAGGTTGTCGGCGGTGATGCGCACCATCCCGCCACCGGGCATCGCGTCGCGGGCGTTGGCGGTCAGATTGACCAGGATCTGCTCCATCTGGCCCGGGTCGAGCAGGACCGGCCACAGGTCGCCGTCGGTGTCGATCCGCAGTTCGTGCCGCTCGCCGACGGTGGTCTCCAACAGCGAGCGGAGGTTCTCCAGCACGGTGGCGGGTGCGAGCACCTGAGGCCGGTTGAGGTCGCGCCGGCTGAAGGTCAGCAACTGCTGGGTGAGCGTGGCGCCGCGCTGCGCCGCCTGCTGGATCCGGGCCAGGTCCTCGGCGTACGGCTGCCACCGTCCCGGGTCGGTGCGGGCCAGGTCCCCGACGTCGTCGCTGAGCAGCCCGGCATAGTTGGAGATGATCGCCAGCAGGTTGTTGAAGTCGTGCGCCACCCCTCCGGCGAGCTGGCCGAGCGCCTCCAGCCGCTGAGCCCGCAGCATCGCCTGCTCGGTGCGCTGCCGTTCGACCTGTTCGGTCAGCCGGACCCGTTCGCGTTCCGCGGCGATGCGCTCGGTGATGTCGCGGCCGACCACCAGCAGGATGTCCTGGCCACCGGTGTTGAACCGGGTGACGGTGTTCTCGGTCGGTACCCGGACGCCGTCGGCGCGCACCACGTCGACGTAGACGACCGTGCGGTGCTGCGGCGACCCGAACAGCGCGGCGACGACCGGCGCGAACCGCTCACTCTCGTCCTCGGCCAGCAGGGTGGCGTACGGCTGGTTCAGCAGCCGCTCCCGTGGATAGCCCAGGAGCTGCTCGGTGCCCTGGTTGGCCATCACGATCCGGCCGTTCGCGTCGATGGCGGTGATCGCGTCCGGCACCGCCTCCAGCAGCGCCCGGAGCTGGGCCTCGGCGCGTTGCAGCTCGGACAGGTCCCGGGTCGCCGTGATCAGCAGCAGCCCTTCGGGCTCTTCCAGCCAGCTCAGGGTCGTCTCGCCGGGCAGTTCGCTGCCGTCACGGCGCAGCATCCGGGTGGCCAGTGTGTGGGTGCGCGCCCGCAGTTCGGGGTCGGTGAACAACCGCTCCCGCAAGGCGATCATCTCGGCCCGGGTGCCCTCGGTGAACAGCATCCGGGCCTGGTGCCCGGCCAGCTCCCCGGGCCGGTAGCCGAGGAGCCGCTCACACGACCGGTTGGCGAACACGATCCGCCCGTCCCGGTCCACGCCGACGATGGCGTCCGGGGTGGCCTCCAGCAGCGCCGCCATCCGCGTCTCCGAGCGGACCTCCCCGGTCAGCTCGTGGGCGATGCTCACCACGCCGCGCACCGACCCGTCCACGCCCTCGATCGGGGCCAGCGACATCCGGACCGGCACGCGGGTGCCGTCGCGGCGCAGCCGGACCGTGCGTACCTGCGTGGTGGGGGTGCCGCGCAGCGCCTTCTGGAACACCTCCCAGTCACGGTCGGCGACGTCCGGCGGGTACATCATCGTCACCGGCCGCAGATGCACCTCGTCGCGCCGGTAGCCGTAGATCCGCTCGGCCGCCGGGTTCCAGGCGGTGATCCGGCCCTGGGCGTCGCAGCCGACGATGGCGTCCGCGGCCGACTTCACCACCGACGACAACAGCGCCTGTTCCTTACCTTTGGGGACCATGACGATCACCACCCGTACCGCAGGTGCCGCTTCCGATCGCGGACCACATCATTGTCGTTGGTCAACGGACGGCAGGTGCCTGAATGCGCAGGGCGGCTCGGATCAGCTCATGCGCCGGCCATCACCCAGCGGCCGCGACCCTGCTTCTTGGCCTGGTACATCGCCATGTCGGCGGTGCGCAGCACATCGCTGTCGTGGGCCGGGGCGTCCGCGCCGTAGGCGGCGATGCCCACGCTGGCACCGACGTCCAGCAGCGCGCCGCGGAAGCTGATCGGCTGGGCCACGTCGCCGACGACCCGCTCGGCGAGGCGGATCGCGTCCGCCTCCGGCAGATCCGGGCAGAGCAGCACGAACTCGTCGCCGCCCAGGCGGACCACCAGGTCGGTGCCGCGGACGGCGGAGGACAGCCGCCGCGCCACGGTGGCCAGCACCAGGTCGCCGGCCTCGTGCCCGTGGGTGTCGTTGACCTGCTTGAAGCCGTCGAGGTCGAGGTAGAGCACGGCGACCGGCCCGGACCGCCGCGGCATGACCCGTTCCAGCTCGTCGGTGAGCACGGCGCGGTTGGCCAGCCCGGTGAGCGGGTCGTGCCGGGCCTGGTAGGCGAGTTGCGCCTGGGCCTTCTCCTGCTCGCGGACCGCGATGGTGAACCGGGCGAGGATGAAGCCGGTGCTCAGCGCGGTGGCGACCAGCGCGATGACCGCGTTGCGAGCCAGGCCGTTCTCGACCAGGCTCAGCACGGGGGCGGACAGGAACGCCAGACCGAGGAACAGCACCCGCGACGGGTGCAGCACGTTCACCTGCTGGCCCGGGCGGGTCAGCTCGGCCCGGTCCGGGTGCAGGCACGCCGCGATGATCATGGCATTGCCCAGCATGATCAGCGGCCCGATCCGGGCCACGAGGGTGTAATCCAGGAAGTTCGGCAGCACATTGTAGGCGATGTCGATCGTCAGGTACAGCCCCACCGCGGCGAGCAGCAGCCGGGTCGGCATCCGCCGGTCGCCGGGAGACAGCGCGATGAACAGCACCGCGGCCAGCAGTGCGACGTCGGCGACCGGATACAGCGGCGGCACGATCATCTCGGCGAGCCCATACCCGGAGTCCAGGTACGGCGCGATCAGAAACTGCCAGCTCGCCATCGCGCCGGCCACGGTCAGGGTGAGCCCGTCGAGCACAGCGCCACGCAGACGGCCGGGCGCGCGACGGCGGGCCATCATAGTCAGGGCCAGCGCCAGCAGCGGGTACCCGGCGAGCCAGAAGACGTCCGCGACCCCGACCGGTGGCACATCGCCGGTCAGATAGAAGTACGCCATCTCGATCGAGTCCCCGATGACCCACAGGCTCTGGGAAGCGGCGACCAGCACCCACGGCCGCCGGTCCCGGCCGGGCGGGGTGCGGCGGACGGCCAGCCACATGAACGTGCACAGGGTGAGGTAGGTGACGAGGTAGAGAACGTCGCCGATCGTGGTCTCGTACGTGAGCACCAGACCGGCGACCGCGGACGTCGCACCGCCCAGGAAGACCCATATGCTGCGTGTTGCCATGGTCGTGACGTCGGCCGGGGGAGCCCGAAGCTGTGCGGAATCCGCCGTGAGCCACGGCACACCGGCTCAGGGCGCCCGCTGCCGACACCTCGCCGCTTCCCGGTGCGAGCCATGCTGATCAGGGCCGGGCGACCGCGGTGACCACCACGTTGTCGCGGTAGTGGCGGGTCGCGGCGTCGAAGGGCCCGCCGCAGGTGATCAGGGTCAGCCGGGCCGCGCCGTCGCGGGCGAAGTACCCGTCGAGGGGGATCGCCGTCTTGGTGTGCCGCTCGCGGGCCACCACCTCGAACGTCCTGGTCCGCGCGCCCGCACCGGCCAGCACCACCGTGTCGCCCGCGGTCAGCGAGCCGAGCTTGAAGAACGCTCCTTCGCCCTGGCCGGCGGCGTCGACGTGGCCGGCGATCACGATCGATCCGGCCGGCGCGGAGAAATCCGGCCCGAACCGGTACCAACCCACCCGGTCGACGCTCGGCGGCACGGCGAAGTCGCCGGTCTTCGGGTCGAGGCCGACGGCGTCCACGGCCGTGTCCAGGCCGAGCGCGGGAATCCGCAGCCGCGCGGGCGCGTCGGTGGTCGCCGCCGCCGGCGGTCGCCCGTCGGTGACCGGGACACGGGCCGGGGCGGGCGCGGCAGCGGCGGTGGAGGCGGCCGGCGTGGTCACCGGCGGTGAGCCGAAGTCGTCGGCCGGCTGCGACCGGCAGGCGAAGACCGTGGCGGCCGTGGTCAGGACGACACCGGCGACCAGGACTCGCCCCGGCCGGAGCCGGGGCGAGCCGCCGTGTCCGGAGACGGTCATCGGCGCCCGGTCGCCAGCCGGGTGAGGCCGAACAGGGCGAGCAGGATGCCGAGCGCGCCGGCGCCGTACCAGACCGGCGTGGCGCCCCGGTCGGCCCGGCCACCGTCACCGCTGGGCACGCCACCGGGCGCGGAGTGCAGCCCGTCGATGGTCTGCGCCACGATGTCGAGGGTCTTGGCCTCGGCCGATCCGACCGCGTAGACGACGGTCGCGGTGCCCTCCTTGAGGTCGAGTTCGGCCGGGCCGAGCACCCGGTCCTGCGTACCGGCCAGAACGACGTCGGCCGAGACGGCGCCGGCGTCGACGTCGGCCTCGGCCTGGTTCGGGTTGGTCAGGCTCTCGAAGACGGGCTCGCCGCCGGCGCGGACGTCCACCGCGGGCGCCGCCGCGGTGTGCCGGACGATCAGCCGGGCCTTGCCCGCGGCGAGTTTGGCGGTGTCGTTGACGAACGGGGTGAGGGCCGGCTTGCCGTCCGCGCCGAGGTGGGCGACCAGGCTGATGTTCGCGTCACCGGGCACGTCGGCGTCATTGACGGTCAGCAGGGCGCTGCCGATGGCGTCACCGGGTTTGGTGAGCGCGATGTCGTACCGGCCGGCCGGCAGGCTCAGCGGCCCGGCGACCTTGCCCGGCTGGAAGTCCGGGATGGTCTTCTCGCCGTTGACGTAGACGTCCACCGCCTGGCCGGGGATTCCGTGGACCACCGTCACGGCCGAGTTCGCGGCGGCGAACGCGGGCGAGGCGCCGATCGTGCCGAGGGCGACCAGAGTGACGGCGCCGACGGTGGCCGCGCGGTGTAGGTGCTGGATGCGCATGCTGACTCCTGGAGGAAGTGCGTCGGTGTACGCACGTTCCTTCGCGGCGGGCCGCGGGGATGGATGCGGCCGGGACTGTGAGCAAGCTCGTGCATCCACCGGCGGCCCGCGCGGCGAACGCCCGCGCCCGCTGTGCGACCCACGCCCCGCGAGGCTGAACAGTCCCACAACATTCGTCGAGCCTGGCTTCCCCGTCGAGGCGCCACCTGGTTTCAGCTCTCTCGCCCGGATCCCCTGCCCCACTACGCCGCGTTGCGGAAACACCTCGTCCAACACGCATGAGCGCGCACCGATTACTTGTCGAATGTCCGTCTAATGTTCGGGGCATCGTTTGAATTGGCGCCGGGTGACTCATCCTTACGTTGAACGGCCAAAATGGGATCGACAGTCACCGGGACTGCTGACGACGGCCAGCCGTCGCTGACCAAGTGGAATCACCAGTCAGCGCGAACACGCAGACCAGCGACCCCACGGCGCAACCTAGGATCAGCAGGGCCATTGGCACGCCCGTGCCCGGCCGCCCCAGCGTCGCCAGCGGCGCCAGCAGGGCGGCCAGTAACGGAGCAAGCGGACCCAGCACCGACGACGCCGTACCGGCCCGGTCCGGGTGCCGGTCCAGGGCCAAGGCGAACGAGTTCGGCTGGGTCATCCCGAACGAGCAGGTCAGCAGCAACAGCCCGGCGCAGAGTCCGGGAAGGTTCCCAAGCAGCGCGGACGCCAGGGCGACCACGCCGGCCACACCGAGCCCAGTCAGCGCTACTAGCAGCAGGCGGCGTGGGGTGGTCCGTCCGAGCAGCCGCGCGTTGGCCTGGCTGAACGCCGTGATCCCCACCGCGTTCAAGCCGAAGAGCAGGCCGAACGCGGTGGGTGAGAGCCCGTACCCGTCCTGCAGCACGAACGTGCCGTTCGCGAGATAGCCGAACAGCGCCGAGAAAGCGAGCGCCTGAGCCACCGCGTACCCCATGAAGACCCGGTCCCGCACGATCGGTCCGGCCGACCGGACGGTGGCAGCGAGACCGCCTCCCATCCGGCGAGAGGAAGGCAAGGTTTCCGGCAACTTCGCCGCCAGCAAGACGGTGACCAGCACCGCAAGCCCACCGAGCACGACGAAGACGCCGCGCCAGGAAGTCGCCCGCAAAACCAAGCTCCCCAGGCCCGGCCCCAAGATCGGGGCCAGCCCGAAGATCAACGCGAGCCGGGAGAAAACCCGCGCGGCGTCAGTCCCGGCGTAGAGGTCGCGGACCACGGCCCGCGCAATCGCCACGCCGGCGCCTCCGGCGAGGCCCTCCACGAAACGCAAAGCGATCAACAACGGCATGGACGACACCGGCGCGATCAGAATCGTCAACACTGCGTACGCGGCGAGGCCAATCACTATCGGCCGCCGCCGTCCCCACCGGTCGCTGAGCGCGCCCCCGATCAGCTGACCAACGGCCAGCCCCAAGAGGCACCACGTGATCGACTGCTGCATCGCGCCGGGACCCACACCCAAGTCGTCGGCCATCGCCGGGAGCGCCGGCAGGTACATGTCGGTGGACAGCGGACCGATCGCGGTGGCCAGCCCCAGCATGACGACGAGCAACGGCCTACTCGGCACCCGGGAGCCGGCCGCATCCGCCATGGCAGAGACCCTAAACGGTATGCGGAGACCAGCTCACCCGCGCCACGGTTGCTGCGCGCTTCTGGCCACGATCCGCTCGGACGCTCGTCACGGTGCAGGACGCAGGCACGCTGTTGCTGTTGACGTAACTGTCTCGAGGCAAGTTGTGGCCGATGCGGCTTTGGTTGATCAACCCGGCGATCAGTGCTGGGTTCGGCCCGGGCTGTGAGCTGCATCTATCAGGGGCGATGCGCAAAGTGGATGTCCCGACGTCTTCGATCTCTACATGTTGGTACCCGACTGCGCCTAAGCCCGTACACCCCCACCCCGATCCCAGCCGGTTCCCACTACCGTGACCACGTTCCGGCTACCGTGGCTCGGCTCACCCGCGCCGCGCCCGTGGCTCAGGTGGTGCCGGTGAGAAAATCTATGGCGAGCGAACTAGACATTCTCGCCAGGGTTGGATAGTGTTCCTCTCGTTGAGAGCAGAGATCGTTGAAGACGCAGACGATGATGCAGGCCGAGCGTCAAGCAGGGCCCGACGGTGTTGATGAAGACGGTGTCGTGGCTCGCTCGGTGCAATGGGTAACAGGTAAGTGCAGCACAAGACCTTGACGTAATTCCAGGTCAAGGCAGACCGCACGTGTGCGGGGCCATGAAGTCGCGTGGGGCTCCGTCACCGGTGAGTGTGAAGTACGGAAATTCGAAGCAGAGGAAAGGGAGGGCACGAACACCGTTGGATCGCCCGCCTCCAGGGATGCAGTTCTGACCCGGGGCGGACACCGCAGGCTCCATCGCACGAAAGGTGGTTCTCCGGTCACGCTTATGCGATCCCTGCACTTCGAACCGCCTCTGGCGGTAAGTGCGGAAACGACAACCCGACGAACCTGTCGGTAGATGGTGTTTAAAACCCACAATCCCTGGGCCCCGGCGCTTCCGCGTCGGGGCCCTCGTCTTGGAGGTGTGAATGGCCCAATCCGACGACATGTTCGGTGATGACGACTACCCCGCCTACACGATGGGCCGCGCCGCCGAGATCGCCGGCGCCTCGCAGGACTTCCTGCGCCGGCTCGACGAGGCGAAACTGATCACCCCGTTCCGGTCCGCCGGTGGGCACCGCCGTTACTCCCGCTACCAGTTGCGCCTCGCCGCACGCGCCCGGGAGATGGTCGATCAGGGCACCGCGCTGGAGGCCGCCTGCCGGATCATCATCCTCGAGGACCAGCTCGAGGAGGCCCTGCAGCAGAACGAGAAATTCCGGCGACGTCAAGAAGACGGCGTCGCCTGACCGGACCACCGCACGGTCCTTCTCCGGCCGGGGAGGGACCGCACGTCCGTCGTCCGACGGGCCGCCGGGTGAGTGACCGGGTAGAAATGCAACGGTGAAGACGTTCGCTCGTACGACGCTGGCCGGCGGCCTCGTGCTCGCCCTGGCCGCATGTGCCGCCGATGATCCGGCCCCCGCCGCCACCGTGTCGCCGCCGCCGGGCTCGCCGTCAGCGGCGACGGTGCCGGCGCTGGCCGCCACGACTGTCCGCACGCTCGCCGGAACCGGCACGGCGCCGTTCGACGAGGCCCGGCAGGTGCAGGCCCCGCCGGGCTGGGTGGTCTCGGTCTGGGCGCGGGTGCCCAGCGCCCGGCTGCTGGCCTGGACACCGGACCAGCGGCTGCTGGTGTCCCGGCCGAAATCCGGTGACATCGTCGAACTCGTCCCCGGGCCGGGCGACGCTCCGCCCCAGCAGCGCACCCTGATCGACGGGCTGACCCAGCCGCATGGGCTGGCCTTCGCCGGGGACACGCTCTATGTGGCCGAAAGCGATCAGCTCGTCAGTTTCACCTACCGCGCCGGGACGCTGTCGGGGAAACGGGTCCTGGCCGCCGGGCTGCCCGACGAGAAGAGCCCTGACCTGCGCGGCGCCTACGCTCACGCGCTGAAGAGCGTGGCCGTCGGCAAGGACGGCGAGCTCTACGTCTCGGTGGGTTCGACCGGCAACGTCTCGGCCGAGGACCGGGAGGCGAAGCCGGAGCGGGCCGCCATTCTGCGGATTCCGGCGAGCGGCGGCGAGCCGGCGACCTTCGCCCGTGGCGTGCGCAACGGCACGGGGCTCGCGGTCGCCCCCGACGGTGCGGTGTGGACGGCCGTCAACCACCGTGACAACGTCGGCTACCCCTATGAGGGGCCGGACTCCGGCGAGGTCCTGCTGTGGTACGTGAACGACCACCCGTTCGAGCAGCTTGCCAAGCTGACCCAGGGCCGCGACCTCGGCTGGCCGTACTGCAACCCGGACCCCGATCTGAAGCCCGGCGCCGAGGACACGCCGCTGAGCTACACCCGGCGGCCGTTCGTCCGTGACATCCAGACCAACCCGGACGGCTCCAAGCTCGACTGCGCCGCGCTCGCCCTGACCGAGCAGGGCATGGGCGCGCACTCGGCGCCGCTGGGCCTGAGCTTCGCCACCCGGCCCGGGCTGGCCGGCGGTTACGGGCCCGGCGCGCTGGCGGGCATCCACGGCTCGTGGAACCGCCGGCCGCCCCGCCCGCCGGAGGTGTCGTTCTTCGCCTGGCGCGACGGTGAGCTGGGGCCGCAGCAGACGCTGCTGACCGGGTTCCAGCTGGCCGACGGCAGCCGCTGGGGGCGGCCGGTGATGGCCGTGCAGGGCCCGGACGGCGCGCTGTACGTCAGCGACGACCAGGCGGGCGCGGTCTACCGCGTCACCGCCCCCTGAGCGGACCGCGGTCCGGCTCCTCGTCGCCGGGAGCCGGGCCGCCGGTGATCATCCGACACCCCGGACCGTGACCCGCCCGGCGTGCGCGCCGGTGATCAGCCGACACCCCGGACCGTGACCCGCCCGGCGTGCGCGCCGGTGGTCGGCTCGCGCCGGTCAGGACGAGGTCATCCGGAGCAGGGCGTTGCCGCCGAGCATCAGCACGTCCGCGCCGGCGACGAAGGCCATGCTGCGGTGCAGCAGCTTCGCGGCCTGCTGGGGATCGGTTTCGGCCAGGCCCCGCACGCCCACCGCGATCGCCGCGATGACCAGCGGGATGCCGCCGGCGAGCAGGAAACCGACCGAACCCGGGGTGTCGCCACGGATCACCAGCAGGGTCAGCATCACCGCCGGGGCGATGCCGAAGAACACCACCGCGAGTACGGCGTACCAGCGCAGCGGTCGGAGCGGAGTCGTCATCGCCCACCTTTCAACCGGCAGATCCTAACCGCCGGGCCGCCGTGGGCGGCGGGCCGGTGCCGGCCGGCGCGATGGTGGTGCTGGCACCACCACGGTGTGGGGAGTCAGCGCTCCTGACCGTGCACGCCCGGGACGGTGGAATGGGGGCATGACAACCACGGCACCGACGAGCATCCCGACGCCGGCGGCGAGGGCGGGTGGCAGCGACTTCGCCGTCCTGTCGCGCCGGATCACCAGCGAGGGACTGATGGAGCGCCGGCCCGCGTACTATCTGGCCCGGATGGGCGTCGTCGCGCTCATGTTCCTCGGCGGCTGGACCGCCTTCTTCCTCATCGGCTCGTCGTGGTGGCAGCTGGTCACCGCGGCGTTCCTGGCCGTCGCGTTCACCCAGGTCGCGCTGATCGCCCATGATCTGGCCCACCGCCAGGTGTTCCGCACCAAACGCCCCAGCGCGATCTCCGGGCGGATCGCCGGAAACCTCGCGGTCGGCATGAGTTACGGCTGGTGGGTGGAGAAGCACACCCGGCACCACAACAATCCCAACCACGACGACCTCGACCCGGACGTCGCACCCGAGGTCCTCATCTGGGCCACCGGGTCGGCTCTCGGCCGTCGCGGGCTGAAGGGCTTCGTCACCCGGCACCAGGCGGGGCTCTTCTTCCCGCTGCTCACCCTCCTCGCCGTGGACCTCAAGGTCTCCAGCGTCAAGGCGCTGCGCGGCGGTGTGGTGAAGCGCCCGCTGCTGGAGAGCGCGCTGCTCGTCCTGCACGCCGCCGGTTACCTGACCGCGCTGCTGATCGTCCTGCCGCCGCTGCCGGCGGCCGGGTTCCTGCTGCTGCACCAGGCGCTGTTCGGCGTCTACCTCGGCATGACGTTCGCGCCCAACCACAAGGGCATGCCGCACCCCACCGGCGACGAGGACTTCCTGCGCAAGCAGGTGCTGACGTCCCGCAACGTCCACGGCGGCCGGCTCACCGACGCGGCGCTGGGCGGCCTGAACTATCAGATCGAGCACCACCTGTTCCCCGGCATGCCGACGCCCAACCTGCGCAAGGCGCAGCCCATCGTGCAGGCGTACTGCGCCGAGATCGGTGTCGCCTACGAGCAGACCAGCTTGGTCACCTCCTACCGGCAGGCCCTGCGCCATCTGCACGAGGTGGGCGCGCCGGCTCGCGCCGAGCACGCGGCCCGCTGAACTGCGCTTCAGCGCCCGGCACTGTCCGCCGGGGCGATCGATGCGGACGGACAGTGCCGGGCGCCCGTTCATCCCTACGATGTCGGCAATCGACGGCGGGCTGCTATAGATTGCAGTCGGAGGACGACGGCACGTCATCCTCGCAGGCTGCCTCAGACCCTGGTAGCGCCCCTGTGGTGACAAGGTGCTCAGAGAGCTGTGGCCGTCGTGAACCGTTTGATCCGTCTCGTGGTGCAGGTGCCCGCCGTGCGGCCCGGCGAGAGTGGCGTGGGCCTGGCCGGTCGGCGATGACCAGCGTGGACCGGAGCGCACGGCTTCCCCCGCTTCAACCGCCGTACCTTCTCACCGCGACGGACCGCCGTCGTGCGGATGTGACCGTCACCGGTGACGCGGCCGCCGCGGTGATCGACCTGGTGCCGCGCGGCCCGTGGTCGGAGCGTCTGTGCGACCAGGTGTCGAAGGGCCTGCGACTGTGCGGGGCCGGACCGGCCGACTCGATCATCGCCGATCTGCGCGGGGTGAGCGATCCCTACGGGGTGAGCCTGCCGTTCTGGCTGTCCGCCTGGCGCCAGGTCCGGCTCGGCCCGTCACCGGTGCACCTGGCGTTGTGCCTGCACCCGGAGACAAGGCTGGCGTGGCGGATCCGGAATCTCCGAGGACCGCAGCCCCGGGTGTACGACTCGGTGCGGGACGCGCGCATAGCGGTCGCCGAGCGGATGTCGCGTGCCGACCGGCGACAGGCCCGCCTGCCGGCCCGGCCGGATTCCGTTCCGGCCGCCCGTCATCTCGTCACGCAAGCTTGCGGTGTCTGGGACCTGCCGCATCTGCTGGAGGACACCCTGTTGATCGTGTCGGAGCTGGCCGCCAACGCCGTGCAGCACGCCGGCACCGACTTCATCGTCACCACCATCTGCGGCGTTTCCGGGCTGCACGTAGCGGTGCGTGACGGCGCCGGCCGGTTCCCGTACCCGGGCAAGCCGGCGTCCACCAGTTCGCCGGGCCCACTGGCAGAGCGGGGGCGGGGTCTGCTGTTGGTGCACGCGGCCGCGGTGGCCTGGGGCGCCATGCCCACCCTCGGCGGCAAGGTCGTGTGGGCCACGGTGGGACTCTGAGCGTCCGCGGACGGATCGCCGGGCCGGTGCCGTGGTCGGGGACTCCACGGCACCGGCGAGAGGAAGGCTCAGGCGACGGTGCAGGTCACCGGCGCCGGGACGGTGTTGGCGGCGCTCCGGGAGGCGGTGAAGCCCCAACTGGCCTCGGCGCCGGCGGCGAGGGTGCCGTTGTAGCCGGCGTTGCGGGCGGTGACGGTGTTACCGGAGGCGGTGACGGCCGCGTTCCAGCTGTTGGTGATGCGCTGGCCGTCGGCCCAGGTCCAGGCGACGGTCCAGCCGGTGATGGCGGCGGTGCCGGCCTTGACGGTGACGGTGCCCTGGAAGCCGCCCGGCCAGGAGTTGGTCACCGTGTACGTCGCGGTGCAGGCGCCGGCCGGCGGGACCGAGGTGCTGGGGCTGATCGAGACGCTGGGGCTGCCGGAGGGCCGGCCGCTGTAGACGGTCGCCTCGACGGCGGTGGCCTTGATGCCGTCCGCGCCGTTGAACAACCGCTGGCCCCATGAGGTGAGCCGGGCGGGGTTGAAGTCGGTGACCATGTCGAGGTATTCGACGCCGCCGCCGTTGCCGGACCACGACCAGCCGAGGTAGCCGATGCCGAGCCGGCGGGTGGTGGCCAGGATGGTGTCCTCGTCGGGGTTGCCGTCGGAGTGGTCGTGCCCGAACTCGCCGACCACGATCGGCAGGTTGGCGCTCTGGAACCGGCCGAGGTAGTCGTTGATCTCCGCGGCGGTGTCGAAGACGCCGTACATGTGGATCGAGAAGACGGTGTTGCGCTGCGGGTCGGCGGCGAACACCGAGGCGGCGTTGTCGCGCATGACGAACTGCCAGTCCTGGCCCCAGTTCGGGGCGTCCACCATGATCTGGTGCTGGAATCCGGCGGCACGCAGGCGGGTGATCGCGCTCTTGGTGTCGGCGGTCCAGCTCGCGGTGGCGCTGCCGTTGCCGTACGGCTCGTTGCCGATGTTCAGGATGACGTAGTTCTCCTGGCCGGCGAGGGCGCTCTTGATGGAGATCCAGTAGTCGACGGCCTGGGCCAGGGTGGCGGCGCCGGCCTGTTCGCCGTACCCCGTGGTGTCGTGCACCTCGAGGACGCAGATCAGCCGGTTGGCCTTGCACTGGTTGATCACGCCGGTGACGTCGGCGGCCTCGTTCTTGGTCCAGCGGTGTCCGCTGGCCAGGACGACCCGGACGGTGTTGGCGCCGAGGGTCTTGATGTCGGCCAGTGAGGCGGTCCGTGTCGGGTACCAGGTGTGCGCGTGGTTGACACCGCGCATCAGGAACGGGTTGCCGTTGCCGTCGATTATCCGGGTGCCGGAGACGGTGAACCCGGCGGCGGCCTGGGCGGGCTGGGCTGCCACGAACACGGCGACGGCGGCGGTCAGGACGGCTGCGAGGCCGCCCCACCATTTCGATCTCATGGTTGTGCCTCCTGCCCGGCCGCGGGACTCCTCGGCCGGTCGTGGGGATGACTCCCGGGGGGACGGGAGACGGGAACGGAATCGAGGGTGGTCACGCTCCCAAAGAATCTAAATTGTTTTAACTAAGCCGTGTCAAGTGATCAGGCCTTGATCGTCTTCGATCCCGTGCCCCGAAGAGTCGCACTTGACAACGCAAACTTAAGCCACTTAATAATGATCGATCGAAGCTCATGAATCCTGGTCCGCGGTGCGGGTCCGGGGCACGCGCACGTGACTCGCCGCCTGCCGGGTGGCGATCCGAACGAGGGATTCGCCGATGTCTCACGTCTTCGCACGGCGGGCCGTCGCGGCCGTCGCCGTGATGGCACTAGCCTTGGCCGGCTGCTCCGGCTCCGGTGACGGCAAGCCCGGCGCCAACGCCGCGAACAGTTCGATCACCGTGTTCAACGGCGCGAACGGCACCATTCTCGAAAACTGGAACCCGTTCTCGCCCACGCAGCTCCAGCCCACCAACGGCATGATCTACGAGGCCCTGTTCTGGTACAACCTCGCCAGCGACGCGGCGCCGCAGCCGATGCTCGGATCCACCTACGCCTGGAACGCCGACGGCACCGAACTGACCGTCACCACCCGCGACGGCGTGACCTGGGCCGACGGGCAGCCGTTCTCCGCCAAGGACGTGGCGTTCACGTTCGATCTGATCCGCCGCACCAAGGCGATCAACGCCACCGGCCTCAAACTCCGGTCCTCGGTGGCCAAGGACGACAAGACCGCGGTCCTCACCTTCGACGCCAAGTCGTTCACCGACGAGGCGTCGATCGTCGGCCACACGCCGATCATCCCGGAACACGTCTGGAGCAAGGTCCCCGACCCCGCGAAGACCATCAACCAGAACCCGGTCGGCACCGGCCCGTACAAGCTGAAGACCTTCTCCGCGCAGAGTTTCGTGCTGGAGAAGAACAGCGCCTACTGGCAGCCGGGCAAGCCGCAGATCCAGAACGTCCGCTACATCTCCCTGGCCACTGCCGACGCCGCGAGCGCCGCGCTGACCGCCGGTCAGGTGGACTGGATGAGCTCCTTCCTGCCGGGGCTCGACCAGCTTCTGAAGAACCACAAGGAGCTCTCCTACGTCAACACCCCGGTGCTCACCGCATCCGTCTTCACCTGCTCCAACGTCGCCCTGGGCTGCGCCGGCCCGCAGACCGACCCGGCCGTCCGCCAGGCCATCCACCACGCGATCAACCGGGACCAGCTCAACAAGCTCGCCGGCGGCGGATTCGCCGCCACCGCCTCGCCGACCCTGCTGCTGCCCGAGCGGGACCAGAAGTGGATCACCGATCCGGCGCACGTCACCATCCCCGGCGCCCCGGACGTCGCGAAGGCCGGCCAGATCCTCGACGCGGCCGGCTGGGTCAAGGGCGCCGACGGCATCCGCGGCAAGGGCGGCCAGCGCCTGTCGATGACCATCCAGACCGTCACCGGCTGGAGCGACTTCATCTCCCTCAACGACGCGATGGCCCAGCAGCTCAAGGAAGCCGGCATCGAGCTGAAACCGGCCCAGGTGTCCTGGAACGAGTGGAACAACAACCAGGTCCAAGGCAAGTTCCAGTTGTCGCTGGACTCCATCGGCCTCGGCGCCAACAACAACCCCTACCACACCTACCAGGCGAAGTACGCCACCGTCACGACCGCGAAGGTCGGCGAGACGGCCAGCACCAGCGGCAACTACGCCCGCTACAGCAACCCGCTGGTGGACAGCGCCCTCCAGGCCGCCGCGGGAACCAACGACGAGGCCGCGCAGAAGGCGCAGTACGCGATCATCCAGAAGGAGATCGTGCGGGACCTGCCCTACATCCCGATCTACGTCAACTCGCTGCTCACCGAGTTCAACACCAGCCGCGCCACCGGGTGGCCGACCAACGAGAACAAGTACGCGCTGCCCGCCTCCTGGAAGATCTGGGACAACGGCATCGTGATGGCCAACCTCCGGCCGGCGAAGTAGCCGGGCCGGCGCCGGGGAACGCACGACATGCGATACCTGATCCGCAAATTCGGGTTCTACCTGGTCGCCCTCTGGGCGGCGCTGACCGTCAACTTCTGCATCCCGCGACTGATGCCCGGCGACCCGGTCGAGATCATGATGTCGAAACTGGGGCAGAAGGGGCCGGTCACGCCGGAGACCAGGCAATCCATCGAGGCGCTCCTCGGCGCCGACTCCAGCCGGCCCCTCCCGCGCCAGTACGGCGATTACCTGGCCGGCCTGGCCACCGGTGACCTGGGTGTCTCCGTGACGTTCTTCCCCGCCTCGGTCATCGACATCATCGGGCGGACACTGCCCTGGACCATCGGCCTGATCGGGCTGGCCACCGTCATCTCGTTCCTGGCCGGCGTGGGCCTGGGCACCCTCGCCGGCTGGAGGCGGGGCTCCTGGCTGGACAACCTGATCCCGGTCACCACCATGTTCCAGTCCGTGCCGTACTTCTGGCTGGCCCTGATCCTGCTCTTCCTGCTGGGCAGCGTCTGGCCGCTGTTCCCGCTCAACGGCGGCTACGACGTCTACACCGTGACGCCCGGCTGGAACGGGGAGTTCCTGGGCTCGGTCCTCTACTACGGAGCCCTGCCCGCGCTGACCATCATCGTGTCGTCGGCCGGCGGATGGATGCTCGGCATGCGCAACATGATGGTGTCCACCCTGTCCGAGGACTACATGCTCACCGCGGAGGCGAAAGGCCTGCGCCCGGGCCGGATCATGCGGCGGTACGCGGCTCGCAACGCCGTCCTGCCGTCCATCTCCGGCTTCGCCATCAGTCTCGGCTTCGTCGTCGCCGGGTCGATCGTCACCGAGGCGGTCTTCTCCTACCCCGGCATCGGATCGGCGCTGCTGCAGGCTGTCGGCGGCAACGACTACGCCCTCATGCAGGGCATCTTCCTGATCATCACGCTGGCGGTGCTGGGCGCGAACCTCCTGGTCGACCTCCTGTACTCGGTCATCGACCCGCGCATCCGGGCGCGGAGCTGAGAGGAGATCGCGTTGACCGCGGACACCGTCGCCCTCACCGCACCCGTCACGCGGCGGCGCCCCACGTGGCCGCCGCTGACCGCGAAACTCGCCGCCGGCCTGATCCTCGGCGGCGCCGTCGTGCTGTTCGGCCTGCTCGGCCCGCTGCTGGTGCAGGACCCGTCGCGGGTCGGCGACATCGGGCTCGCCGGGCCCTCCGGCGACCACCTGCTCGGCACCACGCAGACCGGGCAGGACGTGCTGGCCCAACTGGCGTACGCCACCCGCGGCTCGCTCATCGTCGGCGCGATCGTCGGCGTTCTGACCCTGCTGCTGTCGGCGTTCTTCGGCATCGTCGGCGCCTACGCCGGCGGGTGGCTCGACGAGCTGTTCTCCCTGTTCACCAACATCGTGCTGGTCATCCCGGGCCTGCCCGTGGTCATCGTCATCTCCGCCTACGTGCCCGACAAGAGCCTGCTGCTGGTCTCCCTCGTCCTCGCGATCACCGGCTGGGCCGGGTCGGCGCGGGTGCTGCGCGGCTCCACACTGAGCCTGCGCGGCCGCGACTACGTGCTGGCCTGCCGGGTCGCGGGGGAGAAGCGCTGGCGGATCCTGGCCGTGGAGATCCTGCCCAACCTGATCCCACTGCTCGCCTCACAGGTCGTGTTCGCGGTCATCTTCGCGATCCTCGGCGAGGCCGGGCTGTCCTACCTGGGCCTGGGCGCTAGCGGCTCGTTCACCTGGGGAACCATGCTCTACTACGCGCAGAACGGCCTCGCCCTGCGGCTCGGCGCGTGGTGGTGGTTCGTGCCCCCCGGTCTGCTGCTCGCGCTCTTCGGCGCGGCCCTCTCCCTGATCAACTTCTCGATCGACGAGATCATCAACCCGAAGCTGCGCAGCCAGACCCGCGCCTCCCGCCGCGGCTGGCGGATGTCGTCCGAGCAACTGCGCAAGGCCAAGGAGTCCACGCTGTGACCCGTCCGGTGCTGACGATCGAGAACCTCAGCGTCGACTACCTGGTCGATCCGCCCGTGCACGCGGTCAAGGACGTCTCGCTCACGCTGCGCCGCGGCGAGGTGCTCGGCCTGGCGGGGGAGAGCGGCTGCGGCAAGAGCACCCTGGCGTACGGCATCGTGCGCCTGCTCAAACCACCCGCGATGATCACCTCGGGGCGGGCGGTGTTCCACTCCCCGGAGGGACACGACATCGACTGGGGTGACCTGGGCCCGGAGGATCTGCGGGCGGCCCGCTGGGACAAGATCTCCATGGTCTTCCAGGGCGCGATGAACTCGCTCAACCCGGTGATCTCCATCCGCGACCAGTTCGAGGACATCTTCCGCACCCACCGGCCCGCGCTCCGGCGCCGGGAGCGCCGGGACCGCTGCGGTGATCTGCTCGAACGCGTCGGCGTCGACCGGGCCCGGCTGAACTCCTATCCGCACGAGCTGTCCGGCGGCATGCGGCAGCGCGTCATGATCGCGATGGCGATGGCCCTCGAACCGCAGATCATGATCATGGACGAGCCGACCACCGCGCTCGACGTGGTCGTCCAGCGCGAGATCCTGCGGGAGATCTCCCGGCTGCGCGGCGAACTCGGCTTCGCGGTCGTCTTCATCACCCACGACCTGCCGCTGCTGCTGGAGATCAGCGACCGGATCGCGGTGATGCGCCAGGGGGAGATCGTCGAACTCGGCGACGCCCTCGACCTCTACACCGATCCCCGGCACGACTACACCCGCCAACTGCTGGCGTCCTTTCCCAGCCTGACCGGCGAGCGCGGCTCGTTCGTGCGCGGCGCGCTGGACGACCGGCTGCTCGCCCTCGACGCGATCGACGCCGGCGCCGCGAAGGAGACCTCGTGACCACCCTGGAAGCGCATGGGCTGAGCAAGGAGTACCGGCTGCGGCACGGCCTGCGGACCAGCACGCTGCGCGCCGTCGACGACGTCGGTTTCACCCTCGGCCACGGCCGGACCGTGGCGCTGGTCGGGCAGAGCGGCAGCGGCAAGTCCACCGTCGCCAAGCTCCTGCTCCAACTGGAACGCCCCACCTCCGGTGAGATCCTGCTCGACTCCGAGCCGGTCGCCCGCCGCGGGGCGGGACTGGCCCGCTATCGCCGTACCGTGCAGATGATCTTTCAGGATCCGTTCGCCTCGCTGAACCCGTTCCACAGCGTGGAGCATCACCTGGCCCGGCCGATCCGGCTGCACCATCCGGCGATGACCGACGCCGACGTGCGCCGCCGGGTCCTGCACCTGCTCGAACGGGTTCGCCTCACCCCGGCGGCGAACGTCGCCCGGCGCCGCCCGCACGAGCTCTCCGGCGGCCAGCGGCAGCGGGTCGCCATCGCCCGCGCCCTCGCCCCGGAACCGGGCGTGCTCATCGCCGACGAGCCGGTCTCCATGCTGGACGTGTCGATTCGCCTCGGAGTGCTCAACCTGCTGGCCACCCTGCAACGGGAAGAGGACCTGGGCGTCCTCTACATCACCCACGATCTGGCCACCGCCCGGCACTTCTCCGACGAGATCCTGGTGATGTACCAGGGCCGGATCGTCGAACGCGGCCCGGCCGACGACGTCATCCTCCGTCCGCGGCACGAGTACACCCGGACACTCGCCGACGCCGCTCCCAACCCCGAGCGGCGCCTGGGCGAACTGCGCCGCTGACCGTCGGTGACCCTCAGGGCGCGGCGTCGCGAAAGGATCGCGGCCGGCCCGCCGGGACGAGGACAGCCCTTCGCCTGACCAGTCCCGGCACCGTGTCCAACCCTGTCCAGCCCGGTCCATTTCCGGGCACCGTGCACACAGGCACCGCTGGAGGATTACTCCGGGAGACCCACCGGGACCGCCCACAGAGATCCGAAGGAGTGCCTTGTGACTTTTCCCCACCACGCGGCGAGTGCGTCACCGGCAGAAGGGCACTCGCCGGCGCCGGACGGCGCCGGGAGCCCGCCGCCGTCTGTTCCCACCCAGGCCGTGCCCACCCAGGCCGTGCCCACCCAGGTCGTTCCCGTGCCGTCCGTTCCCGCGCAGTACCACCCCGGCTCGCCGCCGGGCAGCGTGGTGCCCGCCGGGCTCAGCGCGCCGCAGCCGCCGTGGTCGCCTCCGGCGGCGCCGCACGATGTCGCGGCGTCGGGCCCGGACGGCGGCGGCCGGACCCTGAAGATCTCCATGACGACGGCGGCGCTGATCGCGGTGCTGGGCTGGCTGGCGGCGGCGGTGCTCACCGTCCTGATCTTCAACGGCGTGGGGCCGGAAGGGCCGACCGGACCGCAGGGACCGCAGGGCGTTCCAGGGGCTCCGGGACCCGCCGGCCAGGTCGGCCCGCAGGGACCCGCGGGACCGCAGGGAGAACAGGGATGACCCGGTCGGTCGCCATCGTGGTGGTCCTGGCCGCTCTCGGCTGGGGGACGGCCACCGGCGCAGGTGTCGCCATGGCCACCGGGACGTACCCGCGGGGTGCGGCCGGGGCCGCCGGGCCGGCCGGCGAGAGGGGCGTCGCGGGCACGCCCGGGCTGCGGGGTCCCGTGGGCGAGCGCGGACCGAAGGGCCTTCCCGGCAAGGCGGGGTTCTGGCGGGACCTGACGTCCGACTCGTTCCTGGTCGCGAACGGGTGGGCCGTGCCGTCGACGAAGCAGGCGGCGATCAACGTGGCGGTGGCCACGTGTGCCAGTCTCCGCGCGGGCTCGACCGTCGAGGACCTCATCGCCGACACCCCCCTGCCCAAGTACGTGGAGCGGGCGATGATCAAGGCGGCACAGGAGAACATGTGCCCGGACACCGGACAGCCCGCCTGAGCCGGCGGCCGGTCGTCAGCGGCGCAGGTGGGACTGCAGCACCAGGGCGGCGGCCCCGGTGGCCGAGGCGGTAGCCGCGGCCAGCGACACCGTCACGGTCACCGACCGCCGCCAGGTGCGGGCGTCGGCCACCCCCACCCGCCGCATGATCGCCGGCCCGTAGACGAACGACGCCGCGGCGAACCCCGGCCCGGTCAGCACCACCAGGTCGATGTCGAGCAGGTTCACCACCGACTCCGCCGCGGCCGCCACATAGCGGGCCGAGTCCTCCAGCAGCGCCAGGCAGCGCGGAGCGCCAGCCCGCGCGGCGCGTGCGATCGCGGCGAAGTCGGTGGCGGCGCCACGCCGGGCCGCCCCCGGATCCAGGCCCGCCTCGGCGGCGGCGGCCGGATCGGCGAGCGCCGCCGCCACCACCGCCCGCGGCCCGGCCAGCGCCTCCAGGCAACCCCGGCTGCCGCACCAGCACTCCGGCCCGTCCACCAGCACGCACACGTGACCGAACTCGCCGGCGCCGCCGTGGCCGCCGCGCATGGCGCGGCCGTCGACGATGATGCCGGCGCCGATGCCGCTGCCCATGTACAGCGCGGCGAACGCGCGCTCCGGGCCGACCCGGGCCACCCAGTACTCGCCGACAGCCGCCGCGGTGGCATTGTTCTCCACCAGAACCGGCCAGCCGGCCGCCGCCGCCAGGTCGCGGCCCAGTTGCTCGCCGTCCCAGCCGCGCAGATGCGGCGGGGTGTCGTCGAGGCGCGCGACGCCGCTGCGCGGGCCCGGCCAGACCAGGCCGACGCCCAAGCAGCGGGCCCGGTCCACGCCGGAGCCGGCCAGCAGGACGTCGATGTCGGCGGCCAGGTGGGAGAGCAGGTCGCCGGTGGGCGCCGGGCGGGCCAGCCGGGAGATGACACCGCCGGTCTGGCCGGTCAGCACATAGGTGGTGGTGTCGCGGTCCAGATAGACGCCGACGGCGAGGCGGGCCGCCGGGTCCAGCCGCAGCAGGGTGCGCGGCTTGCCGCCGGTGGGGGTGCGGCCGGTCTCCACGACCAGCCCTTCCTCCAGCAGGCGGCGCACGGTCATCGAGACGGCCGCCTCGGTCAGCCCGGTGATCGCCGCCAGCTCGACGCGGCTGAGCCGGCCGGCGGCACGGATCGCGTCGAGGATGCTCTCCCGGGCGCCCGGGCCACGCCTGCGGCTCGCCGGGGAAGCCTCACCGGCTACCTGTCCCACGGCCTCCCCGTTCTGCCGCTGTGGCCCGCACCAGCATCACACGATCGGGATACAGTACCGGCAATCTCAGCCCGGACGTGCCGAGCACACGCCCGGGCAGGTCGACGCCCCCGGGTGCGCACCAGGGCAGGGCGGCGCCCCAGGCGGCGGCGTTGCCGTCGGGCAGGTCCCCGGGCGGTTGCGGCCGCACCGCGTAGGTCCGGTCCGGGTCGAGGCCGGGCAGGGCGACCGTGCCGGGCGGGTAGTTCTCGCTGGTGGCGGTGGCGATCAGCGCGTACAGCGCGTCCGAGCCGTCGGCGGCCACCACCCCGGTCAGCTCGTAGGCCGGGTCGGCCACGTCGCCGTGCACCAGCGTGCCGCTGTGCAGCAGGCCGCGGACCTCCCTATAGAGGGCCACCCACTCGGCCAGCCGGGCGAGTTCGGCCGGCGACGCCCGGGTGAGGTCCCACTCGATGCCGAGGTGGCCCCAGATCGCGGTCCCGGCCCGCACATCGAGAGGCAGCTCCCGCTGGGTGGTGTGCGCGCGGGGCGCGCCCACATGCGATCCGATCAACTCCAGGGGTACGAGCAGGCTCGTCCACCGCTGGATCGGCACCCGCTCGTGCGCGTCGATGCAGTCCGACGCCCAGACCCGGTCGGTGCGGGCCAGGATCTCCAGGTCCACGCGGCCGCCGCCGGACGAGCAGGACTCGATCTCGACCCCGGGGTGGGCGGCCCGCAGTTCGTCGAGCAGGCGGTAGACGGCGAGCGTCTGGTCGTGCACCCCGGCCCGCCCGGTGGCCGGGTGCCCGGCGTCGACCAGGTCCCGGTTGTGATCCCACTTCAGGTAGGCGATGTCGTGCTCGCGCAGCAGCGCGTCGAGGCGGTCGCGCACGTGGGCGTACGCCGCCGGGTTGTGCAGGTCGAGGACCTGCTGGGAGCGGGCCGCCGGCGGCAGGCGGTCGCCGGCCGCCATCATCCAGTCCGGATGCGCGCGGGCCAGGTCCGAGTCCGGGCTGATCATCTCGGGTTCCACCCACAGCCCGAACTCCATGCCGAGGCCGCGGACGACGTCGATGAGCGGGCCGAGCCCGTCCGGCCACACGTCGGGGGAGACGGTCCAGTCACCGAGGCCGGACGTGTCGTCGCGGCGCGAGCCGAACCACCCGTCGTCGAGCACGAACCGTTCCGCGCCGACCTCGGCGGCGGCCCGGGCCAGGGCGGTCAGCCGGGTGAGGTCGTGGTCGAAGTACACCGCCTCCCAGGTGTTCACCACGACCGGCCGTGGCGTGGCCGGGTGGTGCGGGCGCGAGCGCAGAAGGGTGTGGAAGCGCCCGGCCAGCTCGTCGAGGCCGTCCGCGCCGAACGACGCGTACAACCAGGGGGTCGTATAACTCTCGCCCCGGGCCAATCCGACCTCGCCGGGCAGCAGCAGCTCGCCGCCGCCGAGCGCGGAGTGCCCGTGATAGTCGCGCTCGGCCACGGTGCGGGAGCCGCCGGAGAACGCGGTGTGCACACCCCACACCCGGCCACGCCGGTTCGCGAAGCCGGCGGCGCCCGCGCACAGCACGTAGGCGGAGTCGTAGCCGGTGCGGCCGGTGCGGTTCTCACGAACCCGCAGGCCGTGGGTGAAAGCGGTCCGCTGCGGCGAGCGCTCCCGCAGGTGATGGCCGGTGAAGTCGAGCAGCTCGGTGGCCTCGGCCGGCACCGGCAGGAACAGCGTCAGGTGCTCCAGCCAATACACCCCGTCGCCGGTGCTGGTCAGCCGCGCCCGCGCCCGCAGAACCCCGCTCGGGTCCAGCTCGATCTCCACGGCCAGGTCCAGCCCGGCGACCGGGTCGGCAGCCTCCAGGCGTACGCCGTCGGCACGGTCGCGTGCGACTCCGGTCAGGAGGAACGCGCTGGACCAGTGCCGCCCGTCACGGTGCCCGGCCAGACCGGGGTGGCCGAGCCAGCCGGCCGACTGCTCGGGCAGCAGCGACACCCGCACCGGCGTGTCGGCGGAGAACCCGATCGGCTGCGGCGCCACCGCCCGCGCCAGTCCGGCCAGCCGCTCCGCGGAGAGGTCGCCGAGGGCGTCACCCCAGTGCACGATCGAGGGGAACCGGTCGCCGCGGCAGTCGAGCACCACGCTGACTCCGGCGGCGCTCAGATGCACCAGGCCGGCGCTGTCGGGGGCGGGGTTCGGCCGCATCGTGCCTCCGGTTCGTCGTTGACGGACTTCGTTCAGTAGCTTAAGAATGTGGGCGCCCGGCACGCCAGCGGCAGATCTCACGACACGACAGGAGCACGCCCCCATGCTCAAGACCGACCTTCATACCGGCTGGACAGTCCAGGCCACCGGCGGGCCGGTTCCGGCTGAGATCGCGGCGTCGGCGCTGCCCGCGGTCGTGCCCGGCACCGTGCACACCGATCTGCTCGCGGCCGGGCTGATCCCCGACCCCTACCTCGGCGCCAACGAGGCCGAGCTGGCGTGGTTCCACCGCACGTCGTGGCGGTACGACACCACCCTGACCGCGGCGCCGGCCGCTCCCGGCGAGCGCGTCGATCTCGTCTTCGACGGCCTCGACACGGTCGCCACGATCGAACTCGGCGGCGTCGAGGTGGGCCGCACCGCGAACATGCACCGGGGCTACCGGTTCGACGTGCGGCACCTGCTGGGCGACGGCGCGATCCCGCTGACCGTGCACTTCGGCTCCGCCCTGGAGTACGCCGAGGAGAACGAGCGGAAGCTCGGGCGGAGGCCCCGGCCGTACCCGCACCCGTTCAACGCGATCCGCAAGATGGCCTGCTCGTTCGGCTGGGACTGGGGCCCCGACCTGCAGACCGCGGGCATCTGGAAGCCGGTCCGGCTGGAGCGCTGGCACACCGCCCGCCTCGCCGCGGCCCGGCCGCTGGCCACCCGCGACCGCCTCACCGTGCACGTCGAGGTGGAGCGCGCGTCGGCCGTACCCCTGATCGTCGAAGTGACCGTGGGTGAGCGGACCGAGAGGCTCGCGCTGGACGGTGACCGCGGCGTGCTGGAGATCGCCGTTCCGGACGCGCCGACCTGGTGGCCGGCCGGTTACGGCGAGCAGCCGCTGGTCGGAGTCGCCGTCACCCTGCTGGCCGGTGAGGAGATCCTCGACGAGCACCACAGCCGGGTCGGGTTCCGCGACGTGCGCCTCGACGAGAGCCCCGACGAGCACGGCGACCGCTTCGCCCTGGTCGTCAACGACCGGGAGGTCTTCGTCCTCGGCCTCAACTGGATTCCCGAGGACCACCTGCTCACCCGGATCACCCGCGCCGATCTGGAAGCCGCCGTGGACCGGGCCGTCGCCGCCAACACCAACCTGCTGCGCGTCTGGGGCGGCGGCATCTGGGAGTCCGACGACTTCTACGACGTCTGCGACGAACGCGGCGTCCTCGTCTGGCAGGACTTCCCCCTGTCCTGCGGCGCCTACGCCGAGGAGGAGCCGCTGCGCTCCGAGATCCTCGCCGAAGCCCGGGAGAACATCACCCGGCTCAGCCCGCACCCGTCGCTGGCGGTGTGGAACGGCGGCAACGAGAACATCTGGGGCCACGAGGACTGGAACTGGAAAGAGGAGCTGAACGGCGCCTCCTGGGGCGCCGGCTACTACTACGAGGACTTCCCGGCGCTGCTCACCGAACTCGACCCGACCCGGCCCTACCACGCGGGCAGCCCGTCGAGCCCGCTCTCCTCCGGGGCGCACCCGAACGACGACCGGTACGGCACCCGCCACGAGTGGGAGGCCTGGAACCGGGAGGACTACACCCACCACGACAACTTCGTGCCCCGGTTCTGCTCCGAGTTCGGCTGGCAGGCCCCTCCGGCGTGGTCCACGCTCGTCGCCACGATTCCCCCCGGCGAGCTGCGCAAGGACTCGCCGACGTTCCTGCTGCACCAGAAGGCCGAGGACGGCAACGGCAAACTCGACCGCGGGCTCGCCCATCACATGGCGGTGCCGGACGACTTCGCCGCCTGGCACTGGGCGACCCAGCTCAATCAGGCTCGGGCCACGGCGTACGCGATCGGGCACCTGCGCTCGCACGCGCCCCGCACCATGGGCAGCATCCTGTGGCAGCTCAACGACTGCTGGCCGGTCACCTCCTGGGCCGTCGTCGACGGCGCCGGGCGGCTCAAACCCGCCTGGTACGCGCTGCGTCACGCGTACGCCCCCCGGCTTCTGTCCTTCCAGAAGCACGACGGCCGTGTGGTGCTCGCCGCCGTCAACGACAGCGATGAGCCGTGGCGTGGCGGCGCGCGGCTGCGCCGGGTCTGCTTCGACGGCGTCGAACGGGCCGTCACCAGCGTCGATGTGCACGTGCCGGCCCGCTCCGTGCGGCTGATCGACCTCGACCCCGCGTTGCTGGCCGTCACCCAGCCGGACCGGGAGGTGCTGGTCGCCGACGTCGGCGGGCAGCGCGCCACCCACCTGTTCGCGGAGGATCACAGCCTGGCCTACGACCCGGCGGCGGTCCGGGCGCACACCGTCGCCGTGGAAGGCGGATACTCGGTCACCGTGACCGCCGCATCGTTCGCCCGGGACGTGGCCGTGCTCGCCGATCGCGTCGACCCCGGCGCGACGGTCGACACCATGCTCGTCGACCTGCTGCCGGGGGAGACCCACACGTTCACCGTCACCACGACCGCCACCGTCGACGGCGAGGCGTTCTCCGCCCCCGAGGTGCTGCGCTCGGCGAACGTGCTGACCACCCCCGCCAAGGTCGGCTGACGTGCCGGCCCCGGGCGGCGGCCTGATCGGCCTGGTGCTCACCGACAGCGCCGCCCGGGTCGGCGTCGAACCGTTCTTCATGGAACTCATCGCCGGCATGGAGCAGGCCCTGGCGGCGCACGGCGTCACCGTCCTGCTCCTGGTCGTGCCCGACCTCGACGCCGAACTCGCCACCTACCGGCGGTGGGCCGGCGACCGCACCGTCAGCGCCGTCGTCGTGGTCAACCTCGTCCACGACGACGTGCGCCCGGCCCGGCTCGCCGAACTCGGCCTGCCCGCCGTCCTCGCCGGCCGCGCCGACGCCCCCGGGTTCGCCCGGGTCGTCACCGACGACGGCGGCGCCATGACCGAGGCGGTGGAACTGCTGGTCTCCCTCGGCCACCGGGCCATCGGCCGGGTCAGCGGCCCCGCCGAGCTGGTCCACACCGCCGAACGCACGGCCGCGATGTTCGCGGCGGCGGGCCGCCACGGTGTGCGCGTGCACATCGTCGAGGGCGACTACAGCGCCGAGAGCGGCGTCCGAGGCATCCGTGACCTGCTCGCCGGCGACCCCGCGCCGACCGCCGTCATCTTCGACAACGACGTGATGGCCGTCGCCGCCGAACAGGAGCTGAGCCGCGCCGCGATAGCGGTGCCCGAGCAGATCAGCCTGCTCGTCTACGACGACTCGCCGCTGTGTGAGCTCGCCGTCCCGCCGCTGTCGGCGCTCAGCATCGACGTGCACGAACACGGGATCACCCTGGCCCGCGCGTTGCTGGCGGCCCTCGACGGCGCTCCGCCGGTCGAACACCCCGGACCGCCGGTCCGCATCTTCCACCGCGCGAGCACCGGCCCGGTCCCCACAACCTAGACGGCCCTTCTACCGCCTGGCGGCGCGCTGCACTTACTTCAGCGAGAACGAGAAGAAGCGTCTGGCTACGCTTCTCAGGGAGCAATGCGGCAAGGGCTGCCTTCGCGTGTGCCAGACCGCCTCGCTGATCACCTGCGTTCGCCAGCATGAGGCCCCGATGCATGTCGATATGCGTCGCGAACCGAGCCAGATGCTCCGGCCGCGTTGCGTCTGCGTCGCGCTGTGTGACTTCGCCGCGGTCGACCTGGCCGAGTCGCGCCCAAAGCATCGACTCGAAGGTGCTCATCCGCCAGTACGGGACAGCCGAATCGGAAACTTCTCCATCAGGTGAGGCGACGGAATCAAAAGCGCGCCCGCCCCGCCGGCCACACCCCAGCGGAAGCCGAGCGATGGGCGGCGAAGACACCGGCCTGGGCGACAGCCCGGCCAGGGGCCGTCGGGCGATTCGCAGTCGCCAATGCCGATTGTGGGCGAGCGTCGGCGAGGAAACGCCGGATTCCTGGACGCTTCGACTGGTCAGGGCATCCGCAAGCGGGGCTGAGCACCGCCGAGATCGGTGACCCTGCTGGGCCGCGTCCGCGTACGGCCCGGTTGCCGCTTCTCCCGGCGACAGCCGGCTGGGCCCTCACTCGCCGGCCGTCCCCGGGGCGCGGCGTGCGCCGGTTTCGCCGGAAACGCCTGGCCGGGACGACGGCCTGGCCGGCGAAGTACGGTCCCGGCATCGACGCGGCCGCCGAACAGTGCGATCATCTCGGCAACCTTGCGGCCGAGTGGTCTCCGTCACTTCCTCCGCGGTTCATGCTGCCGCGTACGAGATCCATCGAAAGGGGACCGCCGTGGATTCCTTGCTGTTGACCGCCGGACTGCCGGTCGCGCTCGCCGTCATCATGTTCGGGCTGGGGCTGTCGCTCACCGTCGATGACTTCCGGCGCATCGGCAGCCAGCCCCGGCCGGTCGGCGTGGCGCTCGTCGCGCAGACACTGCTGCTGCCCCTGATCTGCTTCGGGATCGTCCTGGCCCTGGACCTGGAACCGCTGCTGGCCGTCGGCATGATGCTGCTGGCGGCGTCGCCCGGCGGCACCTCCGCCAATCTGTTCAGCCATCTGTTCCGCGGCGACGTCGCCCTCAACATCACCCTCACGGCGGTCAACTCCCTGCTCGCCGTGATCACCCTGCCGGTGCTGGTGAACCTGGCCGTGGCCTACTTCGACCCGGCCGGCGCGGGCGACGTCGGCCTCCAGTTCACCAAGACGGTCCAGGTCTTCGCGATCGTCCTGGTGCCGGTGTCGATCGGGATGACCGTGCGGCGTTTCGCGCCCGGATTCGCCGCCCGGGCCGACAAGCCGGTCCGCATCGCCTCCGCGGTGGCGCTCGCCGGGGTGACCATCGGCGCCCTGGCCGCGGAACGGGAGAACATCGGCCGCTACCTCGCGGACGTCGGCGTCGCGACCACACTGTTCTGCCTCTGCAGTCTCGCGGTGGGATACGCCGCGCCCCGTCTGCTCGGTGTCGGCCCCCAGCAGGCCATCGCGACGGCCTTCGAGGTGGGCGTCCACAACAGCACCCTGGCGATCGCGATAGCCGTCAGCGTCCTCGGCAACGAGGAACTCGCCGTCCCCGCCGCCGTCTACGGTGTGGTCATGTTCCCGCTCGCCCTGCTCGCCGGGATGGTGCTGAGCCGGTTCGACCCGGCCCGCACCCGCCTCGAACCGCTGGCGCGCGACCAGGAACCGGCCTGACGCCCCGTCAGCGCCGCACGTCGGCGGGTCCGTCCCACATCGGCAGGCCGGCCTCTCGCCACGCCTGCACGCCACCGGTCATGTCGGTGGCCCGGTGCAGGCCGAGGGCGCGGAGACTGGCCGCCGCCAGGCTGGAGCTGTAACCCTGCCGGCACACCACGATGATCGGCAGGTCGTAGCCGGTGGCCTCGGGGATGCGGTCCGGCGAGGCCGGGTCGAGGCGCCATTCCAGCACCGTACGGTCGATGACCAGCGCCCCCGGCAGGTCGCCCTGTTCCCGCCGCTGGACGTCGGTGCGGGTGTCGACCAGCAGCGCGCCGCCCTCGGCCGCGGCGAGCGCCTCATGGGGCGGCAGCCGCCGCACGCCGGCCCGGGCTTGTTCCAGCAGCGTGCTGATCCCGATGGCGTGGCCGGCGCCCGGGTCGCGCAGGGCATAGGACTGTTGCGACATCGAGCATCCCCCGTGAATGCGAACGTCTGCGCGCCTGACGTGACAGAGCGCAGGCCGCAGTCTGCCAGTCCATACCGGAATGATCAATGCCCGGTCCGGCGCCCGCGCCCGCGACGACGGCGATCCCCCTGACGCGCTATCGGACGGCCGAGAGCCGTCCGAGCAGGACGTCCTGCTCCGCGGCCGGCAGCGGCCTGCCGTAGAGCCAGCCCTGGGCGAAGTCGCATCCGCTGGCCCGCAGCCAGTCCCGCTGCGTCACGGTCTCCACGCCTTCGGCCACCACCCGGTGCCCGAGGGCGTGCGACATGGCCAGCACCGCCCGCACGATCGACTCGTTCGCGCCGCCGTCCCCGACCCCGGCCACGAACGCCCGGTCGATCTTCACGACCGCCACCGGCAGGCGCTGCAGATAGCTGAGCGAGGAGTAGCCCGTACCGAAATCGTCGATGCACAGGGTGATGCCGAGGTCCCGCAGCTCGTGCAGGGTCCGCAGGCAGGTGTCGGGATCCTCCATGAACCCGGACTCGGTGATCTCCAGCCAGAGCGCCTCGGCGGGAAGGCCGGTCCGCGTCAGGACGTCGCGGACCCGGTCGGCGAGGCCGGGCTCGCGCAGTTGCCGCACGGCCAGGTTCACCGAGACGTGCAGCGGGTGGGCGGCCCGCCAGCCCCGCGTCTGCGCGGCGGCGTTCTCCAGCAGCCAGGCCCCGGCCGCGACGATCATCCCGGTGTCCTCGGCCACCGGGATGAACTCGACCGGCGACACGGCCCCCAGCTCGGGATGCGTCCAGCGCATCAGCGCCTCGAACCCGTCGATCCGGTCGGTCGCCAGGTCGACGAGGGGCTGGTAGTGCACGTCCAGCTGCCCGCCGCCGAGCGCGCCGCGGAACGCGTGCTCCAGGGTGAGCCTTCGCTGGAGCCGTTCCCGCAGCAGCGGGTCGAAGACGGCGTACCGGTTGCGTCCGGAGCCCTTCGCCACGTACATCGCGGTGTCGGCGTCGCGCAGCAACTCGGCGCTCGGCCGGCCGTCGGCGTGGGCGATCCCGATCGAGGCGGTGACGTCGACCGCGCCGACGGACAGCGGCAGCGGCACGGCCAGCGCCGCGAGCAGACGCTGCGCCAGCGGCTCGGCGTCCGGTCCGTCCTCCGGCGCGCGCTCGGCCGGCTCCCCGGGGGCGGCCAGCACCACGACGAACTCGTCGCCGCCGATCCGGCAGACCAGATCCTCCTCGCGTACGGCGGCCGTGAGCCGGCCGGCCACCGCGCGGAGCAGTTCGTCACCGACCTCATGACCCCACTGATCGTTGATCACCTTGAACCGGTCCAGGCCCAGCAGGAGCACACTCACCCGCGACCGGCCGTCGGCGACGGCGGCCAGCTTCGCCCGGTTCGGCAGACCGGTCAGCGGGTCGTGCTCGGCCCGCCAGAGGGTTTCCTGCTCGGCCCGTACGCGGGAGTTGTTCGCCCGCACCACGCGGGACACCACGGCACCGATCAGAGCCAGCGACAGCAGCGCCCGTACCAGAGTGAAGGTCCGGTCCGCCGGAGGCGACACCACGCTCAGGACCGTGGGCACGCACAGCGTCGCGGCGATCACCGCGGTCCTGGCCTTCCGCAGCAGCCGGGACCGGGTCCGCACCCGCTGCGTCAGCACGCCCACCGTGGGATGCAACACGCAGGCCGCGATGGCGGCTTCCGCGATCAGCACGAGAACACCCATGAACTGCAGGGGTACGGCCTCCGAGCCGTCCGGGAACCAGCCGCGGGTGGCCAGCACCATGTTGGCGGCCAGCAACGCCACGCCGCTGGTCGCGAAGAGCCACAGCGCCGGCGTACGTGCCCGGCCCAGCATCAGCATCGGCATCGCGATGACCAGCGGCAGGGCGGCGGCGAGCGGCAGGACCGCCGCGACCAGACTCTCCCATCGCGGGTCGTCACCGGCGAACCACGGCTCGATCCACAGACACCACACCAGCAGGGCCGCTCCGATACCGATCAGGACGGCGTCCACCCGGGCCGGATCGTCGTCGGCGGCCCGGCTGCGCCGGGCCAGATCCAGCACGCCCGCGATCAGCAGCAGATAGGTGGGCAGCACCACCGCGATCGGGACCATCGCCAGGATGGAGTGCGGCGGGCTGTCGACGACGGTCGTCAGGATGCGGACCGCCTCACCGGCGAAGGACAACGATTCCCCGGCCAGCATCGACAGCCACGGACGCCGGTCTCCGGGTGCGACGTTGCGGCGGATTCCCGTCGCCGTCGCGACGATGCAGACGAGGGCGCCCAGTAGATAGCCGATCGACGAGGCGGGCGGCCCCGTCGCGCCGACGAACGCCACGGCGGGCAGGATGGCGCCCAGCATCGCCCAGGAGGCGACGGCCCTGCGGGCCGCGCGGGCGGGCGGCAGGGCGACGTCGTCGCTCACGACCTCTTTTTCGGCACGCCGGGCGGCGCCCTTAGCCGCAATCCGCGGATCAGGGCGGCCGGCGCCGTCGGCGTACCGGCGACCGTGCCGCGACCGATGGGCCGGCCGGTACGCCGGGGCGTTACTGCTCCACCGCGAGCCTGATGCCCAGCGCGATGAGGATACCGCCGGTGGCGGTGTCGACCCATCGCCGGAACGTGCGGCGGTGCTGCAGCCAGTTTCCGATCCGGCCGGCGAAGACGCCCACCCCGCCGTCGATCAGGAACTCCGTGACGATGAGGATCACGCCGAGGACGGCGAACTGGACCCACACCGAGCCCAGGGCGGGATTGACGAACTGCGGCAGGAACGCCACCGAGAAGGCGATCATCTTGGGATTCGACAGGTTGGTCAGGAAGCCGGTGAGGTACGCGCGACGGTCGGAGACGGCCGCTGCGGCGTCCGGGGACACGATCAGGTCGCCGCGCTGGCGGATCATCTGGATGCCCAGGTAGGCCAGATAGACGGCACCGGCGACGCGGAGAACGGTGAACGCCTCGGGCACGGCGGTGAACAGCGCGCTGAGCCCGGCGGCGGCGACGAGGACGTGGACCGCCTCGCTGGTGGCGATCCCGGCCGTGGCGAGCAGCCCGGCACGGGGACCGCCGCGTATCCCGGAGCTCAGCACGTAGAGCATGTCCGGGCCGGGCGCCAGCGTAGCGACGATCGTGCTGACGGTGAAGGCGGCGAGAAGGTGCGGATCCAGTGGCACCCGGCCAGGCTGGCACGGTGGCAAACCCGGATCAATGCATGCTCGTATCGCTCAGCGTAAGTTCTGCTTGTGCTCGATCCTCGTCGTCTGGTCCTGCTGCGTGATGTCGCGGCCACCGGGAGCATCGCCGGCGCGGCCGCCCGGGCCGGCTGCACCGCCGCGGCCGCCTCGCAGCAGTTGTCCGCTCTGGAACGCGACGTCGGCGCCGCCCTGCTCGAACGCTCGGCACGCAGCGTCCGGCTGACCGAGGCCGGCCGTGTCCTCGCCGAGCACGCCGAACCGGTGCTGACCTCGCTTGCCGAGGCCGAGCGCGCGGTGCGTGACGTTGCCGGGCTGCGCGGCGGCACGGTCCGGGTCGCCGCGTTCGCCACCGCCGGCACCAGCTTCGTCATCCCGGCCCTGACCGCCTTCCGGCGCCGGTGGCCTGACGTCGACCTGCACTTCACCGAGCTGGAGTCCGACGAGGCGCTGCCCAGGGTCCGGGCCGGCGAGATCGACCTCGCCGTCACCCACGAGTACACGCCGCTGTCCCGGCCGAACCTGCGAGGGCTCTCCCAGCGGCCGCTCTACCACGAGCCTCTGCTGCTCGCCGTGCCCCGGCGCCTGCTTCCCGCCGAGTCCGGGCCGGTGTCGCTGGCCGACTTCGCCGGCACGGACTGGGTGGCCGCGCTGACCAGCACCGGCTTTCAGGCGGCCACCGAGATGGCGTGCCGGGCAGCCGGGTTCGAGCCACGGATCAGCGTCCGCGTGCACAGCTACCCGATGGTGCTCGCCATGGTCGCCGCCGGCTTCGGGGTGTCGCTCGTCCCGCAGCTCGCAGCCACCGCCCACCGTGGTCTGGGCTATCTGCCGGTATGCCGGCCGGACGGGCTGGCCCGGCAGATCCACGCCACCACCCGGATCGGCGGCCGGTCCGCCGCCGTCCATCATCTGCTGCGCTGCATCACCGAGGCGCTGGCCCGGAAGACCGGGTGATCAACCGGAGGCTCGCGGAGTCTGGAGAGGTCACCGGCGTCCGGCCCGGGGTCGCACGCCGTGTCGCCCTCAGGCGCCCCAGTCGCGCTGCTGCTCGGTGACCGCTCGATCCACGATCGCGCGCTGTGGACACCCGGCTCGGTCGCTGTTCGGTGTCAATGGAGCTATTTCCGTCCAACCCGGACTGGCGTTGCGCGCCGCCGGAAGGCAGCATGATCGGGTGCCTGAGTCTCCCGCCTTCTCACAAGCCCGTCAGCGTGCCGAATCCCTCGCCGTGGCGGGCGATCTGGACGGAGCCCGGGCACTGCTCGAACGCGCCGTCGAGATCGGCCGGGAGCGACTCGCCGAGGGTGACGCCGAGCTGCTGGCCACGATGCGCCAGCTCGCGGGCGTCCATGTGCGGGCGGACGACCCGATGGCGGCCCGGCGGCTGCTGGAGGAGGCTCTCGAGGTCGGACGCCGGCTCAGTGACACCGACCCGCTGGCGGTGATGCTCGCCTACGACCTCGCGGTGGTCGCCGAGGAACTGGCCAACCGGCACGTGGCGCGCACCAACTTCGCCAGGGTCGCCGAGTTCGGCCCGGCGGCGCTCGGCCCCGACCATCCGGCGGTCGTCCGCGCCCGCGCCTACGCCGAACCCGACCCGCCGGCCGCCCCGGCGCCGGTCGCTGCGCCGGCCCCGGTCCCCGCGCCGGAGCCTGCTCCGATACCGGCTCCGGTCGAGCCCCAGTCGGTCGAACGCCAATCCGCCGAACCGCAGCCGGTAGAGCCTGGACCGGCCGAACCCCAGCCGGTCCAGCTCCAGCCGGTCCAGCTCCAGCCGGTCCAGCTCCAGCCGGTCCAGCTCCAGCCGGTCCAGCTCCAGCCGGTTCAGCTCCAGCCGGTCCAGCTTCAGCCGGTTCAGCCCTGGCCAGACGCGCGACAGCCGGTCGAGCCGCCGCCTCACGAGCCGGTTGCCGTGCCGCCCCCACCGGCGTCCGCCGCCGGGCCGGCGCGATCCCGCAAGTCCTGGGCGCTGGCCGGCGTCGCCGTGATCGCGGTCACCGCCGCGGTGACGGCGATCTTCGCCCGTTCCCCCGGCAAGGCCGAGTCCGCTGTCGCCGTCCAGGCCGCGCCCGCTCATCTGACGCTGCACGACGCCGGTTCCTCGGTGATGCTCGTGTGGGGCCGGCCCACGAACGGCAGCGTGTCCTCCTTCATGATCACCGGCGGCCCGGTGGGTGAGGCGCCGCGGCACCTGGGGGAGGCCGCCCGGGAGGCGGTGTCCTTCGAGGTCCAGGGCCTCGATCCGAGCCGCGACCACTGCTTCGCGGTCGTCGCGTCGTACGGCCCGGACGGCGCCGCCACGTCGCCGCAGGCCTGCACGAGCCGGAAGGCCCCGCCGGCGTCGTCGGCGGCGGCCCCGGCCGTCCCGTCGGCGTCCGCGGCGGCCACCCCGTCGCGTGCGGTCGTCACGAGCGCGCCCGCCGTCAAACCCACGAAGGCCGCGGCGAGCACCACGACGCCCGCCGCCGGCGCGAAGACCAGGATCGTCGCCCCGGCGAACGGCAGCACCGTCGCGTGGCCGTTCGACGCGAGGTTCACCGTCTCGCCGGCGGACGCCTCGGCCACCGAGACGGTGCTGGCGCTGTCGGTCTGCGTCGCCGGGCGCTGCTACCTCGACGGCAAGGTGGACGTCCACGACGGCGTGCCGGCGCCGTACAGCATCCATCTCGGGTCCACCAGACCGGAGGGCACGGGGGTCGCGTGGCAGGTCCGCCTCGACCGGATCTCCACGGCCACCTATCGCACGCTGGTCTCCGAACGTGACGCCGGCATCGCCGCCGGAACCTGGGGCGACGTCAGCACCCGGATGAACGCCCTGAACGCCACCCCGGTCAGCACGCTGACCGTGACCAAGGGCGGCTGACGCGGGTCGCCGCGCCGGACGGCTCAGGTCAGGCCGTGACGGTGGGCCAGCACGATCGCCTGGGCGCGGTCGCGGAGGCCGAGTTTCATCAGCACTCGGGTGACGTGGGTCTTCACGGTCGCCTCACCGATGTACAGCTCGGCGGCGATCTCCGCGTTCGACCGCCCGCGCGCGATCAGGCCCAGCACCTGCTGCTCACGGCCGGTCAGTTCGGCGTACCCCGCCGGCGGAACGGGATCGGGCATCCGCCCGGCGGTGTAGTGGTCGATCAGCCGCCGCGTCATCCGCGGTGACAGCACCGCCTCGCCGCGGTGCGCGGCGCGCACCGCCTCCTGGATCGTCTCCGCCGGGGCGTCCTTGAGCAGGAAGCCGTCGGCGCCGGCGGCCAGCGCCCGGTGCAGGTACTCGTCGAGGCCGAAGGTGGTGATCACGACGATCCTCGGCGGGTCGGGTTCGGCCCGCAACGCGGCGGTGACGGCGATGCCGTCGCGGCCGGGCATCTGGATGTCCAGCAGGATCACGTCGGGACGCAGCAGCGCGGCCTGTTCCAGGGCCTGCGGCCCGGTCGCCGCCTCGCCCACGACGGTGAGATCGGCGGCGGCGCCGACGATGAGGGCCAGGCCGGCCCGGGCCAGCGGCTCGTCGTCGGCGATCAGCACGCCGATCGGCTTCACGCGGCGGCCCCGGGAAGACGCGGCCCGACAGCCGAATCCAGGCCACCGACCGAACCGGGCCCGGATGAATCGGGTCCGGATGAATCGGGTCCGCCGGGTGAATCCGGGCCGCTGGGTGCGTGCGGCTCGCTGGGCGCGGGTGGCCCGCCGGCTGGATCCAGGTCGGCGGGCAGGTCCAGGCCGACGGTGAAACCGCCACCCGGCCGGGGTACGGCCCGAAGCTCCCCACCCAGCGCGGTCACCCGCTCCCGCAGCCCGATCAGCCCGAGCCTGGCCCCGGGAACGTCGGTGGCGGGGGCCGTACCCGGCTCGTTGTCGATCGTCACGCGCAGCCCGGACCGGCCGGCCCGCAGGGTGACCAGCACCGGCGCCCCCGGAGCGTGCCGGGCGGCGTTGGTCAGCGCCTCCTGCACCGCGCGAAAGGCGGTGGCCGAGGTGATCCGCGGCAGCGCTCGCCGGCCGGTGTGGTCCTCGACGGTCACGTCCATGCCGCTGTCGCGGGCGCCCCGCACCAGATCCTCCAGGTCGTCGAGTGTCGGCCCCGGCGCGGCGGTGTCGCTGCCGGCGGTCCGCAGCACCCCCAGCATGGCGCGCAGATCGCCCATCGCCTGCCGGCCGGTCCGTTCGATGGTCGCCAGCGCGGCCACCGCCGTCTCGGGTTGCGCCTGCGCGACCAGGCGGGTGCCGGTGGCCTGGAGGACCATCAGCGTGACCGCGTGCGCGACCGTGTCGTGCAGGTCCCGGGCGACGGCCCGCCGTTCGTCGGCGACGGCCTGGCGCACCTGTTCGGCCCGCCGCCGCTCGGCTTCCTGGCGGGCCAGCTCCTGGTCGGCGAGCCGGGCCCGGGTGGTCGCCGACCGGCCGAGCAGCCACACCGCCCACAGCGCGACGGTGACGAACAGGCCGTCACCGAGCGGGTCGCCGTTGACCACGACCGGGCCCAGCCACGCCTGGGCCACGCACAGCAGCAGCGCCGCGCCCGCGGCGGCCCGGCGCTCGATGCGCCGGCCCGCCGTGTACGCCGCCAGCAGCATCGCGACCAGCGGCATCGCCAGCCGGGTCGACGGGGTGAGCCACGTGGTCTGCGCCATCGCGGCGGCCGCCGTCACCAGGGCCGCGAGCGCCGGCCGCCGGTGGCCGGCGACGATCGGCGCCGCCATGCCCGCCGCGCACAGCGCGTTCGCCCAGAGCGGCCCCCGCAGATCGGGCGAGGCGGCCACCTCCTGGGTGGCGATCAGGACGAAGAGCACGGCCGGCAGTGACAGCCATGCGGCCCTGAAGTTGATCACCGCTCCATTCTAGGAATCCGGCGCCGCCCGGGGCGTCCGACCAAAGTCGGACACGGAGGTCAGCACTGAGCCTGACGCGGTGACCCGGGCCGTCTTCCTACGGTCGACGCACATCATCACCCCAGTCAAGGAGTCCCACCGTGGCCACCGCCCGGCTCACCGATGTGGATGCTCTGCGCGGTTTCGCGCTGTTCGGCATCCTCATCGTCAACGCCACCTACTTCGCCTCCGCCTTCCACGGCAGCGGGCTGCCCGACCCGGCGTTCGGCTCCACCGCCGACCTCACGGTCGCCTGGCTCGTCACCTGGCTGTTCGAGACGAAGTTCTACCTGCTCTTCTCGTTCCTGTTCGGATATTCGTTCACACTGCTGCGCGGGTTCGCGCAGAAGGCCGCGTTCCTGCGTCGCCTGGCGATGCTGTTCGTGATCGGCGCCTGCCACGCGGTGCTGCTGTTCACCGGGGACATCCTCACCACGTACGCCGTCCTGGGTCTGATCCTGCTGGCCGCCGGTGGCCTGAAGCCCCGGACCGCCGTGCTCGCCGCGGCCGGGATTCTCGCGGGTGTCGCCGCGATCTATGCGGCTCTGGGGTGGCTGATCGCGTGGACCGAGCCGAACGCGACGCTCGACGCCGCCGCGATGACCGCCCGGGCGTACCGGGCCGCCGGGCAGCTCGCCGGCGACCCGGCCCAGGTGATCGGCGCCCACCTGCACGACCTGCCCAGCACGGCGTCGCTGCTGCTGCTCTTCCAGGCGCCCGCCGCGCTGGCGATGTTCCTGCTGGGGCTGGCCGCCGGCACCCGGAACCTGCTCGCCGATCCGATGCGGCACCGCACCGCGCTGCGCCTGGCGCAGTGGATCGGCTTCCCGGTCGGCCTGGCCGGCAGCGCCGTCTACGCCGACGCCGCCGCCCACGGGGCCGGCACCGCCTATGAGGCCTTTGCCGCGGCGATCGACCTGGTCACGGCCCCGCTGCTGGCCGCCGCCTACGCGGCCACCGTGCTGCGGATCTTCCACACCGCGGCCGGGCGGCGGGTCGCCGCGGCGCTGGCGCCCGCCGGGCGCATGGCGCTCAGCAATTATCTCGGACAGTCGGTGGTGCTCGCGGTGATCTTCACCGGTTACGGGTTCGCTCTGGTCGGCAGACTCTCTCCGGGTACGGTCGTCGCGCTCTGCCTGGCGTTGTACGCGATCCAGCTCGCCCTGTCGGCGGCGTGGATGCGGGCCTACGCCTACGGTCCGCTGGAGTGGCTGCTGCGTGCGGCGACCCGGCTGCGGTGGCCGGCCTGGCGCCGGAGCCCGGCCGATCAGGACCGGCTCAGCCGGCCGGTCTCTGGGACTCGAAATGCTCCTTCATCGCCGGGAAGTAGTCGTTGAAGTCCGGAGCGGGGGCGCCCTCGCGGGAGGCGACCAGGGCGTCCAGGTAGAACTCCCAGCCCGGGCCGACCTCGCCGACGTTCTCCGTGCCGGTCAGGTGCTGGGTGAACCGGAGCTCGGTGACCCCGCCGCTCTCGGTCAGCACCAGGTCCAGGTCCCAGCTGCCGTACTCGTCCACCGCGGACAGCGCCAGCCGGCGCGGCGGCTCACAGGCCTCGATCGTCATGTCCGTCCAGGGGGCGCCCTCCTCCTGTGACATCTGAACCTTGATGGTGTTGCCCGGGGCGGCGTCGCCCTGCCACGGGCCGAACCAGCGGGCCGTGCGCTCCGACTCGGTGAGGCTGGCCCAGACGTCGTCGACGGGCGCGCGGAAGGTGCGGGTCAGGACGAGATCGTCGCCGGACAGCCGGCCGGTGGGTGTGGGGCTCATGCGGTCTTCTCCTCTGCGGGTGGGCGCCGCTCGCGCCTGGTGCGGTAGACCTCGGTCTCGAGGGCGTCGAACCGGTGCTGCCAGCCGGACGGCCGCGTCAGGCGGCCCAGCCAGTCGGTCAGCTCGTCGAGTGGTTCGGTGACCAGGGTGTAGACGCGGCGGCGCCCGTCGGCGGCGTCCCGCACCAGGCCGGCTTCCCGCAGCACGCGCAGGTGACGGCTGACGGCGGGTCTGCTGACCGGGAACCGGCCGGCGATCTGCCCGGCGGACAGCGGCGCGTCACGCAGCATCAGCAGGATGTCCCGCCGCACCGGATCCGCGATCGCGCTCGCCACCTCGTCCACCCCTGAAGCGTAACCTACTGGTTACGTTTCAGGGAGTCGTGGTGCTCGGCCAGTTCCAGCTCGACGAAGGCGCCGATCATCGCCCGGTAGACCCGCTCCACCACGTCGGGGGACGCGCCCGCCCCGGCGGCGAGCGCCCGCACCTTGCCGATCACCGCCTCGACGCGGGCCGGTGCGCGTACCCCCTGCTCGTCGGTCTTGAACGCGGCGGCCCGGCGCACCAGGCGCTCCCGGTCGGCCAGGAGCCGGACCACCTGGGCGTCGACGGCGTCGATGGCGAAGCGGACATCAGCGAGATCGTCGGTCATCGGCCCATCGTGTCAGCCGCGGTGGCCACGGGGGCGCGTCCCGGGAGCGGATCGGTAGCAACGGGGTTCGACCGCTCAACCACGGACATTCGAGGCCGATCCGCTGGTCAACGACAATGGAAGGCACACCAATGGGTATCGGTGGACTGTTCGACAATCGGTCCTTGCGCACGAAGATCGGGGCAGCGGCGCTGGCCGCGACCGCCAGCGGCCTGATCGTCGGCGGTGTCGCCATCTCCACGATCAGCGACCTGAACGACCAGGCCGAACAGGAACTGCGCCGCACCACCACGATCGGCAACGCGGTCGGCACGGTCGGCCGCGGCATCGAGGCGTACGTCGGCGGCGCCTCCAGCGTCCAGGTGTACCCCTCCGTCGCCGAGCAGATCGCGAAGACGATGGAGCAGAGCAGGAAGGGCGTCGAGGGGGCCCTCGACACGCTCGCCACCGCGCTGCCCGGCGACGCGGCCGTCGCGAAGACGCAGAAGGACTGGGACAAGTTCCTCGCCTTCATGGCGACCGACCGGAGCTCGGCCACCAAGGCCGAGCTGGCGGCCGCCCTCCAGGAGTACGGCAAGCTGCACGCGGTTCTGACCGAGGACCAGGCCGCGTTGCAGGCCCGCGGTGACGAGCTCGTCGACCAGCGCGTCGCCGCCGCCGAGGAGGCCGCCACCGCCGCCACGTACCTGATTGGCGGTCTGCTCGCCGGTGGTCTCGCCCTCAGCCTGCTGATCGGTTTCCAGGCCGCCGCCCGGGTGCGCCGCACCGTCGGCCAGGTGTCCGCCCTCGCCGAAGGCCTCGCCGCCGGCGACCTCACCCGCACCTCCGGCGTGACCAGCCAGGACGAGATCGGCCGGATGGCCATCGCGCTCGACCAGGCCGTCGCCCGCCTCCGCGAGGACGTGGTGCAGCTGGCCGGCAACGCCACCACCCTGCAGTCCGCGGCGGGGCAGCTCACCGCCGTCTCCGGCGCGGTCAACACCGCCGCGACCGACGCGTCCACCCAGGCCGGTGCGGTGGCCGCCGCCGCCGACGCCGTCTCCAACAACCTTCAGGTGGTCTCCGCCGGCTCGCAGGAGATGGGGTCGGCGATCCGCGACATCAGCGTCTCCACCTCGGAGGCCACCGAGGTCGCCGCCCAGGCGGTGCGGGTCGCCTCGCAGACCAACGCGATCGTCGGCCGGCTCGGCTCGTCGTCCGAGGAGATCGCCACCGTCGTCAAGGTGATCACCAGCATCGCCGAGCAGACCAACCTGCTCGCCCTGAACGCCACCATCGAGGCGGCCCGGGCCGGTGAGCTCGGCAAGGGGTTCGCGGTCGTCGCCGGCGAGGTCAAGGACCTGGCCCAGGAGACCGCGAAGGCCACCGAGGACATCTCCCAGCGGGTTCAGACCATCCAGGCCGACACCAGCAACGCGGTGGCCGCGATCGGCGAGATCTCCGAGATCATCGAGCGGATCAACGGCCTGCAGCTGACGATCGCGTCGGCGGTCGAGGAGCAGACGGCCACCACGCAGGAGATGAACCGGACGCTGTCCGAGGCCGCCAACGGCGCCGGTGACATCGCCACCACGATCGGCGGGGTGTCGGACGCCACCCGGCGCACCACCGACTCGGTGAGCCAGACCCGGAACGCCGCCGACGAGCTGGCCGTGACCGCCGGGCAGCTGCAGACGCTGGTGTCGCGCTTCCGCTACTGACACCGGTCTTTCCCCGAGGCAGCAGTCCCGCACTCGCGGGACTGCTGCCTCGCGGCTTTTCGGAGGTCACCGCTCGATCGGCTGCCCCTCGTCGGCCTTCCGCTGCGGCCGTGCCCGCCGGTACCGGCCCCCGTGCTGGGCCGGCGCGGGGACCGCTCGGCCGTTCGCCGGCGACCCGTCGATCAGATCGTCGAGGCGCTTCAGGTACGGGTCACCGGCGTCGGCGAGGTAGTCGTCCGGCCGGGTCGTGTCGACACCCTCGCGCACCCCGGCGGCGCGCAGCAGCAGGGTGCAGCCGACGACGGCGACGAGGTTCGCCAGCAACGCCACGACGCCGACGTACACACTGCCGCCGTCGCCGAGCGGCCAGCTGGACCCACCGAAGTGGTCGGCGACGACCCGCCCGGCTCCGTCGGTCTTCGGGATGCCGTAGAGCATGCCGACGCCGACGGCCAGCCCGGTGAGCATGCCGGCGGTGAGAGCGGTCCGGTGGAACCAGGCGGTGAGCAGACCGAGGAACACCGCCGGCAGCGTCTGCAGGATGAGCACACCGCCGATGAGCTGCAGGTCGACGGAGAACGCCGGATCGACGGTCAGGATCAGGGCGGCCGCGCCGAACTTGACGATCAGCGACACCCACCGGCTCACCCAGGCCTCGGTCGCCGGCGAGGCGCCGGGCCGCAGGTAGGGACGGTAGAGGCTGCGGGTGAAGGCGTTCGCCGCGGCGATCGACATCACCGCCGCGGGGATCAGAGCGGCGATGCTCAGGGCGGCGTACGCGATACCCGCCGACCAGCTGGGGAAGTACTCGTGGATCATCCGGGGCACCACGGTGTTGAGGTCACCGTCGGCCGGTGTCACCCCGCGGGCCAGGGCGAAGAACCCCAGCATCGCCATCAGCGCCAGCGCCACGCAGTAGATCGGCAGGGCGGCCGCGTTGCGGCGTACCGTCGCCCGGTCCTTCGCGGCGAGCATGCCGAGCAGGGCGTGCGGGTAGGCGAAGATGGCCAGCGCCGAGCCGATGACCAGGGTGAGGAAACCGAGGTGGCCGTTGTCGGGCAGCAGCAGCCCGTCGGCCGGGTTCGGCGTGGCGGCGAAGCGCTCGCCGGCGATCCGGAAGGTGCTGTCCCAGCCGCCGTACATGGCCACCATCAGCGTGGCGGTGAGCAGCATCCACGCCAGCAGCACGTCCTTGACGACCGACAGCAGGGCGGGCGCCCGCAACCCGGAGCGGAACGTGCACACCGACACCAGGGTGACCGCGGCCAGCAGCGGCAGCTCGCCACCGAATCCGACCGTGCTCAGCACCGCCTGCAACGAGATGAGCTGCACGGCGACGTACGGGATGGTGGCCAGGATGCCGGTGACCGCGATGAGCGCGCCCAGACCCCGGGAACCGAACCGGGCGGCGGCGAACTCGCTGTGGGTGAGGAAGCCGTGCCGTCGTGCCACCGACCAGGCCCGGGTGGTGAAGATGAAGGTCAGCGGGGTGGTGACGATCGCGAACGGGATGGCGAACCAGCCGACCGCGCCGACCCCGTAGGTGACCGCGGGCACCGCGATGAACGTGTACGCGCTGTACATGCTGCCGCCGAGCAGGAACCACGTCGCCCAGTTGCCGAAGGCGCGCCCGCCCACGCCCCACTCCTCGAGGGTGAGCGGGTCCGCCGGCCGGCGCCAGCGCGCGGCCCCGAAACCGAGCAGCACGACACCCGCCATCAGGACGACGAACACGCCGACCTCGACGGTGCGGTCACTCACGATGGTCCTCGCGGATGGTCAGGTGCACGATCGCGATGACGACGATGGCGAGCAGCGCGCAGGCGAACTGGTACCAGAAGAAGAACGGGATGCCCATCAACGTCGGTTCGATCCGGTTGGTGAGCGGCGTCAGCAGCGGTGCGACCGTCGGAATGATCAGCAGCCACTGCCAGTGGCGGGAACGGGCAGGTGCGGCCATCGGCGTCTCCTGGCGTCGTGCGGTGCGGCGGAAGCCGCCGTGTCCGGCCACGGCGTGGAAGGGCGCGCGAAACTATGAGCACTGCTGGTGCCGAAACCGTCAAGATTGTTTTACTCCCCGGTATCCGAAGAGGAAAGCCCCCGTAACCAAATCATCGACGCGGACCGAGGATCTTCGCCGCCGCCGCCGTGCTCGCGACGGCGGACCGCGGCCACCGCGCGACCGGCACTACGATGGCTCGATGTCCGAAACGGTGGATCTGCCCTGCGGCGTCGTTCTTCGTAGCGTCCGGGAGGATGACGCGCCGGCGATGCACGACGCGCTGCTGCGCAACCGCGAGCATCTGATGCCCTTCGAGGCCGACCGGCCCGAGTCGTACTGGACCCTCGACGGCCAGCGGGACAGGCTTCGCATGCTGCTGCGCAAGCAGGCGGACGGTGAACTGGTCAGCCGGGTCATCGTGGACGGCGCGAAGATCCTGGGTTACGCCTCGCTCAACGCGCTGACGCCCCGGCCGGTGTGCGGCGCCGCTGTCGGCTATTGGGTGGACGCCGCCGCATCCGGCCGGGGGCTCGCCACCGCCGCGGTCGGCGATCTGCTGCGGATCGCCGGGACACTCGGCGTGCACCGGGTCGAGGCGGGCACCTCGCCGTCCAACCTGGCGTCGCAGCGCGTGCTCACCAAGAACGGCTTCGAGCGGTACGGAACCGCCCACAGCCACCTCTATCTCGACGGCGCCTGGCAGGACAGTTTCCTGTTCGAGCGGATCCTCGACGACCGGCCGCCGGCCGGCCGCTGACTCAGCCCGGAGTCCGTCCTGACCAGCCTGCACGGTGCGCGTCGCGTCACCATCCGAGCATGGCGGCGACGGTCTGCGTAGCGGCCGATCGGACGGCTGCCGACGGGCTGAAAGTATTTCGAAGTTGTTTCGAACGCATGTTGACGGCCCATGGTGTTAACGCTCACACTTCGCCTCCAAGCTGGTACGTCCCCGCCTCGGCGGGGGGAACGAGAGGCACGGCATGGCATCGAAGATCGGCCGCCGGGTAGTCCAGGCCATGGTCACCCTGGCGCTGACCCTGGTCACGGGAACCGCAGGGCTGTTGACCGGCACCACGCCCGCGGCGGTCGCCGCCACGACCACCTCCAATCTGGTAGCCCCCGCGCCGTACGGCGCCGATCCGTGGATGGGCTACTACAACGGCAACTACTACCTGGCCGCGACCACCTGGAACAACCAGGTCGTCGTCAAGAAGGCTGCCTCCGTCGGCCAGCTGTCGAGTGCGGCCTACAGCGTCGTGTACACCGGCGCCGGGTCGACCGTCTGCTGCAACGCCTGGGCGCCGGAGATGCACCTGCTCGACGGGCCGAACGGCAAGCGGTGGTACCTCTACTACACGGCCGGCACCCCGGCGTGCTGCGACGGGCAGCGCTCGGTCGTGCTGGAGAGCAGCGGTACCGACCCGATGGGCCCGTACCACTTCGCCGCGCAGTTGCAGGTCCAGAACAACGGCTGGGCCATCGACGCCACCGTCGCCACCATCGCCGGCAAGCTGTACTTCTTCTACTCGGCCTGGGTCGGCGACCAGCAGAGCCTGTTCGTCGCCCCGATGAGCAACCCCTGGACGGTCAGTGGCACCGCCACGAAGATCGCCGCGCCCACCCACGCGTGGGAGACGTCCGGAGCCAAGGTCAACGAGGCGCCGCACATCCTGCAGCGCGGCGGCAAGACGTTCCTCACCTTCTCCGCCAGCTCGTGCACCACGCCGGACTACAAGCTCGGCATGCTGACCCTCACCGGGACCAACCCGCTCAGCGCCACGTCCTGGACCAAGAAGAGCACCCCGATCTTCCAGCGCTCCGACGCCAACGGCGTCTTCGGGCCCGGCCACCACGCCTTCTTCACCTCGCCCGACGGCACCGAGAACTGGATGATCTACCACGCGAACGACTCCGCCACGCAGGGATGCGCCGGCACGCGTACGTCGCGGATCTCGAAGGTGAACTGGAACTCCGACGGGACGCCGAACCTCGGCACGCCGGTCGCCTCCGGCGCCACCATCACGGCGCCCTCGGGAGACCCGGGCGGCAGCGCCACCTTCCCGGTGGCAGGGATCCGGTACCGGCTGACCAACCAGAACAGCGGCAAGGTCCTCGACGCCGCGAACTGCGGCACCGCCAACGGTACGGGCGTGCGGCAGTGGAGCTCGATGGGTAACGCCTGCCAGCAGTGGACCTTCACCCGGGTGGCCGGCGGCTACTACACCATCACCAACGTGAACAGCGGCAAGCTCCTCGACTCGGTGAACTGCGGGACGGCCGACGGCACCGGCGTCGACCTGTGGTCCGCACTCGGCAACGTCTGCCAGCAGTGGAGCGTCACACCGGTCGGCGGCCGCTACCTCGTCGCGAACCGTGGCAACGGCAAGGTCCTCGACGTCGCCAACTGCTCCACGGCCGACGGCGCCGCCGTACGCCAGTGGACCGCGCTCGGCAACAACTGCCAGAGCTGGAATATCGCGCCGTAAGCAAGTGAACGACGGCCGCGCTGCGCACGCGGCGCGGCCGTCACTCTGCGCGGTGCGATCGCGGGTCGGCGTCGCCTCGGCCCTGCTGTTCGCACAGAGTCTGTGGGGCACCCTCAAGGACAAGCATGGAGACGCCATCCAAGCCGTGCCCGGACAGCGGCACGAGAGTAAGGACGGGCCCGACGCCGAAGACGGCGTCGGGCCCATGTCTCGGTGGGATTTGAACCCACGTCTCCCCGTCCCCGAAGGGCGCGCGGAATCCTAGGCCGCTCGACCACGAGACACGGGGGAATGTGCGGCATTGGCGCTTTCCCTCAGCTCGGCAGTCACCGAGGCCTAGCCAGCGCCCGTCCGTATTCTCACCTGGTCGGCCGATCCGCGAGCCGAGCGGATCACGGCAGAACAGGGCACCGTCAGGAGGCTGACACCGGAGGCCTCCGGTGTAGATTCCTGATCGCGATCATAGCCATGACTGCCAATACAACACCGAAACTTATCGCGTACGCGTGCGGTAGGCCGGTGCTCAGGCACAGAGCGATAAGCCCTCCGAAGAACGGCACGCCGATGCCCAAGCCGACAATCGCTCCGCGGCGATCCCGCACCGAACGGTCCGCTGCGGTGAGTGGCGGAGGGTTACCGGTGGAGCCGGGGGCTGCGGCAGTCATCCGCTGAGCCCACGTGAAAGCCAGCGACATCAGTGCGAACATAGCTCCTTGCAGTCCGCTGCCGGCGATGCTTTCTGTGATCGGATCGCCTCTGTCGAGCAGCAGGCGGAACGGAAACACCATCACTGCCAGGACCACGCATACCGCGGCATACGGTCCGGGCGGCCCACCGAGCCGGCCCAGCAGTGCCTTCCGGCGGGCTGATCTCGCGCGCTCTTCCACCATGGGTAGCACATTCCCCGCACGTGCCACACGCACTCACATCGGCTGAATGAGGGCGTGATCTTTCACCGCTATCAATCGTGGGCGGATGCACACGTGATCACCGCAGTTCTCAGAGGCCGGTCATGAACTGTTTAGGTTGATCTATGCGTTGGGTCCGTTTGGAGATCGTTCTGCGGGTTCGCGATAGATAGTGATCACTCGATCGAATGAAAGATGAACATCGGTCACGTCAGGCGGG
>NZ_JASCTH010000069.1 GCF_030009775.1 Actinoplanes sandaracinus | reverse complement strand
GCGCCGCAGTGCCGGTGCCCCCGGCGACTTCATCGCCGCTCTGCCCGTCAACGTCTTCATCCACCCTGCCGGCCGGCCCATCAACACCCCCATACCCCGAGTGTTGCGACGACCGGTTGAACTCACCCTGTTCACCGCGGTCCGGGGGCGTCACGGCGCCTGCGGTCGTCAATGCGCGAGTCATTACCGGCTTCTCGGCCGAGCGTCCCGATCTCGTACGGATCGGGGCGGAAGATGAAGGACGCCGGGGCCGACAGCGGCCGGCCCCGGCGTTCCTCACATGGCGGGGTCTCAGGCGACGCCCTCGCGCAGGGTGATCTCCATGGTTGACACCTCCCGACTTCGGCTCGGTGAAAGGCCGTGTGCCCTTCGATGACCAAAGCCTGTCGGGCGGTCATCTACGCGAGATGAATGCCGGATCCTCGGTGATCTACGAGTCGATATACGCCGAGCGTGTGCGGCATCGTCAGCGGCGTCGTCGAGGACGCCTCCGGAATCCGGTCGCGAGGAATTCCGGGCCCGTGCAACATCCGGGGACACCCACGGTGTAGTCATATTGTGAAGGTGTCACCATTTCCCCCGGACGGGTCGGGGTACGAGGCGTTCGTGCGGCAGAGCGCTGCCGGGCTGCTGCGTCTAGGCAACATGCTGACGCTGAACCCGTCAGCCGCGGAGGACCTCGCCCAGGAAACCCTCATCCGAGTCGGGCTCAACTGGTCGCGGCTGCGCTCGGACGGCAATCCCGTCGGCTATGCCCAGCGCACCATGGTCAATGTCTTCCTCAACGAGCGACGGCGCCGGAGACCGACGCCGACCGACAAGATCCCGGAGACCGGGCGAGAGGACACCGGGCTGGCCTCGGTGGACTCCACGGCCGCCGTCCGGCAGATGCTCGCGAGCCTGCCGCCGAAGCAGCGAGCGGCGATCGTTCTCCGATACATGGCCGATCTCCCGGACGACGAGATCGGTCATCTCCTGGGGTGCACGCCCGCGACCGTGCGGTCCCAACTCTCCCGAGGCATGTCCAGCCTCCGCGCGACCATGACTGCAGAAGGGTGAACCGGTGACCGACAGCCACGCCGACGAACTAGGCACTCTGTTCAAGGAGGACTTCGCTCTTCCGGTCACCGACGCGTTCATCGCCGGAGTGCATCGAGGTGTCCGCCGTCGCCGGACGATGCGGGCGGTGGCGGGAGGTGGCGCGGTCCTCGCGACGGCCGGAGTCGCCGCCCTCGTGTTCACCCTGGTGGGGCCCGGCGGCTCCGCGCCGCTTCCGGCGGCGACCGGTCCGATCGCGGCCGCCTCGTCGACGCCCCCCTCGACAGTGGACCCGATCTCCGAACTGTTGGACGGTTACCGCGTCACCTTCGTGCCGGCGGGGCTCGAGGCCGGTTCTCCGGCGAACGGTTCGGCCACCTACCCGGTGTCGAAGGACACCCTGCACAACGACGGTTCCGCACCCGCGACCGAGCATCCGACCGCCGCGGTGGCGGACCGCATGTATGTGCTGCCCAACGGCGCGAACTGGCTCAACATCTCGGTGCTGCGCCCGGAGCGGACGACAGCCGGGGCGGACCGGGAACAGGTCACCGAGTGGCTGGCCGGCTGGGCGCTGAAAGGGACCAAGGTGACCGAGACCTACCAACTGCCGGCGGGTCGTGCTCAGCTCGCCGCGGCCAAGGGTTCGGAGGTCACCGCACACCACGTGGTGATCACGGCGCCGGACGGCGCCGTGATCATCGTCGGCGGCAACGGCAATGTTCCGGTCGCTGACCTGAAAGCGGTCGCCGCGGGCCTCCTGCCCCGCTGACCGGACAGCCGACGAGGAAGAGCGGCGGTTCGCCTGCACCGTACCGGTCTGTCCATTCGCGACCGGCGGGCGATTTGAAGTAGTCGTTGAATCCTATCGCCCAGTCGGACGGCTGGGCGGTCCAGAGGAGGCGGTCCGGCCGCCCGAACGGCGCGGTATTAGTGGTTCGCCGGTGCTGTCCGGCTGTTGTCACGACAAGAGAGGGATCAGGAGAACGTGTCCGTGTGGACCTGGGGCCGGGCGGCACTGGTCATGGTGATGGGACTGGTGCTGCTCATGGACACCGGCTGAGTCGGGTGCAACCGGCACGGGCCGATCGGGAGACCGATCGGCCCGTGCCGCGATGGCATGGACCGGGTGCGGGCCGCCGATCCGTCACACTCCCCCGTCTCGCTGCGGTGCGTCGGCGGCGGCCATTCGTCAGCCAGTTGAAGGCCTTCGGCTCAGGCGGGCTCGATCAGCTGGGGCGCGACGGGTCGTTGCCCGTCTGGTACCTGATCCACGAGCTGCCCGGCTTGCTCTCATAGCCCCAGGACCAGGCCGAATCGCCGGTCTTGCACTGCGCGACCGACGTGTCGTTGGCCTTCACGTTGTTGCCGAAGGCGTAGTAGGTGCCGGGGTTGCGGTTGCAGTGGATGTAGGCACGGATCAAGCCGGTGCAGGTGTTGGTCCGCACCTTCGCCTTCGCGATCCAGTGATCTCCCGCCATGTGCCCCTTCGACACGGCCACCTGCCGGGTGCACTGACTGCCGCCCGGGTCACTGGCCCACGCCGGTGACACCGAGACGAAGGAGCCCCCGGCGGCAACGGCCGCAAGAGCGAAGGTATACGTGATTGCCCGTTTGGTGCTCATTCATCCTCTTCGAGATTCAAATAGATGTCGACATCGCCACCGGAGCCGGGGAGGCGGCCGAGGAATGGACCGATCGGCCGCATTGTGGGATGCCGGCTCCGGCATCAGGCTTTCTTACGGCCTGGGGGTGCAGACCTCCCTGCCCACGCATTCGGAGAAGGTGACGCCGAGGATGCCGCGGATTACCCCGATGGTCCTGAGGTGCCGCTGGCTGCAGTTGGGAGCTTCCTGCCATTCATCAATGGAGAACTTCTGGAACGTCACCTTCGGCTCCGAGTATCCGTATTGACCTGCCGGCACCTGAATGGTGTTGGTCCATGTCTGACCTCTGGCCACCTTCTCGGACACCTCATAGTTCGTTTTCGCCTCGATGGTGGCGATTCCCCAACCGACGGAAGCGCCGCCGCCGACACTCCACGCGGTCGACTTCTCCTTCGTCGCGGTCAGGGCAATGCTCAGGGTCGACGTGACCGAGCTTCCGTTGCGCTTGCCCACCCGGGTGCCGATCGACTCATGAGTCGGGCCGCCCACGTTCGTCACCTTGACATACTTCTGTGTCGGGCAGGCGGCCATGGCAGGGCTTGTGGAAACCATGGCGGCAAGGCAGGACGAGGCGATCAAGGCCGCACCCATGAGTGGCGCGGAAAGTTTCTTGGAGATCACTGAATTCCCCTATCATAGCGACGATCACGATAAACAGATAAGCGGTAATCAGGTGCCGATCAGCGGCACCAGGCTGGTGCTGACATGGCAGCGAGACCGGATGAATGCATGCTCCGATGCTCTATTCGCTGCGCCGTCGAGTGCTCGTTTCTCTGGGAAGATTCGACTCCCGTGCTCGGTCTGAGGCGAAGTCTCACCCCGACACGGCTCGCTCATGGAGCCGTGCGGTGTTCGAACTTGTGGACGAGATGCAGCGTGGACGCGTCCCGGGTTGTTCGGTCCGGCGCGGGCGCCAAACAATCAATGCCGATCACAGCCGCCGTGAGCGGAACATCACGGTGAGTAAGGAGGAAAAGCCTCCATGCCGGAAGGCGCAAGTCAGGAGGAGCGAGGACCGGGCCATTCGCTCTAGTAGATTCGCCACCCGGTAATCGACAGGCGGGGTAGCGCCTGACGCGGGGACAGGGAAAGAGGCACCGAGAGTTGGCACGGCGTGAGCGTGTGTTGGATCCCTCTGACGGCCCGGTCCAGCGGTTCGCGGCCGGGCTGCGTGCGTTGCGCGAGAGTGCGGGCCAGCCCGGCTACCGGGAATTGGCGCGGCGGGCGCATTACTCGGCGACGACGTTGTCGGTGGCGGCTGCCGGGCGTCAACTGCCGAGCCTTGCCGTGGCGTTGGCCTATGCCGGGGCCTGTGGTGGGGATAGAACGGAGTGGGAGGCGCGCTGGCGGGCCGCCGCGGCCGAGCTCGGTGACTCCGCGACGGCCGACGCCGACGCCGTGCCGCCCTATCGTGGCCTGGCTGCTTATGAGCCCGATGACGCGCCTTGGTTTTTCGGGCGGGAACGGCTCGTGGGTCAGCTTCTGGAGAGTCTGTCGTCGCGGCGGCTGTTGGCGGTGTTCGGTGCTTCGGGTAGTGGTAAGTCGTCGGTACTGCGTGCCGGCGTGATGCCCAGGGTCACCGATGGTGCGCTGTCCCCGGGTACGCGGTGGCCGGTGGCGCTGATGACGCCGGGGAACGATCCGGTGGCGGGTTTGGCCGGCGCACTGGCCCGCGCCTTCCCGGCTTCGATGCCAGAGGTGACAGCGGACCGGTTGCGCGATCCGAGCGCATTGGACACCGCGGTGCGTGCGGCGTTGCGCGACGAGCCGGGCACGGTGGAGATGCTGCTGGTGGTGGACCAGTTCGAAGAACTCTTCACGTTGTGCGCCGACGACGACGTACGCCGGACTTTTCTGGCCGGGTTGCTGGACGCGGTGGCGGCGCCGGGCAGCCGGATGCGGGTGGTGCTGGGAGTCCGAGCCGACTTCTACGCCCGGTGCGCTGTCTATCCGGATCTGGTGGCGGCGTTGCGGGACGCGCAGACGCTGGTCGGGCCGATGACCGCGGCAGAACTGCGAGACGCGCTGGTCCAGCCGGCCGAGCGCGCCGGGCTGCGGGTCGAAGGAGCCCTGGTATCCACCGTGGTGGCACAGTTGACGGACCGCCCGGGTGCGTTGCCGCTCGCCTCGCATGCCATGGCGCAGACATGGCGACGCCGTCAGGGCACCACGCTCACGTTGGCCGGCTACGAAGCAGCGGGTGGAGTCGACGGCGCCATCGCCCAGAGCGCGGAAGGCGTCTACACGGCGCTCGGGCCGGCGCAGCAGAACACCATCCATCGGGTCCTGCTGCGATTGGTGGACATCAGCGATGACGCGGTGGTCACCCGGCGGCGGGTGACGCACGATGAGTTCGACCCCGGCGACCCGTACGTCTCGACAGTGATCGGCCAGCTGGTCGCGGCCCGTCTGGTGACCGTCGCCCAAGGCACCCTGGAGATCACCCACGAGGCTCTGGTCGCCGCCTGGCCGCGGTTCCGCGGTTGGGTCGACGAAGATCATGAAGGGCTGCGGCTGCACCGCCTGCTCACGCACGCGGCCGCCGAATGGGAATCTCAAAGCCGCGACGACACCATCCTTTACCGAGGCACCCGCTTGGGCCGGGCCTCCGACTGGCTGGCTCAGCATCCCGACAGGGCGACAGCGCGGGAACGAGACTTCGTCCAGCAAGGCCTGGCGGTCGAACACCGCGCACAGGGAGCCCGGCGGCGTCGCCAGCGAGCCGTCATCGCCGGGCTCCTCGCCGCCGTGGTCGTGGTCAGCGCTCTAGCCGTGGCAACGGTGGTCCAGGCGTCCCGGGCACAACGCCAGCAGGAGCAGGCGCAACGACAGCACGATCTCGCCCTGTCCCGTCAACTCGCCGCGCAAAGCGTCAACCTCGGCCCCACCCGCCCCGTCACCGCACGACGGCTGGCCGTCGCGGCCTGGGCGGTGAACCCCACCGACGAGGCTCGCGACGCCATGACCGCCCTGATCACGCGGCAGAGCGGCAGTCTCATCGGGCACACCGCCCCGGTGTTCCGGGCAGAGTTCAGCCCGGACGGCACCGTGCTCGCCACCACCAGCGGCGACGGCACCGTACGGCTGTGGAATCCCCGCACCCGGGAACCCGTGGGCGAACCGATGACCGGCCACACCGACCAGGTGAACGGCGTGGCGTTCAGCCCCGACGGCAAGCTGCTCGCCACCGGCAGCGACGACAAGACGCTACGGCTGTGGGATGCCGCCACCGGCCGGCCCATCGGCGGCCCGTTGCCGCATGGCGGCAGGGTTCAGGGCGTGGCGTTCAGCCCCGACGGCAGGCTGCTCGCCACCGGCAGCGGCGATCAGACCGTACGGCTGTGGAATCCCGGCACCCGGGAACCGGTGGGCGAACCGATGACCGGCCACACCGACCAGGTGAACGGCGTGGCGTTCAGCCCCGACGGCAAGCTGCTCGCCACCACCAGCGACGACGAGACCGTACGGCTGTGGGATCCCGCCACCGGTCAGCCCGTGGGCGCTCCCCTGACCGGCCACGACGGCTTCGTGTGGGATGTGGCGTTCAGCCCGGACGGCAGGCAGCTGGCCACGGCCGGGGAAGACCGCGCCATCCGGATCTGGGATCGCGCCACGCGACGGCCCGTTGGCCCGCCCCTGACCGGCCACAACGGCCCACTCTGGGATGTGGCGTTCAGCCCGGACGGCAAACTGCTCGCGGCCGCCGGCTCGGATACGAAGGTGACGATCTGGAATCCCGTCACCCGCGAACCGGTAGGCCAACCCCTGAGCGGCCACTCCGGCCCCGTCTGGGGTTTGGCGTTCAGCCCGGACAGCCGGCTTCTCGTCAGCGTCAGCGAAGATCACACCGTACGGCTATGGGACCCCGCGACCAGCCAGCCGGTCGACGGGTCCCTGGCCGGCCACAGTGGGTCGGTCTGGGGAGTCGCGTTCAGCCCGGACGGCGAACTGCTCGCCACCGGCGGCGACGACCGAATGGTACGGCTGTGGAACGTCCGCACCCGGAAACCGGCAGGAGATCCGCTGACCGGCCACACCGACGCGGTCTGGGGCGTGTCGTTCAGCCCGGACGGCAGGCTGCTCGCCACCTCCGGCGACGACCACACCGTACGGCTGTGGAACGCCGCCACACGAGAGCCCGTCGGCGAGCCGATGACCGGACACACCGAGGCTGTCCGGGCGGTGGCTTTCAGCCCGGACGGCGGGCTGCTCGCCAGTGTCGGCGACGACCGCACCCTACGGCTGTGGAACACCGCCACGCGCCAACCGGCAGGCACGGCCCTGAACAGCCACGCCGGCTATCTCAACGGGCTGGCGTTCAGCCCGGACGGCAGGCTGCTCGCCACCACCGGCGACGACCACACCGTACGGCTGTGGGACACCGCCACACGAGAGCCCGCCGGCGAGCCGATGACCGGGCACACCGGTCCCGTCTGGCCCGTCGCCTTCAGCCCCGACGGGAAGCTGCTCGCCACCGGGAGTGACGACCACACCGTGCGGCTGTGGGACACCGCCACACGAGAGCCCGCCGGCGAGCCGATGACCGGGCACACCGGTCCGGTCCGGGGCGTCGCCTTCAGCCCCGACGGGAAGCTGCTCGCCACCACCGGCGACGACCACACCGTACGGCTGTGGAGCACCGCCACGCGGGAACAGGTCAGTGGCTCCCTGACGGGCCACACCGGCCCCGCCGTCGGCGTGGCGTTCAGCCCGGACGGCAAGCTTCTCGCCACCTCCGGTGAGGACCGGACGACCCTGCTGTGGGAAACCACTGACTACCTGGATCCGTCACCGGTGCTCTGCGGCCGGTTCGGCCTGCCGACGGCGAGTGAATGGTCCGTCCACGCTCCTCAGGAACCGGCGCCGGCCGCCTGCCGAGCCCAGCGACAGTGACCGCGGGGCCGGTAGAGAACGGTCACCTGGTCGACCTTCTTGCCCGGCGAGGGCGGGTGGGCCGGGAGTCCTGAGGGAGCCGCGGCCGGTGCGCCGCCGACCAGGCCAGGGCGGGGATGAGGACGGCCGCAACGACGAGGTGCAGCACCACGAGCGACAGGTGGTCACCCTCGCTGCGGAAGGTGCCGGACCAGGGCATGGTGGCGACCAGCACCACGACGGCGACGACAGTCCAGATCAGGGTGGCCCGGCGCGGGAAGAACTTCTCCAGCACAGCGAGGAAGGCCCACGCGGCCAGTGCCGGCGCGAGGGCGGCGGCAACGGTCTCCACGATGCCGATGTTCTCCGGCTGCGCGCCGTTGAGACCGGGAGCGTAGAGGTCGTGGCCGATCACGGGCTCGATGAGCACCCAGGTGAGCAGCGCGACGAGGACCGCGCCGGCGACCGCGGCGAGCCGCAGTGACCTCACTCGGGCGCGGGTGGCGGGGCGTGCGGTGAACGCGGGGCCGGCGGCCATGGCGGGTCTCCTTGACGATGAGGACGTCGTGAACGCCGTTCTACCAACGAACACTGTTCTAACAGCAAACACTGAACGTCGTCAACTACGATGAAGCCGTCCGGAAGCGGAGCGAGCAGTGAGAGGGCACTCCCATGACCGAACCGATTCCGGCGCCGCCCTGGCAGACGCCCAAGAAGCCACCGCCCCGGCAACCGCTCAGCCAGGACCTGATCGTGCAGGTCGCGCTGCGGATCCTCGATGCGGAGGGGCTTGACGCGCTGAGCATGCGCCGCTTGGCGCAGGAACTCGAAACCGGACCGGCGTCGCTCTACGCGCACGTGGCCAACAAGGACGAGTTGCTCGATCTGGTCTACGACACGGTGCTGTCCGAGGTGGAGATCCCCGTCCCCGATCCGGACCGGTGGCCCGAGCAGGTCAAGGAATACCTTCGCTCGCTGCGGACGGTGTTTCGGTCGCATCGTGACCTGGCTCGCGTCTCGATCTCCCGGATCCCTCTGGGCCCCAACGGGGTGGTCGGCATGGAACGCACGATGGCCCTGATGCGCGCCGGCGGCCTGCCCGACGACATCGCCGCCTACGCCGGCGATCTGCTGGCCTCGTTCGTGACCACCGAGACGCTGGACGACGCCTTCCCGGCGGGCGGCACGGATCCCGCGACGCCGCGGGCATACGCCGCGCAGATCCGGAGCTACCTCACCTCGTTGCCCGTGGACCGGTTCCCGAACCTGGTGCACATGGCCGGGCCGATCACCTCGCTGGACTCGGAGCGGCGCTTCGAGCTCGGCATGGAGATCATCGTACGAGGGCTGTCGACGTACGCCCGGCCGGCCGGCCAGGACTCGTCGGCGGGATCAGGCTAGGCAGGTCGGCGGGCGGCTCCCGCGTTGTACTCGGCCATCTCCGCCAGCACCCCCACGGCGGCCAGAGCGAACCGGGTCGCCGCGTCGGTCTGTGGCAGCAGCCGGCCCGGGATGTGGTCGGCGGCCTCGAAGCCGCGCACCTGCCCGGCGAGGCGGGCCGCGTACCGGGTGGTGTCGAAGGCCTCCAGCGTGACCTTCCAGCACGTGTCGGTGCCGGGCCCGTTCGGGTGACGACACGCAGTCCTGCCACGACCGCGGTCATCGTGAGCTGATGCCGCCTCCGGCAAGATGAAACACTCAGGAGCCGGTGACGGCCGCGGCGATGGCGGAGAAGAGGGCGGCGGCCAGCAGAACCAGTCCGGTGGGCGCGCCGACGACGGCGCTCACCGGCAGTTTCCGGGCGCGGGCGATCGGGACCGCGGCGAGCGAGGCGACCGTGACGAGCCCGGCGACCACGTGCACCATCGGATAGCCGATCAGGACGGCGACCGGGAAGAGGTGCACCCCCACCACGAAGGCGATCCACACCGGAATCAGGTCACGCCGGCGGCGGACGGCGAGCAGAGCCGCTCCGAGGGCGGCGGCGCCGAACTCGATGCCGACCACCACGCCGAAGGCACGGCTGGTGTCCTCGTCGAACGCGGTGCCGTCGTGCCAGTGCCGCCAGGTCAGCAGGCCCCCGGCGATCACGGTGAGGATGCTGGTCACCGAGCCGGCCACCAGGAAGCCGCGCCACCCGCGGGGCGGCGCCTCCTGAGCCCAGCCGAACCAGCTCGACGCGAAGAATCCGAAAATCACGGCGGTTGCCGCGAGGTCCCGCACGTGCTCGGCGATCACGCCACCCCCGGTCCTCTAAGAACGATCTTCGGAAGTCTAGGGCAATCCACCGGAGTCCATCGACCGCTTCGCTACGGCAGCCGGCGCCGCCGGGACGGACGGGCTGGTCCATGGCCTCGGCCAGTGGCTTCGTCGCCACCTCCTTGGTTCGCCCTTTCACGGACCGTTACAGTCGGTTGTCGCCTTGCCGTCCAACCGCGCCGGAGCACACCGTGGTCTTCCCGTTCCAGATCGAGGAGATCTTCCCCGACGTCGCGGCACCGTCGACGAGCCTGCCGCGCCGGCAGACGGGCAGCTCACCGCAGGGCCTGGCGGTGACGCTGATGGCCGATTACACCCTGCGTAACAACGCCTGGCTGCCCGTGGCCGCCCTCGTGACCCTGCTCAACGAGTTCGGGCTCACCGATGCCGCCGCCCGGGTGGCGATCAGCAGACTGGCGCGCCGGGGAGTACTGGAGAGTCGCCGGCACGGCCGGCGCAGCTCCTACCGGCTGACCGCCGGGGCCGCGGACGAACTGTCGGGCGGCGGGATCTGGATCGCCGACTTCGCGGCCGAGCCGGAGTCCTGGGACGGGTCCTGGACGTTCGTCACCTTCTCGATGCCGAAGAAAGCCACCACGCAGCGCAACACTCTGCGGGTTCACCTGCGATGGCGCGGCTTCGCCCCGCTGTACGACGGCGTCTGGGTCTCACCGCAGCCGTTGTCCGAACAGGAGCTGGCCTACCTCGCGCCCGCGGCCTCCGGCGCCATCACCGTGCTCCGCGCCCAGCACATACCTCTGCGTACGGACGCCGACCTGAGCCCGGTGCACGCCTGGGATCTCGCCGCCATCGGCGGACTGTACGACGCCTTCGTGCGCGAGTGGGAACCCCTGCTGCCGAGCATCGCCGGTGGCGGCGTCACGGGCGCCGACGCGGTCCGGGCGCGCACCGAGGTGATGGACACCTACCGCCGTTTCCCGATGATCGACCCGGAACTGCCGACGAAGCTCATGCCGCCGGGGTGGGCGCGCGGGCGCGCACGGGAGGTGTTCGCCGCGGTGTACGACGGTCTGGCCCAGCCGGCTCAGGAGTACGTCCGCGCCATCGCGGCCGAGATCACCGACGGTGCACGGCTGGACATCCAGGCGCACACCATCGCGGAGATCCACGCCGGCATCCGGCCCGGCGCCTCCTGAAGGCCGTCCCCGCGCGCGAGCCTGCGGGGCCTCCGCACGACGCGGTCACGGCGCGCGATGACACCGACGAGGCCCGTGCGGTGAGCGCCGGCTATCCGAGCCGCCTTCGTTGTCACCGTCGTACGCGACACCGCACCCCGGCGCCGGAAGGGTGCCGACGAAGTCGACGTTCCGGTGCCCGGCGTTGCGCAGTTGGTTCCACAGCGAAGCGCGCCAGCAGCCGGTCGACCAGACCTCCATCGACGCGATGAAGACCTGGAACATCCATGCCGTACGCGTGCCGCTGAACGAGGAATGCTGGCTGGGCGTCAACGGCACACCCAGCGGCCCGGCCTACCAACAGGGCATCAAGGACTACGTGGACCTGCTGGTCGCAACCGCCTCAACGTGATCCTCGACCTGCACTGGACCTGGGGCGCCTGCGCCGGCATCCCCTACGAGGTGGCCGGCGCATGCAGGACCTGGTCGACGCGGTCCGGGCCACCGGCGCCACCAACATCCTCATGGTCGGCGGCCTGGAGTGGGCCAACGACATGCGCGAATGGCTGACGTACCGGCCGGCCGACCCGCTGAACAACCTGGCCGCCTCGTGGCACGCGTACAGCTTCAACGCCTGCGCCAGCGAGTCGTGCTGGGACAGCCAGATCGCCCCGCTCGCGCGGCAGGTGCCGGTCGTCATCGGCGAGTTCGGGCAGGACGACTGCGGCTTCGACTACATGCGACGGCTGGTGGACTGGGCCGACGCGCACGCCCTCGGATACCTGCCCTGGACCTGGAGCCCGTGGGGCTGCACCACCGGCGCCGTGCTGATCAAGGACTACAACGGCACGCCCGAACCCGGCATCGGGGAGGGATACAAGGCCCACCTGCTGACCCAGGACCCGTACGCCTGAGCCATCCCTTCGGCCGGCCAGGCCTCCACCGCCGGCCGGCCGAAGGCCGGCGCCGTCGTTCCCGGCCGGTGACCGGGGTCAGGCCGCCGACAGGACATCGACGACGAAACGCAGCGCGCCGGCCGGCTGCCCGCCGCTCGGCTTGTCGCCGTACGCCAGGGCGGCCGGGATGTCGAGCTGGACCCGGC
>NZ_JASCTH010000068.1 GCF_030009775.1 Actinoplanes sandaracinus | reverse complement strand
ATCCCGGCGAGCCTCGACCGCCAACCGGGTCGCACGCTCACGCAGCTCATCGTTGTACTTCTTCGGTGCCGGCATAGCTAAATCTTCTCCCAGGTTTCGATGTCTCCATCAAACCCGGGGCGGAACAGATTGTGGAGTCGTTGATGTTAGATGGCCCGCCTCTGACCCTGCCGATCGCGGGCTATGGATCGCCGGGCCCGAAGCGCTCGCCGGGCGAGCAGCCGGTGCCCGCGACGGGGCCGCCAACACATAGAGATCGGCACCCGCACTCACCAGTGCTCACGAGGTCCGTGGGCATCCGTACCAGCCGCAATTCTCGGCTAGGCACGGTCCGGCATCCCGGCGATCAATTCGTCGGCCCGAGCCAGGCCCATGTTGGGGGTGACCATGGGGCCGTTTCGTCAAGGGGGCCACGAAATGGGCGTGGTCGTGTTGTTCAGCCGGACTCCCAACGCCTGTCGCCCGTATCCATCATCATCCAGGCTGCGGGGACCTCTGGCGGTGAACGCTCGGTCCAGCATCTGCCGGACCCTGTCAAGCTTCGCGGCAACGCCGACGGCGGGGCCGGGATGGTCCCGGCGATGGGACTGTACGAATATCTTGACAGGCCCAGTGGGTCGGGGAATAGGTCATCAGCAAATCGAGGTAGCTACGGGTGGTGTACGACTGTTCCCACTCGTAGTGACAGAACTGGGCCGGGCCGAAGCGCTGAGAGCCGTCGATGTCGCTCGAGTCGTTGGGGATGTCGGCGGCGGGTTCCTGGCGCCATCCCGGCGGGGTCTTCGGGTCGAAACGTTCATAGCAGGTCTGCGCGTCGATGAAGAACTGTTCGGTGCCGCCGGCGACGTGCTCGTTGTGGATGAGGGCCAGGGTGCCGTCTGGGCGAAGGACGTCCGCTGCTTTGTGAACGCGGATGTCTGGGTCGATCCAGTGAAACGCGGTCGCCGAAACTACGAGGTCGAATGGGGTTGCTGGTGGTGTCCAGTTCTCGAACGGTGCCACCTCGATGGTCACGTTCGGGAAGTGGAGCAGGTTGCGTCTGGCTACCGCGGCCATGTCAGTGCTGAGTTCGACGGCGACGATGGTGCAGCCGAGTTGGGCCAGCGGGTAGGTGGCTTGGCCGGTGCCGCATCCGATTTCCAGTACGCGAGATCGCGGGGTCAGGCCCGCGAGCACGGTCAGGTCTTGGAACAGTTGTGGCGGATATCCGGGGCGTGCGCGGTCGTAGAGATCGGCGTCCTCGCCGAAGGTGGTCCGCAGCCGCTCGCGGTCGGTGTCGGTCACAGCGGGAGACTACTTGCCGAGGTGGGCGAGATCCGGGCGGTCCAGAACAGCGGTGCAGTGGGGGTGACGCTGCAATGCCAAGCCAGGGACTCGGGTGCGCGTACTGACGTCAGGTCAGTTGTTCGGCGCGGATGCCTCGGGCAGCGGTGCCGTGATCGAGGTAGGCGGCGAGCCGGGTCATGACGGGCTCGGCGATCGGGATGACGCGGCCGTCGACATGCAGGCGGCGGTCATGCAGGTCGGTGAGCTTGAGTCGCCGCAGTTGTCCCGGAGTGAGGGCGTGGAAGGCGAGCAGTGCGGCCAGCGCCGCTCGGGTGGGATCGGGCGAGTTCAGCGCCTGACGGATGAATTCATAGTTGGCAGGTTCTGGCAGGCGTTCATGGGAGGCGCCGAGCGCGGACGTGCAGCGTGGGGGTCACGGAACACGACGCGATGTCCCTTGAGGACACGGAAGAGGGAAGCGAGGCTGAAGCCGCGCTCGTAACGGGGGGCGGCCTTCGGGCGCGGCTTGGATCGCCTCGATCACGAGAGGCTTCGTGATCTCGCGCGGGGATTCGCGGCCGTCTCGGCCCATTGGTGCAGGACGGGCAGTACGGCGTTGAGCCGGGCGCGGATGGTGGGCTGGGTCGGCGCTCGGCTGCGCGGGGCGCTGGCTTTATGGCCGTGGAACGTGACGTCGAACCACACCCGCAGCTCAGCCTGCATCGGTGCGGGCAGGTCGGTGACCTTGCGCGTGAACCACAGCTCCAGCGCGGGAGTCAGGTCGTCTTCGAGGAACCCGATGCCGTCGAGGAACTCGCGCAGCAGTCTGGTGGCCGGCCCAGCGTGCGAAGGTCGCGCAGGAGGCCGGTCTTGAATCGGGCTCCGGGCGTGTCTTGCAGGCCGAGCAGGGCATTCATGCCGCTGCGGGCCTTGCGGGTGGTGCTCTCGCTCCAGCCGCGCGGGGGTGGCGTGTTCGAGCAGCAGCGCGGTGAGGTTCTCGACGGCCTGGGGATCCGGCGGGCGGGGCAGCGCGCCGCGGTCGTAGCGGCGGGTGGTACGTGGATCGGCGTGCCCCATGGCGTCGTGCTGCGAAAACCGACATGGTCGGATGGGCGACTCCGGGACCAGCAGCGTGCCGGTGGTGACACCCTGAGGTAAGGGCCGCGGTTGCGTGGCTTTCCTTACCGAACTTACCGAACGGAGTGTGGCGATGCGCCGCTCACGAATGCTCACGACTCTGGTGGTGACCGGGGTGATAGCGACGGCCGGCGTGACGCCCTCCGCTCCGGCACGTGCCGGCCCGGCCGCGGCAGCTGCCGCTGTCGCCTATCCGGATCCGGTCCGCGTCAGCGTGTCCAGCCGCGGTGTCCAGGGCGCCGATGTCAGTTGGGCCCCGGCGATCAGCGCGGACGGCCGGTTCGTGGCCTTCGTCTCGGCCTCGGCCACGCTGGTACCCGGCGACACCAACGACACGGCCGACATCTTCGTCCGCGACTCGCGTACCCGGACGACCACGCGGGTCAACCTCTCCAGCTCCGGCGAGCAGGCCGGCGACTACTCCACCCTGCCGGTGATCAGCGCCGACGGCCGATACGTGGCATTCGGCTCCACCGCGACCAATCTGTCCCCCGGCGTCACCAGCGGCGACTGGGAGATCTACCTGCGCGACCGCTGGGCGGGCACCACCCGCCAGGTGTCGCTGACCAGTTCCGGCGGGCAGACCGGTGGAGGGCTAGCGCTGGTCGGCGGGATCAGCGCGGACGGCCGGTACGTCTCCTTCATGTCCTACAACGACCGACTGGTGCCGGACGACACCAACCAGGCGCCGGACGCGTTCGTCCGGGACACCCACCGCGGAGTCACCGAACGGGTGAGCGTGTCCAGCGGGGGCACCCAGGCCGCCGACGGCGGCGACGAGCCGATGGTCAGCGCAGACGGCCGCTTCGTCTCCTTCATCTCCAGCTCGCCCGACCTGGTCGCAGACGACACCAACGACGGCCGCGACGTCTTCCTCCGCGACCGCCGGAACGGCACCACGACCCGTGTCAACTTGACCGCGACCGGCGGACAGGCCGACGGCGTGGACAGCGGGACGGGCCACACCACCCAGTCGCTCAGCGGTGACGGCCGGTACGTCGCCTTCTCCTCGCGGTCGACCAACCTCGTGCCGGGCGACACCAACGCCGAAGTCGACGTGTTCGTCCGGGACACCCGGCTGGGCACCACCACCCGGATGTCCGATCAGCCGGCCGCCTACCCGTCGATCAGCATCGACGGACGCTGGGTCGCGTTGCTGTCCAACGGTTCCGTCCAGGTGCGTGACCGTCACACCGGTGTGCTCACGACGGTGGCGCCGGCGTCGCACAGCATGGTGAACAGCCCGGGGATCAGCGCCAGAGGGCGGCACATCGCGTTCATCTCGGACACGGCGCTGGTGCCCGCCGACACCAACCAGCGGGCCGACATCTACTGGGTCTCCCGCTCCTGACCCGGCGACGGCCGTCAGCGGGCTCCGGCGGCCCACCGTCATGGAGCAGGATCACCGAGGCGACCCGGGGCGCAGCGGGATGGCCTCGTCGGTTAGGAGCGGCTGAGCATCCCGGTGCAGTCGCGCTCGGGCAGCGGCGCGCCGCCGGGGCGTCGATGTTACGGCGTAGCGATGATCGATAGCTGGCGAGGTCTCCGGTAGGTGAATCAGCGACCAAGCAGAGCATCACACCGGAGACCTGGTGCCGAGCGCAACGGTAGCGAGACGACATGACCTGACCGACGTGCAGGGGGCGGTCTCGAGCCGCTACTGCAGGCGGGGACGGGTCGCGATCGGTCGCGCAGAGTACGCCTTGCAGCGGCCACCGGGATCATCGTCGCCTTCCGCGGATTGCGCCCTCGGCACGGTTCATCGGCCGCGTGCTTGCCGTGTCATTGGCCCTGCATGCCGTCACTGCCCCTTTCGGGTCCGAAGCAGTGCTTGCCCTCGCCGTCTTCCTCTGATGGCGGCGTGGCTTGCGCTCATCGCTCGGGAGCCCATCACCACCCCAGAAACATCGCGCTCGCGCGAGAGTCGGTTGTCCGCTAGTTGTCATGTCCACCTGTCGGCGTATGGCTCGCAGCCGATCTGCATCGGTCAAGCCGATCGTCGAAGTAGGACTTCTCCGCTCCGGGGCGGCACTGCCGGTATGTGTCAACCGTTGGCTGGATCTTCACCGGGCGCCGGCTGGAAGCAGGGGCTGCCGAGCGTCACCACAATCTGGATCGCCGGTTTGCTGCTGGCCAGCGAAATACTGAACCGCGACTGCGGGTCGCGGGCGGCGAACACCCCGGTCCGCCCGTCTGACAACGTCCGATATTCGGTGATCTCCCAGTTCTGGGACGTCCCGGTGTCATGGACGGCCTTCAACGCCTGCAGGTGCTTGTCCTCAGGCAGCTTCACCACACCGAACGCGCTCATGCTCCACCGGGCGTCATCGGCCGTCTCCCCGCCCTGCCCCAGGCACGGTTTCGTGTTGACCTCCCACTCGGCGACCGTGCCGCCCATGAGCGCAGCCATGGCGTCGGCTTGCTGCCGCGCCTGCGCTTCGACATCGGCGCGTTTCTTCGTCTCCAACGGAGCGTCCTTTCCTTGCGTGTCCCCGGAAGTGCAGGCGGCGGTCGCGGCCAGGGCGAGCAGCACGACAGCGATACGTAACCTGATCATGACGGCGCCTTCCCGGACTCCAGCGTGGCGTGCTCGTAGTAGCCGTCACCGAGCACGATCGCCGCCTGGCTACGCAGCGACTGCGAATTGTCGTCCCAGTACCCGGAATGCCCGCTGGTGTCGATGGAAAGCACATTGCCGCCGAACTGCGGGTAGTGCGGGCCGGGTCCGTGGATCTCGGCGATGTCGTCGCCGAAGAAGAAGTCGCCCAGGGTCGAGTTCTCCGGGCGGGCGACGAAGTTGTCGTCGACGGCGGCGCCGGCCCACACGTGCTGGGCGGGAACGTTGAACTCGCCGGCGTGCTCGACGCGCATGCCGGGGCTGCCGACGGCGACCATGTCGACGACGTTGAGACCATCACCCGCTTTGGCGGCCTCGCCGAGCACGGTGCTGCCGTAGCTGTGGCCGATGGCGGTGATGTGGGCGCCACCGCCCTCGTGGCTGGCGTGGAGCCCGTTGACGAACGAGTCCAGCGCCGTCGCCCCCGCCTGGGACTTGTCGCCGAACGGGGCGGTTACCACGTCGACGCTGTCGGCGTCCGGGGTGTCATACCCGAGCCAGCCGATCATGGCAACGGAGGTGCCGGGCGCAAGTTTCATCGCCTGGCTTTGGATGTCACTGGCCCGGCCGACCAGGCCGCGGATGCCGTCGACCTCCGTGCCGACGCCAGGCACCAGGATGCCGGTGCGGTCGGCGGTGTCCGGGTTCCCGACGGCAACCACGGCTTTGCCGTCCTGGTCGAGATCCACCGACAGCAGGTACATCCGTTTGTCCTGTGGTCCGTGTTCGGCCGATTCGAGTTTCTCCAGCAGCATCAGCGCCCGCTGGTGCCGGATGGTGTCCTCACCGTGCCCCCGGTTGATGTCGTCGCCGATCAGATTACGCAACCCCAGCTGGTTGGCGTAGTCGCGGTCAACCGCGGGCAACCCGTCGAGGGCCCCAACCTTCTCCGGCCACGCGGTCGCGTACAGATGCCGCTGTTGCGGGGTTAGCGCCTCCCACCATGCGTGCGCGACACGCGAGTCGCCGGGCGCCGGTATACCGGCTTCCGCCAGGCCGAGCGCTCCTGCCGCGGCACGGGCGTCTTCGCTGGTCGCGCCGAACTCGTACGGCCGGGTGCCGGAGATGACATCCATCTTCGCCAACGCTGCGGCGCAATCGGCGTCGATGTCGCTGGCCCGGGCCAGCACGTCCTTGATCTGCTGAGCGAGTCCGGCAGCGGCGGCGGTGCGCTGCGCGGTCAATTCCGCACGATCCGGGTCGTGAATCTCGGCGTGTGACAGCGGCGGCGGAGAAACCCGCCCGTCGTCGCTGACGGCGCAGTCCTGCGTTGCCGCGGAGTCCAGCAGAGCGCGCAGCTGCAGCTGCAGGCCGCGCAGGCTGTCGGCCGCGCCGGTGAGCATGGTTCCCATCGTGCGGCACCGCATGGCGGTCAGCTCGAACTTGTCCTCAAGCTTGTCGATGCTCCCGAACGCGGACTGCGCGGCGGCGCCGTCCCACCCCGAGGCATGCAGTGGCCGGCTGACCTCGGTGACGGCGTCGCTGGACAGGTTCTCCGCATGGCGGGCCAGGGCGAGCCAGGCTTCTCCAGCCGCGTCCAGGGCATCGAGGCGGGCATCACGCAGGTCGGGCACTGTCAGGTCGAACATCAGCTGTTGTCCTGCACGTACCAGAACCGGTTACCGCTGGCCGTGTCGCTGCGCCGGTAGTCGCCGGCGGTCTGCGCCAGCGCGGCACCGAGTTCCTGCAGGTGCTTGTCGAACATGCGGACGTCAACGGACATCGCCGACGAGAACTCTGTGATGGCCCGCCGCATCCGGAACCCGGTAGTGAGCCCGGCAGCCGCGGCCTGTGTCTCCGGTTCGACGTCGGCGACCGAGCTCGCCCACCGCTGGCCAAGGTCACTGACCTGCTGTGCGGCTGTATCGAGTGCAGCCGGATCCACCTGCATGCGAAATCCCCCCGTATCGGTACGCCAGTCGGCAGTTTCGGCCCGACCGCCCCAATAGTGATATCAGGCATGATCAATTCGCGGTACTGTGACGCCGTCTGGACCGGTTACGGCCAGCGGTGAAGCGGGTCACGGTGCCGGACGTTGACCTCGCATTCCGGGAGGATGCCGGACGCCACATCCTGGCCCTTGTCTCACGCAATGACCTGACCGTCGGGCTGGACACCCAGACGTACACCGGCCACCGAACCCGTTCGCCGGCTCACCGCCACTCTCGAACGGCTCCGTGCCGACCGCCAACTCGACGAAGCCCTCGGCCACGGACCCGACCCGCTGCACCTCGCCGCGGTCTTCGGCATCGACGCCAAGACCGCGATCCGCTACGCCACCACCGCCCGTCAAATCCTGGAGTCCTCAGCAGATCAGCACGGCGCTGGTGGGACCGTTCCCAGTGACACAGAGACCGCCTGAGCTCCGGTTACGATGTGAGTGCGTAGGGCCATTACCAACCAAGTGCGCGCCGGATGCTGGCCGTATGAGGTATCGGGTGACCGCCCTCACGACAGGGGCCGCCACCCGGCGCTCATGCTGTGCGCCAACGTCCTCTACTACCGCAAGTCGGTCACTACGGAGTGTGATGTACATCCACTCTGGCTGGCGCACGTTAGTGCCGAAGAGCGGATACATTAGCGGCGCAGTCGATGCCATGATCTCCGCGTGGCGCATGACTTGTTTCCTTCCGGTCCTTCCGTGTTGACCGCTCTGGCGGAGATCGTCCATTTGGCGCACATGGATGATCCGTCCTGGCTCGTGGCGGTCCAGTTCCGCTTCCACGAGGGATACCTCCAGCTGGAAGTTGATCCGGACCACGACACGGTCGAGATTTCCTTCGATCCGCAGCAACGGCCGCAGCTTCATCACTGGGCCTCGGATTCGGTGCCAACCCAAACGGACCAGCACTATGCCGGCCTGCTCGGCATGGCTTGCGCCTGGCGGTGGGTGCTTCGCAATCAGCAGGGATATGAGGACGCGTTCCAGATCGAACTGGGCACACCGTCGTCAACCACGACGTTGCAATACCTCGCGATGGCCTCGCGCCTCCATGTCCGCCACGTGAAAGACGTACCGATCCCGTAAAGGGTCCGGTCCTGAGACGCACGCACATGCCGCAGACAACGCGCGCAGGATCCCCTCTACGCCTCCACCATGGCGTACGCCGGCGAGTACTCGCTGTAGGCGTCGTTCATGAGGCAGCGGCTGCTCCGCAGCAACGCTGGGTTGGACCCGGAGGCTAAACGACAAGCGCAGTCGCCCTCACCGTCTGTCCGGATGACGGGCAGGGAAATGTCGGCTACGGTCTCGGCGCAGCGAGCAACCCGATCAAGGCGGTGCCTCCGCCGAGGACCGCGATCACGCCGGCGAACCATCCGATCAGTAGACCTATCCCGACGTGCCGCCCTCGGCTGTGCAAGAGACCCACTCCCAGCGCCATGCAGACGACGAAAAGCATCAGTTCCAAGGCTCCCGTCAAACAGACCACCATGAAAATCGAGTCAGGCCCGGCGTGGACGGTGAAGGCGAAAGCGGTATACAACCACGGGCAGGCAGCGACGATATGGCCGGTGAAAGCGCCAACGATCCCTGCGGCGACCAGCATGTGGTGGTCCGATCGGTTTGGTACTTGATCGGCAATCACACCTTAAGAATGTTGATGACCTGAAGGGCGCGCCAGCCCGTCGCGCTGTCCTTCACGGAATCTCCCAAGGCCGCGTACACGCTCCTCGCATTCCCGCGACGCTCTCACATGCCGCCGAGCGTGCGCGGGCGACTTGCCGAGCCGTGACGATCGGTAATCGGACTCTGACTGTCCGACGTGCTGAACTGCCGAAATCCGGTGACTCGAATCATGGGGATGAGGGGCGGTCCGGCGTCGAGGCGGCCGATGGGACGCCCATGAGATGCGGTCGAAACTTGTGGAGTCGGCCGGGAGCAAATGCAGACACCGCGTCCCGGCCGAATCTGTCAGGCGAGGCTCAGCCCAACGACTTCAATGCCTTGTCCAAGGTGGCGAACACGGTGTCGGAGCCGCCCTCCCAGGACGGCGCCGGATCCGCCTGACCGGACGCCAGCTGGTAGAGCCACCAGATGTTCTGCCAGGGATCGAGCATCCGGGCGAGCGTCGTCTCACCGTAGAAGGGGGTCGGTTCGGTCACCGTCGTGGCGCCCTCGGCACAGGCCCGCTCGAGCACCGCCGCCGCGTCGGTCACCCACAGCTGCAGCAGGCCGGGCCGCGCCGGCCAGCCGGCCAGCCGGTCGGCGACCATCAGGTCGACGGTGCCGAGCCGCAGCTGGGCGTGGATGAGCTTGCCGTCCGGCATCGGCGTCCGCGCCTCGACGGTCTCGGACGCACCGAACACCTCGGTCACAAAGTCCACGAACCGCGCGGCATCATCCACAATCACGAACGGGTTGAGGACGGCGCCGCCGTAAGGGACAGCTTCCGGAGAGAGCAGAATGTCGCTGGTCATGCTGAGGATCATGCCGTCAACTGCGGTCAGTTCCTGACCTGATACCTCAGCGGTGCGGGGCCGCTGAAATGGCGAGAGCCCGCGGCACCGGCCGGTCATTGCCGGCCTACAGGCATCCGCGCCCAAGACTCTCCCCTGCGGCTCCATGCCCTTCCAGAGTCGGGATCGCAGGCAAGCGCGCGGACCAGCGGCACTTCTTCGACGGTGAAAGGCCGGCCGTCGGGATGCAGGACGGTGAGGCGCCGCGCTCCCACTCATGGGGGCTCAGTGCCGGATCCGTGCCGGCGTCCAGTATCTGGCGCAGCGCCTGGTTGAACAGCACCAGCCGGCCTTGGGGGTTGCAGGCAGCCACGCCGGTGTCCAGGCTGTCCAGCAGTGCGTCGAGGAAAGGCCGCTGCCGGGCGGCGTCGCGCTGCCAGCGGCGGAACAGGCCGTAGACCGTCTGCCAGGGTCCATAGACGGCGGGGACGTCGCGCCACGGTGAGCCGGTCCGGATCCGCCAGCGGATCCCGTCGATGAGCCGTCGTTTCTCCCACTTCGGCGGACGGCCGTTACCCGACACGGCAGGAAGCAGCGCAGCTAGCCGCTGCCATTGCGCGTCGGTGAGGTCGTGCCGCCTCGTCACCGCTATGGTGGCCACGAGGTCTCCGGTGTGAAGTTCTGGCTTGGTCGCTGAACCATCTACCGGAGACCTCTTCAGTTATCGATCACCGCCACGCCGTGACCTCACCGGCGACCACCCCTTTTGAAACACGCCTTAGGCGGCGAACTCGACGCGGCCGAGCCAGTCAGCGAGCCGGAACAGAGCATCGCGCTTGAAGGCGCCGGCACGCCGCGCCCAGCGCGAGGTGCAGCACAACCGGCCGCAGGTCGGGGCCGCATTACGGTGGGCCCAGCAGTGGTTCGACAGCGCCCCGCCGAGGTACTGCTCTACCAACTACAGGTCACATGGCATCGTTGTACGCACCGGTTCGCCGTCAAGTTTGCGGCGACGGGGGGATCACGCCACGAGGATCTTCGGTGGGGATGCTGGCGAGTTGCTGCACGGCCCGAGGGTCGGCGGCTTGGCGCTGGATGAGGGTCAAGGTCTGCAGCATCTGGTCATGTAGAACAAGACTCGCTTCTGCTCGGCGCTGTTGCCGAAGCCGGGTCGTTCGTTCGGCTTGGAATTGGCGGTGTAGGTGATGCAAGAAGGTCACCGTGCCGAGCACCGCGCAGGTGAGGATGACGGCTGTCGTGACGCCTCCGCCAAGAAGGGCGATGGTAACCAAAAATCCGCCACCGAGGATCCGGTGCAGGTTGCGGCATATCGTTGTGCGGGCGGGTCGGCTGCTGGGAAGGATCATCCAGAAGGCGAAGTAGAGCAGGATTCCTATCTGGGCGAAGGCCGTCAGGGCAACAAATCCCGCTCTGACCGCTAGCACACTGATGCCGAGGTGATCGGCGATGCCGGACGCCACACCAGCGATGAACTTGCGCTCGGAAGCCCGAAGAAGGTGACGTGGCGGGCAAGCGATGAGGGTGTTGATCGCTCCTCCTCAGCGGTGACCATGTCGGACTTGGGACCGGTAGGTGATGCTCCGATGCTTGCATGCGGGACCACGCGGTTCCATCAGGGACATCCCCGGACAAGCTTGTCGGCGTCAGAGGGTGGTCACGGACTGTTTAGGTTGATCTATGCGTTGGGTCCGTATAGAGATCGTTCTGCGGGTTCGCGGTAGATAGTGATCACTCGATGGCGTGAAAGATGAAGATCGGTCACGTCAAGTGGACAGGTTGCACGGTTGGGCTGGTCATGAGCGCGCGCAAGCAGTACCCCAGCGACGTGACCGACGAGCAGTGGGCGCTGCTCGGCCCGTTTCTGGACGCCTGGAGAGCCACGCGGATCTCGGTAGCCGGCCAGCAGGGTGAACAGGATCTCCGGGAGATCGTCAACGCGATCCTGTATCAGAACCGGACCGGCTGCCAGTGGGCGTACCTGCCACACGATCTGCCCCAGAAACCGGTGACTTACTACTATTTTGCGTTGTGGCGTGACGACGGCACCGACCAGACGATCCATGATCTGCTGCGCTGCCAGGCCCGCCAGAAGGCCGGCCGGGTCGAGGATCCGTCGGCGGTCGCGCTCGACACCCAGTCGATCCGGGCGGCGAACCACGTTCCGGCCGCCACTACGGGCAAAGACGCAGGTAAGAAGGTGCCGGGCCGCAAGCGGGGCCTGGCCGTGGACGCCCTCGGCCTGATCAATCGCGGTCGTGGTCACCGCCGCGAGCGTGACCGACAACGCGATCGGGATCAAACTACTGGACCAGATCGCGCAACACACCCCGACGGTGACCGCAGCCTGGGTCGACGCGGGCTTCAAGCAGGACGTCGGTGTGCACGGCGCCGTGGTCGGCATCGACGTCCAGGTCGTCAAGCGCTCCGACACCAAGCCCGGCTTTGTGCCGGTCAAGAAGCGGTGGATCGTAGAGCAGGTCTACGGCACCTTGATGTTGCACCGCCGGCTGGTGCGCGAGTACGAGAGCAAGCCGGCCTCGTCGGTGTCGCGCACGTTGTGGGCATCGATGGCGAACATGGTTCGCCGGTTGACCGGCACCAGCACGGCGACCTGGCGAAACCCGTAAGGCCGGCCGGTGCACCTCGACACCCTTC
>NZ_JASCTH010000067.1 GCF_030009775.1 Actinoplanes sandaracinus | reverse complement strand
CATCGTCGGCTGGAAGACCTCTGATCGGTGCGACACCGATCTGATCCTGGCCGCGCTCGAGTACGGCATCTGGTCGCGTGACGTCCGCGACGGCCAGTTGATCCACCACTCGGACAGGGGTTCGAACTATACGAGTTTCCGCTTCTCACAACGGCTGCAGGACAACGGAATCCGACCGTCCATGGGCTCGGTCGGCGACTCGTTCGACAACGCGCTGATGGAGAACTTCTGGTCGACGCTGAAGATCGAACTGGTCTACCGCACGAGCTGGCGAACCCGAGACGAAGCCGAGAACGCAATCTTCGGATACATCGACGGCTGGTACAACACCCGCCGCATCCAGAAGGAACTCGGCTACCTCAGCCCCGACGAATACGAGACCGCCTGGCACGCCCAGACCGAGCCAGATAACCTCACCCCTGCCCCCGCCGGAAGCAGGTAACCACCGCTCCGTCGAAACGGGGGGAACTCAGCACGACTCCACCGGATCCACCCCTGGATAGGCGGGAGCTGAATGCTGGCGGATGGGCTTCGTCGTGGGACATGGCATACCTGCAGCCAACCCGATTCAGCAGGAACCTGGGTGACTCGGACGTCAGGCGGCTCGGTAGATCTCGGCGAGAGCATTCCGGACATGAGTGATGAGGACCGATGGATGTGTTGCGTCGGAGTGCTCGCTGAGGTGGCGGTGCACGCGGTCCCAGAACTGGGTTCCGGTGCAGTCGTGCGGCAGGATCAGAAACCAGCGGTATCCGGATGGACGGTGGGGAACACCGGCCGCGTGCAGGTATTCGTTGATGTCCTCGGCGAAACCGATGGGGTTCGCCGACCCGACCCGACCCAACCCGACCCGGCTGCGGCGCTGGGATGGATCCTGCGATCGTTCGTCCAGGTCAATGCCGTGACCGGCGTCCTGTGGGAGGGCGTGGAGCCGCATCGCGGGGGCGGCACTCATTTGCCGCGATCCGCGCGCTACGTTCTTATTGATGCGTATGGACGGGTGATCGGGCGGCTCCTACGCTGCTGGCAGAACCGGGCTCGACCGGGTGTCGGAGACGGTGACGGCTCACTACGGTCGGCGCATGGCAGACGTGACGTACCGACCCCGGCCTCTGTTGCGCACCCTGCTCGGCGAGGTGCTGCGGCGCCGCCGGCTGGAGCAGGAGCGGACCCTTGCGGAGGTCGCCCGGGACGCGTGCGTCTCGGTGCAGTACCTGTCCGAGGTCGAGCGCGGCCGCAAGGAGGCGAGCTCGGAGATCGTGGCCGCCATCTGCGACTCGCTGGGCATCGGCCTGGCGGACCTGCTGGCCGAGGTGGGGCGCGACCTCACGGCGCATCGCGCCCCGGTCCTACGGCTGGAGACGGCCCGGCTGCGCCGCGCGGCATACGCGCCGCTCGGCTCCCGGTCCGGTGATGTCGTTCTGCTGGCGGCCTGATCAGGCGGCGTTGAGCCGGTAACCGCGCGGTTCACGCCGGGTGATGACCCGATCGGCGAGGCCGTAGGCGACGGCGTCGGGGGCCGCCAGGGTCATCCGGCGGTCGGTGTCCTCCCGGATCTTGGCGATCGAATGACCGGTGTGCTCGGCCAGGATCTGATCCATCTCGGCCCGGACCTTGGCCACCTCCTTGGCCTCCACGGCCAGGTCCGGCAGCGTGCCGCGGGCCTGGCCGGACGGCTGGTGCAGGGTGACCTTCGCGTGCCGCAGCACCGACCGCTTGCCCGGGGTGCCGGCCGCCAACAGCGCCGCGGACGCCGACGCGGCCTGTCCGACACAGATGGTGGCGATGTCGCAACGGACGAAGTGCATGGTGTCGTAGATTGCCGTCAACGCGCTGAACGAGCCGCCCGGGGAGTTGATGTACAGCCCGATCTCCTGTTCCCCGGTGGATTCCAGGTGGATCAGCTGGGCGATCACCACGTTGGCGACCCCGTCGTCGATTTCGGTGCCGAGGAAGATGATCCGGTCCGACAGCAGCCGGGAGTAGATGTCGAAGGCGCGTTCCCCACTCGGCGTCTTATCCACGACGGTCGGGATGGTGTAGTGGCTCATGCGCTCAGTCCCATCGGCTGGCGGGCCATCTCGGGGCGTACGTCGTCGACGCTGTCGAGGACCCGGTCGATGAGGCCGTACTCGAGCGCCTCCTCGGCGGTGAACCAGCGATCACGCCGGCTGTCGCGTTCCACCGTGTCGATCGGCTGCCCGGTGTGCTCGGCGGTCAGGCGCAGCAGCGTCTGGCCGAGCCGCTCCAGCTGGTTGGCGTAGATCTCCACGTCCGCCGCAGTACCGCCGAACCCGGCCGAGCCCTGGTGCATCAGGATCTGGGCGTGCGGCAGCGCATACCGCTTACCGGGGGTGCCGGCGGTAAGCAGGAACTGCCCCATGCTCCCGGCGAGCCCGAGGGCGAGCGTGCTGACGTCGTTGGGGATCAGCCGCATGGTGTCGTAGATCGCCAGCCCGGCGGTGACCGAACCACCCGGCGAGTTGATGTACAGGTTGATGGTGCTCAGCGGATCCTCCGCGGACAACAGCAGCAGCTGCCCGCAGATCCGGTTGGCGATCGGGTCGTCGACCTCGGCTCCGAGCACGATGATGCGCTGGTGCAGCAACTGGACGGACAGCTGGTCGTCAACGGACCCGGTCCCACCTGGCGCCGCGGCAGTGAATGGATGCATGGTTTCTCCTCCGGCTCGGCCCTGCGTGCCGTCTCCACCTTCAAGGCGATGGCGCCCGTAGGCCAAGCCGATCTGCGGTCAGCAGATCAGTGCACCACTTCAAGTTTCCGCAACCTCACCCTGCGGCCGCGGGAGGAGCACGAAGCGCTCCAGTCGGCCCGCATTGAACCGGTCCACGGCCTAGTGGAAACGCCGTGACACGCTGATCGTGCAGTGCGACGACGCTGGCGCCCATCCGATCCCCGCGTCCGGGGGCTATCTGCGCCCGGACCTGGTGGCTCCTGGGGCAGGTGTACGTGGTGACCGAGCAGCAGCAGGTGTCGGTTCCGGTCACCCGCGAAGAGGTCCGGCTCGAGCGTGAGCCGATCACCAGTGGTAACCGCGACGCCGCGTACACCGGTCCGGATCTGACCGAGTCGGAGCACGAGGTGACCCTGCATGCCGAGCGGCCGGTGCTCAACACCGAGACCGTCCCGGTGGAGCGGGTCAAGCTCGGCAAGGAGACCGTCACTGAGCAGCAGACCGTCGGTGGCGAAGTCCGCAAGAGCGCATCGAGGCCGACCTGCCCGGTGAGGACGGCCGCCGCGCCATCAGCTGAAACTGAGCCTCATCCGACCCGCCGATGCCCCGTCCTCCTGGAGGGCGGGGCATCGGTCTGTCCCGGTACGGACGGCACTCGTATGGCCGCACACGTTGCGGGTGCCGAGAATGCGTCGTCATACCCGCGTGCGTAGACGCGCCGTTCGCCGTACCGATCTCATGGCTCTGTTCCCCGTTGTCGCGGCCGCCGGAATTGCTGCCGCCATCCTGCCTTCATCGGCGGGCACGTCCCCCGCTGCCGCCCCGCGAGGCGCGGCGACTCCGACCGTCGCGCCCGCCGCCTACCCGAACCCGGGCCGTGTCACCGGAGACGTCGGCGCGCACGACCCTACGATCGTTCGGCGCCCGGGCGGTGGATATCTGCTGGCGCACACCGGCGACAACATCAGCCTGAAGACCTCCGCGGATCGAACCACATTCCGCAATGCGGGCGTGGCTTTCCCTGCCGGAGCTCCCTGGACCAGCGCCTACACCGGCGGCAACCGCAACCTGTGGGCACCCGACCTCACCTACCGCGACGGCCGTTACTGGATGTACTACTCCGCCTCCTCCTTCGGGTCGAACCGGTCGGCGATTTTCCTGGCCACCAGCACCACCGGCGAGCCCGGCACCTGGAAGAATCAGGGCCTGGTGGTCGAATCGCGGGCCTCTGACAACTTCAACGCCATCGACCCGAATCTGTTCGTCGACTCCGACGGCAAAATGGTGGCTGAGCTTCGGCTCGCTCTGGTCGGGCATCAAATTGATCGAGCTGAACCCGGCCACGGGCAAGCGGGCAGGCAGTACGATCCGCAGCATCGCCGGACGCAATGGCGGCGCGATCGAAGCGCCGGTCATCGTCAAGCGCGGCGCCTACTACTACCTGTGGGTTTCGTTCGACCGGTGGTGTCAGGGCGCGGCGAGCACGTATCGCGTCGTGGTCGGCCGCTCGACCTCGGTCACGGGACCGTACGTTGACCGTAACGGCACGCCGATGACCTCCGGCGGCGGAACGGAGATGCTGGCCGGGCACGGCGGCATCCACGGGCCGGGCCACCAGACAGTCATGACTGACACCGACGCCGACACACTTGGCTACCACTACTACGCCGCCAACGGCGCCGCGCTCCTCGGCATCAACCTTCTCGGGTACGACGCGGCCGGCTGGCCGTTCGTCTACTGATTCCACGCGATTATCCTCGCGGAGCACTCTGCATCGAGCGTCGCCGAGGCCCGGTCGCTGATACCAGCCCCCGGGTCAGGCCAACACATCGGTGATCGAGATGGCTTTGACCAGGGCGGATGAGGTTTTCGGCACCCGCAGGGTCGGTTTCCTCAGCGGAGCAGGCCGCGCTGTGCCGCCAGCACGCCGGCCTGGAAGCGGCTCTGTGCCCCCAGCGAAGTGGTGATCGTGGCGATGTAGCGCCGGCAGGTGCGCACCGAGATGCCGAGCCGGCGGGCGATCAGCTCGTCCTTGGCGCCGCCGGCCATCTGTTCCAGGATCGCCTGCGCGATCTCGTCGCGGATCACGTCGGCCTCGTCCTCGTCGACGTCGATGGGATAGGCGCGGCCGTCCTCCCAGAGCGCGTCGAAGGACGACAGGAGGTGGTCGATGACCGACGGCTCCCGGATCAGCACCGCGCCCTGGGCGCTGTCGCCGCCTTCCCGGGGGATGAAAGCGATGTCCCGGTCGAAGATGATTAGCCGGCGGGGGACCACCGGCACGGTCCGCACGATCGCACCGCACCGGACCACCTCGGCGACGTAGCGCCGGGTGGGCCGGTGATTGCGGGTGGAGTGCTGCAGGACCGAGCGCATCTCGACGCCCCGCTCGAGCATCAGCAGGTCCAGTGCCCGGCTCCGGGCGAGGCCCTCCTCATTCATGCCGCTGCCGGGGTGGGCGATCCGGAGTTCCTTCTCGGTTCGGCGGGCCCGGTCGGCTAGCAGGTGCCGGATCATGTCCCGGTCCTGGATGATGTCGATCGCTTCGGTAGGCCGGCGCTGCTGCCGGGCTTCGAAGTAGGTTTGCTGCAGAGACAGCATCGAGCTGCGCACCCGGGCGAGCTGGGCCTGCTGTTGGCGGACCTGGCGCTCCTCCTCGGCGAGCAGCTCGATCACCGCGGCCTCCGGGCTGACCGGATCGTACTCCCGCGCCGGGTCGAGCGATGGCCGTAGCAGCATGAGGCGGGCGAGGCTGTCGATGATCTCGTCGACTCGTTCCGCCGAGATCTGGTGTCGGCGCTCAATCGTCTCCCGCGTCCATGACGGATCCGCGACGATGGATCGAAATATCGCCACCGCATCCGGCTGCAACTCTTCTTGCACGGATCGTCCCCCACTCGCCCGCCGCCGCAATGCGGCACTCACTCTAAGCGAGTCGATCAAGGACCCCGGTCAACCCGCGTTCAACACCAGTCACCTAGGCGCTCGTGCCGGTGGCGGATGATCCAACGGCGCACGGTGGCCGGGTCGTAGTGCAGCAGGTCGGCGATCTCGCTCGCGGACATGCCGGAGGCTGACAGCACGACGATGACCATCCCGGAAGCCGTACGCCTTGCCCGTGCAGAGCAGTCATCAGTTCGGTGTGTTGCTCGGCCGGGCCCTGGCTACGTGTCTACCGGCTCCCCGGCTACGCGCCCGAACTCAACCCCGTCGAGAACATGTGGTCCAGCCTCAAACGCGGCATGGCCAACCTCGCCCCCGGCGGCATCGACGACCTGCTCCGCATCGCGAAGAACCGTCTCAAACGGATGCAGTACCGGCCCACCCTCGCCTTCGGATTCCTCACCACCAGCGGCCTGGCACCACCCTGACCCTGACCCCAAAAGCTCAGTAGTCCGCGGTTTTCTGGCGCCACCGCTGCGGAAGAACGGCTGGATCATCGCGCAGCATGCCGGGGACGCGAGCTCGGACGGGGTGCAGGACCTGCTGAGCCGGGTGCGGTGGGGACGACGCGGCGGTCCGCGCTGACGTCCGTGATTTTGTCGGCCACCAGCTCGGCGAGGCCGACGCAGAACGGTCATCGACGGGACGGGTATCTGAAGAAGCGGTTGTGGGTTGCTGCCATTCATGTGTACAAATAGGGCCGTCGGTTAGCACGGGGCTGCCGAACGATCCAAGAAACGGAGATCTGATGAATTCCACCGTCTCCCGCCGCGTTATCCCTGTTGCCTTCGGTGCGCTTGCCGGAGTGTCCATCGTGGGTGCTGTCGCGGCGCCGGCCAATGCTGCGGACATCCAGTCCCCCGGCGTTGTGGCCGCCGCCGCCTGCGGCGAGTTCATCGTGCCCGCCCGTCCAGGATCGACTGTCAAGTTGGTGAAGTACACGCACTGCGGCTCCGGCTCCGTGCGGGTGAAGGCGATCATCGATCGCGGCCCCGACTCGGACTGCGTGACGGTTGGCTCGAACGAGACGAAGAGCCTGGTCACATACATTCCCACGGTCCAGCGCTTCAACCGGATCGTTCGCTGCTGAGGCGTACGCGCTGACTGGAAGGGTCCCCGACGCGGGGACCCTTCCTGCGTGCTTCACGGTTTTGTCCCGCCCGGCGGGACGCCACATGTTGCGGTGAGCCGATATCGGTTATCGCGAGGGACGGCCGAAGCCCTACCAGGCACGCATTCGGTGGGTCGATCCAGTAACGAAACGACACCTAGTGAGGTGATCTCAACGACCTTTGGATAGATAGCGGTATTCGAAGTGTGTGAGGTGGAGTGCGGCGGCGACGATGTCGCCGATTCTTGTCGGGCTGATGGTGCTGTGCCGTAGCGTTTCCAGCGGCCGGTCAGCATCGCGAAGCCACGCTCGCCTTGCCAGCGCAGGCCGCGTAGTAGCCGGTTCACGGTGTGGTTGGCGACGGAGAGGGGTTTGCCGTCGGCGGGCTGCCGGGTCGAGGTCTTGATGCCGTGACCTGCGCCTTCGTAGCCGGCGTCAGCCAACGCGCGGGTAGGTCGAGTTCAGCGGCGGCCCAGTTCAGGGCCGCGGTGATGCCGAGTTCCCGGGCGCAGCTCAAGTCGTGAAGGTGGCCGGGCATCGCCTCGGCGGTCCAGATCGGAAGGCCGACCGGATTCATGATCGCTTGAATGTTCGCGCCGAACTCGCGGTGCTTCCCCGAGTACCAGGCGTCGATTGCTTTCCCTTTGACGCTGGTGGTCGTTTCGGCCAGGCGATCGCTGTCGAACAGCTTGCCGTCCAGGATGACGAACGCCCAGCCGTCGTCGGCGGCGCGGCGCAGGGCGGCGTGCAGGTCGGGCCGTTGAGCGGCCAGGACCGTGATGCCTTCGGTGATGTAGCGGTACGCGGTCGCCCGGGAGATCCCGAATCCGGCGCCGAGCATGGCGGTGTCCTCGGCCTTGCGGAACCAGATCAGAATCATCCACGTCTGGTGGTAGCAGGTCAGGGCTCGTGTCCGGCGGCGTGTCCCGAGAAGGCGGCGTTGCGCGGCCAGCAGCCGCGCAAGGTGGCGCACGAGTTCTCTGGGAACGTCGAGCATGGCAGGACAAGCGATCACGTGGGGCCCCTAAGATCGAAGTTGTTCGGGGCGTGTTGTCCCTGAATGTCCGGGCGGCGGGGTGTGGCCGACGTGGAGCGGCCGAGGTGGCTCGAGAGGAATGGCCGCCCCGTTGTCCGGGACTCCTCGGCTGCTGATTGAGATCTGATGCGAACCGTCGCTGTTTAGGGACCTGCCAGCGGGGATGTCCACGGGTTGACCTGCGAGGACAGGGAGTCATCCCCGGTGAGGGCTTCCGAGGTGATCTGGGTCGGTATCGATGCCGGCAAGACCAGCCATGACGCCGCAGCGGTCGATGCCGACGGCCGTCGGTTGTGGTCGGTGAAGGTCGGCAGTGGTCAGGGGCAGCTTGAGCGACTCGTCGCCAGGGCGGCCAAGACGGCGCCGGATGTGCGATGGGCGGTCGACCTGGTCAGCCCGGTGGCATCCTTGCTGATCACGGTGCTGCTGACCAAAGGCCAGCACGTCATCTATGTGCCCGGTCGGATGCCCTTGTCGATCAAGCCGCGCGCACTTCTCTCGCTGAGATCACCTCAGTGTGTCGTGATTTTGATCGATTCACTTCGAGTTGTTCGCGACGAGTTTGATGCTGATCTGAGCCTCGATCCACCAACGCGGTTTTTGTGGATCGTTGGTTGATATTTCCGAATTGGTCAACTCGGTGGGCATGCGGGAATCGCCGATCAGCTGATCGGCCTGCCCTAGATATTGTTCGAGGTGGAAACGGGGTTGTGGCCTGCGGTCGGGCCGCCTGATTTCAGCCGCTTTGAGGCGGTCAGCCCGGCACCGGGCAGACGACCACCGGCCGCAACGACTATCCGCAGGCCCCCCGGTTGTTGATCACCGCGGACGCGGGTGGCTCCAACGGCTACCGCACCCGCGCCTGGAAAGCCGACCTGGCCGCCCTCGCCGCCGAGACCGGCCTGCAGATCACGGTGTGCCACTTTCCGCCCGGAACATCGAAATGGAACAAGATCGAGCACCGGCTGTTCTGCCACATCACCATGAACTGGCGCGGCCGGCCGCTGACCAGCCACGAAGTCATCGTGCGGTCCATCGCCGCGACCACCAGCGGCACCGGCCTGCGCGTCCATGCTCAACTCGACACCGGCAGCTACCCCACCGGCCGCACCGGCACCGACATGACCGCCCTGTCCCTGGCCCGGCACACTTTCCACGGCGACTGGAACTACACCCTGCACCCGGCAGCGGTCCCGGCCGGCCAGGCCCACCGGGATCAGCATTCCACCAGCCCGGAAACCGAGATCACCGCTCTGTCGGACCCATTGCTGACCGGAATGAACCAGCACCAGCTCAGCGAACTGACTCATCACCTCGACGCCCATCCGAAGCCAGAACGACCAGGCAAAACACCACCATCGACAGCAACAGGCACTCGCTGCAGGTAAGAAACCACACCTTCCGAGGTCCGGGCGCCCGCTTCAACTCGGCTTTCCCGACCGGGCCCTGGCCACCATCCTGTATCGAAGACTGCGACTGCCCCATGACGTCATTTTCGCGCTGTTCCACTCCCGCCGCAGCACCATCCGTCGAGCCGTCGCCGAGGTCCGGCAACTCCTCGACCAACACGGCACCGCCATCAACCCGGCCGCCCTACCACCAGCCGCGATGGCACTCCTCCGCACCGCAACCAACCGACACTATCCATTCGCGGAGATCAAAGCCGTGAGTTAAAAACCCGCACTGCCTTAGAAGTTCAAGGCGAGTCAGGGAGTCGATCGATGATCTACTTTTTTGTGTCGCTCGGCCGCGCTGCGTTCCACGCAGAACTCGTTACCCTCCGGGTCGGCGAGCACGACCCAGCCGGTCCCGTCCGGCCTGCGGCGGTCGTCGACCAGGGTTGCGCCCAGCTTCCGTAGCCGCTGCACCTCCTGGTCGCGGGCCACATGCGGTTGCAGGTCCAGGTGTACCCGGTTCTTCCCCGGCTTGCCGTCGGGTACCCGGACGAACAGCAGTTCCGGGCCCGCGCCGGCGGGTACCGTCAGGCCGACCTCGTCGTCACCGGGCTGATCCTCCGGATCAACTGGATGCCCGATCACCGCGCTCCAGAAGGTCGCCAGCTCGTACGGTTCGGTGCAGTCCACGGTGACGTGGCGGATATCGGAACTCATCATTTCTCCCGTCCGGCCCGCCGGCCGGTGCAATAGCGTGTCTCTTTAAGCTGATCGATGTGACAAGTGATCGTGTACAACGGCTACGTTTCCTGCCCGGCCATTTCGCCGTCACGCTCGACGAACGCGGCGGCACCCCACCCGGGGACGAGTGGCTGGCCCTGGTCCGCGGCCCGGAAGGCCTGACGGTCATCCGGCCGGCAGCGCCCGGCGACCGGGAGCAATGGCGCGCGCTGTACAGCGGCGACACCGCGCACGACCTCGACGTGCCGGGCATGCTCAACGCGGTGCTGACGCCGTTGGCGCGGGCCGCGGTCCCGGTCTTCGTGGCCTCGACCTTCCACGCCGACCTGGTGCTCGTGCCGGTCGAGCAGAGCGACCGGGCCGCCGAGGTGCTGCGCGCCGCCGGCCACCACGTCACGACCGCGGAACCCGGCGACCACTAGCCACCGCACGGCCGGTGTGCGCTGCCTCCGAGGTAGCGATGCAGCGCACACCGCGCCCGGGCCGGCCGACGCTCAGACCACCGCGCGGCCGTGCGACCCGAACCGCCGACCCGCGGAGCGCCGCAGGTCGGCGCTGATGTTGATGCGCCGCAGCCACCGGTCAGTGCCGTCGTACCGGGCCCGGAACGGACGGCGCCCGTGCACCGCCCGCTTGTTGTCGACGATCAGCAGCTCGCCGGGGCCTAGAGCGACGTCCTGCATCCGCTTCTCGAACGCCTCGATGACGACCTCCAGCGCCTTCTCGGCGGCGTCGTCGTCGAGCTCACGCACCATGAAGGCCGGATCGATCTGTACGTACGGCGACTCCGGGTCACCGCTGAGGATCGAGGTCCGCTGGTGCTCCTGGTACATGCTCGCGATCCGGGCGAACGCCTGCGCCTGGGCCTCGTTGTTGTCCACCCCGGTGGTCATCACATTGAACTGAGCGGTGTGAGACTCGTCGGGCAGGATCACGAAGCGGTCCTCGAAGAGCACCTTGCGGCTGTCGTCGTCCAGTTCCAGGCCCTGCGCGGGTGCGAACATCGTCGGCACCGCGTCCGGGTTGCGCAGGCAGAGCAGCATGATCCAGTCGGCGCGGTCGGGGTGGAAGGCGTCCTCGTTGTGCCACTCCAGCAGCGTCGTGGAGCTGGAGCCGAGCTGCTCACCCTCGTGGCCCTTGATCGGGAAGACGTCCAGCACGAGACGGCCGCGCTGCTGGGACAGGTAGGAGAACGGGTCGCCGAGTAGCGAACCCACCAGCAGCAGCACGGCGGTCGCGCGGGTCACCGCCGAGCCCTCCACCGTGATGGCGTAGCTGTCCGGCGTCGGCCCGATGGAGTCCTCCTCCACCGGCAGCCCGGAGAGCACCAACCCGCCCTGCGGCTCGCCGGTCAGGCGGAACCCGGTCAGGACGGCGCGCAGACGCTCCGGCATCCGGTGCGCGTACAGGGCGATGTCGTTGAGGCGCTGTTCCAGCTCGGCCGGATCGGTGGTGCCGAAGTCGTCGACCACCTCGGCGGCGAGCGCGGCCACGTCGGCGCGCTCGTCCGCCGTGAGCGTCAGATAGGGGACACCGCCCTTGGCGGTGAGTTCCGTGGTGGGGTCCTGGACGGCGATGTGTACCAAGGTGAACCTCCGTGAGTCTGCTCGCGCGACCGGAGTGGACCTCGGCCGCCTGCGATGCGTTGGTTCTCACAGTGGGCACGCGCGTGCGGCGGTCACAGTCGGGAGGATTCCCGATTTCCCCGCGCGGCCGGTGCTGTCAGGGTCGGCGACGACAACGGACGCCGGCACAGGCAGGAGATTTCGGTGACAGTCTCGACCTCGGACGTCGATCGGGACCAGGCGGCGCTCACGTTCGCCGAGCAGCGCGTCTGGCTCGCCGAGCAGGCGCGTACCGGGCCGGCCGGCCAGCCCACCACGGTCGGCTTCCGGGCGGTCGGAGCGCCGGACGAGCCGGCCCTGCGGACCGCCCTCACCGCGCTGGTGCGGCGGCATCCCGCACTGCGTCTGCGGTTTCCCTGGACCGCGCACGGACCGCGCCGGGTGCTGGCGGACACGGTCACTGTGCCGGTGACGCGCATCGACGGCCGGTCGGCCGGCGACCGGGACGGCGATGCGGTCCGCGCGCTCGTCGGTGAGCTGGCCGCAGTGCCGTTCGATCTCGCCGACGGGCCGCTGCTGCGGGCCGCCCTCGTCGACCGGCCGGCCGGGGAGCGTCCCGACGATCACCTGGTGCTGCTGGCGGTGCACGGCATCGCCGCCGACGCCGCGTCGGCGCACGTGCTGCGGCGGGACCTGGCCGAGTACTACGCGGCCGGCCGGCGGGGCCGTCTCGACGTGCCGTCGGAGCCGATAGCGCCGCCGAGCGGGCCCGAACCGGCGGTCTCGCCGGCCAGGTCGGCCGCGGTGGCGAACCGGCTCGCCGAACTGTCCAGCACGCAGCTGCCCCTCGACCGGGTGCGACCGCTGCGCCGAACCTGGGCCGCCCGGGTGCTGCGGCGGCAACTGGATCCGGCCCTGGTTGACCGGCTGGCGGGGCGGCTCGGTGCGGACGCCTCCAGGGCGGTGCTCGTGGCGGCGCTCGGTGCGGTGCTGACCCGGTACACCGGCCGCGACGAAGTGGTGCTCGGCATGCTGCACCCACGGCGCTCCGGCGGCGAGAGCGTCGTCGGTTGCCGGACCAATCCGGTCGTGCTGCGCATGCCGACGAACGGTGACCCGAGCTTCTCCGGGCTGGTCGCCCGGGCCACTGCGGCGTTACGGGCCGCGGACGCCGAGAGCGACGTGCCGTTCGACGACGTGCTCGCCGCCCTGGGCGCGCGCCGGCACCTCGATCGCCATCCGCTCTTCGACATCACGGTCCGTTGCGACGTCCCGCACGACCTGGTGGAGGGCACGCCGATCGACGCCGACCCCGGCACGCTTTGGTGCGACCTGGACGTCGCCCTGGTGCTCCCGCCCGGCGGCTCGCCGGAGCTAATGTTGACCTACGCCGCCGAGCTGTTCGATACCGACCGCATCGACCGCCTGGGGCGGCACCTCGAGCGGCTGCTGCGGTCGGCGAGCGCCCAGCCCGACGCCCGGATCAGCCGGCTGCCCGTACTGGGGGCCGACGAGCACGATGTGGTGGTGCGCCGCTGGAACGCCACGGCAGCCGACTACCGGCTCGACGACGTCTGCCTGCACGAGCTCGTCGAACGCCGAGCAGCCGCCCGGCCGGACGCCCCGGCGCTGCGCTTCGCCGGCGAGACCACCACCTATCGGCAGCTCAACGAGCGGGCCAACCGGCTCGGTGGCTATCTGCGCCGGCTCGGTGCCGGACCCGAGACGATCGTCGGGGTGCTGCTCGAGCGGTCGCCGGACCTACCGGTCGCCGTGCTGGCGATCCTCAAGGCCGGCGCGGCCTACGTGCCGCTCGACCCGGACCACCCGGCGGACCGGCTCGCCTATCTGGCCGACGATGCCGGCTGTGAGCTGGTGGTCACCATCACGGCGCTGGCCGGCAAGCTCTCCGATGAGGTGGTGCCGATCTGCCTTGACGAACCGGCCATCGTGCGGGGGGTCACGGCGCTGCCGGCGGAGAACCTGCCCCGGACCGTACGCCCGGACAACCTCGCCTACGTGCTCTACACCTCCGGCTCCACCGGGCGGCCCAAGGGCACCCTCGTCGAGCACCGCTCCGTCGTCAACCTGGTCGAGTACTGCCGCCGTGCCTACGACATGGGACCGCACGACCGGGTCATGCAGTTCGCCAGCCCCTGCTTCGACGTCAGCGTCTTCGACATCTTCGCCACGCTCGGCAACGGTGCGACCCTCGTCCAGGCGCCGCGGACGGTGTTGCTCGACCCGCATGCCCTGACCGCGCTGCTGCGCCGCGAGCGGGTGACCTTCTCCGAACTCCCGCCGGCGGTGGCCGAACTGCTGGACCCGGCCGAGCTGCCCGACCTGAGGATGGCGAACATCGGGGGAGAGGCCCTGCCGGGCCACGTCGCCGACCGGTTCCAGGCGCCGCACCGGACGGTGCACAACACGTACGGGCCGACCGAGGTGACCGTCACGTCGACGGACTACCGGTGCCCACCCGGGCTCGGGGACGACAGCCCGCCGATCGGTGCCGCCATCGCCAACCTGCAGGCGTACGTGGTCGACCGCTTCGGCGACCCGGTGCCCGTCGGTGTGCCGGGGGAGCTGCTGATGGGCGGCATCGGCGTGGCCCGCGGCTACCACCGCCGTCCCGGGCTCACCGCGCGACTGTTCGTGCCGGATCCGTTCGGCCCGCCCGGTGCCCGGGTGTACCGCACCGGTGACCTGGTGCGGTGGCGGCGCGATGGGGTGTTGGAGTTCCTCGGCCGCATCGACACCCAGATCCAGGTCAACGGGCAGCGGGTGGAACCCGGCGAGGTGGAGGCGGCGCTGCGTGAGCATCCCGCCGTGGCCAGCGCCGTCGTGGACCTGTTCGGGGTGGCCGGCGACCGCACCCTGGTCGGCTTCGTGGTCCCGGTCGCCGGGACGGCGGCGCCGACCACCGCGCAGATGCGCACCCACCTGCGCGACCGGCTGCCGTCCGGCCTCGTGCCGTCGCGGGTGATCGGGCTGGACGCGGTGCCGCTGACCCTCAACGGCAAGGTGGATCGCCGTCGGCTGCGCGAGATCCTCGAGCGGGAGGGCGTCGACGAGGTGACCGGTTCGCCGACGCTGGCGCGGGTGGCCGCCCTCTGGGCCGACGTGCTGGGTGTGCCGCCGGACGGCGTCGATGTCCGGGGCGACCTGTTCGCGTCCGGTGATCCGGTGCGCGTCGCGGTGCTGCGCGAGCGGTTGCGCGCAGAGTTCGACGCCGACGTCAGCTGGCCGGTGCTGCTGGCCGAGCCGACCGTGGCGGCGCTCGCCGCGGTGGTGGCGACCGGAACTTCC
>NZ_JASCTH010000066.1 GCF_030009775.1 Actinoplanes sandaracinus | reverse complement strand
GGCCGATGGAAAACACCGCGGTACGCCACCGTCAGCCCGCGCCGGATCGGCGACATCGTCGCCGCCGCACTGCATCTGACCCACTACGAATACAAATACCTATCCGGATCTTGCTGAGATCAGTTCAGTGATGCGAACCAGCGTCACTAGTAGTCACCATGAGTGCTGCATGAGGCGCGCGCCGCCATCGATGGCGAGAACCTCGCGTGGAACATGATCCGATGACGCGGGCAAACTTCGTTGGCAACGGACCTGAACCGCGGGGTCTGGCTCTCCACACTTCCTGTGCCGCGACGACGCGGTACAGGGGTCAGCCAGTCACGGCCATCCGCGACTGTGGCATCTCGGGCAGTACGGGAACGGCCTGGAGCCGTCCCTCGGGTATGGCTAGCCATACCCGGGTTGTGCCGGCTGGTGCCAGTGACTCGTACGAGGTCTCGATGATTGTCTTCAACGATGTCTCTTCGCGTTCGAGGAATCGTCGTATTCATCGCCATAGCATTCGGCGGAGTTTGGCCATATCTGTTTTTCGCCCGGCTGGTGATGGGCTGGTCACTCGTCAATCCATTGGTCCAACTACCGGTGGCGTTCATGCCGGCGATCGGCGCCTTCGTCGTGCGCCGATGGGTCACGGGCGAGGGATTCGCCGATGCGGGCCTGCGACTGAGAGTGCGCGAATCCTGGCGGTATTGGATCCTCGCGTGGGTGGCGCCCCTGGTCGTCACCGCGCTGACTCTGGCGTGTGCCATCGTCGCGGGCTGGTGGCAACCGGACCTGACGCCGGCAGGCGGCCCGAGCGGCATCCTGTTCCTGCTGCTGCTGCAGGTTGTGCTGATGCCGGTATACATGGGAGAAGAGTTCGGCTGGACCAGTTTCCTCTGGCCTCGCCTGGTGCCCGGCCGACCTCGATTGTCAATGGCGGCCACCGGGTTCGTCTGGGCGGTCTGGCACTATCCGCTTGCCTTCCTCGGTTACGCCGAGTTCGACGATCACACCGTCAGCATGGTGCTGTGGACGGTGATGTTCATGCTCTTCGAGGTGATGCTGTGTTGGCTTTACGCCAGGACTCGTTCGGTGTGGATCACTAGTCTGGCCCACGCCGGCAACAATATCGTGATGGGTCTTCTCACCGAGCAGTTGCTGACGGGTGACGGCCAGGTCAATCAATGGCAGATCCTCATTTGCGGCAACGTGGCCTTGGCATTGGTGTGCCTGCCCTTGCTGCGGTCGACAGTCTTCACGCCCGCGGCGGGCCTCCACCCTTCTCCAGCTGCGTATGCCGCCCCTCGGGAGCACCTGACTCGACCGAACGGGTAGCGAACAGCTTCTCAGCGATAGCAACCCGGTGTGCCGCGGGGTGGCCGGGGTCGCATCGGCGCCCGTCAGGGCGGCGCGGCGGATCATGCTGCTCTACGCTGCCCGCCATGCGACACGGGGAACGGAAAGACACCATCGGACGCCGGGGCCTGCTCATCGGCGCCCTGGCCGCCCTGGCGGGCACCGCCGCACTGGCGGGTTGCAGCACCGGGCCGGGCGACACCCCCGCGGCGGGCGCGTCGTCCGCCGCGGTCAGGACGCAGCACTTCGGGCCGGACGGGTACGGCAAGCTGCGGATCACTATGACCAGGAGCGAGGCGCTGGCCACCGGTGACCTGATCACCTCACCCGTGTCGACGGTGGGCGACGGCGACGACTACTCGTTCGTCGGCGGCCCAGCGCCCGACCCGGGCCGGATGGCCGCGGACGAGAAGTTGGAGAAGGACGTCGAGAAGGCCGGAAAGGCGGCGGACGCGGCCCGAGCCAAGGCGGATAAGTACCGCAGGACCCACGGCCGTTCCGCGGAGGAGTCCGCGACGTCGGCCCGGCTGGCGGCCGACTCCGCAAGCGCGGCGGTGAAGAGCATCGAGGCGATGGCCGCCTCGACCGAACGGATGGGAGAGCGGCTCACCGCCTTCCTGACCGCAGGCGGGGTGTCGTTCACCGGCGACCTGATGACCACCATCGCGGCGCCGCCCAAGGCGACCACGGCCGAGGGTGTCTCGCGCGGGTCGAGCCTGGAGCAGTTGAGGGCGGCGTACGACAGCAAGGGCCTGAAGTCCACCTCGGAGGGCCGGTACGAGTTACCGGCCGGTCAGCCGGGCTGGACGATGACCTTCGACGTGGAGGCGGGCAAGGTCGCGTACATGATGCTGCGCGCCACCAAGGCCTGAGCCGTTCCGTGCGGCGGCCTCTTCCGGGCCGCCGCCGGCCGGACGTATCCGCGCCGATCGGGCCCGTTGCCGGCAACCGGGTCGGATTTCAGTTACCGTGTCCCGCCTGCGCCGTCGCGCCACCGGCGCCGCCCACGCCGTTGCCCGCCGTGCTGGTTCCACTGGAACCGAGGTCGTAAGCCACGACGGTTCCTCCGAACAGCGCCATGAGCATGTCGGGGGCAGTGAAAAGCTGGCCGGCGGGTCCGGGTGTGGGGGTCGACCACAGGGTCTGCCCGGTGGCCGGGTCGAGTTCATGCAGTACCGAGTCGTCGGTGCCGGCGAAGAGGCGCCCCTCGTCGGTCGTTGCCATGGTGGGATCGAGCAGCTGCCGCCGCCAACGGACAGTTCCGGCCCCCTCGATCGCAATGATTCCGGAGTGTTCCCCGGCAGCCCGCGGGTCACCGACCGCAACGAGAAGACCGGCTGCCGTCCCGACGAGAGAAACCCGAACCTGCCATTCCGACGGGTCGGTATCGGGCTCATAGTTGGTCAGGGGCAGGGCGGAGAGGCGAACGCCGGTCTGGGCGGCCAGCACGACGAGTGCGAGCTCTCCTCGTTCTACGGTGGCGGCGTACACATGCTCACGGGTTCCCCACATCGCCTCGATGGATCCTGCGGCGCTCAGCCGATGCTTCCAGACGATGACACCCGACTTCCGGCGAAGGCCGTACAGCCAGCGCTGACTGTCGGCTTTCTGTACCGACGCGATGAGTAGATCGTCGGCACCGGTGACAACATGTTGACCCAGCTCTCCGTCGATGCGTGCGGTCCACCGCTGTCGGCCGTTGGCGGCGTCGTGGGCGGCCAAGGGTGACTTCCAGGGTTGAGCCAACACGAGTCCCCCAGCGGCACCGGTGGCCGCTGGGATGTTGAAGCTGGCGCGCTGCGTGCCGGTGGCTACCTCGATGACCCGATAGCCGTTGCCCGTCTTGCCACCGTCATCTAGCAACAGCAAGCCCTCATCAACGTCCGGGTTGAAGATTGGCGGACTGCTTTCCAGGCGCCACTGCTGCCGACCGGTCGCCGCATCGACGCCGCGCACTTCGGTGTATTGCCAGTTCGCCACCACCAGGCGTGATCCGTGCGAGGTGACCGGCCGCGCGTCATCGATCTCCCAGAGCCGCCGGCCCACACCGAGAGGCCGCGGCGACACCGAGGGCGCCGTGGACGGCCGCGACCCAGCGTCCGGGCGCAGCACCACGCCCACGCCGGCCGCCACGACGCCGGCGCCGCCTGCCGCCAGCAGCAGCCGCCGTGACACCCATCGCTGGCGCACGTTGCCGCCCAGCAGCAGCTCACATGCCTGCTCAACGGTGGGCCGTTTGGCCGGATCCGCCGACAGCAACCGCAGCAGCACCGGTGTCAGGGCCTGGGCCCGTTGCGGGACACGGATGTCGTGCCGCGCGTACGCGGCGAGCATCGGCAGGTACTCGTCGCGGTGGAACGGGCCCACCCCCTCGACGGCGTAGTACAGGGTGGCGGCGCACCCGAACACGTCCGCCGGCGGGCCGGGAGCCAGGCCGTTGGCCTGCTCGGGGGCGAGATAGCCGAGGGTGCCGAGCATCGCACCGGTCGCGGTGAGACTGTCGTCGTCGGCCATGGCGGCCAGGCCGAAGTCGGTCAGCCTCACCACGTCGCCGTCACTGACCAGCACGTTGGCCGGTTTCACATCCCGGTGGGTGATACCCGCGGCATGGGCCGCCTGCAACGCCGACAGCAGCTGCAACCCGATCGCGACCGCTCGCTCGACGGGCAACGGACCGTCCTCGACCACCACGTCCTTCAGCGATCGGCCCACCACGCGCTCCATGACGATCCACGGCCGGCCGTCGTGGTCGACGATGTCATAGACCGCCACGATGTTCCGGTGGTGCAACGCCGCCGCAGCGCGAGCCTCCCGCAGACTACGCTCACGACCCGCGGCGATCGTCTGGTCGGAACTGCCCCAGTTCAGGTGCAACTCCTTGATGGCAACCCGGCGGCGCAGCACCTCATCGACGGCCAGCCACACCACGCCCATGCCACCACTGCCCAGGCGCTGCAACAACCGGTATCGGCCACCCACGAGCACCGCCGGGGTCAGGCCGTCAGCCTGCTCCGAGACGTCTTCAGAGGTCGACACAGCGGCCACCCTAGCCGGTCCCTTCAGGCCCTGCACCAGCAGCGTGAGCAGCGTAAGGCTCGCCACGCCGAGCGCCAGGCGGAGCGGCCGCCGCGACCCGAGGCGCTGATGGGCTATTTGCGGACCCTCCATGCCGGGCCGACGAACGCCGGCCGGCCGGCGCTGCCGCGAACGACTCCGTGGACGAGAAACGGAGCGCGTCGTCAACCGGTCATGCAAGATCAGAGTTGGAAGCGGGCGGTCAGTACCCATCTGAGCCGACCGACCGGTACCCGGGTGAGCGCGGATCCCGCAGCTGTACTTCCGACAGGAAGGCCGGGGGAGGAGAAGAAGCGTGGACGAGGAGTTCCCAGCCGTCGAGCACAACGCGACGGAGATCACGTACGACGAGCAGCGCTATCCGGCTCGTCCGCAGACGCTGCGCCCGCGAGCCCAGCTGCGGCGTCCCGACCAGCGGCGCACCGACTGGCGTGCCGCCGACGGGACCAACCCGTCCTACGTCCAGTGGCTGGTCAGCCAGTCGATGCTGGCGGATGCGGACGTCCTGAGCAGGCAGTTGTCAGGGCAGCCGAGCATGTGGCGCAACCCGTACGCGCGGCCGGACGCCCGTCGCGCGCTGCGGACCGCGTCGGTGTGGTTCACCGCGTACCCGATCTCTCTCGTGACGCGGCCCGGGGAGTCCTTCCTGGCGACGCTCGGCAGCGACCAGCTATGGCAGGCGTTCCAGGACATCGGTATCGACGCGGTGCACACCGGTCCGGTCAAGCGAGCCGGTGGCATCAGCGGCTGGCAGTTCACGCCGAGCGTCGACGGCCACTTCGACCGGATCAGCACACACATCGACGCGGCCTTCGGCACCGAGGAGGAGTTCCGGCGGCTGTGCGAGGTGGCGGACGCCCGTAACGGCAGCGTCATCGACGACATCGTCCCCGGTCACACCGGCAAGGGGCCGGACTTCCGGTTGGCCGAGATGGCGTACGAGGACTACCCGGGGATCTACCACATGGTCGAGGTCCTCGAGGAGGACTGGGATCTGCTGCCGGAGGTGCCCGAGGGACAGGACGCGATCAACCTCGACGCCGTTGCGGAGGCCAAACTCGCGGGCGCCGGCTACATCATCGGCGCCCTGCAACGGGTGATCTTCTACGCCCCGGGCGTCAAGGAGACCAACTGGAGCGCCACCGCGCCGGTCGCCGGGGTCGATGGCAAAGTGCGGCGGTGGGTCTACCTGCACTACTTCAAGCAGGGGCAACCCTCGATCAACTGGCTCGACCCGACGTTCGCGGGCATGCGATTGGTCATCGGCGACGCCCTGCACTCTCTGGGAGACCTCGGCACTCACGCGCTTCGGCTGGACGCCAACGGTTTCCTCGGGGTCGAGAAGAGCGCCGAAGGGCTGCCCGCCTGGTCGGAGGGACACCCGCTGTCGCAGGCAGCGAACCACGTCATCGCCGGCATGGTCCGCAAGGTCGGTGGCTTCACCTTTCAGGAGCTCAACCTCACCGTCGAAGACATCCGGGACACCGGCCGGGTGGGGGCCGACCTCTCCTACGACTTCGTCAACCGCCCCGCGTACCACCACGCTCTCGCCACGGGAGACACCGAGTTCCTGCGCCTGACGCTGCGGACCTCGATCGAAGTCGGGGTGGACCCGGTGAGCCTCGTGCACGCCCTGCAGAACCACGACGAGCTCACCTACGAGCTCGTGCATTGGGCGACCTTGCACTGCGCCGACACCTATCACTTCCGCGGCCGCGAAACGTCCGGCGGCGAACTCGCCGCGACGATCCGCGCGGACCTGCTCCGCTGCCTCACCGGCGAGGCGGCCGACTACAACCTCGTGTTCACCACCAACGGCATCGCTTGTACGACCGCGTCGGTCATCGCCGCCACACAAGGACTGCGCACGCTCGACGAGATCCAGGACGAGCATGTCGAGAACATCCGCCGCGCGCACCTGCTGCTGGCCATGTACAACGCGTGGCAACCCGGGGTGTTCGCCCTCTCCGGCTGGGACCTCCTCGGCATGCTCCCGGTCCCGGCGGACGCCGTCCGCGACCTCATCGCCACGGGCGACACCCGCTGGATCCACCGCAGCGCTCACGACCTCATGGGCCTCGCCCCCGACGCCGCCGTCTCCTCCTCCGGCATGCCGCGCGGCCGCTCCCTCTACGGCTCCCTTCCCACCCAGCTGGCCTCCGACACGTCGTTCGTCGCCGGCCTGTGCTCAGTGCTCGTGACCCGCCGTCACCACGACATCGCCGTCGCCACACAGCTCGACATCCCCGACGTCCCCCACCCGGGCATGCTCGTTCTGGTTCACCGCCTCGACGGTGGCGAAACCACCGTCGTCGACGCGCCGATCCAGGTCACCGTCCTCAACTTCACCGGTGACACGATCCACGGCAACGTGCGCTCGACGTGCCTGACCCCCGGTCACGCGGTGGTGAACGCGACCGCCGTGACCGCGACCGCCGGGGAAGAGATCGGCCGGGTGGACGGGCTGCAGAGCTTCAGCGTCTCACTCGACCCCTACGCCGGACTGTTCCTCGTCCTGGAACCCAGGCCGTCCGAGCCGCTGGATTGATCCAGCCCCGTGCCGGGGCGGGGGATGACGCCTTCGGCGCGTAGCGCGGCCAGTAGCGGCGGCAGGCTGACGGCGGCCGCTCGTGCGTACCCCTCGGGTGAGGGGTGAAAGCTGTCGGCGCCGAACATGCGTACCGGATCGGCCTCGAAGAAGGGGTTGAGCAGTTCGGCCAGGGGGATTGGATAGCCGCCGGCGGCTTCGACCGCGGCGGTTTGCGCGGCTGCCAGCCGCCGGCTGCGCAGGGCGGCCAGCCAGCGCAGCGGTGGCCGCAGCGGTGGCAGGACCTTGAGGTCGGGGCAGGTGCCGACGATGACCAGGCAGCCGGCGGCCCGGAGCCGCCCGACCGCGTCGCCGAGATGCCGTGCCGCCGCCCTGAGCGGCGCGAACCGGGTGACATCGTTGCCGCCGACGAAAATGATGGCGACATCCGGCGCATGGTGCAGTGCGGCGTGCACCTGGTGCGGCAGATCCGATGACATGGCGCCGACGAAGGCGGGCCGGTGCAGTCGTACGGGCCGCCGGGCGCGGCGGGCGAGGGCGGTACCCAGCAGGACGCCCAGAGTCTCTCGGGGTCTGGTGGCTCCGTAACCGGCGGCGAAGGAGTCGCCGAGAACCGTCATGGTCAGCGGTGGGCCGGGAAGCCGCGGGCCGATCAGGCCCTCGGCCCGCGGCGGCGGTTGCGTCGCGACGGGGATGATGCGCTGCACGCTGCGGACCTGTCCGACGATGACCGCGACCGTGCCGGCCGCCATGGCTACCACCGCACCGAGCACCGCACCGAGAAGTCCGGTCACGGGCGAAGTCCCGAAATGTTCGCCACGGTTCGTCGCGAGCCTGCCCGGTCGGCCATCCCGCGCTGAGCCTTGACGGGAATGTCGCGGCCGGCGCCGGCGACGAGGAGCCAGGCCCCCGCCGGCGTCCCGGAACTCTCGGTGTGTGCCGCGTCGCGGAGGGGACGCTGCGTCACGGCTATCAACGAGGCCTGCTGCTGGGACACGTCGCGGCGCGGGTTGCCGCCGTGGGGATGCGCAATCGCATGTGGATCTTTCCGTTCGACTTCGGTGAAGAGGCGGCGCCTGGCTTCAGCGGCGTCGAACGGTCACATGCGGAGCGTGGCCGTACCAGGGACTGGCGATCCCTGGCGGACGAGCGCCTCATGCCCGATGGCAGCGGCATCGATGACACCGTCGCCCCTGCGGCGGCTGTCGGGACCGGATGTGAGTCGCACCACCTCGTCGGGCCGGGATTCCGTCGAATGTCCGGGCTGGTGCTCAAATACGCCTGCGGACCCGGACCCTCTCGTTCCCGCGATGCGGCGTGCGTGTCATGGTGCGCATCACGTTCCGGCAATCTCCCGGTCGGCTTCCGGAAGTTACGGCCGGGGCCCTCGGCCGGGGGAGGCCGCGGCGTTCTGCGGCCAACGGAAGTCGCACGGAGAAGATGGAGCGTGGCATGCAACGACGGGCGCTGCTCGGTCGCGAGACGGAGCGCCGGGCGCTGGCTGCTCTGGTCGAGCAGGCGGCTGCCGGGTCGGGCGGTGCGGTGGTCGTCCTCGGTGCTCCGGGAATCGGCAAGTCGGCGTTGGTGGCCGAGGCGGCGGCGCGGGCCGCGTGCAGCGGGACCCGGGTGATCACGGCGGTGGGTGTGGAGTCGGAGGAGGACGTGCCCTGTGCCGGCCTGCACCAATTGGTCCACCAGTTGCGGGACGGGATCGACGACCTGCCGGGACCGCAGCGGGCCGCGCTGCGGGCGGCCGTCGGGCTGGTCGACGAGGCTGTGCCCGACCTGTACCTCGTCGGCCTGGCCGCGTTGACCCTGTTGTCGGACGCGGCGGTGAAGGCGCCGTTGCTGGTGGTCGTCGAGGATGCCCACTGGATGGATCGGGCCAGCCTCGATGTGCTCGGGTTCGTCGCGCGGCGGATCGAGTCGGACCCTCTCGTCCTGGTCGTCGTCACTCGGGGCACGGACGAGCGGCTCGGCGGCGCCGGACTGGCTGTGCTGCACCTGGACCCGTTGACGGATGAGGTGTCGGGTGAGCTGCTGGACGCGGTGGCCCCCGGCCTGGGGCAGCAGGTCAGGCGGCGGCTGTTGGAGGAGGCGGCGGGGAACCCGCTGGCGCTGACCGAGCTGCCGGTGGCGCTGCAATCGGTCGGTGGGGCGTACGCGCTCACCCCGGGGCCGCTGCCGTTGACCGAGCGGCTGGAGCGGACCTTCACGGCACGGGTGTCCCGCCTTCCGGCCGACACCCGGGCGGTTCTGCTCCTCGCCGCCCTCAACGGTGACGGGACGATGGACGAGTGCCTCGCCGCGGCGGCTCGGATGCTCGGGACGGCGGTCGACGCCGCCGCCCTCGGGCCGGCGGTCGGCGCGGGCCTGGTGGAGGCGTGGGGGATGACCTTCCGGCACCCGCTCGTCCGTTCGGCGATGCACCACGCGGCGACCGCCGCGGAACGACAGGCCGCGCACGCCGCCCTGGCCTGCGTGCTGCAGGGGCAGCCCGACCGGCAGGCGTGGCACCGCGCCGCCGCCACCGCCGGTCCCGACGAGCAAGCGGCGCGGGACCTGGACTCCACCGCCGGCAGGGCCCTGCGGCGCGGCGGCGCCGCCGCAGCGCTGGCCGCGCTGCGGCGGGCGGCGGAGCTGACCGCGGACCCGTCCGCCCGCGCGGACCGGCTGCTGCGCGCGGCGGAGCTCGCGCTGGCGTCCGGCCGGTCCGACGTCGTCGCGGACCTGTTGGCCCAGGCCGGCTCGCTGGACCTCTCGGTTCGCGACCAGGGCCGTGCGGCCTGGGTCGGCATCGTGCGCAGCGAGTGGGCGCAGGGCGAGGGCACCGCGGCCGCCGAGCTGGCCGAGCTGGCCGTCGAGATCGCCGCCGGCGAGCCCTTGCTGGGGCTGCGCATGCTGTGGGGCGCGATTCTGCCCTGCTACTACGGGGAACCGGGGCCGGCCGCCTGGCAGCGGGTCGTCACCGCCGCCGACCGGATGCCCGTGGACGCGGAAAACCCCTTCCTGGTGGCCCTGCGGGCATACTGCGCGCCGGTCGAGCGCGGTCGAGCCGTCATGGAGTCCCTGGTGCGACAGCTGGAACGCTCGTCGGAGGACGCCGAGGCAGACCCGCTCCTGGGCGGCGCCGCGGTGACGATGGGCGCTCCCGCCCTGGCGATGCGGCTGACGGCCAGGCCACTGGACGCCCTGCGGGCGCAGGGCCAGCTGTCGATGCTGGCCCGCGCCCTCTGCATCCAGGCGGGGAGCGCTGCCCGGCTCGGTGACGTGCGCGCTGGTTCCCTCGCTGCCGAGGAGGCCGCCGAGCTGGCCCGCGAGACCGGTCAGCCTCTGGTGCACGCGATGGTGCACGCCATTCGTGCGCAGCTGGCCGCCGTCTGCGGTGACCTGCGGGCGGACGTGTGGGCGGCGGAGGCGGAGCGCGCCGCCCTTCCCGGCGGGGTGCGCCCGGTGCTGGCCATCGTGCAGACGGCCCGCGGGCACGCCGCGCTCTGCCAGGGCCGCTACGGCGACGCCTTCGGGCACCTGCACCGCGTCTTCGACCCGGCCGACCCCGCCTTCCATCCCTGGCTGCGCTTCTACGCGGTCGCCGAACTGGCCGAGGCGGCTGTGCGCAGCGAGTCCGCACCGGTGGCGCGCGACATCCTGGAGGAGCTGACCCCGCTCGGGAAGCTGACTGCTTCCCCCGCCCTGCTCTGCGGGCTGCGCCTCGCCCGTGCCCTGCTGAGCCCGCCGGACACCGCCGAGTCGCTCTACCGGGCGGCTCTCGACGCCGTTCCCGTGGACTGGCCCTTCGAACGGGCGCGGGTGCACCTCGCGCTCGGCGAGTGGCTGCGACGTCACCGGCGGCCCGCAGAGTCCCGCGTCGTCCTGCAGGCGGCGCGCGAGGTGTTCGAGGCCCTCGGCGCATCAGCGTGGGCGGAGCGGGCACGCCAGGAGCTGCGCGCCGCGGGCGCGTCGTCCCCTCGCCAGGATCCGGCCGCTGTCGACCAGCTGACCTCGACCGAGCTGCACGTCGCCCAGCTCGCCGCGCAAGGGCTGACGAACCGGGAGATCGGCGAGCGGCTGTACGTTTCACCCCGGACGGTGAGCACCCACCTGCAGCGGATGTTCCCCAAGCTGGGCGTGACCGCTCGCGGCGAGCTCGCGGCAGTGCTGCGCGGCACGATGACGTACGCCGAAGACGTCGTCTGACGGACGCGGCCGACGCCGCCGGCTCCCTAGGTTGATGCCATGCCCGGTCCGCACACGGCGGACGGGCGGGAAGGCGCACCATGGGAACCATCACCGTCGGCACCGAGGGCTCGACCAGCATCGATCTCTACTACGAGGACCACGGCTCCGGCCAGCCGGTCGTCCTGATCCACGGCTACCCGCTGGACGGGCAGTCATGGGAGAAGCAGACCGATGCGCTGGTCAAGGCCGGCTATCGGGTCATCACCTACGACCGCCGGGGCTTCGGCCGGTCGAGCAAGACCATGACGGGGTACGACTACGACACCTTCGCCGCCGACCTGAACACCGTCCTGACCCAGCTCGACCTGCGTGACGTCGTCCTCGTCGGTTTCTCGATGGGCTCCGGCGAGGTGGCCCGCTATCTGGGCACCTACGGCTCGCAGCGGGTGGCGAAGGCGGCATTCCTCGGCGCGCTGCAGCCGTTCCTGCTGCAGACGCAGGACAACCCCACCGGCGTGCCGCAGACGGTCTTCGACGGCATCGCCGAGCAGGCCGAGGCCGACCGCTACGCCTGGTACGAGAACTTCTTCGTCGACTTCTTCAACACCGATGAGACGCTCGGGTCCCGTCTCAGCGAGGCCGCGCTGCGGGCGAACTGGGCCACCGCCATCAGTTCGGCGCCCATCGCGGCGTACGCGTGTGTCCCGGCATGGCTGACGGACTTCCGTGCCGATGTGGAGCGCATCGACGTGCCGTCGCTGATCCTGCACGGCACCGCCGACCGCATCCTGCCGATCGACGCCACCGCCCGCGAGTTCCGCCGCCGCCTGCCCGGCGCGCGCTACGTGGAGATCGACGGTGCTCCGCACGGTCTGCTGCTCACCCACGCGGCCGAGGTCAACGCCGCCCTGATCGCCTTCCTGAAAGACTGAGAGCCGGACATGCGCACGCTCAAACACCGCGTCACCGTACGCGTCACCGCTCTGCTGGCCACGCTCGTCGCGGTCGCCCTGCTGGGCACGTCGAACGCGGTAGCCGCTCACCGGACCGGGCACAAGCCCACGATCGTCCTCGTCCACGGCGCCTTCGCCGACGGCGCCAGCTGGAACCCCGTCATCGAGCGGCTGCAGCGGCGCGGCTTCAGCACCGTCGCCGTGGCCAACCCTCTGCGCGGAGTCCGTTCCGACGCCGACGCCCTCGACGCGCGTCTCGCCGGCATCGACGGGCCCGTGGTGCTCGTCGGCCACTCGTACGGCGGCGCTGTCATCACCAACGTGACGGCACGGTCGGAGAAGGTCAAGGCGCTGGTCTATGTCGCCGCCTTCGCCCCCGCGCAGGGCGAGGCCGCGGCGCAGCTCGCCGGGAAGTACCCCGGCAGCACGCTGGGCGAGACGCTTGCACCGGTCCCGCTGCCGGACGGCTCGAACGACCTCTACATCAAGCCCTCGCTGTTCCGGCAGCAGTTCGCGGCCGACGTCCCGGCGCGCCAGACCGCCCTCATGGCGGCCACCCAGCGTCCCATCCGGGACGCCGCGCTGGGTGAGGCGTCCGGCACACCTGCCTGGGCGAGCATCCCCTCGTGGTTCCTGCTGGCCGGCGCCGACAAGAACATCCCCCTGCGGGCGCAGAAGTTCATGGCGGACCGGGCCGGCTCACGCGCCACCGTGACCGTCAAGGGAGCCTCACACGCCGTGGCGGTCTCGCGTCCGGACACGGTCGCCAAACTCATCGCCCGCGCCGCGGGCTGACCCGGCTGCCGGGCCCCCGGGGGGGGGCGGGGGCGCCCCCCCCCCCGCGGCCCCCCCCCGCCCGGGGGGGGGGGGCCCCGCGGGCCGCGGATCGCGCGCTCGACAGCGGCGACCCGCGGCCCGCGGGGCCGGGGCGCGCCGGCTGCACGCGCCGCGAATCGATGGGCTGACGACCGCGTCAATGCCTGTCTCGCTACATCAAGATCCGCCGCGCCGCATCATCGATGTCCGGCACGGACACACCTGAGCCGGCACCGATCCGGACGCGATCTGTCACCCGCGCCGCGCCGGCGTGGCGCGGCCCGTTTCGGCCGATGCAAGTCCGCTGCTCTGGTTGCAGCGCGCCGGGCCTCGGGTCGGCTGGCGGTCCAGTGTTCTAGCCTTTGACCGGTGCCCGACATACAGCCTGCCGACGTGCCTGACGGGACCTGGACCAGGCTGACTGCCGCTACCGACCTCGACCGGCGAGTAGCCCTGTCCTGGCTCTCTGGGCTCGGTTTCAACCGCGCGGCACCTGTCGACGTGCTCCTCAGCCTCCTGGAGGCCGGCGAGGCCGGGTTTCTTTGGCGGGAGGACCTACCGCCCGAGGTCATGGACGCTGCGATCTCCCACGATGCCAGGGACGTGCGCGCCATCGCTGCGGATTCCGGTCACCTCTCCGCCACGCAGTGGGACCGGCTCGTCGCCACCACGCCGGATCCGCGGCAGCGAGAACTCTTCGCGGAGTTAGCGGGAGAACATCTGGCCGCACGGCGACTTTCCCGCGGCGGCCGTGGTGTCGGCCGTGCTCCGCGCCCCGACGCCATGCCGCCCCAGACGCCGAAGGAGATCGCGGCGATGGCCGCCGAAGCGCCTGACATCGACCCGGGCGACCGGACGATGGCGCTCTGGTGGGTCGGCGCCCTGCACGAGAACGCCGAAGCCATGCGCCAGCTCGCGGCCTCGCCGAAGCTGCTGATCCGACGCAGCGTCGCAAGGGCACCACGTCTGCCCACAGACGTGGTGGCCGCGCTCGCCCGCGACCAGGACCGCGTTGTGCGGCTCTTCCTCGCCGAGTCATGCGACGATGCCCCACCAGAGATGCTCCTTGAGGTGGCGGCGTGGTGGGAAGGGAGCCTGTCCTTCCTCGGCCGACCGCATGATCACCCCAACTTCCCCCGCGACGGTCTGCTGCGCTACGTGACGGACCCGAACCCTCGCATGCGGGCCCTCTCCCTCACCGACCCGGCCTCTACGAACGCGCTCGCCGAGCAGCTCAGTTGCGACCCCGATCCGGTCGTGCGCAGAGCCGCCGGCCAGGACCAGCGCCTCTCGCCAGAATCGCTCCAGAGACTTGCTGCCGACACCGACCAGGGCGTCCGCCGACGAGCCTGGCTCAATCCCTCGATGCCGCTCGAAGCCCTGGTGACGCTGCTGCTCGATGCGGGCAGTGCCGATTACGCTGCCCGCAACCCCGTCATCCCCATCCCCATCATGCGCCGTATGGTCGCGCTCGGAAGGCTCCAATCCACAGCCAGAACCTCGTAAGCATCCGAGGATGTGGTTCGGGCGGAACCGTGGCGTTCCTCGTTGTTGCCGATGCCTGCGAACCGGCCAAACCCTACGTTCCACGGCCACCAACTTGACAAACAGATTCCACAGAACGCGTCGCCGGATCGTGGAACGCTCCCTGTTCTGGCTGATGCGCGCCCGTCGCGACTCCCGCGACTAGGAACGCCTCCCCGAACACTCCGAAGCCCACTGAGTTCCCCCCGCTTCAACGGAGCTTCTCAAACATGATCGACTGATCATGGGAAGGAAGCATCTGTGGCAGCACCGAAGAAGTACCCCGACGAACTGCGGGCGCGTGCCGTGCGCCTGTATCGCGAGTCGGACCCCAAACCGACGATCCGGCGGCTGGCCGAGCAGTTG
>NZ_JASCTH010000065.1 GCF_030009775.1 Actinoplanes sandaracinus | reverse complement strand
TGATGACCCGGATCGAGCGACACGAACAGAAAGAGCAGAACCTCCAGCAACCCGCCGGCTGCAATACCCAGCCTGCCGCACACGCCCTGGCCGCATAACCCCCGAAGAATTTACGAACCCAAGCACTTAGCCACCCTGCTTAAGGTCCGGCCGGGAACGGTGTTGGTCGGTTCCGGCCGTGGCATGGGCTCGGTAGGCGGCTCACCGGTAGGCGCAGCGGCGGGTTCATGGAGGCAGTTCTTTGTGTCGGCTCGCCCTGAGCGCCGGCACTCGCAACGGCGGCAGCTAAACTGGAGAGTGGATCTGACGCACAAGCAACTCTTCGAGCAGTACGTATACGCCGGCGCGATCACCCGGAATCCGGATGCCATCGCCGCGATGTTCACCGAAGACGGCGTGCTCGACGCGCCCTTGGTTCCCGAGGGTCATCCGCTGTACCGACGCCTGGTGGGCCGCGAGGCGATCCGGTCGGGAACCGCTGCGTATCATCAGCAATTCCCTGCGCAGGGTACGGCGAACGTGGACCTGTCCTCCGTCGTCCTGCACGACACCGCAGACCCCGACGTGTTCATCGCCGAGATCGACGTCGCCTTCGACGAGGTCAACGGCCGGCGGACGATGATGTCAATCGTGCAGATCTTCCGCCTCCGTGACGGGCGGATCGCCATGCTCCGCGACTACTTCGCGGAGCTGCCGGCCGTCGCCTCCGACGCGAACGCGACCTGATCGTTGGGGTCGGGCGGCCGGTCTCCATGGTGACGTGGAGACCGGTCGCCCGACCCTTCCGCCCACGGTCGTGCATCGTCGAACGTACCGGCGGGAGAGTGGAACAGACGTCGCAAGCCAACGGGGAGCTGATGTCGGTCACCTGGGCGGTAATGGAGCCCTCTCCCGGTCTCCCGCACAGAAGTGGCCTTTCCTGAAGGCGCCTCCGGCAACATCGCTATTGCTGTTCGGAGCCGGCCGCGGTGAGGTCCAGAGCGGTGAGGTGAGCACGGATCCGGTCGGCTTCGGGCAGGCCGAGATCGGTGTAGAGGGCGAAGGCCTGTTGGTAGCGCTCGCGGGCAAGGGCCGGGTTGCCGAGGGCGTGATGGGCGTCGCCGATGCCGGTGAGGGCGCGGGCCTGCTGGTGACGGTCGGCGGTGTCGACCGCGATGATGTGGGCCGCTCGGTGGTGGGCGAGGCTGTCGCCGGGGCGGCCAGCGGCGAGGGCCACCTCACCGAGACCGTTGAGAGCCCAGGTCTGACCGTGGCGTCCGCCAGTCTCGCGGTGTAGGGCCAGTGCCCGCTGGTAGTGCTCGGTGGCTTGGTTTGGTTGCCCGAGGCGGATCTGAAGCGTGCCGAGGCTGTCGTGAGCCCATGCCTGGCCGGTGCGGTTGCCGAGCTGGCGGAACAGTCTCAGGGCTTGCTGGAGGTGGCCGGTGGCCGGCTCGTAACGGCCCGATAGCAGTTCGGCCACGCCGAGGTTGCACAGGGAGCGGGCTTCTCCGCCGCGGTCGTGGAGGTCCCGGCAGATGGTCAACGCACGTTCGTGGTGGTTGCGGGCCGCCTGGTAACGACCCAGGCGGACGTGGATGATGCCGAGGTCGTCCAGCGTGGAGGCTTCGCCGGTGCGGTCTTGGGCACGCCGGCGCAGGATCAGGGCTTGCTGATGATGTTCGGTGGCCGGCCAGTAGTGACCGAGCCGCTCCGCGACGGCGCCGAGGTTCGCCAGGGCACGGGCCTGCCCGATAGAGGAGTCAGTTCGCTGAAACAGATGTAGGGCCTGCTGGAGGTACTCGGTGGCCGGCCCGTATCGGCCCATGGTGAGGTGGGTCGCGCCGAGGTTGGTCAGGGCGTCGGCCTGTCCCACCGGATCGCCGGTGCGGTGGGCGGCGTCGAGGGCGTGGGCGTGGATGGTCAGGGCGTCGGCGTGGTGTCTGCCGTCGAGGTAGCGGTACAGGGTGGTGGTCAGTCCGGTGGTGTGGTGGGGCCAGCCGTGCTTGGCGGTGTGCGCGGCCACGGCGACCAAGGTGGGTCGTTCGGTGTCCAGCCAGCTGCGAGCATTCGCCGCGCTTCCCAGCGTGGGGGTGAGGTTGCCGGCGGGCGGGATTCTCGGTCTGCGGTGTTTCTCGGCTGGGTACAGGGCATCCATGGCGGCGGCGGTGGTGACGAGGTAGTAGTCGAACAGCCGGGTGAGGGCGGCACGGCGCTCAGGGGGCCGGTCCTCGTCGCTGGCCCGGCCGGTGGCGTAGGCGCGGACCAGGTCGTGCAGGGTATATCGGTCTGCTCTGGTCTGCTGCAGCAGATGGTTGCCGTACAGGTTCTGCAGATGCGTCTGGGCGACGGCGACGTCGGTGTCGCACAGGGCAGCGGCGGCATAGGCGTCGAGGTCCTGGCCGGGGTGTAAGGCCGCCAGGCGCAGCAGTCGCCGCTGGTCGGTGGGGAGGTGCTGGTAGGACAGGGCGAGAGCGAGTTCGACGCCGGTGTCCAGGCGCCGCTGGTGGTGGCGTTCGTCGAGCCGGTCGGCATGGTCGGTCAACGTCCAGCCGGGTGTGCCGCGGATGTGCCCGGTAGTCAGGCTCAGGGCCAGGGGCAGGTAGCCGCAGCGCCGGGCGATCCGGGACGCGGCGTGCGGATCAGGGCCGACGGGAGTTTCGGGTACGGCCCGGGTGAGGAATGCCAGGGCATCGTCGGGGATGAACACGTCCACAGACAGGTGGACCGCGGGGTGCAGGTCGGCCAGGCTGCGCCGGCTGGTGACCAAGGTGAGACAGCTCGGGGTGTTCGGCAGCAGCGGGCGGACCTGTGCGGTGGTGGCGGCGTTGTCCAGCACCACCAGGGTCCGGGTGCCGGCGAGGCGGTCGCGGTAGGCGGCGGCGCGCGCGTCGAGATCGTGCGGGATCTGCTGGCCGGGCATCCCGAGCAGGCGCAGGAACCCGTCCAGGACCGCGGCTGGGTCGGCCGGCGGCTGGGCCGGGTCGGGGTCGAAGCCGCGCAGATTGACGAACAACACCCGCTCGGCCGCCTTCTCCCGGATCAGCAGGTACCCGGCGTGGACGGCGAGTCGGGTCTTGCCGACCCCGGCCATCCCCTCGATCGCCGAGATCACCACCGCCTCCCCGGCTCGTGCCGCGTGGCGCAGCCGGTCGAGTTCGCCGCTGCGGCCGGTGAATCCGGCCAGATCCTGCGGCAGACTGTCCTGTACCCAAACCTGCGACGCCGCCTCGATCTCCCCGCCGATCACGCGCAGCGCCTGTCGCCAGGCCGTCACATACCCGGTGTCGGGGTGCAGCGCCTGGACCACGGCGACCAGCAGGTCGATGTCCAACCGTCGCCGGCCGGGCTTGAAGCAATACGCGATGGTGGACCTGCGCGTCAGCTCACCGGCCGGCCTTCCGGCCGCGGTCCAGGCCGCGTTGACCCGGTCCTTGATCGTCTCGTAGGAGGGATCACCGGCCCAGACCTTCAGCCGGCGCAGCCGGTCGACGAGATCGGCAGGGCTATTCGCCTGCCCCGGGTCGGGCAATGTCGTGAACACCTCTGCCGGCGTGGCCACCGGGTCCCCTGACAGCGGCATCGCCTACCCCCGTGATCCGGGTCGATGTCTCAGTGTTCGAGGCTAGCGACCCCATCACCAACGGTGGTCACCCATCAGACACTTCACGCCATCTGTCCTATAACGGGCCCATCGGTGATGGCGTCGAGGGCCGGCGTCCAAATTCGTCCAAAGTTCTTCCTCCCCGGACATCGAGGCCTGACGCTGGGACGGACCACACGCAACGTCAAGAAGGGCAACCTCGATGCACAGGAGAAGGCACATCATGAGGCGGTTCGCCGGCGTGGCCGTGGCCGCCCTGGCCGCCACGCTGCTGGCGGAGCAGCCGGCCACCGCGTCCGCGATGGCCGACAGGTCGTGCTGGGTCTCGGCCAGCAACAAATGGGGGTGCAATACCGCGTCGATCTGGGTCGGCAGCGGCGCGAACCCGCATTTCGCCACACTGGGCATCCCCCCGTCGGCACCAGACCTGCCGTCCGATGAACAGGACCCGATCAACTCGTTCGTCGTCATCCGGAACGTCAACACCGGCGTGGAACTGCTCCGCGACGTGAAGTTCCACGGGGCCGAACACAACAGGTGGGATGTGGGCTGGCCGCCCGCGAACTACCGGGCCGAACTGCACTGCCCGTACGGGTGCGCTGGAGCCCAGCTCTACTTCGACAACTGACACGTGGCCCCAACGGCGCGGGATCGCTCGGGGGGTCCCGCGCGCCAGGCTGATCAACTAGCCGGACGGTGAGGCGAGACGGTCGTGCCGGTCGGCCTGTTCCCACCGCGCGACGTCCGGTCGCTCTAGCCGGCCCCGGATTTGCGTTTCCGGGCCGCGGCCTTGCGCTGAGCGCCGGCCAGGAACGAGGCCAGTCGTTCTTCGGTGCCGGTGTCGACGTCGACGAACCGCAGACGGGCGTCGCCGGGCTCGTGGCCGACGTCAGCCACCAGGGCGGAGAACCGGGCGAGCCCGTCGGGGAACTGGCACTCAACGACAAGATGTTCACCGACGACGATTTCCTCGGCGAGTTGACGAATGGCCGGCCCGTCGATCTGGGAGAGGTCCACGGTCAGATGGGTGCCGCCGACGGAGATGTCCTCGGTATGGGCGGGGACCATACGTCCGGAGGGCAGGATGATCACCACCGGGACCTGCACCTCGACGCGGACTCCGAGGCGGCGCTGGATACGGGTGACCGACTCGTCGACGCGCAGGTACACACCGCGGGCCGCTCCCATCGGGGTGTCGACGATGGTGCCGGCGACGTACGCGCCGAGGCCGTTCTGGGTCCACTGGATCTCGGCGATACTGCCCGGTGCGACACGGACGCCGGGAAGCTCCAGGCCGAGCAGGTCCCCGGGATGCCGGGTCACCTTGCAACTGCGGGCCGCACCGCCGTTGATCGACACATACACGCTGGGTACGCGCCATGGCAGCGGCTGTTCCTGAACCACGTCGAGGTCTTCGTATCGTCCTGCCCTTGGCTGGGTCATCGCCGGTGGCCCTCCATGATGTCGGCAGGTCCTTCATTGACCTGCTTACACCATGGGCCGGGCGCGTGCGGGCCGATACGCGAAGTTCCCCCGGAGCGCCCTCAGCGAGCACGATGGCTGGGGTCGATGTCGGGGTTCGCCGCTGGAGCGACAGCGCTCTGCGTCGTCAATCCTTGGTGATGGCCGTGATCGGTGCGCCATGGAGAGTGGTGATGGTGTCGTGGTCGGCACGTCCGGCCAGACCCGCGAGAAGAGGCGTGCTGACCGACGGTCCGTGCTGCGACTTTCCGTGGTGCGGGCATCAATCAGTTCACTGACTCGGCCACCCGTTATTCCGATATTCTCTCGGAAAGACCAGGTGGTCGTCTCATTTCAGCGGCTCAATAGAGCGAAAGCTCAGAGATCGGTGCGCCAGGCCTCGCAGGAGGATGCCTCACACATGCGCCAGCGTGTGACGACGCCACCGTCATAGGTGTACTCGCTGCCGCATCCGGACTCGTGGCCGTTGGCGTCGCCTACGTGGTCGGAGCCGCCGCGGTTCGTCCGGTATTCGATACGCACGCCGCGTTTGTCGGCCTGAAGGTCACACAACGTGAGGTAATTGTGGCTTCCGTTGACCTGGCCCTGGTTGCCGCTGTAGCTGCTGTAGGTGAAGTGCGCCTGGGCGGGGGTCGAGTAAAGGGCGACGGCGATCGCGGCGGCACCGATTGTCAGAACCCGCTTGGTAAATGTCCGCAAAGGACTGATGCTCCCGTGAAAGAACATAGAAAAATGCGCAGGTCCCGATGCCGCAGACCGTGATCGGGTCCGCCCGGCAAGGCCGCACACGGGAGTGGTTTCCGCAAGGTGCGAGTGGCATTGACCCCATAAGTGAGGAGGCCGGCGATGAGGTCGGTCTGTTGCCGGCAGGCGTGGAGTCGTGGTCGGTCGACGCCGTGGACGGCGATGTTGGCGATGCCGCGTTGGGCCCAGGGCCAGACGCCCTCCGCTTGATGTCGCTGTGGCCCGTTCGTAGGTGATCGGGGATCGCTGACCGAGTCCCGAGAGGCGGCGGATGGTGTTGTGGCGCCGCAGCCAGCCAAAGCGGGTGAGTCCCCGCGTTCGTCGGTGAGCGGACGGCGGCCGTGCAGGGTCGCGGATGATCATCGTGGACGATCGTGCCGTGCCATGGGCAATTGTCTCTCCTGTTCAAGGCACTAGTCACGACCAGCCACAGCCACTCCGGCATCGGGCGCATCGCCGATGGTGTCCACGTTGCGGTGACATGATCTGATGAACCTCGCCGCGTCCAGCAAGAAGGGGCTACATGAGCCAGCTATCGATGCTGTCCGCCGTCGAGATCGCAACGGACCGGGTGCTGCTGCGCAAGGCCCGCGACGCCGATCGAGAAAGGCTCATCGAGTTGCAGACCGACCCGCAGGTCTGGGGCTACCTCGGCGGCCCGCGTCTGCGGGAGACTGTCGAGCAGCGCCTTGACGAGATCGGCGGCGCAGCCAACGCGACCCCAAATCCCGGTGGCTTCGTCATCGCCGACAAGGCCACCGACGACCTCATCGGAACCGTGGAGCTCAAACGCCGGGCCGCTGAGCTCCCCGGCCACGTCACCGAAGGCGGCGAAGAACTGGAACTGGGTTACCTGCTGCGGCCCGACGCGTGGGGCGCCGGCCTGGCGTTCGAGGCCACCATCGCCGCGTTGCGCGCTGCTGCAGATGAACTCCCCGACCAGCCGGTCATCCTCGTGACCCAGACAGCCAACGCGCGCTCGCTCAGACTCGCGGCCCGCCTGGGATTCCAGCCGGTCAGCACCTTCAGAGAGTACGACGCCGAACAGACCTTGGCCCTGGCCAGCCTTCACTCATTCAAAGCCTGAACGGCGAACCATTACCCCGAACCGCCACGGACCGTCAACCGGATGCCTGCACGTGGCGGTCGACACCTATTTGTGCAGCGTGGGGGAGTTCGTGACCGGGTTCATCGATGCAGTCCGATCACACCGTCGGTTACGGCCATGTCAAGGTTGTTGATACCGTCGGTCTGGGCTCCCGTCAGGTCGGCGAAGCTAAGGTCAGCTCCGCGCAAGAACGCCTCGTTGCCGGTATCGAACCGGCCAACATTGGCGTTCTTGAGGATGCTGTCGACCAGATGCGCCCCTCGAAGGTCGGCCCCTTCCAGCCTGGCGCCCCACAGATTGACCGCATCCAGCCTCGCTCCGCGCAGGTTTGCTCGTCGGAGATCCGTGCGTGATAGATCGAGAAGGCCCGGCTGCAGCGAGGAGACGCGCTCGTCGGCCAGGGGCGAGCGGCACAGGACGGTCAAGGCGGCCTGAACATCCGGCGCTCGCAACTGCATGATCGGAACATACCCACCGTTTCCCACGCTCGTTACGGGTAAACGGCCCCGAACAAAAGCAGCAAGCGTATCAACGATGTGTTGGCGATCGTCCGGGGAATCCCGAGCGATCCGCTCCACGGCAAAGATTCCGCCCATGCGGACATGGGTGCTCTCGCTTCCCAACTGCCCGATCGCTCTCGTAAATCGATCAGTGACCTGGGCGGAGAACGCTAGTTCGTTCTGGCGACCCTGATACTCCCGCTGTAGGCGGAGTACCTGTCCCTGCCGTCGATAATTCAGCACTCCAACAACAAATGTTGCCCACGCTCCAATTATGGCTACGACCAGTGCTGTGAAGCCTTCGGACGAGAAAAAAGGAGCACCCAGGCTGGCAGTCACGTAAACTCCCGAAGTCACCCGACCTGATGGGTCAAGAGTAGGTCAAGGGTACGCAGTGGCCAGGTCCTTGCGCTGTCGGATTGCCGCCCAGCGGAAAGCTCGCGCACCGTCATCGGCTATGTCCGGACTTCAGTAACAAGGTGATAAGACGGATAAAACAAGAACTGGTGAAACATTATTTGGTTTAGCCGTTTTTGTGATTTATGTTTGAGATAACGATTGTCAATTCATTGCGGTTCGCGACTCGTGTGAACGTGATCCTCGCCACATAGATGATCTTTAGCGTCATCACGATCGTTATAGTGCCCTCGTTTCATCAATGGGGGAACGTACAGAAAGTTCGTGATGGAATCTCAAACTTCAGGGCGGGGTTGCGTCCGCTGGTTCGATGCGGTCCTTCGAGGGCCTTCAGGACAGACACTGTCCGCCGGCTTGGTTCTGGCGCTGACCGCGACGCTGCTCGATGTGGCAAAGCCTCGACCAGCCATTGCAGCGCCGACTACGGCGCAGCAGGGTGCGGAGCAGGCACTGGAGCGTCCGGATGAGGCGGCGGCGCTGGTTACCGCGCGGCTGACCGGTAAGCGGGTGCGGATCAGCGGGTTGACGTCGGAGACATCGGAGTTCTTCGCGCTGCCGGAGGGCCAGGTCGAGGCGACGGTGGCGGCGGGCGTGGTGCGGGTGCGCCGCGACGGCGGCTGGGTACCCGTCGACCTGACGCTGCGCCCGCAGGCGGACGGATCGGTGGCTCCGGCTGCACATCCGCTCGAGGTGAAAGTCTCCGGCGTCCGGGCGGCGTCGCCGTCGGGTGAGCTGGCATCGGTGGGCACGGGCACGGACCGAGTGGCGCTGGGCTGGCAGGGCGCGCTGCCCCCGCCGCTGCTGAACGGAAACAAGGCGACCTACCGCGACGTGCTGCCGGACACCGACCTGGTGGTAGAAGCCACCCGTTCGGGTTTCGAGCAGTTCGTGGTGGCCAAGTCGCCTGCGGCGGTGCCGCACCTGGATGAGGTACTGGTGCCGTTGTCGGGCACGCGGGTGGCCGCGGTCGACGAGGACGCCACCGGCAGCCTGGCTGTCGAGGACTCGGCGGGACGTAAGGTCGCGTCGGTGCCGACCCCGTTGATGTGGGATGCGCAGCTGGCACCGAACGGGGAGAGCCCGGCCCGGGTGACGCAGGTCGAGGTCACCGCCGAGCAGCCGAAGACAAAGTCGAAGGCGAAGGCGTCGGCCAAGAACGCGACTCCTGCTCCGGCCGGCCCCGCCACGTTGAAGCTGACGCCGGATGTGAAGTGGCTGACCGATCCGGCGACGAAGTATCCGGTGACGATCGACCCGCAGATCAACAAGCTGCTGACCACGTTCGACACCACCGTCAGTGAGAGGTCGACGGCGGACCAGGGCGGGGCGGACTACCTGCGGCTGGGTGTCACCACCGAGGCCACCCCGAAGAAGTCCCGTTCGTTCGTGCAGTGGGACAGCAGCGCGCTGCGCGGTAAGCAGATCACCGCGGCGAGTGCTCACTTCTACAACTGGTACTCGACCACGTGTGCGCAGACGCCGTGGGAGATCTGGACCACCGACCCCGCCAACGCGGACACCCGGTGGGCGAACCAGCCGAAGTGGCTGACCAAGGAAGCCACCTCCACGCAGACCAAGGGTCTCAACACGACCTGTGGTGACGGCTGGGTGTCGATCGACGCGAAGAACTTCTTCCAGCGTGCCGCGACCGGAAACGCCAACCGGGCCCACATGGGTATCCGCGCCGCGAACGAGGCCGACAAGAGCCAGTGGAAAGAGTTCCGCTCCCGCAACGCCGACAACACCGCTCAGGTGCCGTACGCGAAGGTCACCTACAACTCGTACCCCACCATCGGCGCACGGTCGACGCTGCCGAGCGTACCGTGTGTATCCGGCGGTCACCGGCCGTACATCAACACCGAGACACCGCAGCTCAAGGCCGTGGTGTCCGACCCTGACGGCAGCAAGGTCAAGGCGTCCTTCGAGTGGTTCGCCATCGACAACGCCGGCAACGTCAACAAAATTGGTGGAACGACCACCGGACTGGCAGCGTCCGGCTCGACGCTGACCGCGGCCATCCCGGCCGGAGTGTTGAAGAACAACAGCTCTTATGCGTGGCGGGTCATGACCAACGACGGCACGGTGGACAGCGCTTGGTCGTCGTTCTGTGACTTCACCGTCGACAAGGACGCCCCCGGCATCGCGCCGGCCGTCACTTCGACCGCGTACCCGGCCGGCACGTGGGGCGGCGCCGCCAACAAGGCCGGCGACTTCACCTTCAACGCTGCGGGCGTCGGCGATGCTGCGGCCTTCGAGTACGGGCTGGACGTCAACCCGCCGACGCAGCGCGTCAACGCCGCGAACCTCGGCGGTACGGCGACAGCCAACATCGTCCCGGGCTCGGACGGCCCGCACACCCTGTTCGTGCGTTCGGTCGACCGGGCGGGCAACCGGTCCCCGGTGGCCAAGTACGAGTTCCAGGTCGGTGCGGGCGCGGTGACAAAGCCCGCCAACGGTGACCTCATCGCGGGATTGACCACCCTGGAAGGCGCCGGTAAGAGCGACGCCGCCGGCGTGGAGTACCAGTGGCGCCGCGGTGACGCCGACGGCTGGCAGAACGTCCCGCAGGCGCACGTGGCGCTGACCGAAGGCGGCGGGGCCGTGACATGGCCGCTGCCCGCTACCGGCGGTAAGCCGGCGCGGCTGAACTGGGACGTGGCCCGGACCCTCAACGACGCCGAGGCCGGCCCCGACCCGCTGGACGGCCCCGTGCAGCTGCGGGCGGTGTTCACCGGAGCGGGTGCCGGGACGTCGAGCACGGTGAAGTTCAACTTCGACCGTGACCGGGCGTCCGCAGCGAGCCAGGAGATCGGCCCCGGGTCGGTGAACCTGCTGACCGGCAACTTCACGGTGTCGGACTCCGACGTGTCGGTGGACGCCTTCGGTAGCGACCTGACGCTGTCGCGGACCTACACCTCCCGGCAGGCCGGCAAGGTCGACGCCATGTTCGGTCCCGGCTGGACCTCCGCCGTCGTTGTCGACGAGGCCGAGTCTCCGTACACCGCTCTGACGGTGACCGGGTCGCTGGTGCAGGTCGGCCTGCCCGAGGGTGACAGCGTCGGCTTCGCCCGCGACAGGACCACCGCGACCGGTGCCACCTTCGAGTCCGAGCTCGGTGCCGAAGATCTGACGCTGACATACACCAGTGCCGGGGACCGGTACACCCTCAAGAATGTCGACGGCACCGTGGTGACCTTCACCCGGTCCGGCGACACCCCCGCCGGGCAATACCTGCCCACAGGGGTCGACCTTCCCGGGAGCGGACAGTCCACGACCCTGTCGTGGGAGAAGGTCACCCTGGACGGCGCTACGGTGATGCGTCCGACCCGCATGCTGGCCCCGGCCCCGGCCGGCGTCGACTGCAGCAACGGTGTCGTCAAGGGCTGCCGTGCGCTGAACTTCCACTACGCGACTGCCACCACCGCCTCCGGCGCCGAGGCAGGCCAGTTCGGCGACTACACCAACCGGCTGCGGGAAGTGACCTTCACGGCCTTCGACCCGGGCGCCGACAAGATGGCCACCGTGGCCCTGGCCCGCTACGACTACGACAACACCGGCCGGCTGCGCTCGGTATGGGATCCGCGGCTGGACTACGACAACGGCAAACACCTCGCCGACACCTACCGCTACGACGGCGCCGGTGGGGTGCTGTCCGAGCTGCGCCCGGCCGGGCAGGAGCCGTGGCAGTTGTTCTACAGCCAGATTCCCGGTGACCCGGGTGTCGGCCGTCTGCATCAGGTCAAGCGGTCGGCGCTGGGCGCCGGTACGGCGGTGTACTCGCTGGCATATCAGGTCCCGACTGCCGGTAATGGTGCGCCTTACACGCTGTCTGCCGAGTTGACCCGCCGGTGGGGCCAGACCGTGCACCCGGTCGAGGCCACCGCCGTGTTCGGCCCCGACCAGATTCCGGACGGGAACCTGTCCGAAGGTAAGCTGCCCAGCTCCTACGAGCGTGCCGACATCACCTACGTCGACGCCAACGGCCGCAAGGTCAACACCGCCGCTCCCGGTGACTACCTCACCGCGACCTGGTACGACAAGTGGGGCAACATCGTCCGTGAACTCGGCGCGGGGAACCTGCGCCGTGCTCTGGACGCTGCCGGCAATGACAGCGCCGAGCAGGAGGCCCAGGCCGCATACGAGCTGTCGACGCTCAACGTGTACTCCGCCGACGGCCAGCAGCTGCGCGACACCTACGGCCCCGAACACGAAGTCGTCACCCCCGGACCCTGGCTGCGCGGCCGCCAACACACCGCGACCCGCTACGACGAAGGCGCACCCACCGACGGCGGGCCCTTCAACCTGCCCACCACCGTGACGACCTCGCTGTCGTTCACCGACGACCGCGGCACCCAGGAGATCGAACCCCGGGTCACCAAAACCGGGTACGACTGGAAACTGCGCCAGCCCACCAGCAGCACGGTGGGCCCGGACTGGCCGAACCTGACCACCCGGACCCGCTACAACGAGGCCGGTCTGGTCGTGGCCACCACCGCACCGCGCGGCGGCGACAGCGGGGACACCCCGTCCACCCGCAAGACGATCTACTATCAGGCCGGCGCGGGATCCGGACGCGGCGAGTGCGACAACAAGCCGCACTGGGCGAACCTGCCCTGCCGGGTGGAATCCGGCGGACAGTCGGACAGCGGACCGGCCCTGCCGGCGACTGTGACCACCTACGACATGTTCAACCAGCCGGTCACCGAGGTCGAGAAGGCCGGCGACACGGTGCTGCGGACCAAACGCTTCAGCTATGACGGTGCCGGTCGCATCCAGGAGACGGCCGTTACGGGGCTCGGCACGCCCGTCCCGGTCGAACGCAACGTCTATGACGCGGCTACGGGCGTTCTCGTGCGGACCCAGTCCGTCGTGGACGGGAAAGTGACCGGCGAGGTCGTGCGTGAGCATGACGCTCTCGGCCGGCAGATCGGCTACACCGACGCCGACGGCAACCGTTCCACCACCGGCTACGACCTGCTCGGCCGCGTGGTCACCACCAGCAACGGCAAGGGCACGCGCAGCTATGGCTTCGACGCCGGCAACGAGCGCCGCGGCCTGCTCACCAGCATCACCGACAGTCTCGCCGGCGGCACCTTCACCGCACGCCATGACGCCGACGGCGCTGTCGTGGCCGAGACCTGGCCCAACGGTATGACGGTCACCCATGAGTACGACGAGACCGGCACCGAGCGGGCGATCAACTACGAGCGCCCTGGCTGCGGGCGGGACGACTGCAGCGTCTACTACGACATCGCCCGTAACAACGTCCATGGTCAGAAACGCTGGACCGACGATCCCTTCGCCACCCAGGTCTTCTCCTACGACCCTGCCGGGCGGCTGTTCTACACCACCGTCACCGGCAGAGGCGACGGCATCTGCGACATCCGCAAGTACGACCTCGACAAAGCCAGCAACCGCACCAAGAAGCACACCTACCGCAGCGACAGCTCGGACTGCCTCGTCGAGAACCCGACCGGATCAACCAGCTATAGCTACGACAGTGCTGACCGCATCACCGGCGGCTACACCTACGACGCTCTCGGACGCACCACCGTCCTGCCGGCAGCCGACACCGCCAACCCCAACGGCGGTAACGTCACCCTCGACTACCACACCACCGACCTGGTCAAGAGCATCACCCAAGCCGGGCGGACCACCAACTACACCCTCGACGTCACCGGCGAACGCATCCGCTCCTGGACCGACACCACCGCCGGCAACGTCACCCGCACCCACCACTACGACGACGACACCGACAACCCCACCTGGACCGACGAAGGCAACAACACCTACACCACCGCCATCGCCGGCATCACCGACATGGCCGGCATCGCCAGTAACAACGGCATCAACTGGCAGATCAGCAACCTCCACGGCGACATCACCGCCACCATCACCAACAACGACGCCGGCCTCACCACGACTAGTAGCACCGACGAATACGGCAACCCCGCTGACTCCGACAAGATCGGCCAACAGCGCTACGGGTGGTTGGGCGTCAAACAACGCGCGGCCGATACCCCCACCGGCATCATCCTCATGGGTGTCCGGCTCTACAACCCCACCACCGGCAGATTCCTGCAGGTCGATCCGGTCTACGGCGGAAGTTGTAACGCCTATGACTACGCCTGCGCCGACCCGACCAACAAGCAGGACATCACCGGCAAATGGATCGGTATCGCGCTGAGGGGTGCAGCGGCCGCCTGCAAGTTGGGCCGCAGCTGGTGCGCACGCAGTGCCAAGTACGTCGGCAGGAAGTCGTGGGACGGTCTCAAGTACGTTGGAAGAAAGATCCAGAAGAACAACTACTTCCGTATCGGCAAGGGGGGCGGCCCCCCTCAATACAACCTGTTCAGATTCTCTGCGGGGCCCTCTAAAAAGCACTGGAGGAGGCTCAGCCCTCGGAAGCAGTGGGTTTTCCGCTATCACGTCCACGTCGATCGCCGGTACGGCGGCTGGTCGAACTGGTACCGGGGTACCGGGCGAGACTGGTGGAAGCGTTGGTAGAGAGGACTGATCGGTGATGCCAGATTCAGCAGATGAACTAGATTTCACCGAAATTAGCGAAACCGCGATGCGGATAAGTAAAACCAACCGCCTCTCGGTCACGTCGCACGAACACGACGGAATCCTGCACATAAAAATTCAGCCGCACAGGAAAGGTGACGAGGAGGGAGAGCGCCGTGAGGTAGTTCTTTCAACACCCGGCACGGGCATCTTCGTCCTCACCTTTGACGGCCAATGGTCCACGCACCTTGCAGCCTACGATCGAGAAGAGCAGATTGAGACGGTGGAGGAGGCGATCGTCATAGCGCGGACATACCTGGAGGGTGCAGGTGTAAGCCAAGCGGTGAGACGTCTATTTCTGCCGGACAAGAAAGTAATGGTTCTTGAAGTAAACGGGGAAAAAATAGTCTTGAACGACGAGTCATAAAAGGTACCGAGTAGCTTAACAAGGCGCTCGGCTGGGGTTATCCCAGCCGAGCGCCTCTCGCGTAATAAGCTAAGAATCCCGCCGGGCGCTCGGCGGGGATAACCCCAGTGAGCTGATCTCAGCGACGCGAATGTGTTGATTGGTGCGACACGGGCGAAGGCGGCGAGATCGGACGGTGCTGGAAAGGGGCGCGGAGCCCTCGGTAGGGAGTTCTCACCACAAGATCACCTACACGGTGAGGACTCCGCGTGATCGCATACCGTGCCATGATCGACGTTCCCAGGGAACTCGTGCAGTACCTCGGCCGGCTGCTCGCCGCTGAACGCCGAACCCGGGGAACCCGGCGTGACACCCGCGCCTTGACCTGCTTCTACCAAGCACTTCTCGTACTCATCTGGTTCCGCAAAGCCGAAGACCTCACCCTGCTGGGCGCCGGATTCGGTGTCTCTCGGGCCACCGCGTACCGCTACCGCGACGAAGGCGTCGCCGTACTCGCCGCCCAGGCAACCGACCTGCACACCGCCCTGAAACGGGTCGCCGACAACGGCTGGTCGTACGTCATCCTCGACGGCAAGCTGTTCGACGGCGACCGACTGACCGAGACCACCCTGCCGGTCAAAGGCGAGACCATCGACGCCTGGTATTCCGGCAAGCACCGTGACTTCGGCGCGAACATCCAAGCCGTCATGCGCCCGCACGGCCTGCCGATCTGGACCTCCGCGGCGATGCCCGGGCACTTGCACGACACCAACTGCGCCCGCGAACCCGGCGTCACCGCCGCGCTGAACTGGCCCGCCGCCGAGCTGAACCTGCCCGCCTTGGCCGACTCCGGCTACGAAAGCGCAGGCCACGGCATCAAGACCCC
>NZ_JASCTH010000064.1 GCF_030009775.1 Actinoplanes sandaracinus | reverse complement strand
CATCGTCGGCTGGAAGACCTCTGATCGGTGCGACACCGATCTGATCCTGGCCGCGCTCGAGTACGGCATCTGGTCGCGTGACGTCCGCGACGGCCAGTTGATCCACCACTCGGACAGGGGTTCGAACTATACGAGTTTCCGCTTCTCACAACGGCTGCAGGACAACGGAATCCGACCGTCCATGGGCTCGGTCGGCGACTCGTTCGACTGTGAGACTTTGAGGCGCCGTCAGGCGGCCTGACTCTTGCTTACGACTGACCCCGCGGTTTGGGTGTCCTAGCTGTTGATCTGTCGTCCGCCTGGCGGTGCAGCACCCTGTGGTGCTGGCCGGACGGGCGTGACCTCATAGGAGCCTGATCGCAACAGGTCCCGTCACAGTCCCGTCCACCCGGCCGGCCAGCGTCGCGCACCCCTCGCCCCTGGTCTGAGCTGGAGCCCGCAATGGCAAGCATGAACCCCGATCCGCGCAGGCGTCGAGTCGTCATCGGCGTCGACACCCACAAGTACGTCCACGTCGCCGTTGCGCTCGATGACATCGGTGGCCGCCTGGACAGCCGCTCGTTCCCGGCTGATAAGAGCGGCTATGAACAGCTTCTCGACTGGGCCGCCGCGTTCGGCGCGCGGCAGCTGATCTTCGCGATCGAGGGCACCGGTTCCTACGGCGCCGGTCTGACCTCCGCCGTGCGCCGCCGTGGTCTGGGCGTGATCGAGGTACTGCGCACCGACCGCCGCGACCGTCGCCTGCGGGGCAAGAGCGACACCCTGGACGCGGAGAACGCCGCCCGCTCGGTGCTGGCTGGTAACGCCACCAGCGTCCCGAAGACCAACGACGGTGTGGTCGAGATGATCCGCCAGATCAAGGTGGCCAAGGACGTCGCCGTCAAGGCCCGCACCGCCGCGATGATCACCCTCAAGGCGGTGCTCGTCACCGCCGAACCAGAGCTGCGCGAACAGCTGCAACCGCTGACGAAGATGGCCTTGATTAATCGCTGCGCCGGCCTGCGCCCCGGCCCAGTCACCAGCGTGGCCGCCGCAGCCAAACACACGCTGCGTTCGATTGCGCGTCGCTGGCAGTTGCTCAACGACGAGATCAAGACCCACGAGGTGTTGCTCGGCGAGCTCACTAACCAGCTCGTCCCGCAACTGGTCGACGCGTTCGGTGTCGGGGCCGACACTGCCGCGGCGATGCTCATCGTCGCCGGCGACAACATCCACCGGGTCCGCTCGGAACCGGCCTGGGCTCGACTCTGCGGTGTCGCGCCGATCCCCGCGTCGTCGGGTATGACCAACCGGCACCGGCTCAACCGCGGTGGGCACCGCCAAGCCAACGCGGCGCTCTATCGAGCCGTCATCGTCCGCATGCAACACCACGAACCGACCCGCGCCTACGTCATTCGACGAACCTCCGAAGGCAAAACGAAAGCCGAGATCATCCGCTGCCTGAAACGGCTCCTCGCCCGTGAGATCTGGGCCCTGCTCAAGCCTCTGCGCAGCCTCGCAACAGCGACCGCTCCAGCAAGTTGACAAATATAGGAGCGTCAACGCGCTGATGGAGAACTTCTGGTCGACGCTGAAGATCGAACTGGTCTACCGCACGAGCTGGCGAACCCGAGACGAAGCCGAGAACGCAATCTTCGGATACATCGACGGCTGGTACAACACCCGCCGCATCCAGAAGGAACTCGGCTACCTCAGCCCCGACGAATACGAGACCGCCTGGCACGCCCAGACCGAGCCAGATAACCTCACCCCTGCCCCCGCCGAAAGCAGGTAACCACCGCTCCGTCGAAACGGGGGGAACTCACCGCTCGATCAGCGGCACGACATGGATGACGGTATGGACGCCCCTGTTCCGCATGTGTTCTTCTGGGAACTGTTTCAAGATGTGCTCGCGGCATTCCTCGCGGGCAGCGATGCTGGGCCCCCTGTCCTGGCCGCGAATTTCAAGCACAACTCACTGGAATCCTGGCCAGATCCTCAGAAGTAGCATGTCGGGATGTTGCCGCGTATCGATTCGATTCGAACCGCCCGCCTGCTGTTGCGGCCCTTCACCGCCGACGACGTTGATGACGTATGGAGCTACCAGCGCAAGGAAGTGGTGGCGCGTTACATGCCGTGGCGAGAACGCGATCGGGAAGAGACGGCGGCGGCCGTGCGGCAGATGGTTACCGAGAATGCGTTGTCCGGCGACGGTGACTGCTTGAGCTTGGCGGTAGTCGACCCGGATGCGGGCACCGTCATGGGGCAAGTGGAACTGGTATGGCTCAGCAGGGTTGATCGCCAAGGCGAAATCGGATTCGTGTTCAACCCTCAGTATCAGGGGCGGGGTATGGCTACCGAGGCTGTTCGCGAGCTCCTGCACCTGGGGTTCGACCAACTCGGTCTGCACCGTATCGTTGGTCGCTGCGTCGCCAAGAACAGCGCTTCAGCGGCGCTGCTCCGGCGGATAGGAATGCGCCAGGAAGCCCACTTCATCGAGAGCTTCCTCCTGAAAGGCTCCCGGGAGGATGAGCTTGTCTATGCCATGCTCCAGCGTGAGTGGCGCCCCAACTCCATCCGTTGAACCGCGCGCCAGCGATGCGGCAAGGGCCTGATCAGAACGCTCATCTCGGCTAGTCGTGCGCTCGATCATCGAGTCGGGCGGCACGGACAGTGGCTGTCCGCCGGGTGTTTGCGCGATGCCAGCGGCCGGCAGGGTTCACCGTGAACCCGCCAACCGTGAACCGTCAACCAAGGTTGACGCGCGAACTGCTTGTCAACTACGGTTGACAGCATGACGACCTTGACAGCTATCGCTGCGGCTACTCCTGCGCGGCCGCCTTCCCGCCCGAGTCGGCTTCTCGTCGCCGGTCTCCTCGTCGGTCCTCTCTTCACCGCGGGATACCTCACGCAAGGCGCTTTCCGGGGCAACGGGTACTCCCCACTTCGTCACCCGATCAGCTCTCTCGCTCTCGGGCCGCAGGGTTGGGAGCAGATCGCGAACTTCGGAGTCTGTGGACTGCTGGTGGTGCTGTTCTCGATCGGCCTGCGCCGCACTGTGCGCACCGGCCCCGGCGCGCTGGCCGTGCCGCTGCTGGTGGCTGTCTGGGGTATAGGGCTGATCGGTGCGGGAATCTTCGTCACCGACCCCGTGGGGGGTTATCCGACGGCGGCCAGTCCGGTCACCTGGCATGGCCAATTGCACGATCTGGCCTTCTCCCTGCCCGCCTTCGTTGCGCTGACCCTCGCCATGCTGACCGGGGCCGTCGCGTTTGCGCGCCGCCGATCAGGCTGGTTCGCGCTGTATTCGGCGCTGAGCGGAGTCGCATTCGCTGTGCTGTTCACCTTTTCGGAACTGGGCTTCTCCGGCATCGACCCCTGGGCTTCCGCTGCGGGGCTGTGGCAGCGACTGTGCGTGTCTGTCGGCTGGCTCTGGCTTGCCCTCCTTGCTCTGCACTGCCGCCGAGCGGCCCGCTGAACCGCCGGTCGTACGCCATGTCATCGGCGAAGTCCTGAGCGCGTCGAGTTCCGGCAAGGCACCGGGATCGAACCAGCCGACCTCGGTCGACTCGTCGTTCACCCGTGGCTCTCCGCTGACCGCGCGGCGGCGGAACCACACGTTGAGGTATTCACCGACATCGCCGTTGCGGTAGATGGTTCGGTTCAAGGCGACGCCGCCGATACGCTCGACCCCCGCGATCACGCCCGTCTCCTCGTCAGCGGATGAACAGGCTGGCGAGATCGTATGCGGTACGAAGTCGACGAAGCCGGTCGGTGTTGGTCAGGTGATAGGCCTCGGCGTTCAGGTCCGTGTCGGGGAAGTTGGGATAGGCGCCGCCTGTGCCGTGGGGGTGGGTGAGCGCGTACGACTCCTCGAGCCATCTGCTGGGTTGTCGGCCAGCCGGCAGCGTTGCGGTCTGTTTGAGTAGGAATCGGGCGTCGCGGTGCGGGAACGCGGTTGCGTCGGCCGGTGGCCGATTGTAGGCACCACCCCAGGGTGTGAGGTCCAGTTCTCGTTCCTCGCCGGGTCGTCGGTCGGTGGTGAGGCGTTCGAGTAGTTCGGCTGCGGGGACGGTGGCCCGGAAGAACTCCGAGTGCAGGTAGGCGAATCCGCGGTCGACGCCGTCGGGCGCGGCCAGCCATCGTTTCACCGCTGGGAGGACGTCGTGGTGTTGGTCTTCCGCGCTGGGCTTCTGCCCAAGATGCCGGCGCAGGAGGCTGACGGCGGTGCCATCGGGTGCGGCGCCGGAGACTGTGACGCGCGGGGGGAGCCGCGGCTGGGCCGGCGCGGTGATGGTGAGGCTGGGCGCGGTCGCCTCATCGAGGTCGGGTAGCGAGTGCTGCCAGGCATCCAGGAGGTCGGCGGCGCCCTCGGACGGATAGCTGAGCCGGAACGCTGTGCAGGTGGGTGCGGTCACGGTGGCGAAGGTGAGGGATGTGACCACGCCGGGCGCGCCGCCACCGCGCAGCGCCCACAGCAGGTCGGCCTCCGCCTCGATCGTCCGGCCGTCGGCGAGGACCAGTGTCGCCGCAAGGAGGCTGTCACAGGTCAGGCCGTAGCGGCGGCCCAGGATCCCGAGCCCGCCGCCGAGAGTGAGTCCAGTGATTCCGACGGTGGGTCCACACCCGGCCGGAATGGTCAGGCCATGTGCGCCGAGCTGGTCGTAGACCTCGGCCAGGCGCGTGCCGGCACCGATGACAGCTCGGCCGCCGTCGAGCCGCACCCCGGCCATGGGACTCGTGTCGATCAGGATTCCGGTGGTGCTGGATCGCCCGGCGAAGCAGTGTCCGCCCCCACGTACCGCGACGGGTAGGTGTCGCTGCCGCGCCATGGCGAGGGCGGCCGCGACGTCAGCCGGCGTGGCGCACTTCAGCACTGCCGTCGGCCGGATGCCGGCGAAGCGGGGGAGTACCACGGCTACACGGGGAGCGTGCTGCCGATGTGGCGAGCCCAGTTCGGTTGGCGTCCGTCGACGTCGTGCAGGCCGTAGTGCTCGGCGAGGTCCCACGAGGTGAGGACCTCGCCTGTTCGTCGGGCGGTGATTCCGTGCTCGCGCAGCTCCTCGGCTTGGGCCAGGGCAAGGCGGTTGACGGCAGTTTCCCACATGGCGCGGATCGCGGTCAGGTCCAGCCGCCAGAACGGCGAGCCCCACTCGGTCAGCGAATCGCCGCCCCAAATGTCGTTGACCAGGAGATCCAGCTTGCCGTGCTGGTCCTCGATCTGCTTCATCAGCGCTGCGACCTGCTGAGCGTCGGTGTGGTCGCAGCGTGCGGCGATGCCGTGACCACCGGCTGCGGTGACCAGATCGGCGGTCTCCTCGATGGTCTCCGGCCGGTTCATGTCCGATCGCTCGGGCCGGGTACTGCGCCCGGTGCCGTACACCTGCGCGCCGGCGGCGCCCAGCTCCACGGCAATACCCCGGCCGGCCCCGCGGGTGGCGCCCGCTACGAGCGCGACCGTACCCGTCAACGGCTTGGTCAGCACAACCTTCATCGAGTTAGTGAACCACGATTTACTAACCGGCGTGGCCCGCTATCGTGCAGCTATGGCTCGACCCCGGACCGTCTCGGACGCCGCCATCCTCACCGCCGCCGCTCACGCGGTCGCCCAGGTGGGCCCGGCGAACGTCACGCTCGCGCAGATCGGCGATCGCGCTGGGCTGACAGCCGCCGCGCTGGTGCGCCGCTTCGGTTCCAAGGAGAGGTTGCTCCTGGCGCTTGCCCGTGAGGCCGCCGAGGCCGTGCCGGCCCGCCTTGCTGCCGCACGAGCTGCCGAGTATCCGCTGGCAGCCCTGATCGACGCCTTGGTGGCGATGGCCGCCGGCGTGCGGAGCGCGACCGCATTCACCCACCACCTTGCGTTCCTGCTCATGGATCTGTCGGTTCCGGAGTTCCAGCAAGTCACCCGGAAGTACGCCGCGGGCGTCGAAGCCGCCATCGACGAGGTGTTGCAAGCCGCCACGGCCGCGGGCGAACTGGAGCCGGAGCGCGTCGACCACGAGACGGCCGAGGCGATCCACGCCGCTTACAACGGCGCCCTGATCACCTGGGGGATGGCCGGCCACGACGGCAGCCCCGCGGAGCACGTCCGACGACATCTTTTGCGCGCCACCCGGCCCTACTCGACCCGCCGCTCGAAAGGGGGCGAGTCGCCGGAACGGCACCCCCGCTCGGACTGCGGCAGAAGTTGAGGTACCCGGGCCGCGACGAGAGCCTGACCAGGGCGTATGCCTGAACCTCAACTATGTCGACTCTCGACGCCGGCCGAGTGCTCAAGTCGACCGTGCGCCACTTGTCGCGGCCGACGGCGAATCCGGACCACAGGTCAAATCGCAAGATCAGCGTGCGAGGAGAGCGTCGGTCAGTGATCGGGCCAGCCACTGCTCGTACTCCTCGGGTGACCAGCCTCGATCGGCCACCAGCAGTTCGTAGACCTCGGGCGAGATCAGTGTCCAGAGGATGTCGCAGGCCCGGTCGGGATCGACGTCGGCGCGCAGGCCACCGGTCGCGGCGAGGTGGCGCACGATACCGCCGGCGCCGGCCATCCGCTCCTGGTTGATGGTCTCGCGGAACCGGAGGAGATCGGGATCGCCCCCGCGAGCACCGGCCAGCAGTTTGGCGAGCAGTGGTCCCACTCGTTCGCCGACGCGGCGGGCGGCGAAGGCGTAGCGGGCCACCTTGTCCCGGGGGGTTGCTGCGGCGAACACCGCCCGGATCTCCGGGCGGTTGATCATCGGGATGGGCTCATCGTCGCCCGCGAGTGTGACGTCATAGACGTCTTTGATCAGCGCCGCCTTGGTGCGGAACGTCTTGTAGACCGTCTCGACCGAGACGCCCGCGCCCGTGGCCACATCGCGCATGGTGACCGCCGCGGGACCGCGCTCGACCAGCAGTTCCCGAGCGGCGTCCAGGATGCGGCGGCGGGTGAGCCGCGCCTGCTCGGCGCGGCGCGTGTTGTCGTACACACGACGAGTCATTGAGTACCGCCCCACAGCATTGAATACTGTGGGAGTGTATCCGATAACTGTCAGGAGGCATCATGCCCACCACCGACGCCGACACCTGCGTCCGGTCTATGACGATCATGGGGTCCGGCGACCTCGACGAACTGACCCGGGTCGTACACCCGAAAGCGGTCAACCGTGAAGCCAAGGACGAGCCACCGGCCTGCCGCGGAGAGGGACCGGCCGCGTTCGCGGCCACTGCCCGCTGGCTGCGAGCCGCTTTCGCGGATCTGAGGTTCGACGTCCACGACGTGATGGCCGACGGCGACCTCATCGCCGTGCACTGCACCATGTCCGGGCGCCAGGCCGGCCCGTTCGTGGCGTACGACGAGCGGGGTGAGGTGGCCCAGGCGTTCCCGCCGACCGGCCGCACCTTCGCCGTCACGCAGAGCCACTGGTTCCGGATGAAGGACGGCCAGGTCGTCGAGCACTGGGCCAACCGGGACGATCTGGGCATGGCCACCCAGCTCGGCTGGGTCCCGCCCACCCCGGCATTCCTGTGGCGGATGGCCCGGGCCAAGCGGCACGCCCGCCGGAACCCGGCCCCCTGATCCGCGCTCTGGTGCCGCCCAAGACAGCTCATGGACCGGGCGGACAGAGCGCCGGACTCCACCAGCCGTCGCGAAGGAGCGGATCCCGTCGCCGGCGCTTCAAACGCGCGATCTCGTGTCGGTCGCAACCGCGGCAGCGTCCCGGCAGGCCGAGCCCGCCGGAACCGGGCCCGCGAGGATCGAGTCAGGACACCGCCGGGTGCGTCGACCGGTGGGCTGACCGGTCCATCGACCGGACCCACAGGAACCCGGCGGCGGCGATGAGGCTCAGGGCGATCACCAGCGTCACGGCTTGGGCGGACGGTGACAGGACGGGGCCGTCCCAGACGTTGAACGGCCGTGGTAGACCGAGCTGGGCCACGACGAATCCGGCCAGGCCGGCCGCGACCAACGGGTAGAGGCGGGCGGCGACGTCCCGGCGCACCCCGCTCACCGAAGCCACGGCGAGAACCAGCACGCTGACGAACGTCGCGCCGGCGACGAGCCGGGCGAGATTCGACGGTACGTCGAACGCGACGTGCCTGCCCACGTCGGCCGGGTCGGCCGGTGGCCCGTAGTGGTCGCCGAGCAGAGGGATCGCCAGAGCGGTGAGCGCGGTGACCGCCGCCGCGGCGGCCAGTGTGCCGTAGGCGTGCCGGCCGGGCAGTACCCAGGGATGCGCCGCGTCGCCGGACACGCTCACCAGCAGTGTCGCGGTGAGGGCCAGCAGCAGTGGCCACGCGATCAGATCGAGCGGCGCACCGGAGTTGTCGCCGGCGCCAACCGTCACGACCACGATCTCCAACAGCACGGCGGTCCACGCGCCGAGCAGCGCTACGGTGCGGCGGCGCAGGAGGACGGCGACGCAGATCACGGTCCAGCCCGCCGCACGTGGCCAGGCATGCGGTGCGACCAGCGGCCATTCGCCCGGACGCGCGGCGAAGGAACCGGCCTCGATCAGCGGGCGCCACTGCCGGGCGGCCAGGACGACCGTGACGACGACGGCCAGCACGGCGGCGGCCTCCTGCCAGCGGCTCAGGCGGGGCGGTCCGGCGTCGGACCATGCCATGGTCGGGCTCCCTGGCCGCTGGAACGGGACCTCACCCTAACAGCGGACGCCGGCGCGATCGGCCCCATCAAAACGCCGCTGCATCCGTCCGACGGCGACGAGCCGCACCGGGGAGCCTGCCGGCCGCCGGTCGACCGGGGCCAGGGCGGAATGGAACGTTCAGCCGGATGGGGGTGACCCGTCATTTCGGGAGTGGTGCGTGGTCTCGGGAGCGTGACGTGGTGCCGGCTTTGGCCAGCGTCCAGACGACATCGATGATCAGGATGATCCACCAGGTACGCAGGACGCCGGCGGCCGTCTGGGCGGGGCCGTTGCCGAGCGTGTCTCGCCAGGTGACGGAGTCGCCGAAGCCCAGGATGCCGCGGATGGGCAGATCAGCGAAGATCAGCCAGGCCGCGATGAGGGCGGTCGCGAACAGCGCCGCGTGGATCAGTAGATCGATGAGCGGACGGTGCCGGTTCTGGGCCGTGGCCGGGCCGTCGGTCGGGGCCTGGTGAGTGTCGGCGGTTCCGGTCGGGGGTTCGACCCGGTCGGTGTCGGCAGCGGGGGCCGGGGCAGGGCCGGCGGCATCTGGTCCTGCGTCGGTGAGCTGCCGGGCGTCGCGCTGGGCCGCCGGTGCCGGGGCGATCGTGGGGGGTGGCGGGGGAGTGCCGGGGACATCGAGGCGACGGATGGCGGCGGGGACACAGACGGCTCCGGAGAGGATCACGGCGGTGAAGACCAGGCAAGCCAGCGGCCACGAACCGGCCTCGTAGAGCACGCCGGCGGCCAGTGAGCCGATCAGTGTTCCGGCCAGGGTCGCCGATTCGTACCAGCCGAGGCCCCGGCCCAGTTCAGCCGGCCCGGAGGCCTCGGCGATCACCGCCTGCTGCACCGGCAGGACCACCGCCCAGGCCGCGGCTGCGGCGATCCAGCAGATCGCGATGGTCGGCGGGTTCGGCGCCATGGCGAGAGCGGCGGCGAAGGTGGCGCTGGCGACGGAGGCGGCGGCCAGCATGCGGGCGCGGCCGTAACGCAGGACCCAGCGGTGCAGGTACGGCGGAAGCACGCTCATCGCGATCGCCCCGGGGAAAAACACCGTTGCGATTTCGAGGGGCTCCATCCCGAACTCCCGTTGCAGATGCAACAGCAGCAGCACACCGATGGCGCTCTCGGCGACCATCGTGGCGGCCACCGCGGCGAGCATGGGGCTGAGACGTCGTACCAGAGAGGATCGAACCGCGGCTCGGCCACCTGCCATGCGCGATCCGCCGACCGGGCTCCGGGGACTGCCGGGCGGGGTGGAGGTGAGCGGGGTGCTCGCCGGGCGACGGGGGGCCCGGGCCAGGATCAGGGCGGCGATGAGGGAGCAGGCGGCCAGGGCGAGGAAGGTGTGCTGGTAGCCGAGGACGCCGACGGCGAGGACGGCAGGGACGAACACGGCCCAGCCGCCGGTCTCCTCGGCGGCGACCAGGCGGGCGAAAACGCTGGAGTCCTCGGTCAGGCGTTCGCCGACCAGGGAGCGCAGCGGAACCCACACCAGGGCGCCGCCGAGCCCACTGACGACAGCTGCGGCGAAGGCGGCGGGCAGGCTGCCGGTCAGGGCGTATCCGGTGCAGGCCAGGGCGTAGAGCAGGGCCCCGCAGGCGGCGAGGGTACGGCGTTCGAACCGGTCGGCGAGGGCGCCGGTGACGGGGCGGGCCAGCAGCGAGACGGCGACCTCGGCGGCGAGCAGGGCGCCGACCGCGGTGGGGGAGGCCTTCAGCGCCGCGCCGGCGAACAGGGGCAGGAGAAAGTCGAGCACCTCGCCGCTGCCACTGAGCAGGACCGCTGCGGACAGGGCTCGGCGTTCCCGTACGGAGGACATAACACGAGTGTACTAGTACGACTGTATTAGTCCAGGGGTATGATCGGCCGGTGCCCCGATTCGTCGATCCCCACGAGCGCCGCCAGGCCGTCGGGCAGGCCGTGTGGCGTGTCGTCTGCCGCGCCGGCCTCGCCCGCGCCTCGGTGCGCGCCGTCGCCGAGGAGGCCGGCCTGTCCACCGGCTCACTGCGGCACTACTTCGGCGAGCAGCGTGGCCTTCAGGTCTACGCGTTCGAGCTGATCATCGAGCGGATCGAGCAGCGCCTGGCCCGGGTCGATCCGGCGCTGCCAGTGCGCGAGCAGATCGAGGAGATGCTCTGGGCGATCCTGCCGGTCAACCCGGAACAGGTCGAGGAGGAGCAGGTGCGGCTCGAGTTCCTGGTGCAGTCACGCCTCGACCCGGAGCTCGCGGCGGTCGCCGGCAACGACCGTACCCAAGCTGAGGATCTTGCGCGGCATGCCGTGATCGCGCTGCGCGACGCCGGCCAGGCGCCCGCCGGCGTCGATGTGGAGGGCGCCGGCCTGGAGCTTCTCGCCCTGGTGGACGGGTTGGCGCAGGCCGCCGCGCTGAGCCCGGGAACCATGCCCGGTGACCGGTTGAAACAGGCCTGCCGGCGCTGGCTCGACAGTCTGGCCCGTTCCGAGTGAAACGCGGCGGACGCCCCGTGATGGCATGAGGGAGCGGGGCGACTGCTTCGTATGCTGCGCCCGGGAGGCGCACATGACGAACGCTGGACTGATCCGACGATTGATCGAGGAGGCAGCCCAAGCATCTGACTGGCGCAGCGGCTGCGCCGACTCGGGACGCCTCCCTGTCTTCAACCTCTGGGGGCCAGTGGTGTACCTGACCCCGGCCGGCGAGGTCGTCATAGACCACGACGAGGACAGACCGGCTCGGCCGGCGGATCCAGCCGAGCGCGATTTCGCGCTTGCCCGAGCCGCTGAGCGGTATCCCGAGCTCGCTCATCTGAAGCCGCCAAGGCCGCAGGACGCGGCCACGTGCCGTCTATGCCGCGGACGTGGCCGGGTGACACTCTCGCAAGGGAAGATCTTGCCGTGGCAGGACGGGCGCGGATCCAGTTCGTTCTTCTACTGCCCGGAGTGCAACAGCCTTGGGTGGACGCTGGCCAGAGGCCCTACGGGACGCCGAGTGTGACCTCGGCATCCCGCCGGAGCTCTGCGGTTTCTCGCTGCCCCAGGCCCTGAACCCGGCATCCGAAGACGTCGTCGCACCGCTACCTCGTCGACGTCGTGCCGGCGGCCACCGGCGACTGAGTGCGGGGATCGCGCTGTTCCGGCAACGTGGTCTCGCTGTGTACCAGGGGCTTACCGGCACTTTGGTAGGGCGTCATGTCCATGCCGGGGTAGAGCCCGGCCACCTGCTTGAGGCTTTGTCCGGTCCAGTACTGGTGCTCTGGGGGCGGAAACCCGAGGAGCTGCCGCTGACGTGGCTCCGAGCGCACCATGAACTCCCGGGCGGCGTCGCCTTCCGGGGCGCCGGGCAGGTTGACGAAGGTGCGGCTGCTTGACGAAGGTGCGGCTGCGCAGCCACGCGCTCGCCGCGGCGTGATAGTTCGTGCGAACCGTCTTGTGATCGGCACCCTGGACGGCCGGGTGCTCGACTGTTCGATTGCCGCGCCGCCTCGATCCGAATAACACGGGCTCGGTTCGGATCCGTGATCACAAGCCGAACCGAGTCCCTCTTTACGACGACCTCCGTGCTGGATCCCGCTGTTCCGTTTGAGGATCGTCCACCGGAACAGCGTCGAACGTGACATCCGCGTGCGCTTCGGGCTCGGTGCCTCGATTCACGACTGGAACGATCCGTTCGGTCGGCTCTTCCTGCAAACCCTGGCCATGGTCGCCGAGTTCGAGGCCAACCTGATCCGGCTCCGCACCCGCGAAGGCATGGCCGTCGCCAAACGCAAAGGCAAACTCCGCGGCAAGCAACCCAAGCTGCCCGAGTCTGCTCAACGCTCCATCCGCTCCCGCTACGCCGAAGGCGGCCTCTCCCTGGCCGACCTCGCCGAGGAATACAGCCGTCGGCCGCTCCACCATCCACCGCATCATCCACGGCGACCCGGCAACCAGCAGCCTCGAAGAGGCGTAGTCCCGAGATCAGCCAAATGCCCTCTGACCAGCCTTACCGCTACTTTTCACAAGATCGTCAGATCGAGGGCCTGGACGGCCGGGACGCACCTGCGGCACCCGGTGTACCGCGGAGTCCTCGACGACCGGGAAGCCTCGGACGCACAAATGCCTGAGTAGGCACAGCGACGGACGGCGCGGGCCAGCGTGCCGCCCGCCCGCTATCTCTACCGACCGCCCGGTATCAAGCCGGTCAGTTCGTGGCGAACTGATGTACGTCTTCGCCCGCCAGCCGCCCCGGCACGCCGGGCACCGGCCCGGCTTCGCCGCCCGGATCACCGGCGGCCGGCTGCTCGTCTCCTCCGTCACGGGCGCCACATTAGGCACCGATCCCGGCCCCGCACAATGCCCACACAGGGGCTCTGAGAAGGAAGAACACGGGGGGGTAGGGTGTCCCTAACCCCTTTCCGGCTACCGCCCCCGGCTGGTACCCCGACCCTTCACCCGCGGGTTTCCTCCCCAGGGCCGGCCTCAGAGCAGTCGCATGGCGTCGGCCGAGAGAGCGTCGGAGATCTCCCACTCCCGCAGATCGCGCCGCCACGTGAAGTAGCCACGTTCAATGCCGTCGGCGGAGGCTTCGACCATCTCGCCGAACGAAGCGAACATCGGCGTGAACGGATCATCCGGCTGCTGTGCCCAGAGATGGATCGACACGCCGCTGTCGGTCGCGGTGGACAGATCCGCGAAACAGCATGCGGATCCGGCCTTGAACACCGGAAGCCACCAGGAAGCCCACTCGCCGTTCCAGTCGTCAACTGATTCCGGGAACGGACTCGGATCCAGTGCGATGTGGAACCGTCGGACGTCCAGTGCCTCGCCGAGCGACAGAAAGTGCCAGGGCCCTGCGCCGATCGCACTGAGACTCCCGCCCCGCCGACCGCCACCGACCACCCCGTCATGCCAGCCCCACCAGAGGCGCAACTCCGCCGGCACGACCAGTCCGTGCTCGGCTTCGAGTTCGGCGAGATCATCGCCCGACAAGCCGGGTGCCAGGCTGTCGGCGATCGGGGCACCCTGTGCTCGCCAGACCGCTTCCAACCGGACCAAATCCTCATCGCGCAACATCAACGCAGTATGCCGACTCAGCGGTTGTCCGGCCCAAGGCCGGTTGTGGTGCGCTGCGTCCGCCCCGGTCACTCGGTCAGGGATGAGGAACACGTCAGCCGGTTACACAGGTGGCTATCTCCACTTTTCGTGACACCAGCTGAACGTCAGTTCTGACTCCGCATGATCGTCAGCGAACTTCGTGTCCACGAGTTTCGACACCACACGTCATTCTCAGGCTTGGATCTTCAGGGCCGCCCTTCGGCCGCTCGTCCCTGTGCCGTGCGGCCGATGTTGTGGCTTGCGGGGAGCCCACCAGCGGCTGACCTTCGGTGGTTATCGCCAGGCACTTTCTGAGCCGAGATCTCGCTGAAGCACCTACCTTGAAGGTCGCGAAGATGCCCAGACCAAGAGTGCGGGGGCGGCCAGGCTGAGCAGGATCCCGCCGACGGTCAGTGCGACCGTGGACAGTGAGGTGACCGGTGTCCCGTACGAGTAGGCGCACCTCACGAATACACCAGGTTCCGGGTCGCGAGACAGATACCGCAACTGCACGATGGGGGTGGCGAGCTTTTCGACGGCGAGCAGCGCCGCTACCAGGGAGAGCACACCGCCGCCGACGAGTGCCGTGGTCCGTGCCTGCCCCCCGGCGGTGCGGGTCAGGGTCAGCATGGTGAGCCAGACCGCCGCCGACAGGGTGAGTGTCGCCGGCATGGTGGGGTGCAGCAACTCGGCGTGGTCGTTGGCCGAGTAGATCGGGTGGAGACCGATCAGGATAGCCGGGATCGAAGCCAGTGTGATGAGCATGGGCCGGTGCCAGGGACGTAGACCTGGCCGCTGGGGCAATGCCGACAACGTCAGCGTCACGCAGATCAGGGCGCCGAAGCGCAGTGCTGCCGCGAGTTGGGCCAGGCGTAACTGATCGGTCCAGTACCTGGTGACCGCCTCGTCCGTGATCGGACAACCGTTCGGGCCGCGGGGTGCCGGATCAGGGTAGAACAGCCAGCTCGCGGCGAGATCGGCCAGAGCCGCGCCGGCCAGCAGCAGGCCGAAGAGACGCAGGGCGCGGTGCCGGCCGGTCAGTGCTGCGCCCGCCGACAGGGCCAGCATCGCCACAACCTCAGCGCCGTACTGGATCTCCGCTGATTCCATACCGGCGCCGGCTGCGGAGACGACGGCAGCCGTGCCGAACACGACGACCGACGGCGCTGGTGAGTTCACGAATGACGATTCTGCACTAGGCGGGCGCTCGGCAGCAGGAACCCGCGAAACTTCTCGAAGGCGGCCAGCAGGTTCAGGCGTACCCCGCGGATGGGAACGGATGCACCACCTCGACCGGCCGCAACAGTGGACGGAAGTGCGGTCAAAACTCGCGGAGATTGATCAACGGCAGAACCGATCAACGGGGTCAGAACTCGCGAGCCGCTGGTGTCGCAACTCGTAAGCACAGCCACACAGGCGTCCGAGGCCTCTCCACCTGCCGCCGCGTGCATGCCTGCGAGCTTGTCAGGACATTTTGGTGGCCGACCGGCGGCGCTTGATCGTCGGGGAGCGCGGCTCCGGGGGATGCCAGATGTCTTGCCGGCGGGGCGTGTATCCGGCCAGTTCGTAGCTGTGGCCTCCGTCGTGCCCGGACAACAGCGTGCAGGCCAACTTGGTGCCGTCGGCCAAGGGTCTGCCTCGCGAGCAGTTGCTGCCGTGGATGATGTCCGAGAACGGGCCGTCCTCGTAGCCGAAGGCCATCACCCTTTCGCGCGGGGTCGGCGGGCCCCAGAGCTTCCACAGATCATGAGTGTCCGCCGGGTCGCAGTCGCGGCCATCGGCGATTGCGCTGTGGCAGCCGGTGTGACCCTGCTGCATGCGGCAGATCAGCTCGATGTGCTGGCCGGCGAACTTGCCGGAATCGCCCCACCCGTTTCCGAGAACTCTCAGGTCGCTCTCGGTGAGCACCATGGTGACCAGGCAGGGCGGGGGTAGCGGCAGGTCGATGGTGTCGGCTGGGTCGCCGTCGGTTGCAGCCGGACGCAACGGGCGGGTATCGATGCCTGTCGGAGCGCCAACGGAGTCCGCTCGAACGAGACCGAGAGCGCCGACGATCATGGGATGTCCCATGTCGTCCCAGGCCTCAACCCGCTGGTGCGGGCGGTCGCCGAACATGACGACGTAGTCGCCCCGAACCGGGATCATGGCGTGCCTTCCCGTGGATTCATCTGATGACCGACCGACATCGCCACCTTAGTGCTTCAGTTCATAAGTCCTTCGGGGGTTGACGGCTCGGGGCTTCGCTGGGGCCCGTTGATGATAGGGCTGATGAGGACGTCGCAGACGAAGTCGAGGGCTTCTTCCGTGGTGCCGCTGAACCAG
>NZ_JASCTH010000063.1 GCF_030009775.1 Actinoplanes sandaracinus | reverse complement strand
GAACTATACGAGTTTCCGCTTCTCACAACGGCTGCAGGACAACGGAATCCGACCGTCCATGGGCTCGGTCGGCGACTCGTTCGACAACGCGCTGATGGAGAACTTCTGGTCGACGCTGAAGATCGAACTGGTCTACCGCACGAGCTGGCGAACCCGAGACGAAGCCGAGAACGCAATCTTCGGATACATCGACGGCTGGTACAACACCCGCCGCATCCAGAAGGAACTCGGCTACCTCAGCCCCGACGAATACGAGACCGCCTGGCACGCCCAGACCGAGCCAGATAACCTCACCCCTGCCCCCGCCGGAAGCAGGTAACCACCGCTCCGTCGAAACGGGGGGAACTCAGTTGACCCAGGCGTTCCTGATGAAGGCCGGGCAGGCCAGAACGAAGGGCCAGTCAGCTGAGGAGATCGAGCAGCGGTTCCGCGGAGAGCTTGCCGATGTGCTGTGTCATGTGCTGCTGCTCGCCCGGAACCACGAGGTGGACCTGGCGGAGGCTGTGCAAGAGAAGTGGATGGTGTGGAAGCCCGGTGGGGGAGCGCCGGATTCTTGCTTGCCCGCCTCATCGGCCATGTCGGGCCTTCCCGACGTCCGGATCTGCCGCTGTCAGGCGTTATGAGCGTCGGTCGCCTCTGCCCGCAGTAAGCATGGTAAGTCCGGTCAGGGCCATGCCCACGAGCCCGGTCCAGTACCCGTACCCGGTGCTTGATACCCGCCCAGGCTGGGTGTATCGCCTTAGCTGGTTGCGTGGCATCACCGCTTTCGCGAACTCTGCATGGGACAACTCGACCTCGGCGCTAAGGCCGGCTTCGGGAACCATGGTCACCCTGGCCTCAACCGGTGGCCACGGTTCGGCATCGTCACGCTGCTCGAATGTCAGGAACATCGAAACCGCCACCACGGCGAGGGCGGTGAGTCGCACCGCCATAGGCACCCGGCCCCGCACCACTCGCACCGCTAACCAGATAGTCGCCGTTGCCACGGTCAGCAACACGGAGGTAACCCATCGCGAGGACGTCTGCCACGCCGATCCGGTGAACGTCTGGGTGTCGACCTGCACGATCCACCACGGGAGAAAGCTGCTCACGAACGTCAGAACACCTGAAGCACCCACGAGCTTCGGCGACCATTCGCGGAACACGGGCTGACTCTATGGCGACGCCAGTCGCGTCCACGGCAGCTTCCTGCTATTCGAGCCGGCTAGCGCTGCGTTGCGCTGAGGAAAGGAGACTTCGCAGCACTTTCGGTTTCCTGCCACAGGTAACTCCGCAGTTTGTACTGCCGAGTCCAGAAACTACTCAACTGCCGCCGAGCGCGCTCGGGCACCCGGTTCGACTGTCACGCTGCGTACGTCCGACACTGGCTCGACGGACGCGCGGCCGATGAGCGGATTAAGGATCACGAAAGCTGCGGATGAGTGAGGCAGGGGCCCGGCGTTGCGTGCCGTCTTCCTTGCCTACCGTTGTCAACTGTTGTGTCCGCCCTCAAGTTCTTCTCGCTGCGGGGCTTCGGGCGGGTGTAGGTGCGGGTCGACGCTCAAGGCCAGTTCCCACAGCGCCCTGCGGAGCGCCCGTATCCGTCGGGTGCCGAGGATGGCCTGCCAGTCAGCCTCTATCCGGGTTTCCTCGGCGATGGCGACGGGCAACCCGCCTCGCCCGCGTGCTGTCAGCCGGATCAGTCGTGCCCGCCCGTCGGAGGGATCCGGCACCCGCTCCACGTAGCCGGCCACCTCAAGGCCGTTGACCAGCGCGAGGGCGGTCTGCTTTGGGATCCGGGCGCGGTCGGCAAGGACGACCAGCCTGGTGCCGCCCACATCGATGCCGGCGAGCAGCCGGGCCTGCGGCCGGGTGATGTCGGCGTAGCCGGCCTCGGCGAGCGCGGCGATGATGCGGTCCTCGGCCGCTCGGAAGCCGATGAACATCAGCCAGCCGGACGAGATCTCACGTTCCACCACAGGCCTTTCAGGCAGTCCCGATCAGGACCAGATTTTAGTACCATCATGGTACTAGATCCGGTCGGGTGAAAGGATCAGGCGCCATGGACGACACCGAAGTGTGGTCGGCCGTCGACCGGCGACGCCGCGCCATCGTGGATCTCTTGACGGGCCTGGCGCCGGGCGAATGGGCTACCCCGTCGCTGTGCGAGGGGTGGACGGTCAGGGACGTCGCAGCGCATCTGACGATGCCGCTGTTGACCCTGCGGCAGTTGACGTTGCTCGCCATCCGGCATCCGGGCGGGACCAATCACCTCATCCGGGAAGGCTCGATCGACCTCGCCCGACGCCACGACCCCGAGCAACTCGTGCACAGGCTCAACCTGCTGGTGGGACGGCACCGCGCGTTCCCGGGCCTGACCTGCCGCGAGTCGCTCATCGACGCCGTCGGCCACACCTTCGACATGGCCATCCCCCTTGGCCGTGACATCCGCGTCCCCGCCACCGAGGTAGCCGAAGCGGCCGACCGGGTGGTCTCCTACCACGGCCGCGGGAACGCGAAAGTCTTCCGACCACTGCCTCTGGCGACGTTCCGGCTCACCGCCACCGACCACGCGTGGTCCACCGGCGACGGGGCGCAGGTGACCGGCACGATGACCGACCTGTTCCTCCTGCTCACCGGTCGCCCTGTGCGGATCGGGAACCTGCACGGCCCCGGGGCAGACGACCTACGTCGGGTCGTCGTCGCCTGACCCCGGCCCGCCGCCGGACATCCGCGGCACAGTGCCGACAACACCCACTGAACGACCCCACCACCCTCCAGCAGGGGGAGCGGCCAACATGCACACGATCCGGGTTGCGCACGCCTTAGGCAGACAGCCATCCCTGCCCGACACCAACACCAACACCGACACCGTGGTGGTCCACCAGATCCACCTCGTCGCCGTTGATCGCGGCCTCGGTCTGACACGGCTCCGGGCGTGAGGATCATGCACTTCGACATCGAGACCCGGGCCTCACCCGAGCAGGTGCACCGAGCCCTGACGGACTTCAGTCAGAAGCGGCTGCACATCTGAAACCGAACCCTCGACCCGACGACGTACGAGTTGCGAGAGCATGGGCCCGACTGGGCCGTCGCCAGGGAAAGCACCCCCCCCGGTCACCGTTCTGGGTTGTCGCCCGCTACGACTGGTCCGACCCGTCCGTGGTTCGCTGGACCGTCGTCGAGAGCAGTTACGGGGGAGGCGGCCACGGCTTCGCCCGGATCGTCCCGCGCGACGGCGGAGGCAGCCGGTTACACGCCGAATTGGTCAACACCGAGCTCCGACGGCAGAAGCTCATGCTGACTCTGCTGCACCTTGTCCCAGACCGGATGGTCGCGCGAATGTGGACCGCCGCGTTGGACCGATACGCACTGACCCACGACACCTGAACAGAACGGGCACGCCCACGTGACGAGGGCATCCCCCGGCACCTCGTGAACCCGCGCAACTGCCGCATAGCCTCGCCGCTCGCCGCCGCACGGACATGCCGCCGAGCGCGCTCGCAGCTCACCGGTACTCGGCGGTTACCTCGATGGGGCCGACGATGTTCGTGTTGAACGCTTCGAGGTCGTCGGCGGGAATCCAGTACTCCAGGATGGTCCGGCCGCCGACCTGGTGGACCTCGTACCGGTCGAGAAAGGAACGCCGTACCCGGAAACGGGTCACGTACCCGACGCCGGACGCCGACACGTTCCAGTCCCGGGCGATCATGGTGGCGTATTCCTCGTTCAGCACCGGGTAGAAGATCGGCTGATCCGGCAGGCGCGGCGGCCAGGCACGCCAGCCTGACGCTTCGACCAGGGCCAGCTCGGCCGGCCCGGTCGGACGCCAGAGTGTCACCGTCCGCTCGTTCACGCGACGATCATCCGCGAGCGGCATGCTGCATCGCCAGCAGATTTTCAGCGGAGTCAGGAAACGTGCTCATCTGCCGAGATGAGGGCGTTCGCTCTGTTCATTCACGCTGGGCAGGCGGAGGTGGGGCCTGTGCGGCTGCGAGCTTGTTCAGCCACCCTTTGGCATTGTCGGCCATCATGGCGAGATAGCTGCCCTCTCCGGCTTCATCGCCCAATTGCCGCAATTCGGCATATGCTGCGGTGTCTCCGCCTCGGGCGAGTCCTGCCAATGCTTCGACGCGTACGCGCGGATCGGAGTCGTCGCGGCCGGCGGCGATGAGGCGCTTGGTGACCGGATGGTCGAAAGCATGGTCGCGAAAGGTGGTCAAGGCCGTCGCGCGTACCCGCCCGTCAGGGTCTTGGGCCAGTTTGGCGAGGGACTCCACGGCTTCTGGCACCGCTCGGGTGCCCGACAACGAGGCGTAGTGTTCGTGTGCCACCTGGCTCCGCACCTGGGGATCGGGGTGCTCGGCATGCACCAGGATTTCGGGCGGCAGCCCCAGGTGGTAGTTCGAGAACGCGATGATGAGATGGATGAGGACGCCGGGATCAGGCTCGACGGACAAGCGGGTGTGCAGGACGGAAAGTATGTCCTCCGGCCACGGGTCCTCTTGATTAATCGCAAGTAGGTGCACCACGTCGGCGGCGAACCGGCGAGCGTCCGGGTCCGCGTCCGTGAGAACAGTTCCGGCCCAATGCAGAGTCCCTTCCACATCCGGCTTGCTGGTCACAGAGTGCCAGGACTCACTCCAGTTGACCGAATCAGGATCCCGATCCATCAAGGCACGCGCCATCAGTTCGTCACGCGAAGCGCCGATACCGAGGCGCTCCTCGATGTAAGTCACGATTGCCAGGTGAGCCGTCTGCACCTCGGCCCATCGGCCGTCAGCCGCAGTCACCCGGATGCACTCCGTATGGTCGTACTCGTCGACCGGAACGCGCTGGCGTTGCACCACGGCGGTGGCATCGCCGAGCCGGCGACGAAGCTCAGCTATGGGGTCGACGCCGACCCAGGCGCGGGCGATCCGCAACATAGGCTTCGTCGTGTGCTCGTCGAGCCGGTTGTGGATGACCTGGTACGCCCCGTAGTCCGCGGCCCACAACATCAGCTCTACGTCTTCGCGGGCCGATTCGGACCAGCCGTTGTCGAGGAGTTCCCTAACACGTGTTCCGTGCCCAGCGGCTGCCGCCGCGCGCAGAAGGGCGTTGCCCTCACCTACCGTCGAAGCAGCCGGATGCACCAAACGATCTACCATCACGGTCATTGTTCCAAAAGCGCGGCTGCGATGGTCAACGGGCACATTTCATGGAGCTTCGGGTTGCAGCCAGTGAGATCTTTTTCAGTACACACAGCGACCGCCCCGCGATCCTGTACCGGGCTGCACGTCGAAAGGGCCTACGTCCGCCCTTGCCGGCCGCGTGGCTCTCCGACCATTGCCTACGCTGCTGAGAGTTCCATGGATGCGCCGGAGTACGCGGTCATAGGGACCTACACCCTGTCTGGCAGCACCTCCGGAGAGCTCCAGGTGCAGTAGGCTGGTGCGCGTACTTTGAGAAGCGCTTGAACACCGCTATCGAGTCCGCGGGCGTGGGGAGCTTGACGGCAATGAGTTCGGCGAGAGCGAGGTGGTGCTCTGCGCGCGTATGGTCCCAATGAGAGCAGGCTCTTCTCCGCGATGGAGGCGGACCCACGCGCCTTTTCCGCGCGACCTGCTCATGCCGTGCTTCGTAACAACGAAGCCAGCGATCCCGTCGCGATTGAGCAGCGAATAAATCTTTGACGGTCGCTCGGGCGGCACACTCTCGTGCCGCTTTCGAGTGTCGGTGGGGCCAGCGAACAGGGCTCGATGGCCTCGAACAATCCGGTCCGTGGAGTCCGACACTTCCGCCTGCGTGACGCCGGGTAGCGCCAGGCGAGACCAGGGCACCACGTTCGGGTACGCGCTCATAGCCGATGTGCGGATGTCTACGGCGATGCTCCGAAGCTGCAGCGATGCGGGAACGCCCGTCGCTAACCAAGCCGGTCGATGATGATGTCGCGGCCCTCGCCTTCGAGGTGGTCGAGGTATGCGCGCCGGCCGGCCGTCGGCCAGTCAAGCTGACCATTCAACCTCTCGCACCCGAGAACTGTCTCTCTGGGAGGTTGCCCCAGACGAGTCATACGCTGGCGTGATCCAGTGTTCGTGTTGCCTGCGCCTCTACAGGGTGAGGGGGCCGTGGCGGGCGACCACATGTGCGAGGGCGCGGACCGCCCGGGGTTCGGCGTCGTTGCGCCAGATGAGCGCCCAGCGGGCCAGCGGCGCGTCTTCGATGGGCACGTACACGATGTCGGGCCTGGCGAAGTAGCGCGCGGTTTGGGCGTGCACGGGCGTCACCATCTGGCCCGAGGCGACCGCCGCGACCACTTCGAGGATCTCGCTGGCCTTGGGGCCCGTCCTGATCGGCCTGCCGCTGGGCGTGTGGGTGGGGATGAGTGCCTCGCCCCAGTACTTGGGCATCGGGGTGTCGACGACAACCTGGTCGGCAAGGTCCTCGTAGGAGACCTGCGCCCTGCCCGCGAGGGGGTGCTCGCTGGGGACCATCAGGACGATGGGCTCGGTGAAGACTACCGGTCCGACTGTCAGGTCGGGCTCCTTGACGGGCAGCCAGAGGACCGCGACATCGACGTCGCCGTTGCGCAGCGGCCCAAACGGGTCACCGAAGGTCCCGCTGCGGATCTGGAGCTCGGCGCCAGGGTTCTGATCGGCGAACGCCTCTAGGAGAGGCTTGAGGTCGCGGGCGTTGCCGCCGCCGATCATGCCGATCCGCAGGAGTTCAGTCTTCGCCCGGGCGGCGAGCGCGGCGCGGTCCATGCTCTTCTTCAGCCCCCGGTAGTGCGGTGCGAGGTCGTCTCTGAGCTGGTCTCCGACCGGCGTCAGCCGCACCGACCGGCTGGTGCGCTCGAACAGCGCGGCGCCGACGGCGCGCTCCTGCTTCTTGATCGCCTGGCTGACCCGCGCGACCGACAGGTGGAGCCGGTCGGCGGTGCGGCCGAAGTGCAGTTCCTCCGCCAGGGTCAGGAAGATCTCGATCTCGCGCAGTTCCAACGCCCACCCACCATCAATCGTCAGTAAACAGATCGTTGCGGCATACCTCATTGTTCGGCACCGGCCGCAAAGGCACGCTTGGCGACATCGCCGACTCCCTTACCCGCAATGATCCCAAAGGAGAACGAACGACATGAACGTCGTCTCCACCAGCGTGGCGGTGCCGGTGGCGGACCCGGCCGCCTCACGGCGGTTCCTCACCGCCCACCTCGGTTTCCGTGAGGAAGTGGTGACCGACGAACTCGTCTGGCTCACCCGTGACGACGGGGCCGCCGACATCATGCTGCGCCAGCGCCAGCCCGCCGAGCCACCGCACCTGTCGACGGTCGTGACCTTCACCGTCACCGGCATCATCGCCGAGCACGCCCGGCTGCGCCGGGAGGGCGCGGCCATGGCCGCACCGCTGCAGCGGTCGCCGTGGGGCGAGTGGTCGCTGCGGCTCGTCGACCCCAACGGCCTGGAGATCGAACTCGTGGAGTGGGTCGCGCCCGCAGGCGCCTGACCCCTCATCCCCGACGACCGTCACCCGCATCGCCGCACCCATCATCCACTACACACAGTAGGCAAGGAGTTACCCGTAATGAGCCCGCCGCAGTCCGGCCATCCGCGTCGTTGGCTGATCCTCATTGTGCTGTGCCTCAGCACGCTGGTACTGGTCGTCGACAACATGGCGCTCACCGTCGCGGTGCCGTCGCTCGCCGCCGACCTGAGCGCGAGCCCGCAGGACATCCAGTGGATCCTGGAGTCCTACATGCTGGTCTTCGCCGGCTTGCTGCTGACCGCCGGCTCGTTGTCGGACCGGTACGGCAGACGCCGCGTGATGCTCGTCGGACTGGTGCTGTTCGGCGCGGCCTCCCTCGCGGCGACCCTGGTCACCGGCCCGGAGCCGCTGGTCGCGGTACGGGTGGTGATGGGCGTGGGCGGCGCGCTGGTGATGCCGAGCACCCTGTCGATCCTCATCACCGTGTTCACCGACGCGAACGAGCGGCGCAAGGCCATGGCAGCCTGGGGCGCGGTCGCCATGCTCGGCATGGTCGGCGGCCCGGTCCTGGGCGGCGTCCTGATCGCCTCCCACGGCTGGGAGTCAATCTTCGGAATCAACGTGCCGATCGCCGCGCTGGCCGTCGTCGCCGCGCTGGCGCTGATGCCCGAGTCCAAGGGCCCGGCCACCAGGCCCGACCCGGTCGGCGCGGTGCTGTCGATGGTCGGCATGTCCGCGCTGGTGTGGACGGTCAACGAGCTCGCGCACGGTGTCTCCTGGCCCGCCCTGGCTCTCACCGTCGCCGCCCTCACCGCGTTCGTGATCTGGGAACTGCGTACGCCCTTTCCGATGGTGCCGCTCACCCTCTTCCGCGACCGCGACTTCGCCGGGGGCAGCCTGTCGCTCACCCTGGTCCAGATCGGCAACGGCGGCCTGCTGCTGGTGCTGACCCAGTACCTCCAGTTCGGGCTCGGCTACACCCCCACCCAGGCCGGGCTCGCCTTCATCCCGATGGCGATCGCCTCACTGATCTTCAACGGGGTCGGCGCCGGTCTCGGCGTCAGATTCGGCAACCGTGCCGTCGCGGTGCTCGGCATGGTCGTGATGGCCACCGGGTTCGGCCTGCTGACCGTCTCCTCCGAGGGCCTGGCGACGCTCGTCGTAGCTCAGTTCGTCCTCGGCGCCGGGGGCGGACTCGCCATGCCCAGCGCGGTCGCCGCGCTCATGGGCACCATCCCCACCGAGCAAGCCGGTGTCGGATCGGCGCTGAACGACACCATCCAGCAGGCCGGTGCCGCGCTCGGCGTCGCCGCCCTGGGCAGCCTGGCCACCGGCAGCTACGCCGCGGCCATGCCCGCCGACGCGGCGGAGGCCGCCAGGCACTCCATTGCCATCGCCGTCGCCGACCCGTCGCTGGCCGACACCGCCCGCCATGCCTACGGCGCCGCCATGTCCACCGCCTTCGCCGGCGCCGCCGCCGGAGTACTGGCCGCCGCCGTTCTCGCGCTGCTGCTGATGCGGGGCCGCAGGCCGGCCCCGCCCACCCCGACCGCCGCCGCCGAAACCGGCACGCCGCTCGTCGGCGCCACCCACTGACAACTCAAGGAGACATCACCATGACCGACACCCTCACCTGGGACGCCACCGGCAACTGGGAAGCCGGGGGCCCGTGGGGCGTCCGAAGCTCCGCCGGACGTGACTTCGACCGCGATCGCTGGCAGGCCCGGCTGGACGAGCTGCGCGCGACGCACAAGGTCCCCGGCGCGACGCTGGCGATCTGGGCCGACGGGCGGCTGCACGAACTGGCCAGCGGTCTGCTGCACCTGGGGACCGGCGTCGAGGCCACCCCCGACTCGGTCTTCCAGCTCGGATCCGTCGCCAAGCTCTACACCGCAGCCCTGGTCATGAAGCTGGTCGAGGACGGCAGGCTGGACCTGGACGCCCCCGTCAACGCCGTGCTGCCGGAGTTCGCCGTCGCTGACCCGGCGGCGGCCGGGCAGATCACCATCCGCCGGATGCTCTCCCACACCAGCGGCCTGACCTGCGACTTCACCGCCGACACCGGGCGCGGCGACGACTGCCTGGCCAAGTACGTCGACGCCGCCCGGGGCGTCGCACTGGACTGCCCGCCCGGCACCGGCACCTCCTACTCCAGCGTCGGCTACAACGTCCTGGGCCGTGTCATCGAGGTCGTCACCGGCCTGACCTGGGACCAAGCCCTCAAAGACCTGCTGCTGACGCCGCTCGGCGCCACCCACACCATGACGCTGCCCGAAGAGGCCCTGGCGTTCCGTACCGCGATGGGCCACCTCAACGAGCCCGGCGCCGACCCCGCCCCCGCCCCGGCCTGGGACATGATGCCCCGCTCCGCCGGACCGTACGGGCGCGTCCTGGCCACCGCAGGCGACGTCGTGCGGCTGGCCCGAATGCACCTCGACGGCGGGCTGGCCGCCGACGGCACCCGCATCCTGACCCCCGAGACCGTCGCGCTCATGCAACGCCGCGTGGTCGACTCGCCCGACAAATGGACCGTGTCCGCCGACGGCTGGGGGCTGGGCTGGTCGCTGTACAACTGGAACGGTGTCAGCGGCTACGGCCACGACGGCGCGTCCCTCGGCCAGTACGCCTACCTGCGCGTTGCCCCACACGCCGGCGTGGCGATCGCATTGTGCACCAACGGCGGCGGCGCCCGCCCGCTGTCCTCCGCCCTGTTCAAGGAACTGCTGGCCGAACTCGCCGGCGTCACCATGCCGCCCGCGTTCGCGCCGCCCGAATCCCCGGTCGACGTCGACTTCACACCGTTCGTCGGAACCTACCAGCGTGAAGGCGTTCTGATCACCGCCTCACTACAAAACGGGCACCCCCACCTGATGTACGAGTTCGTCGACGGGATGAAGGACTTCTCCCCACCGCTCGACATCGACCTGATCCCGGTCTCGGCCACCGTCTTCGCAGGGACCGGCGTCGGCGCGGCATTCAGCGAGGACTACATGCCCGTCGTCTTCGCAACCCTCGCCGGGGGCATCCCGGCGGTCTACATCGGCATGCGCGCCGCCCCCAAGGTCTCCTGAACGCCAAGCCGAGGGGCTCGCGGGACCCCACCCCGTGAACCCCTCGGCGCGCACGCGCAACGCTCGTTCAAGTCACCGCAGGCGGGGACGGCGGTGACCGGATCTAGCCGATGAGAGGACGTTCGAAGATCGTGCGTCGGTTGAGTCTGTACGGATCCGGTGGGCTGATATACCGGGTGCCGATCGTGCACCACGCGTACGGCTGTCGCCGTGTCCGCCGCTTTTTCCCGCCGGTTCGACTCGAAGTCTGGGGCGCTCCGCTGCACCTGTTGAGGAGACTGTTGCAGTCTACCTGCCTGGCAAGGAGTCCTCTCGATAGGCGCGTTGATCAGCCGATGTGCGGACGGGAAGTCAATTCTTGTAGATCCGACGATGCCACCATGGCAAGGGCTCACCATTCCAGCTTGTTCTGGGGCTGGAGTCGGGAAGAGTGCGGCGTCGAAGATCCCCGTCGAGGCAGCTCAGCAGGCGGCGCATCTCAGCGCGTGCCGATAGCGGCAGAAGGCGGGTCACGGCCTCCAGCGCGTCTCGCATGAGCGCCAGGTCGTCGTACTGGCAGCCGGGACAGGAGGGACAGAGTGAGGCTTCAAGGCGAAGCTTCCGTCCGGGTTGGCGCAGGAATTTTCGATATTCGACGAGGAAATGAGCAGTACGTCCGGGCCGAATGTGTTCATTGAACGGGTCGGGGTCGTAGCACTCCCCGCCTTCTACGTACCAACCGAAGGAGCCACCATGTTCGACCGCGCGGACGGCGGCGGTTGTAGCAAGCGACAGGTGGTCGATAGGGCCACCGCCTTCGCAGGTCCACTGGCGGACGGTACGACCGATGGCTTGTTGTGTGGCGCGGATCGCGCCAGGCCGCTTACGCGGCATGACCCTTTCGGTTGATCATCATGGTCTGATGATCACATCGCGGCGCCGGCCGCGCAACGTGTCAGCCTCGACTGGTCGTTACGTAGCGATTGTCGTCGCCTGCCGCAGGTAGCGCGCACTGTGCCCAGAACGAGAGGTGACCGCTGAGCGCGAGAGCATCGCGCTAGAGGCCCAGCAGAAGCAGCCTGACCTGGTGGTTGTGAGCCGTGTGGTCGATGACCGCACCTTGAACTATGGTCCCGACCGCAGGGAGCACCGCGCCTGGCGGCATCGTCGTGACTTCCGCCAAGCCCATCACATCGGACACGCCATCGATCTCTACAAACACGCCGAAGGGCTGTCGGCCGATGACCTGACCAGTCACGGCAACACCGTCCGGTAACGCCGCGACCGTTTCCTCCCACCGATCGGCCGCACGCTCGCCGCGGCGGTCACTATCCGGCGGCCACGAATATTCGGCCATCCCCAGATTATGAAGGTATCCCGAGCAACGCACTGATCTGCCGCCACGAGTGCGTGCCACCGGATCTTTGTTGCCGCTAACCGGCCTCGCCTCTGGGGATGCTGACCTGGATGTGTGTGGGGTACCGTCCCTGACCATGTCGAGGTCTGGGTCGCTCGCCCTCGCGCGAGTCATGGCGCATTGCGGCGGGTCGCCCGCCGAGGCTGCGGCGTATGCAGCCGGCGCGATCGCCGATGATCCGGCCGATCCGGAGCCGTACAAGCTGCTCGCCGATCTGGGCGGCGCCTCGGCGAGTGAGATCGCGGCCGCCGTCGCGGCGCCGACCGAGCTGTGGCAGTTCGTGGCTGCGTCCTACCTCCGTTTCCTGAACGGCGAGATGGACCAGGCCGCCGGGTTCTTGGGTTTGGTCATCGGTTATCGGCCGCATACCGCCTGGGCATTTGCACCGTGGTTCAGCGACGAGCGATTCGTCAGCGCGCTGACGGCTGCCGGCCTTGCCGACGCCTCGTTGAACATCACCGATTACGGCACTGACCTGGACAACGACCAGGTGCGCGAGAATCTGCGGCCGTGGTTTCGGGCCATCGAGGTGGTGTGCGCGCGTAAGTCGGCGGCTGCGGACATGGCGCGCATGGCGATTCTGTTGCGTTTCTGCGGGTGTACGGACGAATCGCTGGCCCTGTGTGAGCGTGCGGATTCGGTGGAACGAGTCATGCTCACCGAGGTCGTCCGCGCCGGGACCTGGCGCCGGCTCGGTAACCGGCAGGAGACCGCCGCAGCGTTCCGCCGGGCGTTGCAACTCGAACCCTCCAATTGGTCGCTCTATCTCGATCTGGCGGATCTGGCCGCGGAGGACGGCGACTTCCCCGCAGCCGCTGACCTGGTAAGCCAGGGGCTGGCGCATGAGCCGCACGACGTCACACTTAGAGCCGCTGGCGCCGCCTACCGGGTACGCGCCACCGGCTCCATCGCCGACTTGGACCTTTTGCTCGAACTCGCGGTGAAGCTCCCACACGGGGGCTACCGCAACGCTCTGATCGAACACGCCCTGGGTAAGCAAGATCTGCCATCCCATCGGATAGCCGCAGCACGCAGACTTCAGATGGACGACTGACTCGCGGTTTCACTCTTCTAATAGGTCTTGTCAGCCTGCAGAGACCGAACAGATGCAGGATGGCTCCGGTAGCGGCCGGCGGGTCAGCACTCTTCTCTTCTGACCCTTGCGAGGTCTTGCGGCAGACCGTGCGCCCGTGGGTCGTGAGGAGGCGGGACAGCTGATGAGATGACGTGCCCCGACGTGCTGCGGTGAGTACTTGACTATTAGATCGCTGGCGCGCTCGGGCATAACCACGGCTGAGGACCTTAGCAGCCGCCCGGGCCGCGGTGAAGGAGTGCCAGACGAGCGGCTAAATTTAGTAACAGATACACAAGAGAAAACCTCAAGGTGGCCATCCGAAACGCAATCTACTCGACGGGAATTTCTTCTTGAAAACATCTGACTCCCCCTATCGCCATTTGGCCGACAGTGTTCAATTGACACTGAATATCGCTGGCTTTCCGGCGCATTTCGTTTCACTCCTCGAGGATCGTCCCGGTTTTGAGGTTAATGTGATCGAGGGAGGCGATTATAGTGGTGTGCTCGTAACCTGGCAGACAGAAGAAAAGCTAAAGAACGCCGCCGTGGATGCATATAACCGGAATGACCTGGAGGACCCAGCCCGGCAGCTTTATGACATCACCACGCAACAGATGTGCGACGTCGCTATTCACGTACTATCGTCCGCAGGATTCCATGTCACGGTGGAGGGCGGATACTCGCCCTTCGACGTGCGGGTGGAAGGGCACGTGCACGAAGCACTCGCTCCTATTCTCAATAGTGGCCCAGGCTAACAAAAGGTAAAGCCTCCGCTACAAACAAAATTTAAGGTGTTGATGTGCAAAGTACACTCGACATCTGCCGAACAGCGATACACGTTGCGGGGGCCACGCCGGACTGGCACATCACTTCAAGCGAGACGCCGGTCGCCGAGTCCCGCAACACGCGATTCACTGTTGAGAACGATTGATCGCCTCGCCTTGCAACGACAAGAAGCGCCCACTCCGGAGACGTTGTAGCGGGCGCTTCTTGTCGTTGCAAGGCTCCCCGTGGATGCATCACGATCCGGATGGGTGGTTGCCAAGTGCTGGTAGACGCTCGGATGCTTCGAAATGCTAGTCATGGCCCCTGCGGGATCCAAGATCGCGTGCGCTCATCTGCCGCTGATAAAGCGTGCCGGGTGCCGTAAGAGCGATCGAGGTGCCGGGCGGCCGTCATCGCTCGGGGAGAACCTCACGAAAGTTGTACCGCCACCCGGCACCCTGTCAGGGTAGGCGCCTCTGGCGGATGCCATGACCCGCAACGCGGCCGATGAACAGCCTCTTCTGTAGCCGCGAGTCGTGCTCTACGACGGTCACGACGCTGTCGGTGGCCAGGCGCACGCTCAAGTAGCCGCTGATCGGATTATCGGCGTAGGTAGGTTTCCGCCGCCGCCCCCAGCGGCGAGAGCGGTGCCCGTCCGGCGCCGGGAAAAGCCGGGCTGACACGAACCGCTTGGATCAGTCATGATCACATCCCATGGGGGCCTGGGGAAGTTACGTTGTCCATCGCGGTCACGCACAGGTAACGGAGTTGCTGCCCGAGGTATCGGAGCTGCAAGACAGTGACCCGGAGTGCAGTCAGCTGTCCGGCGGATGGCAGCTCACTCGAATCTGGGCCTCGGCCAGCGATCTGCCGGACACCTTCCTTACCGACCTGCGTGATGCGACCGGAGCTCCGGTGCTGGCAGCCGACATCCTCGACAGTTCTGCCGCATACGTGGACGCGGTCGGTGTAGGGACCCCGTTCTGGGACACCTGGTTGAACATTGATAGTGCGGTCGGATATACCGCGCCGGGGCCGTCGCCGTTCGACGAGGACGGCAACTATCTGGGCGACGGTTGGGTGGATCCGGAGTACGAAGCTGAGGCGACAGCGATCAAGGAGCGCATGCTCGCCGAGACCCTGAGCGGCACCGCCGCCGCGACAGCTGCGGTGGCGTGGGCGCTCGAGGCCGGCCTGAGCCCGGCACCGGTCGCCGAGGTAGAAGCGGCTCTGACCGCAACCGAAGTCTTCGTCGAGGACCAGTTCTTCGCAGTACTCAACCGGCTCGGCATCGACGCGTAATCCGTGCTGACCCGGCTCACCATCCGATCATGCTTCCTGATCGCGGCCCCGGATGGGTTCGCCGTCATTCCGTCCCACGCGAATAGATGATGCCGGGGACGTCGCGTTCTCGTAGTGCAGTCCCGGGGCTTTGATCTGTTGTTCGCAGGGGGCGACGTGATCATATCTTGCCGAAACGCCTACTATGCGCCACGCGCATCATTAGTCGCCGGAAGCTCCAAGAGAACCACCAATTCATAAGGGGTAAGGTCAGATGTACGGAAGAGTTGGCCTTAGTGAGTCGAGGGACGGGTGTGTCCTCAAGTTCACTCCGGCTCAGTTTGAGCTGGTCAGGCGGGTAATTGTAGATCTTTACGGTGGCAATCATTCCTCGAAGGTGGTTGCCGTTGTGGCCGGCGGGGCCCCACCAGAAATCCTCGAATTGAGGGATCGAGAGGTGGACTTCGGCTCACGGGAAAGCATTTGTGTGACGCTAGGCGATGCTGGCCTTCGAGCATTATTTGGAGCCCTGTCGTTCGCCTTCCTCAGTCGCTCGTCGGAAGAGGCTTTCCATCACAGATATGGCTTCTACAGCGAGAACGTGCAGGCGGTCGGATGGGCGGTCTTCAGTGCATTACGAGAGATGGAAGACTCGGCCGACTGAATTCGGTAGGACAACTACTCAACTACCGCGGTCCGCGCCCGGGCCAACCTGCCGTCACGGCTCGTGGCCGGCGCCAGCGGACCGACGTCCTGTCGTGCCGAGAGGCGGGCATCCGATTATGTTTCGGCGAGCCGGGGACATGCGGGTGGTGCTACGCGTCCCATAGAGCGGGGTCGTGGCGGTTGTTTCTGGCGCCCTTGCGTAATACTGCCCGCAGCTGGGCGAGGTTTTCGGTGTCGGCTGGAAGGTGCAGAGATTCCAGCAGCGTGAGCGCTTCGGCGGGGTGCAGGTTGCCGTAGGTTGCGTGGTATCCGTCCAGCAGACCGCGGAACACCGCCGGGTGTAGCTCAGCGACGGTCGAGGCGGCTCGGAGGGTGTCACGCTTGTCGGCCCAGTCGACCGTGCCGGAGTCTTCCAGTACGTGCCGGGCGCGGTGGTGCAGTGGGCCGTGGGT
>NZ_JASCTH010000062.1 GCF_030009775.1 Actinoplanes sandaracinus | reverse complement strand
CGGGCCATCGACCAGCACGGGCAGGTCATCGACGTGCTGGTATCAGCCCGCCGCGACGCGGCGGCGGCTCGCCGGTTCTTCACCCGCGCCCCGAAAGTGTTGAAGACGGTACCGGCCGAGGTCGTGACCGACGCCGCAGCCGTCTACCCCGCTGTCCTCGCCGACCTGATCCCGGCCGCCTGGCATCACGTCGAACATTACGCGAACAACCCGATCGAGGCCGATCACAGCCGGCTCAAACACCGCCTCCGATCGATGCGCGGCTTACGCACCGACCGGACCGCCCAGACCGTGATCGCCGGACACGCCTTCGTCCAGAACCTGCGCCGCAGACACTACGAGATCGCCACCGAAACCCCACCCCGGCTACGCGTGGCCGCCACGTTCACCGAACTCGCCACCACGATCTGACCACGCCGCCTCGCCAGGCCGAACACGTCCCCCGATCGACCAACGCAACAGAGCCACCCGGAACCCTCTTCGACGGTCACGCCCTGAGCCGTACCTGACCGTCTCACCAGCACACCGGCCACGGACCGGAAGAACAGCGGTGACTACACCCGGCCCGCCGCCGGTATTCTCATCGGCCACCCCAACGGTGACTCCGCGACGTCCGTCTGAGCTGACGGCTCATGGGTGAACCCTTCTCACCTCCATGGATCGACGGCTTGCCTCGCCGCCTTCACGATCTCTTCCGCCTCAATGTCAACCACGGAAGGCCCCAGATTCTCCGCTGGCCACTCAATGAGTAGCCGGACGCGTCCATCAGGCGGCAGCGGCCAAATCCAATAGCGTTGATTGAGGAGGCGATTGGCGCCGGCGCTTCCGTCCTCAATGATCAAACTTGAGGGCGGATCCGAATCTGAATCTAATGGCGGATAGGGGTCCGCTGTGGTGGCGGAGTTTCCGTCTGGAAAAGCTACGCCGATGCGTAGACTTGCAGGTGGCCCGGCAGATTCGCTTCGGCCCTTGGCCTGCTCCATGCCGAAAGTCCGGAGGAAGTCTTTTCGCTCCGGACTGGCGGCTATCGTTAGCGTAATCTCGAATCCGTTCGGAAATGCCGCGATGTGACTAACTGTCAACGCAACGGTGTTTGTGCGGAAGATTTTCCGCTCGAAGCTTACCGGGTAAGGAATGCAGCCATCCGGCTTGTACCATATAGGCCGTTCTTGGCCGGGATTGCCGTTGCCAAGATTCTCATGGGTTTGGTCGTGTTCGCTCATCGGCATCACATCCTCAGCCCTGTTGGTCAAGTGGCAAAGCTGGCGGCGGTATTCGGAAGCCGCAAACGTTCGATTCACTGTAATAATCGGGACGTTCCCGGGCAAGAGGGTTCAGCCTCGCGCAACAGGCTGACTTGTCGCGTGAGGCTGAGGTTGTTGGTTCTGCCTGGTGGCTGGGGTGTTCACGGTAGGGTGCTTGGTTACTCGGTGAGGGCGTCGCCGCCGAAGTTGTTGATGTACACGTAGCACAGGGCGCCGGACGCCTTGATCGTGTAGCGGCCATAGAGCCCGCCCACATAGTTGGACTTCGGGTTTCCTGAGGCCTGATTGCCGGCCGCGACCACGTTCCCGTTGGCTACGTCGGTAATCCACCAGGAGCATGTACTCACGCCAGGGAGTACCTGATACCAGACGTAGTGGTCAAGGGGGTGGGCATTGATGGGTCCGGCTGTGCAGGTGAAACCGAAGATGTTGGCGCTGCACGACGCTTCCTCGGAGGCCGCTTTTGCGGGGCTGGGGATGAGAAGGACCGTAAGCGCTGCCGCTATGGCGGCCATGGTGTGCTGGAGTCGGTGCGACTTCCGTGGCTCTGCTGCGAGTCTTTGACGGGGTTTGGCCTGGGTCGGAAGTGCTTTCATGGTTGGCTCCTCAAGCTTCACGCGAGGAGGCAGGAGGGGTGAGATGACGCAGTCACTGCGAACCCAGCCGTTTACGCAAGCCCCCGCTGCCCATACATTGACAATATTAGATGAAAAGCCGCCGTGGCGTCAATGTTGAGCAGTGTTGCGGGCATGTCTATTTGTCGTTACGAATGGAAACTTCGATCTTTCCTGTTCTCCGCTTGATTGATCCTTTTCCAACTCGACGTTGGTGGTCATGGCAGGTCTCGGTGCGAGGGAATGGCGTCTACCGGCTTGTTGATAGCGTGGATGCTCTGCCGGCGTTGCCGCTGTACTCGAAGGGAGTCGCCGTGCACCTTCCGACTGCCCCTGACCCGGTGGGGCCACCGCAGCGGGCCGGCGGTGCCGTGGCGCCGTCGCGGAGCCCTGGGGCCGGGATGCTGCTGGTATTGATCGGCGCCGGGCGCATCGTGTTGGAAGGCATCGGGTTCGCCCGGTGGGGGGCCGACCGCGACCCGTGGCAGGTATGGACCTCGGCAACAGCGACGTGCTCGCCCTGCACTGCGGTGTCCTGGCGATCGGCAGTGCCTGCAACATCGTCGGCGCCGCCGCCGGCCGCCACAGCGCTGACGAGGCCACGCGGCAGGCGTGCACGGTTATCACAGCAGTCGGTTACGAGACGTGGATGAGCTACGACGGTGACTACCCCGACCTGTGGGGCGGCGCGGCCGATCAGCACACCCTCGGCTGGCTGCACCCGAACACGATCGCTTACCTGAACGCCGTGCCCTTCGCCGACTAACCAGGCACGCGTCTCTGGGGGCACTGGCAATCCGGGGTGACCTCCGGCGTGGTGTCGTCACGGGTCGCCGTCGGATAGGTGGCAGACTGGCCGCGGTTGGTGGTAGCCGGAGGAGGCAGAGTCGTGGCCCGACGCGGCAAGTTCGCCCGCCTCACCGCCGACTTCGTCGCCACGGTCCGCGAGCTGGGCGGCAGTATCGACCCGCCGGCTTGAGATCACCGCCGACGCAGGCATCCAGTTGATCGGGCTCGGAACGGAGGATCGGCTCCGTCTCGGATAGAGGACTGGCACCCGGCCGGTGATGGACGGCGGGGAATGGACCTTCCCGGCGCATGTCCCAGACGTGCCGGCGCGCCGCACGGAGTATGCGCCAGGTCCCCGAGTTGGCTTTGGTGCGCGAGTACGGCAGGAACGCATCGATGTCGCATGCGGGGGAACCGACGATCTCCAGCGCTCGCGGGCCGTCGCCGCACATCGCGACCGTTACCGACGCCGACGCGGGGCCAGCCGGCTCGTCTCCCTACGGATCGATCCGCCATCCGAGGCCGGAGTGCGGGTGCTGCGCCTGATGGCTTGGATCGGCGATCTCGACCGGATCCGGCAGCTGACGTCCCGAATCGGAATCGTCGCGCAGAGCGACCGGCCACTGTCGTGCCCTCTACCTTTCGGCCGGGTGCGCTCTGTCGTCGAGCGGATCCATGCAGGGGCGGCCGCTCCTAGGCTCATCACTCATGATGATCAAGCGGCACGCGGCCGTAGTGGCCCCAATGGCGGGCTTGCTGCTGGGGTTTCTGGACTTTGTCTGGATCAAGTACCTGCCGTCCCCGCTGGGCGATCTGGGCAACTCCCTAGCCACGTGGGCGGTCGCCGCGTTCCTGCTGACGTACCTCCACCGCTGGCACCTGCCCGCCGGGATCGCCGCGGCGATCGTCTGCCTGGTGGTGGCGGTGCCCAGCTACTACCTGGCCGCGGCCCTGATTCAGAACGACGATTGGAGCAACCTCTACAACACGACGGCGCTGATGTGGATGGGCTTCGGCGTGGTCGCCGGTGTGGTCTTCGGTGGCGGTGGCGTGCTGGCCCGCACGTCCGGCATGCTGCGACTGTCGGCTCTGGCTCTTCCGGCAGCGGTGCTGTTCGCCGAGGGCGTGGTCCATCTCCGCCGGATCACCGACGCGAACTACGAGGCCAGCGAGCAGTGGGCGTACGCCTCGCTGGTCTTCGTCCTGGGTTTGCTGATCACCCTGCTGATAAGCCGCACCTGGCGTGATCGTCTCCTGGCCCTGGCCTGGTCGGTCCCGCTGACTGCGGGCGGCTGGCTACTGCTGACCCTCGCATCGTTCCGCTGATCGACGTCGCAGCATCGCCCCTGGCTGGCAAGACCAAGGTGATACGACCGCAGCGCCCGATCCCGCCGACGTTCGCTGGCGTCAGCCTCCGCGACGCCCAGATCGCCGCCCGCCACGCCGACCCCCCGCACCACCATCCGCTACGACCGGGCCCGGAAGAACCTCGACCGCCACCCCAACTACATCCTCGCCGCCTTCATGGCCTCCGGAACGTAGGCATGATCAAACGCACGACCATGCCGAGTTGAGGGCGTTAGGTGTCGCGGTGGGTACCCGGTCGAGGACCGCCAGCCACGCCCATACCGACGACCTCACCAGCAGCCTCGGCCATGAACGCCCTGTGCTCGGGGTGGCCACGCATCCAGTCGGCGAGCGTCGAGACGAACTCGTCAAGGTTGTCGCCCTCGCTCGTGAACGTCGACTGGCCCCTCGATTTGGTCAGGCTCTCTGCCGGTCAATGAAACCAGGATCAACTGCCGGGAGCGGAGCTGTTGTCCGGAATCGGCGTCGCGTTGACTCTCTCGGCCGGGCCGGTCCGGATGAAGGCGAGCCGCGTACCGTTGGCTTGAAGGGTGAGCAGTTCCGGGGTCGCGGCGAGGACGGTGACGTGCACGGGCGATGCCTCGGAATTGATGGGCGGTGCGCCGGAAGCAGTAGGTGGCGCGCCGGAAGCGTCGGGTGACGCGGTCCATACGGGCGGTGGGCCGAGCATAAGCAGACCCATCCCGCTCTCGGCGGCAAGCACGCCGGGGTCGTTGCCGCCGTACCCGGCTAGCGTCGTCAGCCCGCCGTATATGTCGAAGCCGGCGCTGGTGGCTTTGAACGTCCCGTTGATCGCGTTGACGCCGTCATATGCGAACACCGTGCCGTCCGTCGCCAACTCCAGCGACGCGTCGATGGACGCGGGAATTGCCGTGGTAACGCTCCCTTCGGTCACCGCGGTCAGGCGCCAGTGGCTTTCCACATAGCTGGAACTGACGATCCCGGGCGACGTGGACGGCAGCGCGTCACCGACCGGTGCGGACGTGTCCCGATGGGTGCGCGTCAGAACGACGCCGACCGCGACGACGGCGGCGAGGCCCGCAGCGGCGACGAGGGGAACGAGCCATCGGCTCCGCCGGTCAGGCGCGGGAGAGTCGGTCACATGTAGTTAACGGGCGAACACACTTCGAAGTTGCGCCGACTGCATCCCTCGTCGGCAGCTGACAGCCTTCGTTGCCCACCGGCAACAATCTGAACGATGAACAGCTGAGCGAACCAACATGCCGAGTTGAGTCGTTTCCGCCGATGCTGATCGTAGGCCTAATCCGAAACTTATAATAGCTAGCCGCAGAGGCCCGCCACCCCTGTCTCATTGGTAAGGCTTCCGCGTCTGCCGCACGCTCGCTAGCACGAGACGCTAGGTTGAATCCAAGAGAGCCTGTAGCAGCAATAGCGATCGCGGATTGCTAAAACAGATTTCAACACATGTGCCTCAGGCGAGAACTGGCGTTCGGGAAATCACCCATGCATGCCTCCAAGCGCCCAATTCTCGCCGAATGCCTCCAGTGTTCGATTCGCAATGGCTCTTTGGGATGAAGTCGACGTTAAGTCCTTGACACCGTCAGTGACTTCTTGTCGGATGTCCTTGACTCCGACAGGGAAGAGGTGGACACTTGGACCGGATGGACCGGGTCAGAGCTGCGGCGGTCCGCCAAGGGTGGAGTGTGTCCCAGACGCGCGAAGGTGCTTGGATCTTCAAGAGGCCAGGAGTTGTGCGGGTTTTCAAGCAGGCTCCCCAGCAGTTCCACGAGTGGATTGCTTTTATGAACACCCTGCGCGCAAGTGGGTTGGTCTACCCAGACGAGTGATGGCGCGATGCGGCGGGCCTCCCGCCGCACAGCGTCCTTTTTGGTTGGCAGCGCGAGAGCAAGGAGTCCCGTATGGCCGAGTTCGGGTGGCGCGTCATCGCCGCGTACGGTGCGCCTGAATCAGTGACTGATGAGGTTCTAGGAAGTCTAGCTTCCAGACTGCCAGGGTTCGGGGTTGTGGAACTTGACGATAATTACGAGATTCGACTTGTGTTTGACGTAGTCGCGCCAACACTACGGCTGGCAACTGACGCGGCTCTCAAAGTTGCGCGAGCAGAATACGCCGCGGCATTCGGCGATCCAGGCAATTCCAGAGGCATTGAAGTTACTGAAATGGAGGTTTACCTCCACCGTATTTCTCACCCTCGGCGCCTCGACCTAGTAGGACTAACGGAAATTAGTGAAATGCTCGGCGTGTCGAAGCAACGAGCAGCTGAGATCGCTAAAACGAATGCAGATTTTCCTCCCTCTTTGGCTAATCCAGCGATGGGACCGGTCTACTCGCGTGAAAGCGTGTCTGCCTTCGAAGCAAACTGGGATCGCAAGCGAACCGGGCGGCCTCGTCAAGCGGACAGTTCCCGGGAGCCTGCAACTTGCTAGTTGGCGAGATGTCCAGCAGTGCGACGGAGCAACCTTCGTGTGTTGCAAAAGCCCTGCTGGGCCGCGCTCTTCTGCCGCCGTCCGTGCGCTCGGTGGCCAGCGCGGCAGTCACACTCCGTACGGCCACAGGAGGCCCCTCGGCGCACGCTCTTGCCGATGAGCGCGTGTTGAGGCCTTCAGCCGCCAGCGAGAAACACCTGTCGCTGTTCTTCAGTGACCGCCGCCGGCCTGCCCTGCGGCGGTGAGGTCTCGAGCATCTCAACGGTAGCGTCCGGGCGGACACGTGCTGGCAGCCGGCCGAACTGGGCGGAGCGACTCTGAGCGCTGTCGATGTCAGTGACCTTCTTTTCCATATGACAATGCTTGCATGCCGGCGTCGCCAGGGGTCAGTCCCAGGACGCCCGGATTTGCCGCCGATCGTGCACACCGACCGGAGACGGCCCGTCACGCTGGGTGGTCGGCGTGCGTGCCGTAGCCGATGTGCTGAACTGCCAATGAGTGGATGCTTCGAGATCGTGAGCGGATGTCGTACGGTGGCGCCGCGGGTTCATCAGCACTCCAGCGGTGATCAGTACGCCTCACGGATTCTGAAATATCACTGGTCAAGCCCCGGGTAGAGCGAGCACTTGGAGGTTCAACGTTGCATGATCCTCTCGTCCCGGCCGCCCACCGCTGGCCGCGCTCAAACGGAGGTGCCGCTCAGTGCTGAGCCGCCGTCCCTCGTCCGCCCGTTCGTGATCCACTTGAGTAAATGCTCATTGGCGGCGCTCGGGTCCTCTGCGGTGACGCTCGCATTCTCATACGGATTGGGCCCGTCTCCCGGCTGCCAGGTGGGACGAGTTCCGGGTTGGTATCGGTGATCACCCCGATGTGACACGGTTCGAAAGGCCATAGGTTCCTCATGGCCTGTGGCCACGGCGGTCCGGCAAGTTCGTTGTCAGACATGGAGGTCGAGATGACGGGTGCTGGCCGGTGGGCAGCGGGTGCTGCCGCGTTGTATGTGTTGTGGGGCCTGCTGCACATGGGTCTCGGTGTCTCGATGGTGGTCGGTGGCCTCGCAGACGGTGCGCCCGATACCGAACTGGCAGCCGAGAGCCTCATGTTCTTCATTTGCGCGACGGTGCTGGGAGTGCAGGCCATCTTCGTCGCGCTGGCCATGAACCGTGTCAACAGCCGTCTCGGGTACTGGCTCAACGTCGCCGTGCTCGGTGTTGTCGACGTAGCGTTCCTCGTCTTTCTCGTGGTTCCCGGCTACGTTGACCTCATCGGCGGAATGTCGGGACCGGCTATCTGGCTGATGGCCGCCGCGTGCGCCACGGTGGCACTTCGACGTGAGCCCGTGAGTACTTAGAGCCACAACGGTTCTCGGCAGTACGCCGTGCGGGGCGCGGGCCGTGTTCGTCCATGGCGACTACGGTCCGAACAACATGCCCTTCGACCCCATCGCCCACGCCACGACCAGCGCATCCGGCTGCTGGCGTACGCGATCCTCGACGGCACCCTAATCCCGATCGATCGAGTCGCCGATCAGAAGCTCACTACTCCGGGAAACACAAACGGCACGGCGTGAACGTCCAGGTCATCGCGGATGCCGTCGGCCGACTCGTGTGGGCCTCGGCCGCGCTGCCCGGCTCGACCCACGACCTGACCGCTGCCCGCGCCCACGGCATCATCGATGCCCTGACCAGTGCAGACGTGGTGACTTTCGCCGACAAGGGATATCAGGGCGCCCGGGGCAGCGTGCGCACCCCGTTCCAACGACGCCGTGTCCGGCCGAAGCTGTCACGCCGGCAGAAGGCGGTCAGCCGATAGGGACGCCGGGGCGCTCGCCACCCGGCGGTGTCGCGCGCAGCCGCTCCAGGTAGGAGTCGCCCAGCGCCGGGTGGGCGCGGCACAGCTCGGTCGCCTCGGCCAGGTCGGCCGGGTCGTGGCGGGCGCCGTACCGGGTGATCAGGCTCCATGCGCGGCCTGCGGCCCGGGTCGCGCGGTCGTCCGGGTCGCTGTTGTCCAAGGCGGCCTGCCATGCCTCCGCCGCCCAGTCGAGATCGGCCGAGTGCCCGTCGGCGTGGTAGCGCGCCAGGTGCAGGTCGCCGCGGATGCCCTCGACCCAGGCCAGCACCGCGGGCCGGTCGCGGGCCTCCTGGCGGCGCACACCGCAGATGTTGAGCGCCCGGTCCAGATCGCCCGGCGCGCGGCGGTGAAGGAACACCTGGGCGGCGGTCATCGAGGCCACGAGCGGGTCGTCGGCACTGCCGAAGATACTGAACCGCAGACCCCGCAGTTTGCGCACCGCACGGTCGAGCTCGTGCGGGTCGTTCAGGACGATCGCCCGTTCGCTGCGCGCGACCAGCCGGTACATAGCGGGGGTCATCCGTACGGGAACGTTCATAGGCGATCGAATATAACCGATGCCGGCTACCGACGGGTCCGTAACGCGAAGGGGTGTATCTAGCATTCGGCTCTGTCTGGCTTTCGGTGGTGACGGTGGGTGAGCTTCTAGCCGAGCAGGATGCGGTGGCGGAGGAGTTCGAAGCTGGCGCGTCCATACATTTGGCGTTTCAGCAGCTTGGTTTTGGTGGGGCCATCCCAGGCCGTCAGAATCAGTGGGTAGTCGGGGCCGTTTCGACTCGTGGTGCCCGTGGTCGGCTTGCTGACCCGGGGGGAGTGGTATCGCGGTTTCGGTGAGCGTAGTGCGGGTGACCTGGCTCGATAGGGCGGTGACGGCGGCGGGTTGCGCCACGTATTGATGGGTCAGTGGCCGGTTCGTCTCTGCGTGAGGTGATCTTCAATGCCGACACCCCCTGCCGTTCCCTGATACTGCGCCGCCGGATGCCTTCGACACGTGGTTGCACAGCACCCCGCCGGTACCGCGGACGCGTGGTCGAGGTCGGTCGATGGCCGCGGGTGGTTTGCGGTTTGCGTTTTACGGGCGGATTTCGACGGCGGAGTATCAGGATCCGGTGTCGTCGCGGGCGTGGCAGGTGGAAGCGGCGCAGCGGGTGGTCGCCGGTCGAGGCCGGATTGTCGTGGAGTTCTTCGACCCGGGCGCATCACGGAGTCTGCCGTGGCACAAGCGGCCTGCGGCCGCCGCTTTGATGGCTGCGACGGCGGAGCCCGATCGTGGGTTCGATGCGGTGGTGGTGGCGGAATTTGAGCGGGCGTTCGCCGGTGGTGGTGAGGCTCGCCGGGTGATCGATCAGCTGCAGGCATGCGGGGTGCAGGTGTGGTTGCCGGAGGCTGAGGGGCCGGTTGACCTCGGTAGCGCCGACCATCGGGCGTTGTTGATGTTGTTGGGTCATCAGTCGCAGCGGGAGGTGTTGCGGACCCGGGTTCGGGTGCGGGCGGCGATGATAGTCCAGGTACGCGAGCAAGGCCGGCATTTCGGTGGCCGTCCGCCGTACGGCTACCAGTTGGTGGACGGTGGCCCGCACCCGAACGCGGTGCAGGCGAGCTGGGGCCGGCGCCAACACCGGCTGGCGGTGGATCCGGTGGCGGCGGAGTATGTGCGGTGGATCTTCGCCCGGCGTCTGGAGGGGTGGAGTGCGGCGGGGATTGCGCGGGTGTTGAATGAGCGGCGGGTGCCGTCGCCGGGGGTCTATGACCGGGCCCAGAATCCGCATCGGGAGGGCACGGTGTGGACGTTGCGGACGGTGTCGGCGATTCTGGCGAACCCCCGGTATACGGGTCGGCAGGTGTGGAATCGGCAGTTCACCGATCACCGGGAGGCGGTGCCGGGGGACCGGCGGACCAGTTCCGGCCCGGTCCGGGTCTGGAATCCCCGTACCGACTGGGTGGTTCACCCGGAGCGTACTCATCCGGCGTTGGTCAGTGACGAGGACTTCACTGCGGTCCAGGAGATCACCGCCCGCGCCACGCCTGAGGACGGTCTGCAGCGCCGGTACGCGCTGACCGGGCTGCTGGTCTGCGAGCTCTGTGGGCGACGGATGTCCGGGCACTGGGTGAACGGCCGGGCCGGTTACCGCTGTCGGCATGGGCACACCAGCGCTCAGCCGGCCGACGAGGATGCGCCGCGCTGGGTGTACCGGTCCGAAGGGCGTCTCGTGGAGGATCTGATTGCGGCGAATCCGGACCTTGCCGGTCTGGCGAATGCCGGGGATGTCGCAGCGTATTTGAAGGCGCGGGGCATGGTGGTCGTGTGCGGGCACGGCACTCTGGCGATCGAGGATGCCGCCGGTGAGCCGACGGAGCCTCCCACTGTCGATGCTGTTCAGGTGGACGGCATCCCGATCGAGAATGCGGTGCCGACCGAGTCACCGGTGGGGGAGGGGAAGGCATCCGGCGCGGCGTCGACGGTGTCATTTGAGGGCTGGCCGGCAAGGCGATCGCCGTTGCGGAATGGCCAGGAGTTGGAGAAAGGACAGGTAGCACAAAACCCCAATATCGATCAGCGGCGAGCGCAAAGATCGATATGGGGTTTAACGTGTCCGAGGCCCAACACAGCGGATATTCACACCGTCATCGCCAGTCATGAGCTGAGAGTCAGCACGGATGAGACTTTTCCGCACGGCACTCACTAACGGAAGCAAGGTCGTCGCGTTCTCGGGTAGCCGCTGGTCACTACGGTGACCAAGTCGTGTGATCGGCGGCTGGCTTGGCGGGTGGCCTGGGTGAGTTCCCCCCGTTTCGACGGAGCGGTGGTTACCTGCTTCCGGCGGGGGCAGGGCGATGTTGGTCGGGCCTGCATGGAAGCGGGGTGGTTCACGAGCGACGCGTTCCAACAGGCTGTCGTGGCCCGTGGCCCGTGGCCCGTGGCCCGTGGCCGGATGCGCCTCGGCGCCGAACTTGTCGTACCTATGCGCGACACTAGGTCTCGTGGGAGCCGATGGACACGATGAACGAGTTGGATTCGCAGAACGAGATCATTTCGGCGTGTTTTTGACCTTACCCGGTCTTGGAGATCGACCAAAACGCACCTGCGTCCCGCCGCCGATGATCAGCCGACCCACCTTGCTCCCGCTCGGTGAGCTCAACGAGTACGAGTTCGAGTCTCTGACCGTCGAGATTGCCGAAGAGGTCGACCGACATCCGCAGGCGCGGCGCTACGGCAAGCGCGGGCAGTGCCAGCGCGGGATCGATGTTGTGGCGCTGGTAGACCGCAGCACCTATGTCGGCTATCAGTGCAAGCGGGTCAACGAATTCGGTCCGTCCGATCTGCGCCGTGCAGTCGAGGCATTCGCCACTAATCCACCCCTCGCCATTCGGACCCTGATCATCGTCGTTTCGTGTGTCGTCGAGCGAACTCAGGTGGAGCAGGAGCTGCGCCAACTGCACGAGCGGTTCCCACACCTGACCTTCGAGCTTCGGGATGGGAAAGCCGTATCACGATCGCTTCGCAGCGTACCCGCGGTCGTCGACGCCTACTTCGGGCCGGTCTATCGGCATCTGTTCTGCACACAGTCATCGGACGAGAGCGAGACCGGCAGAGAACATGCCGCCCTTCGCCCGCGGCAGTTGCCGGCCGGAGTTGGCGACTTTGCCGGACGGCAGCATGAACTGGAGGTGCTTTCGAGGATCCTGCCCGACGCGGGCTCGGCTGCCGCCACGTGGGTAATCGTGGGTCGAGGTGGGGTGGGCAAGACCACCCTCGCTGTCGAATCAGCCAGGTCGCTGGAGGCTGCATTCCCGGACGGCACACTGTTCGCGGACCTGCACGGTGGGCAAGCCACGCCGAAGCCGCCCGGCGAGGTACTAGCTGGCTTAATGCGCGGGCTCGGCATTCCCGAGGAACAGCTTCCCACGGACGACGAGGCACGCGCCGCATTCTTTCGTACAGCAACCCACCACAAGACCGTCTTGATCATCCTTGACGACGCCGCTGACGAGCGCCAGGTTCGGCCCTTGATTCCTACGGGGGTCCGTTGCCGCGTTATCGTCACCAGCCGCTCCGATCTACTCGGCCTTAGCGGCGCTACCCGAATCCAGCTAGATTCGCTGGAAAGCCAGGCGTCGCAGGATCTGCTAGCGAACATCGCCGGTGAGCAGGCTCAGAGCGCACCGTCGGCATTGACGGAGGTCGCAGATCTGTGCGGACATCTCCCTCTGGCGCTGCGAATTGCAGGCAACATCCTTGCCGGGCATGGTTGGACGATCGGGTATCTGCGTGATCAGTTACGTGACGAGCGACGCCGGCTGGCCCGCCTTTGCGTGGGTGACCTAGACGTGCGGGCCAGCTTCTCATTGTCGCTGCGCAAGTTTCCTGCCGCGACTCGGCAGCTGTTTCGTCGACTCAGCCTGCTACCTGGTCCCGACTTTGATCTATCGATGGCAGCCCTTCTGGTCGAAGCGTCCGATGCAACCGTCGAACGCAGGCTCGGCGAGCTAGCCCGGCTCAGCCTGGTTGATCACGTCAAGGCAGACGGGCGATATCAACTTCACGACTTGGTCCGGGTATTCGCCCATGACCTGCTGACCGAGCATGAAGACGATGACGCTGTCGATCGCGTCACCAGCCGAGTCTTCAGCGACCTTGTTCGCCGCGCGGAGACCGCAGGCCGAGCGCTGGAATGCGAGACTGAGGCTACCGATCCGCGTGGGCAACGATCGGCGCTGGCCTGGTTTGACGCCTATCAGCAGAATCTGACCGCAGCCGTCGAAATGCTGCTGGACATGAACGCTATCGCCGATGCAGCCTATGCCACGCTTTGGCTCCGTCGCTACATAGAGATCCGCAGTCAGTGGTCGAGCCTGTTGCCGTTGCTGGAACGCGGCGTCCGGTGCTCTCAGAACTGCGGCCGCTCTGAGATTGAGATGATCTTTCTATCATCGACGGTCGAGGCGCTTAAACATCTCCGCCAACTTGACCGAGCGCTGGATACAGCCAATCGTTTCGTTGCACTGGCAAATACTGCAGGCGAACCGATTCTGCAGGCTGAGGCGCATAACGCCCGCGGCAACGTCCTGCAGGATATGCACCACACCACCGACGCGTTGCACGACTACGAACAGGCGCTGAATCTATGGCGCGGCAACGGATCCGACGCCAACATCGGAACCGCGCTGCACAACATTGCCTGCGTGTACCGTGACCACGGCCATTATGAGCAGGCGACCAAATACTACGAACAAGACTTGCAGCGCCGCCGAAAAGTCGGCGATAAATGGGGCGAAGCGTGGACTCTCAACAGCATAGGAGTGGTGCGTAAACGCGCGGGAGATTTCCCTCAGTCTGTCGACGCATTGCGCCAAGCCGAACACATCTACCGAGATCTGGGCGACCATCAGCGGCGAGGCTTCGCGTTGCATGACTTGGGAAACACACTGATGTTGATGGAGAATCATACCGAGGCGCGCCAATGCTTCGAGGAGGAATTAGCGATCTGCCGTCAGCGCGGCGACCGAAAAGATGAAGTAGATGCCCTAGCAGGTATTGCCATGACTCACCTGATCACAGGCGATCCAGTTACTGCGCTGCAGATGTTGGAGCAATGTATCGCGCTTCACCTTTCCATGAATGATGAGGACGGCGCTGCGGAGAGTTTGATGGCTTGCGCTCAGGCGTATTCGGCACTTGATCGTCCGAACGACGCGCTTAACGCCCTCGACACTGTCACAGCACACTATCGTGAACGCGGTGACCGGTTCCGTCTCGCAAAATGTCTCGCGGATGTCGCCGAAATTCTAGACGATACCGGTCGGTATGAGGAGGCCGCCAATGTGGCACGCGAGGTGGATAAACTCGAGCAAGAGATGTTCGAAGATGTGCCCGGAAATGCGCATATTGGTGCCCCAGATCGCCTCACATAAGCCTCTGAGGCTGCCAGCGAAAGGATTCCGGCGTATAGGTTGACTCGGCCGCCTGATTGCTGAGGTGTCATCGGCTTCCGCGGCGCCGAGGCGCCGATGGCCAGGGAGCCGGCGGGCGTCGCGGTCCACGGTGTAACCAGAATGCCGGTATCGAGGTCGTGGTCACTGGCGGCTCTCACCCACTGCCATGACGATCGTGATCAGCAGGGCGACGACTGGATTTTGTCGGCCGGAAACAGGGGGGCCGAGGATCTGTGCCGTTGCGGTGTCGGCGTCACCGGGCGGACCAACACGGCGTGGTGGTCGGTTGGGTGACGGAGACGGGTGGACCTTCAGGAGCTGTCTTTGACAGGTCATTGATGGCTGATATGCCCCTTCATTCCAGTGGCGCCCTAGTGCATGCCATGAAATGACTCTTAGTCGCTTGCGTCCATATTCGCTCCTTTAGGATCACGAGTATTCCCCTCCACGGTTTCTTCTTCGTCAACTGGGTTGAGCGCCAGCGAATGGAAGAGTGCGCTCTCCGCAGAAAGAGGAGATTCAGTTCCTTTGCCGAAAAGTGACCAAAGGCGCGCATGCTCGACAGCAGGCCCTGTAAATGGAGCGACGGAGTATCTTTCCCGGCGAAGCATCCAGACTTTGTCCATTACAGTGTTGAGTTGCCGCTCGGATTCGAGCATCGTTTTGCTGCCATGTTCGTATATCTTTGTGAGCGAAATCTTCAGTTTTGGAGAAGAGAGGCCAACGATTTCCGTTGCCTCGCGAAATAGCAAAAATGCCGCCTGATCAAGTGCCCATCCCCGCCCTGTTAACTCCGGAAACCTCTTGGCATCGTAATCCGGCTGGAATTGAATAAGCATCTCACGCGCGGCTGGCCAGTCAGTCTTGTTGCGAAAATGCGCCATCTCCCCTAATGCCCAGTTGAATGCACCTAGCCGCCGCAATCCTGCCAACTCGAGCCAGTCGCGTGGGGTCGCATCAGGATTGACTTCAAGGCTTCTGGCCTTATCTTCCTTAAGGCGCCATGATCTGAGGCGTGCCACCTGTTCAAGAATGACGCGAAGGAGACCCATGGCGCGATCGTCGTCCTCAAGCCACAGCCAGTAGGCGGAGCGAATCGCAGTACTGGCTGTCGCTGCAGCCTCTCCGACCGGTGTTCCTCGGTTCCACAGAGCAGCGATGCCTGCAATCTCGGAGGGAATTACATATTGGAATTCTCGCCCGAGCATGCTATCCAGGTTAAAGGCGTCTCCAAGAATTGTTCGTTCTTCCTCGAAAGCTTCAAGGGCAGATTCAGCAGATCGCGCGCGTGCAGCGTAGAAATGTAAATCGATGAATTCATCGTCCCGGAAAAGCCTGCCCGCCGGTCGCTCACCTTGATTAACAGCACGGTAGTCATTCCTCGCAGTTGAGAACCTTGCTTGGATCTCTGGACTTAAACCTGTAGTCGGCACTAGCGGCCACAGGCTCCATGGTTGCGGCGGGATTGAGCCGCCAGGGCTGATCATTTCCGGCGCTGCTACGAGCCTGCCTGCAGACGGCATTCCGATCTCGGTTGCCAAGCTGCGGATACATACGCGAATCCGTCGGACGATCATGGCAATGGCCTCTGAGATGAGACTATATGCCCGCTGCACTGCACGGCTACTTTCGGGGTTATCTGATGCCTTTAGAAGATGGGCAGCATCCCAGTGAGCCGCTTCTACAAGAGGGCCTCTACCGTGCATCAATTCGCTCAGCTCGATGAAAACTGCGCCTGCTCTTCGCCCGCTCCATAGGCTGGAGGGGATATCCATGCGACCCCTTGTAGTCTTGTTTCTACGCGCGCCTAGATTGAGTTCAACATCCCATACACGCTGAATGAACTCAGCTCGCGTTTCACCCTGACGATGCGCAGTTCTGGTGTTGTGCGCTAGGTTTTCTGTCCATCTTTCGAGCTGTTGGCGTGCAATCATCGCGGCACCCACGATTTGTCCAGCGAAAGACAATCGTGCAATAGCGACAACACTATCTAGGCCCCAGCTTAAATGGTCTGCCCATCCCATTCGGAATGATCGACTAGTGCCGAATGGGGAAGCCGGCAACCGATTGCTATCAGCTCCAAGTCTCGCAAGTGCCATATCCGCATGAACAACAGCGCCTAGCGTAGCTCGGATGCCAGCAAAGTCCGCCCTGCGAGGATCGGTGAAGCGGACCATCCGGGCATTATGTCGTGCGATCAATGCCTCACGGACTGCTTCTGGTCCGTCACTCGAGACCGCTTCATATCCCGCGATGGTGGGTGCCACTCTGGCTCCACGAATGTCGGCTTCGTGGGCTTCGAGCAGCGAGGCCGCCGCCTCCGACCGCTGAGCGCGCATCCTGCGCTTCTCGCGGCGCCGCCTACTGGCTCGACCCATGTCAGCCTCCGTCTTCCCGAAATCTGTGCGGATGCGGCAACTTGACGCATCCCAATCGAACAATCTTGCGGTGCCATCCCTTGGCGGTGGACGGAGGGTACGCGCGGATCGGCAACTAGGGCACGTTAATTACCGAAGCAATCGGCGGCCCAACTCCCGTCGTGTCATCTGGGTTTGCCAGCGCAAGCATCCCGGCCTCAGTGGACGATCGCTCGAACCCGTCGCCACTGGTGGGCAAGCGTCATCGCTATGTCTGTACCGAATGTTGCGTTTCGCCACTTTTTAAGAAGGGCGTTCTTGGACGTAAAGAGGTGCTGGGACGTCCTGATTCTGAGGGTTCATGAATGTTTCATAGGCCTGTGAAGCTGGGCGAAGCCGGTAGTCAGAGCGCTGGAGCCTTGGATGACCGGTGGTGATAGGCCCCGGCCGTCCGTGACCTGCTCCGGGCGGCCGGGTTGTCACCCCCCGCTGGGGAGGGGCGATGAATCTGAGAGGGCGGTTATAGAGATTACGTCCTTTTAGGGGCAAGGGTGAATATTCCGGTCTCGCTCTCGGTGACGAGCTTGCGGTTGACCAGGCGTTTCAGCTTGGCGCGGGTGCCTTCGACGTTCTTGTGCAGTGGTTCGATGTCGAGGGCGAGGCAGACGTCCTTGGCCCGCATCCCGGTGGTGGACGTGCCCAGAACAGCGA
>NZ_JASCTH010000061.1 GCF_030009775.1 Actinoplanes sandaracinus | reverse complement strand
TCTACGCCGTACTCCGACGCCTGCAGCTCCTGCTGGTCCATCTCCTCGGATCCTGCCCCACCTGCCGAACCCCGTTCCCACAACGGAAACGACGCCCACGACGCGGATCATGACAAAGCACTACTAGTACTCCAGCAGGAGATCCGTTCTGACCTGCCGTGATGGTGTGGTTTTATCCGGGAACAGCAAGCAGCCACCGTCGAGTCTCGATGGTTGTGACGACATCAAAAACGGCGGTGGCTGCCGCCTACAGGGTAGACGCTCAGCGATGGTCAGAGTTGTTCGGCGAGTTGATGGACCCGATCGAGGCACGCTTTGCCCGGCCGGAACCACGACGTCGAGTACGGAACTTCATGTCGGGGCTGCTCGCTCCATTGCCGACGAAGAACTGCTGGACGATCGCGGAACACGCCGGTGACGACGGCCCCGGCGGCATGCAAGACCTGATCAGCCGAGCCAGCTGGGACGATACCCTCGTGCGCGTCGACGTTCGTGACTTCGTCGCCCGCAGACTCGGGCATCCGGACGCGATCCTGGTCATCGACGAAACCGGCGATCTGAAGAAGGGCCGTCACACCGTCGGCGTCCCACGGCAGTACTCCGGCACCGCCGGAAAGATCGGGAACTGCCAGCTCGCCGTGCATCTCTCCTATGCCTCACCGCACGGTCACACCCTGGTCGATGTCGCTCTCTACCTGCCGAAAGCCTGGACCGACGACCCACAACGCAGAACTGGCGCCGGGATCCCCGACACCGTCGACTTCGCCACGAAACCGCAGCTGGCACGACGTCTGATCGAAACAGCGGTAGCCGGCGACCTGCCATGCCGGTGGGTCACCGGCGACGAAGCCTACGGCGGCGACCCCGCCCTGGCCGCCGCCCTGCGCGACCACCGGCTGGGTTACGTCCTCGCGGTCCCCTGCTCACACCGGGCACCGACCGGCCTCGGCATCCAACGGGCCGACCACATCGCAGCCGGCCTACCAAAACAGGCATGGCAGCGGATCTCCGGCGCCGGCGCGAAAGGCCACCGCTACTGGTACACCGGGTTAGCTAGCCCGCTGGCCCGGGGTGAAAGCGAAGTGGCAAGGCCCGGACAGTGGCAGAGGCCTTCCGCACGGTGAAGTAGCCGAGGCACCAGACGCCCGCTCTTCGGCTACTTCAGCACGCCGGCTCGGGCAGGCATGCTGGCGACCACCGAGCGTGACGGGCCGCCGCTGGCTGGTGTGCACGATCGGCTCAGTTCAGGACACCGGATAATACGGAACGTCGGGCACGCAGTGTGACGGCTCGCCGCTGGCTAACGTGCCCGGTCAGCGGCATGTGAGCGCGTTGCGATTGAGAGTTGGCAGGGGTCCTTCTCGCAGTGCGTTTGGGTGCAACTTTTGTTGGCAATGGTGCGCACGGCGCATCACGGAGTGATGCCTCTGTCGGACCAGGCTCGCTACCTGTCGGCAACCGTTGCCGCACCCTGAAGTGGCTAGCGTGGCCTCGTGTTCGTCTTCGGCGGTGAGGCCAGCCAATCCCGCAGCTTCGGTTTCCCCGCCGCGGTAACCCTGTTGGCGATCGCAGGGGTAGCCGCCACGGCGTTGCTGTGGCATCCGGCATCCCGCTCGATGCCCGCAAGCACGTCCAGCGAAGTTCCACCTCGTCCGACGAGTTGCACACCGGGGACGTTGAGGGGCTCTTTCGTCGAAGGAGGGCCAGTCGATCCCCGTGTCTTGCAGGAAGCGATCCTGAATCAGGATGCGAAAGACTGCGAATACCTGCTCGCTCACGATCCTGACCGAAGTCAATTCTCGGGCACGCTGCCGGCCAGGTCCGAGGCGGAGACCATCAACAGCGGGGTGACCGCAGCGATATGCACGGACCGCTTCTCGTGTTCACGACCGCGATCGGGCACCGCGTCGGATGTCGCCCTGGTCCGCGACTCGCTGCACCGTCTGGGTTATCTCGATGCCGATGTCCGGCTGGCCGAGTACGTCGGAGAGTCACCGGAGTACGACATCGTCTACGGGGTTCGGCTCCGAGCGGCCCGGGGATGTCTCGTCTCATTCGTTCGCATGGGACAAGGCGTTGCACCGATGGGCCCCGTCGGAGTCCTGTCCGACGGTCGATGCCTACATCGGGGCTCAGGGGCCATCCCGCAACCGATAGCCGCGCAGCCATCGGGCCCCAGCATTTCACTCGACTGCCTGCGGCCAGGAGCGTCAACGGTATGCAATGAGGGAGGCTGATGCCCATCAGGCCGAACTCTCCCTGTGCAGGTTTACGACCCGCCAGCCGGAGTCGTGGCTCCTGCTAAGGGCGGGACCGTCACCGTGGAAGTGGTGAACGGGTCGGTGGAGGCTTCCGACGACTCTGCGGGGCTCCACGACCTTGCCCGGATGCGCCTCGCTCGCTGATGCCCACGCCGCGAACGGTGCCCACATTCACCTCGACGCGGGCATCAGCCCGCTGGATCTGGGATCCGTTTCTCTGATGATCGCGCGCGGTCCGCGCCGTCGCGCGCAGCAAGCGCTATCAGCGGCATGAGAGTTAACTCTTGAGCCCCTGCTATCGAGTTGTAAGCCACCGGCGGATCGCGGCGAAGTCGGCGTCGGTGAGGCCGACGAGCGGGTCGACGCGGTGCAATAGAGCCGGTCCCTGATGATGGGTGCGGACCCATCGCTGGTCGGTGTCGGTGATCTCGTCGTCGAGCCAAATGAACGGGCGGTCACCTGCTTCCTGGGTGAGAGGCTTCGTCTTCCAGTGCAGCCCGTGCTGGGGGCTTTCGTCGTCCGGGAAGTCGACGATAGGCAGTTCCGGCAGTCCGAGCCGAGGCGCGACGATTTCGTTCGCGTCAGCCATCCAGGTCGTGGCCCAGATCAACTGGCATCCCAACGCCATCAATCTGCGCCCGTCCGCAGGGTCGAGACGGTCTACCAGCGGGTTACCCGAAGCCTGCCCTGGCACTGTGGCGGTCCTCGAGGTGGGCCCGTGCTCGGTGGGTCGGGCGCGGAACGGGATCAACGGGCCATCGACGTCCAAGTAGAGCAACGGGCGGCCCTCACGGGTGGTCATCCACGAGAACATATCCCGACAGCGACACTGCAACGGTATCGAGTGCCCGGACGGCGGCTAGAAGAGCATGTCGGTATCTGCGGTTTCACCGGAGGCAAGGTCATCATCCGGGGTGACCCCCCCGACGGCATACCCCCCTTACGCGACAGGCGTCGATTCCAGGAGAAGCACCTCAGCTGGCCCTGACCGGAACGCCCCGTTCGCGGCATCGGCCTTGCGCATGTGCTCCGAGTCGTCGTGGGCTTGCAATGCCTCCGAAGAAATCCATTCTTCGATCAATACGAAGCGATCTGGTTCGCCTTCGACGGCATGCAGGTCATAGCGCAGACAGCCGGGCTCGGCACGCACCACCGGAGCCAGCGCCGCGAATGCTGCCTCTTGTTCGGCACGGCGCCCCGGCTTGACCTTGATGAGCACGATGGCACGCAATGGAGAAGTCATGAGCCGAAGGCTAGGAGATCTTGGCGTGAACGCCAGCGAGTTCTCACCGGATGACGCTTGCGGGCAAGACTCGATGGCCACGCCCGACTTCGCCCGACCGCACACCCACCGACGCAGGCCTCCGTGACGATCCAAGGCGCGCGACTCGCGGCTACTTGTTTCATTGATCTACGACCGCAGCCCGGCCAGGCTTGGTCGAGGTGACCGGTGGGATCGCTCGCTCGCGGCTGTCCATCGCTGGTTTGGTGTGACTCTCATCTGGCATGCGCCTGCCGGTCACCGCGGCGCGGAGTGGCTCAAGAGGGGTATGCCCAGCTCAAAGTAGCGCTGCCCTCCCGCCGACACGTTGTCGGTTCGAGGGAGAGGCAGCCACATGGGCCAAGTCATCATCGGCGTAGACCCGCACAAACGCTCCGCCACCATTGAGGTCATCGACCAGCGCGAACGGGTCCTGGACAAGGGCCGGTTCGGCACCGACACGCCGGGCTACCAGGCCATGCTCGCCGCCGGCCGCCGGCACACCGACCGGATCTGGGCCGTCGAAGGGTGCAACGGCATCGGCCGGCACGTCGCCCAGCGCCTGGTCGCCGACGGCGAGACCGTCCTGGACGTGCCCGCGAAGCTGTCGGCCCGGGCCCGGGTCTTCTCCACCGGACAAGGCCGCAAGACCGACCCCGTCGACGCCCACAGCGTCGCCGTCGTCGCCCTGCGCACCCCCGCCCTGCGGCAGGTCACCGTCGACGACACCACCGTGGCATTACGCCTGCTCGTCGACCGCCGTGACCAGCTCGGCCGCGCCCGCACCGAAATCGTGTCCCGGCTGCATCACCTACTGCTGGAACTGATCCCCGGCGGCGCGAAGAAATTCCTGTCCGCCCAGCAAGCCCGGGCGCTGCTCAACACCGTCCGGCCACGCGACGTCGCCGGCAAGACCCGCCGCTGGCTCGCCTCCGAACTCATCCACGAACTCGTGACCGTCGACAAGAAGATCAAAGTCGCGAACCAGGAGCTGACCGAACTCATCACGTCGACCGGTAGCCGGCTGCAAGAGCTGCACGGCATCGGCCCGTCCGGCGCTGCCCGCCTGATCGGCGACATCGGTGATGTCAGCCGTTTCACCAGCCGCGGCCACTTCGCTTCCTGGAACGGCACCGCACCCATCGACGCCTCATCGGGCGACCAGAACCGGCACCGGCTGTCCCGGGCCGGGAACCGGCGCATCAACCGGGTCCTGCACATCATGGCCGTCGTCCAACTCCGCAACGACACTGAAGGCCGCCGCTACTACCGGCGCAAACTCGCCGAAGGCAAGACCACGATGGAAGCGATGCGGGCACTGAAACGACGCCTGTCCGACATCGTCTACAAACGGATGGTCGCCGACGCCAAACGGCTGGCGACGGGCCCGGGAGGACAAGCGGGGGCGACTCTGCAATCCAGCGCGGCCGACCCAAACCCCAAGATCGACACTTCGGAGAAGTCACTTCCCGGACCCGCCGAACCCCAGCCTAGAACACCGCTCCTCACCGCCTCTTGACACAGAGGGGTGCCAGAAGAGGATGTCTCGGACGCTGGCCACCTGTCACTGCTCGGTAGGCGGCCTACCGATATCACCGAGGCTATCCAGCAGCCGCTCGCGGGCGTTGTGAAGGCGGCCGGAATAGTCCGGCATAAAAATCTCGACAAGCGACTTGTCCAGCGTGCCAGCGATCGAGTATAGCGGAGACCAGACCGCGCGCTCCTCGTTGACGAGGTTGTCGAACGCCGCGGTGCCCATCATCCGGTCGAGCCAGTCGGAGAGCACGAGAGCCTGGTCTCTGGTGAGTTTGATCGCGAGTTCGTCATCCGGCACCGATGAAGCGTACTGGTCACCAGCCTGGTCGCCCCGGGCCCCGCCCGCGCGGGAGCGCGATCAGCGGCATGTGAGTAACTTCAGGCCTTATCGCCATTCGGCTGCCACCGTCAGCTGGCACGCACTATGCAGGGCCTATGGACGGTAAGCGGGTCGATCAGGCAGTTCGGGAGCGCATCCGGCCGCTGCTTCGCGATGCGGGCTTTCACAGCTTTACTGGGCGTCGGGCGTGGCGGAGTCACGACGACACTATTGATCATCTTGTGGTGGGATCCTTCAGTAGTTACACCGCAGATGGGATCGGGTGTACGACGTTCTCCTTCGGTGTCGAAGCCGCCGTCTTCTACGCCTGCGCGGAGGAGATCGCGACCACGAGACCGAAGGAGTACCACTGCACCTTCCGCTTCATCCTGGGTAAGTCTGTGCGGCAGCCGTTTTTCCATCCCTACGGCAAAGCCGGCCCCGACCGCCCGGACATCTGGTACGTACTACCGGACGGATCGAACTTGGACGACTGTATAGCCGATGCTGCGAAAGCAGTCCAAAACCAAGGGCTCCCGCTCATGGACAGATTCACGGAACCGCACCAGGCATACCGCGCTCTACTGACGCAGCGATCGTCGGCAGTGGGTTACGACAACCCGCAAGTCTGGATGCCGGGCAATCCTGGGTCGCCACGTTGGCGCGGGACGACTGAATCAATCGGCACCCTAATTGGTGCTGACGTTCAGAACGACCTGAGAAATGCACCCGTGCTGTCCCCGAGGTGAAGGCTTGCGAGTTGATGCCGCCCTGGCAACGAATTGCCACGCGGAAACGCACTCTCATCGGCATGAGAGGGTGTCGGGGTGGGCAGCCGAGCATGGGAATGGAAAGGGCGGGGTTGACTCAGTTTCAAGCCGTGGCCTGCGAGGTGACGGCTCACCGTGGCCGGTTCGGTGTGGATGTTGAAATTGTCGACCCAGCGGCACGAGTACCAGCGTTCATCGACTTCGCGCTGCTTGCGGAGGCTCGTCCGGAGCATCCGACACCTTCAGACTTTCCTGAGATGGGCTCCGTAATTGAAGCAGTAACCATAGATTTCATGCCCAACGGAGAACTGCGATTGTCGGCGCGCCGTTCCGATATTGCTGAGGTCCGGTCGGCGCAATAGTTCGCGGCACCCGAACGAGGACACTCTCGTCGGCACGAGAGTGATCGCGGTGTTCTCGTCAGCCAGGGCAGCAGGTGAGGCCTTTGGCGTACGCGACGGAGCGGAGTCATACCGGTCTCACTGCACGGCGAACCGCCGGCACCGGGAACCTCCACCCGCCTGGCCCCTGCTGGACCACGCGTTGGACACTCGCGGAAGAGGGACACCGTAGACGTGACAGGCCCACAGATCGGGCAAACGGTCCGATCATGGGGTGAGGCGGCCGGGCCGTGGCAGCGTCACGGCCGAGGTGGCCGGTTAAGGTGCGTGGGCCAGCCGTGACGGAGGCCGGGCCCAGATGGTGCGGTGCCGGGGCTTCGGACGGCCTCGGGTATGCCGGCGAAGGACCGAAGGAGAAAGCCGTCGTGAGGGGAGCACTCGGGCGCCGTCTGGCGGCCGCGACGTCAGGCGGCGACAAGACGGTCCCGGCTGCTGCGCCGGAGACCGGGGCGCGGCGGCCGGCGTTGGTGGACTGCGGGCTGTACAGGGACGGCGTCCGGCTGCCCGGGGCTCCGGATATCGCTGCCCTGTACGAGCGGGCCCGTCGGGAACCGGATGCGTTCGTCTGGCTGGGCCTGTACGAGCCCGACGAAGCCATGTTGACCGAGATCGCCGCCGTCTTCGGGCTGCACCCTCTAGCCGTCGAGGACGTGTTGCAGCAGGAACGCCGGCCCAAGCTGGAACGCTACGAGGACGTCTCCTTCCTCGTCCTGCGTGCGGCCCAGTACGTGGAACACGCCGAGCTGACCGAGACCAGCGAGGTCGTCGACACCGGCACCGTGCGGATCTTCGTGAGCGGCGACTTCGTGATCACCATCCGGCACGGCAGCGTCGGAGAACTCACGTCCGTGCGCACCGATCTGGAAGCCGGACCGGCGCTGCTAGCGCAAGGACCGTGGGCGGTGGTGCACGCTGTCGTGGACCGGATCGTGGACGCCTACGTCGACATCGCCGCCGCCGTCCAAACCGACCTCGACGCCGTCGAAGCGGCTGTGTTCACCCGCACTCCCGGCATCGGCGTGGAACACATCTACCAGCTCAAACGCGAACTGCTGGAATTCCGCTCCGCCGTGCTGCCCCTGCAACGCCCTCTCGGCGGCATCGTCGACGGGCACAGCCACCAGCTGCCCAAGGAGGTCCGCCGCTACTTCCGCGACGTCGCCGACCACCACGCCCGCGTCGTCGAACAGATCACCAGCTACGACGAACTGCTCGCCTCGATCCTGCAAGCCCGCCTCGGACAGGTCACCATCGACCAGAACAACGACATGCGCAAGATCGCCTCATGGGCCGCCATCGCCGCCATGCAGACCGCCATCGCCGGCGTCTACGGGATGAACTTCACGTTCATGCCCGAACTCGAATGGCGCTACGGCTACCCCGGCGTACTGACCCTGATGCTCATCAGCGCGGTGGTGCTGTACCGCATCCTGCGCCGCGCCGGCTGGCTCTGACCCGGCCACCAGGCCGCCATGCGGCACCCGTGCGAGCCGGCAGGTCTCAGCGCACCGCGGCGGCCCACAGATCGACCAGCCACCGGCCATCGTGCTCAGCGATCGGCAGCATGCCGCACGACCCCGACCCGGCAGCCAGCTCCAACATCATCGCCTGCTGCCGCTGCACCACGGCGACCGTAGGACTCGCGCCGCCGCACGACGCGGACCGCAACATCGCAGCCAGAACCTCGTCGTCCTCGGGGGCATCAACCACCAGCCGCCGTACGGCGTCCACATCCCGCGCCACCACCGCCGCCCGGACCTGGGCGGCGAGCGCCTGCGGCGACGGCTCGCCCTCCAACGGCGCACTCGCGATCAGCCACACGTTCGTCGCTACCCACGCCACCGCTACCAGTGCCACCAAAACCATCAACCGCCGTCGGAGCCGCTGACGCACAGACCGCAGAGCCGCACTAAGCACCGCGCCAGTATGACCTTCCCCGCCCATGCCTACCCGACGGTGCCCGCGCTGAGTGGCCATCTCCGGAACCCAGCCCGCCGCCAAGATCACCAGCGTTCCGTTCCCTCGGGCCCCGTGGTCGATGATCCGTACCTCGACGCTGTCGTGGTGGTGGCTGGCCCCACCCCTGGCCCGCACCCGACAGCGCGTGACGAGAGCAACCGTGGAGAGCCCGTTGCGCGGAGACGCGTACGGCAGGTTCGGCGAGCGGCCTGGAGAAACGGACTAGCGGAAACGCAGCAACCGTGCTCCAAGCCGACTCAATTAGCCGATCCCGGATCCGGCAGCACAAGCCCTGGACGTAATGCGCTGGTTCACCGAACGGCGCGACAACATCATGAGCAGGTCATCGCACCCGGCGAACCGGTAGTCGCTGCACCGGTTCCCTCCGGGAACAGACCTGCCGTCGATGGCCGGCCACGCAGTGCGGACCGGATGTGCTGTGCCTGGTGACCCGCAACCAGGCACAGCACCTTGATCAGGATCACGATCGACGCGGCGACCGTGGCGCCGCCGGCCGCTCCGGCGGCATCGGTGGGCCAAGAGCAATCGCAGACTCAGTACGACAACGCCGCTCTCAGCGCAAGGCCGGAGGGAGTTCGGTTCGACCCCGACAGCCTGGCCAAGACGGATCGCGCCGGAACATCCGTCGCCTGCCCGGCGGCGGGCCGCCTGCACCGGTTCGTCCGGGTCCACCTCGAAGATCACCTGCCGGGAGGCATGTCACCGTGGCTCGTCCTTCAACGGCATTTCAACGAGGTGGACCCGCATTACGCAGGTTCACACGTGGGGCATACGCGCATCGGGGTACGGGCCGTCAGGCGCGGCGGAACGCGCGCACCGTGAGCGGTACGAAGACAAGCAGCAGAACCGCGAGCCAGAGCAGCGCGCCGGCTGCGGGTCCGGCTGGTGGGGGGCCACCGATGGCCAGGCCGCGGACCGCGTCGACGACGAGCGTGACCGGGTTGTGCTCGGAGAACATCCGGACCGGGCCGGGCATGGTGTCGGTCGGGACGAAGGCTGAGGAGGCGAACGTCAGCGGGAACACCCAGATGAAGCCCGCCGACTGGGCGGTCTCGGGGTTGCGCACCGACAGTCCGATCCAGGCGCTGATCCAGGAGAAGACGAATGAGAAAGTGAGCACCAGCAGGAACGCTGCGCCCAGCTGCCAGGCCGGTCCGGTGGGGCGGAACCCGACGAGCAGGCCGACGGCGATCATGACGATCAGGGTGCATACGTTCATGATCAGGTCGGCGGCGGTACGGCCCAGCAGCACCGCTGACCGGGCGATCGGGAGCGACCGCAGGCGGTCCACGACGCCGCTGCCGAGGTCCTCGGTCAGGCCGATGCCGGTGACCAGAGCGCCGAAGACCGCGGTCTGGACGATGATGCCGGGCATCAGGAAGTTGACATAGGAGGTGGCGCCGGTGTCGATGGCGCCGCCGAAGATGTAGCGGAACAGCAGCACGAAGATGACGGGCTGGATGAACGAGAAGACGATGTAGGTCGGCCGGCGCAGAGTCTTACGCAGTTGGCGGGCGGCGAGCACGCGGCTGTCGCGCAGCACGGCGGCGGGTGTCAGCCGCTGCCGGCCGGAGCGTGCGGCCAGGCCGGAGCGGGTCGTGGTGGCTGTGGTCATCGGAGCTCCTCGGCGAGGGCGGGCGAGGTGGTGGTCCGGCCGGTCAAGGTCAGGAAGACGTCGTCGAGGCTGGGCTGGGTCAGTTGGATCGTGGCCACGTGCAGGCCCCGGTGGTCCAGCCGCCGGAGCGCTTCGGCGGAGGCGTCCGGTCGGGTGACCCGTACGGTCAGTTCGCCGGCAGGGCAGTCGGCGCCGACGGTGGTTCCGGTGGCGGCGAGGTCCGCCAGCAGCGGTGCCGCAGCGGCGGTGGTGGCCGGCTCATGTAGCCGGATCCGCAGGACGTCGGTGCCGACGCCGGCCTTGAGCTCGGCCGGGGTGCCCTCGGCGATCACCGTTCCGGCGTCGACGACGGCAATGCGCTGGGCGAGCCGATCGGCTTCCTCCAGGTACTGCGTGGTGAGCAGCACGGTGGTGCCCTCGGCGCGCAACTCGTCCACGATGGCCCAGAGCTCCTGTCGCGAGCGCGGGTCGAGGCCGGTGGTCGGCTCGTCGAGCAGCAGCACGGGTGGACGGCCGGTGAGGCTGGCGGCCAGGTCGAGCCGGCGTCGCATGCCACCGGAGTAGGTGCCGACGCGCCGGTCTGCCGCCGCGGTCAGATCGAAGCGCTCGAGAACCTCACCGGCCCTGCGGCGGGCCTCGGCGCGGGGCAGCCGGTACAGGCGCCCGATCATCTCCAGGTTCTCCCGGCCGGTCAGTTCCTGGTCGACGGCGGCGTACTGTCCGGCGAGCCCGATGGCCAGGCGAACCGGCAACGGGTCCTGGACGACGTCGTGACCCATCACTCGTGCCGTGCCCCTGCTCGGATGCAGCAGCGTGGAGAGCACCCTGATCAAGGTGGTTTTGCCGGCGCCGTTGGGCCCGAGGACGCCCATGACCGTGCCGGCGTCGATCCGCAGGCTGAGGCCGGCCAGGGCGGTGACCTTGCCGTAGGCGACAGCGAGATCCTCGACCTCGACCGGGCACGGCGGTGTATCTATGTACGTATGCATGTACGCAGTAGTACACGTATGAGTACACTCGTGTCCAGAGGTGAGATGAATGCCGAACAAGACCATCTACATTGCCGACGACGACCTCCCGCTGCTGCAGCAGGCTCAGGAACTGACCGGGGGGAACCTGTCCGGCGCCATCGTCACGGCACTCCGCCGCCTGGTCGAGTTAGAGCAGGCGAAACGGTCCGGGTTCGACGAGATCACCGTCAAGGTCGGTCTCGGCAATTCCTCGATCAAGCGGTTCCTGGGCGTCGCCCTCGGCGAGTGGACCACGTCGGGCAACGAGGGCGACGAGACTTACTCGTTGTTTCGAACCAGCAAGGGCCGCTTCGCCGTGCACCACTCCCACTCCGAACTGCACACGCCGGTGGGACCCAACGCCGAGCACAGCCGTAAGTGGTCGACCGGATGGCGCGGCTGGGTCGGCGACTGGTCTCCCGATCAGGCGTGGATGCGCACCCCGGCACAGGCCGTCTTCACCGTCGTCGACACCGCCGAAGAGCTTGAACCGCTGCTACCGGCAGAGCTCTACGCTCTGGCGCTGCGGACCATCCGGGACGAGCCTTCGGTGGAAGACCTCGACATCTGACCCCAGCACGCGGCGGATGTAGACGCCCCAGCTCTGCTCCGCTGACGGGTTCACGCCGACCAGGCGGTAGACGCCCCGCTCGCCGATGCTGCTGCGCGCCCCGGTGACCACCCGGTACAGGTGGCCACCGAACGGCCGGTAAACCATCCCCGGCGCAACGATCAGGGTGATGACGAGGATCCAGCCGGCAGTCAGAACCTCTCCGGGAACAGCAGAACGACGGCGGCGGCGCGGCCGGGCCTGACCCCTTGCGGCGGGCTCGCCTGGGGTCAATGCTGATATGTGCGCCTTAATGGCGTTGATGTTGGACGATAGACGACGGCGGCGACGCATGTGGAGCGACAATCCGAGGTTCTCGGCGGTTGCGAGTTGGTCTGGGCGAGCGCCGAAGTTCGGCTCGGCGGGGAGATCGACTCTGCCAACGTTTCCCTGGTCGAGCAGCGAGTCCTCCCGCTAATCTCCGGCCCGGTCACCGTGATCGACTGCCGGTCGGTCACGTTCCTGGACGCGGGCGGTGTCCGGATGCTGGCACGGTTCGGGGCCGCCGCGCTCAGTGCGAACACCGTCGTACGTGTTCGGTGCTCACCGTGGATGACGATAACCCTGGAGCTTTGCGGGTTCGAGGAACTTCCCGGTCTCGTGCTGACCCATGAGGAGCCCTCATGACTGCCCAGCTCGACGGCTTACGATGCCACCACAGTGTCCTGGTGATCGACGCGGATGACACCCTGGACAAAGTGCTGGTGCCGGTGTTGCGACGGCACGCGGCCGGCGGTGAACCAGTGTTGCTGGTGGTCGGTGCGCACACCGAACGGGTGTTGCGGCAGGGCCTCGGAGATGCCGCCGATCGCCTCGAGTGGGGCGCTCAAGAACAGTTCTACCGGCAGCTCGGTCTCGCCTACAGCGGATTTATGCGCCATCTGCGTGAGCAATCAGCCCACGGTCGGCGGGTGCACGTCTTCGGTGAGCCCGGGTACGCGGGCGAGCGGCTGACCGCCTACCTGCCCTACGAGGCGTTCTACAACGAGATCTTTCCAGCCTTCGGCTCCCCACTGACCTGCGTCTACGATCAGCGCACGCATCCGGCCGGGGTGATCGAGGAGATGCGCCAGGTTCACAGCGAGGAATGGACCGAGCGGGGTTGCCTGCCCAATGCGACTTATGTTCCGCCGGGACAGTTCCTGAATGATCGGCTGCGGCCCTTGGCGCCGGTCCCGCCGCATGTTGAGGTCGACACCGTCGTGTGTGATCTGTCCGAGCTGACCACGTGCCGGACGACGCTCGGCCGGTGGGCAGCCGCGCACCATCTCCCGCAGGCGACGCTCGCGCAGGTCCTGGTCGCTGTCAACGAGGTGGTGACCAACGGACTCGGGCACGGCCGCACGCCGGTGCGAGTGCGGGCGTGGCGGCACGAGACCAACCTGGTCGTGCAGGCCGACGATCACGGCGGCCGGCGGATCCCGCCCGACGCCGGCTACCGTCCACCGAAGCAGCCCAGGGACCCGATGGGCCTGTGGGCGGCACGGCAGGCCGCAGACATCCTGGCCACCGACACCAGCGGCGGCCTCACCTCGGTCCGGATGTCCTTCCCGCATCCTCCGTCCGTCAGCTGAGGACCTCGCTCGAGCACCCGTCCGGCGGGCCAACCGAGGAACTGGGGCACGTTGCCGCCGCCATTGACGCGCACCGCCATTGGGGAGGGCGGTGCGCGTCCGAGGAGGCGGGCATGGAGCTTCGGTACGAAGGGCCCCCGCAGGGTGGCGTGTCAGCACTTCTTCCAGGCGACGTGGTAAACGGTGTCGAGGTTGCCGTCGGTGGAGTCCATGGTGAGGAAGCTGGTGGTCTTCTTCTTGTCGGACCAGCCGGCGTTGACGCGGAGCTCGGTGTTGACGTTGAGGTAGCGCTGCTCACCGCACGGCAGGAACGACACCGAGCTGATGCCGATGCTGTCGGTACGCTGCCAGTCGCCGTCGGCCGGGCCGGTGAAGTTGTGGCGCGACCGATGGGTCTGTGCCTCGCCCTGGAAGTAGTAGAACGAGGACTGCGTCGCTGACGCGCCTTTCTCCAGGCGGGCGAAGCCGCGGTAGTCGGTGCGGGCGATGGCGTAGGTGTAGCCCTGCGGGACGTCGACGTTCAGGCCGAGCTGGCAGTTCTTGCGGAAGTCGAGCGGTTTCGCGCCGACACCGACCTGCGCGGTGAATTCGCTGTAGGTGACGGTGAAGGCCTTGTTGTCCGGCGACACGATCACGTCCGCGGTGCCGAGCGGGCAGCCGGAGCCGTTGGCGGAGACGACGTCGATGACCATCTTGTCGACCGGCAGCGGCGCGGGCGCCGCGGCTGCCGGCACGACGGTCGCCGCGAGCGAGGCGAGCAGTGTGGTTCCCGTGACGATGGCGTTGAGCATGACAAGCCCCTATACGAAGTGTGGATGCGGTTGACCGGCCGCTGTGAGCCGGATCCGGCGTGCCACTGAAACGTATGATTTGTCTGTTAAGTACACAATCGCGTTGTGAGGTGTGATGAGCGCGTACAGGTGACTCCCGGGCACTTTCCGGCCGACCGGTTGATCAACGCATGGGCCACCCGGCCAGGGTGGTTGCACCGGACAGCCGGAAGCCGCCGCCCGTAGGGCGGCGACGCCTAAGCAAGAGCGGACCGCTACAGGAAGCCGATCGCTTCCGCTATTGCCGGGCGTGCGAAAGAGCCGTTCTGTTACCGACTCGCAGTGGTGCCAGGCCGCGAGGCCGAGGGCCTCGGGCCGTTGTTGGCGACGACGGCGTGGTATCCGCCTTCGGTGAGGATCCAGGCGACGATGCGGGCGAGTGCGGGTTCGTCCTCGACGACCAGGACGGTGCGGCCGGCGCGGTCCGGTGGCATGGCCGGGGTGCTCGCCACGGACCGGGGTGACGATCGTGATGACGTCGATACCCAGCCGGTGGGGGTTTTCTCATGTCAGTGGGTGCCGCGGTCGATCGTGTAGGTCCCCGACGTGTTCAGGAGTGCCTGTGACCGACATCGTGACCAGCCGGCGTCCGTTCCCGGTGCCAGCGGACGAGGACGCACGGCTGGCGGCGCTGGCGGCGTACGACATCGTCGACGGCGCCCCGGAACCGGATCTGCAGCTGATCGCGCAACTGGCGGCGGATGTGTGCGGCACCGCGCGGGCGGTCGTCAACATCACGGCAGCGCAGTATCAGCATCAGGTCGCCGCGGTAGGCATGGCGCCGCAGGTGTGTGACCGGGGTGACTCGATGTGCACGATCAGCATCCTGGAGCCGGCCGCGGTGGTGCTCGCCGACGCGAGCACCGACCCGCGATTCGCCGACAACCCGCACGTTGACGGGACGATGGACAGCATTCGTCTCTACGCGGCCAGCCAGCTCCGCGTCGGGGACGGCCAGGTGATCGGCACGTTGTGCGTGTTCGACACCGAGGTCCGGGAGCTGACCGCGGTGCAACGTGCCGGGCTGGACCGGTTGGCGCGCATGGTCGTCGACGTGCTGGAGCTGCGCCGGCACTCCGGCCTGCTCACCGAGGCTTTGCGCGACCGGGAACAGACCCTGGCCGAGTTGGAGGCCACTCATCAGGAACTGCTGCGGTCAAACACCGCGTTGCAGCAGTTCGCGGGGCAGGTCAGCCACGATTTGAAGAACCCGCTGACCGGTGTGCTCGGTTTCATCAGCTCGCTGGCCGAGGTACCCGCCGTCGCGGACGACGAGACTGCGACGTGGATGCTGCAGCGTGTGATGTCGTCGAGTACCCGGATGTGGCGCATGATCGAAGATGTGCTGGCGCACGCCGCCGTCAGTGGCGCTCCCGATTTCGTCCCGGTGGCACTGTCCGACATCACCGGGCAGGTACTCGAGGACCTGCACGACGCGATCACCGCCGCCGACGCCCGCATCGACGTCGACGAGCTCCCTGCCGTCATCGGCGACGCCACCCAGTTGCGGGTACTGCTGCAGAACCTGATCGGCAACGCCGTGAAGTACCGCCACCCGCAACGGCGCAGCACCATCCGGATCAGCTCCGCTCTCACCGGCGGAATTCAGTCGATCAGCGTGGCCGACAACGGCCGCGGGATCCCGCCCGCCGACCGGGCCAAGGTCACCGAACTGTTCACCCGCGTACACACCGACGTCGAAGGCACCGGCATCGGACTGGCCACCTGCCAGCGCATCATCGCGGCGCACCACGGCACCCTGTCGTTTCGCGACACCCCCGGCGGCGGCACCACTGTCACGGTCACCCTGCCGCCCGCCCCGACCACCGCGTCGGCATCACCGTGCGGGACGGCCGCGCATTCCTCCATCAGTCCGGCCGCCGACGCGACCGAACCCGCCGGGTTGCGGCGGCCTAGCATGGCCGACGCCCGCGACGCGGTCCACCGCTCACACGGCGACGCCGCAGCCCCGATCTGGGCGAAGCTGCTGCGCACCAGCCAGCTCACCGGTCACGAGACCAGCGACGACGCCCTACCGCAGCTACTGCGGGCCATGACCGCCCTCGACCCGGTCAGCAGGCTGTGCGCGCACGCCATCGGCATCCGGCTCGCCGCACACACCAACACGGCCACCACCACCAGGAGCGCCGCATGAACACGACGACCGACCTGTTCGCCCGGCTGGGTGAGCCGGCCCGGATGAGCCAGCTGGCCCGCTACGGCCTGTTCCACCCCGGGCTAAAAGCCCGGATGGAGGCCATCGCCGCGCACAGCGCCCACCAGCTGAACGCGCCGATCTCGCTGGTCTCCATGGTTCTCGACAGCGCCCAGTTCCTCCTCGGCGCCCACGGCGTCACCGGCTGGATCGACGAGGCACTCGGTACCCCGGCCGAATGGGCGCTCTGCACCCACACCGTGCTCGCCGGCCGCCCGTACTGCCTCATCGACGCCACCACCGACGCCGTCCACGCCGACAACCCGCTGCTGGACATGATCGGTGTCCGCAGCTACGCCGGTGTACCACTGATCGACGACAGCGGCCACGTTCTCGGCGCGCACTGCATCATCGACGTCGCACCGCGCACCTTCACCGAAGACGACCTCACCGTCCTGCACCACGGCGCCGACCAAGCCATGGAAATCCTCTCGGCATACCGCACCAACTGAGGGCTGCCAGGGTGGAGCTGACCGGATAACTTCGCGCTGCCGTTCGGGATGGGCGGCGAAGACGTACTGCAATGCCGTGCTGTCGCAGATGCCAAGCAGGGCGCATCAGGCCACGGACCAATGGCAAGTCGAACACCGACTCGTGGCGACAAACAGCGGAGCACAGAGCACCAGTCAACGCGAATTCAACAACATCTTCACCGCCATAGACAGTGACCCGGACACACAACCATCCGAAGATCTCCGAGGCCGGCCGGTGCACCACGTGAAGCGACTTTCCCACGAGCCGCGGGGTACGAGCCCTCCGCAGGTCGGCCTCGCACCCCCGGTGTGGCCCTAGTTGATCGACAGATGCACGTGGTTGGTGTGGTCACTGGCGGGGTCGCCACCCGCTCCGCTGTACGACTTCCATCCGCCGCCCGGTAGCCAGATCCGGCGGTACCAGATCACGTAGAGCACGTGGAGATCGTCGGCGTTGTTGATGAAGTAGTTCGCCAGGTTGTCGCCGTAGGTCTTGTCGCCCCCGGTCGCGTCTCCCTCGAAGCCGCCCTTCTGCGCGGCGAAGTCGCAGGCCTGGCCCTTGGGGTGCTCGCCGCTGTTCTGCTTCCGCCAGCACTTGGTGTGCCGGGTGAAGCCGTCCGCCTGCGCCTGCTTCAGCGCGTGCAGTGTGCGCGGGGTGAGGCAGCCGCCGGTGCCGGTGGGGTCCTTCTGGGTGCAGCCGGAGCCGGAACTCGGAGCCGGGTCGGCGTCGGCGCTGTTGCCGCCGTCGGAGGGCGAGGAGGCGTCGGCGCCCTGGTTGGCCTTCTTCAGTGCGGCCTCGGCGTTCGACTTCTGTTTCGCCATCACGGTGACCTGGTTCTGCTGGTCCTTGATGGCGATGTCGAGGGCGTCCTTGGCCTTCTGCTGCGACTCCCGGGTGGTCTTGAGGTCCTCGATCGCCTGGTTCTGGTCGGCCGCGACGACGGCCAGGGTCTCGGCCCGGTCCAGGAACCCGTCGGCCGAGTTCGAGCCGAGCAGCGCCGCCATCGGCCCGGCACGGCCGGCGGTGTACGCCTGGGCCGCCAGCATGTCGAGCGTCTGCTGCTGGGGACCGACAGCGGCGTCCAGGCGCTTGAGTTCTTCGGTCAGCTTGGCCTGCTGCTCCTTGGAGGTCTTCAGTTTGGCCTTGGCCTCGATGAATCCCTTGGAGGCCTTCTCGAGTTGTTCGATCAGTGACTTGGTTCCGCCCTCGCCGTCGTCACCGGAGTCGCCGGGAGCGGCGAGCAGCCGGGGGGCCGCGGTAGCCGGCGTCGGAGCGACGGCCAGTCCGCACGCGGTGACGAGCAGCGCCATCAACGCCGCTAATCGCCGCGCAGTGTTCT
>NZ_JASCTH010000060.1 GCF_030009775.1 Actinoplanes sandaracinus | reverse complement strand
CCCACACCGAGACCGTGTACGACTGATCGGTACGCAGCACCTGCCGGTCCTGCCACAACGTCAACTCGTTGCCGTCGCCGTCCGGCGGGGTGGTACCGGTCTTCACTGCCGACCTGCCGTACTCGGACGTGGTCTGCGGTGTCGTGCCGTCGTCAGTCGGGAAGTACTGATCATCAAGCCACAACGCGGCCTTGGTGGTGTCACGACCGGCGCCGATGTCGGCACCCCGGGACAGTGCGAGCCACCGGCCCCAAGCAGTGCTGGGATCGGGCGCCTCACAATAGTCGCGCAGATCGGTGAGACGGCACGATGTCGCCGCCTCAAAATCCCACGCCCCGACCTGGATCGGCTTCAGGATGCCTGGCTCGTCGAATCCACTGGCATCAGGATCCGACGCCAGCCGTCCGGTGAAGTCATCCGGCGCCAGCACCCGGTCGAACACCTGGACATCAGCGATCGCACCGTTCCAGAACCCACTCGCCACCCCACCAGCGAAACCACGCCCGACCGCGAACCTGCCTGTCGCCGACCACGGCGCAGCGGACCGGTCGACCTCGGCCACCTTCTTGCCGTCGACGAACAGACGCACCTTCTTCTCGACCACGTCGAATGACCCGGCGACGTGCACCCACCGGCCGACATCACCCGAAGTCAGAGCGGTCGGCGCGATCGCTGCGACGGTGCCGCTCGACTGCGCGCTGGAGTCCTTCAAAGCGAACGACCAGTACGGGACTGGGGTGGTCCCGGCGCGGCGCACACCGAGTTCGAACCCGGCGGCATCCGCACCATCCTGCGTTGCGAACGTGACATCCGAACCCGGCAGCGCGCCGAGGCGCACCCAGCCGGCGACACTGAACGAACCGGCCGTATTCACCACAGCGGCATTCGTGGTCGCCGCTGAGGAGGTTCCGTTGAACGTCGCGGTCTGCGCGTCTTTCAAGCGGGCGTCACCGGGCCAGCTCACATTCGCGGCGGTCAGCGGTGAATCAGCCGGCGCGGGCACCTGGTCGGTCAACGCACTCGCCTGGGACACACCCGGGTAGGCCTCCAGACCCCACCGCGCCACCGGAGCAAACGGTTGCCCCACGATGTGGAAGTCGAAGAAGCCGGTGCCCTCATTGAGAGTGGCGTCGATCGCCTTCAAGTTCAGAACGTTTCTTCCGAACCGCTGGGCAGTGACCTCCACCTCGGCGAACCTCGGCGTCGTACCGGACGCGGCGACCACCTTCGTCGCCGCATCCCACCCGTACTGGAACGTGGTGACATCAGCATCAGGCGACTCGATCCGGAGCCGCACCGTCCGCCCCGGCGCGGAAGCGTTCGAGATCATCGTTCCCTTTACCTGCGGAACCGCGGTGTCCACCGTGAACTGACACCACGCCGACCACGGACCCGTCTGGAAGTACGGTGACCGGTCAGTAGCTCTGGCACGGAACGCGTACGTCCTGTTCTTCTCCACCGCGACCGTGGCACTGGTCGCCCTCGCACCCGGCGACACGCTGGTCTTGTCCGGCGGTGCAGCCCTTCGGCCCGGCGAGTGGTCGTTGACCGAACCCATCCCGCCGGCCGGAACCTCGATCCACTCGAAGGCACCGGTCAACGAGTCATCGGTCCCGTCGGCGTCATGGAACTGCGCCGAGAATGTCGGGCTGAGCGTCCCTACCGACACCGCGCCGCCGCCGCACGGCATGCCTGCCACCTGCAGATCTGTCGGCGCTGTCGGCCTGGTGTCATAGTCGGCCCTCAACCTGGCACTGCCCGGCTTGAACTTCTTCCACCGTGACTGCGTCGACTCACCCTTACCCTCGGCATCACGCGCCGTGAACCCGAAAGCGACAGCCGGCCAACCCTGGTTCGACGCGTCCTGCATCAATGATGTGACGGCCGCCCCTTTGAAGATCATGTCCTCGTCGCCCTGAATCACCCCGCACCCGCCGGCCTGATTGGCCCGCCCGGAGGCGCTGGCCAGGTGCCGCAACAACCCCATGGACGACCAGGTCGCCTTCGGCGTCTTGTTGATAGCCGAAGACCAGGACATCGACGCCACCGTCCTGTCGCAGGACCAAGAGTGATCCAACTCCATGTCCACCTGCGCGGACTCGATGTGCTTCCCGATAAGCGTCCAGTGCTTGAAGCTCGTGTTGAACTGGAAGAACGACCGGTACAGAGCCCCCGTGTCCGGGTTATGGCCGACCCGAGCCGTGGAGGTGTCGGAGTTGGACGACCCGTTGTTCGTCGCATACGCCCACTTCACCTTGGCGATCGACCACTCCGGATCGACATACAACGGGAACACCGCGTCCTCGAGCAACGCAGCATCCGGACGCAGCACCAGGTCCCCGCCGGACAACCCCACCGACACCGGCGCCATCCGTGCCGCATCACCAACCACCTCATCCGTCGACGGCGAGGCCGGCGACGTCGGCGAGGCCGGCGACGTCTGCTGCAACGACCGCAACGTCCGAGGACCCGCGGGGGCAGCGGCGCGCGAGTCCCACATCACCGCCGGTTCACTCGACGCGAGCACCGAGCCGTTACTCACCGCCCGCAACCCGCCGTCGACCGCCTCAACCTCGGCATCACCGCCCAGCTCGAACCGGACCTCCCGGACCGCCGACGCCGCAGCAGCCGACTTGATCTTCAGGACGTGGGTGAACCCGGTCTCCGTCGCCCGGACCACCAGATCGACTCCGGACAACACCTCGGAATAGGTAGCCGCGTTATCCAGGATCGTGGGAGCCGGCAACAGACCCGGCCACGACATGGTCATCGTCCGGCCGCCCCGCGTCAGCGTGACCAGCGGCGTCGGCACCGGCCCCCCGGCCGAGAACGCCACATCAGCCACCGACGCCACCGGCCGCAACAGCCCATCACCGCCGGGACGCAACGTCAGATCGACATCCACCCACCCCGCACCACGCCGCACCCGCTCCGGCAACACCGACGACTCAAACGTCATCCGCCCATCCGGCTGCGCAATCACCTGCGAATACTCGTTCCGCAGGTTGTCCACCACCACCGGCTTGCCGCAATCGGCCGCCAACTCGGCAGCAGCCGACTCAGTACGGGCAACATCGCTGCACGCCGCCGCCGCCGGCATCGTCAGGCTCGGCACACCAAGGCCAGCGATCGTCACACCCGCCACCAGACAGGCAGGCAGAATCCTTGGCCACATAGCGTCCCCCGATCAATGCGCAACAGCAGCAGGACACTACGTACAGGATCGAAAGATGGCTAGATTTCAATCTCGGACAAGTGCTCGAAATGCGACACCAAGGCATGAACACTCACTGTGATCAAAGCCATACTGAGAGGCAGTGATCGCAAGGCGTGGTTCTGTCGAATCTCGTCTCGAGTGAAGCTTGCTCGCCTCAGCCTCGGGAACCGGTGACGGCCGCGGAAACAACGGAGAAAACACGGCGCCGAACAGGGCCACCACGACACTCGATGGCCACCACGACGCCGAACGCGCGGCTGGTGTCCTCGTCGAACACGGTGCCGTCGTGCCAGTGCCCTCGCCCGTCGCCAGCGGCCCGATCCGATCTACTCCATCCCGGTGTGCGCGCCCGTACCCACAGACATCGACAGCCTGCTCCAGCAACCGCCGGTCCAACAACTCGACCACGACCTTCACGTATCGTGGCTGCTACAACCGGAATGGACCGACGCCACCAACGCCGTCCTGGACGAGATACTGAGGCTCGCGACCGCCCTCGGCGCGCTCAGCCTCGCACCTCAGGCCATCGACGTGCTACAACGCCTCGGCGCCGCCCTGATCCCACTGCACCACCGGCGCCGCTAACGCCCGGCTCCAGCTTTCGCCGCGCGAACCGATCACCGAATGTGCCGCTCTGACACATCGCAACGTCCGTCGACACGACCGACGCGACGCAATCCTCCACAAATACGACAAAATCTCTTGACCTGCATAAATTTGGTCATCGCCGCCCGCAGCGCCCAAACGGACAACGGTCCGGTGTCCTGCACCTGACTTCAACGCCGAGTCGTTGCCGCCCCGAGGCGCGGCGTTGTTCGCTTGACAGCCTCAGCGCGCCTGCGATCATGTCAGAGGTGGGTCCGCGTAGGCTTCGTCGTCTTCGCCGGGTAACCTGCACCTTGCGGGCTGCTAGCTCAATGGCAGAGCTGAGGACTTTTAATCCTTAGGTTCGGGGTTCGAATCCCCGGCGGCCCACTTTCTGACCTGCAGTTTTGTGTTGCCGAGCTGTCGCGTGTGGAATGTGGCCGCTTGCTGGTCGCTCGTTACCGCTCGGACCGATTGCGCCGCTTTTGTCCCCCCCAGGGTGACTTTTTCCAGGGTTCTGACCTGCGGGTTTGCTTGCTGGCGCGGTGCTAGCTGGGCCGGGTGTGGTGGACGTCGGCCCGTGGTGGCGGTGCTTGCGGCGGATCTTGCCGCGCATAGGGCGAGCGGTGGTGAGGATCAGTCGGGCGGTGGCTTCGGCTGCTTTGTGTTGGGCTGCGGGTAGCACGCTGGTGTAGGTGTAGGTGTAGGTGTAGGTGTCGGCGTTGAGCACGATGCTGGCGCAGGCGCCGGGCGTTCGGGACGGCTGCGGTCGCAGCGCGGGATCGCCGAGGCGGGTGGCGACGGCCGTGATGTCGAGACGGGAACAGGGGTCGCCGGTCTCACGGTAGCGTTCGTCGTTCCATGCGTGGGCGACCACGCCGCCCGCGGCGACGAGCGCGAGGATCATCGCGGACGAGAGGGACGCGCCGATCCAGGCCGGCGCGAGGCTGGGCCGGGACGGCGGCGGGTCCCAGAGCTCAGTCGAGGTATCGATCACCGCGAGACGGTATGTCATTCGGCTGCGGCGTGTGGACGGGCCTCGACTCCGGGTGGCCTGGCGAACAGGACCGCTGTGAACACCAGCGCACAGACGGCAGGCTGGCGTCACCAGGGTCGATGAACCTCACAGGAGATGAGAGCGTCTTCGAGCACTCGGGACACGCACACGTCGCTGTCGGGACCTCCATCAGCACGGTTGACGCCGCCGCGGGTTTCTATCGTGTCGTTGCCTTCCGAACCCCAGAAGCTGTCGTTGCCGTCCGACCCGAGCAAGTAGTCGTTGCCAGCGCCACCGATGATGGCGTCGTTACCGCCATAGCCGTCGATCTCATTGGGTTCGGCGTTGCCGGTCAGGGTGTCATCGCCACTCGTGCCGACGAGGATCTCGGTGTCGGCGCCGACGGTGTCGTGCTCTCCAGGCGCTCCGTCATCACCAGACTCACCGTCCAGGTCGACCGTGACGGCCCTGGTGTAGTGCGAGTACCTCACCTCGTCTACCCCGGCCCCGCCACGCATCACATCCGCTGCGAGCCTGGCCGGGTTGAGGTCACCGATCAACACATCGTTACCGGCGCCGCCGTCAAGTGCGTCCCGGCCGTCGCCACCGCGAAGGCCATCGTCGCCGTTCCCGCCGAACAGCCGGTCGTCGCCGCCGTAGCCCCACAGATCGTCGTCGCCGTTGCCGCCGTGGACCACATCATTGCCGGGTCGGCCAGGTTCGGTGACGACATTCGTGTCCCCGTTGATGGAGTCGTCGCCGTTGCCGCCGGAGACGAAGTCGGCACCGTCGCCGGCATCGATGTAGTCGTTGCCGTCCCCGCCGTAGATCTTGTCGTTGCCGGCCTTCCCCCATCGGTCGCCGTAGAGCTTGTCGGCCTTCGGCCCGCCGACCAGCGTGTCCGCGCCCGCCCCGCCCGCGGCCACAAGCCTCAGGTCACTCTTGTTGATCACCGAGTCGTTGCGGTCCCTGACATAGGCGTCCACCGTGGTAGGGACCTTCTTGGTCGTGCAACGGACCTTGGTCTTGTCGCCCGCAGCCTGCTTGCAGCCCTTGCCCGGCTTGATCCTGACCCGGTCGTCGATGATGACAGTGCGCCCCGAACGAGTGATCACGACTTTGTTGGCGACCCGGTAGTCGGCCTCGAACTCGACATGGGTAGCGCCGGCCGAAGCGTAGCCCCAGGATGACGCTTCCGCCGGTCCAGCCACAGCGCCTACCGCGAGGAGAGGCAGCAGGACGATACCGATACGGATCGGCCCAAGCACGCGTGACATCAAACGATTCCCCTCGACGAGCCGAACGCAGGCATCATAGAGCGACAGAAATATTTACGTCGCCTGCAGGGCGGTGCTTGCCGGTAGGCGTGACTGCGCAGCTGCCCGGGGCTCAGAACATCGGCGGCGAAGCGGACTGAACTTCATCGACGCGGAGGTCCTAAAGCCGTAATGAAGGCGTCCAGCGAACTACCGTGTCGCGGCTGAGCATTCGTCGGTATACGCATATCGCCCATTTGCCGCCGAGCGTGCGCAGGCGACTCGCCGGGCTGTGACGCTCGGTGACCGGCCCCCTGGCTGTCAGACGTGCTGAACTGCCGAGTTGAGTGCGTCGCTACTGCCGTCCACCAGGCTGTTCGCTGGCGTTTTTCGCTGCGTCGTACAGGTCATCGTCAACACCAGCAATTGCGACTAGGTCGGCCTCCGGTATGTCCAGGGCGCGAGCGATCTCTCGGACGAGAATGGGGTGCGGATTGCGGCCTCCGGATTGTGCTGCATAGATGGTCGACATCGCGCGAGACGTCCGCCTGGCCACGTCCTTCACCGAGAGACCCCGACTGTCCATGAGTTTGCGCAGCACGGCGCCGAACTGATGTGGCTCGTGGGTGCCAGCTGCCGAGAGCGCAGGACCGACAACCGCATCTCCAATCTTCGCTTGGAACCGCAACAGCCGATCCCCCTCGAATCGGACACGTCCGTGGAACGGCAACGCTTGCCCCGCGCCGCCACTGAGCGTTCCCGGCACCGAGACCTCGGTGAACCTGTTCCTCTGGCGCTCATGGTCGCTGGCGAACTCCCGCGGGTAAGCCGGTTCGACGTGGGTGACGCGCCAGGCGCCGTCCCACCACGGCAGTTCGTCCAGCAGGTCATTGAAGAAGGGCAGCAGAACTACGAGGTCGACGGACTTCGGCTGTTCCGCGTGCACGAGACCGGGCCAGTAGGTCAAAGCTTCCATCACAGCCGGGGCGAGCGTGCGGCCAGCGACATTCATGCTCGCAGGGTAGTTCCGCTGGCCTCACGCTATCCGGACCTGGCGTTGGCGCGTGAATACGCCCTGACAGGCACCGGAAAATCAAGATCAAGAGCGCTCGTCTGCCGCAAGTCGCGCTCCAGCCTACGGCGGAGAAGAGCCCTTACAACGACTGTGGTCAGGGCTTGAGCCCACGGCTGGCGACGAACTCAAGGAAGTCCTGGGCGACGAGTTCATCGTCGCCGGCGTCGTGGAAGTGGAACCAGACCTGCTCGCTGCAACAGCCGTCGATCACCGGGAAACCCCAGTGGTCGCCGGTGCCGACCGGGGCGATGGCGAGGAAGCCGCGGTCGGCAACCTCCCCGCGCCCGAACCGCCGGTGGTCGAGGAGAACCACCTGCCGAACCCGTGCGTCGTGCATCCCGAGCAGGTCGTCGACTACCAGTACCGGGAGTTGCTGCCCAAGGAACTCCAGGACCGGTCGCGAGCGGCCGGCCGATGTCGGCGGTGCGCCGCCAGAAAAGCCGCAACGCCGGGGACATGTCGTCCCCGTGTCCCAGCGGGCACCACAGCACCTGGAGCAGGTCGGTGTCGTCGGGGCCGGTGAAATCGGGTACGTCCCGGCGGTACAGCTGTGCCACCGGGAGCAGTGGCACCGGCCGGTGGATCAACTCGGGCGGTTCGGAGGAGCTCATGGCCTGCATCCCGGCCAGTTCCTCGTCGGTGTAGGACCGGCCCTTGGCCGCCGCGTAGATCTCCCGGCCGCGGTAGACCGTCGCCGGGGTCAGGAGCATCTCCACGTCGTGGGCGTCGCCGTCGGTGCACATCGGCCACGGCTCTGCGGCCGGCCACAGCAGCGGCCCGCCGATCGAGCTGTCGGCGATGGTGGGCGTGCCGGTGCGCGGGTGCAACCGGGTGGTCGTCCGCCGGTGTTCGTGCAGCTCGGGGAAGACCTCAGCGATGTCGAACGGGCGCGGTGGGGTGGTACGGACCATGCCGACGATCCTAGTGATGATCGTGTATTCGGGCCTGCACACATACCCCAACGGGTGCGCCAGATTCCGTAACGCTCCGTGACCGATCCTCAAACCGTCCGACGTGCTGAACTGCCGAGTTGAGTGCACTCCGTGAGCTATGAAGTCTTTCGAATCCGGGCGAGTTCGCCCTTCGAGCCGATGGCGGGGCGAAAGTCGGGGTGATTCGCATACTCGATGATCACGCGCGCCAAGAAGTCAGCATTGCCCCCGACGGCGGGCAGTGAGCTTGCTTTGCCGAAGCGGAGGCCATACCAGCGCACCCGTTCAGGATGTGTCAAGAAAAGGGTGACTTGATACGGATCGCTGGCCACTGCGGAACTCGGGGTGGCCAGAGCTTCCCAGGGTACGAACACAGAGCCCAGAATGCGTCGGTCGAAGAGTCCGTCTCTGCTCAACCGCACCCCGAAAGGCGAGAGGGCCGCCCTCCAGCAGGCCGCCAGCAGGCCGGCCCACAGCACGAGAAGGCTCGCGGGGAACCAGTGACCCGTTTCCGCCCCCACACCGTGAAGCAACATGCCCAGGGAGTTGGCTCCGAGGTAGGTCGCACCCACGGCCCGAAGCACTGTACGAGGGCCTACCAAGACGTCGAAGGCAGCGGCCTCGGGACGCGCCACCAGCTCCGCGGGATGAAAGGAACGAGCGGAGGCAGCCGACCACAGCAGGAAGACGACCGGCAGCAGAAGAGTGGCCCACAGGATCAACTCCCAGGCGCGGTCGTTCTCGGTGACGCGAAGGAAAATCTGGAGAATAACCGCGGTCACCAGCGCCCCAGCGGCGCTACGTAGAGTCACGGTCCTGCGGTGTCGGACAGCGCACGCTCGTGCCGATGAGAGGGCGTTCAGCAGATCGACGACCCTGTGACGGTGTGATGTTCGAAGCCCCCCGCGCCCTGCATATTCAGATGCTGTCGGTGAGCCTAAATGGCACACTGCCGTGGTGGAGACCTTCCGGTGTGCTGGGTGCGGAAACGCGCTGAGCGTCCCGGTCCGCTTGGTGGAACTGCCACTGCAACCGCACTCGTCGTTTCTCGACTGCCACCATGTCAATCCACCACTTCTCAACCCCGGCACCTATGCAATCGACAAGACGGCGTATGGGTGCGATCAGGTGGTCGGTACCTTCGTCCTATCGCCCGGCGATGTACGTGGTACCCGAATCGTCCACGGTCTTGTTTTCATAGGTTGCTGGTCCCTCGCCGGCGGGAACCTGTGTGTGGCCTGCGAAAGTTGCGGCGTTCTGGTGGCTTCTCGGACGGACGACTGCCGGGTGGCTCAGGAGACACGCTTCTACCCTTCCGTAGCCGTCCGGGAGGCCAACGTCGATGACGTCGATGACCCATTCGCGCTGATCGCCGACTGGGACAACGCTCCATCCGACACCAGACGGCACGGCTGGCTACCGAAGCCGACGCGTCCGCGACCTGAACTCACCGCGACCCGTTGGGGCGGCCGAGGCGTGAGGGAAGATCTCTACCGAGACGATCCGCCAGCTTGACAGAAGCACTGTCGTGCCGAGATGAGTGTGCGGTGCGACGCACGTCTCAGCCCCGCTACGCCGGTTACGGAGAGTCGACGAAATCGGCTTCCCGTGGCCGTCCTTGGCATACCGTTGGCCTGTGGACCAGGGCGCGGTGGAGTACTACCGGCGGCTGCTCGATGGTGCTCCGTACCTGCGCGTAGCCCTCTGTGTCACCTACGCCAGCGGCGTGGATGGCCCAGGTCTGATCAGGGCGTTCGGCGGTGACCCCACGGCGACCGTGTCGAGGCACGACCTTGGCGACCTCCTCCACCAGTACCACTACACCGAGGTCCCGGCCGCGCTTCTCGTCGCCGAGATGGGCACGTGGCAGATCGGAATCGAAGACAACGGCTACCAGGGCACCCGAACTGAGGTACTCCGACAGGCCGCTGCCGGCGGAACGGCGGTGAGCGTCTACTGGAACGTCAACGCAACCAACGCCTTCACGTATGCCGTCGACGGCCGTACGCGTTTCGGATTCGACATGATGTTCCCGGAGGACAGACACGGCCCCGATGCTGCCGACATCGACGCCTACCTGGCGCACCTGCCATTCGGGCACGCCGGCGACGCAGACTGGCGTGCGGCTGGGCTCGCCTTGGCCGAGCGCATCACGGGAGTTCGCCTGCCGGCCGACTTTCCGACCTGGGACATACCGGGCGTTGTGCTCGACGAAGTCCCCCAAGACCTCATACCGGAGGGCGACGAAGAGCACTCGGCGCTTCAGGATACCTTCATCCAGCAGGTCCTTGCCGCGCCGACACTCGACAAGATCCCCGCCATCGCCGCATTCCGCGCCAGGTCCATCGCTCAGGACGCCGGCCTCGTCGACGAACCTGCGGCCAGGGAAGCGATGGAGGCTCTGACCCTGGGGCATCCACCACGTCCCGAACTTCGCGCCGACTTGACGGCCCTCGGCGACCACTACTTCCAGCAGAGCCGGACGATGACCGGCTGGCCCAGTGCGGACCTCTTCCGGCAAGGGCACGCCGTCCGTGACTTCATCGACGCCGCATTCGACCGGCACACCTCCGGCGGCTACACGTTCCGGAACCCAGATCTGCGCCTACAGGCCGAAGTACTGGGCCGGTGCGCGTCCCGCGCGGCAAGCGACGCGCGACGAGGCTCCTCATCACATTTCCGTCCGCATTTTTGACGCCGGGCAACCAATATCGCACTCATGCCGCCGACACCGCTCGTAGCGCCTAAGTAAACCGGGTGCTGGTGGGGCCGGTTCCGGCGACACTGCGGCGGGCCGGTGGCAGAGCCGGATTTTGCAGTGCCGATGAGCCGACAGCCGGGTACGTACGGCGACCTGAAGCGCGTGGGGCCACTGGCGTGCCATGCCCCACCAGGGGTTCGAATCCCCTCCGGCCCGCAACGCACTGTCATGCCGCGATCCGCTCGCTGCCGGGCGCAGCCGTCGACGGGCGAAGTGCACGGTGTGGCGCCGCTTTGCGGCACCACACCCCACCGCTTCGGCCGTGTCCGGCGGTCGGCTCCGCTCACGCAGCCGACGGCGACCGCAACGTGCAGTGGTGCACGTACCCCCACGCGCCGTTAGTTGATCGATTGGCTCGGCGTGCGGCGTGCGCTCGTGCGCAGAAGGCCCGGGATGAGCACGGCCGCGACTGCGACGTGCGTGAGGGCCAGCACCACCTTGCTCCCGCTGGACGTCTTCACGCCGGCGAACGGCAGGAACGACACCGTCAGGACCACTAATGCCGCAATCGTCCAGATGGCAACGGCACGAGTGGTGATCCGCTCCAGGATGGCAAGTGCCGCCCAGCCGAGCAGGCTGGACGCCAGCGCCACGAAGGCGATTTCGGCCAGCCCCAGGTCCATGGCGGGCTGTCCTGGCGAGGCCACCACCAGGTCGTGGCCGAGCAATGGTTCACCGATCACCCAGATCAGGGCCGTCGCGAGCACTGCTGCTGCGACCACCAGTATCCGGTTGCGCGCCCTGGCGAAACGTGCCGTACCCGATGCGCGCTCCACATTGGTCAAAGCCGCCACGAAAGCCTCCTTGAGGAAGTCGACAGTTGAGGATGCCAACTTTTCGCGAGCATAGCAGATATACTTGAGGAACTAAACTATCGAGGACGCGTATCATCGAGGTTATGACTACGCAGGCCGCGCACCCACCTGCCCCCGAGGACCAGCTGATCACCGAGTTGGCCGATCTGGTCTTCCAGGTCGCGGGCCGGCTCCGGCAGGGGTTCAACGCGATCGCGGCCGACCTAGACCTACCACCCGCACAGGCCCTCGCCCTGGTCAACCTGCGCGGCCCAGCGCCGATGCGCGACCTCGCCGACCTGCTCGCTTGCGATGCTTCCAACGTGACCGGAATAGTCGACGGACTGGAACGCCGTGGCTTGGTCACCCGCCGTACCGACCCCGCCGACCGGCGAGTCAAGCACCTCGTCCTGACCGAGGAAGGGCAGCGCCGTCGCGACCTGCTGGGTGCCGCAGCGCATGCCAGGGCCGCAGCCCTCTTCAACGTGCCGCAAACGGATCGCAGGCAGTTGCGCGATCTACTCACAGCAGTCGCAAAACACGAGCAGCGGCTTGACTGAATGGACCGACTGGGACGGGGCGTCGTACTCCCTCGGTCAAGCACTGGATCCGTTCGAGGGCAAGTCGTTCACCGAGTTCAAACACGTTTTCTGGACTCAGACCCATTGGGCAAAGAGATGCGGGAAGCCCTGCTGACGCTCGGCCGAGCAAATGTTCTCGAACGGCGGGAACAGCCGGATGAGCAATTCCGCCGGCGTGGCTGGCAATAGGCACCTGCGCCGCACTTACCTGCCGATGTGAGTGCGTTCGCCGGGATGATTCCAGTGCGCTCTGTATGTGGTGCGCTGCTATTCAGCCAGCCACGATAAGGACCGTGCGGGAAGCTCTTCTAAGACCCCGTTGCGGATTTGTCAAGTGACAGCTCCGGCGCGTTCGTCGGTGACCAGGAACAAGCCGCGAGCGCGGTCACCGTCCTCGTCGATCGCTGGCAGGGCGGCCAGCTCAGTGACCTGTGCGCGTAGCGAGGGCAGTTCGTCTTCCCGGATGTCGCAGCCGTAGAAGAGGTACAGGGTCCAGTTGAAAGGCTTCGCAGGAAAGGGCCAACTACCGGAGTAGTGCCAGTCCTCGTGCCGCCGGATGATTTCCTCAGCACTACTACGCTGCTTGAAATCGATCTCCACCCAACCGCGAGCCGACGCGTACATCCCCATGCTGGCCGACAGTACCGAACCGTCCTCTAGCCGCGATCCGCGCTATGCATCGTGATCCGGCTGGCCTGAACTTGGGCGACAGCTGTGTCTAGTGCCCTGACCACAAACGTTGGCCGGGTTGATATCGGCGGTCTTGCTACCCGCATCGGTGTCCACTAATCCCACGGTCGGGCGGAACATCCTGGAGCAGGCGAACTGACCTGGGTTTCCTCCGCGGGCTGGCTCAGCCCACGAGTTTCGGGAGTTCCTTGGCCGGTACCACCACGGTTCCAGCCGGCACCTTGAAGCGGGCGCCGAGGCATTCGGCCGTGGGAATCGTTACGACGGTGGGCTGGCGTAGAAAGCCACTTACGGCAACCGCCGGAACACGGCCGAGGGGGCACCTCGGCCCGAGTTGCGTCCGAATCGCGTCGCCGACCGGTATCGATACCAGCACGGGCGTCGGCTTCGTGACCAGGTCCGGATCGGCGGGCCGGCTTGCCAGATAGGCGTACACCCCGACACCGAGCGTCGTCACCACCGCGGCGGCGGCGAGTCGTCTGTACAAGCCGACGAATTGTCTCCGGATGGCGTCGTGGTTGGCGAAGTCGACGACTCGCGAGACCGCTACGCGTAGCTCAGCGAGCTCCCGAACCTGCACGTCGTGCGGAATCACCCGCCGCCATGGCCATTGCCGCGGCGGAGCGCGCAGGGCCGCGTTCACAGACTCCAGCCGTTCATACAGCTTCCCGATGTGCTCCGCCTGGTCCGCGAAAAGCTCTTCGCGAACCAGCCCGATCGCTTGAATCGTAGCCCCGACCGGGTTTTTATCGCCGCCGCCGGCGCTCTTACGATGATTCTGGTGAAGCGACTCCAATGTTACGTATGGCGTCGCAAAAACGCGAGCGACCATGGCTATCGCGGTTCCGATCGCACACAATGCCGCGCCCAGTGCGGCTATGGCAAAAACCAGGTCTAGCCCGTCGAGCCTGCCAAGGCCGGTCAGTGGAACCCCGGCGACCAAGACCGCGCCGACGCCGGCCGCGGCGGTGATGATCCATCGCGCGGTCGCGCGGAGATCGGCTATCGCCCGCAGCGGGCCACTGCCTGTCTGTCCCGATTCGATATTTTCGGGGTCTTTCGACGCTGCCATGATCCTCCAAACGTTCGACGTAACTCTTTCGATCATGGCGCGTTCGTCCCCGTCGCGCGTACGATTTAGCCACGAAGAACGACCGATCGGGGCTGACCATGGGGAACTTGGAGTGGAAGAGCACTTCGAGGGACGAGGGCTCGGAGAAAAAGAAGAAACCAGAGATACCTGGGTTGCCATTGGAATTCAAGACGGTAGATGGAGCGGAGCTTCGAAAAGGTGCCGGGCTCCACAAGGATGAGTTGATAATTGAGGCGGAAAAATATAAAGGGCGAACCGGAGACCTCTCGACCCCGAGGCTGGAATCGGCGGCCCGGCGTGAGCTGACGAGGCGCTTCATGGAGAAGCACCGTGAGGAGATCAGCAGGTCGGTTCGCGCCGCCGAGCAGGGTCGGGTTCCTGACGATTGGCGCCAGGCCGACGACTTGTTCGAGGGCCTCCGATGACATCATTGGATCCGATTTTTCCCATACCGGAGGGCAGGGAGGCCATTTCTCTCTGGCGAACCCTGATGTTCAGTAATTGGATGATCGAGCGCAGCCGACTGCTCGGCCCGGTCAGCCTGCAAATGCTAAACAAGGCTCTAGGAAACTTGCCCAAAAAACCCGATGGCGCAGCGACTCAACGCATCGTCGACAACCCCGACTATCTTTTTCACTGGATTCCGGTCCCCAGCGAGGCGGATATCGGGATCGTTTATCGTCCCACCAAGAAACTAGGGCGGTGGACATTCTGGATCGCTAACGTCCACAGCGATCAGCTGCCCGAGTTTCACCGTTAACAAAAATCGTCCGACGGTTAATTAGAACTGACCTGCAGAGCCCGTTGAAGGAGTCTGGCTGGCGTGAGCGATGGCGTTGGCGTGCGGCACTCCGGCGACGGGAGTATGCGGCCGTGCGTCTTCTGTGGCCATCCAGTAGTCATTGAGTCACATGACGAATGGGACTGCCCGCTATGCGGCGAACCCAGGGTGGATAAGCCTGATGTCGCGATCGGGCTGCTTGAGGAGGGCCTTATGGCCGAGCATGAAGAAGGAGACGTCAACAAGCCGTAGGAGCCAGCGATCCGCTCGGAATCATCAGTTCCCGCAACACCCTCACATGCCGCGATCCGGGCGCTACGGAGAGTTACGATCCTGCCGTGTCGGACAGCGCACGCTCGTGCCTGCCGACGAGAGTGCGTTCGGAGGCTGCAAGGCCAGGCGGGAGGAATCGTGACTGCAGCAAGTCGCGCTATGACATCCGATGAGCAATCATGGGACGTGCCCGCGGCGTCTCCCCTCCGGCCTGCACTGGCCCAGATCGTCGCCAGCTTATGCTTGGAGGCAGCGAGTTGAACGGCTTGGACATCATCTGGAACCAAGCCTGCGATTACGGCGCTGACGGTGAAGTTCCGGATTGCACGCCCCCCGGAATCGAGCACCTTGTTTCCTTGCTGCGCGTCTACAACTCAGCGATGGGCGGCGGCCTGGGCTTCGCTCTGGAGGTCAACGAGCCGTTCCGGGTCAGAAGTGCGATCAACGCTTTGCGCTATTTCGAGCTTGCCGAGGCTGCGGACTTCCTGCAGGACGTCCTGGATCGCAGCCTCAACGGCGAATCACCCGACTCCTTGCCATCCGACGAGGACTTCTACCACCTCGTGGACGATGGAACGAATCCCGTCAGCAGAGCATTCAAGGCCAAGGCGGCGAAGGTTCCAGCCGACTTCAGCCATCAATAGCTGGCGTCAATACTCAGTACAAGATCACAAGCCCTCATCTGCCGCTGAGCGCGCGCCAACCCAAGCATGACCGGTCACCCTGCGTGGTCGACCTCCCGCACCGGCCGAACGCCCGGAATGCGGTCAAAGTGCGCCCGTCGGGACTGCCTCCTGTGTGGCAGCTCGTTCACAGCGGCAACTCGATCTCCCAGTCGGCGAAGGGAGGATCTACCTGGTAAGTGCTGTCACAGACCCGCCGGATCCACTGGGCGGCGCGATACTCCGCGTCGCCGTAGTTGGTTACCTCGCCGGCGTCGTTGACGTCCAGGACGTTGACGAAGATAGCGAACACCTGCTCGAGACCCGATCCGTACGCCAGAACGTTGGAGCGATAGTCGAAATTCTCCAGCAAGTCCACGACGAGCGTGCCGTTGGCCAGGTAGAAGGCGAAGAAGCGAAGCGCCGACCTGACGTCCTCGGGTAGTTGTGCCACGCAGTGATCATCTACTGATGCCGCTACTCAAGAACCGGCCGCGCACTGATTTGCCGCGATCCGCTCGACACCGCGCGTCACGGCCGCTGGGTGCCGGTTGGTGTCCGCTCGTGCCGACGAGAGTACGTTCTCCTCACTTTCCGCCGATGCGGTAATTTGCGGTCCTTCACTAACCCGGAGGACGGCGGTGGGAGGTGTTCCCTGATGGGTTACATGATCGACCGCTGGGCGGTCGAGCCGAAGCGGGTCACCGTCGAGCCCGGCGGGTCGGTGATGGCGGTGCTGGTGTGGCGCAGCCTCACCACCGACGCCGAGACTGTCGCGACCGGGGCATACGTGCGGGTCGCCCCGTCGGCCGGGCAGCCCCGGCAGACCGTCGCGCTGCACGTCGACACGGGGAACACCGGCAAGGTCGCGGTCAGCCCGTGGGCCGAGACCTGAGACGGGAGAAGAAGCTGTGGAACGGTATGCCGAGCTGGACGGCCACGCCGAACCCGCGCCGGAGGATCAGCACATAGATCTGACTCCGGGTGAGATCCGGCTGCGCCGTCTCATGGCAGCCGGCGGGGTTGCCGCCGTGGTGATCGGACTGGCCGTGGGCGTACCCCTGCTGACCCGCTCCGAACCACCGGCGCAGTGGAACAAGCCGGACTGGGCCGAGCCCGTCTTCCCGTTCCAGGCGTCCTGGCTGCCGCCCGGCAGGGCCGAGCCCACCGTCTTCCGCAGCGGTCCCGACCGGACCCTGCAGTACTACTACGGCGACGGCAACGTGCTGACCGCGGAGTGGATCGCGCGCGATCCGACATGGGACCACCCCAAGACCGAGGAGCACGCCGCTGTGGTCGGCGACCGGCCCGCGACGGTCCGCACCGCGCCCGGACGCATCGGCGTCCTCTGGCAACTCGCCGACGGGCGGTGGATGAAGGCGAACGGCAGTGGCGGGTGGACCGAGCAGGACGTCCTGCGCTTCGCCGGCGGTCTCCAGCCGGGTTCGGTGCCGTCCGGCCCGGCCCCGTTCTCGTTCGCAGAGGTGCCGCAGGGCCTCACTCTCCAGAACCAGACTCCCTGGTCGGCGTGCCTGGCAACACCGGAGAAGGCGAACACGGTGCCCGCACCTACCGGTCTCTGTGTCAGCGTCCTCGAACCGACGTTCCCGAGCGAGCCCCTTCCGGATCCCCAGCCGGTCACCGTCGGCGGCCTCACCGCGCAGTATCAGAAGTACCCGGTCGGCGGCGAGATGCGCCTCGACCTCGGTGGCCGCCGGACGTTGATGATCAGATGGGAGGGCGACATCAGGCTGGACCGGGACGGGATCGTCCGGTTCGCCTCCGGAATCACCGCCGCGGGATGAGCAGCGCCGGGCCACGATCTCAACGACATCACCACGGGGGTACGCCGTGACAGGCGCCGCCGGGTGCGGAAGAGCTGCCCGGGTTCGCGGAGGGCATCACCCGCCACGGCTTGCAGTACGAATACGGACTCGGCATCCACGCGCACCCGTCGTCCGGGGCCAGCCGTCCGTGACGCGTACGCCGCCCAAACCAACTGCCGGTTCACTCAACTGCCGCCGAGCGTGCTCGGGCGACTCGCAGGCCGTGACGCTCGGTGACCGGTCTCCGAACGTCCGACGTGCTGAACTAGCTTGATGAGAGGACGTTCGACCATAGGCCACGATGAACAGGCAAAAGCGACCCGCGCGCTGCCGTCGGCTCCGGCGAGGCCGGGCATCGACGCGCGCGATGCGCTACTCGCTCTCGGCACGGAGCCCAGCGCCGCGGTTCACCAGGCGTGCGCGATCGCTCGTGATCGCAGGTCCAGACACGCGGTCCAGCAGGAGTTCACGCCGGCGGCCTGGCCCGGGGTGCCTCAGCCGATGCCGCTCCAGGCCAGCATCCATTGTGGCTCCTCGTCGTCGGGAACCTTGAGGATCCGGGCAGCCCACCGGAGGGTCGCCGTCTCGACGCCCAACGGCAGCTCGGTCAGGAACGTGATGGGTTCGTCCTCGGTGCGTTCGAGGTAGGAGGCCAGCACGAATTGTTCCGGTTGCCCGTCACCGACGTCCTGGATGAAGAGTCCGAGCAGCCCGAGCTGGTAATCCGGATCGCGGGTCGCCTCACTGTCCAGAAAGCCACCGGCGCTGGCGTCGGTGAACATGTTCTGGGCGTGCGCGGCCGTCAGCAGCAGGGTCGTCGCGTCCTCGCTGTCGTAGTTGCTGATGTCGAATCCGTAGGCGAGAACCGCGTCTCTCATCGACGTCCTTCGGCAGATGGCAATACCTGCTCATGTTCTCCGTACGCCTACAGCGATGACGGACAACCTGTGCGGCCCGAGCCGCTCGTCCCGCAGGAGACAGCGCAGCGGGGCGGGGCCTGAGTCAACCGCCACGGTTGCCGCCCCTGACGGCCCGCCAGGACGGTCCTTCCGCTACGGCGACGCGCAGTCAATCGCTCCGTGGTCGCTCGGACGTTCAGTACCCCCACCGGATGTATCCGGACGGGGCCGGATTTTGCTCGGCTCAGGGGGCTCAGAGTCCGCCTTCAGCACCCGGACGTGGCCGGATGTAGCCGGACCGCTCAGGACGGTGCGGGCTATAAGTCTGATTCGCGAATAGATCGCAGAGCTGCGGACTTTTAATCCTTAGGTTCGGGGTTCGAATCCCCGGCGGCCCACTTTCTGACCTGCAGTTTTGTGTTGCCGAGCTGTCGCGTGTGGAATGTGGCCGCTTGCTGGTCGCTCGTTACCGCTCGGACCGATTGCGCCGCTTTTGTCCCCCCAGGGTGACTTTTTCCAGGGTTCTGACCTGCGGGTTTGCTCGCTGGCGCGGTGCTAGCTGGGCCGGGTGTGGTGGACGTCGGCCCGTGGTGGCGGTGCTTGCGGCGGATCTTGCCGCGCATAGGGCGGGCGGTGGTGAGGATCAGTCGGGCGGTGGCTTCGGCTGCTTTGTGTTGGGCTGCGGGTAGCACGCTGGTGGGCTCTGTTGCGTTGGTCGATCGGGGGACGTGTTCGGCCTGGCGAGGCGGCGTGGTCAGATCGTGGTGGCGAGTTCGGTGAACGTGGCGGCCACGCGTAGCCGGGGTGGGGTTTCGGTGGCGATCTCGTAGTGTCTGCGGCGCAGGTTCTGGACGAAGGCGTATCCGGCGATCACGGTCTGGGCGGTCCGGTCGGTGCGTAAGCCGCGCATCGATCGGAGGCGGTGTTTGAGCCGGCTGTGATCGGCCTCGATCGGGTTGTTCGCGTAATGTTCGACATGATGCCAGGCGGCCGGGATCAGGTCGGCGAGGACAGCGGGGTAGACGGCTGCGGCGTCGGTCACGACCTCGGCCGGTACCGTCTTCAACGCCTT
>NZ_JASCTH010000006.1:181561-338965 GCF_030009775.1 Actinoplanes sandaracinus | reverse complement strand
CAACTGCTCGGCCAGCCGCCGGATCGTCGGTTTGGGGTCCGACTCGCGATACAGGCGCACGGCACGCGCCCGCAGTTCGTCGGGGTACTTCTTCGGTGCTGCCACAGATGCTTCCTTCCCATGATCAGTCGATCATGTTTGAGAAGCTCCGTTGAAGCGGGGGGAACTCATGCGGTAGGACTCTGTCAAGCCAGTCGCTGGCCGCGCCGACTCGCTCGTAGCGGGTACGCCACTTGGCGGGGGTGTCGGGTCGGCGCCGGATCCGCGGCTGCAATCCGCCGCCGTGCGGGCTGCGGAAGTCGATGTCGCACTGGGTCTCCCACTGTCCCGCCGGCTGGTCGCATCGGCAGTCGGACGACCACGGTTGCAGGGGTAGGCCCCAGACCGGGCCGGTGAGCGCGGCGAGGAACTGCGCGTGAACGCCACGAAGGGACGTCGTCCGAATCCAGCGGCCACGGCTGCACGGCAGTACAGAGATCGACGCTGATCTCACCTGACGTGTCACCAGCGCTGGAACGTCTCGCAGGAGATCAAAGTGACGGTCTCGTATCGGCCGTTGCACACGTCGTTGTCCGCGCCGCCGTCGAGGAAGCCGACACCGTAGTAGACGAATAGGACGTCGTCGCCCGCCTCGCCGTAGAGCTCATTGTCGCCGTAGCCGCCGTGCAACTCGTCGCTGCCGCCGCCACCGAGGATGGCGTCGTTGCCGTCAAAGCCCCAGATCGCGTTGGCAGCGGCGTTGCCGGCAAGGCGGTCGTTGCCCGAGCCGCCCTCGAGGACTTCGATGTCGGCACCGACGGTGTCGTGCTCGCCGGCCACACCGTCGTCGCCGGGCACGCCATCCAGCGAGACGGTGAGGGGCCTCCTGTACAGCTGGTAGGAGACCGTGTCCCGGCCCGCGCCACCGAGCAGCACATCGGCGTAGACCTTGCGGTCGTCAGGGTCGCCGAGCAGCTGGTCATCGCCGGCGCCACCCTCGATGCGGTCCGCGCCGTACCCAGCGTTGAGTAGGTCGTCGCCGTTTCCGCCGTACAGCTTGTCGTTGCCGTTGTCCGCAAAGAGGAAGTCGTCGCCGTTGCCGCCGTGGATCACGTCGTGGCCGGCACGGTCGGGCGCGGTGACGCAGTCGCTGTCGCCGAGGACTTGGTCGTCGCCGTCACCCGCCGAGACGAAGTCGGACCCGTCACCAGGGTAGATGCGGTCGTTGCCGCCCCCGCCGTAAATCTTGTCGTTCCCGGCCGACCGGTCGCAGGCGTCCTCGCCGTGCAGGACATCTGCCTTCGGGCCGCCGACGATCGTGTCGTTGCCCGGGCCGCCGTACGCCTGCGTCTTGAGGTCGCTCTTGTTGACCACGGCATCGTTTCCGTCGTAGACGTTGACGATCACCTTGGTGGGTGCCTTCTTCGTCTTGCAGCGGACGCGGGTCTTGTCGCCCTTGACCTGCTTGCAGTTCTTGCCGGGCTTGACGGCCACCCGATCGTCGATCGTGACGGTCCGCCCGGAGCGGGTGATCACAACCCGGTTCTTGACCTTGGTGTCGGCCGAGAACGTCACTGTGGTGGCACCCGCGGTCACCCATCCATAGCTCGACGCCATAGCGGGTTCGGCGACGGCCGTGGTGGCAATGGCGGTGGCGGCCGAGAGCAGCAGGGCCGACCAAACTTTGCGTGACATCGAACAGTCCCCCGATATAGATGCCACTGCATCCTAGGGACATGACGATCTCCGGGCGAGCGCGATCAGAGCAGGCGGCCCATCCGGTCGGAGGGAGCGGCCCGGAACCGGTGATCAGTGCCATCCCGTCGACGAGCCGGAAAGGCCGTTCGCCGACACTGTGCTCCAGTGATGAAGCACGCGCCGAGAGCGGGAGGATCGTGGACGCCTCGCCCCACGACCATCCCGGGCAAGCGCGCGGCCCGCAACGTTGCTCAGTACCGGTAGATCAGGTCGTAAGCCAGCTGAGGGTCGAGATGCCGGGCCGGCGAGTTGGAAGCGGCGCCGCAATTTCCTTCGAATTCGCCGGGCGCCTTGACCCAGAGTGAAAGTTCGCTAACGCCGGCTTTGCGCTATGGCGACCCTGCCGATCCGGTGCTGTGCGGCGTTGCACCATTCACCAAAGCGACCGCGGCCATGATCGCATCGCCCACCGTTCGAAGCGGAAACCTCGGCACCACCGCGCAATATCCGCGGCAGAAGCGGATGCTCAGCCAACGCTGTCGTCGGTCGGCGGCCGGAGACTAGCGTTCCGCATGCGGATGGCGGCCGTCACTGCCTGAGCCGATCGGAGCAGGCGTGTGCCGAGAACCGCGGCGCAGCCCGATGTGGCGACGATGAGCAGGAGCGTGAAGGTGGGATACAGGTAGGCGGCCTGGATCCATGAGATGTCGCGGCCGCGATAGAGCGTGCTCACCACCTGGTGCAGCGTCAGGAGCAGCAACGGTGGAAGCAGGTATGGCAGCAGTCGGGCGACTGTGGAGGCGTGGCGGAGTCTGTGGTCACGCGCCCAGCGACGCGCGTGTCGGACTCCGCGAACGGACAGGACCAGGACACCGAGGGCGAGCAGGAGCAGGGCGACGTCGAACCAGATGAGTGGTGCAGGCCCTGCGGGTGCGGACGCTGGCCGGTCCTCGATCAGGTCGATCAGTCGGGCGCCGAGGGTCGGCGCGTCGCCGTACTGGCTGCCGGCGTTTGCTATGACGGCGATGCCGTAGCCCTGTGCTGGCAGTAGAGCCTGGTACGCGGTGATGGTGCTCAGCCCACCGGCGTGGTCGATGAGGGGTGCGCCGGATTCGGTTGTTTCGATGTTCCAGCCAAGGGCGTAGGAGCTGTGCGCTGGCGGATGGTGCATGGCGGTGATGGCGGCCGGCGAGACGATCGCCGTGCCGTCCGGGCCACGGCCCTGGTTGTTTTGCATGGTCAACCAGGCGGCCATGTCGTGTGCAGTGCTCAGCACCCCGCCTGATCCGTTGCCGAACGCCGGCGGTTCAGGAAGGGCGAGGGCAACCCCGGCGATCATTCGGTGGCCGCGGCTGCCGGCCGGAAGTTCGTCGGCGGTGCTGATGGTGCGGCTGTCGGTCATGTCGAGTGGCGTGAAGATGCGTTGCCGGAGGTATTCGTCGAAGCTTTGCCCGCTCACCACCTCGACGAGGCGGGCGGCGACTTGATAGTTCGGGTTGTGGTACTCGAAGCGGGACCCGGGGTCCGTGGCCAGTCGGGCGCCACGCATCGACGCGACCGCCTCCTGCAGGGTGTGCAGCGCGGGCCCGCTGAAAGACCGGTACGTCGCGTCGGACATGCCGGAGGTCTGGTCGAGCAGCTGGCGCACGGTGATCGCGGCAGCACGGTCGTCGGCCATGGTGAATTCCGGCAGATGATCACGTATGGGTCCGTCCAGCCGGACCTGACCGGCTTCCACGAGCTGCATGACTGCGAGCGCGGTGACGGATTTGCTGAGCGAGGCGACGGGCAGGACGGTGCGGTCGGTGACGGCTTCGCCGTCCGCGGTGTGCCCGTAGCCGGCCGTGTGCACGACGTCGCGGCCATGGACGATGGCCACTGCCGCCCCCGGTATCCGGGAGGCGTCGAGGTACCCCCGAACGACGGCGTCGATCGTGGCGGCATTCACTACGGCAGCGTGGGCGGGAACGGCCGGAACCGCGGGAACGGTGAGCAGCAGGGCAGCGAACGAACGGATCAGCACTCCCCGAGTTTCGGCTGCGAGGCGTCCGTTCAGCATCGGACCGTGGTCCGAGGCGCTGCCGTGGCCGCGTCGCTACGGTGGGGGCCGTGGTGTTGTGGCGATGGGCGCTGGTCGGAGCCGACGTAGCGGTCGGGGCTTCGGTGATGGCTGCCGTGGTGCTGATGAGGCCGGTGTCGGGCTGGTCGGTGTGGTGCCTCGCCGCGCTGCTCGGTCTGCCGTTGACGGTCCGCCGTTGCTGGCCGGTTCCGGTACTCGCAGTGGTGTTGGCGGCCGGTGGCACAACCGTGATCGTGGGGGTCGGCGCCGAGGTCTCGGTGTACGCGGTGGCGTTCGCGGTGTACCCGGTCGCGCTGTCGTCGGCGCGAGCAGCGTACTGGGCTCTCGGCGCGGCTCTCAGCGGTGTCCTTGTTCCGGGTCTCGTCGACACTGTCATGGCCGGGCTGCCCCTGGTTCCGGCCCGCGACGATGTGGAGTCGTTCACGACCGCTCCGATGCCTGTTGCCGCTTACAGCACCGCGGTCATCGCCGGATCATGGGCGCTGGCCTGGGCCGTCCGCGGTCATCGCGGACACGCCGTCCGGCTCGCGAAACTGCAGACCGCCCACGCAGTAACTGAGGAACGGCTGCGTATCGCCCGTGACGTCCACGATGTCGTCGGGCACAACCTGAGCTTGATCGCGATGAAAGCGGCGGTGGCGAGCCATCTGGAGACCGATCGGCAGGCAGCATTGCATACGATCGAGCAGGTCAGCCGGGCCGCCCTCGACGAAGTCCGAGCGGTGCTCGGCGGACTGCGCGATCCGACCCACCTGGCGGACACCGGCCTTGAACGGCTCGTCGAGCAGACCCGGGCCTCCGGTGTCGCCGTCACCATCCACCAGGGCGACATGTCGTCACTGCCGGCCGACCTGCGAGTGTCGGTGCACTGGATCGTGCAGGAAGCCCTCACGAACGTACGCCGTCACGCGTGCGCCACCCGGTGCCAGGTCACCGTCGAGATGACGCGCGACACCGTCGACCTGACAGTCCTGGACGACGGCGTAGCCCGGGCCGGTTCGCCCGGGCACGGCCTACTCGGCATGCGAGAACGGGCCGCACTGCACGGCGGCAGCCTCAGCGCCGGCCCCGAACCATGCGGCGGGTTCGCCGTCCGAGCGAAGCTACCGATCCCGGCATGACCACCAACCGGCCCCTGCAGGTCTTGCTGGCGGACGACGAGGCACTGTTTCGCCATACGATCCGCGACCTCATCAACGCGACACCCGGCATGACGGTGATCGCCGAAGCCACCACAGGCCGTGAGGCCGTCACCCTCGCCGCCGCTCACCGCCCCGACGTCGTGTTGATGGACGTCCGGATGCCCGACTTGGACGGCATCGCCGCCACCGAGCGGATCACGGCAGCCGTCCCCGCACCGCAAGTGCTCGTGCTGACGACCTTCGACCTGGACGACCACGTCTACCAGGCAATGCGGGCGGGCGCGAGCGGCTTCATTCTCAAGGACATCACCCCGCCCCGCCTGCTCGACGCGATCCACACGGTCGCCGCCGGTGAAGCACTGCTCGCCCCGAGCGTCACCCGTAGGCTCATCGCCGCGTCACTACGCCGCTCCGCTCCCCACCGCACCCTCGACGACGTGACGCGACGAGAACGCGACGTGCTCATCCTTGTCACCCGCGGACTCTCCAACGCCGAGATCGAGGCGGCCCTGCACATCAGCCGCGGCACCCTCAAGACACACATCGGGAGTCTGCTGACCAAACTGCGGGCGCGGGACCGGGCGCAGCTGGTCATCGCCGGGTACGAGGCCGGGCTCGCCGACGGCTAACTGCCAGGGCCGCTGGTCCACGATGCGCGACGGACCCCGGCAACTGTCGGGTATAGACGATTGATCGCGTACCCGACTGCTATCGAAGCTGGCTGATGCCGTTTGCAGCCCACCGCCGACTCTCTTCGTGCCGCACCGGGGAGGGTCGGCCCGAGCCACTGCTGACAACGGCCTGCTCGTGAACGATGGCGACGCGCTGTACCTGTCAGGCGCACAAGGGCCCGTAGAGCTTCCCGGTCGAATCCAATATGGAGAGCACTCTCACGTTTCGCCTTCCACTTACACACCGCTATGGCACGCTCACCCGGCCAGTACCGTCTGGCTACTATGGAGGGAGCTGTGGCATTGCGACGCATCACCATGCGCGCTTCACAACCCGAGGAACCGGGGTCCGGTCCGCTCGGCACGCCGGGACAACGCCTGCGCTGGGGCCTGACGATCGCTGTTTCGACAGCGGTCGTCGCTTTCGGGGTGGCATCCTGGTCGGCGAACGCCGCACCTGGCAACTCGCCGTCGGCGACGCCATCCACCAGTACGACTGCGGCTGACCAACCGCGCGTCAGCAACCCGCGGGCCGCCGCGCCGCGGGCCACCGGGGTAGGCAGCGACGCACTGTCCGCGTCGGAGGTCGACCGCGCCCGCACGATCGCGGTGGACCCTGCACTGTCCGCGTCGGCGACCGACGTGACCGGCGCCCAGGGACCGGAGTTCCTGTCCTCGGACCTCACCGGAGCCGGTTCGGCGCAGCGTTCCGGCGGCACAGCTGGAGCGGGCCGTCAAGCAGAGCTCTACTTCTACGACTACACCGCCAACAAGCTGGTCAAGCAGGTCGTCGACCTCAGTACCGGAAAGCTGGCTGGTTCGTACTCCGCATCCGGGATGCAGCCGCCCGCATCACAGCGGGAAGTGGCCAAGGCCGTGGAACTACTGCTGGCCGACGAGCTCGGCAAAGATCTCCGGGACAGATTCGCCGCAGCGGCCGGCCGCCCGTTCACCGGGCCGGATCAGATCGTGACGACCGCACACACCTACAAGGCCCGCCCGTCCGACTCGGGTGCCCAGCAGTGCGGCCAGCACCGCTGCTTGCAACTGATCGTGCAGGTCGCCGGCGGTCGGTACATCGATCTCAACCACATCATTGTCGACCTTTCCGGGCGCACGGTCGCCCGGCTGTCGTGAGCAGGGAACACCGGAACATGACGATCAAGAAGATGACCGGGATGGCCGCAGCCGCCGCGGCAGTGGTACTGGGCGCAACGACAGCCGGACCCGTTCAGCCGGTCCGGGCCGCGGCCCCGCCGGCGGGCTGCAGTCCCGAGTCCACCGTCAAGGAGACGCTGCCCAACGGCACGACCTGGCAGATGTGCTGGCGGATGGACCGAGAGAGCGGCCTGGTGCTGGAGCAACTGGCCGTTTCCTCCACCCGCTACCCCGAGCCGGTACAGGTACTCGACTCGATCACACTCGCCCAGCTCAACGTGCCGTACGACAACGGTGCCACCGAGTACAACGACATCACCCAGTTCGGCTTCGGCGGCGGGTACCTGCAGACCCTCGGCGGCGAGGACTGCAAAGACGGCTCGGTGCGGGCAGGCTCCGACGGCTCGCCGGACGCGGCCCACCGGGAGGTGCTCTGCGTCAAGGCGGAGGCGTCCGGGCTGGCCTACCGGCTGGCGGATGGCTCGAACGGCCAGCCGCTCGCCAAGCAGGGACATGACCTCGTGCTGAGCTCGGTCAGCAAGGTCGGCTGGTACGAGTACGTATCCGAGTACCGCCTGCACGACGACGGGCAGATCTCCGCCCGGCTCGGCGCCACCGGCGATCTGTCACCGTTCAACAACACCGACCCGGACAAGGGCTGGCCCATCGGCTCCGGCAACACCGGGTACAACTCCAACCACTACCACAGCGCCTTCTGGCGAGTGGACACCAACATCGGTGGCCAGGGCGGCGAGAAGGTGGAGCAGTACGACACCAAACTCAACGGGCAAGGCAGCGGATCCGCCCTGCTGAAGACGACCCGCAAGGCCATCAGCAAGGAAGCCAGCCTCACCACCGCGAACCGCCGGTGGTGGCGCGTGATGAGTGAGTCCAGCAAGAACAAGGACGGGCACAACCGCTCCCTCGAACTCGATCTGGGCGTCAACGACGTCTACGAGGCGCACCCGGAGACCACCCCGGACGTGACGTTCACCGAGAACAAGGCCTGTGAGCGGTTCGCCACCGACAACCTCGACCCGCAGTGCACCGGCGGGAAGACCATCCTGGACTACGCCCGCAACAAGGAGACCCTCACCGACCCGGTGATGTGGGTCCGGGTCGGCTTCCACCACGTACCCCGCGACGAAGACCAGAGCCCGATGCCCGTGCACTGGCAGGGCTTCGATCTGATCCCCCGCGACTTCACCGAGAACAACCGTCTCACCCCGCCGGAACGCGACGGCGTCAACGGCTAACCGGTCAGACAGCGACGAACGCCGGGCCGCACCACCACGGTGCGGCCCGGCGGGCACGACAACCGCACGAACAAGGACTCTTCAGTGACCCCACGCCGTATCGTCTTGTCGATACTCATGTCGCTCACCGCCGCCACCGCCGGCTGCACCCCCCATTCCAATGCCGCACCGGTACACGCCCCGTCCGGGCCCGCCTCACCGGCCCCCGTGTACGGCGGACCGCACTCCACCGCAGTGCCCACGCCAGGCGCCTCCCCGGCCGTCGTCGCGCCCAACGGCGTGGACCTGCTCTTCGCCAAGATGATGATTCCCCACCACGGGCAGGCGGTACGGATGAGCCGCTCGCTGGCCGGCAAGACCGGCGTTCCCGAGCGGGTGGTGGCGGTGGCCGACTACATCGCAGCGGACCAGCAGCGGGAAATCCACGAGATGAACGCCTGGCTCCAGGCATGGGGACATCCGCCGGTGAACCCGGACGATCCCGCCAACAGCCGGCTGCACGGCCGCGACGCCGCGACCCACGGCATGCTCACCGAAGAACAGGTCCGGGCCGGTGAGGCCGCTGCGCCGCCGACCGCGACGCGCATGTTCCTCGAACAGATGATCGAGCATCATCGAGGAGCGATCACCATGGCCCAGTCCGCCCTCAAAGACGGCAGCAACGCCTACACGCGGACGCTCGCCAAACACATCATCAACGAGCAGAGCACAGAGAACGAATCCATGACGACAATGCTGACCGAACTGCGCTGACCCCGCACGCTACCCAGACCAGACCAGGCCGGGGCGTTACGGCGTCCGCGAGCGCGTCGCCACCATCCGAGGAGCCACGCGGAAGACCACCCAGGACACCAGGCCTGGATCACCAACGGCCAATTGCGGGGGGTTGCGAGATCCACACGTTCTGTGATTGCATCATGTCGGTAAGGCCGGACATCTCCCCCCGTGGATGCCCGGCCTTACCTATACCAATCACGGCGCAACCTTGCCATATCGGCCGTTCGTCGCGTGACCGCTGCCAGCGCCCGGCCACACCAGCCTCGGCGACATCGCGACTCAGGACCGTCAGATCAACGCTGTTACCGCGACGAGCAGGATCCCGCAGAGGAATCTTCCCCCCGAAGCGCCCCGTCCACCGGCAGCACCCGCACACTGCCTTCCGGCAACGCCGCGATCGTGCGCACCAGGACCCCGCGCAGCCACGCCGCCACGCTCCGATCCCGGGCATCGGTGTCGATCGCCAGATGGCCAGCGTCGACGAACGGCGCGACCGCTCAGAACACACTGTTGCGGACCGGCTCCGCCTCACCGACCCGCAAGAACAACGGGCCGCCCGGCGGCGCATCCCGGCCCAGCGGACGGCCCAGGATTGAACCGTCGAGCGGCTGCCCCAGCCAGCCCGGCAATCCGGCCTGCGCCACCGCCTGCACCTGCGCCACCAGCCGCCGCACCTCGCCATCGGAGGTCGCACCGGCGAACTGATCGTCCTCCAGTGCGCCGACTGTCGCCTCGGCGTCCAGCAGTAGGGAGGCGGCACGCCGATGCAAGTCCACCGCACGCCTCAGAAACTGCGCGATCGTTCCCACCGCAGTCCTCCCCGTACCGGTGCGGCCACAACCGGGCGTCACCCTATCGGGACCACACACGAACAGTAAGCCCTCAACTCCCCGCCGTCACACGCAAGATCTTCTATGGCCGGGTGGGGCTTTGATAGCCGCGTTCATCCATGAGGAAGCGTCAGCGCTGCGGACGGCCGCACGCGGCGGCACCGATAGCGGACGCCTCGGCACGGATAGTCATCCGTTAGCCATGGTGACGCCGTGGACGCGGCTAGCGCTGTCGGTCATGACGTAAATGCGATCGCGGCCACCAGCTTTGGCATGCCGTAAGGCGAGATCGGCCTGCAGCACAAGGTCATGCAACGAAACATCTACGGCAGGCGAGTGTGCCGCTACCCCGATGGAGGCGCTGCGATCTGTGATGACTGCGGTGGAGACACGGGTCGTCGCAACGCGCAGCTGCAGGGCGCTGATACCGGCCCGGATCCGTTCGGCGACCGTTGCGGCGGCGACCGCGTCCGCTCCACGGAGGAAGGCCAGGAACTCGTCTCCACCGTGCCCGCCGTAACGGCCGGCCGGGTCCCCTTCACGGAGCTCCGCCCGGATCACAGCCGCTGCCGCTCGGAGAAACTCGTCCCCCGCGGGATGACCCAGGGTGTCGTTGACCTGCTTGAATCGGTCTAGATCTATCAGAAGCAGGGCGGCTGGCTGGGCAGTATCCGCGGCTTGTGTCAGGGCTGCCGAGGCCCGCTCGTCCCAGCCCCATCGATCGAGCAGGCCGGTCAGCTTGTCAACGCCCGCACAGCCCAGCGGCTGACCGCAAGCATCGCATCGCAGTGCTTGGGCGCCACCAGAGCCCCGTTGCCGACGAAGGCGTGGTGCCAGGAGGCCGAGAGGCCGACTCCGACGCAGAGACAACAAAGCCAAGAGCGACGCGAAGAGCTTCGACAGGGCCGCCACCGACCATAGCCGCCAGGCCATACGGCGACGCTGACTGCTCACCCTGACCGCTTCGTCGAGCAAGCCTCGCTACTCGAATGATCGACAGGTGCTGGCATCAGCTGTGACCAGAAACCATGACGAAACCCGTTTCCCCCGTAGGTCACGTTCGACTCCCTTTCGCTACGCCGACCCAGATAGGAGACGACGGCCGATGTTTGTGGCATTGATCGTTTTGACGTTCCGAAGCCGTGCGAGCTACTGGATGACTTCGGCACCACGGTGTTGCCAGCCGAGCCGGAACGGGCGCCGTGCTCGGGATCCACCAGGTACGCCCAAGGCATTGCGTCTTCTCACCTTGTGAGGACCTGCTCGGCCGCGCGGTCCAGCGTCAGCGTGATCCACTGCTCCACATCGACTCCGCTCTGCTCGGCAGCCTCACGCCAGCGGTGGAGCCGGACCCTCGGAACGGCGAGGCGATGCAGGTCGTTCGGCTCTCCACCCGGAGCGCCCTGTTGCTTGCTCGGCGCCAATAGCGCGCTACGTAGCTGCCGAAGCGTCCATTGCTTCTCCTGGGCCCGCTGCAGCCACTGCTCCTGCTCGCCCACGTTGAGCGAGGCGAGCGCCGCGTGGTGCTGGAAACTCAGTGCGGGCCGTCGCCGGCCTGCCGGGTAGCGCCCCGCAACCCACGCGTAGTTCCGCAGGGTCTGATAGCTCAGCCCTGCGGCGTGGACGGCACGCTCGTACCTGTCGCTGAAGTGCTCCCTGCCATAGATCAACCAGTCGCCCAGCCACCACGAGGATGAACTGAGTACGCCGGCAAGCATGTGACCGGCGTTCTCCCATTCCTCAAAAGCCGCATCGGCGGGGAGCTGCAGGGCAACCTTGGTGGTGAGCACACGCGAGCCAGAAACATGCTGCCCTGGCACCAGGCGTGGTCCTGTCATTCGTGTCGTCCCTCCCGCTGCGCCGGCTGGCCCAAGGCGATGGCTGTCCCGGCCAGACATTTCAATCGCGAGTTGCGAAGATCGCGAGCCGGACCGTGGGGGGAGTCCGCTTCCTGTCGATGGATGCCGACGTCACGCTCAAGCGTGCTTCAACCCTTCGGCTGTGCCCTTGTGGTTCACCGTCCGCCACGATCAAAGCGAAGTCACCGGTCCTAAACCGTGACGCAATCGCTCGCACCGAGTTACATCGGTCGATACTGACTGTGCGATCATAGGCACACCGAGCGTTACTCCGTCAACCTCTGTACACAAGCAGACAGACCGGTGTAAACAAGGTTCATGTCTTCGTGGAGAGGTGTGTATGTCGAGCGACTCTGACTCGCCTGCAGCGAACCCACTGGCGGAGCGTCTCGATCGACTTTTCGATGCGGTCCGCAGGCCAGACGGCAAGATCTATTCGCTGCGCGAGGTCGCCGATGGAATCACCGCAGCTGGTGAACCGATCTCACACGCGTATGTGGGGCAGCTGCGCAAGGGGCAGAAGAGTGACCCGTCGCTCGGTCATCTGCGCGGCTTGGCACGTTTCTTCGGCGTTCCCGTCGAATACTTCACCTCTGCCCAGCTCGCCGCCGAGGTCGACAAGGAGCTGGACCTTGCGGCCGCGCTCCAGCAGATGCGAGCACGCACTGTCGCGCTACGCGACTCCGTCATCCCGGAGGCCGAGTCGGCGATTGGAGCCCTTACCGAGCTCCTACAAGTAATCCGTGGGCTCGAGGAGCGGCGCGATGATGCTGGCGATGGTGGCTGAATGTTCGTCGCGGTCTGGCAGCAGCCGATGCCGGCCTCGATGCGAGAACCGACAGGAGGCAGCACTGCGGTGACGCGATGGGACGTACGCCGGCGCTGCGAGGCGCTCGCCCGGGCTATGACCATCCCTGAGCCGTTTGACCTCCCGGCCTTCCTCGCCAACATCGGCGCGGACCGGGGGCGACGAATCCAGGTCGTACCGTTCCGGCTCCCGCCCGGTGCCCCGCGAGGGGTCTGCGTTGCCGGTGACGCCGCCGACTACATCGTGGTAGACGCCGCGACGACCGGAAACCAGCGCACCCACATCGTCTTACATGAGGTGTCCCACCTGCTGCTCGGCCATGAATTACGCGTGGTCGACTGCCTACGGCACCTGTTCAAGCATCTGGATCTCGACGTGCTCCAAGCCCGACTCGCTCACGCCCGCACCAATTACTCCACGGTGGAAGAACGCGAGGCGGAGACACTGGCGTCGCTGCTCGGACAACGCGCGCATCTGTGGCGTCCGCAGGCAACGCCGGCCAGCGCCGACTCACTGACCGAACGCATCAGCCTCTCGCTCGAGGACGGGAACTGATGGACGTCAGGACGGCGGCGTTCCTCGGCTGCGCGGCCATGGCATGGGCCGCCGTGGTCTACAAGGCAGCTGCCCTGCGACACGATCCGCGCAATGTCCGCCTGTGGGCTCTGGTCGCCGTCATCGCTCTCCCCTCGGCCGGTTTCACGCTGGCCATCACCGCCGTGTACGCGGCGATCACCCGGTGGACCGGGGTCCCGAACCTCGCCACCTTGCTGGTCTATTGCTGCATCGTCGGATACAGCGTGAGCGTCCTAGTGATGCTGTCACTGTGGGAAACGCCTACCTCCGCAGCACTCCCCCGGACCAAACGCCTCGCCGTCCTCTACGGCTGCGTTCTTGTCGCCATGGTGGCGCTCTTCTTCGGCTCTAACGCACGTGACGACCATCCCACCGACTTCGATACCGTCTACGGCCCGCAACCCGTCGGAGGCACCTTCCTGCTCGTCTACCTCACCGCATACGGGATCGGGCTGGGCACTCAAGCGCGTCAGGGCTGGCGATTCGCCCGTCGAGTCGCTATCACCGGAACACGGCCGTGGCTTCGCCGGGGGCTTCGATGGATGACAGCCGGAGCCGTCATCGCGCTGGGCTACTGCTTCGGGAAAGCCGCCTTCGTCATCACCGCCTGGTCCGGCATGCGCCTGCCGCTGCTCAGCGATATGGGACTACTGTGCGCATGCCTCGGGGCGGTCCTCATCACCATCGGGTTCACCATGCCCTCCTGGGGCCCTCGGCTCTCGGCCGGCACGGCATGGACCGGACGAGCCACCACGTACCTGCGGCTCTACCCGCTCTGGCTACTGCTGTACCGCACCGTACCCGACATCGCCATGGACCCACCCCCATCACGATGGGCAGACATGCTCGGACTACGCGACCTCGACTTCCGCCTCACCCGCCGGCTCATCGAGATCGCCGACGGCCAACTGGCGCTCACCCGCTTCGCCAGCACCCCGCCGCCGGCCGTCATCGACGAAATCACGGCGACACATCGACTTCCGGCGGACGCGGTCCGCCACGCGTTGATCCTCCGAGAGGCTGCGCGCCAGTACCGCAAGTCCGAGACATCTGACGAGCAACCGTTCCCCGCGGCATCGGCACCGCGGATCGACACTCCCGATGACCTCGCTCGGCTCGTCCAGGTCGCCACAGCCTTGAAACGGTTGCCCGCAGCGCCAACCCCGACCCCAGCACCGTAGGACAGTGATCGTGATTCACCACCCGCGCCGCTTCGACCGCCTCACCCGCATCCGCACCCTCGATCCGGTCCGTGACTGCCACGACATCTACCGCACCACCGCGTTGTACGAGTTCCCGTTCGACATCCGCATGGGCCTGCTACTGGCCTTCTGGCGCACCTTCGCGGTGCCCTCCGTCGCGGAACTGCTGCTGTCCACCGGAGAAACCACCCACCGCACCAAACGCCGGGCCGATGACACCGGCATCCTCATGTACACCCTCATCCACCACGGCCTCGACCACCCCCTCGGCCGGGCAGCCACCCGCCGCATCAATCAACTCCACCGCCGTTACACGATCTCTAACGACGACCATCTGTACATCCTCGGCACGTTCATCTTCGTCGGCGCCCGCTGGATCGACCAACACGGCTGGCGACCCCTGTGCTGCCACGAACGCACCGCGATGTACCACTTCTACGCCGAACTCGGCCGCCGGATGAACATCCACCACATCCCGCCTACACTCCAGCACTACGCCGACTGGTACGACCGCTTCGAGTCCGAACGATTCGCGTTCACCCCCGCCGCAGCCCAGCTTATGACCGCCACCAAGGGACTACTCGCCAACCTGCCCGGACCACTCGGACCACTGAGTGAACGCCTCGCCGACGCCCTCATCGACACCCCCATGCGAAACGCTGTCGGCCTCGCCACGCCGCCGCTCTGGGCCCGCGCCCTGCTGACCGGAGCCCTCACCGGCCGCGCCGCACTGCTACGCCACCTCGCCCCACCCCGCAAAACGCAGCACCAACCCGACGGCTTCCAAGCCAAGACCTACCCCAACGGCTACGACATCACCACCGTCGGGCCGACATGACAGCGTCAGCCCTGGAGCACACCAAAACCCAACATCCTTCGCCGTCACTGCACCGAAGTCCTCGATACAGCCAGCCCGACACCCACCAGCAATCAGCGCGAAGCCGCAAGGATGCGGTATCGGCCGGCGTTGTCGAGCTCCGGCACTAGGAAAACCTGAACCCGTGGTGTACCAATAGCTCGGCTACCGTCCTTCGCCACAGCAGTACTGTCGGTAAGTGATGGTGGCCCCGGTCTTCTTCGCAGCCATGTTGGGATGCCGCACCGCCCCTCGGCACTACGTCATTCCTACGGCGATAGGGCGGGGAAAGCCCTGTTCGAATAGAGCCAAGAGGCCCCGTTCGCCTCTCGCAAGGAGTCTTGATGCTGCAGACCGCCGAACTGTTGTTCAACGTCATATATCCCGTGTGCGCTGTCGTCGGATTCATTACCTGCGGCTATAAGGTACGCGATCTGCTTCGCGGCCCCCGTAGCGCGGCACTTGTCGCGCTAGTAGTTGCCCGCTTATGGCCAGCGTTGTCGTTCACTGTCGCCACGCCTTGGGTGTACCGGCAGTTCGACCAGTGGATCGGTATACCCAACACGGCCACTCTGCTGGTCTACAGCTTGATCGTCCTCAACAGCGTCACCGCACAGGTCCTCCTGCTGCTGTGGTCGCACCCGCCGGAAGTCGCTAGGCGCAAGGCGTTGCCGCGACTGGCCGCCTGTGCTGCGGTTTTAGTGACGATGACAGTGTTGTTCGTCGCGGCGGACGTGACGAGCGAACGTCCCGTCGACTTCGATGTGTACTATGCCCGCACTCCGCTGATAGCAGCGTTTTTGATTATATATTTGGCTTTCTTCGCCATCGGCCTGGGCACGTCGGCCTGGATGACCTGGCGGTTCTCCCGAGCCGTCGACCGGCCCTGGCTTCGGCGTGGCCTGCAACTCAACGCTATCGGCGCTCTGTTCGGACTCGGCTACGACCTGGCGAAAACGGTATCAATCGTGGCCCGGTGGGCAGGCTCCTCACAACTTGACGCGGTGAACGTCATTGGGGCACCTGTTAGTGCGAGCACCGGTGCGCTGCTCATCGCGATCAGCTCGACCCTTCCGGCCTGGGGGCCCCGGGCCGAGCAGCAGTGGCGGTGGAAGCGCGCCTATCGCCGCCTGGAGCCGTTGTGGCTGGCCTTGTATCGCGCCGAGCCCTCCATCGCGCTGCACCCGCCCCGGCCTACCTGGCGTGACCGATGGGACGTCCGCGACATTGAGTATCGCTTGTATCGGCGGCTCATCGAGATCCGCGACGGCCATCACGCCCTGCGGCCGTGGTTCCGCGACGATGTCGCTGCCACCGCTCGCCGTGACGCCGCGGGCAAAGGTGCCAGCGGCGAGGGCCTCGAGGCAGCTGTGGAAGCGGCCATGCTGATCGCAGCGCTGCAAGCCCGCACTCGCGACGAGCCGGCCGTAGGCACCGTCCAGCCCCCTGCCCCGCCCCCTCCCGCTAGCGACAGAAACCTCGACGACGACAGCTCCTGGCTCGTAGCGGTATCCGAGGCCATGCGCGCAAGCGCGGTCCATTCAAGACCGGATTCGCGCAACACCGTTGGCTGACGTCTACTGTCGAGAGCATGTTGCGCCTGTGGGACGCCGAGTTCACCGCGGACCCCTACCTGTTGTGGCAGCGGATGCGAGCCAGCCCGGCCCAGCGAGTACAGACGCCAGACGGCACACCGGCGTGGCTGCTGACCCGTTTCTGCGACGTCCGCGCCGCACTGACCGACCCTCGCGTTTCCGGCAGCGAGGTGCACTCTCACGGACGGGACTTCACCGGCTACGCCCTACCGCGCGAGCTGCGCACCAACCTCATCAACAGCGAGTCACCCGCACATGGCCGCCTCCGCCAAAGCATCGCCCCCGGGCTCACCTCCGACCGGATCGCGCCACTGGGCCCTCACCTACGAGACACCGCCACCCGACTACTGGCCCCATACCTACGTCGACGGGAACCGTTCGACCTCGTAACCCGCTATGCGGGTCCGCTGACCGTCGAACTGACGCGCACCTGGCTGAACCTGCCCACAACCATCGGCGAGCAATTCTCGACCTGGTCCGCCGCTCTGATCGACCCCACGCCGACCACAGCACCCCGCGCGCGCGACAGCCTGGCGACCATGCGCCGCCTCACTCATGCACTCATCGACGCCAAACGCGTCGACCCCGCCGACGACCTGGTGTCCACGCTGGTCCACGCCCACGACACCACGAGCACGTTGAGCCACGACGAGCTCGTCTCGATGGTGTTCTACCTACTCTTCGTATGGCACGAAGCCTCCATCGACGCAATCGGCAACGCCGTCATCGCCCTGTGGCACGACCCTGCCGGCCTCGCCGAGTTACGCGCCAGCGGAGACGTCGCACGGGCCGCCGTGGATGAGCTGATGCGATTCGATACCGCCCAACCCATGGCATTCCGCCGCTTCGCCACCACCGACCTGCCCATCGGCGATGTCACCATTCCCGCAGGGGACACCATCGTCGCCTCCCTGGCCGCCGCCAACCGCGACCCGGAGGCATTCACCGACCCCGCAGACCTTGACCTGACGCGAACCCCGAACCCGCACCTGAGCTTCGGCCACGGCATCCATGGCTGCCCCGGCGCCACCCTGGCTCGGCTACATCTACAGCAAGCCATCACCGCAGTCGTCCGAACCACCGCCCAGCTTCACCCCACCGGCCCCTCCATCCGATACCGACCCGGGTTCCGAGGACGAGGGCCCCGCGAACTACCGATGATGCCTTAAAACTTCCAGATTGGATTCTGGGCTCACAGTGCGCGGGCTGGCCGGAGAGCACCGTCGACGTCCGTAAGGTTGCCGTACCGCCGATGTAGCCCGGCGCTGGAGTTCGTGGCTCAGGACGCGATTCGGATAGCTCGGCCTGTCCCGTCGACGGGACAACGGAGTTCAATACTGGCAGAGACCAGCAGGGCTATTCAAAACTATGGTCGTGCCGATCGATGTCACAGCGAGTGACATCTGAAATTGCCGGATGGTGGCCGAGAGCGTCCTTATTGAACGCAGCGGCCGGGATCCGACAGATCAGCTTTGTGTGGGAGATGATCGAGGGTCAGCCGCCGCCGTGCGAGCGTATGACGGGACTGAACCGGGGACAACTCGCTGATCTGGTCGATCGGGTCCGGAGGATCGTGGGCCCCTGGGCGAACCCTGTGGGACCCTGTCGCCTAATGCGACGTTCCTCAAATGGGTGACTACCGATCAAAACCGCCTTCACATGACGATTGACGTAGTGCAGGTCGTCGTTGAAAGGCGGGTGTGTCGTGTCTGCTCCGGTCGTTGCCCGTCCCGCGGTGGACGACGACGAGCGGGCACGAGTGCAGAGGCTGGCCGGGGCGCGGCATGCGCCGGCGGATTGGGTGATGCGGGCGCGGATTGTCACGTCGTCGTGGGACGGGCTCGCACCACCGCAGATGGCCACGCAGGTCGGATGCCACGCGCGGACGGTGCGCTCATGGATCCACCGGTTCAACGCCGAAGGCCTGACCGGGCTCGGCGACCGGCAACGACCCGGCCGGCCGCGCCGACTGAGCGAGGCCGAACGGTCGAGGATCGTGGCACTGGTGAAGACCATGCCGCCGGGCTGGCTGCGCTACGACCCGGCCGCCGAAGCACTGGTGCAAGCCGATCAGACGTCGGCGGAGGCGGTGTGGTCGCCGGACGCGCTGACCGCCACCGCCAACGCTCAAGGCATCCAGGTTGGTCGTTCACAGGTGCGGCGGATCCTGTTGGCCGACGGAGCCCGGTGGCGGCAGGTCCGCTCGTGGGCGGTGTCCAAGGACAAGGACTTCGTCCCAAAGAACAGCCGTCATCGAGCGTTACACGAGTGCGCCCGAGCACACCACGGTCGTCTGTGTCGACGAGCTCGGCCCGCTGATCCCGCGCGCCTACCCGGCTGCGCCGGGCTGGACCGCCGACGGCAACCGGGTCAAGGAAGAAGTCGCCTACTGGCGGGAGCCGGAGAAGACGTGGGTCTACGGCGGGCTGCGTATCCGCGACGGCCACGCGGTCACGATGTGCGCCGATCGGCGCAACGGCCTCTGCTACTGAGGTTGAAAGGTCAGGGGGGTCCTACCTGTTCGGGTGACGTTTCGGCGTGTCGCTGCGGCTTGGTGGTGTGGCCGGTCGTATGCCGGATTGGTGCGGTACGCCGATGGCGGCGGCCTGGACGCGCGAGGACGGGCACGCCGGGAAGAGATTCGGATGCAGGCTGCGGAGTTGTTCGAGCAGAACGTGCCCGCTGCTCAGGTCGCGGCGCGGCTGCGGGTCTCGGCCAAGTCGGCGTACGCGTGGAAGAAGCAGTGGCGTGCTCGGGGCCGGGCCGGGCTGACGTCGAAAGCGCCGCCGGCAGCGAGTGCCGGCTGGATCCGGTTCGGTTGCAGCGATTGCAGGACGCCCTCGATGCCGGACCGGCCGCGTACGGCTGGATTAAGGATCAACGCTGGACCCTTGCCCGGGTGAGCGTGTTGATCGCTCGGCTGTTCCACCAGCGGTACACCGAGCGTGGGGCGTCCTATCTGCTGCATCGGATCGGCTGGTCCCCGCAGGTGCCGGTGCACCGCGCCGCCGAACGTGACGCGAAGAAGATCGTTGAGTGGCGGCAGGAGACGTGGTCGCGGGTCAGATGATGGCCCGCGAGCAGCGGGCGTGGATCTGTTTCGAGGACGAGGCCGGCCAGTGGCTGCGGCCGCCGAAGGCCCTGACCTGGTCACAGCGTGGCCGAACGCCCGGGTGGTGTCGGTGACCGGCAAGGGCTCCGGCCGGGTGTCGATGGCCACGGTCCTGGCCGTGCGGCCGGGCCTACGCGCGCGGCTGTTCTACCGCATCCACATCTACCGTGGCCGCAAGAAGGAGCCGAAAGGGTTCGGCGAAGCCGACTACATGCTCCTGCTGTGCGCGGTCCACACCCAGCTGCGTGCTCCGATCATCGTCGTGTGGGACAACCTCAACCACCACGTCAGCGCCGCGATGCGCGCGTTCGTCGACACCCATGACTGGTTGATGGTGGTCCAGCTGCCCGGCTACGCCCCCGGGCTGAACCCGACCGAGAACGTGTGGTCGCACCTCAAGCGCGGCATCGGAAATCTGGCGCCCTGCACCATCGCTCAGCTCGCCGCGATCGTGCGCAGCCGGCTCAAGAGCCTGGAATACCGGCCCGCCCTGCTCGACGCGTTCCTCACCGGGACCGGCCTGGCGTTGGACCCGCAGCCGCCTTGATCACTCACCCTGACCATTCAAACTCGGTATCAGGACTTTCTCACCCTGCTGGAACAGAGCAACCCGGCCGGCGACATCGTCGTGGTCACCGACAATCTGTCCTCACACACCTCGGTGTCCACCCGCGAATGGCTCACCGAGCACCCGCGGATCCGGCAGGTGTTCATTCCCAAGAACGCCTGCTGGCTCAACCTCCAAGAGCCATGGTGGCGGATGTTTCGCCGGCAAGGACTCGCCGGCCAGGAACTCGCCAGCAGCGCCGACATCCACACCGTGACAGCGGTGGCCACCGCACAGCTCAACGCGAAGGACAAACCCTGGATCTGGGGACGGCCACCGCCACCGAAACGCGTCTACCGGCTGAAGATGACGTACCGGATTTAAGGAACGACGCACTAATTCGCGGCGCGCCGGTTGCAGTCCGGGACGTTGCAGTGGTGTCCAGTGAGGATTGGTCTCGCGGGGGCCTGGTTGGTGCAGCGCCTCGGGTGAGGTGAGTGGCGGTGTCGATGCGTCCGCGGGTGTTTGCGGAGATCCCGGAGCAGACCGTAGCGGTGGCCAGGGCGGCGTTCCGGAAACCGACGCTGGCCCTGCGGGTTCGCGGCGCGTTGGGTGAGGTCTTCGCTGATCAGGCGTTCCGCGACGCGTTCGGCGCTCGTGGCAGGCCCGGTATCTCGCCGGGGCAGCTCGTGACGATCATGGCCGGGGCAGCTCGTGACGATCATGGTGCTGGGAGTTCGCGGAGAACCTCACCGATCGGCAAGCCGCCGACGCGGTCCGCAGCCGTATCGACTGGAAATACTGCCTGGGACTGGAGCCGCTTTGCACCTCGCGAACAGGCTCTGACCCCGTTCTTACATGGAGCTCCGGGGCATGCGAAGGCGCAGTCAACAGGGTGAAGGCGTTGAAGAGATCGATGTTCGGCCGGGCGAATCTGGACCTGCTTCGCCACCGGATCCTCCTACCGAACTGATGCCCGACCTCACCCTGCGTTGTCGCTCCCCGGAATCTGGGCCAGATTCCAACGAGATGGTAGATCTCAGCTGACTGAGGCCAGGAATCACTGCGCGTCGACTACCCGCTGGGAGGCGGCGGGCGTGCTGGCGTAATGATGGCCACGTTTCCGAGTAATTCTCGATATGGCGCCGGCTTTCAGGCGCGCTCGTTTTGTACATCAGTACTGGTCTTTGCCCGAGCAAGCGTAGAGCGCCTATTAGATGATCACAATAGGAATGTCAAGAGCGGATGGCACCATCAACTTCGGGGTAGATCTCTCAATGCCAACGTCGTATCGTGATCCTCACATTGATTGGCGTAAGCATCTCAGCCACTGCGGTGCAGCAGTACCGAAATCCGCCTGCACCCCACCTCACCGCAGAAGGGGATGTATCGAAGGCGGGTTTGTCGAGGCCAATCCATCATGGAAAGGATCCGAGTGAAAAGCTGGTCCACACCCCTACGCTCCATTGCGACTGTTCTCGCGGCAGGGGGTCTTATGTCCCTGAGTCTGGCCTCTTCCATGGCCTTCGCCTCGCCGCCTGAAGACCAAACCGTTGTAATTTCCGCGGCTGATCCAAGTCGTCCGGAATCGGTTGTCTTGGAGAACGCCAGCGGCCCCAAATCGTACCAATTTGCGGCGCTCGTGCCAGAGGGCGGCAGATTGGTTCCCTTAAAGAAATCGGCGGCTGGTGACTCCTTCACCAGCGACGTCTTGGTGGAAGATTCCAGGGGCAACGCGGTAGGCGCTTATGAAGCGCCATATGCGGCGGACGCAAAGGGACGGCTCCTGCCGGCGGATTACCGCATCGTAGGAAAAGACCTTGTGCAGACCATCGAGCTTCCCGCAGATACCGCCTATCCCGTCACAGTAAATATAGCTTGGTTCGAACCTATCGGTCGCGTTAATCCCAAAGCCCCTGCGGGCCAACCGTCAATTCTTGCAGGGATCTCAATCCCGTCGAATTATGTCTACGATCCCTCTCGAGGATCATTGCATGACTATTGCACGTGGTCGCCCGACCGGTGGCGAAATGTCGATTTCAGAGGTTCATGCGCCCGGCACGACATGTGTTACGAGAGGCCGGGGCAGCGCAAGGCAGCATGCGACAACACATTTAAGAACGATTTGGAAGTTTCCTGTGATATGACCTATATCCCTGGGGTGGCGACAACCCTCAATAGACTCTGCTACCGCATGGCTAAAACCTATTACGAAGCAGTGCAGAGATTTGGAAACGACCCGAGCTAACCGCTCTTTCAAAGACTTCCTGGCAGCGGTCGGAGGAACGGCTATGGCTGCGTCGCGGACATGCTCGGTTTTAAATAAGGTCAGATAAGGAGAGTAATTCGTGGAGTGTGCGCGTTCCCCGGCTTGCAAGTTCGCTGCGGGGAACGCGCCACTATTGCAATATGGCATGGACATAATGCACGCCGGCTGACGGTTGTGGCTATATCCAAGTGGACTCGTGTTGTATGCTGCATGGAAACGTCCGAGCTCATTAGAGCGAGAAAGGTGCGTTTCCAGTGCGTTTCCTCATAAAGCTTGGCCTGGGTATCACGGCTTTAGGCTTGATGGGTGCCCTCGTAAATATCGGGGCCCGCGGGTGGTTCCCGGACCATTGGGGTGGCCCGAACATCGGCGCCGGCTTTCTTCAGCTTTTATGTTATGCCCTCATGATGGTTGGAGCGGCGCTCACACTGGGAGGATTTGCTGGAGCTCTAGTGGGTTTCATCATTTCGAGAAGCTCTAACCGAGCACCATGATCACGACGACTTTCGGTGACCGGCACGTAGACGCGCGCGCATTGCCTGCTGCTTAGCGTCGGTTCAACGTCATCGACGTTGGTGAAATCACAAACCGAACGGGGACGGTTCAAGCGATGCTAAGCTTCAACATTCTTGGCGGGCTCGAAGTACGAATCGATGGCGTCGAGTGCACCCCGACCGCACCCAAGGTGCGCTCGGTCCTGGCGTTGCTGCTGCTGCGCAGCAACCACACCGTCAGCCAGGAATCGATCTTCGACTGGTTGTGGCGCGGGCAGGCGCCGCGCAGCGCCGCCACCACCACCCAAACCTACATCTACCAGCTGCGGGCACTGTTCGAGCGGGAGAGCGCGGGTTCGGAACAGCTCCTGATCACCCGGCCGACCGGTTACACCCTGACGATCGAGGACGGGCAGCTGGACACGATCGTCTTCGCCCGGATGTGCGCCGAGGGACGCGCGTTGCTGGAGCGGAACAAGCCCGGGGAAGCGTCGCTGAAACTGGCCGGTGCGCTGTCGCTGTGGCGGGGCCGCCCTCTCGCCGACATCTGCCTCGACCTGGAAGCCAGCCCGGACATAGCGCACCTGGAAGAACTGCACCTGAGGGCGCTGGAGCTGCGTATCGAGGCCGATTTCCGATTGGGCAACCAGCGGGAGCTGATCGCCGAGCTGCGCGGTCTGGTCGTCGCCCACCCGATGAACGAGTGGTTCCACGCCCGGCTGATCTCCGCCCTGAACCACTGCGGGCGGCGGGCCGAGGCGCTGCAGGCCTACCACAACCTGCGCCAGGTGCTCTCCGCCGAGCTGGGCCTGGACCCGACGCCGGAGGTGCAGAACCTGCAGCGCCAGGTGCTCACCGGCAACGACGTCCGGCTGCTCGCCGCCGCCTGAGAGCCGCTCGGCCTCCGGCGTACGGGAAGAGGGATCATGAACAGCATCGGACTGGTTCTCGTCGTGGTGTTCACCACGGTGGTGCTGACCGCCGGACTCGCCGTCGCGGCCCGCAGACTGCTCGGTCTGCGGGTTGGCAAGATAAGGATGATCATGTCCGGGACGGCTGGCCTGGGTGGCTGGGTGGTGTTCGGCACCGCTACCGCCGGGTCCGAGCGGGGACCGGCGTTCGCCACCATCCAGATCGGGGTCGCCCTGCTGGCCTCGATGGTGTTCCTGATAGTCGCCGAGGGCGCGGTGCCGAGCGGATCCCTCCCGCAGCCGCACCGATGGCTGCTGCGGATCCGGCAGCGGGTGTCCCGGGTCCGGCGCTACCACACCATCGTCCGCATGATCGTGCGACACCGGCTCACCCCCGGCCAGCTGCGCAAGCGGCGCACGGACCCCACCTTGCCGGAGTCGGTGCGGCTCGCCCTCGAGGAGGGTGGTGCCACCTTCGTCAAGCTCGGCCAGATCGTCGCCACCCGCCGGGACCTGTTGCCGCAGCACGTCGTCGAAGCGCTGGCCACGCTGCAGCACCAGGTCGCCCCGGCCGAATGGCCGCAGGTCCACCTACTGCTGACCGCCCAGCTCGGCGCGCCGCCCGAGACGGTGTTCACCAAGTTCGACCCGGAACCGATCGCCGCCGGCAGCATCGCCCAGGTGCACCGGGCCCGGCTCACCAGCGGTGAACAGGTCGCCGTCAAGGTGCAGCGGCCGGGCATCGGCGTCGTCGTCGAGCAGGACATCGACATCATCGTCCGGATGGCGTCGGCGGCGCAGTCGCGGACGGCCTGGGGGCGGTCGATCGGCGCGAGCGACCTGGCCGACGCCTTCGGTGAGGCGGTCCGCGAGGAGCTCGACTTCCGGGTGGAGTGCCGCAACATGGCCGCCATCGCCCCGGCCTGTGCGGCCCGGCCGGGCGTGCCCGCGGTCCGGGTCCCGGCCATCCGGGCGGCTCTGTGCACCCCGAGCGTGCTGGTGATGGAGTGGGTGGACGGCATCCCGCTGGCCGTCGCCGACGCCACCATCGACGCGACCGGCCTGGACCGGGCCGCGCTGGCCCGCACTCTGCTGTCCTGCATGCTGCGCCAGATCATGGTGCAGGGCGTGTTCCACGCCGATCTGCATCCGGGCAACGTCATGCTGCACTCCGACGGGTCGCTGACCCTGCTCGACTTCGGCATCGTCGGCCGGCTCGACAGCCACCTGCGGGGCGCCATCCAGCAGTTGCTGCTGGCCATGTTGCGCGGCGACCGGACCGCGCTCTGCGACGCCCTGCTCGATGTGATGGTGCGTTCCGAAGCGGTCGACGAACAGCACCTGGAACGGTCGCTGGGCACCTTCATGGCCCGGCACCTGGGCCCGGGGATGAGCCCGGACGTGGCCATGTTCAACGAGCTCTTCCGGCTGGTGGCCGAGCACGACCTCGGCCTGGCCCCGGAGGCCGCCGCGGTGTTCCGTGCGCTGGCCACCCTGGAGGGCACGCTCACCCGGCTAAGCCCCGGATTCGACATCATCGTCGAGGCGCGGGCTTTTGCGGCGTCCCAACTCGACGAGAATCTGCGCTGGGGACCACACCTGTCACCCAAGGTGGTGCGGGACCGGGCGCTGGTGGAGCTGGCCGGTCTGCTGCCGATGGTGCGGAGCATGCCGCGGCGCATCGACCGGATCACCCGGTCGGTCGAGGAGGGCAGGCTCAGCATCGGGGTGCGGCTCTTCTCGGACACCCGCGACCAGAAGGTCATCGGCGGGTGGTTGCACCAGGTGCTGCTGGCCTTCCTCGGTGCCACCACCGGGCTGATGGCGGTCGGCCTCCTGGCGATACCCGGCGGGCCGCAGGCCACCGGGAGTGTCAGCCTGTTCGAGCTGATCGGTTACAACCTGCTCGTCCTGAGTTCGGTCCTGGTGCTGCGGGTGGTTCTGCTGATCCTGCGGCCCAGCGGTCGCTGACCCCCTGGACTGCTGTCGCCGCTGCCCGCGGCGGCAGCTTCGTCGTTTCCACCGGCTGGCCGGACCTCGAACAGCCGCCAGCGGTCCAGGCCGGCTGGAACGGTCCACCCCATCGACGGTACGACCGGAAGCGGACCGGTCACCGCACGGAACCAGATCGACGACGAAGCACTCGAGCCGATCGGCTCGAGTGCCTGGCAGACGTGCTGGGCGGCGGTCGGCGATCCGGTTCTCACAGTGCCAGCAGCACCAGGGCATGCGCGGAGTACTGGGTGATCATGAAGCCGCGGTACGGGCGCCGGCACCGGTCGCGACTGCCGTAGGAACCGCGGTGCAGGGCCAGGCCGGCGACGGCGGTCCCGCCGACGGTCAGGGCCACCGTGGCCGCGCGGTCACCGGCCGCGTCGGGCAGGTCCTTGGTGAGCGCGCCCACCACGGCCATCCACCCGCCGAGCAGGGCACCGAACACGACCACGGCCGGCTCGAGCCGTCCGCTGATCACCGCACCGGCCCCGTAGGTGGCGGCACTGCTGAGGATGCCGACGAGCGCCACGCCCCAGGTCCACCGTTTGAGCGCCCACCGCGTCGCGGAGTAGGCGTAGCCAAGACCCAGCAGGACGGCCGTGAGGATCAACAGCGCGGGCGACTGCACGGCCGCGCCGGTCAGCGCGCTCACCCCGAGGCCGACCGCCAGGTTCCGCCCGGTCCGCGGGCTGAGCTGCCCGCTGGCGATCGGCCGGGAGGACCCGTTGAACCGATCTTCCCGGACATCGGCGACACCGTTGAACAGATAGACCGACGCCGTGGCGCTCAACCAGGTCAGAGAACCCGGGACCACCGCGGCGGTCATCCCGCCGGAGAGGGCGTCGCCGGCGAGGAAGCGCAACTGGAAAATGGCTTGCACAGTCGGCCGCGTCTCCAGGGCCTCTGCAAGGTAGAGGTATGACCGGATGATCGGGTTTGGTGTAGTCACGCCGGTATCAGACGGTACGTAGAAGAGCGCGGCCTTCGATTGATCATTCAGGTGTCTAGGCCAAATGATCGAGTTCGAAGGACCGCGCACGTGCAATCATCGTTGATCAGGAGTCTGTCCGCACGCCTGCCGGGCGTGTCGGACGGCCCGTGTCCTGCCGGGCTGCTGCAGGCCCTGGCTCAGATCCCGGACCCGCGCGATCCGCGCGGGCGGGTGCATACGCTGTCCAGCCTGCTCGCGGTCACCATCAGTGCGGTCGCGGCCGGGCAGAGATCGGTGTCGGCGATCGGTGAATGGGCCGCTGACCTGCCGATCGGTGTCCTGGCCGAGCTCGAGGTGAGCCGGGACCCTTTCACCGGAGGCTTCCTGGTGCCTGACGCGTCCACGATCGGCCGGATCCTGGCCCGCGTCGATGCGGATGCTGTGGAGATCGCTCTCGCGGGCTGGCTGCTGACCAGGACCGGCATTCATGAAGTGCCAGGCCGGCGGGCTGTCACGATCGATGGCAAAATGCTGCGCGGCAGCGGCCGCCCCGGCACCCAGACTCATCTGCTGGCGGCGTTGGACCAGGACACCGGCATCGTGCTCGCCCAAACCGATGTCGCGGGGAAGACGAACGAGATTACCCGGTTCCAGCCGCTGCTGTCCGGTCTGGACCTGACCGATGTGCTCGTCACCGCGGACGCGATGCACACCCAGCGGGAACACGCCGCTGGCTGGTCGAGGAGAAGAACGCGGGCTACCTGTTCACCGTCAAGCGCAACCAGCCGCGACTGTTCCGGCAGCTCAAAGCCCTGCCCTGGACGAAGGTTCCGGTCCTGGACGCCACCCGCGACACCGGTCACGGCCGCCGTGAGATCCGCCGGCTGCAAGCGGTCACCTGCCTCGGTCCGCTCGGCCTGGACTTCCCGCACGCCATCCAGGCGATCCGGATCCGACGGCGCCGCTACCACCCGAACACCGGGCGGGCATCGACCGTCACCGTCTGCGCGATCACCAACCTCACCGCCGGCCAAGCCCGGCCCGCCGACCTGGCCGGATGGCTTCGCGGACACTGGCTGATCGAATCCCTGCACTACATCCGCGACGTGACCTTCGGAGAAGACGCCAGCCAGGTCCGCACCGGTAACGCACCCCACGCCCTCGCCGCGATCCGCAACCTCGTCATCAGCCTGCTGCGGCTGACTGGCGTCGCCAACATCGCCAGAGCCCTACGCCGTAACAGCCGTAACCCGCACCGACCGCTACAACTCCTCGGAATCGCGTGAAACCGTCAAACCTCTACCTTGCAGAGGCCCTGGCCGCGTCTCCTTGGCGCAGTCGACGAGAACGCGTGTGGCGTTTCGGAGGATGGGCTGGGCGACCGGGGCGTGCGCATTAGCGGCCATCATCAAACCGTAGGCACGCCAGTGATGAATCTCGATTCCCCGAATGAGCGCAGCGGACGTGCCTCTTAATTAAGTGGCATCACCCGGATGTCGTCGGGTCTCGAGCGAGCCTCGAGCCGGCCCGGAAAGGCTCGGGGTGTCGAATACCAAGAAGGGAGTCGCGATGACAGCGCAGACCGGTGGGACGCGATCAGCACGGGCCGCCTCGCGATACCGCCCGTTTCCCCCTTTCGCCCTGCCCGACCGGACCTGGCCCGACCGGGTCCTCACGGCCGCGCCGCGCTGGCTCTCGACCGATCTGCGCGACGGCAACCAGGCTCTCATCGACCCGATGTGCCTGGATCGCAAGCTGGCCATGTTCACCTTGCTCACCGATTTGGGCTACCGCGAGATCGAGGTGGGCTTCCCGGCCGCCAGCCAGGCCGACTTCGACTTCGTCCGGCTTCTCGTCGAACGTGATCTGGTACCTGACGGGGTGACCATCTCGGTACTCACCCCGGCCCGCGACGAGCTGATCGAGCGGACCGTGGCGAGCCTGGCCGGTGCCCGCGCGGCGACGCTGCACCTCTACAACGCGACTGCGCCGATCTTCCGCGAGGTGGTGTTCGGGGTGGACCGCGACGCCTGTCAGGCCATCGCCGAGCGCGGCACCCAGCTGGTGCGCAAGTACGCCGACAAGTACGGCCTCGACGACCGGCTTGGCTTCGAATACTCGCCCGAGGTGTTCGTCGACACCGAACTCGACTTCGCGCTGGACGTCTGCGCCGCGGTCGCCGAGGAATGGGAGCCCGGTCCCGGCCGGGAGATCATCATCAACCTGCCGTCGACGGTGGAACGGTCGACCCCGAACGTCTTCGCCGACCAGATCGAGTGGATGAGCCGGCATCTGCCCTTCCGGGAGTACACCTGCTTGTCGGTGCACCCGCACAACGACCGCGGCACCGGGGTGGCCTCGGCTGAACTAGCGGTGCTGGCCGGTGCGCAGCGTATCGAGGGTTGCCTGTTCGGCAGCGGCGAACGGGCCGGGAACGTCTGCCTGGTGACCCTGGGGCTGAATCTGCTCTCCCAGGGCGTCGACCCGGGCATCGACTTCTCCGACATCGACCGCATCCGATCCACGGTGGAGTACTGCACCGCGCTGCCGGTGCACCCGCGGCACCCCTACGGCGGGGAACTCGTGCACTCCGCCTTCTCGGGCTCGCATCAGGACGCCATCAACAAGGGCTTCGCGGTGCTGGAGCGGGACGCGGCCGCGGCCGGCATACCGGCCGCCGAGTACGCGTGAACCATGCCGTACCTGCCGGTGGACCCCCGGGATCTGGGCCGCACCTACGACGCCGTGATCCGGTTGAACAGCCAGTCGGGCAAGGGCGCGGTGGCGTACCTGATGAAGTCGAACTTCGGGTTGGATCTGCCGCGCGGCCTGCAGATCGAGTTCTCCCGGGTGATCCAGGCGCTCACCGACGCGGCCGTCGGGGAAGTGCAGCCCAGCGACCTGTGGACCGCCTTCGAGTCCACCTGCCTCGACCTGCCGGCGACGGCGACCGCCGGCGAGCCGGACGGACGGCGGGTGCAGGTGTTGCAGACCCACAAGCAGAGCCGGTCGCACGACGGCCGCGCCGAGTACGTCGCGTATGTGGAATGTGCGGTCGGCGGCCGGGCCCGCTGGGGTGCCGGGATCGGCGCCGAGCCGCACCTGGCCGAGCGGCAGGCGGTGGCGAGCGCCGTGCACCGCGCCGGCCTCAGTCGGACCGGGATGACAGTTCGTTAGCCGCGATCGCCTTGTTGACGGCGTCGATCCGCGACACCGCGCCGAGCTTGGCGAAGATGTTGCGCAGGTGCCGCTTGACCGTTCCCTCGGTGATGGTGAGGCGCCGGGCGATCTGCGAATTGCTCAGCGCTTTGGCCACCAGCGCGACGATCTCCACCTCGCGGTCCGACAGCACCCGCAGGTTGCTCCGGCTGATCTGCTCGAAACTGCGCCGGGAGATCGACAACATCATCCGGCCGCTGTCCCCGGCGACGCTGCGCAAGGTCGAGACCAGGTCCTCGCGGGTGACGCTCTTGAGCAGGTAGGCGTGCGCGCCGGCGGCCAGCAACTCGCGGACCACCGCCGGGTCGTCGAACAAGCTCAGGATCACGACCCGGGTGTCCGGGGACACCTCGAGAATGTGCCGGACCGTGGTGGCGGCGTTGTCACCGGGGATGTTGACGTCGAGGATCACCATGTCGGGCCGCTGGGCGGAGGCCAGGGTCACTGCGGCGGCACCGTTGTTGGCCCCGGCGAACACGTCCAGGTCGTCCTCGATCGACAGCAGTTCCCGCAGCCCCTCGCGGAACAGGTCGTGATCGTCGACCAGCAGGATCCTGGTTGGTGAACCGTCCGTCATCGCAGTGTTCTCTGCAGGGACACCATAACCTCCACATGGGTGCCCTCGCCGGGCACGCTCGAGACGGAGAGCCACCCGCCGAGAAGGCCGGCCCGCTCCCGCATCGAGGAAAGCCCCTCTCTCGGTTTGCGCCCGTCGCCGGTGTCGAACCCACGGCCGTCGTCGCTGATCCGGGCCCGGATCTCGTGCGGCGCGATGTCGATCTCGGAGACGACGGTCGTCGGGGCGGCGTGCTCGAACGCATTGCGCAGCGCCTCGCGCACGACGGAGAACACCTCGTCGAGGACGTTGGCCGGCACCCAGTCCTCGCCGCCGCTGACGGTCAGGTGGACCACCACGTCGCTGTCGGCCATCTGCTCGAGGAACACCCGCAAGGACTTTTCCAGGTTGGTGATCTCGTCTTCCAGCCGCATGTCGGCGGCGACATCGCGGATCTCCTGCAGGGTCTGGACGCTGGCCTCGTAGGCGGCTGCGACCTTGGCTTGGGACCGCATCGGGTCGCCGGCCTGATAGGCCTGGGCGAGCTCCAGGTTGCGGCTCACCACGCTGGCCGGGCTGCCGACGCGGTCGTGCAGGTCGCGGGCCAGCCGTCGGCGCTCCTCGAGCTGCGCCTCGTGGACCTGCTCCAGCAGGAAGCTGACGTAGGAGCCGGCGGCCCACTGGATCCGCCGCATGATGCTGCTGTGCAGGCTGCGGGTGGCGACCATGACCGTGCGGTGCCCGTCGATCCCGGCGTCGTCGGCCAGGGTGTCGAGCACGATGTCGAACAGCACCGACGACGCCCGCAGCGACTCGATCGGGTGGACCCGGCTGCGGGCGCGGCTGCCGCCGATCTGGTCGGCCAGTTTGGCGGCGGTCTTGTTGAGCCGGACCTCTCCGGCCCGCACGCTGGCGATCACATCGTCGACGACCTGCCCGAGGTTGATCATGGCGGACGCAAGAAAACGCTTGTCGGAGCGATCACGCTGCCGATGTCGAGCAGTCGCCTGCCGTACTCCTCCACAATCGAGGAGCGCTTCGAATCCAGTCTGTCCGCTATCTCCGAGGCGACCCGTGGGTCTTTCTCATGCACGCGCAGAAACTCCCCCGCAGAGTTCATGCTCCTGACAAAGCCAAATGCCACTATCTATGGAATCGGCCACGGCAGCAAGGGCAATGCGCCGACTCAGTAAGCTCGCAGGAACAGCGCAGAGGCCATTGCGTTATCAAGTAATTGAAGCGGTTTGCCTGACGGGTTGCGCGGGCGATGTCCGACGCGCCGTGGACCACCGTGACGGAGCTACCCGTCACTGCCGAACGGACGGCGCGGTTTACTTGAAGCGTAAATCGCCGTCGCGGTGAACAGGATTCCGCCGACAATCCAGATCGGGTCCCAGAGCAGCAGATGCCAAGGCAAGGCGGCCGATCCGAGGCCGTCCGGAACGGCGACCGCGCCGGTCCACATGAGCAGATGCTGCACCAGATTGGCCAGTCCGTATCCGAGCAGCAGCACCGCCGCGACCCAGCCGGCCGTCAGCCGCATCCACCGGGGCACCCAGCGGAAGAGCCGCCCGATCAGCGTGAGGGCCAGCAGGACCGCCATGAACTTCAGCACCGCGGTGACCCACAGCAACAGGACGAAGTCGGGCTCGCGCGCCACCGCGGAACCCTCGATCGCCGCACCGATCGTGCCCTCGCCCACCGTGCCACCGCAGGCCCAGTAGACGCTGAGCGCGGTGAAGGCCAGCGCCCAGACCGCGGCCGCGTATCCGGTCCACATGCCCCGGTCAGGCTCGGTTCGAACCTCGCAAACTTGGGTCACCCGATTCCTCCTTGGACTACGCCGCCCGGCACCCATCGTATGCGGCCGATCACGGATCTTGACCGATGGTCCTCGTGGCCGCCTCGAAGCCCTCCCTCGAGCCGCCGTCAAGGGGGGCACGAGCCACGATCCCGACAGTGACCGAGGAACAGCCGCACCCAGCGGCACCGGGCAAGGAGGACTCACTGGTGATGACCCGACGAGTGGTGATAACCGGACTCGGTCCGGTGGCGAGCACCGGCATCGGTGTCGAGGCGTTCGCCGGTGCGCTACGTGCCGGTACGAGTGGCATCTCGCAGGTACGCAGCTTCGACACGACCGGCTTCCGTACGCACCGGGCCGGCGAGGTGCACGACTTCGACGCCTCGGACCACCTGCACCGGCTGGACCCCGCCGGGTGGGGGCGCAGCAGCCAGTTCGCCGCCGCCGCCGCCCGCCTCGCCTTCACCGACGCCGGCGCGGACCGGGCGGTGACCGACCCGGCCCGGCTCGGCGTCTGCATGGGCACCACCAGCGGCGAGTCGCAGGTGATGGAGGAGCTGACCGCACGCTGGCTGGCCGGCGGCTACCCGGCCACCCCGACCGGCCTGGCGCGCCAAGTGCCGGCCGGGCGGGTGGCCGAGGCCGCCGCGCTGGAGCTGGGCGCGGCCGGGCCGGCCGTCACGGTGTCCACGGCCTGCTCGGCCAGCAACTACGCGCTGGGCTACGCGTTCGACGCGATCGGCGCCGGTGACGTCGACTTCATGGTCGTCGGTGGGGCCGACTCGGTGTGCCGGTTCGCCCACGCGGGCTTCTACCGGCTCGGCGCGCTGGCCGAGGACCACTGTGCGCCGTTCGACCGGGACCGGACCGGGGTCCTGACCGCCGAGGGCGGCGTGGGCCTCTACCTGGAGAGCCTCGACTCCGCCCGTGCCCGGGACGCGCGGATCTACTGCGAGGTGCTCGGTTACGGCTTGACATGCGACGCGCAGCATCCCACCGCCCCGGATGCGGCAAGCGTGGCGCGCTGCATGCGCCTGGCCCACGACGACGCCGGAATCAAGGCCGAGGAGGTCGACTTCATCTGTGCGCACGGCACGGCCACGCCGGCCAACGACGCCGCCGAGTACACCGCAGTCCGCGACGTCTTCGGGACGGCCCCACCGCCGATGAGTTCGATCAAGTCGATGCTCGGCCACACCATGGGCGCGGCCAGCGGGTTCAGCGCGGTCGCGGGCGCCCTGGCGATCCACTCCGGATTCCTCTCGCCGACCATCAACCACCACGTCACCGACCCCGGCATGCCGGGTCTGGACGTGGTCCCCAATCGGGCCCGCCCGGCGCAGCCGCGGGTAGTCCAGGTCAACGGATTCGCCTTCGGTGGCAACAACGCCATCTCGATCCTGGGAGCCGCCCGATGAGCACGTTCACGCTGGGGGTGTCCGGGTGGGGTGTCCTCGCCCCGATGGGCACCGGTGCCGACGACTTCGGCGCGGGTCTGCGCTCCGGCCGGGAACCGGCCGTCGACGCGGGCGAGGTGACCGCGGCGCCGATGCCGCAGGAGCGGGTGTTCGGGCTGCCCGGCTTCACCGCCCGCGACCATCTCGGGCGCAAGGGCACCAGTTTCCTGGACCGCCGCACCGCCCTGGCGCTGATCGCCGGCGCGCAGGCACTGGACGACAGCGAGCTGGTCGTCGACGACGACAACCGGGAACGGGTCGGTGTGGTGCTCGGCACCTCCGCCGGCAGTCTGCAGTCGACGTCCGACTACACCCGGGAGACCTTCGAGGCGGACAAGCCCTACCTGGTCAACCCGATCCTCTTCCCCAACACCGTGCTCAACTGCGCGGCCGGGCAGGTCGCCATCCGGTACGGGCTGCGGGGGCCGAACACCACCGTGGCCGGTGGCGCGACCGCCATGCTGTCCGCGCTGCGCTGGGCGTACGTGATGATGCGCCGTGGCCGGGCCGAGGCGCTGCTGGTCGGCGCGGTGGAGGAGCTGACCCCGCACCAGGCGTGGACCAGTGCGGCGCTCGGCACCGCGGACGGCGTGCCGGCCGGCGAGGGCTGCGCCATGTTCATGATCGAGAACGCCGCAGCGATGCGGGCGGCCGGGCGCCGGCCCCGGGCCGAGATCCGGGCCGTCGAACTGGCCCACACCACCGAGGGTACGGACACCGCCGACGCGCTGGCCGCGGTCATCCGCCGGGTGCTGGACACGGCTGGCCCCGAGCTGACCGTGGACACCGTGATCACCTGCGACGCGGCCGGTGAGGCACCGGCGCTCGACCGGGCCGTCGGCCGGGCCGCCGAGCGGATCGCCGTCACCCCGGTGGCGGGTGACGCGCCCGCCGCCGCCGGCGCCCTCCAACTCGCCGTGTTGCTGGCCGGCGCTTCCGGCCACAGCCGGACCGCGCTGATCACCGCCTGCACTCCGGACGGCGCCGTCGGCGCCGCGGTCGTGACGGTCTGAGTCATGGACATCGCGATCACCGGAAGCGCCATGCGGACCGCCTTGGGCGGCACCGCCGACACCTACGCCGCTCTCCTGGCCGGGCGCTCGGGCATCCGCCCGCTGGCCTTCGTCGACCAGGGGCAGGTCAACGTCCGGTACGGCTATCACATCGGCCCGGTGGACGAGGAGGGCGAGCGGCGAGCCAGTGACTGGCTCACCGCCTGCGTGGCCGAGGCCGCCGTTCAGGCGGGTCTCGACTGCTCCCGGCAACGCGTGGTCGCCATCGTCGGCACCGGCCTGCGCGAGATGCGCGGCGTCGAACGCTGGCACGCCGAGAAACGCACCACCGTGCCGGCCACCCTGCACTTCGGTGCGGCCGTCCGGGCGGCCCTGCCGGGCATCGACGAGGTCATCACCGTCAGCAACGCCTGCTCGGCATCCTCGCACGCTCTCGCTCTGGCCTGTGACCTCATCGACCTCGGTGACGCCGACGCGGTGGTCGCCTGCGGCGCCGACGCGATGGCGGAGAGCATGCTGGCGATGATCGGCCGGGTCGGCGACGGCTACAGCGAGGCGGTCCGGCCCTTCGACGCCGACCGTCAGGGCGTGCTCCTCGGTGACGGCGCCGTCGCCGTGGTGGTGCAACGGGCCGGGAGCAGCACCCGGTCCGAACTGCGGGTTCGCGGGGTGGGCCTGTCCTGCGACGCCCACCACGTCACCGCGCCGCACCCGCCCGGTCTGCTGGCCGCCATGCGCGACGCCTACCAGCGGGCCGGCCTGATCCCGGCCGACGCCGGCCTGGTCGTCGCGCACGGCACCGGCACCGCCCTGAACGACCCCACCGAGGCAGCCGTGCTGACCGGCCTGTTCGGCGACCGGCCGGCCGGCCCGCGGGTCACCGGCATCAAAGGCGCCATCGGCCACACCTCGGGCAGCGCGGGCCTGATGAGCCTGTTGGTGGCGGGCGAGGCGCTGCGGCACGGCCGGGTGCCGCCGATCGTCGGGCTGCGCAAACCCATCCCGGAGGCGGAACCCCTCGACCTGGTGATCGACCGGCCCGCGCCCACCGGCGCGACGCTGGCCCAGGTGAACGCGTTCGGCTTCGGCGGCGTGAACGCCGTCTGCTTGCTGGAGGTGACGTCATGACCGGCGTAAGGATCACGGCGAGCGCCGTCTACGCCCCCGGCACCGCGGGTGATCCCCCGGCCGACCAGGCCCATCTGCTGCTCGGCCGCAAGGGCCTGCTCTTCCAGGAACCCGCGGTGCGCCTCGCCCTCTGCGCGGTGCACCGGGCACTGGGCCTGCCGCCGGGCCGGACCGTGGCGCCGATTGACGGCGCGGCCGGCACCGCGGTGGTGGCCAGCTCCAACTTCGGCAACGTCCAGACGGTTTGCAACATCGTCGACCAGGTCCGCGCGGACGACCTGCGCGGAGTCAGCCCGATGCAGGCCCCGAACGCGTCGAGCAACATCGTGGCCAGCAGTATCGCCATCCGGTACGGCTTCACCGGCCCCAACCTCATGATCTGCTCCGGGGCCACCGGCGGGCTGGACGCGCTGCGGGCCGCCGCCCTGCTGATCCGCGGCGGCCGGGCCACCCGGGCGGTGGTGGTCGGTACCGAACCCGACGACGCGGTCGCCGCCGCCCTATCCGGTGGCACGCCCGCCGCCGCGTGTGTGGTGCTCGAGGCCGCCGGGCCGGGACCCGGGCCGTACGTCGAAATGCATCCGGTTCGCCGCGACGACCGGCGCGAGACCGCCGAGCCGGGGTGGCTCCGGTTCGGCGGCGACGAATCGGACGACTCCGGCGCGACCGGCGTGCTGCGGACCGCTCGGGCCGCCCGTCGGCTGCTCGACCGGCCCGATGCCCGGCACGCACTGGTGACCTGCGGCTCGGCCGCCGACGGCTATGCCGGCGTGCACCTCGAAGTCGCCGGAGCCCGGCCGTGACCTGGCACGCCGTGGGCGGTTCGAGCGACCCGGCGGCGACCGTGGTGGGGGCGGTGCACGGCATGGCCGACCACTGGACCACATGGCGCACCCTGGCCGGCGAACTGGGCCGTGACCACCGCTGGTACGCGTTCGCGGCACCGTGGCGCGGCAGCGGAGCCGTGCCCACGTCACCGGGTGACTGCGTCGGCAAGGCGCTGCGCCAGGCACCGGAGCCGATTGAGATCCTGGCCGGGCACTCGTTCGGCGCGAACGCGGTGCTGGACCACCTGGCCACCGGGGCCGCGCCGGACGTGCGGGCCGCACTGCTGATAGCCCCGCTGATCCGCCCGCCCGGCAACCCGCCGCGGCCGGTGCTGATCGCCCGGACCCGGGCGGCGTTGCGGACCGTCGTCGCCGACGGGCTGCGGGCCCGGCTCGGCGCCCGAGGCGAGGCGATGGACGCCGACGTCTTCGCCGGCATGACCGCCGCGGTGCTCGACGGCATGCCCGGCGACGCCGTCGAGGCGGTGCTCGACCGGATCCTCGACACCCCACGACCGGCCCTGGCCGGCGTGACCGTGCCGGCCCTGGTGCTGTCCGGGCGGTCCGATCAGCGAATGGCCGGCGCCCGGCCGGGATCGCTGGCGGTGCTGCCGCACGCCCAGGTCCGGATCCGCGACCGATACGACCACTTCTGCCATCTCACCCAGGCCGCCGATGTTGCGGCCGACTGGGTGGCCTTCCGAAACCGTCTCACCAGGGGAGTCGCCGCATGACATCAGTACTCGAATCCGCTCCGACCACCTATTACACCGGCCGCCCCCGGTACGAGGGCGCCAACATCGGCACCTGGGTCGGTTTCAAGCAGTTCGTCTATCTGGCCGAGGACGCCGTCCTGCAGTACTACCGCGACCGCGGGCAGTCGCCCGCGTCGCTCTTCCACTCCCACGGCATCGGACTGTCCTTCGTGGAGCACTCGGTACGCCTGCCCGGGCCGATCTACGTCGACGACCTGGTGCACGCCCAGGCCACCCTGACCTCCAGCGGCACGTTCGAGGACACCTTCACGGTGATACTGGCCGTCTACCGCGACGGCGAACGGGTGCCGGTCCTCAAAGGGCGGCTGCGGGTCGCCTTCGTCACCGAGCACGCCGGTGGGGCCGGCCCCACTCCGGAGTGGCTGACCGGCCGGGTGGTGGCCGGGCTCGCCGATCTGCGGCCGCCGGCCAGTGCTCCCGCCGGCCCGCGGGAAGGGTTCACCTGGAGCCAGTCGATCCCCTACCCGCACTGCCACTTCTCCGACCGGATCCAGCACTCCGGCTACGTCCGGAATCTGGAGGAGGTGGTCCACCGCTACCTGGCCGACCAGGGCATCTCGATCCGCCGGATGCTGACCGAACGCAACTGGATCCCGGCCGTCACCCGCTCGCAGGTCCGGATCCTCGCCGACGCCCACATGGAGGAGGAACTGCTCACCGTGTTCACCGTCGACGACGTGATCAAGGACGTGATGTTCGCCGGCCGGATGGATGCCTACGTCGAACGCTCCGGCACGCTGGTACACACCGCCACCGCCGCGATTACCCACGGGTACGGGGTCAGCCAGGGGCCGGACGCCGGTCAGGTGGCCGTCATCGACCCGGAGACGCGCTCCGCGCTGCTGTGGGCCGGGCGATGACCCACCGGTTGTACTTCTCGTTCCAGTCGCCGTTCAGCTGGATGGCGTTGCGCGAGCTGGAGGCCCGGGTCCCCGGGTTCGCCACCGAATTCGAATACATCCCGTTTTGGGACCCCGACGACCGCACCCGGGCCGGTGTGGAGCAGTACGGGGCGAAAATTCACTACACCCGGATGAGCAAGGCCAAGCACCTCTACATCCTGCACGACACCAAACGGCTCGCCTCCGGCTTCGGGCACGACCTGACCTGGCCGGTCGACGTGAACCCCTGGTGGGAGCCCTCCGCGCTGGGCTGGCTGAAGGCCCGCGAGTCGGGCTGCGAACGGGCCTTCTACGACGTGGTCACCGAGGTGCGCTGGAACCGCGGCGCCGACATCAGCGACCCGGTCGTGCTGCGCCCCGCTCTGGACGCCGCCGGCCTTGAGGGCGCGGCTCTGATGGCCGCGGTCGACGACCCGCACATCCGCGAACTCGGGGTGCAGGCGCTGGTCAGCGCCCACCGCGACGCCGTGTTCGGCATTCCGCTGTTCCAGGTGGGCCGCCGGCGGTTCTGGGGGGTCGACCGGATCGAAGAGGTGATCGACGCGGTCGAGGACCGGCGGACCGGCTCGTCCCCGGACACCGCGGAGACGACGACACCAGTCGCCGTGCTGGCCACGATCGGGTCGATGGACGCCGACAGCCCTGGTGGATGCGGCTAGCGAGCCGCCGAGAGAGGACAGCTCGATGACGACACGGATCACCGCACTCGGTTACTACCAGCCACCCCGCATCCTCACCAACGACGAATTGTCCACCATCGTCGACACCGACGACCGGTGGATCCGCAGCCGGGTCGGCATCCAGCAGCGTCACCTCGCCGGCGACGAGACGGTGGCCGACATGGCCACGGCGGCGGCGGCCAAGGCGGTCAGCGCCTCCGCCCTGACCGCGGACGAGATCGACCTGGTCGTCGTGGCCACCTGCACCTCGGTCGACCGGGTGCCCAACGTGGCCAGCCGGGTCGCCCGCGGGCTCGGGATGAACGGGCCGGCCGTCTTCGACCTCAGCACCGCCTGCTCGGGCTTCTCCTACGGGCTCGCCACCGCCGACCACGCGATCCGGGCCGGCGCGGCCCGCAACGCCCTGGTGATCGGGGCCGAGAAGCTGTCCGACTTCATCGACTGGCAGGACCGCAGCACCTGCATCCTGTTCGGCGACGGAGCCGGCGCGGCAGTCCTGACCCGGGCACCCGACGGCACGCCGGACGGGATCGGCCCGGTGGTCTGGGGCGGGGTGCCCGAACTCGGCGACGCCGTGCGCATCGAGGGCCGGGATCCCCGCATCCAGCAGGACGGGCAGAGCGTCTTCCACTGGACCCAGACCGCCCTCGCCCCGCTCGCCCTACGGGCCTGCGAGCAGGCCGGGGTACGTCCGTCCGAGCTGGCGGCCTTCGTCCCGCACCAGGCCAACCTGCGCATCATCGAAGGGCTGGCCCGGGCCCTGGGCGCGACCGGCGCGGTGATCGCCCGGGACATCGTCACCTCCGGCAACACCTCCGCCGCCAGCACCCCCATCGCGCTGGCCAAGCTGGTCGAGCGGGGTGAGGTCGAGCAGGGTCAACCGGTCCTGCTGTTCGGGTTCGGCGGCGGGCTGACGTACGCGGGTCAGGTGATCCGCTGCCCGTGAGCGCCGTCCGGCCAAAGGAGCCGTCCCTTCGAGGCGGCTCCTTTGTGTTGGCGTGGTCTGCGTTGCCGGGGCCGGAACAGCGGCGGCGCCCCTCCTGGACAGGAGAGGCGCCGCGTCCGTATTGCTGTGTCCGGCTGCCCCTGGCCCTGATGGAGCCGGTCGCCGGTTCCCCGCTTGTGGCGTTCACCGGTGCCGTACATCCATCACTGTGCCCGGCACGCCTCGACATCCGGTCGACGCCGGCTCGAGCCCGGCGGGGTTCGAGCCGGGCCCGAGGGCATCGCGAGCGGGGTCGCCGAGGGTGAACTACCACGCCCCAACCCTCGGGAGTCCGACATGATCGAGCCCAGTTGTGACCGCCCATGAGCCTGAAGGCCCTGCTGGCCAGCCTGGACATGGTGGGACGGGCGATGCCGCACACACCACTGGTGAAACTTCGCCACGACCACCTCGACCTGTTCGCGAAGCTGGAGTACGTCAACCCGAACGGCAGCGCGAAGGACCGGTCCGCGTACTGGATCCTGCGATGCGCGGTCGAACGCGGTGACGTCACCGAGAAGACCACCATCGTCGAGTCCTCGTCCGGCAACTTCGCCATCTCCCTGGCGTCGTTCTGCCGCTGGCTGGGCCTCGACTTCGTGCCAGTGATCGACCCCAACATCAACTCCAGCACCGAGACCTTCCTGCGCCGCCTGTGCGACCGGGTGGAGAAGGTCACCGAGCCGGACGGCACCGGCGGCTACCTCACGACCCGGTTGCGCCGGGTGCAGGAGCTGCGCACCGCGTCCGGATCCGTGTACTGGCCGGACCAGTACGCCAACACCGATGCCCTCGACGCGCACGACCGGTTCACCGGCGGGGAGCTGCTGGACGACCTGCCCGACATCGACTATCTCTTCGTCGGGGTCAGCACTGGCGGCACCATCAGCGGCCTGTCCCGCCACCTCAAGCGGGTCCGGCCCTGCGCCAAAGTAATCGCCGTCGACGCCGTCGGCTCGGTCATCTTCGGCGGGCGGCCCGGCCCGCGGCGGCTGCCCGGCCTCGGCTCCAGCATGGTGCCGCAGCTGGTGAAGCGGGCGCAGATCGACGAGGCGATGCTGGTGCCCGAACTGGATGCGATCCAGGGCTGCCACGACCTCTTCGAGCGCCACGGGCTCTACGCCGGTGGCTCCACCGGCAGCGTCTACCACGCGATCGAGACCTACTTCGCCGGCTACCGCGGCCCCCGTCCGACGGTGGCGTTCCTCTGCGCTGACCGCGGCACCGGCTACGCCGACACCGTCTACGACCCGGCCTGGGTGGAGCGCCTGCGGGCGGATCACACCTGCGCCGTGGCCCTGGTCTGAGAGGACCGACATGACCTTGACCGTCCCCGACCTGACCGTCCTGACCGCCGCCGACATCTCCGGGGTGATCGAAGCCGACCGCGAGGCCTGCGTCGAAGCCGTCCGGCTCAGCTACCTGTGGCACGACGAGGGCGACAGCGCCCTGCCGCACAGCAGCTTCCTGCGTTTCCCGCACCGCCACCGCGACCGTGCCATCGCCCTGCCCGGCTATCTGGGTGGCGGGGCCGACGTGGCCGGCATCAAGTGGATCGCCAGCTTCCCCGGCAACACCGCGCAGGGCATTCCGCGCGCCTCCGCCGTGCTGGTGCTCAACGACGTCGGCACCGGGTATCCGTACGCCCTGCTGGAGGCCTCGGTGATCTCGGCCAGCCGGACGGCGGCCTCGGCCGTGCTCGGCGCCGAGCAGCTGATCGGCGGCCGGCGCGCGCCCACCGTGGCCTTCATCGGCACCGGCCTGATCGCCGACCACGTGCGCCGGTTCCTGCGCGACCTCAAGTGGGACGTCGACGCCTACCGGCTCTACGACCTCGACCCGGCCGCCGCGGCGACCTTCGGCACGGCGCTGAAGGACGACGGCGCGGAGGACATCACCGTGTGCACCGACATCGCCGACGCGATGGCGGCCGACCTGGTCGTCCTGGCCACCGTGGCGGGCGAACCACACCTGCACGACCCCGCCCTGCTGGCCCACCGCCCGGTCGTGCTGCACCTCTCGCTGCGGGACCTGGGCCCGGAGCTGGTCCTCGCCGCCCAGAACGTGACCGACGACATCGACCACGCGGTACGCGAGCGGACCTCGCTGCACCTGACCGTGCAGCAGACCGGGAACCGGGACTTCGTCGACGGCACCCTGGCCGACCTGCTCACCGGGCGGCTGCGGCGCGACCCCGAGCGGGCCGCCATCTTCGCGCCGTTCGGGCTGGGCGTACTCGACCTCGCGGTCGGCGCCTGGGCCTTCGAACAGGTCGTCGCGGCCGGTGGCGGCCGGTCGATCCCGGGCTTCTTCCCGTCCTCAGGAGTGACGTCATGACCCTCGCCATCGAGATCACCGGCCTGCGCAAGACGTACGGCTCGCAGGTCGCGCTGGACGGGGTGGACCTGAGCGTGCCGGCCGGCACGGTACTCGGCCTGCTTGGCCCGAACGGGGCCGGCAAGACCACCGTGGTCCGGATCCTGTCCACCCTGCTGGCCGCGGACGGCGGCACCGCCCGGGTCTGCGGGCACGACGTGGCCGCCGACCCGGGCGAGGTACGCCGCCGGATCGGCCTGACCGGGCAGTACGCCGCGGTCGACGAGATGCTCACCGGCCGGGAGAACCTGGTGCTGATCGGCACCCTCTACCGGCTGGGCCGTCGGGCCACCCGCCGGCGCGCCGACGAGCTGTTGGAGCGGTTCGGTCTCACCGAGGCCGGCGGCCGGTTGGCTAAGACCTATTCCGGTGGGATGCGCCGGCGGCTGGATCTGGCCGCGAGCCTGGTCGCCGACCCGCCGGTGCTGTTCCTCGACGAACCCACCACCGGCCTGGACATCACCAACCGCCGCACCCTGTGGGCGACCGTGCGGGAGCAGGTCGGCCTGGGTACAACGGTGCTGCTCACCACCCAGTACCTCGAGGAGGCGGACCAGCTCGCCGACCGGGTCGCGGTGCTCGACGACGGCCGGGTCCTCGCCGACGGGACCGCGGAGGAACTCAAGCGCAAGGTCGGCGGCGAGCAGCTGCACCTGCGGGTGCGCTCGGCTACGCAGGCCGTCACCGCGGTCCAGGTTCTGGCCCGTTCCTCGACCGGCGCCGAGCCGATGCTCGACGCCGACGGGGTGAGTATCCGGCTGGCCGTGGCCGGCGGGGTCACCGGCATCGCCGCCGCGGCCACCGCGCTGCGCGACGCCGGCATCGAGATCGACGTCTTCACCAGCAGCGCACCCACCCTCGACGACGTGTTCCTGTCGCTGGTCGGCCGGACCCCCGGCCCCATCCCGGAAGAGGTGCCGGCATGATCGCCCTGGCAGTGCAGACCACCGCCCTGACCAACCGGCACCTGCGGCATCTGACCCGGATGCCGATGCGGCTGCTCGGCGTGACCGTCATGCCGATCGCCTACGTCGTGATCTTCGGCTACCTCTTCGGCAGCGTGATCGAGGTCGAGGGCGGTGGTTACCGGGAGTTCCTGATGGCCGGCATCTTCGCCCAGATGATGCTGACCAACCTGCAGCACACCGCGCTCGGCGTGGTGGACGATCTACGCAACGGCATCGACGACCGGTTCCGGTCGCTGCCGGTGGCCGGCTTCGCCGTTCCGCTGGCCCGGACCGTGGCCGACCTGACCCGGGTGGTCTGCGCCTGCGTGGCGATGGCCGTGGTGGGTTACGCGATGGGCTGGCGGGTCCACAACGGGCTGACCTCGGCGCTCGCCGGCTTCGGCCTGCTGCTGCTGCTGGGCTTCGCATCGGCCTGGGTGGGGGTGCTGGTCGGGCTGAAGCTGCGCAATGCCGAGTCGGTGAGTGCCGTGTCCTTCCTCGTGGTCATGCCGGCCACCTTCCTGTCCAACGCCTTCATCCCGCTGACCGGGCTGCCCGCCTGGCTGCGCACCGTCTGTGAGTGGAACCCGCTGTCGGTGGTCGTGGCGGCGTGCCGGCAACTGTTCGGCAACCCCGGTTCGGCCGGCGACTCGTGGCCGATGCAGCACCCCGTACCGGCCGCGGTGGGCCTGACCCTGGCCCTGCTGGCCATCGCCGCCGTGCTGGCCACCCGCGCGTACCGCGCCAAGTAATCGCATCCGGAAACAACTACCTGGAGGACGCGTCGTGGCAATCCATCCACTCACCCCGGCCCAGCACGGTGTCTGGCTGGCCCAGCGGCTCGACCCGGCCAACCCCATCTACAACCTCGCCGAGTACATCGAGATCGGCGGGCCGATCGACGCCGGGCTGTTCGAGGCGGCGCTGCGGCGCACCCTCGCCGATACCGAGGCGCTGCGGATCCGGGTGGACGAGACGGCCGACGAGCCGGCAGTCACGGTGCTGCCCCAGGCGGATCCGGCGCTGACCGTGCTGGACCTGCGGGCTGAGGCGGACCCGGCCGAGGCCGGCCGGGACTGGATGCGCGCCGACGCGGGCCGGGCCGCCGACCTCGGCACCGGGCCGCTGTTCCGCTGGGCGCTGCTGCGGGTCGCCGACGACCGCACCTGGTGGTACCAGCAGTACCACCACCTGGCGCTGGACGGCTACGGCATCGTCCTGGTGGCGGGCCGGGTCGCGGCCGTCTACACCGCCCTGAGCGCCGGCGAGCCGGTGCCCGCGACCGAGTTCGGCCCGCTGCGGGAGCTGGCCGCGGACGAGTCGCAGTATCGCGCGGGCGAGAAATTCGCCGCCGACCGCGACTACTGGTTGCGTCTCTTCGCCGACCGGCCCGCCCCGGCCGGTCTCACCGACCGGCAGCCGTCCACACCGGACCGTCTGATCCGCCGCGGCGCCCGGTTGCACCCGGAGACCGTCGGTCGGCTGCGGGCCACCGCCCGGGAGCTGGGCGCCAGCGTGCCCGCGGTGGTGGCGGCCGCGACGGCGGCGTTCTTCCACGGGCTGAGCGGCACCAGCGACGTGGTCCTCGGGTTGCCGCTGACCGCACGCCGGGGCCGGGCCGCCCGGGTCACCCCCGGCATGATGTCGGCGATCGCTCCGCTGCGGCTCGCCGCCGCACCACACCGCACCCTGGCCGAGGCGGTCGCCGACGCCTCGGCCAGGTTGCACGGGGCGCTCCGGCACCAGCGATACCGTTTCGAGGATCTGCAGCGCGACCTCAAGCTCACCGGCGACCGGTCGGTCATCGGCCCGCACCTCAACCTGTTGCTGGACGCCGGGCCGGGGGGCGGCGCGCTCACCTTCGCCGGCCTGACCGGCCGGACCTTCAACCTCGCCGGCGGGCCGGTGGACGACCTGGCCTTCGTGCTGGACGCCCGGGACGGCGACACCGTCGCCCGGATCGAGCTGGACGCCAACCCCGGGCTGTATTCCGAGACCGAGGCGGAGAGGCACGCCCGGCGCTTCGCCGCGCTGCTCGACCAGGTCGCCCGGATGCCGGTCGACCAGCCTCTGGGTCTGGTGGAGCTGGCCGATACCACCGAACGCCGCACCGTACTGCACGACTGGAACCAGACCTCGGCGCCGGTGCCCGAGCTCCGCCTGCCCGAGCTGATCGAGGAGCAGGTCGCGCGTACGCCCGACGCGATCGCGGTCACCTGCGGGCCGATCACCCTGACCTACGCCGAGTTCAACGCGGCTGCAAACCGGCTGGCCCGGGTCTTGATCGCCCGCGGGGCCGGCCCGGAACGACTGGTGGCGCTGGCGATGCCCCGGTCGGCCGAACTCATGGTGGCCGTCTATGCCGTCCTCAAGTCCGGCGCGGGCTACCTGCCGGTCGATGTGCGGTATCCCCCCGACCGGATCGACTTCATGCTCGCCGACGCGGCGCCGGCACTGACCGTCACCGTCGGCACGGTCGGCTTGGACCCCGCCCACGCCGGAGAGATCCTGCGGCTCGACGACGACCCGGTGACCACCGCGATCGCCGCCCAGGTCGGCGTCGACGTCACCGACGCCAACCGGGTCCGGCCGCTGCGCGGGGCCAACCCGGCCTACGTCATCTACACCTCCGGTTCCACCGGCCGGCCCAAGGGCGTCGTCGTCAGCCACGACAACGCCGTCGACCTGGCCTGCTGGGCCCGCACCGAGATCGGCGCCCCGGCGCTGTCCAAGGTGCTGGCCAGCACGTCGCTCAACTTCGACGTGTCGGTCTTCGAGATGTTCGGCCCGTGGTCGTGCGGCGGGCAGATCGAGGTGGTCGACGACATCCTCGCCCTGGGCGACCGGCCCGGCGGCTGGAGCGGCAGCCTGATCAGCGCGGTGCCGTCGGCGTTCGCCCAGCTGCTCGCGGGCGGGGCCGTCGAGGCGACCGCCCAGCAGGTGGTCCTGGCCGGTGAGGCGCTGTCCGCCCAGGCGGTCCGGGACATTCGCAAGGCGATGCCGGACGCAGCGGTGGCGAACATCTACGGACCCACCGAGGCCACCGTCTACGCCACCGCCTGGTACGGCGGAACCGCGGACGACCCGGGCCAGGCGCCACCACCGATCGGCGCGCCGAGGACCAACACTCAGACGTACGTCCTGAACGCGGCGTTGCGCCCGGTACCACCGGGCGTCACCGGGGAGCTGTACCTGGCCGGCACCGGACTTGCCCGCGGCTATCTCGACCGGCCGCCGCTGACCGCGGAACGTTTCGTCGCCGACCCGTACGGGCCGTCCGGCTCCCGGATGTACCGCACCGGTGACCGGGCGCGGTGGCACGCCGACGGCCAACTCGACTATCTCGGGCGCGCCGACCAGCAGGTGAAGGTACGCGGATACCGGATCGAACCCGGTGAAGTGGAATCGGTGCTGCAAAGCCATCCCGCCGTCGCCCAGGCCGCAGTGCTGGCCCGGACCGACGGTCCGGTCGGCGCCCAGCTCGTCGCCTACCTGGTCCCGGCCGGCACCGAGCTGGACCTGGACTCGGTGCGGGCACATCTGGGCGCCACCCTGCCGGAATACATGGCCCCGGCCGGCTACGTGCTGCTCGACGCGTTGCCGTTGAACCCGAACGGCAAGCTGGACCGGGCCGCCCTGCCGGCACCGGACTTCGCCGTCGCGGGTTCCAGCCGGGACCCGCGCGGCCACCGCGAGGAGCTGCTGGCCGGCATCTTCGCCGAGGTGCTCGGGTTGCCGCGGGTCGGCGCCGAGGACAGCTTCTTCCAGCTCGGCGGGGACAGCATCGTCTCGATCCAGCTGGTCAGCCGGCTGCGGCAGGCGGGTCTGCGGGTCACGCCGCGCGAGGTGTTCACGCATCGCACCGTCGCCGCGCTGGCCGCCCTGGCCGTCCCGGTCGACGCCCCGGCCGAGCTTGCCGGGGCGGGTGTCGGCGACGTGCCGCTGCCCCCAGTCGTGCGGTGGTTGCGCGATCGCGCCGGCACCACGCACCCGATCGACGGCGTGGCCCAGTCGGTGGTTCTGCGCACACCCGCGGGCCTGACAGACGACCGGCTGCGGGCCGCGCTGCAGGTGCTGCTGGACCACCACGACGCGCTGCGGCTGACCCTGCGCCGCGACGGCGCCGACTGGCGGCTCACCGTCACCCCGCCCGGCAGTGTCGACGCCGCCGGGTGCCTGCGTCACGTCGTCACCGGCACACCGGATCCCGGCGACGAGCGGCTCGAGCAGGAGCGGGCCGCCGCGCTGGCCGAGCTGCGGCCCACGGCAGGGGCCATGGTGCGCGCCGTGTGGTGCGACCCTGGCCCGGCCACCCCGGGCTGGCTGGTCCTGGCCGTCCACCACCTCGCGGTGGACGGCGTCTCCTGGCGCATTCTGATCGACGACCTGGCGACCGTGGTCGCCGGGGGCCGGCTCGACCTGGTGCCGGTGTCCTACCGCACGTGGGCCCACCGGGCTCCGGATCCCGCGCCCGCCGTCGAGGCGCCCGTGCCCGGCGGCTCCGTCCTCGAGGCACGCCGGCCCGTCACACCCGCCGACACCGAGGTCACCGCGCTGCGGCACGTGGTCACCCTCGGGGTGGCCGAGACCGAGGCGCTGCTGCGGGTCGCCGCGCCGGCCCTGCACGCGGGTGTGGACGACATCCTGCTGGCCGCGTTCGCGGTGGCGGTCCGCGCCGGAGCCGAGCGGGACGAGCCGCTGCTGGTGGACGTGGAGGAGCACGGCCGACCGGACGATCTCGCGCACGCGGTCGGCTGGTTCACCCGGATCACCACCCGGGTCCTGGAACTCGACGGCGCGGACGCCGCCGCGGCCCTGGCCGGCTCGGACCTGTCCATCCAGGTGGTGAAGCGGGTCAAGGAGCAGTTGCGCGCGCCCGCCGTCCGAGCCTCGCAGGCGCCGGAGGCCGGCTTCAACTATCTGGGCCGGATCGCCGCCGATGACGGGTCCGACTGGTCGATGGTGACGGTCGGCGGCGAGATCGCCGTGGGCACCACCAGTGCCCTGCCGGTCGCGCACAGCCTGGAGGTCAACGCGGTGGTGGTGGATGGGCCGGACGGCCCGGCGCTGTCGACGGCCTGGTCCTGGCCCGACGGGGTCATCGACCGCCGGCGTGTGGAGGCCCTGGCCCGCGACTTCCAGCGTGCGGTGGCCGCCGTCTGCGAGCGGGCGGCCCGGCCCGGCGGTGGCGGGCGCACCCCGTCCGACCTGCCCCTGGCCGGCCTCGACCAGGCAGCGGTGGAGCGGCTGGAACAATCACATCCGACGCTGGTGGACGTGTTGCCGCTGGCTCCCCTGCAGGACGGTCTGATGTTCCTGGCGGCCTACGACGCGCAGGGGCCGGACGTCTACACCGTGCAGTTCGTCTTCGACCTGACCGGGCCGGTGGACCGGGACCGGCTGCGCCACGCCGCGCAGTCGCTGCTCGACCGGCACGCGGGTCTGCGCACCGCGTTCGTCCACGACGGCCGGACACCACCGGTGCAGGTGGTCTGCGAGAACGTGGCGGTCGACTGGCGCGACACCCGGGTGGACGACGACGCCGAGCTGGACCGCCTGCTCGCGGCGGACCGGGCTGAGCGTTTCGACCTGGCCCGGCCCCCGCTGCTGCGGTTCACCCTCGTCGGCCGGCCCGGTGGCCGGCACCGGCTGATCCTGACCAACCACCACATCCTGCTCGACGGATGGTCCATACCGGTGCTGGCCGGTGACCTGTTCCACCTCTACCGGACCGGCGGCGACCCGAGCGGTCTGCCCGCCGTCGCCGCGCCACGCGCCTACGCGGCGTGGCTCGCGGCCCAGGACGGGGAGGCCGCCCGCGACGCCTGGCGTGACGCGCTGTCCGGCATCACCGCACCGACACTTGTCGCACCGGCCGCGGCCGGGCTCGCCCCGGCACCACCGGCCAAGCTCCAGCACCGGGTGCCGGCCGAGCTGACCCGGGCGCTGCAGCAGGCGGCCCGGGGCGCCGGGGTCACCCTCAACACCCTGGTCCAAGGCGCCTGGGGCACGCTGATCGGCTCGCTGACCGGCCGCCGGGACGTGCTGTTCGGCGCGACGGTCGCCGGCCGGCCCGCCGAGCTGGCCGGGGTGGAGACCATGGTCGGCCTGTTCATCAACACCGTGCCGGTCCGGGTGACCCTCGACCCGGCCCGGTCGTTCGCCGCGACGCTGGCCGCGTTGCAGGACCAGACTTCGGCACTGCAACCGCACCAGCACCTCAGCCTCACCGAGATCCGCAGGACGACCGGGTTCGGCGGTGAACTGTTCGACACCCTGGTGGTCTTCGAGAACTATCCGGTCGATCCGGCGGTGCTCGACACCAGCGACACCGGCATGCGGATCGAGGCGGTGAGCGGGCACGACGCCACCCACTACCCGATGGCCCTGGTGCTGGTGCCCGGCGACAAGCTGGGGCTGCGACTGGAGTACCGGCCCGACGCGGTGCCCGCCCGGTTGGCCGAGGCCGTGCTGGACCGGCTCCGCGCGGTGCTCGCCACCGTGGCCGGCGATCCCGGGATCCCGCTGGCCCGGCTCGAGCCGATCACCGCGGCCGAACGGGAACTGGTCCTGAGCGGCGCCACCGCCCACCGGGTCGAGCCGGTCACCCTGGCCGACCTGCTCGACCGACAGGCGGCCCGTACCCCGGACGCCCCCGCCGTCATCTTCGACGGGGTCACCTGGACCTACCGGCAGCTCGATGAGGCGAGCAACCGTCTCGCCCGCCGCTTGATCGCCGAAGGGGTCGGCCCGGAGAGCTTCGTGGCAGTGGCGATCCCCCGGTCCTTCGAGCTGATCGTCGCGCTGCACGCGGTGGTCAAGGCCGGCGCCGGATACCTGCCGATCGACCCCGGCTATCCGGCCGCCCGGATCGATTACCTGCTGGCCGACTCGGCGCCGGCCCTGATGCTGACCGTCGAGTCGACCAGCGGGCTCGGCCCCGGCCTGCGGATCGACGCGGCACCGGTCCGCGACGCGGTGGGGGCGCTGCCGTCCGGCCCGATCGGGCCCGACGAGCGCACCGGCGTGCTGCACGACACCCACCCGGCCTACATGATCTACACCTCCGGGTCGACCGGAAACCCCAAGGGCGTCGTCGTGCCGCACCGGGGCATCGTCAACCGGCTCGCCTGGATGCAGCACGAGTACCGGCTCACCGCGCACGACCGGGTGCTGCAGAAAACCCCTTCCGGGTTCGACGTGTCGGTGTGGGAGTTCTTCTGGGCCTCGATCGAGGGGGCCGCACTGGTCGTGGCGAAACCCGACGGGCACAGCGATCCCGCCTACCTGGCCGGGCTGATCCAGCGCGAGGCGGTCACCGTTGTCCACTTCGTACCGCCGATGCTGGCGGCCTTCCTCGCCGAACCCACGGCGGCGGGCTGTTCGGGGTTGCGTACGGTGATCTGCTCGGGCGAGGCGCTGGCGCCGGACCTGGCCGACCGGTTCCACCGGGTGCTCGGCCACGCCGGGCTGCACAACCTCTACGGCCCGACCGAGGCGTCGGTCGATGTGTCCTACTGGGCCTGCACCCCCGGCGAGAAGACCGTGCCGATCGGGTGGCCGGTGTGGAACACCCGCCTCCTCGTGCTCGACGAGTTCCTGCGCCCGGTGCCGCCGGAAGTTCCCGGCGAGCTGTATCTGGCCGGGGTGCAGCTGGCCCGCGGCTACCGGGGACGGCCGGCGCTGACCGCGGGCCGGTTCGTCGCCGACCCGTTCGCCGGGCCGGGTGACCGCCTCTACCGGACCGGCGACGTCGTGCGGCGCCGGCTCGACGGCGCCCTCGAGTTCGAGGGCCGTACCGACCACCAGGTGAAGATCCGTGGGCTGCGGATCGAGCTGGGTGAGATCGAGGCCGCGATCGCCGCGCAGGACACCGTCGCCCAGACTGTGGTGCTGGTCCGCGAGGACGCCCCCGGCAGCAAACGGCTCGTCGGGTACGTCGTACCGGCGGCCGGGCAGACGGTCGATCTCACCGGCCTGCGCGGCGCCCTGGCCGAACGGCTGCCGGAATACATGGTCCCGGCCGCTTTCGTGCTGCTCGACCGGCTTCCGGTGACCGCGAACGGCAAACTCGACCGTGACGCCCTCCCTGCCCCGGAACGCGGCGGGCCGGCCAGCGACGGGCGTGCCCCCCGCACGCCCGCAGAACAGGTCCTGGCCGGGCTCTTCGCCGACGTGCTGGGCCTGCCCGCGGTGACGGTCGACGACTCCTTCTTCGACCTCGGCGGGGACAGCATCGTCTCGATCAACCTGGTCGGCCGGGCCCGGCAGGCCGGCTTGGAGCTTACCCCGCGTGATGTCTTCACCCACAAGACGGTGGCGGCGCTGGCCCTGGCCGCCCGGACCACCGGTGCTGACGAGCCGGCCGACCCCGACGCCGGGATCGGCGATGTCCCGCTCACCCCGATCATGCGGTGGTGGCTGGACACGGGTGGCCCGGTGACCGGGTTCCACCAGTCGATGACCGTCGACGCGCCGCCGGGGCTGACCGCGCGGACGCTCACCGACGCGGTGCAGCGGTTGCTGGACCACCACGACGTGCTCCGGATGCGGCTGTCCGGAACCGCCGGGTCCTGGCGGCTGGCCGTCGGCCCGCGCGGCAGCGTGGCGGCGGCCGATCTGATCACCGGCGCCGACGGGACGGCGCTGGACCCGAGACTCGGGCACAACCTGTGGTTCCGCTGGTCCGGCGCCACGCTGACGGTGTCGGCCCACCACCTCGTCGTGGACGGCGTCTCCTGGCCGATCCTGCTGTCCGACCTGCGGACTCTGCTGTTCGACCCCCGGGCGCCGCTGCCACCGGTGGGCACCTCGTTCCGGCAGTGGGCCACGCAACTCAGCGCCGACGCGTCCGGCCCGTCCCGGCAGGCTGAACTGGCCCACTGGACCAGAACACTCGGCGAACGGGAGGCGCTGCTCGGCAAGCGGCCGCTCGATCCCGCCAGGGACACCGTGGACACCCTGCGGGAGGTGCGGATCGAGGTGAGCGCGGCGGTCACCGGGCCGTTGCTGGCCACCGTGCCGGCGATGTTCCACTGCCGTACCGACGACGCGCTGCTGACCGCCCTGGCGCTGGCCGTGGCGAACTGGCGCAACCGGCCGGCGCCGGTGCTGGTGGACATCGAGCGGCACGGCCGGGCCGGCGACGGCGCCGAGCTGTCCCGGACCGTCGGCTGGTTCACGAGTCTGGCTCCAGTGCGGCTCGATGCCGGTGCGGTGGAGTGGAACCAGACCCGGATCGGCGGCCCAGCCGTCGAATCGGCCCTCAAGCAGGTGAAGGAACAGCTTCGGTCGGCACCCGATGACGGCCTCGGCTACGGCCTGCTGCGATATCTGAACAGTGGGACAGCGGAGCACCTGGCCGCCCTGGCGAAACCGCAGATTCTCTTTAACTATCTGGGTCGCCTGGGCACCGGCGCGACCGGTCGGATGGGCGGCGGCGCCGACGCCGGCCAGCCGGTCGCCTACCCGGTGGACTTCACCGTCTGGGCGATCGACGGGCCGGACGGACCGCGGCTCGGCGCGGTGGTGCGCTGGCCGGGCGAAGTGCTGGACGAGGCCGCGGTGCGCGACCTGGCCGAGGACTGGACGACCGCGCTGGCCGGGATCGCCACCTACGCCACGGACGGCGGCACCGGCGGCCACACGCCGTCGGACCTGACCGTCTCCGCGCTGTCCCAGGACGAGATCGACGAGTTCGAAGACGAGCTGGAAGCCGACAATCTGTAGGGAGAAGAAGTGAGCAAGCAGTCTCGCATCGAGGACGTCCTGCCGTTGTCACCGTTGCAGCAGGGACTGCTGTTCCACGCGCTGTACGACGGGACCACGTCAGACCTCTACACCGTGCAGTTCGTGGTGGACCTGACCGGTCCCGTCGATGCTGCCGCTATGACCGCGGCGATGGCGACGGTGCTGCGCCGACACCCCAACATGCGTGCCGGTTTCCGACAGCGCAAGACCGGTGAGACCGTGGCGGTCGTCAGCCGTGAGGTGGCCCCGGACTTCCAGGAGCACGATCTGCGGAACCGGCCCGAGGCGAACCGGGCCGGCGCCGCCGACGACCTCGTGCGGGCCGACCGCCGGCGCGGCTTCGAGCTGGCCGGCCCGCCACTGCTGCGCGGCATGCTTATCCGCACCGGCGACGACGCGTCGCACCTGGTGCTGACCAACCATCACCTGCTGCTCGACGGCTGGTCGATGCCGCTGCTGGCCAAGGAACTGTTCGCGCACTACGCGGCGGGTGGCGAGGACCGGGCGCTGCCGACCACCGCGCCGTACCGGGACTATCTGATGTGGCTGGACCGGCAGGACCGCGGCGAGGCCGAGCTGGCCTGGTCCGGCGCCCTGGACGGGCTGTCCGGGCCGACACTGTTCGCCCCGGCCGACCCCGAGCGGGCGCCGGCCACCCCGCACCAGCTCCGGGTGCCGCTGCCGGGCGATCTGACCGCTCGGCTGACCGCCACCGCCCGCACCCTCGGCGTCACCCTCAACACCGCTGTCCAGACCGCCTGGGCCCTGCTGCTCGGCTCGCTGACCGGCGAGGACGACGTGGTGTTCGGCGCCACCGTCGCCGGGCGCCCGCCGGAGCTGCCCGGTGTCGACACGATGCTCGGTCTGTTCATCAACACCGTGCCGGTGCGGATCCGGTTCAGCCCCGCCGAGCCGCTGGCCGGGCTGCTGACCCGGGTCCAGGACGAGCAGGCCGCGTTAATGGCCCACCAGTACCTCGGCCTGGCCGACATCCGGCGGCTCGCCGGGACCGACGGCGAACTCTTCGACACCCTCACCGTCTTCGAGAACTACCCGCTCGATCCGGCCGCGCTCGACCTGCCCGGCACCGGCCTACGGGTCACCGGGGTGACCGGCCACGACGCCACCCATTACCCGCTGACCCTGGTGGCGCTGCCCGGCGACCCGCTGGTGCTGCGCCTGGACCACCGCGCCGACCTGGTCGACGACGCGGCCGCCCGCACCCTCGCCGACCGCCTGGTGACACTGCTCGACACCATCGCCGATGCCCCGGCGACCCCGGTGACGGCCGTCGACCGGCTGACCGGGGCGGAACGCGACCTGGTGACCGGCTGGGCCGGATCGGCCACCGGCGCGACCGGTGACCAGCGGACCTTCCCGGAGATCTTCGCCGCGCAGGTGGCGGCGCAATCGGATGCGCCGGCCCTGCTCGGGCCGGACGGATCGACCTCCTACGCCGAGCTCGACGAGGCCGCCGGCAGGCTCGGCACGCTACTGCGGTCGTACGGGGTGGGCGCGGAGTCCGTCGTGGCTTTGGCCCTGCCGCGTGGCCCGCAACTGGTGACCGCGGTCCTCGCGGTCAGCCGGGTCGGCGGCGCCTGGCTGCCGGTCGACCCGAATTACCCGAACGAGCGGATCGGCTTCATACTGGCCGATGCCGCTCCGATGCTGCTGCTCACCACGTCCGATACGGATCTCCCCGAGACCCCGGTGCCCCACCTGCTGCTGGACACCGTCGACCTGAGCGCCACCGCAGTGTCCGCTCCGGCCCAGATCCACCCGGACCAGCCCGCCTACGTGATCTACACCTCCGGCTCCACCGGCCGGCCTAAGGGTGTCCTGGTCACCCACGCCGGCCTGCCCGCGTTCACCGCCGCGATCGTGGCCGGTTTCGACGTCCGGGCCGGCCACCGGGTACTGCAGTTCTCCTCGCCCAGCTTCGATGCCTCGGTGCTGGAGCTGTGTGCGGCGTTCGGCGCCGGGGCGGCGCTGGTGGTGCCCGCACCGGGCCCGCTGGTCGGCGACGACCTCACCGAGGTGCTCACCCGTTACGGCGTCACCCACGCCCTGATCCCGCCCGCCGCGCTGGCCGCACTGCCCCCGGTCAGCCCGCCGGTGCTGAGCACCCTGGTGGTGGGCGGCGACGCCTGCGATCCCGGCCTGGTGGCGCGGTTCGCCCCCGGCCGCCGCATGGTCAACGCCTACGGGCCGACCGAGATCACCGTCGCCGCGACCCTGTCCGCGCCGCTGGACGGCGCCGGCGAAACCCCGCCGATCGGCCGGCCGGTCGACGGCGCCCGCGTGTACGTGCTGGACCGGTACCTGCGCCCGGTCCCGCCGGGCGTGCCCGGCGAACTGTACGTGGCCGGCCGCGGCCTGGCCCGGGGGTACCTGGACCGGCGGGCGCTGACCGCGGAACGTTTCGTGGCCGACCCGTTCGGTGCGCCGGGCGACCGGATGTACCGCACCGGCGACGTGGTCCGCTGGCGAGCGGACAGCGCGCTGGAGTTCGTCGGCCGGGCTGACAGCCAAGTCAAGATCCGCGGGTTCCGGGTGGAGCCGGGCGAGATCGAGGCGGCGCTGGCCCGGCACCCCGCCGTCGCGCAGGCCGCCGTGCTCGCCCGCGAGGACCAGCCCGGCGTGAAGCGGCTGGTCGGCTATGTGGTCGGCGTGGCCGGGTCGATGGTGGACGGCGCCGCGCTGCGGGAACACGTCGCGGCCACCCTGCCCGACTACATGGTGCCGGCCGCCGTGGTCGCGCTGGCCGAGATGCCGCTGACCCCGGCCGGCAAGCTGGATCGCCGGGCGCTGCCCGCACCCGAGTACGGCACCGGCACCGGCCGGACGCCGGCCACCGCCCGCGAGGAACTGCTCGCCGGGCTCTACGCCGAGGTGCTGGGCGTACCCCGGGTGGGCGTCGACGAGAGCTTCTTCGATCTGGGCGGCGACAGCATCGTCTCGATCCAGCTGGTCAGCCGGGCCCGCAAGGCCGGTCTGTGGTTCAGCCCGCGGGACGTCTTTGTGCACCGTACCGTGGCCGCTCTCGCTGCTGCGGCCGACGACCGGGACGTGCGCTCGGCGCCCGCCGACGACGGCACCGGTGAGGTCGCGCTCACCCCGATCGTGCACTGGCTGCGGGAGCGGGGCGGCCCGATCGACGGGTTCCACCAGTCGATGGTGCTGACCACGCCGGCCGGTCTGCGCGCCGACCAGCTGACCACCGCGGTGCAGGCGGTGCTGGACCGCCACGACGCGCTACGGATGACCCTGCGCCGCGACGCGTCGGGCTGGTCCCAGCTCATCGGCCCAGCCGGCAGCGTCTCCGCCGCCGGGCTGCTCACCCGGGTCGATGTCATCGGCTGCCCGGACGACAGCCGGGCCGCGCTGATCGCCCAGGCCGCACAGAATAGGCTCGATCCCGAGCGTGGCGTGCTAGTGCAGGCGGTGTGGTTCGACGCCGGTCCCGGCGCGGCCGGCCGGTTGCTGCTGGCCGTGCACCACCTCGTGGTCGACGGGGTGTCCTGGCGGATCCTGCTGCCCGACCTGGCCGCCGCGGCCGAGGCCGTGCTCGCGGGGGATGCGCCGGCCCTGGAGCCGGTGCCCACCTCGCTACGCCGTTTCGCCGAGTTGTCAGTGGCCGAGGCGGCCACCGGCCGGCGACTGGCCGAGCTGCCGTTCTGGCTGGCCGCCGCCGACGGCGACGAGGCACCGCTGGCCGACCGGCCGCTCGATCCGCGGGTCGACACCGTCGCGAGTGGACGTCAGGTGAGCCGTACCCTGACCACCGAGCTGACCACGGCTCTGCTGACCGAGGTCCCGGCCGCGTTCCACGCCCGGATCAACGATGTGCTGCTCACCGCGCTGACCCTGGCGGTGGCCCGCCACCGCGCCCGCCGCGGTCGGACCGGCACCGGCCTGGTCGTCGATCTGGAGGGCCACGGCCGGGAGGAACTGACCGGCGACACCGACCTGTCCCGCACGGTCGGCTGGTTCACCACGATGTACCCGGTGCGGCTGGACCCGGGCCCGGATCAGCGGCCCGGCCAGGCGCTCAAACGCATCAAGGAGCAGCTGCGGGCGGTGCCGGGCAACGGCATCGGGTACGGCCTGCTGCGCTACCTTAACCCCGAGACGGCGGCCCGCTTCGACGAGGCGGCGCCGGCCCAGATCGGGTTCAACTACCTCGGGCGGTTCCCGGTCACCGACCCGGCCGCCGACCGGCCCTGGACGGTGGCCGCCGACGCGGCGGCACTCGGCGGCGGTGCGGACCCGGCCCTGCCGGTGCCGCACGCTCTCGAGGCGTCCGCGGTGACCCGCGAGCACGCCGACGGGCCCCAGCTCTCGATCACCCTGTCCTGGCCCCGCGAGCTGCTCACCGAGAGCGACGTGGACGGGCTGCTCACCGACTGGGCGCACGCGCTGGAGTCGCTGGCCGGGCAGGCCCGCACCCCGGGCGCCGGCGGGCTCACCCCGTCGGATCTGCTGGTGGCCCTGCCGCAGGAGCAGATCGAGGCGCTCGAGGCGGCCCAGCCGGGCACGGTCGATCTGCTGCCGCTGTCGTCGCTGCAGGAGGGCCTGCTCTTCCACGCCCAGTACGAAGGGCGAGACCACGACGTCTACACCGTTCAGCTCCGCTTCGACCTGGCCGGGGCGCTCGACCCGGCCCGCCTGCGCACCGCCGCGGACGACCTGCTGAACCGGCACGCCAACCTGCGTACCACCTTCCGGCAGCTGCTGAACGGCGAACCGGTGCAGGTCGTCGTGGACGGGGTGCGCGTGTCGTGGAGCGAGCACGATGTGACCGGTGACCCGGCCGCGCCGGAAGCGATCCTCGCCGCCGACCGGGCCACCGGTTTCGACCTGACCGCCGCGCCGCTGCTGCGGTTCACGCTGCTGCGCACCGGCGCCGACACCTGGACGCTGGTGCTGACCAACCACCACATCCTGCTCGACGGCTGGTCGGTGCCGACCCTGATGCGCGAGCTGTTCACGCTCTACGCCACCGACGGCGCCGAACTGCCCCGGGTCACCCCCTACCGGGACTATCTGGCCTGGCTGGGCGACCAGGACCAGGCCGCCGCCACCGCGTCGTGGCACGCGGCGCTGGCCGGCCTGTCCGAGCCCACCCTGCTGCTGGGGGCCGCGCCGGACGGTGCCGCCCCGCGCCCGCAGCGGCTGGTGGTGGACTTGTCCACCGAGCTGACCACGGCGCTGACCGCCGCGGCCCGGGCCGGGGGTGTCACCGTCAACACCGTGCTGCAGGGCGCCTGGGGTGTCCTGCTGGCCGCGCTGACCGGCCGGAGCGACGTCGTTTTCGGCGGCACGGTCTCCGGTCGCCCGCCGGAGGTGCCGGGCATCGAGAGCATGGTCGGGCTGTTCATCAACACCCTGCCCGTGCGGGTCCGGCTCGACCCGGCGGAACCGGTCCACGAGCTGCTGCGGCGGGTGCAGGACCAGCAGTCGGCGCTGATCGACCACCAGTACCTGCCGCTGCCGCAGATCCAGAGCGGCACCGGCTTCGCGGAACTGTTCGACACCCTGGTCGTCTTCGAGAACTACCCGCTCGACCCGGCGCTGCTCACCCTGCCGGGTTCCGGTCTGCGCCTCACCGGGGTGGCCGGGCACGACGCCACCCACTACCCGGTGACCGTCACCGCCGTTCCCGGCCCCCGACTGCGACTGCAGCTCGACCACCGCCCCGACCTGCTCCCCGCGGCGCGGGCAGGGCAGCTCGCCGACCGGCTGGTCCGGATCCTCACCGCGATCATCGCCGACCCGCTGGCACCGGTGGCCCGGCTCGACGCGCTGGAGGCCGGCGAGCGCGAGCTGGTCCTGCGCGACTTCAACGAGACCCGGACCACGCCGCCGGTAACCACCGGCGGCATCGCCGGCCGGTTCGCGGACCAGGCAGCCCGGACCCCGGACGCGATCGCCGTGTCCGGGGCGGACGGCACCGAGCTGACCTACCGGGAGCTGGGCGCACGCGCCGACCGGCTGGCGGCCCATCTGGTCACGCTGGGCGTACGCCGGGGGGCCCGGGTGGCGCTGCTGCAGGAACGCTCGGTCTACCAGGTGGTCTCGGTGCTGGCCGTGCTGCGGGCCGGTGCGGCGTACGTGCCGCTCGACCCGCGCTACCCGGCCGATCGCCTGGCGCACATCATGACCGACACGGCGAGCACGGTGCTGCTCACCGACCAGCGCCGGGCCGGGCACGAGTTCGACCACAGCGCGCTCGTCGTCGTGGTCGACGACCCGGCCACTCGCGCGGCGATCGCCACGGCCGGCGCCGAACTGCCGGCTGCCGCGCACCCGCGCGACCTCGCCTACGTCATGTACACGTCGGGTTCCACCGGGGCGCCCAAGGGTGTCGCGGTGGCCCACCACGACGTGATCAGCCTAGCCGGGGACCGCTGCTGGCGCAGCGGGCGCCAGCAGCGGGTGCTGCTGCACTCGCCGCTGGCGTTCGACGCCTCCACCTACGAGCTGTGGGTACCGCTGCTGTCCGGCGACGCGGTCGTCGTGGCACCGGCCGGCGAGCTGGACCTGGACGACCTGCGCACCGCGCTGACCAGCCGGGACGTGACAGCATGCTGGTTGACCGCCGGTCTGTTCCGGTTGCTGGCCGAGGAGGACCCGACGGCGTTCGCCGGCGTCCGCGAGGTCTGGACCGGCGGCGACGTGGTTCCCGCGGCCATGGTCCGGCGGGTGCTGCGGGCCTGCCCCGGCCTGGTCGTCGGGGACGGGTACGGCCCGACCGAGACCACCACGTTCGCCTCGCACTACCTGATGACCGACGCCGAGCAGGTTCCGGCGGCGGTGCCGATCGGCCGCCCGCTCGACAACATGCGGCTCTACGTGCTCGACGACAGCCTCCGGCCCACCCCGCCCGGGGTGGCCGGTGAGCTCTACATCGCCGGCGCCGGGGTGGCACAGGGTTATCTGAACCGGCCCCGGCTGACCGCCGAACGGTTCCTGGCGGACCCGTTCGCCTCGGCCGGCGCGACCGGCGGCCGGATGTACCGCAGCGGCGACGTGGTCCGCTGGCGCCCGGACGGCACGCTCGAGTTCATCGGCCGGGCCGACGAACAGGTCAAGATCCGCGGCTTCCGGATCGAGCTGGGCGAGATCGAGGCCACTCTGGCCCGCGAGCCCGAGCTGGCCCAGGTCACCGTGCTGGTCCGCGAGGACCAGCCGGGCGACAAGCGCCTGGTCGCCTATGCGGTACCGGTCCGGGGCACCGACCCGGCTCCGGAGAAACTGCGTGAGCGGGCCGCCGCGTCGCTGCCCGAGTACATGGTTCCGGCCGCGATCGTACTGCTGGACGTACTGCCGCTGACCGGTAACGGCAAGGTCGACCGCCGAGCCCTGCCCGTACCGGACTACGGCGCCGCGTCGTCCGGCCGGGCCGGCCGCACCGAGGACGAGCATGTCCTGTGCCGGTTGTTCGCCGACGTGCTGAACCTGCCGCACGTGGGGATCGACGACAACTTCTTCGCCCTGGGCGGGCACTCGCTGCTCGCCACCCGGCTGGTCGGCCGGATCCGCAGCACGTTCGACGCCGAGCTGGCGGTCCGTACCCTGTTCGAGTCGCCCACCGTGGAGGGCCTGGCCGCGCACCTGGCCGGGGCCCGGCCGGCCCGGCTCGCACTGACCGCGATGCCCCGGCCCGAGCGCATCCCGCTGTCGCACGCCCAGCACCGGCTCTGGTTCCTCAACCGGCTGGACGGGGACGCCTCGCCCTACAAGATCCCAATCGCGCTGCGGATGCGCGGCCGGCTCGACGAGACAGCGCTGCGCGGCGCCCTGGGTGACCTGATCGGCCGGCACGAGAGCCTGCGTACGATCTACCCCGACCTGGACGGTGTCCCGTACCAGGTGGTCCTGGACCCGGCCGACGCGCTGCCGTCGTTCACCGCCGAGCCTGCCGACGAGGCCGGGGCCCGCGCCGAGCTGCTGGCCGAGACCGGTCGCGGTTTCGACCTGGCGACCGAGCCGCCGCTGCGGGTCCGGCTGTTCCGGCTGGCTGGCGACGACCATCTGCTTCTGCTGCTGCTGCACCACATCGCCGGGGACGGCTGGTCGATGGCGCCGCTGGGCCGCGACTTCTCCCAGGCCTACACCGCCCGGCTGGCCGGCCGGTCGCCCGGTTTCACCGATCTCGACGTGCAGTACGCCGACTACGCCATCTGGCAGCGCGAGGTGCTCGGCCACGAGACCGACCCGGCGAGTGAGATCTCCCGGCAGCTGCGGTTCTGGCGCGACGCCCTGGCCGGCCTGCCGGACGAGCTGACCCTGCCCGCGGACCGGCCCCGGCCCGCCTTGGCCAGCCACGACGGCGGCATGCTCACTTTCACCGTCGACGACGGCCTGCACCGCGGGCTGACCGACCTGGCCGCCACGGAGGGCGCGAGCCTGTTCATGGTGCTACACGCCGCGCTGGCCGCGCTGCTGACCCGGCTGGGCGCCGGCACCGACATCCCGATCGGCAGCCCGATCGCCGGGCGCACCGACGACGCCGTCGACGAACTGGTCGGGATGTTTGTCAACACGCTGGTGCTGCGGGCCAACACTGCGGGCGACCCCACCTTCCGGGAGCTGTTGGACCGGGTCCGCGACGTCGACCTGGCGGCCTACTCGCACCAGGACACCCCGTTCGAGCAGCTGGTCGAGGTGCTCAACCCGCCCCGTTCGATGGCCCGCAACCCGCTGTTCCAGGTCATGCTGGTGCTGCAGAACAACAACGAGGTCGAGTTGGACGTGCCGGGGCTGACCGTGACGATCGACCAGGTCGGTGCGCACGCCCAGTTCGATCTGTCGATCGACCTGACCGAGCGCCCCGACGGGCGCATCGACGGGCGGCTGGACTACAGCCGGGACCTGTTCGACGACGACACCGCCGCCCGCATCATCGACGGGTTCCTGGCGATGCTGGAGGCCGCCGCGGCCGACCCGGACGTGGCGACCTCGGCCGCCGACATCATCGGCGCGGACCAGCGCCGGCTCATGCTGACCGGCTGGAACGACACCGCCCGGCCGCTGCCCGACGAGGACCCGGTGACAGTGATCCGCCGGGTCGCCGCCGCCCATCCGCTGTCGGTCGCGGTCACCGACCGCACCGGCTCGCTGACCTATCAGAACCTGATGGCCCGCGCGGACCACCTGGCGGCGCGGTTGCGCGCCGCCGGGGCGGGCCGGGGGGCGCTGGTCGCCCTGCTGACCGACCGCGGTATCGACGCCGTCGTGGCCGTGCTCGGCACGCTCGCCGCCGGCGCCGCCTACCTTCCGCTGGACCCGCGGTCCCCGCTGGCCCGCAACTCGGACCTGCTGGCCGACAGCGGTGCGGCTCTGGTCGTCCATGACACCCGGCACGCGGAGGTGGCGGCCGGCCTGGCCGGGCCGGCCGCGCTGGCGGTCACCACGGACGCCCCGGCCGACGTGACCGGGCTGCCGGTGGTCACCGGTGACGACCTCGCTTACGTGATCTTCACGTCCGGCTCGACCGGGCGACCGAAGGGTGCCATGGTCCACCGCCGGGGAATGGTGAACCACCTGCTCACCAAGGTGGAGGACCTGGCCCTGACCGAGCGGGACACGGTGGTGCAGAACGCGCCGCTCACCTTCGACGTGTCGGTATGGCAGATGCTCTCGGCGCTGCTGGTCGGCGGCACCACCCACGTCGTCGACGACGAGACCGCACTGGACCCGGCCGCCCTGTTCGGCTGTGTGCCGGGCACCGCCCCGGTGATCCTGGAGGTCGTCCCGTCGTTGCTGCGCACCGCCCTAGACGCCTGGGACGGCGGCGGCGCGTCCCGGCTGAGCGCTCTGCGCTGGCTGCTGGTCACCGGTGAGGCGCTGCCGCCCGACCTGTGCCACCGCTGGCTGGCCCGCCACCCCGGAATCCCGATGCTCAACGCGTACGGCCCGACCGAGTGCTCGGACGACGTCACGCACGCCGTCGTGGCGCAACCCGGTGACGCCGCCGGTCCCCGGGTGCCGATCGGCCGCGCCGTACGCAACACCCAGCTCTATGTGCTCGACGACCACCTGCAGCCTGTCGGTGTCGGGGTGGCCGGCGAACTCTGCGTCGGCGGCGTCGGCGTGGGCCACGGCTACCTGAACGACCCCCACCGCACGGCCGGCACGTTCGTCGCCGACCCGTTCGCCACCCGGCCCGGTTCGCGGCTCTACCGCACCGGCGACCGGGTCCGTTATCTCGCCGACGGCCGGCTCGACTTCCTCGGCCGGGTCGACGACCAGGTGAAGATCCGCGGCCAGCGCATCGAGCTCGGCGAAGTGGAGTCGGTGCTGCGCGGCGCCGACGGCGTGCTCGACGCCGCCGTCGCGGTCGACACCGACCCGGCCGGAACCAACCGGCTGGTCGGCTACATCGTCGGCGCGGCGGATCCCGAGCTGGCGCGGCAGCACACGGCGGCCCGGCTTCCCGACGCCATGGTGCCGTCGGTGGTGGTCCGTCTCGACGTCCTGCCCCTGTCTGCCAACGGGAAGGTGGACCGCAAGGCCCTGCCCCCGGTCGACTTCAGTCCGGCCGGCGCCGGCCGGGCCCCGCGGACCCCGCAGGAGGAGGTGCTCTGCGGAGTCTTCGCCGAAGTGCTCGGCGTGGACCGGGTCGGCGCCGACGACGACTTCTTCGCCCTCGGCGGGCACTCCTTGCTCGCCACCCGCATCGTCAACCGGATCCGGGCGGTCTTCGGCGTCGAACTGGGAGTCCGGGCGGTGTTCGAGTCGCCCACCGTGGCCGGGCTCGCCCAGCGCCTGACCGGCGGGGGGACGGCCCGGACCCCGCTGCGGCCGGTCGCACGGCCGGACCGGATCCCGGCGTCCTTCGCGCAACGGCGGCTCTGGTTCCTGAACCGGTTCGATTCCTCCGACGTCAGCTACAACGTGCCGCTGATCCTGCGGCTCACCGGCGCGCTCGACCGGTCGGCCCTGCGGGCGGCGATCGGCGACGTGGTGGCCCGGCACGAGACTCTGCGTACGGTGTTCTACGAGTACGACGGCGAGCCGTGTCAGCTCGTCCGGCCGGCAGAGACACCCGAGCTGGCCGTGCACGAGGTGCGGGCCGACGAGCTGCAGATCGCCCTGCGCCGCGCCGCCGGGCACCGGTTCGACCTGGCCGGTGAGGCGCCCCTGGGGGCCGCCCTGTTCCGTCTCGGCCCGGACGAGCACGTGCTCCTGCTGCTCATGCACCACATTGTCAGCGACGGCCAGTCGGCCGGGCCGCTCGCCACCGACCTGGCCGGGGCCTACACCGCCCGGTGCGCCGGGAGAGCACCGGACTTCGCGCCGCTGCCCGTGCAGTACATCGACTACACCCTCTGGCAGCAGCAGACCCTGGGCGCCGAGGACGACCCGGACAGCCTGCTCAGCGCCCAGCTGCGGCATTGGTCGGACGTCCTGGCCGGGTTGCCCGACGAGCTCGACCTGCCCACCGACCGCTCCCGGCCGGCGGGGGGCGAGCGGCCCGGCGGCAGCGTGAGCTTCGACGTCCCGGCCGGTCTGCACGCCCGGTTGGCGGCGGTCGCCCGCGAGCACCAGGCGAGCCTGTTCATGGTGGCACAGACCGCGCTGTCGGCCTTGCTGACCCGGCTCGGCGCCGGCACCGACATCCCGGTGGGCACCCCGATCGCGGGCCGGGCCGACGAGGCCGCCGACCCGCTGATCGGTTACTTCGTCAACACCCTGGTGCTGCGCACCGACACGAGCGGCGACCCCACCTTCACCGAGCTGCTCGGCCGGGTCCGCGGTACCGCGCTGGCCGCTTACGCCAACGCCGACGTGCCGTTCGAGCGTCTGGTCGAGGTGGTCAACCCGACCCGGTCGGCGTCGCGGCACCCGCTGTTCCAGGTGGTGCTGGCCCTGCACAACGACGCCCGGCTGCAGGTCGACCTGCCCGGCCTCACCGTGCAGGGGATGTCCGCCGGCACCGGCTCGGCCAAGTTCGACCTGTCGGTGACCCTCGGCGAACGACTCGGCGACGCGGGCGAACCGGCCGGGCTCACCGGCCGGCTGGACTACCGCGCCGACATGTTCGACGAGTCGACCGTCAAACGGATCGCCGACCGGTTGCTGGCCGTGCTCGCCGCGCTCGCCGCGGCACCGGCCCAGCCGATCGGCGCGGTCGACCTGCTCACCGCGGACGAACGCCGGCAGGTGCTCATCGACTGGAACGACACCGGAGTGCCGGTGCCGGCGCTGACCCTGTTGGAGCGGTTCCGCGAGCAGGCGGCCCGCACCCCGGAGGCGGTGGCCCTCGCCGACGGCGGTACCGAGCTGACCTACGGCGAGCTCGACCGGCGTACCGACCGGCTGGCCGCGTTGCTGGCCGGGCGCGGGGTCGGGCCGGAAACCTTCGTCGCGGTGGCGCTGCCCCGCTCGTCCCGGCTGGTCACCTGGCTGCTGGCGATCCTCAAGGCGGGCGGCGCCTATGTGCCGATCGACCCGGACTACCCGGCCGAGCGCATCTCCTACATGCTCGCCGACACCGCACCGGCGCTGCTGGTGACCGACGCTGCCACCGCCGAACGGCTGCCCTCCGGGCCGGGCGAGCGGCTGATCGACGACCGGATGCCGACCGGCGACGCCACCACGGCCGTCCCGGCCGGGCCACGGCCCGGCAACCCGGCGTACGTGATCTACACGTCCGGGTCCACGGGCCGGCCGAAGGGCGTGGTGATCGAGCACCACTCGCTGACCGACTACCTCGCCTACGCCGGCGGGCAGTACGCCGGGATGCGAGGTGCGGCGCTGCTGCACTCGTCGGTGTCGTTCGACCTGAGCGTGACCGGCATGTGGGTGCCGCTGACCGTCGGTGGCACGGTGCTGGTGGCGCCGCTCAACGACGACCCGGCCACCGCCCGGCTGCTCGAGAAGCACCCGTGCACCTTCCTCAAGGCCACCCCGAGCCACCTGCCACTGCTGTCGGCCCTGCCGGACGCCTACGCACCCGGTGCCGAGCTGCTGCTCGGCGGCGAGATGCTGGTGGGCAAGATGGTCGACGAGTGGCGACGGGACCACCCGGGCGTCGACGTCTACAACATGTACGGGCCCACCGAAACCACGGTCAACTGCACCGAACATCGGATCTCCCCGCAGCGGCGGATCGGCCCCGGCCCGTTGCCGATCGGCGGCCCGATGGCGAACACCCAGCTCTACGTGCTCGACGAGCGGCTCCAGCCGGTGCCGCCGGGCGTGCCCGGTGAGCTCTACGTCGCCGGCGCGGGTCTGGCCCGCGGCTATCTGGACCGGCCGCAACAGACCGCGGGCAAGTTCCTCGCGAACCCATTCGGCGATCCGGGCACCCGGATGTACCGCACCGGCGACGTCGTCCGGTGGACCGGCGACGGCGAACTGGTGTTCCTGCGCCGGGTGGACGACCAGGTCAAACTGCGCGGCTTCCGGGTGGAACTCGGCGAGATCGAGGCGGTGCTGTCGGCCCGTGACGAGGTGGCCCGATGCGCGGTGATCGTCCGCGAGGACCGCCCGGGTGACCAGCGGCTGGTGGCCTATCTGGTGCCCGAGCCGGGCCTGGTGCCGGAGCCGGCCCAACTGCGGGCGGCTCTGGCGCGGCGGGTGCCCGGATACATGGTGCCGGGCGCCTTCGTGGTCCTCGACCGCCTGCCGCTGACCCCGAACGGCAAGCTGGACCGGGCCGTGCTGCCCGCGCCGGAGGTCCGGCCGACCGACCGGCGCCGGCCCCGGACCCACGACGAGACGGTGCTCGCCGAGTTGTTCGCCGATCTGCTCGGCCTGGAGGCGGTCGGCATCGACGACAGCTTCTTCGACCTCGGCGGTCATTCCCTGCTGGCCACCCGGCTGATCAGCCGGGTCCGCGCCACGCTCGGCGTCGACCTGGCCATCCGGGCACTGTTCGAGGCGCCCACGGTGGCGGCGCTCGCCGCCGGGCTCCGCACCGGCGACGACGGGCGGGACGGGTTCGACGTGCTGTTGCCGTTGCGCACGACCGGTGACGAGGCACCGGTCTTCTGTGTCCACCCGGCGAGCGGGTTCGGCTGGTCCTACGCCGGGCTCCTGCGCCACCTGGGCCCGGACCGGCCGGTCTACGCGTTGCAGTCGCGCGGGCTTGCCGCGGGCTCCTCGAGTCCGCTTCCAGCCGACGTCGAGCAGATCGCCGAAGACTACGTCCGTGAGCTTCGTGCCGTGCAACCGGCCGGTCCCTACCACCTGGCCGGCTGGTCGTTCGGTGGCCTGGTCGCCCATGCGATGGCGGCGCTGCTGCAGGCCGACGGCGAGAAGGTGGCGCTGTTGGCGATGCTCGACTCGTTCCCCAAGTCCGACGCCGAACGCGCCGAGGGGGTACTGGACCGCGACGAGTTCGACACCGCGCTGGGCCGGCTCTCCGAGGGCGCCCTGGACACCCTGTCGGCGGACCACCGGGCCGCGCTCTACGACGTGTTCGCCAACAACTCCCGGCTGGCTCGGCAGTTCGTCCCCGGTCGCGTCGACGGTGATGTCCTGCTCTTCGTCGCCGCCCGGGACCGGGCCGACGGGGAGGACCGGACGGCCCGCTGGGCACCGCACGTCGGTGGTGCGGTCGAGGTCGTCGACGTCGACTGCCACCACAACGACATGACCCAACCGCAACCGCTGTCCACCATCGGCCGGGCGATGGCCGCCCGGCTCATCTGAGGAGGAACACCATGAGCACCAACCCGTTCGACAACGACGAAGGTCAGTTCCTGGTGCTGGTCAACGACGAGGGGCAGCACTCACTGTGGCCGTCCTTCGTGGCCGTACCGGCCGGCTGGGTCACGACCTACGGCGAGGCGTCCCGGCAGGAGTGCCTGGACCACATCGAGCACAGCTGGACCGACATGCGGCCGCGGAGCCTGGTCGCCGCCATGGCCGCGGACGGGAGCTGATCGCCGTGGAGAAGCGCACCGTTCTGGTCACCGGCGGGTCCCGGGGCATCGGCCGGGCCGTCGCGGTCCAACTCGCCGCGGACGGCTACGACGTCGCGTTCTGCTACCGCACCGGCGGCGAGGCGGCTGCGATCACCGCCGACGAGATCAAACAGCACGGCGTACGCGTGCACCACGCACCCTGTGACGTCGCCGACCCGGCCGCCGTGGACGCCTTCGTCCGCGGCGCCGAGGAGGAGCTGGGCCCGATCGACGTGCTCGTCAACAGCGCCGGCATCGTCCGGGACGCCCCCATGGTCCTGATGGAGTACGAGGCGTGGGATTCGGTTCTGCAAACCAACCTGACCGGCACTTACAACTTCTGCCACGCCGTGACGTTCGGCTTCATGAAGCGGCACGCGGGCACGATCGTGAACGTGTCGTCGGTCGCCGGGGTCTACGGCAACGCCACCCAGGCGAACTACGCGGCGACCAAGGGCGGGATCAACGCGCTGAGCCGGTCACTGGCCAAGGAGCTGGGCCCGTACGGCATCCGGGTGAACGCGGTCGCGCCGGGTTTCATCGAGACCGACATGACCGCCGAGCTGCCCGAGAAGGCCCGTAAGAAGGCGATCGGGATGATCCCGTTGCGCCGCCTCGGCCAGGTCGCCGATGTGGCGAACCTGGTGTCCTATCTCGCCTCCGACCGGGCCGCCTACCTGACCGGCCAGGTGCTGCAGGTCGACGGCGGAATCGTGCTGTAGCTCCCGCGAGCCGCTCGCAAGTGTTTCTCGAGGCCGTTCGACTGAACTGACAGCACACAGCCGAACGATGGGGAGGGAAAGTGACACGAAACTACGCCGTACCGCTCGACGCGGTGGACCGGGTCGAGCTCACCACGGCCGGCGCGACGGTGACCAAGCGGATCGTGGCCGACGACCCGTACATCGAGGGCCACTACCCGGGATTTCCCATCTACCCCGGCGTCTTCACCGTGGAGACGGTCTATCAGGCCAGCCGCGGGCTCGTCGAGAGCCGGCGGGAGCCGGGCACCCGGGTCACCCTGGCCGAGGTCCGCTCGGTGCGTTTCAAAGCACCGCTACGGCCCGGGGACGAGCTGACCGCCGAGTGCGAACTGCGCGACGACCCGGACGACATATCCAGGGTCCTGGTCGTCGCCGAGTGCCGCCGCAAGGACGGCGCGACGGTCGCGAAGGTCACCCTGGACCTTCGGGTCCACGAGGCCGGGGACCATGCTTGAGTACGCCTACCTGACCCGGGTGTTGCCGCACCGCCACCCAATCCTTCAGGTGGACCGGGTCCTGGAGTACACGCCCAACCAGCGGATCGTGGCCGTCAAGGCGGTGACCGGCACCGAACCCTGTTTCGCCGGTCTCGCTGACGGGCTGCCGCATTCGTCGTTCGCCTACCCGTCGTCGTTGCTCGTCGAATCGCTCGGCCAGGCCGGTGCCGCACTCTGGGTGCTCTCCGCCCGCGACGGCGGCACCGTCCTCGACGGCACCCTGATGTTCGGGGCGGCCCGGGGTTTCGAGTTCCACGGCTCCGCCTACCCCGGCGACGTCCTGCGCCACGAGGTCGTCGTGGAGTCACTGAAAGAGAACAGCGCCGTCATGCGCGGCGAGACGCGAGTCGATGGACGGCTCATCGCCGTCGTCGCGTCGATGCTGGCCATCGCCCGGCCCGAGGCCGCCGTGGCCGGTTCCGTTAACCCGTGAATCCCGTTGAAAGGACTATCACCATGACCCAGGTACTCAACCACCGGATGGAAGAGCTGCGCGAGGTAGTAGCCGAGGTCCTCGAGGTAGAGCCCGAGAAGATCACCGAGACCAGCCATTTCGTGGAGGAGCACGACGCCGACTCGCTGCGGGCCATCGAGATCCTGGCCCGGGTGGAGAAGATGTACAAGATCGAGATCCCGCAGACCGAGCTGCCGGAGATGGAGAACCTCGGCGCGGTATATCGGATCGTGTCGCGCTACGCCGGCTGGCAGGACTGAGACGGTGGACTGGCATCGGGTTGCCGACTCCGTCCACGGTGGTGAACGGATCACCGTCCACCGGGGTCCCGGCACCGGCCCGGCGCTGGTCCTCGCGCACGGCATGGAGGATTCCTGGCTCAGCTGGGAGCCACTGATCGCCGGGTTGCACGGCAGGTTCACGCCCTATGCGCTGGACCTGCCGTGGCGCCCCGGCGGCGACTACGCCTGGCGGGCCGATCCCGGCCCGGCCGCCCTGCTCGCCGCCGCCGTCGCCCTGGTTCCCCAGCCGGTCACCGTGCTGGCCGGCCACTCGTACGGGGCGGGCGCGGTGCTGGAGCTCCTCGCGTTCGGCTTCACCCCGACGGCCGCGGTGCTCGTCGCGCCGCACTACCGGCCACCCGGTGACGAGGACGGTCCCGAGCTCGTAGCCCGGGAGTCGGCCCGGTTCGCCGGGGTGATCGCCGAGGGGGTCCGGCTGCGTCTCGGCCCCCGGGCCACGACGCTGGATCCCGGGCTCGTCGAGACGATGATCGGCAAGACGCTGGACCGCATCGGGCCGGGCGGTGTCCAAGCCCTGCTGCACCAGTTCCTGGTCTGCTCGCGGCTCCCGCTGGGTGACGTCCGGGTACCCACCCTGGTGATCACCGGTTCGGCTGACCCGGCCCTGGCCGGCCCTCGCACCACGGCACTGCGGGCCGCGATGCCGGCCGCCACCATCCACACCCGGCCCGGTGCCGGGCATTTTATTCACGTGCAGGACAGCGACCGGGTCGGCGCCGAGATCCGGGCCTTTCTCGACACCGTACGAGTGCCCACCGCATGACGCGGCCGGACAGGAGCAACCATGCGCAAGCCACCCCGAATGTATTTCTCGTTCCGTAGCCCGCGAAGTTGGCTCGCGCTGCGCCGATTCGAGGAGACCCGCCCGGATCTGGCCGCCACCGTGCGGCTGGTACCGAACTGGGATCCGAAGCCCTGGCTGCGCGACGCGCTCGACGCCCGCGGCTCGGGCGTCCTGCAGACCCCGATCACCCTGGCCAAACACCTCTACCTGCTGGCCGACACCGAGCGCCTGGTCCAGAAGTTCGGCTACCGGATGACCTGGCCGGCGGACCTCGGGCAGGACTGGGAGGTCCCGCATCTGCTCTGGCTGCACGCCGACGCGGTAGGGCTGGGGCCCCAGTTCTACCAGGCGGCGGTCCGGGCCCGGTGGGAGCGCGGTGAGAACCTCTGCGATCCCGCGGTGCTGCGCGACGTCGCGGCGCAGGCTGGCCTCGACCCCGATCAAGTCGCCGGCGCCGCGGGCGACGAGTCGCTGCGAGCCGCCGCCGTCGAGGCCCTCGACTGGGCCTATCAGGACGACATCTTCGGGGTCCCCTATTTCCTGGCCGGCCGGCACCGGTTCTGGGGTCTGGAGCGGTTGCCGGGATTCATCGACGCGCTCGACGCCGCCGCCGAGAAGGCGAAGGTCCGGGCATGAAAGACACCCGGTGTACGGCGGTGCTGGGCACTGTGGCATCGGACTCGCACATGTGGAACCTGATGTTTCTGCAGCTGCTGCTGGGCGAGATGGGGTACCGGGTGGTCAACCTCGGCGTGTGTGTGCCGGCCGGGTTCTTCCTAGAGCAGTGCCGGCAGCACCGCCCGGATCTGGTCGTGGTCAGCTCGGTCAACGGGCACGGTTACACCGAGGGATGGGCGCTGGCCGAGCTGCTGCGCACCGATCCCGCCCTGGACGGGGTGCCGATGGTGATCGGCGGCAAGCTCGGCACCGCCGGGCCGCTCGACGAGACCCAGACCGCCGACCTGCTGGCCGCGGGTTTCGACGCGGTCTTCGCCGACGGTTCCGACCCCCGGCAGTTCCTCGACTTCGTCCGCCGGCCGGTGCTGGTGGAGGCGGGGTGAGCACCGTGACGCCGGGCCCGTTCGCGGCCGCGGTGGCGGCCGCGCACCGGCGGGGCGAGGTGGTGGTGCAGCCCCGGATGGGGTTTGGCGACCCGGCTGTGATGCGCTACGGCCTGGCCACGGTTGCCCGGTCCCGGGCCTGCACCGTCGGCACGATCACTCTGGACAGCTACACCCGGGTCGGCGCGCACGAGGCCGCCCGGCGCGCCCTGGTCGACGGGGCGCCGCTGAACGGGTTCCCCATCGTCGCGCACGGCACCGGCATCACCCGTGAGGTGCTTGCGGAGGCCCGCGCCGGCGGGATGCCGGTTCAGGTCCGGCACGGCTCGGCCCGGCCGGAGGACATCTTCGCCGCGTTGCTGGCCAACGGGGTGGACGCCACCGAGGGCGGCCCGGTGTCCTATTGCCTGCCCTACAGCCGGGTTCCACTGCGCGAGGCGGTGGACAGCTGGAAGCGGTGCTGCGCGGCCTACGCCGGGCTGCGCGAGGCCGGGGTGGAACCGCATCTGGAGAGTTTCGGCGGCTGCCTGCTGGGCCAGCTCTGCCCGCCCGGTCTGCTGGTCGCGGTGACCCTGCTGGAGGGGATGTTCTTCGCCCAGCACGGCCTGCGCAGCGTGTCGCTGAGTTACGCCCAGCAGGTCGACCACGACCAGGACGTGGAGGCGCTCGCCGCCCTGCACCGGTTGATCGGCGAGTGGCTGCCCGGCCTCGACACCCACATCGTTCTCTACACCTACATGGGGGTCTATCCCCGGACCCGGGCGGGTGCGCTGGAGCTGCTGGGCGCGTCGGCCCGGCTGGCGAAACACGGCGGCGCGTGCCGGCTGCTGGTGAAGACCCCGGCCGAGGCGCACCGGATCCCGACCATCGCCGAAAACGTCACCGCCCTGGAGTACGCGTCGAGGGTCGCCGCCGCCGAGGGTCCCGCGGACGGCCCGCCCGGCGACACCGGTGTCTACGCGGAGGCGCGCGCGTTGATCGAAGCGGTCCTGGAGCTCGACGACGACATCGGTACGGCGTTGTGCCGGGCGTTCGCCAAGGGATACCTGGACGTGCCGTACTGCCTGCACGCCGACAACCGGGGCGAGTCCCGGGGCTTCATCGACGAGCGGGGCCGGCTGGCCTGGTCCGCCCCGGGCCGGATGCCGGTCCGGGCGGCCCGCGGTGGCGTCGAACTGACCAGTTCCGGGCTGCTGCTGGCGCTGTCGCATGTGCAGCGCGGCTTCGACCGCATGGGCGCCGGGGATCGACCGGAATAGCCGGATGATGAGGGTCTATCTCAGGGAGGGAACGGCTCGGTATAACTGGCCGATGGTCGACATCGCTGCCCCGTTGAAGCCGCACCAAGTCGAGGTGCTGCGCTGGGTGGAGGCCGGATGCCCCGAAGCGGAGATGCCCGGCGAAGGCGCGAAACACACCGCGCGAGCCTTGCAGGGCCGCCGCCTGGTCACGGTGTCACGTCGAGACGGCCGCTGGTCCGCTGCCTTGACTCAACGCGGCCGCTACTACCTCGACCACGGCCGGCACCCAGAGCTGACCGACACGGCGAGCGGTGCCCCTTCGAAGAACTCGTCCACGCCAGCAGTCTCGGGCGGAGTGGGCCAGCAGCCGACGGCGCGGACCGCGATGATCCAGGAAGCGACCACGCTGATCGAGCGGCTCCAGACCAGCGGCGGCACCGTGACGGTGTCGGATCCGGATACCGAGACCCGCGCGAGCTATCGGCGCGCTATCCACGCCGCCAAGCAGCACAAACTCGTGCCGGACGGCTACGACCTGCGGCACACCGGCCGCAACACCGGTGACCTCGTCATCCGCCTGTACTCGGCGGCGCAGCCCTATGACACCGACTGGAACCGGCTACGCCTCGACCAGAGCGACAATCGCGTCACCGCGGTCGCCGACTACAGCGTCCTCGAACAGGACCCGACCAACCTGCGGGTCTCGCCGGAATCGATCCCCCGGGTCCTCGCTGTGCTTCGGGCGATCAACGGCGCCGGCGTGATCCGAAATGCCGCGTCGGCGTCAACCTGGCCGGGCGCCCGGTGACAGCGAACTCGCCGATTGGCTGACCTGGGCACGCGCCCACGCCGACAAGATCGACCCCACCGTCGGCGCACCAACGCTCGCAACTGTTGATTTCACCTTCGAGCCAGGCCCGGAAGATCTGCGCCCTCACTTGAACGGATGGAGTCCGCACCACCCCATGAAGGAATAGGACTGACAGCCGTCATCAAGCAGCCATCTATTCCTAACAACTCCGGAGATATTGGACGAATCCCAGGGCAAAGGCTCGACTGGGGTTGCGAAGAAGCGGGCAATGATCGCGAACGCCGAATGGTAGGTATCCAGCGATAGACGGGGGCGCTCGACATTTCTAGCATGCAAGTTCGAGATAGCTAACACGGTCGGACGTCACGTTCACGGGACTGGTCGGTTCCCCGCCCCATGATCGGTCATCGATGCCGCGGGCCAATAACGGCAAAGCACCCCAGGTGTCACTATCGTCGCGCCGATTCTCCCTCGAACCGGGCTTTCGTGAGGCGACTTTCACCATGGCCATCCGAACCCCGGAAGATTCAATTGGATGCATCGACACACTTGCTGGGGATGCGGGACGTGATTTACTGTCGAGAGGCGCCTTGAGGGGAGGCGCGGTTGATCCCCCGCGTAGATATTGATCTTTACCCGGTTCCGCCTCGGCATGCTGCGTTCTGGATGCCGGCAGAAGGCGAGATCCACGACGAGGGAATCGGATTCTTCCAAGGTGTCTGGGCTATCTTTGACGTGCCGTTAGCGGAGGCGGCCGACGTGGTAGCCGACGAGCGGACGGCGGCAATCGCAGTCGACGCGACGGCCGCCGACCCTGAGGCGTTTGAGTACTTTGCTAACTGATCGAGTGGCACAATCCTGACTTCCCGTCCGACGATCCAGAGGACGAAGTCGGCATGGCCGCACTCTCTGAACACGGTGACGTCGGTCGGTCAGTTTGTGCGGCCTTGAACTGGGGGTCGCCGGGCTGACGTATGCGTTAGCCGCAATCGGGCGCGTACCAGCCGCCAGTTGCCGCAGCCATGCGGAGCGTTCCTGGGCCGAGCGGCCAGTTGTTGTGGCCGCCATCGACCGGGAGCACGCGGACTGGTTGCAGCCGCTGGTAGAAAGCACCCTCTGCGGATTCGACGTCGACTACAACCGTCCGGAATTCCTGACGATCCACGCGCAATCGATCACCGAGATGATGGACTTGGCCGAAGCGATCCTTGCTAAGGCCGCACACGATCCGCCGCCGCCTCTGCGCTGGGGGTCGCCCTCGGATGAGGAACAAACGGCAGACGACCACATCGAGGTTGACGGGCAACAGTCGCTGTTCGATCACTAATGCCCCGACGGAGCTGGCGGCTGGCTGACCCCAGCCCGTCCCACGGCCGTGGTCGCAGCGGGCGTACGACGTATCGGACCTCGATGCCGCATCGTTCCCCGATGCGCTGGTACTTGCGTTGGAGGCTGCCGTTCATATCGGCATCGTTGCGTACCGATAGGGCGATGCCAGATTCCCGAGTCTTCGAGGCCAGCGGTCACGGCGGCCCATGAGATCGGTTCAGTAACCGAAACTACAGTTTCCATAGTTTGTTCCGCTAGCAGCCAACGCCTTCGCCGCGAACATCTGCCGTCGTTCAATTAAAGCTGTGTCGGCTGCATGGTCGGCAGCCCATCATCAATCCGATGGATCAACATACTGGAGAGCGTGAGCATCTCCCGAATCGACGGGGCCTGGACAACAATCAAGTCTGGGCGCACCTCATCCAATGCGAGGCCACATCCTGACTCCGCTACCAGTGGTTGTATCGCCTCGGCATGTGGTCGATCTGCGGCGATGTACACGACCGGATTGGACGCCCACGAGTACCCCGAGCCGTGTCCCCGGCAGCTCGCTGCAGGGAAACAGCCGGCCGCCGAGAACGAGTACACAGAACTCACCACACCGAGATCTAGTTGCCGGATCGGTGAGTCCTCTCCAATGAGTATCTCTTCGAGGTTTGAACACTGTTCGGCAGATAGGAGATCCGGCGGCATCTCCGTCATTTCGCCGGATTCGATGATCTTCAAGATTTTCTCGAAGATGTCCGGAGAGGTCGCGACATCATCGACGAACGCGATGATTCTTTCCTCTTCTTCGAGGATGCCCCTGGCCTCGTCGAGTGTGACATCCGTGATTGCCCACGTATCGTGGAAGAATCCGAATCCCTCCTCGCCGATGTCTTCCAGGCTTGGTATCCAGAACGTGGCATGGGGAGGAATGTTGGCGTCCATCTTCACGCGAGCCACTGGAATCATGATCGCCTCCTCAATAGGGACGCGGGCGCGACGAGAGCAATGTAGATCTCCGAGGGCCTCGTCTCACATCCCCTGAGTGTGTCAGAACCCGGCATCGATGTCTCGGGCCGAGATATGGCGCCAAGAGTGCGCCGATTGAGGGCCTCCGACCACCCCGAACATGGTCCGAGCCCAGTAGTCTCATGGCATGACGTCGAGTGCTGCTCCGGTCGAGAAAGACTTCAGTATCGCGGTCATGGGCCGGACACTTGAACATCTAGGCGTGCAGATGTATAAGCGGCGCGACGCAGCGCTCGCGGAGCTGGTGGCGAACGCATGGGACGCCGGGGCTACAGAAGTCGTGATCACTCTTCCGGACCCCAGGACATACAACCGCGAGCAGGACGAGATCATAGTTCGTGACGACGGCGCCGGAATGACTGACGAGAGTCTCCAGTCCGACTATCTCGTGATCGGTCGCAACCGCCGAGCGGCCGGCCAAGCGGAGATAGGCGGCCGAAAGCCGATGGGCCGCAAAGGCATTGGGAAGCTGGCTGGCTTCGGTCTTGCTCAGCGAATGAAGGTCGATACGTGGCGCGATGGTTCGAACACGACGGTCACGCTGGATGTCGACTTACTCAAGACTCCAGCTGGCGATGTCCGGACTCTGACGCTTCCCGGATCGGTGCGAACGATCCCTAACGCAGATGATCACGGAACGTGTATCACACTCAGTAACTTAAAGCATGCATCAGCTCTCGATCCCGAACTCCTCCGACACAACCTGGCACGCCGCTTCAGCCGCTCCGTACGCGGCCGGATGTTGATCCTAGTTAACGGCGTGGCGATCAACGATGCGCCAGTGAATTTGTCTCACCGGGAGCCCGAACAGGGAGAAATAGAGGAAGAACTACCGGACGGTAATCGCATAACGTGGTGGGCCGGCTTCAGCGATAAGACTCTTTCCACTGAAATGCAGGGCTTCGTTGTCATCGTGCGTGGCAAGACAGCTCAGGCTCCCCCTTTCTTCTTCGGTGTAGAGAGTAGGGCCTCCGGCCAGCACGGCACCAAGTACCTAACCGGTGTCATTGAAGCCGACTTCCTCGATGACGGCGCCGACGACGACAGCGACCACATTTCCACCGACCGGCAGGAAGTCGACTGGTCTGACGAGTCGGTTTCAGCGCTTCGACAATGGGGGGAAACAGTCGTCCGCAGGCTGCTGCGTGAACACAGTTCACGCAAAGGCGACCAGGCCAAAAAGCGGGTTCAGGACAACCCTAATCTCGCCAAAAGACTCGACGCTCTCGACAGGAAGTCCAAGGAACAGGCCAGGCGATTCATCGGCGCTCTCGGCGCATCGAACACAGATCCGGAGCGATTGGAGGCACTTGCTGACACGATCCTTCGAGCCTATGAATATCGGCAGTTCCACGACTATATCGAGCAACTGGACTTGGTGATCGAAGATCCTGAGAAGTTCGAGCAGACGATTGATCTGCTGCGCGGATGGCGGGTACTCGAGAGCCGCGCCGTATTGGAGGTTGTCAAGGGGCGACTTGACATCGTGGACAAGTTCCATTCGATGATCGTCGACGATGCGCCGGAGACCGCTCCCCGCGTTGGGCGCGATAACATGCACGATCTTATTGCCGACTTCCCTTGGTTGATCAACCCTGAATGGCAGGTCCTGGCCGAAGAGAAGCGCATCACAAGCCAATTGCGCGAATGGGGTTTCGCAGATGCCGACCCCGATGATCGAACACGGTATGACTTCCTCGCTCTTCGCGGCGAGGGCCGGTTGGTCGTTATAGAGATCAAGCGCTCAGGGCATTCGGTGTCCATCGACGATCTCCACCAGATAGATCGGTATGCGGAGAAACTTCGTCAAGCGGAGACGGGCGAGGTCTCGATGGCCGTCATCACCGGGAGCGGTTACACGTTGTCGGGCACGGCGCGGAAGGGTTGGCAGGATCGTGACGACATCGAGTTGCTCACCTGGGCAGAAATCCATGCCAGGGCTAAGTCATTCTACGAGCATTATCGAGCAGTCCTGGAGGGCGATGTGGACGACTCAGGCTTCGGGAGAAAGGCCAGTGAGATCGCCCGAACCCGCAATGTGCTGACGTCTGGCGCCTACAGGGGGCCCACTGAAAGGAGCGTTGGTCTTGGAAACCAAGATCGGGACTACCTAGCCGATGAGAGGTGACTCGTGAGGCCTTTCATGGGACCACGGTGGCCGGGTGCGGTCTGCAGGACCGCCAACTTCTTACGCTTACTCGACGGTTTCGTGACGTTCCAAACGCTCATGGCTGTCCTTCGGCCTCGGTGAGCGCTCGGTCAGCAGGTTGTGGATCCTCGTTGCTGCTGCGCCGGGTTCGTCGTGTTCCCAGATTCGCACCACGGTCCAGCCGAGTTCGTTGAGGAGCCGGTCGGTTTCGGCGTCGCGTTCGCGGTTTTGGCGGACCTTATTGGCCCAGAATGTGGCGTTGGTCTTTGCGACACTGTGGTGCTGTGGGCAGCCGTGCCAGAAGCACCCGTCGAGGAATACGGCTATGCGCGCTTTGGTGAAGACGAGGTCGGCGGTACGGCGCAGGCTTGCTACTGGTCGGATACCGACTCGGTAGCGCATGCCGAGGGCGTGGACAGCGCGTCGAAGGGCGAGTTCCGGCTTGGTATCACGGGATTTGTTGGCCTGCATGCTGGCCCGAGTCCCGGGGCTGGACGCCCAGGAGGATCTTGGCCCGCTGTTCATCGCTATGTCCTCCTGGGCGTCTGTTCGAGCGCCTTGACGGACTCCCGTACTAGGTCGTCGATCCTGGTCTGAAGACGTTCGTCAGGCAGCGTGAGGAAGAGAGTGAAGGGCAGCAGACGTCGTACTCGTTTGGTGACGTCGCGGATTATGCGGCGCCGTGCGATGTGCGGTGGTGCGAGGTCGGGGTCGGTTACAGCACGGGCAATGGCCCGTGCGAGCGCGGGGCGCCCGCCGATGGCACGGCGTTCGAAGATTTGGTTGAGGTCGGATTCGCTGAGGCGTTGCAGCAGGGCGGTGTCGGTGGTGCCGACAGCCGTCCTGGTTCCGAGGGTGTATGCCTGCCACCAGAGCCGGCCGAGAGCGTGGCGGGTTATGTCAGAGCAGATCCACCGCTGCTCGCTGGTCGGGCTCTGCCACCTCCAGGCGACGACGTCGGGCAAAAGACCAACGGCGAGAAACGTCCACAAGTCCTTTGCGGCGGCCTCTGACGGGCGCAGCCGCATGGTGTCGATCATCGCGGCGGCAAGCGCACGATCTGCGGAAATATGGGCGGCATCGGTTACCGCGTTGGGATAGCCGTGATCGACCACCGATCCTCTCAGCTTGTCGGCAAGCACGGTGAGGTGCTCAACGCCGGCGGGCTCACCGCCCGTCGCCGCGTAGTACATATCGGGATGCCGAAGTTCGGCACCGCGTCGTAATGCCTCGAGAGTCTTGCCGGTGTGCTCGGCTAGCACAGCGCGAGCAGCCAGGGGTGTGAGCCTGGGATAGAGCAGAAGGGTCATAGTGCACCGTCGGCCGTGGCTCGGCGAAGTGCGCCTTGGAGTCTGGCGGCGAAGTCTCCGGGACGTTCCACGCGCTGCGCGGCAAGTGTCTGGTGGGGTTCACCGGGGAACAGCGTTTCCAGGACTATCGCGAGGCTCGCGCCGAAGCTCTCGGGTTCGACCGTGCAGGACGGGAGAGCCTCGATCCAATCCTGTCGCAGCAGGACCAGATCGACGAGCTGTCTCGTCACGTCGTGGCGCATGTCGTCGATGAGTCGCTGTTGGGCTGGGGATGGAGCGGCAGCCCGAACCGCGGCGTTGACCAACTCTCTGTCGTCGGCGTTGAGATAAAGCCGTAGTCCACCCATGACGGGGGTGTACGGGTCGGCCGGAGTCTGTAAGTACCAGCGGGCATGCGAGTCGATGCCTGCTGCCGCGAAGTCGCAGACGCTGACGGGGAACATAGCGTCGTCGCCGTCGAGGCGGGTGGTGACGACGTCATCAAGTAGTACTTCGCCAGCACGGGCCGCGATGAAGGGTCGAGGGTCCGTCGTGTCCGCCGCGACGACCACAGCGGTACGCAGTGTCAGCGAGCCGCCCAGGTCAGTCCCGGCGATACGACCTTGCAGGATGTGGACTGCTTGGGAGCGAATCGCGACGCGGTCGAGGATGCCGGATAGCAACGAGCTCGACGCCGTCCATTCGCATACGCACAACAGTGGCACGTCTGCGGGAAGTCCGGCCTGCTGGCGCAGGGCGTCGGGGTCTACTTGGACCTCCCTGCTCAGCTGTAGGTCCGTTTGGTAGTCCCAGGCGACAACCGTGGGAGGAAGAGCGACCGGTGCGCCGTCGGAGGCGGCCGACTGCCAGGGGCTCATGGTCAGACAATCGGCCTTCGGCCGCAAATAGGGATAGACGGATGTTGTCAAGCGTTGTCTCCGACAGGGCTGACGTGAACCGAGACCTGCGTGGCGGCGTCGGTGACGGGTTTGACGAGGATCGTCCACCGGCGCGGATCCGACGGACGTATACGGACGCGTCCGCCGGGAACACGGACGTCGTCGGATTGCATTTCGACGACATGCGGGCTGGCGGCGCCGGTGGGCGGTTCTGCTTCGTTGCCCACGTCGAGGGCTACGACGGCTTCAGCCGTCAGCCACAACGTTTCGGCGCTGTCGGCGACCTCGACCATGGCGACAACAAGTGGTTCGCCGTCGAGGAGCGTCAGCAGAGGCGGCTGGATAAACGAGGCCGCGGGTCGACGTCCGCGCCCCGCCCTGCCGCTCTTGGAGGGGTTCGTGCCGTCGGGCTGAGAGACAGCTGTGGGGGCGACGAGATGGCCCAGTCGCTGAGCGAGGTGACCGAGCGGTGGTTGTGTCGCGACCGTGTTCGTTCCCTCGGTTGCAACGGCGGCGATGTCGGCGAGCCGTGAACGGATCCCGCGGACGGCCGTCTCGACGGTGCGGCGGTCTAGTTCGGGGAGGCCGTCGGTCACCCAGGCGTCGTGGGTGGGTGGTTCGGCGGAGGCGAACGACTCATCGGCGTCGCGGCTGCTGCGGAAGACTGCACCGTAGTGCTGGTCGTCGTCGGGCAGGGCGGGACCTTCGAGATAGGTCACGACGAGGCCAGCCTGCCTCATGAGCGCGCAGTGACGAGCTGGGCCGATAAACGGTGCTGCAGTGTCTCGCCAGTCGCGTCTATTCGGAGACACACTGGTCACGGCGAAGAAGGAACCTGTCGTGAGCTGTGTCGGCTGGCGCCGTACGATGTTCTTGGCGTCGCCGGCGTCGATGGCCCTTAAAGCGGTCACGAAGGGCCAAAGCCGTGGCACCGTGACCGGGTCGGGAATCTCCAGGGTTCGGGTGTCCGTGACGACACGGCATGTCATTGCCGGTCGAGCGCCGTCGGCCGCGGACAGCAGCGGCCAAAGGTTCCATAACATCGCCGAGGCTATGTACTCGGCTGCTTCCTCGACGCTACGAGGGTGCTCCTCGTCTGCTTCGCCGAGACGTCGGCCGAGGTTAGCGCCGAGAATGACTATGTCGGTCCCACGGAACTCTGGTCCTTCGAAGGGAGGAAGGCCGAGTACATGAGCTGCTTGGTCCGCTTCGTCATCGAGAAGGGGGTCGACGACGCCGTCACCGCCTGTGGTCCCCCACCAGTGGCGTCCGGTGTACGGGACGCCCTCGGCTTGAAAGCTGTGGCCGAGGGCGACGCCGATGAGACGGGTCTGGATTCGGCCCTGCCACAGACAGCGTGAGCGGACGAGGATGACGCCCGCCGTGCTGGTGGTGAATAGGATGCCCTTGCCGAATCCGTAGGTTCCCCCGCCGAACTCCTTGTCGCGGGGTTCACCGATGTTGCGGACGAGGTTGACGAAGTCCGGATCGTCGCCGACTTCATCCGCTCGCAGCGGCCCGCCCAGCCCGGTCGTGTTGCGGTCGGACACTGTCAACATGACCGACGACTCGTCGGCCAGACACGCGGCCAGCCCCAGCGAGCCTCCGTCGGCAGGCTCGGGTAGAAGGGCGTCACTCCAGCGCCTGCGGGCGTCGGGGTCGAGACGTCGAAGGAAGATGCTGAAGTCGACCGGATGATCACCGCTACGCGCGTCGGAGCTGTTCTGGGCGGCCTCACGCACCAGAACGGCGAGCGGATCCAGACGCGGGGTCCCGAGTTGTCTGCGGATTCCTTCCGAAGCTGCAGAGCCCTCCGGGGGGAACCGCTGTGACCACCAGCGCGTCGTCACTGTACCGATCCCGTACAGATCAGCTGCCCGGCGGCTCGGTCCGTCGCCGCGTACGGCGTCAGACCTGCGAGGTCGAGCTCATACTCGACGCCAGCCACCTCGTCCGGGACCACGGTCTTGAACGAGTCGACGTCCAGTCGGGGGAAGTCGACTCCCACGGACCAGGCGTACAGGTTCGACTGGACGTATCTGCGGTCGCGGTACCGGTCGGCGTCCGTCTCCGCATACCCGGCCTTGGCGAGCTGACGACGCAGACCCACCCTGTCTCCTACCAAGGTCTGCAGCGTATCGACGACATCCGGCAGCGAACGGCCGTCCGCTGCAGGCTCGAGTCGCACCAGAGCCAGGACGAGGTCACGGTCGCGACTCGGGTGCAGCTGGTCGAGACCGTGGATTTTCACCATGGAACCGCGTACGCCGACGGTTTTGACCTCAACCCTTCGGCGCCGGCCAAGAGTGAAGTCGTGCGGTGCTCTGTCCGGACCGGTCCAGACCCGTTCGACGGCGCCTACCAGGCCTGCGTCGGCGAGTAGTTCCAGGACGAGGAGCTCCCCGATCAGTCCCCGCAGCTCACGCTCGCCGAGGATGCCGGCGCTGGGGCGCAGCAGTTCCCGCCATTGCTGAAGCACCCGTTCGACTACCTCGCCCACCCCGCTTGGTGTCTCGCCGATGCCCTGAAGGAGCGCCACGACCATCTCGTCGAAAACTTCGAAGAGATCGGGACGGTGACATACGACGTCGACGAAGCGGCGACGGCGGCCGTCGACCACAAGCAGACGGGTGTCGACGCGTACGTGCGCCGACCTGCCGTCCTCGACTACAGCGTGATCGTCGTCAACCGGCAGCAGCAGATGGTGATCGCCACGGCCGTCGAGGCCGAGTGCGGCCGGCCCCACGTAGGTGGACACCGGCAGATCGAGAGTGGCCACCGCACCCTCGGCTCGCCGCGAGGCCGCGAGACGCCAGCCCGTACGCACGGTCGCCTGCATGCCGTCCGTCACGAATCGTCCTCGGACAGTGCGGCACGCTCCTCCTCCATGTCGGTTGCGTCGATGGCCTGATCCCGGAGATCGACCTGGATATAGCTGACGTTCGGTACCCAGTCGTCGGCGGTACCGGGAAAAACCAGAGCCATGCCCAGTACGTGAGCGGCGGCCTGTAACGGCGCGCGGGTTAGTTCGTTGCCCGGATCAGGCGGCGAGTCCTTGGCGATCGGATACAGCAGCAACAGCCCTTGTCGACGATGGCCCGGGTCCCGATCGCGGCTGTCGATCAGGTCGGCCTCGGGCATCCGCCTGGCGGCCGCCGGTGCGATGTCAAGGTCGATGACGCGGTGCTCCTTGCTCATCAGCGTCTTGATGTCGGCTTTCGATCCGCCGCTTTCCTTGAGCTTCGATCGGTTGACCGTTCCGACGGTGAACCCGTCAGTGAATGTGATCCTGTGATCGTCGTCTGCCCCCTCCGGGGGAGAACCGACTACTGCGACGGTCCAGGTCAGTAGTGATGAGTCGCTCTGCTTGTTCTCCTTGCGGATGTACTTGGTGATCAGGTCAGTTCTGAGGTCGGCTGAGTCCCCATGGACCTGATACTTCGCCAGGAATTCGATGACGTGCGCGACGTCGACCTCACGCAGCAACAGCACACCGTCGGCATCTTCTACGATGACACCGTCGCCGACAGCCGCCTCCACCAGCTTCTGTCCTGCGACGAGGTTCTTCTCCAGCCAGGTCTTATCGTCTTCAGGGAAGTACCTGGTCTGGACGCGGCGTCCTCCATAGGAGGCGTAGGCGATTCTGTGGGCGCCCATCTTCGCCGTCACGTTGAGAACCGGGTGAGTCCGAATCCGCACGCCGACGTCGCGGGGACTGAGATCCTGTTCCTCGTAACGTTCGATGTCCAGCCGGATCTCATGTTCCACGGCGGCTAGGTGCCGGAACCACGATCGCAGCCGTTCAGTCATCCAGATCCGCGGAAGGTCCTCGTAACCGGATCGGAAACCGAACCATCGGCCCATCTGCAGCAGGGTGTCGTAGGTCGATGCAGAGCGGACGAAGAAGCTGGTGACTAGTCCTTCAAGCGTCAGGCCCCGGGAGAGGGTGTTTCCCCCGACGGCGATCGCCGTTACGGGGGCGCCCGTGTAGTCCAGCCGGTCCTTGCTGCGGCAGTTATCCAGCACGATCTTGGTGTCATGCACGACCTGCTGCAAAAAGGGCTGCAAGGCGTCGAAGTCGATCGGCGGGTACTCGCCCAGCCTCACACGACCGGCTTCGTCCTGCCATTGCGACCGCACCGACTCCAGCACTACTGGATCCTGGGCTTCGAGCCCGTCCAGAACTCGCTTTCGGAAGGCTTGGAGAACCGGGCGGAAAGCCTCGTGGATTGCAGTCGTCATGCTCGTATGCACGAGCATGGTGGAGTGGCCTGCATCGCCGCGGGAACGACGAACCGCGGTGGCCAGCCAGAAGTATTGAACGGCTTCACGAAGCGAGTCGGTCAGGTCCGGTGTGAACCCTGCGGTCGCAGCCCGACTGGCCGGCCGCAACGATGGCACCTCATCATCACCGATGATGCGGACCATGTCGTGACCGTCTAGATCCGCTCCCCGCGCTTCTCCTTCGACGGCGTCACGCCCGAAGATCGTCTCCGCTCCGAAGTAGCCGTCCGGCTTCGGCAGGCTGACGATGAACGACTCCGGATAGAGGTCGTCGGCGTTCGGATCGATGAGCACGTTCGCGAACGGCGTCGCCGTGTAACCCAGGTACGTCGCTCGCGGGAACAGCGCGAGGAGTTCACGGATCTTGGGATTGATCTGCTTCGTATCCACGCTGGCTTGGTCGGCCTCGTCATCGATGATCAGAGCGGGGATGTTTGCCAGCGTCGGACGGGCAGTCTTCAGCCACAGGATCAGCTTCGCCAGCACGGTGTGCCACTTCTTGACCACGAACACGGCCACTTTCTGGCCGTTGGGCTGCAACAGTGAGACCGCGCTTTGCGTCGGCCTCCGGAAGTCGCGCTCGACGTCGGTCATTTCGATCCAACCGCCCGCGTTCAGGTCGAAGAGCTGCTCCTTGAGCCGCTGTTGAGTCTGCATCCGCAGCCCGTTGTGGATACCGGAAAGGATGATGACGACGCGGTAGGTGACGTCGGCAGCCTTGCCGACCACGGCGGTGAAGTTGGTGGTCTTCCCGCTCTGGACATGACCGACGACGAGGCCCTTGGTCTGGAACTTCAACTCGGCGGGGTCGTCGGCGAAACCGATGATCTTCGACGACACCTCGTCCAGCACGTCGACGCGGTCCTCCGGCCAGTTCTTCTCGTCGAGCAGGAATTTTTTGAACGGCGGCCAGAAGACGTCGTTCGGTTGCGGGCCTGCATACCAGCCGCCGTCGCGCTTGCCTGGGGCCGCGAGGATCTTCGGGGGATACCCATTCTTGACTTTGGCGGTTCTCCGGTCGAATTCGGCGACCACCGCGTCCACCACGTCGGGATGGTGCTTGCGGAAGGTTTCGACGGCGACGTCGCGGCTGCGTCGATACGCCACGTCCAGGAACATCTCGAAGAGTGCCTCGTCCACGGTCGGTAACCCTATCCGAGCCCTACGACAATATGGGGTGGTCAGGCGCGGTCGTCGAGTGCTTCGGCGATGTGCTTGCCCAGCGCCTGGGCAAGCTCGACCGGGACGGCGTTGCCGATTTGGCGAGCAATCTGATCTTTCGTTCCACACCACTTGAAGTGCGGCCCGAATCCCTGCAGTCGAGCCGCCTCGAGGTGAGTGATGGCGCGGTCTTCGGTGGGATGCAGGTAGCGGCCTTTCTCAGGCTTGTGGAATTCAGTGCGGATGGTCACTGATGGCCGGTCCCACCACAACCTTCCCATGACGTCCCCAGACCCGGACGTGTGCTTGATCCAGCACGGTGCCTTCAGGTGTTCCGGAAGGTCGAAGCGGTTGCCGCCCGGAGGGATCGCGGCGAAGCGCTCCAGCGAACGATCCTCGTAGAAGCGCGTGACATGCAGGTCTCGGCCCTTGAACGGCCCGGGAAGAGTCGTCCCGAAATGCCGAGCCGCCCTCTTCGGCAGGTCCCGGCGGTCTTCCGGGACATGTCTGCGTACGTGGCGAAGGGCCTGACGGACGGTCTTCCTGTTCTCGGGAGCCACCGACCCGCTCGGGATTTCGATCGCCTTGAGGAGATCACGACGCGTTCCGATGACAATGGCGCGACGCCTGACCTGAGCTGACCCGAAGTCAGCCGCGACGAGCACGTCCTTCTCCAGGACATAGTCGGCTAGCGATCCGCCCTCTTCGGTCTCGGCTTCCAGATCGGTGAACTGGCGGCTCTGCAAAAATCCGGGCACGTTTTCGATCAGAAACGCCTTCGGGCGGATCAGAGCCAGCACCCGCACGTACTCACGCCACAGTTCGTTCCGCGGATCGTCCTCAAGTCTGGCGCCGAGGTTCGAGAAGCCCTGACACGGTGGCCCGCCAACGACGACGTCCGCCTCCGGCACGTCCGTCCCGTCTCTCAGCCAATCCACGATGCTGCCCTGGTAGATGTGGTCCTCACCGAAGTTCTCGGCGTACGTCGACGCGGCGTCGACTTCTAGCTCGACAGCGGCGACGTTCACATACCGTCCAGTGAGACGAAAACCCTCGGTGATGCCACCGCACCCGGCGAAAAGATCGACAACACGGTACGGGCTAGGCATGAGTGAACGATAGCCGGCGGTTCCCGCCCACGTACATAGACCCGCCGGCTCGATCTACAGATCACCCTGTAGACGCCGTCGGGCCCCATCATCGTGCACCCGCCCAGAAGCCTGTTCAGCAAGGCAGTTAGCTGGATTCCTACCAGCTCATCAGAGGATCGAGCTCCCAGTGAGACCTGACTGCAACTGGTCGCCAGCCAGCAGAGCGTCGGGTGGGATGGTCAACGGAACTGACCGTAATTTACCTCGTCGGAGGAGTAACTCTCCGTTCCCGGCGAAGCCCGCCAGCGCGCCATCCGGACGCGACAGCCGCCGCGCCGGACCATACCTGCGAGAGCTCACGGGTCGATCTCGTCGTCGCCCGCACCCCTCCCCGGTCGAGATGGGCCCGGTCATACCGGCCATGCCTACCTCGACCGGTCGGGCGGATCCGTTTGCATCATGTGCCGAGGTCCGGTTTGCTGAACTAATGGCGCCTTCCCCCATCGCCGGGACAGCCGGTGACGTGCTGAGCCTCTGCCGGGCACTGCGCGACGCGACAGACATGCTTGGGTTGAACAGCTCGGAGGAAGCTGAGCTTCGCGAGCATGTAGCCCTCGCCGAACAGGCCGCCACCGCCTCGCCAGTCGACCAAGCAGGCATGGAGATCCAGTTGCGGGCATTGCGCTACCTTCTGGTCGAGGTGGCGGACGGACCCATCTCCGCCTTCATGGCAGACGATGCCGCCCGGATCATCGGTGACGGCATCGGGCGACTCTTCTCGTAGGCCACTCCACTCGACCACGACGGGGCGGACAGTCGTTATGGCCAACTCGGGGTGGAGCTCGTGTCGGCGTTGGTTCCCGCGCAGTCTGCCACCGTGACCCGTCGGCCTGCACGATCCTGGACACAGAGAAGCTCGCCTCGCCGGGAACCCGTCGGCCGCGGGCGATCGAGGGTCTACTGGTGAAGGTCTGCCCATGCCGGTAGGGCCCACTCGCACCATCATTCCTGCTCCCGGTGGTCACGGCGGCGTTGAGCCACCATGCCGACCGTGACGAACACAACCTCCGCCGAGCAGCACAGGTCCTCCCGCGACGGCGATCGGTTCATCCATCGCGGGTCCGGCGTGTGGCCACACCGGTGACGACGAAGCCCGCGAACGCGTCACCGACGGCCAATGCCATGCCAACCGTCCCGACCGCGGAAACACCGACAGTGAGCGCGATGATCATTAGCGCTACGAAGACCGCACCCAGCCGTAGCCAGGTCAGGTTGAGCGTGCCCCGCGCCAAGCCACGGCCACGGCGCAGCAGGGCGATCATCGCGAGAACCGCAAGGAGTGCGCCGACTGCGGCGGACACTGCCATGACGAGGAACGGCGCGGCCTGTTCGATGGTCAGGCCACCGTCGCGGTACGACTGCCATGCCGTGGCGCCGAGCCAGGCGACCACCCCATCGGCGAACGCGGCCACGATACCCACGACGGCGAGCAGCGTGTTGCCGCTGCGTTCGGTCGGCGCGGCGGTCATGCTGTGCCTGCCGGCGGCCAGTGGCCCCGGAAGAAGCTCGTGTCGTCGAACTTCTGCCGCAGCGTGGTGTTGGCCGATGTGCAGCATGCCTTCAGGGTCTCGCAGCCGGCGATCAACGCTATCGAGGCCGTCACCGCCGCACCGGCCGCGATGAACGGCGCCGCCGGTACGCCGAAGATCGTGGCGCTGGACGCGAGCGCGCCGAAGATGCCGACCGCCAGCGAGACCAGCGCCGTAGCCAGCCCGGACCAGAACACGAGAATGCCGAGGTGTACCTGGCCCAGTGCCGTCGCCAGCCCGTCGGTGAGTGTTATCTTGACCTTCTCCAGCGCGGCCTTCTGCAACGGCAGCATCTGCCGGTACGCGTCGGCGGCGTCGCCGTCCCAGTTGTCGTCGACGGTGAGCAGCCCGGCGTCGGCGGCCTGGACCTGCCCGCTGACCGGGACACCGACCCGGTCACTCCAGGCTTGCGCGGTCGTCGACAACGCCGACAGCGAGCCCATGTTCGACAAGATCGTCGCCAGGTTGTCCCAGATACGGCGCATGAACGCGCAGAAGTCGTCCCAGCCCTGACGTACCTTTCCCTGGGCCGGCGGCGGCACGTACGCCAGCTTGTCGTTGATCGAGTTCTGCAGTTCGACGGTCTTGGTGTCGATGCATGCCGGCCGCATCTCGAGCGAGGGCAAATTCCATCTCCTCAACCGCAGCCAGTACGGCCATGATGGCGAGCCGAGTAGTGGTGTTAATAATCGGATTCAGTTCTTCTGAGTCGGGGGTCATCGAGGCTCCCGACTCAACCGATCGGCGTAGCGGGCCGCAAGACGACGACCGGCGAAGCTCACGGTCGAAATCATCAGCACGGCATAGATCAGTCCAGCAATGGCGAAGGGAACCGGTATGCCCGCATCTCGCAACGCCATACCGGCGAAGCCCGCAATGGCGAAAACCCCTACATGTAACGCGAAGAACACGACGACGGCTATACCGCCATAGCCCGCCATCCTGGGCCGGGCCAGCCACTCCCACCGGGTGTACAGCGTCCAGACCGCACAGATCACCAGCGGCATTGGGAAGCGTAGGATCCCCACCACTCCCCACCGATGCGCCGGAATATCGAAGTACGCGCCCACTGCGGCCGCGAGCAACCCGGTAACCAGGACAAACCGAGTCGGGTTCCTGCGTCGACGCCGAACACCCAGGCGTGCCCGGCGGTGGGGCGGGCGAGGCCGAGCAGCAGGCGGATGGTGGTGGACTTGCCGGCGCCGTTCGGGCCGAGGAACCCGAACACCTCACCGGCGGGCACGTCGAGGGTGAGATCGTCGAGGGCGGTGAGGCGCCCGTACCGTTTGGTCAGGCCGGCAGTGCGCGGCGCAAGATCGCTGGTCATGGGAAGCCCTTCGCGGTTGCGTGGATATGACCGCCGACCAGACTTCCCGCACACCTTCCGCTCACCGTTCGCCCATCCCGCATCCGCCGGGAAGGCACGGCACCGGTCAGCGTCGTGCGGTGTCGTCGTCCCAGAAGTCGGGGATGCCGTCGGCGTCGGTGTCGCGTTCATCTGCCGCGCGCAGCTGTCGGTAGTGGCGGTTACGGGCCCGCAGCACCACCGTCGCGAGCAACGCCGAGATCACCGACCCGGCCGGAATCCCGATCCGGGCATGCTGGTCCTTCGCACTGCCCACCCCGAACGCGAGCTCGCCGATCAGCAGCGACACGGTGAACCCGATCCCGGCCAGCAGCGCCAGACCGAGCACATCCCACCAGCTCACGCCGTCGCCGAGGGTGGCGCGGGTGAACCGCTGCACCAGCCACGTCGACCCGAGCCCCCCGACACATTTGCCGACCACCAGACCGGCGACGATGCCGATCGTCACCGGGTCCCGCAACGTCTCCCCGAGACCACCGGCGCCGGAGACCGACACCCCAGCGGCGAAGAACGCGAAGACCGGCACCGCGAACCCGGCCGACAACGGCCGCCACCGATGCTCGAAATGCTCCGCCAGCCCCGGACCGTCCCCGCCGCTGCGGCGGATCACCGGGACCACGAACCCGAGCAGCACGCCGGCCACCGTGGCGTGCACGCCGGAGGCGTGCACCAGCGCCCATGTCGCCGCGGCCAACGGCAGCAACAGCCACCACGAACGGACCCGCCGCTGCACCAGCACCGCGAACAACCCCAACGGCACCAGCGCGGCGGCCAACGGCAGCAGGGACAGCGAGCTGGTGTAGAACACCGCGATGATCAAAATGGCGAGGAGGTCATCGACCACCGCAAGAGTCAGCAGGAACGTCCGCAACGCCACCGGGAGATGGGTGGAGATCACCGCGAGCACCGCCAAAGCGAACGCGATGTCCGTGGCGGTCGGCACCGCCCACCCGGACAACGCCCCACCCTCGGTGCTCGCGTTGATCGCCACATAGATCAGAGCAGGTGCCGCCATCCCCCCGACCGCGGCGGCGACCGGCATCACCGCCCGCCGCGGATCCCGCAGATCACCGGCCACGAACTCCCGTTTCAGCTCCAGACCGGCGACGAAGAAGAAGATCGCCAACAGCCCGTCGCCCGCCCATTGGGCGAGAGTCAGATCCAGATGCAGCGCATGCGGCCCGACCTTCCACGCGACCAGATCCTGATAGCCGCCCGACCACGGCGAGTTCGCCCACACCAGCGCCAGCACCGCGGCACCGAGCAACAGCGCACCACCCACGGTCTCGGTACGCAGAATGTCGCCGATCCGGCTGACCTCCGGCCAGCTACCCCGGCCGAACAGGTGACGGGTCGGTGGTGTGGCGGTCACGGGACTCCTTCAGCAGGGCACGACGAAGACATCGCCGACCAGGCTTCCCGGCACACTTACCCGGCAACCTACCCTGCACGGCAGGACCCGGCAGCGATTCACCTCACCGCCGATGCCCCGGCGCGGTCATCGGCGGCCGGCGGCGACCTGCTCCAACACGTCGACCGCCGCAGCGACCCCATTCTCCGCCCGGACCCGATCGCCCAGCCGGCGAGCACCACCGGTCATGGCCGCATCGTCGATCGCCTCGCGGATCGCGGCCGCCAGCCGTGGCGCAGTCAGCCGCCGTTGATCGATCGGCTCCGGCGCCACCGCCAACTGGTGCATGCGCCGGCCCCAGAACGGCTGATCCCCCACGAACGGGCACACCACCTGCGGACGGCCCGCCCGAACCGCCGCCGCCGTCGTACCGGCACCCCCGTGATGCACGATCACCGCCACCCGCGGGAACACCACCTCGTGCGGCACCTCCCCGGCCAGAAACACGTCCGGCGCCGGGACCTCCCGCAAGCCACCCCAGCCGCCAGGCGCGCATAGCCGAAGATTTACCCGACCGGGACGACAACACCCCAGGCGTCGCATCACGCACAGTAACCGGGGCGGGCTGCGGATCGGGCTACGGTTTGCTTGGCGAAGGTCCAGCTCGACCATGGAATCCACTGTGGACGCGACACGCTAGCGACACGCGATCACCATCCGATCATCACGCTCCCACAGGGTGGATTTTTGGGACCGGAAATGGGAAACAAAAAGGCCGTGACCTTGTTTCCGCAGGTCACGGCCTTGATCGTTTGTGCGCCCGAAGGGACTCGAACCCCTAACCTTCTGATCCGTAGGTGATCTTGAAGAGAGTTTCCCGGGTATCTGGTGGACTCCCGAAGCCACTCCATCTGGTCATACCACCCTCCGTAACCCTCCAGATCCCTCCGTGTCTCACGAGACACGACTACCGAAACGACTACCACCACGACAGACAACCACCCGGATGATTATTGCCTTGGACCACCTGCCGAGGGCATCCGAGCGGCGCGCGGCAAGAAAACTGACCCTCCCCTGCCGCGCCGAGAAGGCGCAGCGCCGGCGCGCAGCAAACTGATCTTCGACTCGTTCGACCTGACCGGCATCAGGGCCCGGTGGCACGGCAAACCGATGGGCCTTCGACCGCCACGCCCGCCTGAAGCCAAACCCGAGCCCTGGTGACCCCACCACCGTTGTCGCGAAACGATCATCGAGGACTCGATCAAGAGCGACTTCCGACGCCCTACCGACCGCCCACAGGTTCCGGTTGAGCCGAAGAACGTCCATCCTTGGGTACATGATGGAGTTTGCCGCTTCCTCGAAGCCTCGGAGCGAGCAGAGAATCACGACGCTAACGCGACGCGACATCGTCGACTATGTCTGCGGTGAGGGCGGTCCCTGGTGGGGAAGGCTCGACGAGATCGACTTTCTAGGACCGCTGTACGACCTAGACACGCTGGCATCCACGGACCCCCGGTTCACGACGGCACGGGAAGACATCACCCAGCACCGGATCAACAACCCTCACGACTGGCCCGACCACTGGGTCTTCGAATACCCCCGGTTCAACCTTCTCGACGGCCCTGACGAGATACTTCTCGGCTTCCTGACGCGGTTCGTGCATCCCGAGGTACAGCCTGACCTCGATCAATCATCACGCCGCGTCGGCGAACTGAATCGCCTCCTTGGGCCAGATGGCTGGGCGCTCCGCCCCTTCGAGTTCACGTCGGGGCGGCCGATCTACTCGCCGGCCTTTGCGCCGTCGACCGGCCCGATGGTATCGGTACCGCTCGATGATCAAGACGTTGGCAAACTTGACCTCGTCCTCGGACAGACCTACAGCCTCCTCGAACGCGACGACAAGAAACTCGCCCGCGATCTCCTCCGCGCGGCTGTACTGACGGTGCGTCGCGACGGCGGCTTCTACAACCCCATACCCGGTGACAGATGGACCGACGCCACGTACGAGGCAGTCCTAACCGTCCCTTCTGTCCTCCTTCCCTCATACACGGAGGCGGTTACCGAAGCGATCTGGCAGCGGCTGGAAGCCGTACTCATTCGTTTCGAGCGTAAGGACGTCCAGTCCCTTGCCATCGAGGGCGACATTGAGCCGCTGCCAGCCGTCTCACCGGACTGGAGGGACCAGGCGGCGGAGGCCGGTATCCCTATCCTGCAACGCTTCGGTCTCGGCAACCCTGCCAAGGAGTTCGACGTCACCGCGCAGGACTTCTCGGATCTCGAGATCCGCGGTGAAGGTCTTCCATACTTCTACGACACACGCAGAGGCCGGCTCATCACGGAGTTCCGCCTCGACGACCGTCCTCAGGTGGCAACCCTTCTTCACGTCACCCTCATCAATAAGGACGGGGTCCTTTCGCCGCGGATCAAACTGTGGAAGAAGGACAAGACCAAATTTGTGAGGATGGCGGCCATGGAAGCGATTCCTGGCACTGAGGTTCCTCAGATCGTCAAGGCACTCGTCGACACCGGGGATGTCCACGACAACTTCTGGAAGGTCATCAGCTTCCTCCAGAGCTGCGTGGGACCAGACCTTCCGGATAGCGGCTCGCGGTTGGTCGTCGGCGACGAAGCCGAATTGGCTCGACTCCTGGCCGGCCAAGACCGCACGATGCTCCTCGAAGCTGTCAGGACTGCGGTCGGCGGCGCCCTCACGGAGAAGGACATCAGGCTGCTCAGCAACCGCAAGGCGCAACTCGATCGATTCCGACAGCTCCTGACTGATTCGGAATACTTTGAGCAGGAACGCCAACTAGCCACTGGGCCTGAGGCGGTCTGGCAGAGGCTCTTCGAGGAGAACCCCTGGATCTTCGGTTACGGACTCAACCTCGTGGCGTGCGAACCGCTCAACGACGGCAAGCTGGAGCGCATCACGGCTGGTGCCAACATCTTCACCGGGGCGGGGAAGCGCAGTGACGCCGTCATGCGCTCCAAGGGTTTCATCAGCAGCCTCCTGCTATGCGAAATCAAGACCCACCTGACGCCCTTGCTGGCCGGTACGCCGTACCGGCCACCGGACGTCTACCAGGTCTCCAAGGACGTCGTCGGCGCGGTAGCGCAGGTACAAAAAACCGCCCACAAGGCCCTACGCCTGGTCACCGGCGAGCTTCACAGGTTCTACGAGGACAACGGCACCCCGACCGACATCGAGATCTCCACCATCCGCCCCCGACAGGTCCTGGTGATCGGACGCCTGAGCGAATTCTCCGAGCGCGGCTCGACGAACCCGGAAAGGATCGCTTCTTTCGAGCAATACAGGCGATCTATCCAAGACGTCGAAATCATCACGTTCGACGAACTCTACGAACGCGCCTGCTTCATCGTGGAGGACCGCTGAGACAGCCCCGAGTACGACGGGTTCCGGCGCGGACTCCGGTACCGGTAGCTGTCCGTGCCGGACTGACCTCTGTAACTCGGCTGGGCCACCAAGCCATCGTCACCTCTACGAGTGGCTGCAATGTCACGCTGCGACGCCCATGGTGAAGGAAAGACTGGCGAGGGGCGGTGTGCGATGTCGGATCCAGGTGTGATCTTCAAGCGGTGTGGATGTCGTGGCCAGGACGGCCGGCGGTTGGAGAAGTTCTGCCCGCGGCTGGAGGATCGCGGGCACGGGACGTGGTACTTCCACTGCTCCACCACCAACTTCCTCGGCTGGTCCGAACGGGTCCGCCGGGGCGGGTTTCCCTCGCAGGCGGCTGCCCGGCGTGCCCGGGATGCATGGTTGGATGCCACGGCTGCCGATCGCACGGCCGACGGGTGGACGGTGGAGCGGTGGTTGCGGCACTGGCTGGACTCCCGCTTGCGGATTCGGCCGACCACCCGGCTGCACTACACCCGTGACGTGGAACTGGTCCTGATCCCGCACCTCGGCAAGTACCGGCTGGCCGATCTGGACGGGCCGCTGCTCCGGGCGGCCTTCACGAAGATCGCCAAGGTCCCGAACCGGAAGGGTCTGCCGCAATCCCCGTCGGCGATGCAGCATGTGCGCAACACGCTGCGGGCCGCGCTCAACCTCGCCGTCCGGGAGGGCTTGATCGAGTCGAACCCGACCCGGCATATCGAGATCAGGGGCTACCAGCGGCCGTACGCCAAGATCTGGACGGAGGGTCGCGTCGAGCAGTGGGAGCAGACCGGCGAGCGTCCCGCCGTCGCACTCTGGACCGCTCGGCATCTGAGCACGTTCCTCGACAGTGTCGTCGATGATCCGCTGTTCGCGCTGTGGTGGCTGGCCGGGCTGCGGGGGCTGCGTCGCGGCGAGCTCTGCGGGCTGCGATGGGAAGCCGTCGGCCTCGATCAGCAGGTGCTGTTCGTCGAACGCAACCGCACGACCGCCGGCTACCGGATCGTCGAAGGCGACCCGAAGACGGCCGCCGGCCAGCGTCCGGTCGCGCTGGACCGGCACACGGTCAAGGTGCTGCGGCAGCATCGCCAGCACCAACGCGACCAGCGCGCCCGGCGGATAGCGGCGGGCAAACCCTGGTTCGACTCGGGCTACGTCTTCACCCGGCCGGACGGCCTGCCGATCAATCCCAATTACGCCACCACGCGGTTCCGGAAGCTCGCCGACCGGTCCGGGCTTCCGCCGGTTCGGCTGCACGACCTCCGGCACGGCGCGGCGTCTCTGGCGCACGAGGCCGGCGCCGATCTCAAGACGCTGCAGGATCTGCTCGGGCACTCCAGCATCCTGGTCACCGCCGACACCTACACCAGTGTCCTGCCCGCGACCCAGCAGCACTGCGCCGACGCGACCGCCAAGCTGGTACTCGCCGCAGCGCGCCGGACCCGCAAGAAGATCAAGAACAAGGCACGCCGGAATCGCCCGCCGAACAAAACAGGTGCTCCCGCGGCGGCCGGATCGCAAGACATCACAGAACGGCAGCTCAGGGGTCAGAATTCGCCAGCTCCGTCACCCACGGTGGCCGCACCCGAGCGACACCCACGTGACACCCATCGTCCAAAAGGGTCGGTCAAAGTAAAAGGCCCGACCCGCGTTTCCGCTGGCCAGGCCTCTTATGATCTGGTGCGCCCGAAGGGACTCGAACCCCTAACCTTCTGATCCGTAGTCAGATGCTCTATCCATTGAGCTACGGGCGCTTGCTTCGTGCTCAGTCAGCCTACAACACCGACTTTCGCGCGGAGACTCCGGGATTCGAACCCGGGAGGGGCGGTAAAACCCCAACCGCATTAGCAGTGCGGCGCCATAGACCGGACTAGGCGAAGTCTCCCCGGTGCCCCGAAGGCCACCGAGGCATCACAATACCGGACCCTCGGAGCGCCGCACAAAGAGGTAGCCATCCGGCACGCCAGGGATCTTCGCGAGCGGGCGCGAACAGGCGAAACGTCGCGGTAGCGACTAGGCTGCCTGCGATGGAGGAGAACACGCGCCGGGAGGCTCCGCGGGCTCGGGATCCGCGTAGCCCCTTCAGCACGCCTGAGCAGAAGCCCTCCGCCGAGCAGGAAGCCGCGGCTCCTCCTCGGCGTGGCACACCGCCTGCGGTCACCTTCCAGCCCCCTCGCTCCGGTGAGGGTGCGGAAGGTCACTCTTCAGATCAGCCGCCTACAGCACCGCGCCGGGGTTCGCGCAGGTCGGCGCCACGTCCGGCGGAGCCGGCTGGCACCGCACCCGCGAGCACGGTGCCAGCCCAGCCGATGCGCTCGCAGGAGCCGGCTCCTGCGAGCTCGCCTCCGGCGAACGCCGCACCTGAGCGGGCACCAACCGTCCCCACCGGTTCCGGGCAACAGACCACCCCCGCCGGTCCTGCGCGGCAGCCCGCCCCCATCGACTCGGAGCAGCGAACCACCCCATCCACGTCAGGGCAGCGAACCGCTTCCCCGGCGTCGGGACAGCGAACCGCCGCCTCCGCGTCAGAGCAGCAAGCAGCCCCTACTGGTTCCGCACCTTCCAAGCGCACCCCGGCCAAGAAGGCCGCCGCGCAACCAACCGACCCAACCAGCTCCGGGCAGCAAACCGCCCCCACTGCATCCGCACCCTCCGAGCGCACCCCGGCCAAGAAGGCCGCCGCGCGGCAAATCGACCCAACCAGCTCCGGGCAGCAAACCGCCCCCACTGGGTCCGGACCCTCCAAGCGCACCCCGGCGAAGAAGGCCGCCGCTCCAGCGAAGAAGACGGCACCCGCGAAGCAGGCCGCCCCAGCGAAGAAGGCCGCGGCCAAGCGCTCCCCCGCCAAGAAGGCCATTCCGGAGCCGACCGAGCCTGCGGCCACACCGCCGCCCGCTGAGGTTCTGACGATCCCGGTACTGGTGGCACCGGCGGAGAAGCCGGCGCCACCGGAACGGCCCACGTCCGCGGAACAGCCCGTCCCGACCGAACAGGCGACGCCCGCGGAACGACCGACGGCACAGGCAACGCCCGCGGAACGACCGACGGCACAGGCGGGCCGGCCGGGGCCGGCGGAGCGGCTCGCGGCACCAGCCGCAGCTGTACCGGAAGCCGCGGATGCCACGGAAACCCCAGAGGCCCCGGCAGCCCACGTGACCAGAATGAAGATCGCGACGCCCGCACCGTCACTCACGGAGCGGCTGCTGGCCAACCCGGCCAACTCGCCCGAAATCCTGGCCGAGGCGGCTGTCCAGACGTTGGGCCCGCGGGCTCGGGCCTGGGCCGATGACGCCCGCGCCACCTACCCGACCGCTTCCGACGAGGCGCTGGCCAGGCTCGCGGTGCGGCGGTTCGTCCGCGCGGCGGGGGTGCGTGGTGGGTTCGGGGCGCTGGCCGGCCCGTACGCCTCGATCGCTCTGGCGACAGCGACCGTGATCACGCATGCGGAGCTGGTGTTGCACCTCGCCGCGATTCACGGCCTGGACCCGGCGGATCCGCGGCGTGCCGGCGACCTGTTGAAGCTGGCGAGTCCGGGCCCGGGCCCGGCCGGGGCGTGGGTGGCGTTGAGCCTGGTCAGCCGGAGTTTCCCGGGTGTGGGCCTGCTGACCGCGTTTCTGGGCGCCCGGGTGACGACCGAGATGGTCGCGGTGCGAGCGCGCCGGTTCTACGCGGAGTATTCGAGCCAGGTGAGCCAGGAGTCGGGCAGCAGTTCGTAACCGACGAAGGCGACGATGTCGAGCAGGCTGTGCGCGACGATGAGCGGCATCACCCGCTTTGTCCGCAGGTAGAACAGCGCGAAGACGACGCCCATGATCGCGTTGCCGATGAAGCCGCCGAAGCCCTGGTAGAGGTGGTAGGAGCCGCGGAGTACGGCGGACGCGGCGATGATCCAGACCGGCGAGTATGCGAGGGAGCGGAGCCGGGTCATCAGGTATCCGACGACGATGACCTCTTCGAGGACGGCGTTCTGGACGGCGGCGAGGATCAGTACGGGCACGGCCCACCAGTGGGACTGGAGCCCGGACGGCTGGATCTGCGCGTTGATGCCGAGCTGCAGTGCGGCGTACACGAGAAGGAGCCCTGGAAGTCCGATGCCGGCCGCGAGGCCGGCTCCCCACCCGAGGTCGCGGATGGGACGGCGAAAGTCGATGCCGAGATCGCGTGGGCGGATGTGGTCCCGCCACAGGAGGAAGAGGGCCAGGACGACCGGGATCAGCGCGAAGAAGATGCCGAGCAGCTGATAGGTGAGGTCGAGGTAGGGCCGCGGCGAGACGGTCGGGTTCAGAGTGGTCGTCTGCTGGGCGAGAGAGGGCCCGGCGGTGAGTTTGGCCGTCAGCGACACGATCGAGTAAACGGCGGACTGCCCGAGTGACAGCAGCAGGACGACGGCGATCTCGGCGAGGTAGGCCGGGCGGGTTGACTGCTGCTGCTCTTCGAGAGTCACCGGCCCACTTTAGGTGACGCCCAAACACACCTAATTCGCCAAGTGCGCCTTCGGCGAGGGTGTCGAGTCGCACTGCTCGTGCGTCGTGTTCCCGACTGTGCTGACCACCCTGAATGGCATGGGAGACCTCGCACGCTTGCTCAAGGAGAGCTGGAGCCTCGTCGAGGAACATCAGGACAAGGTTGCCGGCTATTTCTACGCGCGCATCTTCCTGTCGTACCCGGATCTGCGTGATCTGTTCCCGGTCCAGATGGATGTGCAGCGGGCGCGCCTGCTCGGGGCGATCGTGCAGGCGGTGCAGACGCTGGAGGATCCGGAGAAGTTCGACGACTACCTGCGGGCGCTGGGCCGGGACCACCGCAAGTTCCACGTGGAACCGGACCACTACGAGGTGGTGGGCGGCGCGTTGATCGAGGCGATGCGGGCGTTCGCGGGCGAGGAATGGGGTGTCGAGTACGACCAGGCATGGGCGGACGCGTACGCGGTGATCGCGTCGAAGATGCTGGCCGGGGCGGACGCTGACCCGAATCCGCCGTACTGGTACGGCGAGGTGATCGCGCACGAGCGCCGGTCGCGGGACATCGCGGTGTTCACGGTGCTGCCGCTGCAGCCGCTGGACTACCGGGCCGGGCAGTACCTGAGCATCGAGTGCCCGCGTTATCAGCCGCGCCTGTGGCGCACCTACTCCCCGGCGAACGCGCCTCGGCGCGACAACACGCTGGACTTCCATGTGCGGGCGGTGGGCGCGGGGTGGGTGTCGAGCGCGCTGGTCCGGCGTCTCCAGGTCGGCGACATGGTCAAGCTGGCGGCGCCGATGGGCTCGATGACACTGGATCGAAGATCGACCCGGGACGCCGTCTTCGTGGCCGGCGGCACCGGGCTCGCCCCGATCAAGTCGTTGCTGGAGGAGCTCACCCGGTACAACCGGACCCGGTGGGTGCACGTCTTCCTGGGCGCGCGGAACCGCGACGACCTGTACGACCTGGCCGACGTGAACCGGCTGGCGGCTCGTTATCCCTGGCTGTCGGTGGTGACCGCGTGCAGCGAGGACCCGACCTTCGTCGGCGAGCAGGGCAACATCTCGGACGTGGTGGCGAAGTACGGCCCGTGGAAGGAGCACGACTTCTTCGTCTCCGGGTCGGGCCGGATGGTGAAGGCCACCCTGAAGCGCCTCGCTGAGCTACAGGTGCCAAGTGTCCGGATAAAGTACGACAGCTTTACCGACTGACAGAACCGAGGTCAGTAATCCCAGGGCCGGCCGGTCTGGTGGTACTGGGCGACCGGCACCAGCTTGGCGTGGGGATCCATACGGTCCACATAGAGCCGGCCTTCCAGATGGTCGATCTCGTGGCTGATCAGCCGGGCCAGCGCCCGTTCGAACGTGGTGACCACCCGGGTCCCGTCGAACCGCGCGTGTTCCACGTCGATCCGCAACGGCCGCGGTACCAGACCCCGGTAGTCGAAGAACGACAGACACCCCTCGTACTGCTCGTCGCAGTCGGCGGACTCACCGACGACGCGCGGGTTGAGCAGCACCACCGGGTCGACGTCGAGTTCCGGCGGGCGGACGACGGCGGCGGCGATCGGCATCCCGATCTGGGACGCGGCGAGCCCCACGCCCTTGCTGAACTCGTGCAGGTCCTCCAGGCGGCTGAGCGAGGTGAGCAGCCGGGTGACCGCGTTGCGAGCGGCGCCTCCCTCGCGGGGCAGCTGGAAGTGACGGGCACGCTGCCGGAGCAGGTCGGACCCGCGCTGGATGATGCCGATGCCACGCATCCGGTGCGACGCCCTCGGCAGGGTCGGCTCGGGTGGCCCGGTCTCCTCGTAGACCGGGGCGCCGGCCCCACGGTACCGCCATTCCAGGCGGTACCGGGCGTTGAGCAGGGGCGCGTCGGTAGACCACTCGAAGATGGCGCGACCTCCCTCGGTGCGGCGTTCCAACGGGGTTCGGACGGGCACCTCGGCGGCGAGGGACGCCTCCACACCCCAGACCTGGGGTTCGAAGCTCTCCGGGAGTTTCAGCCGGACGGTCAGCGACCGGGTCGGCAGGCGGACGGCGCGCTGGAACCATTGGCCCCACTTCTCCTCGCCGACCGTGTACGCGTACTCGATGGTGGTCCGTTCGCCCGGGTAGAGCGGGAACTGGCCGCGCTCGTTGGCGAACATCAGCCAGATCTCCTTGGACGCGTCCCGGTCGAGCTTGACCCGCCACTGCATGGGCTCGGCGGCCTTGCCCTCGCCGGCGAACGCCCGCACGTCCATCTCCTCGAAGGTGAGCGGGTTCTCCCGGTGATGGCGGTTGGAGCCGGGCGGGTCGTGCGGGTACCGGTCCACGGAGATCTTGGCGAGGTAGCGGGTGACCGGCTCGACGCCGGCGTTGTAGAGCCAGCGCTGGACCCGGCAGCGGTAGGCGCCGTCGGTGTAGGCGAGCTCGGCGACCTCGCGCTCGACGATCAACCCGGTGCCTGGTGGCAGCCACTGGACCGGCACGGGCGGGTCACGGTGGAGGGTCGAGTTGCGGGCGTGACGGAGTTCGTCGTACTCCTGGAAACGCTGCCAGATGGCGCCGCCGGCGCCCAGCACGGCCTCGGCCCGCCGTGCGAAGTCCTCGGTGGGTTTGTGCCGCCGGCCCTCGACGTGACTGACGTAGGAGGGATCGAAACCCATGCGCGCGGCCAATTGCTTCTTGGTCATCCCGCGCTCGATCCGCCATTGCGCAAGGGCCGTCACGAACTGATCTGCGGCCCTCTCAATGGGCGAGGTGGTCATCACGGATGTCCCCTTCGCGACGGCACGTTCAGTGTCGCTGCCGCTCCGTGTCCGTTTGAGTTAGTAGCGATTTGCCGACAGATACCTTGACTAATCCGGCAGCGTGGCCACGCTACGTAAAGTAATCATCACGCAGGGCATTCGCCCGAAACATCCCCTTGCCCAGTGTGGTTAGGCTACCCTTAACCGAGTACGGTGGGTCCCTGCGAACCCTTCCCGCTCCACAAGAGCCGGCTCGCTCTGACGATGACTTCAGCAAGTTCATCCGCAAGGAGAATGCGGTGACTCAGCGACGAGTGCCGCGGGCAGGCCGCCCGTGACCAGCATCACCATGGAGCTCACGCAGGTCCGCCCGCGGCCCCTGGCTCCGCTCACCGCGACCCTGCGGACCATGTTCGGCACCAGCACCGAGGTTCCCGGCCTGGCCCCTGACCTGGTGGTTCCCGATCTGGCCGGCTGGACCCCCACGGCCCGCCTGGCCGACGTGCACCTGGACACGCTCCTCGACGCCGCGCACCGCCGCTGGAGCGCCCAGCCGCACGCGGCCGCCGCGCTCGCCTGGAAGTCCTACACCTACTGGCTGGCGCTGCCGGCCGTCCTTGGCTGGACCTCGGCCCGCCGCGTGCCGCTGCTCAGCACCACCGACACGGTGATGCACTTCGACGACCCACGTCCGCTGATCACTCTCGGTCTGCGCCCCGGCATCCCGGTCGCGGTCCTGCCCAGCGACCCACTCGCCGTCTCCGGCCTGCCCCAGGTGAGGGTGGTCGCTGACGAGGCGGCGCTGCTGGCCGAGTTCCGCCGCAGCGTCCTGGACGAACACCTCGACCCGCTGCTCGACGCCATCCACGGCCGGGTCCGCCTCGGCAAGCGCACGCTGCTCGGCTCGCTCGCCTCGGGCGTCGCCCACGGCGTCCTGCGGTCCGCGGACGCGGTGCCTGGCTCCTCCGCCGAGACCATCGACAAGCTCCTCGGGGCGCTCGGGGTGCGCGACCTGATCGAGGTCTATCCCAGCCAGCACGGCAAGCTCGACGTGCGCCGCAAGACCTGCTGCCTGGCCTTCACCCTGCCGCGGCCCAAGGTCTGCCGGGGCTGCTGCATCAAGACCTCCTAGTCGTACGGCCAGGAGGAGCACCGGGGCCACCCGGCGACGTCCGGCGCACACCGGGCCCAGCCGCCGCTTTCGGGCGGATCCCGTCCTTCCGGTCAGGCCTTCGTCAGAACGGCTCGCCGCCGGCGAGGACGGCGTCGGGGTTGTCGACAAGCGGGCGCACATCCCAGACCCAGGCGCCGCCGGTCCAGGTGGGGCGGAAACCGAGCAGGTCGGACATCGTGCGGAGCATCTCGATGTCACGGGTCTGCGGGGTCAGCACCACCACGGCCGCCTTCCAGTAGCGAAGGTCGGCGAGGGTCATCTCACGGCGGGTGTCGGTGATCTCCGGGATCGGGTTGCCCTGCTTGATCGAGGTCATCAGACCGCTGGTCGGGCGCCACGGCGGCGAGAACATCGCGGTCCGGTCGGCCGGGTCCTGCGGGTTCTGCGCGGGCAGCAGCGCGTACGCCCCGGCGATGCGCAGGTCCTGGCCGGTCGAGGCGGTCCAGCGCAGCGGGTCCGGGTAGGCGCTGTCCGGCAGCGGCAGCGCGACCATGGTGTGCTCGTCGTCGACGTAGGCACGCCAGGTCCCGGAGGTGACGAAGGCGGGAACCGGGTCCATCGGGACCGTGGCCAGCGGCTTCGGGATCAGCGGGATCAGCGCCATCGCCACCGCGGTGATCATCGCGACCCGGACCGGGCCCCGGGAGGCCGGCTGGGTGCGGATCAGGTCGGCCGCACGCTGGCAGCCGAGGGCGAGGACGATGCCGACGATCGGGGCGATCGCCATGGCCCAGCGGGTGGGCACCGCGGAGTCCAGGACCGGGATGCTGTGCAGCGCGGCCCAGAGGCCGGGGACGCCGGTGTCGACACCGTTGAGCACGACGCTCGGGCCGAGCGACAGGGCCGCGAAGAGGATCGCGATCGCGCCGAGGGTGCGCACCGCCGCCGACCGCCACATCCAGAGCAGCAGGCCGGCGAAGAGGAAGACCAGTCCCCAGCCGAAGAACGCGTTCTCCTCCGCCGGGTTCTGCGCCAGCCGGCCGGCGACGGCGGCGTCCCCGGCCACCGAGTGCTGGGAGTAGGCGGCGAACGAGGCCAGGTCGGCGCCGAAGGCACGGACGTACTCGGAGAGGCCCTGGTAGCTCTGCGGACCGAAGAACTGGACGCTGAGTGGGTAGGCGAGCGCGGCCAGGGTGACGGCCGCGGTGACGCCGAGCGCTCGCAGGAACCTCCACGCCTCGCCCGGGTGGCTCCGGCGGCGGGCCACCGCGGTGAGCGCGCAGAAGAAGCCGAGGCCCACCGCGGTCATGAAGAGGACCTCGAGATTGATGAACGCCTGCCAGACCAGCAGGCCGGACAGGATCAGCCCGTTGCGCACGGCACGGCCACGGGCGCGCAGTTCCAGGGTGCGCCAGATGATCAAGGGGACGAGGAACTGCGAGACGATGTTCGGATGGCCACCGGCGTGCGAGACCATGCTCGGTGCGAAGGTGCAGAAGAGCGCTCCCACCCAAGCCGCCGCCCGGGAGGCCACGAAGCGGCGGGAGAGCACGAGGTACCACGAAGCGCCGGTTAACGCCAATGCGCCGGTGAGGAATACATTGAACGCCACATGTGGGCCGAACAGAAGAGTGACCGGCGTCAGTGGCAAGGAAACGGCCAGCACCGAGGTGTTGGCCATCATGTTCACCCCGTCGGGGTAATTCATGCGGTCCGAGAAGAACGGATAGATGCCATCCGTGAGCACTCGCGCACCGTGCGCCAGCATCCACTCGAAGAAAGCCTGATCCTGCGGATCATCACGCAGTTCATGATCGAGATTCAGCCACATCGGCGCGGTCAGGTAGATCGCTACCGCGAGCAGGCTGGTGATCGCAACGACGTCCCGCCAGGTGACCAGGCGGCGCCAGAAAGGGCGCACGACCTGCTCTTCGACGGTTTCAACGGCCGGCGACACAATGACCGGAGCGGCCACTGTGACGCTCGCCTCCAGAGCTATCAGCTCCGCGTCCAGGTCGTCGTCGGCGGTCACTTGGCGCGGCGGCAGAACGTTCTCGCCGGTCGACTGGCCTGTCGAGTCATAACCCGTAATCGTCATAGCATCGGCGAGCCTAACCGAGGTTTCCTAGAAGCCAGCGGTGTGCGCCCCAGGCGTGATAGAGCCGATATGTACGGGTGTTTTCCGCGTGTCCTGCGTCGCGCCTCTCAGTCGTCTTCCGGCGGGGTAACCCACGCGAGTGCCTGGACGTCCTACGTCTCAATCAGGAAAAAAAATCAGAGAGGGCCAGCAGTCAACTTTCGGTTAGGCGCGCCAGATGGTTAACTTCAGCGGTCCCGCTGTCACTCAGATCGGCAAGATGAGGGAACGTCACCCATGGCAGACATCACTGGAGACCAGCGGATCCAGTCCGAAGTGCTCGAAGGCCTCGCTACGGCCGTGAACCACCGCCGGTGGTTCGTCGAGCTCGCGCTCCCGCACCTCGGGGACAACCCCATCGAGATCGGCAGCGGCCTCGGTGACTACGCGATCGAGTGGTCGGAGCACCTGCCGAAATTCACGGCGACTGAGGCTGACCCGGACCGTCTGATCCTGCTCAAGGAGCGCATGGCGGAGTACCCGACCATCGACGTGAGGCAGATGCTGCTTCCCGCGCAGGATGCGAAGGCGGAGTACAGCGCCGCGGTCTCCTACAACGTCCTGGAGCACATCGAGGACCACGTGGGCGCGCTGCGAAGCATGAAGGAACTGGTCCGCCCCGGCGGCAAGGTCATCATCATCGTGCCGGCGTTCATGTTCGCGATGAGCCAGGTGGACATCGCCACCGGGCACATCCGGCGCTACACGAAGAAGACGCTGGGCGCCGCCTTCACCGAGGCCGGCCTGGAGATCGAGAAGCTGCACTACGCCAACGCGTTGGGCCTGATCGGTTACTACACCGCCACCAGCATCTTCAAGCTGGCTCCGAAAGAGGGGCCGATGGTGAAGATCTACGACAGCCTGGTGCTCCCGGTGACCAAGGCCGCCGAGCGTGTCGTCCGGCCGCCGTTCGGCCAGTCGGTCTTCTGCGTGGGGCGCGTGCCCCGCTGATCATGCGGTAACGGGACTTACTGCAGTAACGCGACTTATAGGCCGCCGGCATAGCCGGCGGCCTCGTTCGTGTTCGGCGTCAGCCGCGGACCTGGAAGGTCGGGCGGACCGTGGCCCGGGCCAGAGTGTGGAAGGCGAGGTTGAAGCCGACGTACGCCGGTGAGGCGTCCGGCGTCACCTCGAGGCGGTCCACGTCGATCGCGTGCACGGCGAACACATACCGGTGGGGGCGGTCGCCGGGCGGCGGCGCCGAGCCACCGTAGTTGCGCTCGCCGTAGTCGTTGCGCACACAGAACGCGCCCTCCGGCAGCGGGTCCACCCCGCGCTCCAGGGATGTGACCGAGACCGGCAGGTTCACCAGCACCCAGTGCCAGAAGCCGCTCCCGGTCGGTGCGTCGGGGTCGAAACAGGTGACCACGAAACCGCGTGTCTCGGCCGGGAAGCCGGACCAGGACAGCTGCGGCGACAAATTCTTCCCGCCCACACTGGTGTGCGCGAAGAGTTCGTCGAGGGGCTGGCCGTCCGTCACGTCAGTGCTGGTCACCGTGAAGGCCGGGACCGGCGGCAGAACATCGAACGGATCGGGAGCCAGGGCACGGTCAAGACTCATGGTGGGCCTCCGGCGGCGTGGTGAGTAACTGATCAGGTCTTCCCACGATGGGCCGACATTACTCGTCCGATGGGTCCGGCGTCTTTCGTCCGCATTGCCGGCTGCTGTCACTCGATGGGGTAAACGCACAGGTGGTGCGCATGCTTCGGCCCTTCATCGGTAATGCTTCTGTCAGACATCCGACCGGGTGTGAGCGGCAGAGATCCCCGCGCCTGGTTGTGATCGGCCGCCCTAACGGACAGGGCGGTCAGCGAGTCGGCACCCGTCGGATCGGCGGGTGCTGACTGCTGTCCGGACCTCTTCAGTTCAGGCGGGAGACCGACAGCCCGCGGTAGAGCTTCCGGTAGACGACCCCGGTGCGGTGGTTCCCGGCGTCGATCATCATCCCCCTGCCCATGTAGATGCCGACGTGACCGGGACCGACGACCAGGTCACCGGGACGGGCCTGGGACCGCGACACGGACCGGGCACGGCGAGCCTGCGCGCCGGACGAGTGCGGCAGTGCCACCCCGGCCCTGGCATACGCACGCTTGGTGAACCCGGAGCAGTCGAAACCGTACGGACCCTCACCGCCACGCACGTAACGCTTGCCCAGTTGCGCCCTGGCGAACGCGATGACCGCGTGCATGCCCTGGGTACCCCCCGACGCCTGGAGACGCCGCACGACGGTGCTGCGGGCGCTTCTGTGCGTCACACCGCGGCGCGCGGCGGTGACCCGCTTCACCTGCACGACGGCCCGCTTGCGGGCCGGGCGTATCACCTGGGCCCGGGCCGGTCGCGTGGCGCGCGCCTCGCGGATGAGCGGCCGCTCGGCGACGCGGGCCACCTGACGGGCCAGGACGCCGGGACGGTGCACGACAGGCGCTATCGGCCGTCCCCTGGCGACTTGCCTCGTCGCGGCCGCACGACGTGGCTGGGCGCGGGAGGCACGCTCGGCGCCCGCCATCCGGTTCCGCAGAACCTCTCGCAGCGGAGCCGCGTCTATCCCGGCGTCGAACCTGATCTCCCGAAGGCGGTTCCGCAGCGGGTCCGAGACGATCAGCGGCGCCGGCTCGGCGAGCCGGCGCATCTGGATCGCCGGAGCCAGCGGGTGGTCCGCGAGGTCCGGTGTGACCGGCATGGCCAGGGGCGTCGTGACCGCCTCCGTACCGTGCTCGGCCTGCTCTAGGGCCGGCGTGATGACAGCCAGCGCAAGCGCGCCCGCAGTCAGCACCCGGCGGGTGGACGAACCGTGCAGTGTTGCCTCCGAAATAGGCCCGGGGCACTCACGCGAATCCCATCCAAACGCGGCCGATGCTTCCTGCCGCGTTTATGCCGCCGTCGAAGGTGAGCAATGGGAACCCGGACAACCGTGCTTATTTCCGTGGACCATGCCAACACATCATCGAATCCGCCGGGGGGTGATTCACATAATTGATCCCCGATCACGAACCGATAAACGCTCCGTTCAGCGGGGATCCGGCAACTTCACCCGCACGCCTGGGGCGGACATGCCGTCGCGCAGGGTCGCCTCACCCGGGCGAGCATCCAAAGGCAAATCGAAGGGAAGTACGCCGGTGACCGTCTCACCCGGCTCGATCTCGTCGAGCAGGGTCGGATCGCCATCGTTCAGAAACACCGCGGCCGAATCGGCGACGGCGTAGGCTACGCCGTTGGTGTCATGGATCCGCTGTGCGCCGCTGTCGAGCAACTCCGGTTCGCCACCGTTGTTCGTCACTCTCAGGTCGAGCAGGCAGAACTGCCCGGCGGCGCGCTGCTCCAGGTCGCTCGGGCCGACCGCCGACACCCCGCAGCGCAATCCGGTCACGTCGAAGGCGAAGTCGCCGGCCGGCGAACCGTCGGAGTCGGCGCCGCTCACCACGACCGTTGCCGGGGTGGTGGTCACCGCCCACACGCCGAACGTGACCAGGGCGGCGGAGACGAGCACCCCACCGGCGACCCAGACCCGCACCCGCCATCGGGAAGCGCCGGGATCAGGGCCGTCGGCCGGCGGCGGGATCTCCCGGGCGGGTGCGGAACGGTGCGGTGCGTACGTCACGGGGTCCCCCAGCGGTCGGATGCACCGCGCGCCCGGAGCGGACGCGCTGTCCGTCCATGCTGGGATCGCCGAGCCCGGACACCGTCGCGACTCGCCGCATATCCGACTTTATCGGGCATATAACTTCGTTGCGATCCCCCCGAACGAGTGAGCTCACCCCGAACGAGTGATCACCGCTGCAGCAGGATCTTCCCGAAATGGTCACCCGACTCCATCAGCCGGTGTGCCTCCGCCGCCTCCGCCAGCGCGAAGGTGCTGTGAATGACCGGCTTCACCAGGCCGGCCGCCACCAGCGGCCACACCTGGTCACGGACACCCGCCACGATCCGCGCCTTGTCCGCCGCCGGCCGCGCCCGCAACGAGGTCGACGACACCCGGCCCCGCTTCGCCATCAACCGGCTCAGATCCAGCTCGGCGGCCCGGCCGCCCTGCATGCCGATCACCGTGATCCGGCCCTCGACCGCCAGCGCCTCGACATTGCGCGCCAGGTACTTCGCGCCGATGATGTCGAGCACCACATCGGCGCCCCGCCCGCCGGTGTGATCCCGCACCACCCGTACGAAATCCTGGGTCTGATAGTCGATCGCCAGATCGGCGCCGAGCGCGCGCAGCCGCTCGTGCTTCTCCGCCCGGGCGGTGACCAGGACCCGCGCACCCAGCGCCGCACCCAACTGGATCGCGAACGTGCCGATCCCGCTGCCGCCGCCGTGCACCAGCAGCGTCTCACCGGGACGCAGCCTGTCCCGGTCGACCACGTTGGACCACACCGTGCAGGCCACCTCGGGCAACGACGCCACCTCGACCAGCGACAGCCCGGCGGGCACCGGCAGCAGTTGGCCCGCCGGCACGGCCACCCGCTCCGCGTAGCCGCCGCCGGCGAGCAGCGCGCACACCCGCTCACCCACGTGGTGCCCGGTGACGCCCGGCCCGACCGCGCTGATCACTCCGGAGCACTCCAGCCCCGGATAGTCGGAGGCCCCCGACGGCGGCGGATAGAGACCCTGCCGTTGCAACACATCGGCCCGGTTGACCGCCGAGGCCGTGACGTCGACGATCACCTCGCCCTCGGCGGGCTCCGGGTCCGGAACCTCGGCCCACACCAGATGCTTGTCCTCGATCACGATCGCGTGCATGCGGCCGACTCTGCCCCACCGGTACGACAAGAACCAGCGGCGGATGGCAGACTGGAGCGGCACTACGGGAGGGCTCGCCTAGTGGCCGATGGCGCCGGTCTTGAAAACCGGTATGGGGAAACTCATCGTGGGTTCGAATCCCACGCCCTCCGCACATGGATGAACAGCGATAACCGCCGCTGACCTCGGTAAACGAAGGTCAGCGGCGATCATCGCAGGTCACCGCTCGGTCTCACTCGTGATCACTGGACATCGCTTGATCTCATTCGTCGCGACCATAGTGCGACCACGAGCCCTCAGCGTTCACCCTGCTCATCGATCTCCGCTAGCGCACCGTGATTCTGTTGCCTTCACGGGATGTTGGTGCGGTTGGCTGCCTGGGTGGAGTTGACGGCTGACCAGGATGCTGAGCTGCGGGCGCTGACGACGAGTTCGGAGGTGTCGGCGGCGGTCGGGACGCGGGCGCGGATCGTGTTGTGGCATGCCGAGGGCCGGATGAAGAAGGACATCGCCGTGCTGGCCGGGGTGTCGCGGCCGACGGTGGATCTGTGGCTGCGCCGGTACGCGGCTGACGGTGCGGCGGGCCTGTTCGCCGCGAAGCAGGTACGCGATGTCCGCCGCGGGCTGGCCTTGGGCGGACACAGACAGCGAGAGGAAGAGCCTGCCCGACACCCGATCAGAACCGATAAATTACACGGCCAACGTTCGAAGACGAGGCACTAGAGCAAAGCACCGATGGACTACAGCATTGACCGATAGAGGGAGGCGCATTTGACCCCGCGGCAATCTAGCGCCGTACCCAAAATGGCGTTTATTCTGTGAATCATCTATAGACAACGGTTGCAATCTCCGCTTTGGAATTTATCATGAACGACGCAAGGCAGCGATCGTTAACTGTGTGAATCTCATAGATCCGCCCCCTGTCCGGCGTGGCACTGCCGCTTTCACCGGACCTGATCAAACTCATTTTCGAGATTTTTATTTCACCGCTTGTGGTGCGGTACCTCAGGAAGATACCCGATGATGACTCATTCGTTACGATTAAGTTGACCTTCGGGCCCGGCTGAAGAATGGATGCTGTGCCTGTTGCGCACGGCAAGGGGGTAACCCCGGAATATTCTTCGATAGGTCCGGGCTGAGAGATGACCTGCGGTCCAGCATGGGAAGGCATGCCGGGGATCGTCGAAAACACGAGTCCTGCGGCAGCCGCAAGAGCTTTACGGTTCACTTTCAAAGCCTTTCCCCGATTCAACACAGAGATCAAGAATTCGCGAGTGTTAGGTTACCCGTAACCGTTCGCGCATGAGGGCGGTTCGTCGATTTGGGCTGGAACTGACACCACTCCCAGTCTTGGGGTCGGGATACGACCTCGGCAAGATTCGGATGATCATATCCTCTCCTTCTACATCGACCCGTCATGGCCCAGACCAGGCATTTGAACTCAGGTTGATCAGATTAATCCGCAGGACACGACTAGTGCCTCGTCATGCGGCCTTGAAGGGGTAATCCGGGTGGCGGATCTTGGAGTTGGTCGCGTATCCGGTTTCGGTCGGGCTCGCTGGTTGCGCCAGCGGATGTAGTCACCGATCGCGGCGTCCTGCTCGGCGTGTTACTGGTGATCGGTGCCGTTGAGCGCGAAGTAGCGCAGGGCGGCGAACTCCGCTTCGATCCAGTTCAGCCCGGAACTGTAGGTCGGCAGAAAGACGAGCTCGACGGCGTTCGCGGCGCACCAAGCCCAGACGCTCGGCTGCTTGTGCGCCGCGAAGTTGTCCAGGATCAGATACAGCGTTTCGCCTGGCCAACGGCGCCGCAGGCTCTTGAGTAAGTCGAGGAGTCGGTCGCGAACGCCGAACGACCTGGCCGAACGGCCGACTTCCGTCGAAACACGGTTCGCGCTGAATGCCGGCGTGGTTCGCTCTCGTGGGAGAAATTCACTACTGGATGGGAGGAACGAACATGAACAGGATGGCCAGGCTGACAATACTCGGCATAGGCCTCGCAGCCGGCGTGACATCAGGGCCGGGACCGGCTGCGGCAGCGGACAGCGGCGACCCCTGCCCATTCTGCAAAAAGGTCGTCGACCAGGGTCAGCAGTTCATCGAGGACAACACGCCCGACGTCAATGTTTCCGACCCCTTGGACACGGATCTATCCCAGTTGGATCCCTTCAAGGGGAATACCGGAGGCGGTGGCGGCGTCCCCGGGCCGACCAGCATCTCCGATGTCGGCCAGGTGATTCCGGAGGCGCCCGAGATCAGCCTGCCTCAGACGCCCACGCCTCAGATCCGACAGCCGAGTCTGCCGACTGCGGGAGGGGTCCAGATCCCCTGGACCGACTACGTCCTTCCCACCTCGAAGGAGGTCTGGGACGGCGGCGTGAAGATGGCCAAGAACAAGGTCCCGGATTACGTCAAGGGCAAGATCCTCGACCAGATCTATGAGTACGACACCCGGCCCTATTGCGATGAGCTCACCGAGGAACAGCGGGTGCACAACGCGTACATGGTGGAGCGGGGACAGACCAGCAACTGCAAGGAACGCACGAGGGATCCGATCCTCGTCCAGTACATCCACGATCTGAAGGCCAAGAACCGCGGTAACGCACCGTCGAACGGCGGATCGTCGTCGAACGGCGGCGGCTCCAGCGGAGGCGGCGGCACCACCCAGGTCGGGACGATGAACGGCGGAATGGTCAACCCTTGGTACTCACCGCCCTGGTGAGCCCTCGGATCCGCAGCCGGGGCACGCGGTCGCGTGCCCCTGGCTTCCTGCCCGCGGGCTCGGTCAGTCCATCGGTGGGTTGAGGATGCGTTGCGGGCCGGCGCCGACGGCGGCGAGCCGGTCGCTCGGGTTGACCAGTTTGCACCGCTGCAGGGAAAGGCAGCCGCAGCCGATGCAGCCGGACAGCTGATCGCGCAGCCGCTCCAGGACGCCGATCCGCTCCTGCAGGCGGTAACGCCAGCGGGCGGAGAGCCGGGACCAGTCGGCTTTGGTGGGCGTGCGGTTCTCCGGGAGGGAGGCGAGGGCCTCACGAATCTCGTCGAGGGACACCCCGACCTGCTGCGCGATCTTGATAAAGGCCACCCGGCGGAGCTCGGCCCGGTCGTATCTCCGCTGGTTGCCGCTGGTGCGCGAGGCGTGGATCAAGCCCTCCCGCTCGTAGAAGCGCAGCGCCGACGGCGCGACCCCGCTCCGTGCGGAGAGTTCGCCGATGGTGAGCGTCTCCATCATGCTCCTTGAGTTGAAGTGCACTTCAAGTTGCAGCCTAGGCACATGACCGTGATCGCGACACCCAGACATCCCGTACATGACCTGCTCAGGCGAATCACCGGTGACGAGAAACACGCGCCGAGCGCCCACTCCACACTGGACGTTCTTTGGGTCCTCTACGACCGTGTGCTACGGATCACGCCGGAGACCGCCGAGGAGCCCGACCGCGACCGGTTCCTGCTCTCCAAGGGCCACGGGCCGGCCGCCTACTACGCGGTCCTCGCCGCCAAGGGTTTCATCCCCGTCGAGTGGCTCGACGACCTCGGCGGATGGGACAGCCCGCTCGGGCACCACCCGGACCGGGTGCTGATCCCCGGCGTCGAGGTCGGCACCGGATCGCTGGGGCACGGGCTGGGCCTGGCCGTCGGCACCGCGCTCGGCCTGCGCGCCCAGGGCCTCACCACGGCACGGACGTTCGTGCTGCTCGGCGACGCGGAACTGGACGAGGGCTCGAACCACGAGGCGATCGCCTACGCGGCCGCGATCCGCCTGCCGCTCACCGCGATCGTCATCGACAACCGGTCGGCCACCCACGGGTGGCCCGGCGACATCCCGGCACGGTTCCCGAACTGGAGCGTGTCCGTGGTGAACGGGCACGACCACGACGAGATCGAGCGGGCCCTGCGCGTCACCGGACGGCCGCACCTGGTCGTCGCCACCGTCGAGTCGAAGGAGAGCTGAACCATGCGAGAGGCGTTCGTCGCGACCACCACCGCGCTGCTGGACGAGGACCCGCGTACCGCGCTGGTGCTCGCCGACATCTCGGCCAGCTCGTTCACCGAGGCGCACCGTCGGCACCCGGACCGGGTGCTCAACGTCGGGATCCGGGAACAGTTGATGGCCGGCGTCGGCGGCGGGTTGGCACTCACCGGGATGCGTCCCTACCTGCACTCGTACGCGCCGTTCCTGATCGACCGGGCCTATGAGCAGATCAAGCTGGACTTCGCGCACCAGGACGTGGGCGCGGTGCTGGTCAGCATCGGCGGATCCTACGACGCAGCGGCCGAGGGCTACACCCACCAGTCACCGGGTGACGTGGCGCTGCTGGACACCCTCGACGGCTGGACCGTGCACGTGCCCGGCCACCGTGACGAGGTGCCCGGCCTGCTGCGCGACGCGGCCCGGCACGACGACCGGGTCTACGTGCGTCTCTCCGTGCAGGAGAACCGCAGGGCCCACCTCGACGGCGCGAACCTGCGGGTGTTGCGCCGGGGCGGTCCGCTGGTCGTCGCGGTGGGACCGATGCTCGACCCGGTCCTGGAGGCCACCGAGGGCATGGACGTGACGGTGGCCTACACGAACACCCCGCGGCCCCTGGACACCGACGGGCTGCGGGTTCTGGCGGAAGCCGAGGTGATCGTCGTGGAGCCGTACCTCGCGGGAACCTCGGCCCGGCTGGTCAGCGAGGCGTTGAACGGGCTTCCGCACCGGTCCCTGCATCTGGGCGCCGGCCGCACCGAGGTCCGCCGGTACGGCCACTGGCGTGACCACGCCCGCGCCCACGGCCTGGATCCGGCCGGCCTGCGCCGCTCGATCAGTGAGTTCCTGGGTTGAGCGGGGCTCAGGCGTAGACCGTTCGGGGGGCGAAGAAGCCCTCGCGCAGCAGCGACTCGACCCGCCACACCGTCTCCGAGTCGCCCAGGCGCATCCGGAACCGCTCGCGCACCCCGTCCATCGCGTTGAGAGCGAGCTCGATGCCCGGTTTGGACAGGTCCAGACGCCAGGTCACATTGCTCAGGAGGCGCAGGTTGGCGTTGAGGTGAAGCCGCAGCCGGTGCAGTGGCCGGGTCTCCTGGGTGACGACCAGACGGCGCCCGGTCAGCAGCAGGATCCAGTCCCCGGAGAGTGGCGCCCCCGGCCGGACGCAGCGGGCCACCAGGACCGCGGGATCGTCGGGGTCCACGCAGTTACGAAAGATCGGGAGGTGCCGGTTCGCGACCGGGAGGGCCGCGGCTGCCTCGGCCGCGGGGTGGAACGTACTCAAGAACACGTCCATGCTGTGTTAACGGGGGATAAACGAAGGAAGAGGCGGGCGTCGACGACTGAATATCGGATTACAACGGCGGTGTGATAGTGGGGCCGGCCATTCTGCGATAGTGATGAGATGCAGTGGCGAGTCAGGCCGGTTCTCCCGGTGGCGAAACTGATCGGCGCGGCCGCCCTTCCGGTGCTGGTCGCCGGGTTCGCCCCGGACGACCTGTCCCGCTGGGCGCTCGCCGCCGTCGTCACCGCCGGCATCGTCGCCTGGGCGTTGCGCGACCTGCTCATCCCGGTCCGCCTGGCGGCGGACGCCGATGGCGTCACCGTGCTCGCCGGTTTCGCTCGCCGCCGCCGTCTGCCCTGGTCCCAGATCGAGACGGTACGGGTGGAGACCGGCACCCGCCGCGGCCTGCGCAGCGAACTGCTGGAGATCGACGCGGGCGACGCCGTCTATCTGCTGAGCGCGAACCAGCTCGGCGCGATACCGGAGGACGTGGCGCTCGCCCTGGCCGACCTGCGCACGGTCAGCTGAAGTCACAGTCAGCCGTAGATGTTGAGCAACGCCATCGTCCGCAGCACCACCGCGGCGAGGATCAGCAGCAGCACCGCCACCAGGCCGATCACCTGTTTGAGTGCGCGCCGTGGCATCTTGGCGTAGGCCAGCACGGCGGCGGCCGCCGCGCCCACCGCCAAGCCGCCGAGGTGACCGGCCACCGAAATGCCCGGCACGGTGAAGGTGAAAAGCAGGTTGGTGATCAGCAGCGGCATCACCGGGCCGACGTCGAGCGCCATCCGCCTGTTGATCACGATGACCGCGATGATCAGGCCGAAGGTAGCCGTCGAGGCGCCCGCCGACTGCCCGAACGGTGGCTGGAAGACGTAGGCCGCGACGTTTCCGCCGAAGCCGGCAAGCAGATAGAGCGCGAGGAAACGGGCCGGCCCGAGCTGCCGCTCCAGATAGCGGCCCATCGTGGCCACCAGCGACATGTTGAGCAGCAGGTGCACCGCGCCGTAGTTGATGAACATCGCGGTGACCAGTCGGTACCACTCGCCGGAGGCCACGCCGTGGATTTCGCCGCCGTAGCCCGCATAGCCCAGCACCGCACCCCACTGGGTGACCGGGGTGCCGATGCCGAGCAGGCCGAACCAGCCGCCACCGCCGGCGATCGCCTGTGGGCCGCCGAGGATCGCCGAGGCGATCAGGAACAGCACGTTGACCGCGATGATCGCCTGACAGACGTAGCCGAGCCGGCCGGCGCGGCTCCCGCCGAAGGCGGTGCGCGCCGGCCGCTGACTGCGGCGGCCCTCTTTGACACAGTCCGGACAGTGGTGGCCGACGACTGCGTCGTTCATGCAGCTGGTGCAGATCGGACGATCACACCGGCTGCAGGAGAGCAGCGTCTCCCTCGACGGGTGCCGATAGCACACCGGAGCCGTCGACGGAGCCTCACTCATGGCACCAAAGGTACCTTGAGAGGTCAGGCGCGTTCGATCTCCACGCGCTGAATGACGACGTCCTCGCGGGGACGGTCGCCCGGACCGGTCGGGGTGTTCGCGATCGAGTCGACGACCTTCGCCGACTGCTCGTCCGCGACCTGGCCGAAGATCGTGTGACGGCGGTTCAGGTGCGGCGTCGGGCCGACCGTGATGAAGAACTGCGAGCCGTTGGTGCCCGGCCCGGCGTTCGCCATGGCGAGCAGGTACGGGCGGTCGAAGAAGAGCTCCGGGTGAAACTCGTCGGCGAACTGGAAGCCCGGGCCACCACGGCCGGTGCCGGTCGGGTCACCCATCTGGACCATGAAACCGGGGATGACCCGGTGCGAGATGGTGCCGTCGTAGTACGGCCCGCTGCCCGGCTGACCGGTGCGCGGGTCGGTGTACGGCTTCGTGCCCTCGGCCAGCTCCACGAAGTTCCGGACCGTCGCCGGAGCGTGATCCGGGAAGAGCTGCACCCGGATCGTGCCGTGATTGGTGTGCAGGGTGGCGTAAAGGTTCTCTGCCACGGGTACTCCCGTCTGCGTGATGGGCTGTTCTCGTGCAATTCGGATCCTCCCCCATGTGATGGATCCGGCCGCGCGGGGGTACCCGAGAAGGCAACATGGCCTGAAGAAGACCACAGGAGGTGGGCACTGGTGTTCGCAACGATTCGTCGTCGGAGCCGGAAAGCGCGCATGCGCAACGAGCTCGGCCAGAGCGTTGATCATCTCAAGCGCGCGGCCTCGATCGCCGCAACCGAGACCAGCGCGACCGTCACACCCAGGATCAACGCCGCCAAGGACCGGGTCCAGCCGGCCGCGACCGCGGCCCGGGACGCCGCCTCACAGAGCTGGGACAGCGCGCTCGCCGCGCTGGTGACCGCGTCGGAGAACGTCCGGCAGGCCGGCAAGACGGCCAAGAAGGCCACCCGCAAGGAGATCAAGCAGCAGGCCAAGGCCGAGAAGAAGATGGCCGGCAAGCTGCAGAAGAAGGCCGAGAAGTCGGCCGGGCGCAAGAAGGGCCGGGCGAGCAAGCTCGCCGGTTACGCGCTGATCGGCACCGCGGTCGGGGTGGGCGCCGCCTACATCGCTCGCCGTCGCCGTGACGCGCAGTGGGACGAGTACGAGCCCACTGCCCGCACCGGAGCCGACGACGCGGCCTTCGAGCCGATCGAGCCGACCGTCTACACCACGTCCAACGGCACCATGAGCGAGCAGAGCAAGCAGGAACCCCGGTAATCCGTCAACGCCGGCCGGCCCGGACAGGATCCAGGGCCGGCCCGGCAGGCAAGTACGCGACCAGCTGTGCCGGAATGCGCGTGGGGCGCACGCTCGCGTACCCCAGCCGGCCCAGCAGGTCGCGGCTCGCCAAGGCGTGCTGTCGGCCGGAGTCGGTGACGAGACTCACCGTGCCGCTGTCCGCCGGCGCGTCCGGTGACGCGGTGGCCTCCACCACGGCGCCCTTACCCCGTGCCACGTGCACCAGGTCGACGTGGGCCGCGCCGGGCGGAGCCACACCGGCGGGGATGGTGGGGTTGATCTTGATGCCGTCGCCCGGCAGCGTCACGCAGGCGCTCGCCGGCGCCTCCGCCAGCGCGGGGACACTCGCGGGCAGGCCCTCGGCCGAGCCGCTGAGCCCGCTCTTCGACCCCGGAAGCCCGATGAGGTCGATGCCGGCGCTGATCGGCGTCGCGGTCGCGCCGGCCAGAAGCTTGGCCTGCAACTCGGTGAGCGGGGCGATCCCGTCGCTGAGGACGACCGCGAAACTCTTGCCGTCGCCGGTGAGCACCTGACCGACCCGGCGACCGGCGATCACCGAGGTCTTCCGCAGGTTCGGGATCGTGGGCGGGGCCAGGTCGGCGCCCGCCGGGACCGCGTCGATCCAGGCGGTCGAGACGACCCAGGGACGGGTGCCGTACCAGCCGAGGGCACGCTGGATCGTGTCGACGTCGGCGGCGGGCAACAGATGCCGCTGCGAACCGTTGACCAGATGGGTACGCCCGGACGGATCCCGCACCAGCAGGCCACCGGAGAGCGCCGCCCCGCCGGACGGTGTGCTCCCGACCAGCAGCGTGCTGCGCGGCCGGCCGCCCGCCGTGTCGCTGCACACCGACCAGGCCCCGGCGAGCAGGCTCTTGGCCGCCGGCAGGGAGTCCGGCGCCTCCGGGATGCCGAGCGGCTCCCCCAGCGGCATCCGGGCCAGTTTCTCGGCCGGAACGTTCTTCAGCGCGGGCGCCGTCCCACCGGCCAGCAGCAGACCGGACGTGTAGTTGAGAACCGGATGCAGCTTGCCGTCCGACTCCAGATAGACGTACCGCGCGCCGGTCTTCTTCTCCACCAGCACCGAGTTCGGGTCGTTCGCCTCGGCCATGCTGTGGCCGGTGAAGACGCCGTACACCGCGAAACCGCCGACCGTGAGAGCGGCGACCAGCAGGCCGACCAGGGCTGTGACACCGGCGCGGCGCAGCGGCGAACGATGCGGGTCCGGGTCGTGTGACACCAGCGCCGCCACCACACGCTGCACCGAGTATTGATAGGAGTGCAGCTCATCCTGACGCGACGGCACCCCGACACTCTAGAGCCCCGCTTCTCTGTGGTGGGGGTCAGAGCCACCCGTTGCGTCGCAGAGCCCGGTAGAGCAACACGGTGATCAGCACCAACAGGGCGACCAGGGCCGGGTACCCGTACTTCCACTGGGTCTCCGGCATGTACTTGAAGTTCATCCCGTAGACGCCGGCGAACGCGGTCCAGACCGTGGCGATGGCCGCCCATGAGGCGATCTTGCGCATGTCGTTGTTCTGGTCGACGGTCACCTGCGCCAGCCGTGCCTGCAGGATCGAGTTGAGCAGGTCGTCGTAGGAGGAGACCTGCTCGACCGTACGCGTCAGATGGTCCTGGACGTCGCGGAAGTAGCGCCGGATCTCCTTGGGCACCACGCCCTGACTCGACGTGATCGCCGCGAGCGGCCGCTGCAGCGGGACCACCGCCCGGCGGAACTCCACCAGCTCCCGTTTGAGCTGGTAGACCTGCTGAATCGGGGCGCTGCGCTCGCGGGAGAACACACCCTCCTCGATGGTGTCCAGGTCGGCCTCGAAGTCGTCGGCCACATCGAGATAGTGGTCGACCACCCGGTCGGTGACCGCGTACGCCACCGCCCACGGTCCCTGCTCCAGCAGCGCGCCCCGCTGCGTCTCCAGGTCGGCGCGGACCGGCGCCAGCTCGGAGGCGTCGCCGTGCCGGACCGTGATGACGAACTGTTCCCCGATGAAGATCATCATCTGGCCGGTCTCGACCACCTGGGAACTCTCGGTCAGCTCCTGATGCGGCACGTATCGCGCGGTGCGCAGCACCAGGAAGTGGACCGCGTTGAACTGCTCCAGCTTGGGCCGCTGCTCGGCCTTGACCGCGTCCTCCACCGCGAGCTCGTGCAGGCCGTAGGTGCGGGCGATCGCCGTCATCTCCGGCTCCGACGGCTGGTGCAGGCCCAGCCAGACGAAGGCACCCTCCCGGCCGCGCGCCTCCTCGAGCGCCTGATCCGGGGTGAAGTCACCCGGCATGCGCTTGCCGTCGGCGTAGACACCGCAGTCCACCACCGCACTGGCGCCGGTGCGAGCGAAGCCCTGCTGGCCCGGATGATCGCCGGTGTTGAGGAGACCTCGCATCCGGTCCGCCCACACCTTTCCCAGAGGCCGGCCTCTGGTCCACGAGCGTTCCGTCATGCCAACCTCCCCCGCCGACGACAAACCAACCGAGGGTACCCGCGCCGGGTGGGTGACCACCCACCCGGCGCATGGGGTCAGCCGCGTACCTCTTCGATCGCCTCGGCGATCCGTCGCACGCCCTCGTCGATCTGGTCGACGGTGACCGCGGAGAACGCCAGGCGCAGCGAGCTCTTGCCGCCCTCCAGCAGGAAGTCACTGCCCTTGACGACCGCGACACCCTTCTTCATCGCGGCCGGGAAGAGCTTGTCCACATCGACGTCGGACGGCAGATCCACCCAGAGGAAGTAGCCGCCGTCCGGCTCGGTGAAGGTGGCGCCGGGGATGTACTTGCGGATCGACTCGGCCAGAACCCGGGCGCGCTCACCCAGCGCGGCACTGACCGTCCGCACCGACTTCTCGATGTCGCCGGAGACACAGAACTGGTGGACGATCGCCTCGGACACCATGCCGGGGGAGATGTACAGGTTGGTCGCCTTCTTCGCGATCGCGTCGATCAGCGCGGCCGGGCCGACCAGGTAACCGACACGGACGCCGGGGCACACCGTCTTGGTGAAGCTGGAGGCGTGCACGACCAGGTTGTCGGAGTCCAGCGAGAGCATCGACGGCAGCGGCTCGCCACGGAACCGGATGTCCACGTACGGGTCGTCCTCGAAGATGAGGAACTCGTACTCGGCGGCCAGGGCGAGCAGAGCCCGGCGCTTGGCCTCCGAGAGTGTGACACCGGCCGGGTTCTGGTAGTTGGGGATGATGTGGGCCAGCTTCGGCCGCACCCCCGACTCGAGGAGCGCACGCAGCTCGTCGACGTCGACGCCGTCCGGCTGGACCGTGACCTGGTGCACCTTGGCGCCCAGGTTCTGCAGGTTGAGCAGCGTCCGGTCGTACGTCGGCTTCTCCACCACCACGTCGTCGCCCGGCTTGACCAGGTGGCCGAAGAGGAAGGCGTCGGCCTGGAGCGAGCCGTTCGTCACGATGACCTGGTCGGCGGAGACGTCGTGCTTGTCGGCGATCCACTTCCGCAGCGGGAGATAACCGACGGAGGTGCCGTACGCGGTCACCCCGGCAGGGTCGGCGTCGAAGGCGCGCGCGGCGGCGGCCTTCAGCCCCTCGACGTCGACGATGTCCAGCGACGGAGCGCCACGGGCAAAGGAGATCAGCTGCTCAGCGGTCATGCCCCACAGCTTAGAAGCCGGGTCTATACCATTTTCCGTGTGCCCCTCGCGAGTCCTACGGGTGGGACACATGCCGCTATCCTCGCTGGGCACCCCTCACATCGCTGGAAGGAACCACCCCATGATCGGACTGGTACTCGCCGCCGGGGCCGGGCGCCGGCTGCGCCCGTACACGGACACGCTCCCGAAGGCGCTTGTCCCCGTGGACGGGGAGACCACGATCATGGACATCTCGCTCCGCAACCTCGCGGCCGCGGGCCTGACCGAGGTGACCATCGTCGTCGGCTACCGCGCCGTCGAGGTGGAGGAGCGCGTCGAGGGTTTCCAGCAGAAGTACGGCGTGAACATCTCCCTGGTGCACAACGACAAGGCCGAGGAGTGGAACAACGCCTACTCCCTGTGGCTCGCCCGGGACCACTTCGCCCAGGGCGCCCTCATGGTGAACGGCGACACCGTCCACCCGGTCAGCGTGGAACACACCCTGCTGGCCAAGCGCGGCCCGAGCATCCTCCTCGCTCTCGACACTGTTAAGAAGCTGGCTGACGAGGAGATGAAGACCGTCTTCAATGAAGATGGCCAGCTGACCAAAATCACGAAGCTGATGGACCCGGCCGAGGCGTACGGCGAGTACATCGGCGCCAACATCATCGAGGCGTCCGCGGCCGGCAAGCTGGCCGACGCGCTGAAGACGACGTTCGAGCGGGACCCCAACCAGTTCTACGAGGACGGCTTCCAGGAGTTCGCGAACCGCGGCGGCGAGGTCCGCGGCGCGCCGATCGGCGACGTGTCCTGGGTCGAGGTCGACAACCACGAGGACCTGGCGAAGGCCCGGGAGATCGCATGCCGCTACTAGCCCGTAGCGTCCAGACCCCGCTGCACATCGAGGTGCGGCGGGGCGCGGTCGCCGACCTCGGCAAGATCCTCGCGGACGGCCGCATCTCGGCCGGCGGCGACGTCGCCGTCGTGGTCGGACCCGGGCTGGGCGAACAGATCGTCGATCTGATCCGCCCCTCTCTCAACTCCGCCGAGGTCTTCGTCACCAGCGGTGGCACCCTGGACGCCGCCCTCGACCTGGCGGCGAAACTCCGCAGCGGTCACTACGACGCGGTCGTCGGCATCGGCGGCGGCAAGACCGTCGACACGGCGAAGTACGCGGCCAGCCGCTGGGGCCTGCCGATGGTGTCGGTGGCGACCAGCCTGGCCAACGACGGCATCGCCTCCCCGGTGGCAAGCCTGGTCAACGACGGGATCAAAGGCTCCTACGGAGTGCACATCCCGTTCGGCGTCATCGTCGACCTGGACTTCGTCGAAAGCGGCCCGGAGCGGGTCAACCGCGCCGGCATCGGTGATGTGGTCAGCAACATCAGCGCGCTCGCCGACTGGGAACTGGGCCGGCAGATCCGCGGCGAGACGGTGGACGGCCTCGCGGCGTCACTGTCCCGGATGGGCGCCGAGGCAGTCCTGGCCATGCCGGGCGACATGACCGACGACGCGTTCGTCACCACCCTCGCCGACGCCCTGATCTCCAGCGGGCTGGCGATGGCCGTCGCGGGCACCAGCATCCCGTGCAGCGGCGGCTGCCACGAGATCATGCACGCCACCGACGCACTGTTCCCCGGCACCGCATCACACGGCGAACTGGCCGGCATGGGCGCGCTCTTCTGCACGTTCCTGCGCGGTGACGAGCGACGGCTCAAGCAGATGTCCGACTGCCTGGCCCGGCACCAGCTGCCCCGTACCCCGTCCGATGTCGGGTTGAAGGTCGAGCAGTTCGTGCAGGTCGTCGAGTTCGCGCCGCGGACCCGGCCGGACCGCTACACCATCCTGGAACACCTTGCCCTGACGCCGGAGCAGATCCGGCAGAAGCTGGCCGAATACGACGATGTTCTCGCGAAAATCTGACCCGGCCTCCGGCTCCGGCCGCTCCGCCACCGAGGGCGGCCGGCCACCGGCGGCGCGGTCCGGGGCGGCTCCGCCTCCGGTCAGCGTCACCCGCATCGACCACCCGGCATCCGGCCAGGCATCCGGCATCCCTGCCTCCGGCCAAGCCTCGCCCGGCCACGCGGCCGGTTCCCCGCCGCCGGCGGCCGGCGGTCCCTCCTCCGATTCCGGCACACCCTTCCGCGGTACGCCCACCGCCGCCGACTACTACGCGGTCAACCGGGGCGGTGGCCTGTTCAGCGAGGGCATCAGCCAGCGGATCGGCGCCCGGATCGCGGTCAGCGCCCACAAACGGCACCTGTCCCCGACCGTGCTCACCATCTTCAACCTGGGACTCGGCTGCCTGGTCTCGTTCGTCGTGATCGCCGCCGCCGGCCCGGTCGCCGACGGCAGCCTGTGGGCGGCGCCGGTCGGGCTGCTCGCCTTGATCGGCTGGCAGCTGGCGTACGCCTTCGACTGCTCCGACGGCCAGCTCGCCCGGGTCACCGGCCAGGCCAGTCCGGCCGGCGCCCGCCTCGACGTGCTCTGCGACGTCGCCGTGCAGTCCTCCCTGGTCGCGGCACTGGCCGCGACCGCCAAGGCCCAGGAACCGGCCACCCCGGCGTGGCTGCTGGCCGCCTTCGCCGCCACCTGGATGGTCAACCTGGTCACCTCGGTGATGCAGACCGGCAGCCAGGCGGCGAGCATGGTCACCAGTTCGTCCCTGCCGGTGCGAGTGGTCAAGCTGGTCCGCGACTACGGCGCCGTGGTCGCCCTGGCGGGTGTCGTCCTCACCGTCGCCCCGCAGTGGGCGGTGTGGTTCGTCGCCCTGTTCACGCTGGTCAACGGGGGTTTCCTCGCCGCGAGCATCGCCTTCGCCGGCCGGGCGGCGCTCAAGCCCCCCACAACCGGCATGTGAGTCACGGCGAGCCGTTTCGGCGGTGACCCCGCCCAGCCGAGCCCAGCCCAGCCCCGTTCCGCCCAGCCCGTCCCGCCGGCCAGCCGTCGCCCAGCCGCACCACTGCGGCCCCGCAACACACCCCGGCTACGGCTCGGGGGGCTTGTTGGGCGTGGTCGGGGCTGCGGGGGCGGCTCACGGCGTACGCCGCTGGGGTTATCGGTGGGCGTGGCGGGACATGTCGGCGTAGACGGAGATCAGCCGGGGTGTGAGCACGTCGGGATGGAAATGCCGCTGGTAGCGGGATCGCGCGGCGGAGGCCGCGGCGGCCGCGCCCGCGCGGGCGAGCGGGAGCGCGGCGGCGAGGGCGGCCGGATCCGGCGCAGCGAGCCAGCCGGCCGCGTCCGCGCCGGTGCCGACCATGTAGGGGATGCCGCCGACCGCGGTGCCGAGAACCGCACGCCCGGACGACATCGCCTCGAGGATCACCGTAGGCAGGACGTCTTCCCAGGTGGGGACGGCGACGACCACGGCTGAGACCTGGCGGGCGGCGATCATGCCGGCCCGGTCCAGCGGGCCGAGGTAGGTGATGTCGGAACGTTCGAGGGCCGCCTGCTCGGCGAGCGGTCGCAGCTCGCCGTCGCCGGCGATGCGCAGCGGGCCGAGGCTGCCGTCGGGATGCCGTCGCCACGCGTCGAGCAGCAGGCCGAGGCCCTTCTCCGGGGAGAGCCGGGCGCCGTAGAGGAAACCGTCACCGAGCGGGGCGGGAGCGCCCGGGTCGGGCAGCCCGTTCGGCTTGACGACGATGCGGTCGGCGGGGATGCCGTAGTCCGCGAGGTGCGCGGCGATCTTGTCGGTGAGCGCGATGTACCGGTCGACCGAGCGCCAGGTCGGCCGGTGCACGGCCAGCGTGGTCGCCATGATCGCGCTCTGCGCGGCGGAGCCCCGGTAGCAGCGGTTCTTCACCGCCGGCCAGCCCACCAGCTTGCCCCGGCAGTCGTGACAGTTGTGGCCGTCGCGGAAGTACAGCCCGGACGAGCAGACCTGCCGGTAGTTGTGCACGGTCTGCACCACCGGAACGCCGTGCGCGTGCGCGGTCCGGATCACCCACGGCGAGAGCAGGGGGTACGGGTTGTGCAGGTGCAGCGCGTCCGGCCGGAACCCGGTGAGCAGCCGGGCCAGGTCGCGCTGGGCCGGCGCGCCGTAGACCGGGGAGATCGGCAGCAGCGCCTTGCCCGCCGCCGACAGGGAGGCGATCGAGTCGGAACTGCGCTGGAAAGCCTCGACCTCGACGCCCGCCGCCCGCAGCTGGCCGATCTCCGTATCGACGATCACGTTCTCGCCGGAGGGGATCGCCTCGCGGTACCGGTTGTGAGCCACCACCACCTTCATGGTCGGAGCCTAATGGTCGCGAACCGCGCTCTCTCCTCGCCGGCGGTGGAAAACGCTACCGTGGGAAGGTGCCCGAACTCCCCGAGGTCGAGGCGCTCGCGGCCTACCTGCGTGAGCGCGCCGTCGGCCGCACCGTGGAACGCTTCGAAGTCGCCTCCTTCAGCGCGCTGAAGACCTATGATCCGGCGCCCGCCGCCGTCGCCGGCCTGCCCGTGACGGGCGCCGGGCGGCACGGCAAGTTCCTCGACGTCGGTCTCGGCGACGACCTGCGGCTGATCGTGCACCTGGCGCGGGCCGGGTGGCTGCACTACCGGGACGCGTTCAAGTCGCCGGCCCCGCTGAAGCCGGGCAGCGGCCCGATCGCGGTGCGAGTGCGGCTCGACGACGGCTCCGGGTTTGACCTGACCGAGGCCGGCACGCAGAAGTCCCTCGCCGCCTACCTGGTGCGCGACCCGTCCGAGGTGCCCGGTGTGGCGCGCCTCGGCCCGGACGCGCTGGCCGTGTCCCCGGAGGAGTTCGCCACCCGGATCCGCGGGCGCAAAGGACAGATCAAGGGGGTCCTCGTCGATCAGGAGGTGCTCGCCGGAATCGGGAACGCCTACTCCGACGAGATCCTGCACGCGGCGCGACTGTCCCCTTTCGCTCTCACCGGAAAACTCACCGACGAGCAGATCACCGCGCTGTACGAAGCGATGCGGACGATCGAGACGGACGCGGTCGAGCGTTCGGTCGGGCAGAGAGCGGCCGAGCTCAAGGGTGAGAAACGCGCCGGGATGCGGGTGCACGCCCGCACCGGCCTGCCCTGCCCGGTCTGCGGCGACACGGTCCGCGAAGTGTCGTTCGCGGACAAGAGCCTGCAGTACTGCGCGACCTGCCAAACCGGAGGGAAACCGCTCGCGGACCGCCGGCTGTCCAAGCTGGTCCGATAACCTGCCACCGAGCGATGACTGTGCGTATACATCTCGATTGCCGCCGTCACGTCACCTTCTCTGCGGCCGATCCATCGGTATAGTGGCCCGGTCCCTGGCAACCGTTATGACGCGAACGGGTATCGGCGGACCCTCCGACGACACCAAGGTCGTGGCGGTGCGTAATCTTTTTCCGGATGCGGGAGGACGTAGGCGGAGTGACCACTAGCCTGCATCGCCCAACCACCAACAGCAGCCGGAGCGAACCCGTGCGGTACGACAGCTTCGAGTGGCAGGAGCAGCCACCGAGCAACGGGGTGCCCCGAAACGCTTGGGGCCGGCCGAACCGCAGAGTGTCCCGCTGGCACCGGCCGTACACGCTCATGCTCATCGTGCTCGACATGCTCTCCACGCTCGGCGCCAGCTACATCGCGAGCTCGTTGGAGAAGTCGCAGGCCGGCTTCCAGAACCGGACCTGGGGTTCCCTCGACGGCACGGACCTGTTCAATTTCTTCGCCTATTTCGTGCTGCCGCTCGGCTGGCTGGTCCTGCTCTGGGCCAACGGCACCTACGACCGCCGCTACCTCGGCCTGGGCAGCGAAGAGTTCAAGCGGGTCCTGCGGACCTCGGTCACCGTAGTCGCCGCCGTCTCGCTGCTCGCGTTCGCCACCAAGGCGGATCTGTCCCGCGGGACGGTCGCCACGGTGTCGCTGAGCGCCCTCGTCCTGCTGCTGATGGGCCGGGCCGCCGCCCGGCAGATCCTGCACCTGACCCGGCGTCACACCGGCCACGGCGCACACCGGATGGTACTGGTGGGCACGCTGCCGGAGGCGCTGGAGGTCTACACCGCGGTCACCCGCAGCCCGGCCGCCGGCCTCATCCCGGTCGCCATCCACCTCACCGACGGCTACGCCGCCGCCCGCGGCATCGAGACCCCGGTTCCGGTGTACGCCGGCCGCGACGTGCTCTCCCTGGTCCGCGAGGTCGGCGCCGACACGATCGCGGTCTGCGGCTCGGCCAGCGCCGAGCCCGGTGAGCTGCGCCGCCTGGCCTGGCAGTTGGAGGGCACCGGCGTGGACCTGGTGGTCGCGCCGCAGCTGACCGACATCGCCGGGCCGCGCGTGCACATCCGCCCGATCGAGGGCCTGCCGCTGCTGCACGTCGAGGAACCGACCCTCTCCGGCCCCGGCTGGCTGGCCAAGAACCTGATGGACCGGGTCGCCGCCGGCCTCGGCCTGCTGATGATCAGCCCGGTCTTGCTGTTCATCGCGGCCGGTATCCGGCTGTCCGACCCCGGCCCGGTGTTCTTCCGGCAGACCCGGGTGGGCCACGACGGGCGCACCTTCAAGGTCTGGAAGTTCCGGACCATGTACGTGGACGCCGAGGAACGCAAGGCCACGCTGGCGGAGCTCAACGAGACCGACGGCATGCTCTTCAAGATGAAGCAGGACCCCCGGATCTTCTCGTTCGGGGCGAAGCTGCGCGCCACCTCGATGGACGAACTGCCCCAGCTGATCAACGTGCTCAAGGGCGAGATGTCCCTGGTCGGTCCCCGCCCGCTGCCCGCGGACGACGGCGACTACCTCGGTGACGTCCGCCGGCGCCTGCTGGTGCGGCCCGGCATGACGGGTCTGTGGCAGGTGAGCGGACGGTCCGAACTGTCCTGGGACGAGGCGGTCCGGCTCGACCTCTACTACGTCGACAACTGGTCGCTCACCTATGACCTGAGCATCCTCTGGCGCACCATCTGGGTGGTCCTCAAACGCAAGGGCGCCTACTAGGGCTGGACGCGACGTGGCGCACCCGTAAGGATCGCGGGGTGGCCGGTCAGGTGGGCAGTGCGGTGGCGGTGGTCGCTGTGCTCGCCGCGCTGGCGGCGGCTGTGGTGGCGGTTCTGCGGCTGCGGGCCCGGCGCGGGATCGCCACGGCGATGCAGCGAGCCACCTACGACGTGCTGCACACTGCCGCTCTCGCGGCCGAGCCGCTGCGGGCGGGCCTGACCCCGGCGACGGCCGGGAAGGCGGTCCGGCATCTGCGGGTGCTGGTCGGGGCGGTCGGGCTGGCGATCGTCGACGGGGACCGCTGCCTGGCGTACGACGGCCGGGGCGCCCACCACGAGGACGAACTCGTCGCGGCGGCCAGGCGCACCGTGAAGACGCAGCGTTCGGTCGTACTCAACGCCTCTGATCTGGGTTGTGACCGGGTGGACTGTGTGGTGCGCGGCGCGGTGGTCGCGCCGCTGACCGGGCCCGGGGGTGCGGCTGAGGCCGCGCTGGTCGCGGTGGCCGACGGCCAGCCGGCGCCGGGTCTGGTGCAGGCGACGCTGGAGGCGGCGCGCTGGGCCGGATCGCAGTTGGCGCTGGCCGAGCTGGACTCGTCGCGGGAGCGGCTGGCCCGGGCCGAGGTGCGCGCGCTGCGTGCCCAGATCAGCCCGCATTTCATCTACAACGCGCTGACCGCGATCGCCTCGTTCGTGCGCACCGACCCGGAGCGGGCCCGCGAGCTGATTCTGGAGTTCGCCGAGTTCACCCGCTACTCGTTCCGGGCACACGGCGAGTTCACGACGCTTGCCGAGGAGTTGCGCTCGATCGACCGCTATCTGACCATCGAGCGGGCCCGGTTCGGCGACCGGCTGCAGGTCAGGCTGCAGATCGCGCCCGAGGTGCTGCCGGTCGGCCTGCCGTTCCTGTGCCTGCAGCCGCTGGTGGAGAACGCGGTCCGGCACGGCCTGTCCCGTAAGCCGGGCGTCGGTAGGGTGAGCATCGAGGCCCGTGACGCCGGAGCCGAGTGTCACATCACGGTCGAGGACGACGGGGTGGGCATGGATCCGGCGGTGTTCGCGCGGGACGGATCGGACTCCGACGACGGGCAGCACGTCGGCCTGGTGAATGTGGACGAGCGGCTGCGATCGGTCTTCGGCGACCACAACGGCCTGGTGGTGGAGACCGCTCTCGGGTCGGGGACGAAAGTGAGCATGCGGGTGCCGAAGTTCCATCCCCAGGTACGGGCATGAGTCTCGTCGTTCTGGCCGTCGACGACGAGCCTCCGGCCCTCGATGAGCTGGCCTACCTGCTGAACGCCGATGACCGGGTGGCGCATGTGCACCGGGCCGGCGACGCGACCGAGGCGTTGCGGGTGCTCCGGGACACCGAGGTGGACGCGGTCTTCCTGGACATCCGGATGCCCGGCCTGGACGGGATGGAACTGGCCCGGATCCTGCGGCGGTTCGCGCAGCCGCCGGCGATCGTCTTCGTGACGGCCTACGACGACGGCGCGGTGGACGCGTTCGACCTGGGTGTGACCGACTACGTGCGCAAGCCGGTGCGGGCCGAGCGGCTGGGTGAGTCGCTGCGCCGGGTGGCGGGTCTGCGCGCGGCGCCGGCGCCGGCGGTTCCGGCGGACGAGCCGGCCATTCCGGTGGAGCTGGCCGGCACGACGAGGATGCTGCCGCGTTCCTCGGTGCGGTGGGTGGAGGCGCAGGGTGATTACGCCCGGCTGCACACCGGGGACGCCTCCCATCTGGTCCGGGTTTCACTCTCCACCCTCGCCGAGCGCTGGGCCAACGCCGGTTTCGTCCGGATCCACCGCTCCTATCTGGTGCAGTTGCGCCTGGTCACCGAGCTTCGGCTGACCGGCTCGGGCTATGTGGTGGCGGTCGACGGGGTGGAGTTGCCGGTCAGCCGACGGCACACCCGTGAGCTGAAGGATCGCCTGATCCGGGCCGTCAAGCACGACTGGATTCGTTGAATCCACACGTTTATCCACAGCCCTGACGGCTTCTCCACAGAGTTATCCACAGGGCTCTCCCCATTTCCTGCCAACCCCGGGACCGCTCCCGGTCACGGGTGCTCGTATGGGCAGAGGATCACCTCCACAGGTTGTTCACAACTCCACCGCCGCCTCTACGCAGGCGGTCAATAAGCTCCTGGCCACCGGCCGGTGAGTCACGGGGGCGCACCGGCCGGCGACCAGGGGTCGACGGAGAGGTGCCAGGAGCGTGGAGACGATCGAACGGCGGATTCTCGTCGTCGAGGACGAGCGGGCCATCGCTGACGCGGTGGCAGCCCGTCTGCGTGCCGAGGGTTTCCTCGTGCAGGTGGTCGGGGACGGGCCGGGCGCGGTCGCGGCGGTCCGGCAGAACCCGCCGGACCTGATGGTCCTCGACGTGATGCTGCCCGGCTTCGACGGCCTGGAGGTGTGCCGCCGGATCCAGGCGGAACGACCGGTGCCGGTGCTGATGTTGACCGCCCGCGACGACGAGACGGACCAGCTGGTCGGGCTCGCGGTCGGGGCGGACGACTACATGGTCAAACCGTTCTCGATGCGGGTGCTGGCGGCCCGCGTGCACGCCCTGCTGCGACGGGCGGAGAAGGCCGCCGCCCCGCCGCCAGCGCCCGCGTTGCGGCTCGGCTCCCTGGAGATCAACCAGGCGGAGCGGCGGGTGCTGCGCGACGGCGTGGAGGTGCACCTGACGCCGACCGAGTTCGACCTGCTGGTGCACCTGGCCGGGCGGCCCCGGACGGTACTTCCCCGGGAGCGGCTGCTGGCCGACGTGTGGGGCTGGGCGGACACCTCGGGGACCCGGACGGTGGACAGCCACATCAAAGGGCTGCGGCGCAAGCTGGGTGCGGACCTGATCCGCACGGTTCACGGCGTCGGGTACGCCCTCGAGGTGGACCGGTGAGCGCCTGGCTGATGACGCGGATCCACAATCTGGTGGCGCCGCTGTTCGCGTGGCTGCCCCGGCCGCTCGACCCGGTCCGCTCGATCAAGGCGAAGCTGTCGCTGGCTCTCGGGTTCGCCGGCGGCGTCGGTCTGCTGGTGTTCCTGTGGAGGATCGACTTCTACCGGGTCGACGTGCTGTGGATCGCCATCGCCGCGGCGCTCGGCCTGGTCACCCTGCAGGTGATGGCGCACGGCGCGACCGTGCCGCTGCGGGAGATGACGGTCGCCGCCCGGGAGATGGCCCGCGGCGACTACACCCGTCGCATCCGTACCCGGTCCCAGGACGAGGTGGGCGAGCTCGCGACGGCGTTCAACCAGATGGCGGCCGACCTGGCGGCTTCCGACCGGCAGCGACGGGAGCTGATCGCGAACGTCTCGCACGAATTGCGTACGCCGATCACCGCGCTGCGTGGCCTGCTGGAGAACATCGTCGACGGGGTGGCCGCGGCCGAACCGGAGACGATGCGGACCGCCCTGACCCAGACCGAACGGCTCAGCCGCCTGGTCACCGACCTGCTCGACCTGTCCCGGCTGGACGCCGGGGTGGTGCCGATGCGCCGCGACCCGATCGACGTGCCGGTCTTCCTGGACCGGGTGGTGCGGGAGGCGACGGTGAACGCCGGCGGCAGCGGCCATGACGTGCGGTTCGAGGTGGCGGCGCCGCACCTGGTGGTGCCCGGCGACCGGGAACGCCTGCATCAGGTGTTCGCGAACCTGCTGGACAACGCGGCCCGGCACAGCCCGCGCGGCGGCGTCGTCACGGTCCGCGCCGAACGCCACGACGACCACGTGGTGGTGACCGTCATGGATCAGGGCGACGGCATCCCGGCCGCGGAGCGGGAGCGAGTCTTCGAGCGTTTCACCCGGGGCGAGCGCGCCACCGGCGGCGGCACCGGGCTGGGCCTCGCGATCGCCCGCTGGGTGGTGCAGCTGCACCGGGGCTCCATCGCGGTGGTCGAGCCGGACGACCGGCGCGGGTGCCACATCCAGGTAAGACTTCCCCTCTCAGCGGTCTGAGGTGACTCCTTTGTCGACAGCACCGACCTCCTTGGCGTCCAAGCAGCCGGCGAATCTGCACGGCCCGTGGCCCGCGCTCAGTCCCTGGGTCCGGCTCTGGCCCGGCCCGGGGCGGCCGGCGTCGCCGGCAACGGTGATCGCCGTCTTCGCCGCCACCCTGATCGCCGCTCTCAGCATCCCCCTGGACCGGGCCGGTCTGGGCTGGTTCGTCACCGCGCTGGCCGGCACCGCGGCCCTGGTCGTGGCCCGGACGGTCCGCTCTCCCGACGCGGTTCCGGCGCTGGTCGAGCGGCCCGTGGACGTCGGCACCCGGGACAGGTTCCTGTGGGCCGCGGCCACCGTCGCGCTCCTCGCGACCGGCACCTTCCGGGCGGCGGGCTGGCTCTTCGCGCTCTGCCTGCTGACCGCCACGCTCACCACCGCGCTGGCGCTGTCGTCCGGCCGCTCGCTGCGTTCGATCGCCGTCACGCACGTTCTGGCCCCGGCGGCCGCGACGCGCGGCGCACTCTGGCTGGCTCGTGGGGCGGCCCGGCTGCGCGGCCGGGGCCACAACGGCGCCCCGGTCCGGGTGCTGGCCACCATCGCGGTGTCGGTCTTGCTGCTCACCGTCTTCGGCGCGCTGTTCGTCTCGGCCGACGCCGCCTTCGCCCGGATCTTCGAGGCGGCCGTTCCCGACCTCGACGTCGTCACGATCGGCCGCTGGGTGTTCGTCTCGGCGGTCACCGCCCCACTGCTCACCGCCGCCGCGTTCCTGCGTGCCGCCCCGCCTGCGACCGGGAGACTGGACCGCACCGAGGGCCGTAAGGTCGGCCGCGTGGAGTGGGCGGTCCCGCTCGGCCTGCTGGTGCTCCTCTTCGCCGCGTTCGTGACGGTCCAGCTGCCCGTCCTCTTCGGTGGCGATCAGCACGTGGTGGAGACCGATGGGCTCGCCTACGCCCAGTACGCCCGCAGCGGCTTCTTCGAGCTCTGCGCGGTCACCGGCCTGACCCTGGTGGTGCTGGCCGGCGCGGCCCGGTGGGCGCCGCGGACCGGACAGACCGACCGGATCCTGCTGCGCGTGGTGCTCGGTGCGCTGGCCACCCTGACCCTGGTGATCGTCGCCTCGGCGCTGCACCGGATGGACGTCTACACCGACGCCTACGGCCTGACCCGTCTGCGGCTGCTGGTGGCCTGCTGCGAGGCCTGGTTCGGGATCGTCCTGGTGATGGTGCTGGTGGCCGGCATCCGGATCCGGGCACCCTGGCTGCCCCGGGTGGCGATCGCGGCCGGTGTGCTGACCCTGCTCGGGCTGGCCGGGGCGAATCCGGACGGCCTGATCGCGGAGAACCACGTCCAGCGGACCGACCGGATCGACCTGGGCTACCTCGCGGACCTCTCGCCGGACGCCGCACCGGCGATCGCCGGGCTGGACGACCCGGAACGCCGCAACTGCCTGCTGACGGCGATCGGCGAGTCGATGCCGGCCGACGACTGGCGGGGCTGGAACCTGGCCCGCGAGACGGCCCGTGACCTGATCGCGAAGTATCCCGCGAATCATCCGGCCGGGTGCGGGGAGCTGATCCACCGGTATTGACATTCGGGCAGGGGCGGACAGACTGCCGGACATGGCCGTCGACGATCCGCCTCCGCGCCCGCGCGTCCGGGTCGTGCTGGCCGACGCCCGCAGCGGCACCTCCGACCATGGCAGCGCCGACCTCACCGAGCAGACCCCGGTCGGTGAGGCGCTGGTCAAGGGCCTGGTCCGGGCCCAGTTGGCGCTCGCGCTGCGGCTCTCCCTGGTGGTGGTCGCCGGCCTCGGGACCCTGCCGCTGCTGTTCGCCGCGGCCCCGGCCGTCGGCGCGGTCAAGGTCTTCGGTGTCCACCTGCCGTGGCTGCTGCTCGGGCTGCTGTCGTTCCCGTTCCTGGTCGGGGTGGGCGCCGCCTACGTGCGCTGGGCCGAGCGCAACGAGCAGGACTTCGCCGCCCTGATCCGCAGGCCGGAGCGGTGAACCCATACCTGGTGCCGGGCCTGGTCCTGGTCCTGCTGCTGACCGTGGCGATCGGGGCGTACGGCCTGCGTTTCGCCCGGACCACATCGGACTTCCTGGTCGCCTCCCGTTCGGTGAGCCCGTCCTGGAACGCGGCCGCGATCAGTGGCGAGTACCTGTCGGCCGCGTCCTTCCTCGGTGTCGCCGGACTGGTCCTCCGCTACGGCGTCGACGTCCTCTGGTACCCGGTCGGGTTCGCCGCCGGCTATCTGGCCCTGCTGCTGTTCGTGGCGGCTCCGCTGCGGCGCTCGGGCGCGTTCACTCTGCCGGACTTCTGCCAGGTGCGGCTCAGATCGTCCGTGCTGCGCCGGCTCGCGACCGCGTTCGTGCTGTTCATCGGCTGTCTCTACCTGCTGCCGCAGCTGCAGGGGGCGGGCCTCACGTTCAGCACCCTGACCGGGGGGTCGTACGCCTGGGGCGCGCTGGTCGTCGGTGTCGTGGTCACGGCGAACGTGGCGTTCGGCGGGATGCGGGCGATCACCTTCGTGCAGGCGTTCCAGTACTGGCTGAAGTTGACCGCTCTGGCCGTACCGATGATCTTCCTGATCCTGCAGTGGCAGGCCGACGGCCGCCCGGAGGTGACCCCGCCGGCGGGTGCGGTCTTCCCGGCCGCGACCACCGTCGTGGTGGAGCGGGACGCGGTTCTGGACGGCACGAGAGTGGTCGAGGCCGGCGAGACGCTGCATTTCGCCGCCGGCGATCGGGTTCCCCGGGTGAGCACTGTGGATGCCGAGTTCGGCGCGGCCTGGTTGCGGCCGGGCGAACGAGGGCTGTTCGCCACCTACTCGCTGATCTTGGCGACGTTCCTGGGAACCATGGGGCTTCCCCATGTCCTCGTCCGGTTCTATACCAACCCGGACGGCGCCTCGGCCCGCCGGACGACACTCGTCGTGCTCGCGATGGTCGGCCTGTTCTACCTGCTCCCGACGCTGTACGGGGTGCTGGGCCGGATCTACACGCCCCAGTTGCTGATGACCGGCAACACCGACGCCGTGGTGCTGCTGCTGCCGGAGGCCGCCCTCGGCGACGGCCATCTGGGGCGGCTGCTCGGCGCCCTGGTCACCGCGGGCGCGCTCGCCGCGTTCCTGTCCACCTCGTCCGGCCTGCTGACCAGCGTGGCCGGGGTGATCTTCACGGATGTGCTGCGGCCCGGCCGCAACGGGTCGGTCCGCGACTTCCGGGTGGCGACCGTGCTGGCCGCGCTGGTGCCGATCGGGCTGGCGCTGTATGTGTCCGACATGGACGTGTCGCGGGTGGTGGGGCTGGCCTTCGCGGTGGCGGCGTCGAGTTTCTGCCCGCTGCTGGTGCTCGGCATCTGGTGGCGGGGGCTGACCGACGCCGGCGCGATCGCCGGGCTGATCGCCGGTGGCGGCGCGGCGATGGCGGCCGTGCTGCTGACCGTGCTCGGGCCGCCGCTGCCGAGTTCGTTCGCCGAGTTCGTCGGGCAGCCCGCCGCCTGGACCGTGCCGCTGTCCTTCCTGGTCATGGTCGGGGTCTCGCTGCTCACCGGGAAGCGGGTGCCGCCGGACGTCGGCGCGACCATGCTGCGGTTGCACGCCCCGGAATCACTGCGGAGTTGATTTAAGGATCTTTAAGGTAAGCCGCCCGGCCACGGCGTGGAGCGCACCCGTAGTCGTGGGCATGAGACGAACCTACCGACGTCCCGTACAGCCCGGACGCAACCGCAAGATCGTGATCGGACTCGCCGTGGCCGCGCTGGTTGGTGGCGGTATCGCCGTCGGCACCGGCTTGAGCAGCGCATCCACCGTCTGCGACGGGATGGATGACGCGATCGGCCGCAACCAGGAGTTCATCGCCGCCCAGCGGGCCAGCCCCAACGCGCAGACCGAGGCCGTGGTGGCGAACCGGCAGGCCGTGATCGACCTGATCAACGTGCAGCGGAAGCAGGCGGGCTGCGGAGGTGCGGTCGCGGCCCCGCCGGCAGCGGCCCCGCCGGTCGCCGCGCCCCCGGCGGCGGCCCCGGCCAAGCCGGTCCAGCAGGCGACCACCGCACCCCCCGCGGCGGGCGGCGGAAACGCGGCGGCCGGTGACGTCGTCTGCGCGGGCTCGACCGTCACGGTCTCCGGCGAGGGCGGCGCCCCGGCCGCCTCCAGCGGCACCTTCCCGCTCGGCACCACCCTGCGGGTCCGCAACCTGGACAACAACAAGAGCATCACCGTCAAGGTGGCGAGCACGTCGGGAAGCTGCGTGCTGCTCAACAACGCGGCCTTCGAAGAGGTCCGCGAGCCGGGGAAGTTCCTGATCAGGCGGGCCGTCATCGAGCGGGTGGGCTGATCGGTTCGGGCGGTCCGAGTTCCCGGACCGCCCGACGGCCCGCTTCAGCTCAGCGGATGCGGCGCAAGCCGTCGCGCTTCACGAAGATGACCCGCCGTTCGGTGGCCTCGCCCGTCGGCCCGAGCACGTAGCCGTCGATCCACAGCCAGCCGTCATAGGTCATGCGCGGGTCGACCCGGATCACCCGGAAGGTCAGTGCCCGGTCGCCCGCGAACTGGACACTGGCCGCGACACCGACATGGAGCACCTCCCCGGCCCGGGGCAACGCCTCGCTGATGGTCCGCCTCCCATCGTCGCCACCCGCAGACATTACACAAAATGTGTAACCCGGTGGCAGCGGCGGCGATCGTCCACTTTCGAGTCCCGATGGGGCAGCATGATCGGCTATGAGTGCCATCGACCCCGAGATACCCGACGACGGGCACCGCTCGCGCCAGCGGCAACTCGCCGGCGATCTGCGGGCGCTGATCCTCTCCGGCGACATCGGCCCCGACCAGCGTCTGCCGAGCACCGCCGAGCTGACCCGCCGCTACGCGGTCAACAACCAGACAGTCACCCGGGCGCTCGCGCTCCTCAAGGCCGAAGGCCTGGTCACCGGCCACAAGGGAAAGTCGGTGGTCTCCACCCGGCGCCGCCCGGCCGTGGTCCGGGCCAGCCATTACCCCACGCCGGTCGCACCCGGCGATCCGCTGCCATGGCTCGGCGCCACCGGGCGGGACGCGGTGGTCCGGCTGCTCGGCGTGGGCGAGACGGCCGCCCCGGCCCAGGTGGCCCGCACCTTCGGACTCCCGGCCGGCGAGCCGGTCGTCTTCCGGCACCAGGTGCTCGTGCTCGACGGGGAGCCGGCCGAACTCGTCTGGACGTATTACCCGGCGGAGATCGCCCGGGGCACCGCGCTGGCCGGTGACCGGCGGCTGCGCGGCGGATCGCCGACCGTCCTGGCCGCGCTGGGCCATCCGCTGCGGCACGCGGTCGACCAGGTGTCGGTGCGGCCGGCCACGGTCGCCGAGTTCATCGCGCTGCAACTGCCCGGGGACATCCCGGTGTTACGGCAGTTCCGGACCGCTTACACCGACCGGGAACGGCCGATCGAGGTGACCGTCATGATCAAGGCCGGCCAGCAGTTCGAGATTCGGTACGAGTTACCGGCGGGGGACTGACCGCGGCCGGGTGCAGACCGGCGTGGCGGACGAAGATGCGGCGGCGCTGCAGGGCGTTGCCGGCCGGGCCGAGCACGTAGCCGTCAAGCCAGATCCAGCCGTCGTAGGTGACGCGGGGGTCGACCCGGATCACCCGGAACGTCAGCGCACGCTCACCGGAGAACTGGACGCTCGCCTCCGGGCCGACCCGCACGACGTCCCCCGGGTGGAGCATCACCTGATCCATCGCCTAAAAATAGTTCTTGATCAATCAAAGCGGGTAGCCGCGTGCACAATCTGTAATCGGGAGAATGGTCGCATGCACTCCGACGAGCCTGGCGGCCGTATTCACTCCACCGATCCGTTCGCCGCACCGGAGGCGGAGAAATCCCAGGTCCGGCGCCTGCGCGGCCGGTTCGCCGCGACCGTGACCCTGTGGACCGCACCCGGCCCCGCCGGGCTGACCGTCTCGTCCGCGGTGATCGCCGACGGGGATCCCGGCCGGGTGCTCGGCCTGATCGATGAGGAGAGCGACTTCTGGGAGGCGGCCTCCCGGGCCGGCCGGTTCGCCGTCACCGTGCTGACGCCCGCCGACCGGCAGCTCGCCGACCGGTTCGCCGGCCTGTTCCCGGCTCCCGGCGGCCTGTTCGCGACCGGCGACTGGGAGCAGACCGACTACGGCCCGGTTCCCGCGCACGCCGGCACCTGGGCCGGGTGCCGGCTCGACGGCAACCGCCCGTACGGGTGGGCGCTGCTGCTCGACGGGGTGATCGAGACGATGACCACCGGAACCGCCGGCACACCTCTGATCCACTACCGGGGCAGGTACACCGAACTGGCCTGACTGCCGCTCAGCGCAGTCAGACCGCCACTCAGCGCAGACCCCGACCGGCGGCCGGTGACACGGCTCACTCCTTCGTACGGTGCCGGAAAGTTCGCCCTCACGAAGGTGGTGAAACCCCGTGCCGGCATCCGCCGAGAGATACCTCGAAGTGCAACGCTCCGAGGAGTTCGCTCAACTGCGCCACAGGCTGCGCAGATTCATCTTCCCGACGACGGTCGCGTTCATCGTCTGGTACTCGCTCTACGTGCTGCTGTCCGCGTACGCGCGTGATTTCATGGCCATCAAGCTGATCGGCAACATCAACGTCGCGCTGATCTTCGGCGTTTTGCAGTTCGTCTCCACCTTCCTGATCGCCTGGTTCTACTCCCGGTACGCGGCGCAGAAGCTGGACCCGCTGGCCGACCAGATCCTGCACAAGGTCGACGACGTTCCCGCCACCACCGTTGACGGGGGCAAGAACTGATGGCTCCACAGTTCCTCGCCGCCGAGGCGTCCACCAGCACCTCTCGTACGCTGACCATCACGCTGTTCCTGGTCTTCGTGGCGATCACCTTGGCGATCACCGTCTGGGCCAGCCGGCAGACCAAGACCGCCACCGACTTCTACGCCGGCGGCCGGCAGTTCTCCGGCTTCCAGAACGGCATGGCGATCGGCGGCGACTACATGTCGGCGGCGTCCTTCCTCGGCATCGCCGGCATCATCGCCCTGTACGGCTACGACGGCTTCCTCTACTCGATCGGCTTCCTGGTCGCCTGGCTGGTCGCGCTGCTGCTGGTCGCCGAGTTCCTGCGCAACTCGGGCCGTTTCACGATGGCCGACGTGCTGGCGTTCCGGATGCGCCAGCGCCCGGTCCGGACCGCGGCGAGCGTCTCCACCATCGTCGTGTCGATCTTCTACCTGATCGCCCAGATGGTCGGCGCCGGCGCGCTGGTCTCGCTGCTGCTGGGGATCAAGCCGGGCACCGAGTTCCTGGGCATGGACGGCGACACCGCCAAGGTCGCCACCATCATCCTGGTCGGCGCTCTGATGATCGTCTACGTGACGGTCGGCGGCATGAAGGGCACCACCTACGTCCAGATCGTCAAGGCGTTCATGCTGATGGGCGGCGCCCTGATCATGGTGCTGATGGTGCTCGCGCACTACAAGTTCAACCTGTCGGCGCTGCTCGGTGACGCGGCCACACGGTCCGGCAAGGGCGACGCCTTCCTGGAACCCGGTCTGCGTTACGGCGTGGAGACGGCCGGTGACGCGGCGAAGACGTTCTACAGCAAGATGGACCTGCTGTCGCTGGGTCTCGCGCTGGTCCTCGGCACAGCCGGCCTGCCGCACATCCTGACCCGCTTCTACACCGTCCCGACCAGCCGGATCGCGCGTAAGAGCGTGCTCTGGGCGATCGGCATCATCGGCACGTTCTACCTGTTCACCCTGGCCCTGGGCTTCGGCGCGGCGGCCCTGGTGGGTGGTGCGGACATCACCGCCCAGGACAAGGCGGGCAACACCGCGGCTCCACAGCTCGCACAGGAGCTGGGCATCGAGTATCTGGGCGGCAACACCGGCGGCGCGATCATGCTGGCCGTCATCGCGGCGGTCGCCTTCGCCACCATCCTGGCCGTGGTCGCCGGTCTCACGCTCGCGTCGTCGTCCAGCCTGGCGCACGACTTCTACGCCAGCGTGATCAAGCGGGGCAACGCCTCCGAGCGGGACGAGGTCCGGGTGGCCCGGATCGCCGCCCTGATCATCGGCGCGGTCGCGATCGCCCTGTCGATCTTCGCGCAGAGCCTGAACGTCGCCTTCCTGGTGGCGCTCGCGTTCGCGGTGGCGGCGTCGGCGAACCTGCCGGCGATCCTCTACAGCCTGTTCTGGCGCCGGTTCAACACGGCGGGCGCGCTCTGGTCCATCTACGGCGGCCTGATCAGCGCGGTGGTGCTGGTGTTCTTCTCGCCGGTGGTGTCCGGCTCGGCCACCGCGATGTTCCCGGCGCAGGACTGGCAGTGGTTCCCGCTGTCGAACCCGGGCATCATCTCGATCCCGCTCGGCTTCTTCTTCGGCTGGCTCGGCACCGTCATCACCAAGGAGAGCGACCCGGAGAAGTACGCGGAACTCGAGGTCCGGTCGCTGACCGGGCACGGGGCTCACTGACATTTCCCAGTGCACGGGCCGGCGTAGTCGCCGACGCCGGCCCGTGACCGCGCGGTCACTCTCCCACCTTCGTGCCGAAGCGCGGCGACAGCAGGGCTCACCGGCGGGCATTACGTAATCTGGTGTCATGTCTGCCACCACCTCTCCCAGCGGTAACTCCTCCGGACGAGCATTCGTGCCCGGGCCGGGCCGGCCCCCGCGCGGTGGTGATGACTTCGGCCCGCGTGGCCCGATCGGGCCCGGCGGCCGTGGCCCCGGCCGCTCCTACGGCGGCCGCCGCCCGAAGCCGCGCTGGGGCCGGATCGCCCTCGTGATCGGCGTGATCGTCCTGGTGCTCGCCGTGGTCGCCGGGATAGCGGCGTACGGGTACATCTCCGGGGTCGACAAGGAGCTCAAGCGCACCAACGCCTTCTCCGGGATCACCGCGGAGCGGCCCGGCAAGGCCGTCGAGGGCGCCTTCAACATCCTGCTGATCGGCACCGACTCGCGTGACCCGGACGCCAAGCAGGACCAGGCGAACCAGTGGCGCGCCGACACGCTGATCCTGATGCACGTGCCGGCGGACCACCAGTCGGCGCAGCTCGTCTCGATCCCGCGCGACCTCTGGGTGAGCATCCCGAGCGGTGACAACGCGCCGTGCAGCTCCGGCAGCCGCGCCAAGATCAACGCAGCGTTCGCCTTCGGTGGCATCCCGCGCGCGGTCCGCACCGTGGAGTGCATGACCGACGTCCGCCTGGACCACGTCATGGCGATCGACTTCGGCGGCTTCAAGGAGGTCACCGACGCGCTCGGCGGCGTCGACCTCAAGGTGGAACAGGACACCACCTCGATCCACAAGCCGTTCCGGGAGTTCAAGAAGGGCACCATGCACATGGACGGTGCGCAGGCCCTGGACTGGATCCGGCAGCGCAAGCAGTTCCCCCGCGGCGACTTCGCCCGCATGCAGCACCAGCAGGACTTCCTCAAGGCCGTGATGGACAAGGCGGCCAGCAGCGGCACCCTCAGCAACCCGGCGAAGCTCAACGACTTCCTGGACTCGGTGACCAAGGCCGTCACGGTCGACGAGAACTTCTCCCTGAAGGACGCGGCGGTCCAGTTCCGCAACCTCCGCGGTGAGAACCTCACCTTCCTCACCAGCCCCAACAAGGGCAGCGAGACGATCGAGGGCCAGTCGGTCGTGGTCTCCGACCGGGAGAAGGCGCTGGCCCTCTACAAGGCCATGGCCGCCGACAAGATGGCCGAGTGGATCGCCGCGAACCCCGTGAAGAAGTAAGCGCCGGCTGTCAAGGAACTGTGACTTCATTCCGAAACGCGACAGACCTTCAGTTGTCCAGGACGTATCCGTAAGGTGATGCAGCCCCTCGCTCTCATCCATGGAGTGCTGCATGACCGTTACCACCGAACGGCAGTCGCCGGCGCGGACCGGGTTCGATCCCGCACCCGTCCCGCCGGCCCCGCCCAGCGAAAGCGGGCAGGACAAGCGCCGGTCCCCTCTGTGGGCCAAGCTGTCCCTGTCATTCGGTGTGGTGCTCCTGGTCGCCAGCGGGGGCGGCCTGGCCGCCGGGCAGACGCTGATCAGCCGGTCGACCGAGTCGATCGCGGTGACGAACCTGACCGGCGACGCCAAGAAGACCGTCGAAGAGGGCGGCGGCAGTGACCTCCAGGGACCGATCGACCTGCTGCTGATGGGCGTGGACGCCCGGGCCCGGTGGGCGGCGGACGAGGTGCGCGCCGACACCATCATCATCCTGCACATCCCGGCCAGCCACGATCAGGCCTACCTGGTCTCCGTCCCGCGGGACACCGAGGTCGAGGTTCCGGCGTTCGCGCCGAGCAAGTACCCGGGCGGCACGGTGAAGGCGACCGAGGCCTTCTACTGGGGCGCACAGAACGGCGCCGGCTGGGCCGGCGGCGCCCAACTGCTCGCCAAGACCTTGAAGAACGCGACCGGCATCAGCTTCGACGGCGCCGCGATCATCAACTTCGGCGGCTTCAAGAACGTGATCGACGAGCTGGGCGGCGTCAAGATGTGCGTCGACCAGCAGGTCACCTCGAAGCACATGGTCTACGTCGACGGCGAGCCGACGTACCTGGCCGAGGCCCGCAAGAGCGGCAAGGCCCAGAAGCCGGTGGTGCACAAGGTCGGCTGCCAGGACATGGAGGGCTGGGAGGCTCTCGACTACGCGAGGCAGCGTTACGGCCTGAAGAACGGCGACTACGACCGTCAGCGTCACCAGCAGCAGCTGATCAAGGCGATGGCGAAGAAGGCGGCGTCGGGCGGCCTCCTGGACAACCCGCTCAAGGTCAGCTCGCTGGTCCAGACGGCCGGCAAGTCCCTGGTCCTGGACGTCGGCGACATCGAGATCGCCGACTTCGTCCTGGGCCTCAAGGACGTCGCGGCCAACGACATGGTGCTCCTGCGCACCAACGGGGGCACCTTCGCCGGCAACGCCAGCGGGCGCGAGACGCTCAACGACACCACGCAGGCCATGTTCGACGCGGTGAAGAAGGACCGGCTCGACCAGTTCGTCCTCGACAACCCGGGCGTCGTGGCCAACGAAAAATAGCCGGGACCCGACCCCTAAACTGGTCCTCGTGTTCGGACCCCAGGTTCCCAGCGTCACCGCTGATCAAGTCGCCCCCGGCGCCTACCTGCTCGATGTGCGCGAGCCCGACGAGTGGGAGGCCGGCCATGCCCCCGGCGCGCACCACCTGCCGATGATGGAGGTGCCGGCCCGGATCGCCGAGGTGCCGGCCGACGGCGAGGTGGTGGTCGTGTGCCGGGCCGGCGGACGATCCGGCCAGGTCGTCGCCTATCTGATGAACCACGGCTGGGACAACGTGCGCAACCTCGACGGCGGCATGCAGTCGTGGGCCGCCGCGGGCAGAGACGTGGTGACCGAGAACGGGCAGCCGGCTCGCGTGTTGTGAGAGCGTGCCGTGAGCGAGGAGTACCGCCCTCTCGTCTTCGCCCATCGCGGAGGCGCTGAGGCACTTCCCGAGCACACGCTCGGGGCTTATCTGCGCGCCCTCGACGAGGGGGCGGACGGCCTGGAGTGCGACATCCGGCTGACCCGGGACGGGCATCTGATCTGCGTGCACGACAGCAGACTGGACCGCACCAGCAACGGGCGGGGCCGGGTCAGTTCCAAGACCCTGGCCGAGCTGGACGCCCTCAACTTCGGGTCCTGGCATCCCGGCTATCCGGCCGACACCGAGGTGCCCGATCTCGCCCGGTTGCTCACCCTGGAGCGGCTGCTGGACGCGGTGCTCTCCCGCGGGCGCCCGGTGCGGCTGCTGATCGAGACGAAGCACCCGTCCCGCTACGGTGCCGAGGTGGAGCGCCGGCTCATCCGGATGCTGCGGCACTTCGGCCTGGCCGATCCGAAACCGGACGACCCCGTACAGGTCACCGTGATGTCCTTCGCGGCGCTCGCGCTGCGCCGCGTCCGGGCGCAGGCGCCCGGCGTGCCGACCGTCTACCTGATGGAGATGACACCGCCCGGCGTCGGCCGTGGCCGGCTGCCGTTCGGCGCCCGGACCGCCGGGCCGGGCATCGAGCTGGTCCGGGCCCGGCCGGCGCTGTTACCGGCGATCAAGGCGGCCGGACATCAGGCGTATGTCTGGACGGTCAACGAGGCCGAGGATCTCGACCTGGTGCTGGAGCACCGGGTGGACGGCGTGATCACCGACCGTCCCGGGTTCGTGCTCGACCGGCTCCAGCGGGTGTGACGTGTACCACTTGGTGCCGGTCAACCTCAGGATCCGCTTAGGTTCGTCTGCCCAAAACGCGGCAGGAGAGGCAAACTCGCAGGCATGCCGGACCATCCCGACTATGCGGCCCTGACCCGGGGTCAGGTCGCGGTCCTCGACCGCGTCAACTCCGGTGACGCGGGGCTGTCCGTGCTGCAGCAGGTGGTCCGGCTCGCCGAGGAGACGCTCGGTGCGCGCGGCGCCGGCTTCGCGGAGTACGCGAAGGACCACGGCCGCATCATCGCGGCCACCGGAGCGTGCGCTCCCGCCATCGGCCGGCGGATGGACCATCCCGGCGACCGGCTCCTCGACCGGCGGACCCTGCTGGTGCCGCTCGACTCGGTCAACGACGAGTTCGCCCGCCTGATCGAGGGCGGCGACCTGCGGCACATGCTCGGCGCCCGGTGCGAGCACGGCAGCGCCATCGTCGGTTCCCTGCACGTCTACTTCGACGCCCACGTGGGCGAGCCGGGCCCCGAGCACCACGCCGTGCTCGAGCTACTCGCCGCCCTCGCCGGCCAGCTCTACGGGCTGGGCGCCGGGTTGCCCGCGCACGGCGAACCGGCCCCCGACGAGGTCCGCCGCCAGGCCGACCGCGACCTCTGGGTCGCGGTGACCAGCCACGAGCTGCGCACTCCGGTCACCGTCATCAAGGGGTACGCCGACACCCTCACCAACCACTGGGACGCCCTGGGCGAGCCGGGCCGGCACGAGGCGGTCCGGGTGATCGGCACCCGGGCCGGTGAGCTGGCCCGCCTGGTGGACCGGCTGCTCTCCGCAGCCAGCGAGGAGGACGGCTCGGTGGGCGCCTCCCCGGCCGGACCGTTCGATCTGGTGGAAGCGCTGCGCGAAGCCGTCGCGGCGCTGCCCGGCGACCTGCGTCAGCGGCTGCTGCTGACGCACATGCCCGGCGACCTGCCGAAGGCGTACGGCAACCGCGACTCGATCGCCACCATCCTCACCGAACTGGCCACCAACGCCGAAAAGTACTCGGAACCGGACACGACGGTCGAGGTCTGCGCCGGGACGGACGACGACACGCTCCGGTTCCGGGTCGCCGATCGCGGGGTGGGCATCGCCCCGCAGCACGTGGAACAAGCCTTCGACCGTTACTGGCAGGCCGACTCGGGGCATCACCGGGCCGGCGCCGGCCTCGGCCTCTACCTGGTCAGGCGGCTGGTGGAGCGGCAGAACGGGTGGGTCTCGCTGCGTCCCCGCGAGGGTGGCGGCACGGTCGCCGAGGTGCGGCTTCCCCGGGCCTGAGACCGACCCGTCCGACATTCGGTGGCCCACGTCACCGGTTCCCGGTAGGTACCGCTTAGGCTGGTTCCTCGTGAGCAAGCGTCGCAAGTCCCGCGAAACCGCACCGAAGACGAAGGTGCGCGACATCTTCGTCGCCCGCCCGTTCGAAGGCCTGGCGGACGAACCGGAGTGGGTCGCCCTCCGTGAGCTGGTCCCGGCCGCCTCGGCGCCGCTGACCCTGAAGCCGGAGATCGTCGAGGAGTACGGCGACCGCTCGGTGATCCTGTCCACGGTGCTGCCGATGGCGTGGCCGGCGATGGCCCGCCAGGACGGCACGGTGTTCATCGGCCTCCAGCGGCACCTCCAGTCCGGTGACGTCTCCCGTGACCTGGCCGTGGCGATCCTGGGCGCCCTGGCCACCGAGCCGGGCAACACGGTGTCCGTGCCGTCCCTGCCGGGTGAGGGCCTCCGCCTCCAGGACCTGCTGGTCGACAACCCACTCGAGATCACCATGCACGACGGTTTCGAGTACTGGCTGGACGCCGACCAGATGCAGGACGCCACCGTGAAGGCGTCACTGGAGCGGGCCAACGCCTCGATCTACCCGACCGTGCGGCTGGCCGCCGCCAAGGCCGCCTACTGGTGCCGGGTGGCGCCGGACAAGAGCCACGTCCGCTGGGTGCTGGGCGAGCCGGAGGACAAGGCGCTGAACGCCCTCTCCCGGCTGTCCGCCTCTGGGGACCTGCTGCTCGGCGAGGGCACCAAGTTCGCCGGCATGTTCCGTGCGCACGGCCTGCTGGTCCCGGTCTGGGACGTGCCGGGTGAGCCGGAGGGCGCCGAGTTCGAGGCTCCCCTCGCCGACTTCGCCAAGCGGTACGCCGACACCCTGGCCGTCGACGAGCCCTTGGACGCGGCCGCCCGCCGAGCCAAGCAGGGCCTGATCGGCCGCCAGCTGACCCTGCGCTGACCGTACCCCCGGCAAAGGGTTTGATCTTCAGCGAAGCGGGTCGCGCTGGATGGGGCAACTCATGCAGCGTGGCCCGCCCCGGCCGGAACCGAGTTCCGAGCCGCTGATCCGGACCACCTCGATCCCGGCGCTCTCCAGCTGGGCGTTGGTCTCGACGTTGCGCTCGTAGGCGACACAGAGCCGCGGGGCGATGGCCAGGGTGTTGTTGCCGTCGTCCCACTGTTCGCGCTCGGCGGTGACCGGGTCCAGTCCGGTGTCGATGACGCGGAGCCGGTCGATGCCCATCGCGTCGGCGGCGGCCTCCAGGAACGGGCGCGGCTCCCGGACCCGTAGCTCGCCCCCGGGCTCGCCGGTGACCGTCCACGCCCGCAGGGTGTGTGCCAGGTTCGGGTACATCACCACGGCGTCGACGTCCACCATCGTGCAGACGGTGTCGAGGTGCATGGTGGCCCGCTCCTGAGCGATCGGCACGGCCAGCACGGTGTGTGCGAGGCCGGCCGCGATCACCCGCTGGGCCAGCCGCTCGGCGCCGGCCGGGGTGGTCCGCTCGCCGACGCCGATGGCCAGCACCTCCGGAGCGAGGACCAGCACGTCCCCACCCTCGACGTGCTCCAGGGACGGGTCGAAGAGCAGTTCGGTGCCGGCGAAGCGCGGATGATGGCGGTAGACGGCGTGGGTGAGGGTGGTCTCCCGCCGCCGGGCCCGCATCGCCAGGCTGGTGACCGCGACCCGGTCGCGCACCCACACCGACGAGTCGCGGGTGAACAGCAGGTTCGGCAGCGGGTCGATGACGAACTCGTGCCGGTCCATCATCTCGTAGACCAGCCCGCCGCCGCCCGACTTGATCTCCTCATGCGCGAGGCCGGCGACGAGCACCTCGGCGAGGCGGGCCGGGTCCTGGTCGGCCAGGTAGCCGGCGACCGTGGCGCGCAGCGAGTCACCGAGGCGGCGGTCGGAGAGGACCCCCGCGGTGAGCTCGGTCCGCGCCTCCGGCACGGACAGCGTCTCGGTGATCAGATCGCCCAGGTAGAGCACCTCGACACCACGGCTGCGGAGCGCCTCGGCGAAGGCGTCGTGCTCCTCCTGGGCGCGGCTCACCCAGGGGATGCCATCGAAGAGAAGCGAGTCGTTGTTGCGTGGGGTCAGTCTTGCGAGTTCCCCTGACGGGCGATGCAGCAGTACGGTACGGAGGCGGCTGACTTCACTGTCGACGTACACCATGCCGACGTTAGCCGGTACCGAGCGCTATCGGGCCGTGACGTTGTGACTAGATCTTGGGACAGTCATGCATCGGCCGGGACCGGGGGATAGCTTGGGAAGGTGCGATCGAGAATGCGGCACTCAGACGTACGGATGCACCATCCGAAAGAACTCGCTGTCGTGAATGCGGCATTCATCCATACTCATTCCCTTTCTTTCCCACCCCGTCGGCCTGTTCCGTAGGGACACGAGCACGTACGGTAGTTGGAAAAGAGAGCCCATCTGACCTTTTGCCGGAGGTCGCAGTGACTGTCTTCCCCGCCCGCCCCGCGCTGCCCATGCCGTCTCAAACTCTCACACCCGTCGACCGGACACGTCCGACGCCGTCCTTCCTGGAGGACACGCAGCGGATGCCCACCCCGGCCGAGTGGGCGCGCCGCCGTCGCGCCGAGCGGGGCGCACGCCGCCTCGAGGCCGCCGGAGCACGCGCTCTCACACGCCTCGACCGCCTCGGGCCCAACTGGCACATCGTGGACTGGCCGCGCACCGACATCTCGCAGGCCTACTACGAGCCCAACCCGGCCGACGACCGCGCCGGATTCCTCGCGATCGGCCCCGGTGGCGTCTTCGCCATCACGGTCGCCGATCACGGCCGATCCCGGGTCCTCATCGCCGGTGATGTGGTCCAGATCAACGGGAAGCGCCCGGAGTACATCTCCGAGGCTCGCCGTGACGCCCGTCGCGCCGCCAAGGCGATCTCCGCCGTCGTCGGGCTCAACGTCCCGGTGACCGCCGTGCTCACCTTCGTCGGTTCCGGCGTGATCAGCGTTCACGGCCTGCCGAAGGACTGTCTGGTCTCCACCGACAAGGAGCTCGACCGCCTGCTGATCGCCGGCGGGGCGAAGATCTCCCCGGCCACCGCGAACAAGCTGTCGGCCGTCGCCCACCATCCGGGCACCTGGTCGAACGCGCCTTATCGGCCCGGTCACGCCTACTCGTCGTACGGCGACGGACGGACGGCCGCTGACAAGCGGCTGACCCGCCGGTAACGTTCCTGACGACGCCGTCGAGGCCGACGTTTCCGCGTCGGCCTCGACGTCAACGAGGAGCGAGGAGGAGCCGGTGGCGCATGTTGAGCTCTCCCTCTCGGGAGCGTTCGTCCCTCAGGCCCGGACACCTTCGGAGGCCGAGTTCGTCACCAGCGTCGAGCGCTGGACGATGACGGTCACGACGGCGGACGAGCCCTGCCTGGTCATCGGAGCCGACGGCCTGATACTCGCGTTGTCGGCGTCGTGCAGCGAGATGCTCGGCCTGGGCAAGCCGTCCGAGGCCATCGGCCTGCGGCTCAACACGGCACTGCACCTCATCGACTTCACCGCGGGTGGCGGCCGCCTGGAGGAGCAGGAGACGGACAACATCCCGCCCCTGCTCGCACTCCGCAGCGAGCGACTGGCCCGCGGCCTGATGCGGGTCGTGCCGGGCGAGGGTGAGACCCCTCTCACGGTCGACGCGATCTCGACACCCCTGATGGCCGGCGACCGCGTGGGCGGAACCCTGACCTTCCTGTCCCCGGTACGGTACTGACATCCCTTTTGTTCACTACGATGTGGCGTTCACCGCAGGTAGCAACCATTGGTTGTTACAGATCCGCAACGTAGTCTGCGAAGATGCTCGATCTAGACCTGTTACCGGGTGAATACGCGGTGTGTCGGCTTCCCGCCGGCTCATCCCTGCCCTCCTCGCTCACCGCAGGTCCGGACGACAAGACGGTCATCTCGGTGACCTGGGGCGTCGACGAGCTCTCGGTGATCTGCCCCAACGACCGGGTGCCCGAGGGCGCGATCGTCGACACGGCCTGGCGGTGCTTCCGCGTCGCGGACCTCACTCTGGCCATGACCGGGGTGCTCGCCTCGCTGGTGGGGCCGCTCGCCGACGCCCGCGTCAACATCGTGACCTTCTCGACGTACGACACGGATTACCTGCTGGTGCCCACGGTGCGGCTGACCGAGGCGGTCAATACTCTCGCCGCCGCGGGCCACCGTATCGCCAGCTGACCTCGCGGCTCCTACCATGAGGCCGTGTCCCCCCGCACGCTCCGCCTTCCACTGGTCGTGGGCGCCCTGCTGCTGAGCGCCGCCTGCGGCTCACCGCCCGAGAGCCTGCCGACCCGGCCGCCTCTGCCACGGGTCAGCGGCGGCCTGCCCGCCGGTGGGCTCGCGCCCTCGGCCGCCCCGACGACGGCCTGGTCCCCACCGGCCGTGACGCTGCCGACCCTGCCGGGCAACGGAACCCCGCCGCCGGCCGCGACCACCAGACCGGCCACCCCGACCACGCCGGCCGCCACGTCACCGAGCCCCACCCCCTCACGGGCCGCCCGGTGCGCCGGCGAGCCCACCGGCGCACAGGTCGTCGACCTGGCGAAGAAGGATCCCGCCGTCCCGGAGGGCGACCTGGCCGTGGTGGACGGCCCCTACTGCTCGGGGACCTGGAGCTTCACCATGATCGGGATGACCGGGGCGGAGCCGCTCTCGGTGGTCGCCACCGGCGTCGGAGCGGCCCTCACACTCGTCACTGCCGGCACCGACGTGTGCAATCCCCAGGTGAAAGCCGAGGCCCCGGCGGGCATCCGGGCGCTGGCCTGCGGTTTCTGACCAGACCCGTGCCACCCGGCCTTGCTCTCGCGAGATGGGTGCGGCAGCCCCTAGACTCTGGAAAATGCCCGGAACGCCGCCCACCCGCTTCGCGTACCTCGGTCCGGAGGGCACGTTCACCGAAGCGGCCCTGCGCACCATTCCCGCAGCTGAGCACGGGGTTCGCACCCCGGCGCGCAGTGTGCCCGAGGCCCTTGAGGCGGTGCGCGCCGGCGAGGCGGACGCTGCTCTCGTCCCGGTGGAGAACTCGGTAGGTGGCGCGGTCTCGGTCACGCTCGACGAACTGATCACCGGAAGCCCTCTGATGATCACGCGCGAGGTGCTGCTGCCGGTCGAGTTCGTGCTCGCCGCTCGCCGCCTGACCCCGCTCGCGGACATCCGCTCGATCGCCGCGCACCCGCAGGCCTCGGCCCAGTGCCGCCGCTGGCTGCAGGCGAACGCGCCGGACGCGGTGGTGGTCGACGTGCTCTCCAACGCGGCGGCGGCGATCAGCGCGGCAGCAGGGGAGCATGACGCGGCCCTGTGCGCCCCGATCGGCGTGAGCCGTAACAAACTGGCCGTGCTCGCCGAAAAGGTGGCCGACCGGGCTGAGGCCGTCACCCGCTTCGCGCTGCTCACCCGCCCCGGTCCGCCGGCCGCCCCGACCGGCGACGACGTCACCTCGCTGGCCGTGTCCATCCGGCACGACCAGGTCGGCGCGCTCCTCGCGGTGCTGACCGAACTGGCCGTGCGCGGCATCAACCTGTCCCGGATCGAGTCCCGGCCGACCGGGGAGCAGTTGGGGACGTACTTCTTCTTCCTGGACTGCACCGGCCACGTCGCCGAACCGCGGCTCGGCGAAGCCCTCCAGGGTCTCCGCCGGATCTGCGCCGAGGTCCGCTTCCTGGGCAGTTACCCCAAGCACCGCCTCCAGCCGGAGCCGCCGGTGGCGGCGCCGCCGGGCCTGTCCGACGGCGATTTCGCCGACTCGGCGGCCTGGCTGGCACGGCTGCGCTCCGGGTCGTGACCGCCGGCGGGCGCGCCTAGTCGTCGAACAGGTCGCTCAGGATGCCGCCGCCACCGCTGCTGGACTCCTTCTTGCCGCCGGCGCCGGCCAGGCCGGCCGGCGGCTCCTCGGACGGCTGCACGATGACGAAGCCCTGGCCGGCGAAGCTCATCGTGAAACGCTCACCCGTGGTGCGGCCCAGCAGGGTGCCGAGGTTGAACTGCTCGGCCTTGTGGAAACCGGTCTGCAGACTGGCCGACCAGGCGATCGCGGCCTGCGGGTCGACGAAGGTGGGCTGGTCGACGTTGAGCACCACGGGCGTGCCCTTGGTGGTGACCGCGATCCGCCCGTGACCGGAGAAGACGCAGTTGAACAGGCCGGCGTTGGACATCATGCCGGCACCGCCGACCATCTTGATGTCGTACTTCAGCGAGGAGTCGAAGGCCAGCACGTTCGCCCCGTTGATCGAGAGGGCGTCGCCCGGCTCCAGGTCGATCAGGTGGATGTCGGCGGCGTTCTCGGCGAGGAAGACGTCGCCGTTGCCGCGGACCCGCATCAGCGGGACACCCTCGCCGGTCAGCTTCTGCTTGAGGAACTTGCCGAGGCCGCCGGAGCCGAGCGCCTCGAAGGTCACCTGCCCCTGATAGGCCACCATCGAGCCGGTCCGGGCCATGAACTCGCCGTTCAGCTCGGCTTTGAGGAGTTTCGAGTTTTGCAGCCGGAGGCCCGGCTGGCTGTGTTCTTTCTCAAGGTTCTCGGCCGAGAAGAGATCGCTGCGCATGAGGCCAGCGTAGGTCGCGGAGACAACCCGTCAGCCCCAACCGAGTTCGTGCAGCCGCTGGTCGTCGATCCCGAAATGGTGGGCGATCTCGTGCACCACCGTGATCGCGACCTCGTCGACCACGTCCTCCTCGCTCTCGCAGAACTTGAGCGTGGGCAGCCGATAGATGGTGATGCGGTCGGGCAGCGCACCGGCGTAGTCCCACCCACGCTCGGTGAGCGCGGTGCCCTCGTAGAGGCCGAGCAGGTCGTCGCCGCCGTCCGCCGGCGCGTCCTCGACCAGGAAGACCACGTTGTTCAGCAGCGACATCAGCTCGACCGGCACCTCGTCGAGGGCCTCGCCGACCAGTTCCTCGAAACGTTCCTGACTCATCTCGACCGGCACGAGCCCATTGTGCCCGCGTTTCCGGCGCGGCCGGGCAAAGGACCGCGCCGGACCGGACTGTGTCAGGCCAGTTTCGCGACGAGGCTGATCTCCGCGCCCGGCTTGAGCAGGCGAGAGATCGGGCAGTTCTCCTTGGCGCCCTCGGCGAGCTCCTGGAACTTGGCATCGTCGATGCCGGGAACGTCGCCGACGGTCTCCAGGTCGATGCGGGAGACGCCGAAACCGGCGTCGGTCTTGTCGAGATGGACCTTCGCCACGGTCTCCACCGACGTGGGGGTGAAGCCCGCGTCGGCGAGGCCCTTCGAGAAGGCCATCGAGAAGCAGCCGGCGTGTGCGGCCGCGATCAGTTCCTCGGGGTTGGTCCCCTCGCCCTCCTCGAAACGCGACTTGAAGGAGTAGGCGCCCTGAAGGCCACCCTTGCCGGTCTTGACGGTGCCGGAACCCTCGGTGAGGTTCCCTTCCCAGCGGGCAGAAGAAGAACGAATAGGCATGACCAGAACGCTATCCGATATCTCGCCCGTTGGTCCGCCGACCGGGCGAGGGGCCATCATGGATCCCATGGCCGTGGATCCTCAGTCCCCGTCGGTGATCAGCTTCGGTGCCGCCGAAGGAGAGCCCGATCGTCAGCCGGCCCGGCGGGCGTTCCTCCGCGGCCTGCTCGACGACCAGCGCCTGCCGGTGCTGACGGCGGCTCTGGGCGCCGTGGCGGCTTTCGGTTCGCTGGTCTCCGAGTGGCAGACCACCACGATGGACGGGCTGACGCTCGGATCGGAGAACCTGAGCGAGGAACGGATCGTCCTCGGCACCCTGATCGACCTCGGCGGAGCGGGCGGCGGCTACGTGGCCGGGCTGCTGCTGCTGGCGGTCGCGGTCGTGCTGACCCTGTTCGGCCCGCCCGCCGGCCGGCCGTTCACGAGACTCGCCGGCTTCGCGGTGGGCGGCGTGCTCCTCGCGCTGGTCCTGGCGCTGGTTCAGCATCTCAGCCGGGTGAGCGTCCTGATCCCGCAGCACTATCCCCTGGACATGGCTCCCCTGCGGGTCGCGCTCGGGCGAGGGCTGTGGTGCGCGCTGGCCGCGGTGAGCGCCGCGCTGATCGCCCTGTGGCGGCCCACCGGCACGACGGCGCGCAAGCCCGCCCGGGCGGACGAGACGCCGGACGAGGACCCGCTCGACCTGAGCATCACCCCGACCACGCCGTTCGCCTCAGTGCCCGGCGAGCTGGACCAGCCCCACCGATCGTGACACCGGGGGATATCCGGGTGCTGACCGGACCCGGACGCCGGTAGGCTCGACAACCGTGATTGACCTGCGTCTGCTTCGTGAAGACCCCGACCTGATCCGCGCCAGCCAGCGGCTGCGCGGTGAGTCCACCGACCTCGTCGACGATCTGCTGCGTGCCGACGCCGAGCGCCGAGCCGCCACCCAGCGGTTCGAGGCGGTCCGCGCGGAGCAGCGGTCCATCGGCAAAGAGGTCGCGAAGGCTTCCGGGGACGAGCGTGCGGCGCTGCTGACGCGTACCAAGGATCTGGCCGTTGAGGTGAAGGCGGCCGAGGCCGCCGCCGGTGAGGCCGAGCAGGCGCTGAAGCGGGCGCACATGGCCGTGTCGAACGTGGTCGAGGGTGCCCCTCCCGGCGGTGAGGACGACTTCGTGGTGCTGCGCGAGGTCGGCGACCTCCCGCAGATCGAGAACCCGAAGGACCACCTGGAGATCGGCGAGGCTCTGCGCGCGATCGACACCGAACGCGGCGCGAAGGTCTCGGGGTCGCGGTTCTACTTCCTCACCGGCGTGGGCGCGCTGCTACAGCTCGGCATGCTGCAACTCGCCATCCAGCAGGCGGTCGAGCACGGCTTCATCCCGTCGATCACGCCGACCCTGGTCCGGCCCGAGTCGATGGAGGGCACCGGTTATCTGGGCGCCCACGCCAGCGAGGTCTACCGGCTGGAGGCCGACGATCTCTATCTGGTCGGCACCTCGGAGGTGGCGCTCGCGGCGTACCACTCGAACGAGATCCTCGACCTCGACGGGCCGCGCCGCTATGCCGGCTGGTCGTCGTGTTACCGCCGGGAAGCCGGCTCGCACGGCAAGGACGTGCGCGGCATCCTCCGGGTCCACCAGTTCGACAAGGTGGAGATGTTCTCGTTCTGCCGCCCCGAGGACGCGGCCGAGGAACACCAGCGCCTACTCGCCATGGAGGAGGAGATGCTGGCCAAGGTCGAGATTCCTTACCGGGTGATCGACGTGGCCGCCGGTGACCTCGGATCGAGCGCGGTCCGCAAGTTCGACTGCGAGGCGTGGGTGCCGTCGCAGAACCGCTACCGCGAGGTGACCTCGACGTCGAACACGACGACCTTCCAGGCCCGCCGGCTCAACATCCGTTACCGCGACGACAACGGCAAGCCGCAGACCGTCGCGACGCTGAACGGGACGCTCGCGACGACCCGGTGGCTGATCCCGATCCTGGAGAACCACCAGCAGCCGGACGGCTCGGTGCGGGTGCCGAAAGCGCTCCAGCCGTTCCTCGGCGGGCGCGACGTGCTCGAACCCTTCAAGTAAGCGCAACCGCTCGGCTACCAGATGTGATGGCAGCTGGTAGCCGAGCGGTGTAGCGTTCACCTTCCGCCCTCCGCGGGGGTCAGCCGACCCACGGAGGTTTCGATGAAGCCCGGGCTTCCCAAGCTGATCGCCACGGATCTCGACGGCACACTGGTTCGCACTGACGACACCGTTTCGGCGTACACCCATGAGGTTCTCGACCGGGTCCGCGCCGCCGGCATCCGGATCGTGGCCGCCACCGGGCGCGGCCCGCGTCTCACCTCTCTGACCCGCAACGACATCCGCGTCGCCGACTTCCTGGTGCTGGCGCAGGGCGGCTGGGTGCTCGATCTGGCGGACTCCCGCTACCTACGGCAGGCCCGCATGCCCGGCACTGCGCTGGGCGAGGCGCTCGGCGCCCTGGAGTCGGTGGCCGGCCCGCTCTCGGTCATGTTCGAGGCGCTGGAGCACGACGACGCCCCGCTCTGGGGTGACTACGACCCGACCTGGCGCTACCCCGTCACCGTCGAGTCCCGCACCCGCGCCGAGTGCCTCGGCGGCGAGGTGATCAAGGCATTCGCCCGGTCCTTCGAGCTGGGCGTCGACGAGTTGCTCGCCGCGGCCCACCGGGTGGTGCCGACCGACCTGGCGACGGTCACCCAGGCCGGTCTCGACTACGTGGAGATCTGCCCGGCCGGCGTCGACAAGGGCACCGGCCTGTCGGTGGTCGCCGAGGCCGTCGGAGTGGACCCGTCCGACGTCCTGGTCTTCGGTGACATGCCCAACGACCTGCCGATGTTCGCCTGGGCGGGCTGGGGCCGGGTCGCCGTCGCGAACGCCCATCCCACGCTTATGGCGGTCGCCGACGATGTGACGCTGACCAATGATCAGGACGGCGTCGCCGTCTATCTGGACCGGCTATTGTCGAGGTGATGCAAGCCGATCCCGAGGGGCCCTGGCGGCTCGTCGCCTCAGACATCGACGGCACGCTGATCACCAGCGAGCGCACCCTGAGCCCACGCACCCTCGATGTGCTGGCCCGCATTCCGGTGCCGGTGGTCGTCGTCACCGGCCGGCCGCTGCGCTGGCTGCAGCAGCTCTACGACCAGTTGCCGGCCCCGCTGCCGGCGATCTGCGCGAACGGCGCGGTGATCTACGACCCCGACAACGACCAGGTGCTGCGCGCCCAGCCACTCGCCGCCGAGATGCTGCTCGACGTGACGAAACGGCTGCGCGACGCCGTGCCCGACATCTCCCTCGCCGTCGAGATCGAGGACGGCCGTGCCTTCCTCCACGAGGACACCTGGTTGATCCGCTGGGAGCACGACCACCGGGTCCGGGTGATCGCCTCGGCCGAAGAGCTGACCTCGCTGCCGGCCGTCAAGCTTCTGGCCCGCTCGGACACCGCCGACCCCGACGACTTCCTGGCATTGGTCAGCAGCACACTCGGCGACCGGGTCGAGGCCACCCGCTCGTCCTCGTCCGCTCTCGTGGAGATCTCGGCGGCCGGCGTGACCAAGGCGGCCGGCCTGGCCTGGCTCTGCGAACGCCAGGGCATCACCGCCGACCAGGTGGTCGCCTTCGGCGACATGCCCAACGACATCCCGCTGCTGAGCTGGGCAGGCCGTGGTGTCGCCGTCGGCAACGCCCATCCCGCGCTGCGCGCGGTCGCCGACGAGGTGACCGGCACCAACGACGAGGACGGCGTCGCGGTCTACCTGGAGTCCCTCTTCAGCCTCTGATCTTGCACACAGCCTCTGATCCTGTGCACAGCCTCTGCTTCTGTACACCGCCGAGGCCCGCCCGCCGGACCACGCCCTCACGTGGCTCCCCGAGCGGGGGGGGCCCGCCCGGCGGGCCCGCGCCCCCCCCCGGCGCCCGGCGGGGGGC